>CAWGLE010000001.1:0-382376 GCA_963823345.1 Candidatus Sulfomarinibacteraceae bacterium
ACTGGATCCACATCCCAGGACGGATGAAGTCAAGGTAGTCCTGGAACGACACGGTATCGACGTGTCACTCAAGAAGAGGGAGCGCCGAGTCGATTCCTTTTGACGATTCGTTTTTCGATGTCGTGGTAGCGGTCAGCGCGATGGAGTACGTTCATGACATCAACCAGGCGTGTATTGAAATCGACAGGATTCTGGCCTCCGGTGGTGAATTTATTTTCATCACACCAGGGCATTCAAAGATCCTCGACCTTGCAGTCTGGATGCTGACAGGAAAGTCTGCCGAGGACCAATACGGCAATCGTCGTCAGCGCTTGATGGAGTTCATTTCCAGGTATTTTGTCGCTTCCAAAAAGGTAACCTACCGTCCGCTTTCGATCCCGGTCATCAGGATATACACCGCGTTCAAATTACGGTCAAAGAGCGACATGTGACCGACAGTAGCAAGCGGTCGTTGGTGGTGGCCGTTGGATTTGTGTTTTCGGGTATGTTTCTTTGGCTGGCCTTCCGAGGCACGGAATTTCGCGAGGTTTGGGAATCGTTGCGAGGAGCTGATTTTCGATTTAGCATTCCGCTGGTTCTTCTGCTCGGGCTCTCGTACTGGGCAAAGGCGATTCGGTGGAAAATTCTGCTGCGACCCGTCCGTAGGACAACAGCAAGGGGGCTTTTCCCGGCGGTGATTATTGGCTATGCCGCCAACAACATTCTCCCTGCACAGCTTGGTGAGTTGCTGCGGATGTACGTAGCTGGGCGTAAACTGAGATTCGACAATATGCCCATTCTCGGGACGATGCTCCTCGAGCGAATGTTTGATTTCCTCACAGTTCTTGTTCTGTTCGGGCTGTCAGTCGCCGTCACGAAACGATCGCCACCTGAACTCGAGCCTGTCGCGTGGTTCGTCGGTGGGGCTGGGGTTTTGATGTTGTTGGTGTCACTCGCATTTTTTTGGCGGACCGAGGCCTTCATTTCGGCCGTATCCCTGGTGATAAAGTTGTTACCCCGCCGTATCCCCGAATTCATCGTGGGCCAGATGGAACTCGCGAGAATTGGTCTCGGTGCGCTGCGAAACCCTCGATTGCTTGTGGCGGCGGCCGCAACCTCGGGCGTGCAGTGGCTGCTGATGGGGGGTAGTGTCTACATGGGCATTCTGAGTGTCGGTCTGACCGTTCCGATCTCCGCCAGTATGATTGTTGTGGCCTTCACCGTTGCGGGTCTCACTCTGCCGAGCAGTCCCGGCTTCTTCGGAACGATACAACTCGGGTTTGTGCTTGCGCTGGCACCTTTCGGTGTCCTGTCGGCCGACGCCGTGGCGGCCTCTGTCGTCTGGCATGTCTTGGCGTATCTGTCGGTCTCCGTAGGAGGGATTTTCTTCCTGCTTCGACTCGGGGTATTCCGCAGGTGAACTGCGCGATGGTTTCGGTGACCATACCCGGGGAATGGACAATATGCGGAGCAATTGTGAGGAGGGATGCGCAACAGATTCAGCCGCTGCAAATAGTTTCTGGTCAAAAGCTTAGGATCTGGAAACACTTCCGACGGGGGACCCAACGAGGCGGCTCGGATACAATCGAATGAAGTTGGTGGGGAAGAATTCGATGATTGGTGGAAACGCGCCTACGAGAATGGTGGCCTGCGAACCGACATCTCGGAGAAATCCTGAAACTGCAGCTGCGTCGAGGCGACATCTTCTGACTGTTGTTTTGGAGGACTATTTCCACGTTGCGCCGCTGAAGAGTGTCGTTCAGGCGGATCAATGGTATCGATTCGACCGCAGAGTGGAGGCGAACACTCGAAGGCTCTCGACCTGCTGGACGAATACGGAGTACTGGCCACGTTCTTCGTCCTCGGATCGATCGCCGACGAAATGCCCCAACTCGTTCGAGAGGTGGTGGATCGCGGTCACGAGGTGGCGAGCAAAGGGTATTACCACCACTGCATTAGTCATTTCAGCCCGGAGGAATTCCGGGACGATGTCGCCCGATCGCGGGAGGCTCTCGAACGAGCCTCGGGCACCACGATTCATGGCTATAGTATCGGTCACCGGTGGTTTGCCCCGCAGGATTTGTGGGCCCTCGATATTCTTGCGGAGGAAGGGTTTGCTTACGATTCGAGCGTGCGGCCACTTTTCCGAAGGTACGCTTCGGAGCCTTGGCGGCGAGAACCTCACCCTCCACCGTCACAACGGTGATGAGATATGGGAGTTCCCACTCGGTTCGTGGACCCTGGGCTGGCTGGTCGCTCCCCATCTCTGGTGGCAACTACTTCAGGCAGTTCCCGCACTGGATGATCCGCCGCGCGGTGGCATCGTGGTTAAAAAAGACCGACGCGCCCTTTCTGATGTACTTTCATGTCTGGGAGCTGGATCCCGATCAACCGCGGATACTCGCGGCCCCTTGGAAGGAGAGGTGGCTGCAGTATAGGAATCTCGATCGGATGGAAGAGATCGTCCGCTACTACCTCGAGAGGATCCCCTTTGGCGGCATCGCCGACTACCTTGGGCTATCTCAAGTCAGCGAAAAGCCTCTCCCCAGCGTCGTGGAGAGGGACGATCCGTCAGCGGTCCATTTGGTTGATCACCAGATGCCTGTGTCGATTGTGATTCCATGCTTCAATGAGGAACTTATCCTTCCGTACCTCGCGAATACCCTGAAAAAGCGTAGAACGTGCCCTTCGTGACCAGTATGATCTTCGGTATATTTTCGTTGATGATGGGAGTAATGATGGCACCTGGTCATCGTTGCAGGAAAAACTCCTGTTCCGTGACTGGCGCAGATGCGAATTCAAGCGCCACGCCGAAAACCGAGGGGTCGCAGCCGCGATACTGACGGGAATTGGCGCTGCTGAAACCGATATTGTCTGCTCTATCGATTGCGACTGCACATACGATCCCCACCAGTTGCTACGGCTGATTCCCCTGATGAGAGATGGCGTCGATATGGTGACGGCATCTCCATACCACCATGACGGCGAGGTTCGAAATGTGCCGCGATGGCGTCTGTTCCTCTCAAAACGCCTGTCATCGATGTATAGAGTTGTGCTCCACCAGAGTCTCGCGACGTATACAAGTTGTTTTCGAGTCTATCGAAGAAGCAGAATTGTAGACCTCCCAGTCACGGATGGGGGTTTCCTCGGGGTGGCGGAAATGCTCGGCCTGCTTGATCTGAACGGAGGTTCGATCGTCGAGTGCCCGGCCGTGCTTGAAGTTCGACTGCTCGGCCGGTCCAAGATGAAGACTCTTCGAACGATCATGGGTCACTTAGGTCTACTCTGCCGGTTGTCGTTGTTACGTGGGTCGAAATACTTTGGTGGGACCGATTCCACAAGCGACGGTAAGACGACCTCATGAGGGTCAATCTGTTGAGATTTTTCGCCGTCCTCACCACTGTGGTGTGGGGGCTTGCCGGATCCCTGGACGCCGGAGATTCGATAGCGTTCTTCGAAAATCAACCCGGTGACTATGACTATGGTCTTCTTACCGAGATTCCAGCTACCTTTGGCAGTGGAGAGTTTACCTTCGAAATATGGATCAAGCTGGACGACTCGTATCCGGTTGGATCGACGTCAGGAGGCAGTGCACAACGGCTGAACTGGTCGGATGCAGACAATCAACCCTATAGCTCGAACAGTTGGTGGTTCGCAGGGAACTTCTTGCTCGACGGACACAACAATCACAGTTTTGTTGATGGGACATTCAGTCTGCAATTTTATGGGGGTGGCCGCGTGCGGTGGCTTTTTGGGGATGGCGCGTGGGCGGGCCCCGGTGGACACTGGTCGGTAGGCGGTTATCCGGCGGATGGCACGGCGTCGCTCCTCGATGGCTACTGGCACCACCTGACTCTTGTCCGGAGGTTTGTGGGCGGTGACGGGGCGCAATTGGAGCTTTGGATTGACGGCGGGTTGGTTGATGTTGAGTTAACCCCCGTGCGAACAGACATGCAGTCGTACTGGAGTACTTGGTCGGGTTTTCCGTCCGGTCAAGAGGGCTGGTTCTTCGGAGCGGAAAAGCAGGCAGCTCTGGGTGTGCTGAGCCAGTACGAGGACTCTAAGGGGCCGATCGGAGAGATGAGGTTCTGGGACAGGGCAAAGACCGCCCAGGAAATTTCCTCAAATTGGAGTGAAGCGGTTACCGAGGGAGCGTCCGGGTTGGTCGGCCTGTTTCGTTTTGACGAGGGAGCTGGCTTCCAAGCATGCGACAGTCTTGTTCTCACTCGTTGTGTGGGCCTCGTGAATATGAAACCTGGATATTGGGTTTTGGATGGGCCTCCGATAGGAAGTCTGATCTTCAGGGACGGGTTTGAGTCGGGCGACATCAACTCGTGGTGACAGATTTTCAGCTGGATTCAAACCGCAATAAATCTGGGGTCACCAGATTCTCAATCATCGGCGCGGAAGAAAACGTGCTGGGTTGCCAATGGCGAGGGTATTGCTGGGAACTGGATTGATAATGACCGTCCCAATCGCAATTATTGATCCGGATCCGACGTCTTCCGCAACGACCGAATGGACGCCGATCCAGACGTCGTCCTCGATCTTGATGCGTTTCATCTGCCCACCTTGAAGGGCCATCGGAACGTTTCGTTGTCCGGTGTGATGATTGAGTGAGCCGCTCAGGAACGTACAACGCTCGCCGGTCATCACGTACGAACCGAAATCGCAGTGGTGAACGACATTGAACTTACCTATCAAGACGTGGTCGCCGATTCGTACGTCCCGATAATTGAATATCGTGCCAAAGTCGATAACGACATTTCGGCCAACCTCCCGCAGGGTCCATCGATAGAACTCATATCTCAGTATGACGCCTGGAAAGTAAGGGACAATCGCGAGGAACTCAGAAAAAGTACAGAATGCGAAATCGGAGATTCTCGAAATCAAAGCCATCGGAATTACGAGCGGCCAGGTGAGAAATCCGACGAGGCGCTGACATGCAAAAAACCAAGGTCTGGCGGAGAATTGGAGGTACTCGACTTCTTTGTATTCGCTGCCGATCTTCTTTATCATGAGTGCATTGGCCTCGAAAATAATTCTAACATGACGAGGTTGCCAAAGCCGGGTGTGACCGTCACCTGCCAGGCCGGCAGCGATCCCGGCGGGCCGCAGTCAGAGGTTCCGCGCTTCGCCTCGCAAAATTCAGGATGATCTTCCGAGTTTGCTCGAGTGGGTGATAGCCTTCCCTCATGGAACCCCACCACCTCGGCTGCCCGAACTGCGGTGCACCACTCGATCTGCCGATCGGTGAGGTCGAGGCCCTCTGCGAGTACTGCGCCTCGCGGCTGAAGTTCATCCCGGAGGACAACGAGCTCGAGGTGGTCAGGACCCGCGAGGAGATGAAGCACCGCGAGCGGGTCGAGGTCGAGAAGCAGATCCTCCGCAACCGGCTCAAGCAGGAAGAGATGGACCGGTGGCGGGAGACGGCGGCCAAGGTCGCCATCGCGGCGGTGCCCATCGTCGGACGGACCGCGGGCCGGGCGGCCTTCAACTCGGCGGCGCGGAGTGGCGGTGGCTGCGGCGGGTGCGGGTGTCTCGGTCTGATCGCGGCCCTGGTTGCGGCGGGCGCGATGTTCGGGTTGTGAGGGGAGCGGAGGTGAACGATCGACCCCTGCCGTGGTCTGACAGCTGTTTTGTGTGCGGCGAATCCAACCCGTTCGGTCTCAAGGCGAAGTTCACTGTGGACGACGCCGGGCAGGTTCGGCTTGAAACCGTGATCGACCACAGGTTCGAGGGTTACGGCGGCCACGTTCACGGAGGCGTCGTGACCGCCCTGCTCGACGAAACGGCGGTGTGGGCGGTGATCCATTCGCTGAGCAGGATGTGCACGACGATCCAGCTGACGGTGACCTTTCGGCAGCCGGTGCCGGGTGGCTCGAGGGTCGTCGTGGTGGGCGAAACAACCGGCCGCAAGGGCCGTTTTCATCTCGCGCGCTCCGAGATGCGTGATGCGGATGGCAGGCTTCTGGCGACCGCCGAAGGCCGATTCATGGCGATGCCGGACGAGATCCACCAGAAAGTCGTGCCGATGCTCAAGATGCCCGGACGACCGGCGGAGCCCGACGATATCTGATCGCAGGGTCCGCATCGGGAATACCCTCCCCGTCCTGCAACATCCCCATATCGAACCCCTGCAAGGAGGCGATCATGGCCAATCCTGTCGTTCACTGGGAGATGTGGTCCGAGGACCCGGGGCGGGCATCGGAGTTCTACTCGACGGTCTTCGGGTGGGGCATTCGTCACCTCCCGGAGATGGACTATCACTTCGCCGAGAAGGGCGGGGAGGGCGGTATCGGCGGCGGCATCATGAAGCCCAAGGCCGGGCCGTGGCCGGCCAAGCTGACGTTCTACATCGACGTCGACGATCTGGCGGCCTACCGCGAGAAGATCGTCGCTGCGGGCGGCAAGATCATCGTCGAGCAGGTCGACATGCCGGGCGTCGGCTCACTGAGTCTGTTCGAGGATCCGGATGGGCGGGTGATCGGCTTGTGGAAGCAGACTGCCGCCGGAGGGCGGTTAGGGATTTCGATGGATCGAAGAGCCTGGATCACATCGTCGAAATCCGTAAAGACGATTACACGTTTCACGTTGAAACGTTGACTCCATCCAGGTCGCCGCGGCCTTTTGCGGAGCGGTGGAACACGGCGGGGGATGGAATGCCCCCTTGCTTTTCTGCGACCCAGGTAGCCACACTTGGGAGACAAAGGGTCAGCGAGTTGGATTGTTCGATCTGGTTCGGAAGGACAGTGTCATGGAACGAAAAAAGCTCCTTGAACGAATCTCCATCGATCCCGAGGTTTGTTTTGGGAAGCCGTGTATTCGAGGAACCCGCATTTGGGTCTCTCTGATTATCGACAATCTCGCAGCCGGCGGCACGGAACAAGAGCTGTTGGAGGCGTATCCGCACCTGAAACACGAGGACATTCTCGCGGCACTCGCATACGCTGCCGAAATGACCCGTGAGCGGCACGTCGATCTCGCGGTCTGACCGTGAAACTGAAGCTTGACGAAAACCTCGAACAGGCACTCGAGACTGACGACCCTACAGGCAAGCTCTGGATCGTTGAGCCGGGTCGCCTGCGAATTCACGTCGAAGGAGACGAGTGACGAATGGCGATAGTTGTAATATCCGGCGCGAGCCGCGGCATCGGGCTCGAACTCGCACGGCAGTACCGGGATCGCGGCGATCACGTCGTGGCGGCGTGCCGCAAGGCCACGGACGGGCTGAAGAAGCTGGGAGTCGAGGTGGTCGAGAAGGTCGACGTCGTCGACGATGCGGCGGTGGCGAAGCTTGTGAAGGTGGTGGGGAAGCGTCAGGTCGACGTGTTGGTCAACTGCGCCGGCGTGCTCAGCTCCGAATCGCTGGGCGATCTGGACTTTGATCGCATGCGGCACCAGTTCGAGGTCAACAGTCTCGGCCCGTTGCGGGTCACCGCGGCTCTTCGCCCCAACCTGGGCGACGGATCCAGGGTTGCGATCATCACCAGCCGTATGGGCTCGATCGACGACAATACGTCCGGCGGACGATACGGCTACCGGATGTCCAAGTGCGCCGTCAACATGGCCGGCCGATCCCTGGCGCACGACCTCAAGGATGCGGGCGTTGCGGTGGCAATCCTCCACCCGGGTTTTGTGCGCACCGATATGACGGGGCACCAGGGGCTGGTCGATCCACCGGAGTCGGCGGCCGGGCTGATCGCCCGAATCGACGAGCTCACACTCGAGACGTCCGGCGGGTTCTGGCATGCGAATGGTGAGCGGCTGCCCTGGTAGAGCGCCATCGTTGGAACGGTTGGCTCACCCGAAAAATGTCAGACGGTTGTCTCAGATATCGGCCGATTCGTCGGTCAGACCAAGCATATGTCATCCCGACCGAGGACCCGAAGGGTCCGAGCGGAGGGATCTGGGAGGGGGGTGATGACTTTCTTCCTGAAGCCGCCCCCCGGATTCCTCGGCTCGACCTCCGGTCTCGCTCGGAATGACATTCATGATTATTGCTCTTCAAGAAAATTCACGAACTGCCGAAAGAACCCTACGGACCAACGTCGCCCCCCACCCGGCAACCCGCCGAAGGCAGCGATGTGTGGCCGAGGCCGGGAAGGTAGGGTGGGGTGGAGGCCGGCCAATCGGCCACTCGCTGGCGCCGGCGCGTCACGGCGGCCGCCAGGCCGCCAGTAACCGGGACGGCTGCCCCACAAGACTCCGACACGGCTCGTGGTTGTGGGGCACGCGTCCCGCGTGCTGAGGGGTGTGGAGAGACAGTGCAGGGTAAGATGGTGCTCATGCAGCAGACCGTGCGATCGTCTTCTCCACGGCGGAGCTCCTGCGTATCTCAGGACCGCCCTGTGCGGTTTCGGTTCGTGTGAAGCCGGCGATCTCGAGACTCGACCTTTCCGGACGGCGAGCGGTACCTCCGCATCCTCACCGAGTGCGTCGACCGCGACGTGGTGGTCCTCGGTGGAACCGTCACCGATGCCGACACGCTGACCCTGTACGACCTCGCCTGCGCGACCGTTGGGCAGGGCGCCCGCTCGCTGACGTTGATCATCCCGTTTTTCGGTTATCAGACCATGGAACGACGGGTGCGCGTGGCGAGGTCGTCGTGGCCAAGACGCGCGCTCGGTTGTTCTCCGCGATCCCGCCCGCCGGGCTCGGGAACCGGGTGGTGCTTGTTGATCTCCACAGCGAGGGCATCACCCATTATTTTTCCGGCGAGGTCAGGCCGGTCCACCTCCACGCACGACGGCTGATTCTGGACGAGATCCGGCGGTTGGGCGGCGACGATTTCGTTCTCGGCGCGACTGACGCCGGGCGGGCCAAGTGGGTGGAGTCGCTCGCCAACGACCTCGGTGTCGAGGCCGCATTCATCCTCAAGCGCCGCCTCGGTGACGGGACGACCCAGGTGACCGCGTTGGCGGCGGACGTCCGGGGGCGAACGGTCATCATCTATGACGACTTGATTCGCACCGGGGGATCTCTGATCGGAGCCGCCCGGGCGTACCTGGACGAAGGTGCAACCTCGGTGGCAGCCGTCGCCACCCACGGGGTCCTCCCCGGAGATTCGCTGCGGAAGATCCAGGAGAGCGGGTTGTTTTCTGAAATCGTCTGCACCGACAGCCACCCCCGCGCCGTCGAGCTTGCGGCCGAGCCCGGTTTCAGGGTCGTGTCGATCGCGGGATTGCTCGCCGATTTTCTCGAGGGGCAGCCCACTGGGTCGTTGCCGGAGTGAAGGGCCGGCCCTCTGAAAAGGGTGCTCATCAACGTCTGCGTTTTTGTGCAGGCGAGACGCCCGCACCACAAGGTTCTGGGGTGGCCCTGACGTTGGTGGTGGAGCCGGGACGCCTGCACCACAAAGTTCTTCAGGGATTCTGACGTTCGTGGCGGGGCCGGAATGCCTACATCACACAAGTTGAAGGAACTGGTGACCTTTGTGGTGCGGCCGTCTCGGCCGCACAAGGACTCAGAAGACTCTTGGCGCCCTAGTGAATCTCCTCGACCCCGCCCTTGATCTGCTCGATCTGCGCCTTGAGCCGGGTGTCTGACCAGCTCATGGGGCCGCGAGCCTGGTGGGCCATGATGCCTGCCGGATCGTAGATCAGGGTCTCGGGGAGGCGCCGCACGCCGAAGAGATCGGCGCTCCTGCCCTTCTCGTCGAGGTAGAGGATGTCCATCGGCACGCCGGTGGTTTGCGCCCAGGCCTCGAGGCCCTCCCACGAGGGTGCGTCCGCGATGATCAGGACTTCCACCATCGGGTCGTCTGCGACACTCGCGGCGAAGCGGGCGGCCTGGCTCTCTTCCGAGTGGCTGGCCGCGGCCGGGTCGAACCAGTGCAGCACGAGGACTTTACCTGGCTTGCCGACGAGGTTGCGTTTTTTGCCAGAGGAGTTTTCGACCCAAAGGAACCCTCCCGCGTCGATCTTGGCGATCGCGTGGTCGTGGTCCGCGTGGCGGGCCGGGGTCTGGCTGTAATACATCTGGTAGCCGATAAAAACGGCAGCGGCCGCGATGGCCGCACCAATGATCAGACGGTTTCTTGCAGCTGTCTTCATGACGGCGGATTTTAGCAGAGGTCGAGTGCCTTACGGCGCCACGGCGACAAAGATCGTGTGTTTTGGTCCCCTGGCGTTTCGGCGCGCTGCGACCGTCTCGACCTCAACCCGCAAACCAGCCTGAACGAGGCGGCGCTCGAATTTCGGATCGGGGTCAGAGGACCACACCCCGAGAACCCCTCGGGGGCGGAGGCTGCGGCGAATCTCGGAGAGGCCCTGGGACGCGTAAAGGCGTTCATTCCGTGCAATGGTGAAGGCCTCTGGGCCATTGTCGACATCGAGCAGGACGGCATCAAATCGGCCTGGACTGTGATCGATCACATCGACCACGTCCGAGATTTCCACCTCGACGCGGGCGTCGAGGAGAGGTGAGCCGGCGAGCCCGGCCAACTCGGCCCGGTTCCACTCCACCACGGCCGGGAAGATCTCGGCGACCAGAACTCGCGCGTCCCGCGGCAGCGCATCAAGCACCGCACGCAGCGTGAATCCCATCCCGAGTCCACCGACGAGCACGGCGGGTTTCGTGCTATCGACCCGCGCCAGAACCAGTCGAGCCAACGCCTCCTCCGATCCATGTGCCCGGCTCGACATCAGTTCGAGGCCGTTCACCCGGATGGAGTACACGCCGTCTCGTTCGTAGAGAACCAGCTCCTTGCCGTCGGGCGTGGTTTCCCGGCCGATCGTGTGTTGGGGTTTCACAGTGCCGACAATCTCAGCATCGCCAGCGGAGGGTGGCGATCCCGGAAATCAGGAGGAGACCCGCGAAGATCAACCATCCAAATCCTGTGACCGCTGGTATGGCCGCCGATGGCGCCGGCGGGTCGGTCGGCTCGGTGGTCGCATAGCCCAGCGAGCGGCCGCCGTCCGCGGCACCGAAGTCGGCGTCGTAGATCAGGTACCACCCGTCGTAGGGGCTCGCTTTCGGCACCAGCCAGCACTCGCGGAGGTCGTGCTCGGCGGTGGCTGAAAGCACGGGGTTGGCGGCCGGGCCGGTGGAGTCGTCGTTCCAGGTCCAGTTGGCGGGGTCGATGAAAGCGGCCTCGAGGGCGGCCGGAGAGAGGCTGGCCCGGGCGGCGGAGTTGACCGCGAGATAGAACGCGGAATCGCGCGGGTCGGCGTAGACCTTGCCCATGCCGCGGTCGAGACCAAGATCGAAAAAGCTGCCGGTCGGCGTCCAGCCGTTGCTGACTCCTGCCGGGAGCTCCAGCGGTCCGTTGCCGGGCGGCCCGCCCACGCTCGCGAACGCCTCCCACGCGTCGTCGCCGTCGGTGCTGCGGACGATCATCGTCTGGCCCTGGTTGGATTCGGCAAAGGCGTAGTACGTGCCGTTGATCTCGATAACGTCGTGGAAGCCGTAGTAAACAAACCCGAGGGCGTTAGTGAAAGAGGCCGCATTGGGGATCGTGAACGTCGAAACGAGCGTCCACGTGGTGAGGTCGTTCGAGACGTAAAAATGGTGACTGGAGTTGTTGCCCACCGAAGCCCAGGCGCGGTAGGTGTAGCTCGAAGCCCCGATCGTGATGGGCCAGTCTTTGACGACAAAGTGGGTGTCAGTGATGTTGGTGGCAGAGACGGATGCCGCAAACCCCTCCGGGCCCGTGGCGGTTTCGACGAAGGAGATCAATCCGCCGGCGTCGCGGTCCTCGAAGAAAACGGTGAAGGTGTCGCCGAGCCCGAAGCCGGAGATGTATCTGGGTTGAAACGACGCCGGCACCGGTGCCGCAAGAGGAGCTGTCGGCGTCTGGTCGGTGAGGACGAACTCGTCGAATGTCCCGGCCTGGATACGGGGTGTGAGCAGCGCAACAACGAGGACAACGATCGGAATCGCACGAGATCTCGTGACGGCCTCCCGAGGTGGGATTCTCTATTTCCAGCATACCTTTTTATATGAGGAATTGGGATTAAGGAATGCCCACAAACTCATGGCAGCCGGGACGGCTGCCCCACAACCGTCTCGGAAAGACATCGTGGGGCACGCGTCCCGCGTGCCGTCGGTTGCGGCTGGTCGGCTTCGAACGCTCATCTCCACATCTGGCAGCCGGGACGGCTGCCCCACAAAAGGAAAGGCCCCGGTTTGGCCGGGGCGTTCTTTCTGAGAAGTGAAGCGGGTCAGTCGACCTGAATCACCATCGGCGAGAGACCGGTCGCGGCGTTTTCGATCGCCTGATCGAAGACCTCCTGGGTGCCGATGCGGTGGGGGAGGAGGAGATCGGTGAGGATCTCGCGGATCTCGTTCTGGTTGCCGTCGATCTTCAGGGTGTCGTCGTGGATGTTGATGCGGGCGTCATCGACGATTCTCGCCGCGGCCTCGTCGAAGGGGGCGCCCGGTGAAGTGACGGCGCCGAGCTCGCTGCGGAGGTAGGAGACCACCTCGCCCTGGATGGCGTGTTCGAGGCGGTCACCGAGGATCTCCATTTCTCTGTGGAAGGGTTCGAGCTCGATGTGGAGCTGTTCCATCTGCTCGTGAAAGGGCTCCATGTCAACGTGGATCTTTTCGATCTGGGCGTGGATCGGCTCCATGTCGATGTGGACCTCGGCCATCTGTTCGTAGTACTGGGACATCTCCTCGTGAATGGCCTCCATCTGTTTGTGGAAGGGTTCCATGTCGATATGGATCGTTTCGATCTGAGCCATATGGGCGGCCATCTGCTCCTGGATCTGATCGTGGATGTCGTCCAGCTTGCCGTCCTCGATATGGAATTCCATGTTCTCCAACTGCTCCTGGAGAGCCTCGAGCTTCTCCTCGAACGGCCGCATGTCGATCTCGATGTCCTCGAGCCGGTCGAGGTAGGGCTGCATCTTCGCTTCGATGTCGGCGATCTTGGCATCGTCGATCTGGACCTCGATGTTTTCGAGCAGCTCGATCCGCGGTTCCATTTCGATCTCGATCTCCTCGATTCGCTCGAGGTGGGGTTCGATCTTCTTCTCCGCCGCTTCCATCTCGGCCAGGATCTCCTTGAGCTCGGTGCTCGCCTGTCGTGGGGCCGGGTCTCCCGGGTAGACGGAAGCCAGAGCGGGGACCATGGCGGCCATGAGGATCGCCGCCGGGATGATGACGGCGACGCCGACGCGTCGGTGGGTGGTACTTTTCAGAATCGTCATGATGCGTTCCTCCAGGTGGGTCGTACGGGCCATCCCCAGGGCGGGAATGGCGGGGGCGGGGGTCGGCAGGGCGTGGCGCGCGATCCCCAAGAGGTGGCAGGCGTAGTCCGAAGCCCCGGTGCCGAGGGCCAGGACCTCTTCGTCGCAGGCCAGCTCCTGCTCGAGATCGAGACGGCGGACGGCCCACCACGCGAGCGGGTTGAACCAGTAGACCGCGCGTGCGAGCCGCGCGATCATCCGCACCGCCCAGTCGAATCGGACGACGTGCACCAGCTCGTGCAGGAGCACCGCCCGGCGGCGGTCGTCGAGCCAGGTGGCGGCGCGCAGCGGCAGCAGGACGGTGGGACGGAAGACCCCGACCGTCGCCGGGATTTCGATCCGGTCGGACACCATGAGGCGGACCCTGCGTCGACATGAAAGCGTCTCGAGAGCTCGTTCGAGGTGTCGCAGCCAGCGGGGATCGGTGACCGGGTGTGCGCGCCGAACTGCAACCGAGACCCGCCACATTCCGTCGCCGAGCCGGGCCACCAGCGCCATCGCGCCGAGGACCCAGACTGCGAGGATCAAGCTCTGCCAGGGGACGTGAGCGTCTCGGACTGCGGATTGTGTGGTTTCCTCGTGTGAGATGTTGACAGGCGTCAATTGGTGTTGACTGACATGATCTGACATGTTGGCCGGAAGAGGCTTTGGAGCTGGTACTTTAGAGGCCGTGAGTCGCGCCAGGGCTGCCGGCAATGGTACCGACCATGTTGGCAGCACAGGTGCGATCACGGGAATCGCGAGGCAGCCGGCGAGGGCGATGCTCCACACCACCGCCCGCAGACGGGCCGAACGCCTCTGCAGCGCGAGCGCAGCGCCGGACGCCACGACCAGCAGCAGCAGCGCCTTGATCGAACCGACGACGAAGGGAACGACGGCGTCCATCAGTCCTCCTCCCCCCGTGCCTCGTCGATGCGCTTGGCGATGCGCTGCAGTGCGTCCTCGTCGAGTCGGTCGCCCTCGAGATCGAGCAGCGCAGCCATTGCACCCTCCGGCGAGCCGCCGAAGAAGGTTCGTACGAGACGGCGGAGAGCGGTCTCGCTGGCCTCCGCCCGCGGAATCGTCGGTATGAAGACGTACCGGGGGCCGTCCTGCTCGTGCTCGAGGTGCCCCTTGTCCTCGAGGATGCGGAGCATGGCTCGAACCGCCGAATACGAAGGGGCCTCGGGCATCCGCTCGCGGACCTCGGCTGCGGTGGCGCTGCCGAGCTGGTAGACGATCTCCATGATCTGGCGTTCGCGCCGGCTGAGGTCCGTGGTGTCCGCGCTCATGCTGTCTCCATTCGGTCGATGGCCATCGACTGATGCTAAGAAATTAGCATCATGCTAAAAATTTAGCCTCATTCTTCCTTTTGTCAACCCCCGCCATCAGTTTTCTTTACGAGAGGATGACCGAACAGGTTCGGAGGAGCCGCCTCGGTGTCGCCTCCATGGATCGTCTTTGGTGTCTGTGCGGGCGGGACGCCCGCACCACAATGGTTCGCGGTTTTTTGCGGGCGGGACGCCCGCACCACAAAGAGTAGATGCTCAAACAGGATTGTGGTGCGGGCGTCCCGCCCGCACATTGGTTCGGTGATGAGATACTGACTTCATCATGGCCCGAAGACGACCGCAAAAGCCGATCTTCCCTGAACGGATCGTGAATCCCCGATCCCTGCCTCGTGCCGTTCCAAGGTGGAGAGGAAATCTCCCACATATTTTCAAAGTCGGGTGCACCTATTTTGTGACGTTTTGCCTCTTTGATGTCGCCAGTCAGAGGAGCGTCGACCGGTTTGAAGGAATGAATAGCGAAGCAGTGTGGCTCGCGCCAGAACATGATCCTCTCCCTGATCGAGGCAGCTGTCTCTTGAAAGAGCCGGCCGTGGCCTCGATTGTCGAAGGAGCCCTTCTCCACTTCCAGGAAGATCGATACCTGCTGAGCGCTTGGTGCGTCATGCCGAATCACGTTCACGTCGTCCTCACGCCGCACCATGACCACAGTCTGTCCACAATCTTGCACAGCTGGAAGTCTTTTTCGGCTCATGAGATCAACAAGCTCTTGAATAGGAAGGGTACGGTCTGGGAGGAAGAGGCCTTCGATCATATCGTCCGTGATGAGAAATCGATGGAACGCTTTGTGGACTACACCGAAGGCAATCCGGTGAAGGCCGGGTTATGTGAACGGCCCGAATTGTGGCCCTTCAGCAGCGCGAGATTTCGATATCATTCGGAGTGACTGATCCGCAGTCCACGGACCCACGGTCTTGTGCGGGCGGGACGCCCGCACCACAAAGGTCGGGTGCCGAGTCAGAATTGTGGTGCGGGCGTCTCGCCCGCACTGGGGGCCTTACGGTTTGGTCTCGTCGAGGAAGGTCTTGGTGTCCACGACCCTGGCGTAGGTCCGGTCGAGGGTGGCGAGGGTGGAGGCGTGGACGTCGGCGGCCTTGACGGTGGTCCCGCCGTAGGTGAGATCGCGGGTGGCGCAGGCGTCGCCGACAACGATGCACTCGAAGCCGAGGTCGTACGCCGCGCGCGTCGCGGCTTCGAGGCACATGTGGGTCTGCATCCCGACCAGCACCAGCCGCTCGACGCCGAGCTCGCGCAAGGAGGCCAGCACCTCGGTGCCGTTGAAACAGCTGACCTCGGATTTGGTGAACACCTTCTCGCCGTCGATCGGTGCAACGCTGGCGTGGATCGCGCCGCCATCCTTGACGTCGTGGCGGACGTGGATGACGGGTTTGCCGGCTGTCCGGAACGCGGCGAGGATCCTGGCCGCGTTGTCCGCCGCCGCCTCGGGTTCGACCAGCGGCACCTGGCCGCCCGGGAAATAGAAATCCTGGATGTCGATGATGAGGAGGGCGGTGGTCGGCATTTCTTCTCCCGGAGTGTCGGCGGCAATCACTGGAAGCGCGAACAGCGCGCACACGGCAAGTGCGATCGAAGGTTTCATGATTCCTCCTCGATGGACCGTTCGATGCTACCCGGGTTTCGGCAGACCTTCCAGCACCGCCAGCGAGCGGGCCATCACCTCGGGCGGCAGCGGGTAGTTCTGAAGCTCGCCCGCGAAGTAGGCCTGGTAGCCCGCGAGGTCCATCAGACCGTGTCCCGAGTAGTTGAAGATGATGGTCTTCTCCTTGCCCTCTTCCTTCGCCTTCTCGGCCTCGGTGATGGCCGCGGCGATGGCGTGGCTGGTCTCCGGGGCGGGGATGATGCCCTTCCGTCCGGGCGAAGGTGATCGCGGCCTCGTAGCACTCGAGCTGTGGGACCGCGATCGGTGACATCAGACCCGCTTTCACCGACGCCGACACCAGCGGCGACATGCCGTGATAGCGCAGCCCACCGGCGTGGATGGCCGGCGGGATGAAGGCGTGGCCGAGGGAGTACATCGGCAGCAGCGGCGTCATCTTGGCGGTGTCGCCGTGGTCGTAGGCGTAGGGCGCCCGGGTCAGGGTGGGGCAGGCCTCGGGCTCGACCGGGATGATCTCGATCTCGGCGCCGTGGATCTTGTCGGCGACGAAGGGGAAGGACAGCCCGGCCAGGTTCGAGCCGCCGCCGGCGCAGCCGATGACCACATCGGGTTTTTCGATCCCCACCATGGCGAGCTGCTTCTTGGCCTCGAGCCCGATGATCGTCTGGTGGAGCATGACGTGGTTGAGAACGCTGCCGAGTGAGTAGCGAGTGGTCCCGGAGGTGTCGGTGACCGCGGCTTCGATGGCCTCGGAGATCGCGATGCCGAGGCTGCCGGGGGTGTCGGGCATCTGCTCGAGGATGGTGCGGCCCGCCTGGGTCTCGGGCGACGGCGACGGGACGCAGCGCGCGCCCCACGTCTCCATCATGGTCTTGCGGAAAGGCTTCTGCTCGAAGCTCACCCGCACCATCCACACGTCGACCTGCAGGCCGATGAGCTGGCCGGCGTAGGCCAGGGCCGAGCCCCACTGCCCGGCGCCGGTTTCGGTGGTCAGCCGTTTGATCCCGAATTGCTTGTTGTACCAGGCCTGGGCGACCGCGGTGTTGGGCTTGTGGCTGCCCGCCGGCGACACGCTCTCGTCCTTGTAGTAGATCTTGGCAGGCGTGCCGAGGTGCTGCTCGAGGGCGTAGGCGCGGCGCAACGGCGAGGGGCGCCACCGTGCGTAGATCTCGAGCACGCCCTCGGGAATGTCGATCCAGCGCTCGGTGCTGACCTCCTGCTCGATCAGGTTCATCGGAAACACCGGCGCCAGCATCTCGGGACCGATCGGTTTGCCGTCGGGGCCGAGCGGTGGTGGGCACGGCAGATCGGCGGCCAGGTTGTACCACTGGCGAGGCATGTCGTTGGTGGACAGGACGATCTTGGGATCTCTCACGATGGCGCCCTCCCGAAAACTCCGCCGGATTTTCGCAGTCGGCGGCGGATTGAAAGTGAATCCTAACATGCAGAACCGCCACTCACCGAGGCACAACCGCCGTTCGCCGATTGCGCCGTGACCGCAGGGAGTTCGCGACCCATGCTGGGTTCGACGGTGAAAGGAGTTTGCGGTGACCTACCATCATCATCACGGGTTGAACGGTTGCGAGTGGTGCGAAGGCCGGCACGGCCTGTGGGGGGCCTTCGCGCTCGGGCTCGGAGTTTTCGGTGTCGGCCTGATCCTGATCCTCGACAACTTCGGTCTCATCGATGCGGGCGTGGTTGCGCCGTACTGGCCCGCGCTGCTGCTGCTGGTCGGTGGGAGCCACCTCCTGCCGCCAACGTCGGTGCGGAGATCGGGCTGGGGGCTGTCATTGATCGCGATCGGTGCGATCATGCTGCTGCACAACCTCGGCGTGATCGAGGCCGGCATCGAGGTCCTGTGGCCGGTGGTTCTGGTGATTCTCGGCGCCAGCCTGCTGCTGCGCTTCGTGCTGCGGCGGCTGCGCAGGCTCGAGGACGGTGCGCGGCGCGGCTCGACACAGACGGTCTGAGCGGGAAGGAGCAATCTCATGTCTCGACGAAGCGACGAACAGGAGCGGCACGGCAGCGGTGATCACCGCTACCCCGATGATACCGACCGCGAGTCGAGCCGGGAGTTCCGGCGCCACGGATTCGGCACCGCGATTCTCGGGCTCGGGGTGCTGACCCTGGGCCTCGTGATGCTGCTCGACAACTTCGGGATCGTCAACGGCGAGGACCTCGCCGCCTACTGGCCGGTGTTTCTGATCCTGATCGGCGTCAGCCACCTGGTGCGGCCTGAGGGCTCGCGGCGGGTGTTCGCCGGGGTCGTGTGGATCGCCATCGGCGCCGTGGTTCTTTTCAGCAAACTGGGGTTTATCAGTTTCGAAATCTGGGACCTGTGGCCGGTCGTGCTGCTGCTGATCGGCGGCAGCCTGATCCTCAGGCCGTTCAGGGGACGCCGACGTCCGGCCGGCGACAACGTCGGTGTGTTCGAGGCGACCGCGATCCTCGGCGGCGCCAACCGTCGGCTTTCGGCTTCCGATTTCCAGGGTGGCGACGCCACGGCCCTGCTCGGCGGCTGCGAGATCGACCTCCGCGACTGCGGGTCCGAGGGCGGCCCGGCGGAGATCAACACCTTCGCCTTCTGGGGAGGGATCGAGATACGGGTCCCTCAGGACTGGGAGGTCGAGGTGCGCGGGCTGGCCCTGCTCGGCGCCTACGAGGACAAGACCCGTTCGACCCCGGGTGAGGGCCGCAAGGTCCTGATCGTCCGCGGCACCGCCATCATGGCCGGCGTGGAGATCAACAATTGAAAATCCGTGCCCGATGCAGCTCCGTGCGCACTCGATACACTGTGCTGGAAGCAGCGCGGAAAAGTTTTAACGTTCAAACGTTGAAACGTTCAAACGTTTTAACGTGTAACGTTGTGACGATCCACGGAGGGCCGGCGTCGTGCGGTCGCATTCATTGAGGCGCCGGCGACCGGATCGGTAGGGCGATGCACCCGATTCTGGCTGACCGCCGCTCGCTCGCCCTCTACCTGGCGGCCTGGTTGCCGGTCGTCGCCCTGATGACGGCCGCCATGGTGCTGACCGGGTGGGGCGGGTGGGTGCAGTCGCTGGTCTTCGTCTTCCCGTTGACCACGGTTTACGCGTTTCTCTGTCTGGCGGCGTGGTACCCCTGCCGGGCGCTGCCGCTGGCCGCGGGGCGGACCGCCACGGCGGTGACGACCCATGTTGCCACCGCTGCGATCTCCGCCGCACTGTGGGTGGGGATGGCATGGGCACTTGCGCGCTCGCTCGAGCGCTCTGCGATGTGGGCAGGCGAGGCACGCCTCACGTCCGAGCAGACCGGCCTGATGTTCGCGGTCGGTCTGCTGTTGTATCTGTTGTCGGTGGCGATCCACTACCTGTTCGTCGCCGCCGCAGCGTCCCGCGCAGCCGAGCGGCGGGTGCTCGAGGCCGAGGTGGCGGCGCGCGAGGCCGAGCTGACGGCGCTCAAATCCCAGCTCAACCCCCACTTCCTCTTCAACAGCCTGAACTCGGTGGCATCGCTGGCGGGCACGGACCCGGCGCGGGCGCGCGCGATGTGCATCGAGCTCGCCGACTACCTGAGGGGGACGATCAGCGAGGGCGGTGCGAGGCTGCATCCCCTGTCCCGGGAGCTCGCCCAGGTGCGGCGCTTCCTCAACGTCGAGACGGTGCGCTACGGCGACCGGTTGCGGGTTGTCGAGTCGATCGACGACGCGTGTCTCGCCAACGCCGTGCCGCCGCTGATCCTGCAGCCGCTGGTGGAAAACGCCCTCAAGCACGGCATCGCGTCGATGGTCGAGGGCGGCGAGGTGCGGATCGGCGCGGCACAGCCTGGAGGACGGATGACGCTGTGGGTCGAGAACCCTGTCGACCCCGACGGCGGGTCGCGGAAGGGAGCGGGCGTCGGACTGGCGAACGTCCGCGAACGCCTCGCCAAGGTCTTCGGCGACGAGGCCAGGTTGCGCGTCGGTCGATCCGGCGACACGTATCGCGCCGAGATCACGGTGCCGTTGACTGTGGTCGGGAGTGAGACCGGAACCGGGGAGTGAGTCATGGCTGAGCCGATTTTGAAGGTGATCGTCGTCGACGACGAGGAGCCGGCGCGGGCCCTTCTCAGGGAATACCTCGGCAACTGCCCGGGGGTGTCGGTCGTCGCCGAGTGCGCCAACGGGTTCGAGGCCGTCAAGGCAGTATCCGAGCACGGCCCCGACCTCGTGCTGCTCGATATCCAGATGCCCAAGCTCGACGGGTTCGAGGTTGCCGAACTTCTCGGACCGGACCCGGCGATCGTCTTCGTGACCGCCCACGACGAGCACGCCCTGCGCGCGTTCGAAATCCACGCGGTCGACTACCTGCTCAAACCGGTCCGCGCCGATCGTCTGGCGGAAGCGCTGGTCAGGGTGCGCGAGCGGATCAGCCGGGGACTCGCGACGCCATCGGTCGCAGAGGTCGCGGCGGCGGCGCGGCCCGGACAGCAGCGGCTCGAGAGGATCGTGATCCGCGAGGGCAGCGAGGTCCGGGTCGTCCCGACCGCCGCGGTCGACTTCATCGAGGCCCGCGACGATTCCGTCGCGATCCACGCCGCCGGTGCGACCCTGCTCAAGGCGCAGCGGCTGTCCAGCCTCGAGGCGGGGCTCGACCCCCGGCGTTTCGTGCGGGTTCACCGTTCATTCATCATCAACATCGACCGCCTCCGGCGCATCGAGCTCTACGCCAAGGACAGCCGCATCGCGATTCTCGCCGACGGCGCCAAGGTCCCGGTCAGCCGGTCGGGATACTCCCGGCTGCGCGAGTTGATGTGAAGAGACGGCGGGCTGATATCCTGGTGCCATCGATGTGCGGAAAGGAGAGTCGCCGTGTTTCTCAACCTGCTTGACAGCGACGAGAAGAGGGCATTCGCAGAGCTGGCGGAGAAGATGATCGAGGCCGACGGTCTGGTGATCGATCGCGAGGCGGCGGCGGTGGCGGCGCTCAAAGCCGAGATGGGCATCTCGGGCGGCGGCGGAGGCCGCAGCGTCGAGGCGCTGGCCGGGGTCTTCCGCACCAAGCAGTCCAGGACGGCGGCGCTGTTGGAGCTGATCGGCCTCGGGTACTCGGATGTCAACTTCAGCGTCAACGAAAAGTCGCTGGTCGACGTGGCGGCCCGCCAGATGGGGGTGACGAAGGGCGAGTTGGCCGCTGCCGAGGCGTGGGTTCGCGAGCACGTGGCCCTGATCCGCCGAGCCCTGGTCCTGATGAGGGATTGAGGCTTCATCCGAGTGCTGTGCGTGAAACGGCCGGGAGGCCTGGATGACGAAGAACCCCATGACCGGTGCCATCGAAGCTCTGTGGCGCGAATCGGAACAACCGCTCGCCGGGCTCGACGGCAATGGCCACGCGCTGCTCAACGCCGCCACCGGCGCCATCGACCTGATCTGGGACCGCCAGGTCTTCGAACGGGCGGAGACCTTCGGCGGGACCGAGATCGGCTACGCCCGGGCGCTCTCCGGCGCCGTCCTGGCGCGGTTGGTTGACGCGGACTTCGCAGCGATCGTGTCGGTAGCGGGCAGCGGGGTTCCTCCGACGGGCGATGACGCGCTGGATGCAGCGCTCGCCAGCGCCGCGCGCGAAGCGCTGGATACCTTTGCGGACGATCTCCTGGGTCCGGTGCGAGTGGGCGACCACCTGGTGTACGCGAAGCCCCTTCTCGCCGACCAACCTGTCCCCGTCGGCGCGGTGATACTGGCGACTCGGACGACGATGTCCCCACGTAACGAGGTGTTGCTGCGCGGCTTCCTGCGGGACCTCGACACCCGTCTCGTCCTTGCCGAAAAGGTGCTCGCGCTGCGGCGCCGCGTCCTCGACCAGGATTATGAAATCAGAAAGCTCAAGGGTGAGGTGACGGCGCCGGCACCCGCCGCACGCCAGCACTATGTTCCCCTGCCCGAGGACGTCGAGCGGACGATGGCGGAGCTCGCCGCCGCGGTTCCGACGTTCGACGTGTTCGGCGTCTCGCTGCCGGGGACTTCTTTTGCGGATTTCTGCCGCAACTACGACGCCGTCGCCACCGCCTACCTCAATATCTTCGACGAAGCGGAAAGCCTCTACCTCGACGTGCCCAGCGGGGTCGATGCCAAAGACGCGGACAGTCATCACGCGGCCGCGTATCAC
The DNA here is from genome assembly GCA_963823345.1 of Candidatus Sulfomarinibacteraceae bacterium. Classification (GTDB taxonomy): domain Bacteria; phylum Acidobacteriota; class Thermoanaerobaculia; order Thermoanaerobaculales; family Sulfomarinibacteraceae; genus Sulfomarinibacter. The sequence goes on from CAWGLE010000001.1 coordinate 22,244, forward strand.
CGGCTGCTCGAGATCATGAAGTCACTGCGAACGGCGGCGCGTCTGATTTTTCTGACCACGGCTGACGACATGGCGCCGGCCATCGCCGCCGGTCGGAGGCCGACGTTTGCCGATCTCACCCGAGCGGCGAAAAGCCGGACCGATGACGGAATCACGCAGACCGTCCTCGGCATCATGAACGACCAGGGGGAGGAGGCGGAACTCAACGCGCTGACCGCGCGCCAAAAGCCCTTCGAATTCCGCGCGGCCAATATCGGCGAGGTGTTCGCGCTGTTGGCCCTCCACATCACGATGACGGATCTGCCCGGGGGCGGCGCCGGCGAGCAAACGAGGATCCGGCGGGCCTTGCGCGCGTATCAGGCGGCGCGGGCCTATCTGCTCAGCTACGACCGCTTCGAGGACGTGCCGCTGCGAGGCGCCGACCGGACGCAGCCGCCCAACGCCGACAAGTTGTTGCTGGTGCGCGAGAAGGCCCCGGCGTTTGAAGTCTTCCTGGAGGCGCTGACCGTGTGAACTGAGGACCGGGGACGTCACTCCACGTCGACGCGCCGGATGACACCCCGAAACCTCCACGCCAGCCGCGCCATCAGGAAAATCGCCACCGCGCCGAGGCCCGCGACAAACCCCCACCACAGGCCCTCGGGCCCGTAGCCGAGCTTGAAACCGAGCAACCAGCTGGTGGGCAGGCCGATGCACCAGAAACCGGCGATGTTGACCATCAACGGCGCGCGGGTGTCGCCGGCGCCCCGCAGCGCTCCGGCCGACACCACCTGCAACCCGTCGAAGACCTGGAAGAAACCGGCGACGGGAATCAGCACGGATGCCAGGGCGATGACCTCCCCTTCGAAGGTGTAGGCAGAGGCCAGGGCCCGCGGCGCGAGGATGAAGAGAGCGGCCGTCAGCGACATGAACGAGGCGCCGATCAGCAACCCGGAGACGGCCGCGCGGCGCGCGCCCTCACTGGCGCCGGCGCCGATCGCCCGCCCCACCTGCACCGCGGTCGCGGACCCGACGCCGAGCGGCACCATGAAGGTCAAGGATGCGAGGTTGATGGCCACCTGGTGGGCCGCCATCTGCAGGGTCCCGAGGCCGACCCATCAGCAACGCGATAATGGCGAAGGCGATGATCTCGAGCTGGACCTGGAACCCGATGGGTGTGCCGAGACGGATGATGCGCCACAGCGGCTTCGCGAGTAATGCGTCGCGGTCGATTCGGCCGAGCAGGGGTGCGAGCTCCTTGCGCGCCAGCACCAGGAGAACCAGGAACAGCAAGGTCCGCGCCACCGTCGTCGCCCAGGCGGAACCCACCGGGCCGAGGGGCGGCAGTGGACCGGCGCCGAAGACGAGGGCCCAGTCGGCCACCAGGTTGAAGAGATTGACCACCACGATCGTGGCGACGATGGCCCGCAGGTTGTGCATGGCCTGCAGGGTCTGCCGCAGCACGACAAATGCGTAGAAGGGGAGGAGCCCCGGGATACAGATGCGGACGTACGCTGCCGCCACTGGGACGGTCTCGGGTGGCTGCCGAAGGGCGGTCAGCACCGCTTCGGTCGGCAGCAGCAGCAACGCGCTGGGAACCATCAGGGCGACGGCGAGGAGGAAGCCGCGCTGGACGTTGCGCCGAACGCCGTCGGTGTCGCCCGCGCCCACCGCCTGCGCGACCAGCGGATCGAGGGCCAGCAGCAGCCCGACCCCGAACGACGACACGGCGACCACCACGACGTGGCCGAGGGCGACCGCCGCCAGCGCTTCAAACGAAAGCCGCCCCACCACCATGGTGTCGACCACCCCGAGCAGCATCATGCCGACCTGCACGACGACCACCGGCAGCGCCAGACGGAGCATGGCCTCGAGATCGGTACGGTAGGGAAGCGGGATCGTCACTCGTTCTCCGGGGGCGGAGGATAACACTGCCTGGAGTTGTGAATTTTGAGTTTTGAGTTTTGAGTTCCCACCCGCCCTCTCCAGGATTATTTCGAATTTCGGATTTCGGATTTCGAATTTCGGATTTCCCACCCGCCCTCCCCCTTCTCAGTTCGGAATTCGTTTCTCCAACCTCCCGCCCGGCAGCCGGGACGGCTGCCCCACAACCGACCCGGGGGTTCCTCCGTTCACTGAAAACCGTAGGGGCGGGGTTCATCCCCGCCCGGCCACAACTGAGCGCGCAGCCGGGACGGCTGCCCCACAACCGACCCGGGGACTCCTCCGTTCACTGAAAACCGTAGGGGCGGGGTTCATCCCCGCCCGGCCACAACTGAGCGCGCAGCCGGGACGGCTACCCCACAACCGGATCACGCATGGTCATCCTTGTGGGGCAGGCGTCTCGCCTGCCGGGCGGGTGGGGAGGTTGTGGGGAATTGTCAGCGTCGTGGGGAGGCGTCATAGTGGAGAGAGACTTCGATCAGGTTCGGGAGACACCATGAAGATTCTCCACATCAGTGATCTCCACATCGGCAAGGAGGAGACCGACGTCGACGAGTGGCGGCAGGCGGAGAAGCTCGTGCGTCTGATTACGCGCCACTGGGGCGATGACGACGAGAAACCTCTGGTGCTGATCACCGGGGACGTCGTGGACGACGGCCGTGAGGTCGAGTTCATCGAGGCGCGGCGGATCCTCGAACCGCTGCGCCGCGCGGGGTTCCAGGTGGCGCCGTTGCCCGGCAATCACGACTACGGATGGAACGGCGCGCACGCCCAGGAGAAGAGATTCAAGCTCTTCAAGAAGTACCTCCTGGGGATCGAAACCAGGGTGACCTACCCCGACGTGCCCTACGCCGACGACCGCGTCGCGGTCATCACCCTCAACTCGATGAAAGCCGAGACCGGCTTCTGGGACGGCCTGCTGGCCGACGGTGAGCTCGGGGGTGACCAACTCAACGAGCTCGGCGAGCTCGTGACCGCGCTGCGCGACGAGCGGCCGGCGAGCTTCAAGATCGTCGTCGCGCTCCACCACCACCCGTTTCTGTTCCCCGACGACACACTGTTCGAAAAGGCCCGGGAGTGGTGGGGGCACCGGCTCAAGGACGGCGCCGACCTCATGCGGTTGATCGGCGGCCGGGTCGACGCGCTGCTGTTCGGGCACGAGCACCGCCACATCGACTTCTCTGAGCCCTTCGCCGGGTACGTCTTCACCGAGGAATTCAACATCCCGTGCATCCTGTGTTCCGGCAAGAGCACCGATCCGGGGCTGCCCGCGCGGTTGATCACGATCGGGGGACGGGGCAAACCGCGGGTCGAACCGGCGCCGTGGTCGAAGCAGTAGTACCCTAACGGGATTCGATCGCCAGCCCCCGCTTCTCGTTGATCATGAGCTCCAGGGGCGGCGTCGAGGCGCAGAACAGGCGGTCGAGCTCGGCCCGGTACGGCAGCAGCGAGTCCTCGATTTCCGGCGGCAGTCCGTCCTGCCAGGGGATACGCTTCGGGTTCTGCTCCATGGCCTCCACTTCGGCCGCTACCGCGTCCGTCACATCGGTCGGGCCACCCTCTCTGCGGAGGAGCTCGAGTTGGTTGCGCAGCATCGACGCGAGGGCCTGGCGGACACGGAGGTTGGTGGCGTCGGGTCCGAAGAGCTCGAGCTTTGCGGACGGATTCGCGATCTCGTCGTTGTAGGCAAGAATGTAGATATAGGTGTACTCGCCGAGCCCCATGTCCTCGTCGACCAGGGCCTGGTTCCGGACCTCGTAGAAATGACCGATCAACGGGCCCATCCCCATCATGGTCTTCGTTGTCGACATTGCCTGCTTCATGACCGCGATCTTCGAGACCTCCTCCTGACCGTCGAACGCTTCCATCTTTGCAACCGCCTGTTCGGCGTTCCAGAATTCGCCGCAGGTCGGGACGAGCGCCCGCCGAACCTCGATGAAAGCCTCGATCCGGTCCGGCGCAGGAACGCCGGATGCCGGAGGGACAAAGGTCTCCTGGGTGCCGAAGCGTTCCTCGAGCCCTGTCCGGTTTTCGACGGCGCGGTTCAAGGGGAGCATGACCATCACTGCAAGAACCACCGGGATGGCAACCGCCAGCACCACCAGACAACCGCAACCGACGGCGGCCTGCTTGAAGCAGCCCCAGTTCTTCTCACCCATGGAGAACCCCCGCAATTTCTTATACGCCTGGAAGGCGCAATTATTAGCGATCCACGTCGGTTGTGAACCAGCAGAGACACGAACGGAGACTGAAGATTGGCCAGGGCCCACTACAACGGGCACACAAAACGGGACGGCTGGTAGGGTGGGCTTCAGCCCACCTTCAGAGTACTTCACGCGTTGCGAGTGATCGCAGCAGCGATGTCATTGGAGGGAGCATTCATGACATCTGGAACACGACGACGCAACCACGCCGCATGGATCGGCCCGCTGATCGCCCTGGTTGGTCTGGTGACCTACTTTTCGTGCGCGGTCAACATTCCGGCCCTCAGGGACTCGGCTGCACTGAATCTGTTCGTGGTCTCGTGTGGCGTCGCAGTTTCGGTATGGGGTGTCGCCGGGCGCCGCAACTGGAAGAGCTGGACCGGGCTCCTGTCCTCAGGGGCCTTCGCCTGTCTGTTGTTCGGCTATGTCTTTATCCTCTCGAGCCAGTTACCCGAACCGGATTCGGCACCCGCAGTCGGTTCTGCGGCACCATCCCTCGTGCTCCCCGATCAGACCGGAAGGTTGGTCAGCCTCGGTGATTTTCAAGATCGGAGGGTGGTTCTCGTCTTCTACCGCGGCTACTGGTGACCATTCTGCCGATCAGAACTGCAAGGTCTGCAGTCACGTTTGTCCGATTTCCTTAACGCCGGCGCCGAGATCGTCGCCGTGTCGGTGGACACCATCGAAGAATCGACGCGGCTTGCTGCGGGTCTCGGTCTCGACTTTCCCATCCTTTCGGACGCCGAGCGGCGCGCCATCGCGGATTGGGGTCTGGTCCACGAGGGGGGAAAACCGGGAGGTGGAGCGATCGCCCGCCCGGCCGTCTTCATCGTCGAACCGGACGGCACGATCTCGTGGAGGAGTCTGACCGAGAACTGGCGGGTCAGAGAGCGGCCAGAGCAGTTGCTGGATGTCCTGGCTCAGACCCGGTGACGGGACCCGGCGAGGATGGCCGGCCTCCACGACCAGCCGGTATAGTGGGCTGCGCCAACGCCACGACGGGGAGGTGGGTCATCGTGCGGCGAGCTGTCGAGTTCTCAATCACGGTGTTGATCGGTCTGGCGGCGTCCGCGGCAGCGATTCCGGCAGCCGCTCAAAGCGGCCCCGCACCCAATTTTGTCCCGCAGTTGAGCCTCGCCTACGCGGATCCCGAATCGGGGGAACGGGTCGAATGCGGTGAGGACTGTCGACGCTTCACCGCACCTGCCGGCGTCGAGCTCGAGGTGCGCGTCCAAATCCACAGCGGGGGCGGGGCCCCAGATGGCGACGGCGTGACCTGGGATCTCTGGTTCAACCAGCCCCACCATCCATTCCCGGGGTTCGACCTCGATGCGTGTTTCGACGCCGGGACCGGGCGCCTCGACCGCGGATGCTGGCAGGAAATGCTCGACCGGGTAGACCGTGATGCCTGGGACACCCTGGTTCCCGACGTGGTGTGCGTGCCCGGGCGCGGCGGAGGATCGTGCCGGGACGCGACGATTCCGGTGACGATGGACCCCGAATTCGACGGGGCGCGACGACCCGGCGTGTACCATTTTGCGGTTTGGATCAACCGCTTCTCGGCTGTCCCCGAGGGTGATGAATTCGACGATTTCGCCGGTCCGATCCGGGTCACCGTCGAGCCCTGGCCCGTCGAAGCGAACCCGGTGATTTCTGCGCCGTTGGTGCTCGGTGAAGGGGACGTCGAAGTCTCCGAGCCGTCGCCGGCGGTGTTCGCCCCGTCGTCGCCTCGCCCGTACGGTCTCGTGGCCGTGCCCGAAGAAATGGAGATTCCCCTCTCCCTGACCTCCATACGGTCGCAGAGTCTCGCGGAATTCACACCGGCCTGTGCGGGGGAGGTCACTGTCGAGGTCGTTCAGACCGGGGTGTACGAGAACATGGTCGTGCAGGTCCGCAAGGTGTCCACCGAAGACGGTGCTGATCGAGGCAAGGGGGAAGGGGAGCTTGCGCCTCGAGGGGCGGATCGACAATTTCGACCTCAAGGACGACCGGCGTTTCGAGGTGGTTGTGGTCCCGGGCCAGGGTTCGAGGGGTATTCGCGGGTCGATCCGTGTCAGCTACCCGGCCCGGCTGAGTTACATGGTGGATCAGGCAGATCCGGAGTGAGGACCAGTCGGCGACGGCCGGGCCCTCGTCACGCGGTGCGTCGAACCACCATGACAGCCGTGTCGTCGTTGGCGGGGCGGCCCTGGCGAAAGCGGCCGACTTCGTCGATCAACAGCGAGGCGAGCTTTCGCGGTTCCGCATCGGGGTACGCGGCGACCGCCGCTGCCAGGGCTTCGACACCGTACTCCTTGTGGCCGGGGTCGGTGCTCTCGACGAGGCCGTCGGTCGCGAGCACCAGGCGTTCGTCCCGTCGCAAATGCAGGCTCTGCGTCGTGTAGACGGACTCGCAGAACAGCCCCAGCGGCACGCCGTCGGGTGGGAGCCGGTGGACCCGGCCGTTGTGGTAGAGCGGCGGGACGTGCCCGGCATTCGAGATCTCGACGGCGCCGGCAGGCCCGAGACGGGCCGCCACCAGGGTGGCGAACGATCCCGGCGGAATGGCGGCGCCGAACATCCGGTTGGCGCGCCCCATCACCCCCGCGAGGTCCGAGCCCGAACCGACGAGACCGCGGAAGACCGCGCTCAGGTGAGACATGAGGAGGGCGGCGGCGACGCCCTTGCCCGAGACGTCACCGACCAGCACGAGGGTGGCATCGCCGTCGGGTATGACGTCGCAGAAATCGCCGCTCACCGCGCCGTGAGGCTGGTAAACGTAGTGGCCTTCCCAGCCACCCATGGCGAAGTCGCGAGGCGGCAGCAGTCTCGTCTGGATGGCTGCAGCGTGCTCGAGATCGCGTTCGAGGGCGCGACGCGCAGTGTGTGAGAGGCACTCGAGGCAGACGCGCACCAGCGGGTCGCCCGCGAGGAAGTCGCGTTCGATGGGAGCGTGGCAGTCGTTGCAGATGCCATAGCTGTGGTTCTCGAATCGGCTCAGTGCATCGTCGACGGCGGCGAGGAGATCGGTGATCTGGCGCTCGTCGGACCTCGAGGCGGCGTCTACCAGGCGTTGCCGCCGCTGCATCAGGCCGTCACGCAGGGCCGAGTGATCGGGCGTTGCAACGGGGGAGGTGTCGGTGTTGAACATGATCTGATCTCCCTAACTTCTAAAATCGCTTTACCGGTTAGAAATATAAATCCTGTTTTCTAACCTGTCAAGTGCTGAAAACAGGTTAAAATAGAGACCGGAGGAGTGAACATGGGTGGATTCGAGTTTTCCGGAGGGGCGCTCTGCCTCGACTTCGCCAACACCTGGGGCAACCGGTCGGACCCCGCGAAGGACCTGCTTGCCGGCTACGACGATCTGCTGCGGTGGGCGGCGGACAGCGGGACGCTGAGCGATGCTGAGCGGAGAGAGCTCGAGACGGCTTCCGGCCGTGGTTGTGAAGAGTCGACCGCGGTGTTCGCCGCATCGATCGTGATCCGGGAGGCCCTCTTTCGCATCTGCGAAGCGGTGGCCCGGGGCGGGTCGCCGGCCTCCTCCGACCTCGACGTCTTCAATCGCGAGCTGGCGTCGGTGCCACAGCGGCAGCTTTGCTGCGGTGCGGCGTGCTGCGAGTGGAGCTGGCCGGACGATCCGAAGGACCTGCGCCGCGTCATGTGGCCGGTCATGATCTCCGCGTCCGATCTCCTCACCTCGCCGGATGCGGAGAGGATCCGTCAGTGCGAGGCGCCAGACTGCAATTGGCTCTTCCTCGACCGCAGCCGCGGCGGACGGCGTCGGTGGTGCGACATGAGCGTGTGCGGCAACCGCGCCAAGGCGCGCCGGTACTACGAGCGGCACCACCAGAACACTTGACGTCGCTGGTCGTAGAGTAGTTGTAGGGAGTCCGACCATTTTGGGGAGAGGGGAGAGATCATGTGCCTTCCGCCGCATGGCGCGATTCGGCTCGGGGCGGTGGTGGCTCTGGTTGCTCTGGTTGCTCTGATCTGTCCACCGCGAGTCGCCGCTTCCGAGGATCGTGTCGAGGCGGGGCCCGCCCGCGAACGATTGCCAGTCGAACGGATGATCGAAGCGCTTGGTCCGGGGCCGTTGCCGCCGGTGCCCTTCATCTCGTCCAGTGAACACGTCCGCCCCAAAGCAGCATCCATCGGTGAAGCCATCGATCAGTGCGTGCTATCCGACATGGGCCGCCTCGACGCGCCCGGTGCCGCGGTGGCGGTGATGCTCGACGGACAGATCGTCCACTCCAGGGGATACGGCGTGAAACACAGCACACAGGGAGGTGCGGTCGACAGCGAAACGGCATTTCGTATCGGGTCGGTGACCAAGATGATGACCGCCGCCGCGGTGATGCAGCAGGTGGAGCTGGGTCGGGTCGACCTGGACGCGCCGGTCACTGATTACATACCCGAGTTCGACATCTCCGGTCGTTGGCCGGCGGAACTGATCAGCGTGCGCCACGCTCTCACCCATACCACGGGATTTCCGGACCTTATCAACAGCCTTTTCGAAACTGGCGATGGTGCCCTGTCGCGGTGGGCAGCGGCCCAGGGCGCGATGGAACTCCACGCTCCACCGGGCTCGTTCTGGAACTACTCCAACCCGAACTTCATGCTGGCGGGGTTGGTTGCCGAACGGGCGTCCGGCGTGCCGTATCGCGATCTGTACAAGCAGAATCTGTGGGAACCGGCAGGGATGCTCCACACCACTTTCAGCCCGACAGATGTCATTCGGCGGGGCAACTACGCCAACGGCTACTACTACGATGCCGAGTCGGACCGTGCGTACAATCTCGGGCCGCTGGACAACGATTTATGGGCGGCGGGCCCGGCTGGCTTTGCTTTTTCAACGGTCGGCGATCTCGTGAGGTGGGCGCTCCTGTTGATGGACGGCGGCGGCCCGGTGCTCTCACCGTGGTCGGCGGCGACCGTGCAGGACCGTCACCAGTGGACCCACTTCACTCCCGACCTCTATTACGGCTTCGGCATCATGGTCGAAGAGTACCGGGGGCTTGACGTCCGCCAACACGGCGGCAACGTAGCCGGATTCGGCACGTACCTTCTGTGGGTCCCGGATCGGCGCTTTGCGGTTGCCCTTCTTACCAATGTTTCCTCATCACTCACCGGCGCCGCCTACTGCATCGTCGACGAGGTGCTCGAACCGGACCCCGAAGAGCCGTCGGACCTGACGACCGATCCGTCCACGTGGGACCGGTATCAGGGTGATTACCTGCTGACAGAAACGGATGGCACCCGGTGGATGGTCAACATCTCGTTACAGGGCGATGCGTTGGTCGGCTCCGTAGAGACTCCCGACGCTCCCGGCGAATTGTTGACGACCGAACTCCAGCAGCTGTTCCTCGATACCTTCCTGTTTGACGGCAACGGCGACGGCACCCCGGAAACCGACCTCACGTTCTGCGAGCGGCGCGGCGGGCCCGGGTTCACGATGTGGATGCGCAACCGCAACGCCGTCGGCGAGCGCCAGCTGACGCCGCGCACCGGGAGGCGGTTGGCTCAGTAGGACGGCGCCAGTTCAGCCGGTTCCGCTGTGGTTTCCGGCCATTCCCAGGTCGCCGGGTCATCGTCGAACACCGGAAGTGATGGAATCAACCCGCGCCGGCGTTCCCTCTGCCAGTTCCAGACCGTGGCGTACTTCAAGAAGGATCCGTACGCCGGCACGCCGCACATGATCAATCCACGGACTCCGTCAAGAAAACCACACTGCAGAACGTAGGTTCGGAAGAAACGCCACGCGGGCCGCACGAGGAGGTGCCACAACCCGGTTTGGCGGCGACCGTCGCGCCACAGCTGGGCCGCCCCCCACACGGCGTAACGGCGGGTGCGTTCCGCGTACTCGTCGAGATTCTCCACCATGTAGTGGTCGAGAGCCGCGTCGAGCACCTGCGGAGTTTCCGCGGTCTTCATGTCGGCATGGACGCGGCGATTCGGATAACGGGCGGCGCCACGGCGAAACAGCCGGACGACCCGGTCGTGCTGCCAGCCGGAGAATCGGATTTCATCCCCCAGCGCGATTGTCCGTCGCTTGATCGTGTACGCCGTCGCCGTCACCGGCGCTGCAAGCACAGACTCGATCTCCCTTCGCAGATCGGGGGTGACCCGCTCGTCAGCGTCGAGAATCAGCACCCAGTCGAACCGGCAGCGATCGATGGCCCAGTTCTTCTGCGAGGCGGCGCCGTAGTAGGGTCGTTCGAGCACCCTGACACGGTTGTGTCGACGGGCGATGGTTTTCGTGTCGTCGGTGGAGAACGAGTCGACGACCACGATCTCGTCGCACCAGGCCAGGGAATCCAGACAGGCTGAAATGGTGTCAGCCTCGTTGTACGAAGTGACGATCGCCGAGACCTTCCGTCGGTCCCGGTTCAGCGGCGTGGTTTCGACCAGAACGGGGAGACGCGGCGCCGGACGTTGTTCGGGTGGTGCGGGAACGGGTGCGGCTGGTGCGGGGTATGCGGTCATGTGCTCCGGCTCCGGATGTGGATTTCGACTCGAACGGCGCCGTTCACCGGCGTGCGTTGATCTATTCCGTATACGGAGGCAACCGGTGATCCATCCATCAGCATCATCAAGACTCTCGCAGCCCCGCGGCTCAGCGATCGTGATGTTGGTCACATGCGCCCGGCCCCCACCAGGCTTGTCACGGCGAAGCCAGAGGCGAGACCGGACACCTCCGCCGCACCTGGGGCGCTCCGATCACCCGGATGCCCCCCAACGGGGGAGGGTGGGCGGGAACTCAAAACTCAAAACTCAAAACTCAAAACTCATCCTTGCTATTCTTTCCGCTGCACATCGACCGGGGGGATTTCATGAAAAGTCGCGCACTCTTCTGTTCCGTGGTTCTTGGAGCGTCCGTAGCGGCCTCCGCCGAAATACCGGATGACCGCTTCAACTCGCTCGAGTACCGCCTGGTGGGGCCCTTCCGCGGCGGGAGGGTGACCGCGGTGAGCGGCGTACCGGGCGACCCCATGACCTACTACATGGGTTCCACCGGCGGCGGGGTGTGGAAGACCACCGACGCGGGGCTGTCGTGGCGCAACGTGTCCGACGTGATGCGCGAGCTCGAACCGAAGACGGAGCCGGAGATCATGGGCGAGGTGGACTCACGGATGGCCGGGCTCGGTCTGCTGCGCGAACCGATCGGAGGATTGCCCGAGGGCATTCGCTGGGAACGCCGTCCCGGGGATGCCTTCGGCACCGGATCCATTGGCGCCATCGCGGTGGCGCCTTCCGACACCAACGTGGTGTACGTCGGCACCGGTTCGGCGTGCCCCCGCGGCAACGTCTCTCCCGGTGACGGCGTTTACAAGTCCACTGACGGCGGTGGGACGTGGCGCCACATCGGCCTGCCGGATGCCGGCCAGATCGGCCGCATCGTGGTCCACCCGAAGGACCCCGACCTGGTCTACGCGGCGGTCCTGGGCAACGTGTTCGGGCCCAACGCCGAGCGCGGTGTGTTTCGGTCCACCAACGGCGGTCTCACCTGGTCCAAGGTCCTCTTCGTTTCGGATGAGGCCGGGGCGGTGGATCTGGCGATGGACCCGGCCAACCCGCGCATCCTCTTTGCGGCGATGTGGCAGGCGCGGCGCACGCCGTGGAACATGATTTCCGGCGGGCCGGGGAGCGGGCTGTACAAAAGCACCGACGGCGGCAACACCTGGGTGGAACTGGAAGAAGGACTGCCCGATGGCGTCAAGGGTCGGATCGCCGTTGCAGTGTCGCCGGCCGCACCCAACCGGGTGTGGGCCCTGGTCGAGGCTGAAGAGGGAGGGCTCTTCCGATCCGACGACGGCGGCGAGGAGTTCCGGCTCGTTTCCGGAGAACGCGAGTTGCGCCAGAGGGCGTGGTACTACACCCACCTCGAGGCGGACCCGAAGGATGCGGACACGGTCTATGTCCTCAACGTCATGTTCTGGAAGTCGATCGACGGCGGCCAGAACTTCAAACCCATCCGCACCCCGCACGGCGACAACCACGCGCTGTGGATCAATCCCGACGACCCGACGAACATGATCGAGGGCAACGACGGCGGCGCCAACATCACCTTCAACGGCGGCCGGACCTGGTCGACCCAGGCCAACCAGCCGACGGCTGAAATGTACCGGGTGACGGTGGACGACCAGCAGCCCTACTGGCTCTACAGCGGGCAGCAGGACAACAGCGCGGTGGCGATTCCGAGCCGCGCTCCCGGGGGGATCGACCGCGAGGACTGGTACGAGCCGGCGGGTTGTGAAACGTCGACGGTGGCGGTCGACCCGCGCGACCCCGACATCACGTTCGGCGGCTGCTACGGCGGTTCGATCGGCCGCTTCGACCGCGATCTCGAGCACACGCAGGAGGTGATGGCGTGGCCGCAGATGGCGGTGGGTCAGCAGGCGAAGGACCTCAAGTACCGCTTCCAGTGGAACTCGCCGATCCGGATCTCGCCCAACGACCCTTCGGTGCTCTACCACTGCGCCAACGTCGTCCTGAAGTCCACCGACGAGGGGCGCACGTGGACGGAGATCAGCCCGGATCTGACCCGCGACGACGAGTCGAAGCAGGGTTTTGCCGGCGAGCCCATCACCCGCGACAACACCGGGGTCGAGGTCTACGGCACGGTGTTCGCGTTCGAAGAGTCGCCGCACCGGGCGGGGCTCCTGTGGGCGGGCAGCGATGACGGACTCGTCCACATCTCGGACGACGGCGGCGCCAACTGGCGCAACATCACACCCGCGGGGATGCCGGAGTGGGGGACCGTCAACGCCATCGAGTTGTCCGCCCACAGCGCGGGGCGGGCATTTATCGCCGTCCACCGCTACCGCGAGAACGACTTCAGCCCCTACGTCTTCCGCACCGATGATTTCGGCGTGACCTGGAAGCGGCTGACCGACGGCCGCAACGGCATTCCCGCCGACCACTTCGTGCGCGTCGTCCGCGAGGACCCCGAGCACAGGGGGCTGCTGTACGCGGGAACTGAGTTCGGGATGTATATCTCGTTCGACGACGGCGCGAGCTGGCAACCCCTCCAGCTCAACCTTCCGGTCACGCCGATCACCGACCTCGCCGTCAAGCGCGGCGATCTGGCGGTGGCCACCCAGGGGCGGTCGTTCTGGATCCTCGACGATCTGACGGTTCTTCATCAGATGGCCGACGAAGCCCCTGCCGCAACGCCTCGCCTCTTCACTCCGCGCACGGTCGTGCGCTGGGTCGACGGATCGGGCGGGGGCGGCCGCGGCGCGGTGGGGCAGAACCCGCCCTTCGGCGCAGTGGTTCACTACGTGCTGCCGGCCGGTCTCGATGAGGACGACGCCGACGAGGTGAAGCTCGAGTTCCTCGATTCTGATGGTGAGGTGTTGCGCAGTCTCTCCAGCCAGGAGCCCGAGAAACGCGCGCCGAGCCCGTGGCGGCGCTTCTTCCCCGAATTGGCCGAACCGCCGCTGCTCGATGCCCGCGCCGGCGCCAACCGCGCGGTGTGGAATCTGGCTCTGCCGGACGCCGGTCTGGTGGAGGACGCGGTCCTGTGGGGCTGGCCCGGCGGACCGACGGTGCCGCCCGGCAGCTACCAGGTGCGGCTGACGGTGGGTGAGTGGTCCGAGACTGCGAATTTCGACGTGGTCCAGGACCCGAGGACGAACATCTCACAGGCGGCCTTCGACGAGCAGTACGCCCTCGCGCGCGAGATCTGGCAGGCCCTGACCCGATCCCACGCGACCATCGAGCGGATCCGCGACGTGCGCGGCCAGATCGAGGCGATCTCGACCCGGGCAGATGACGAGGCGATCACGGCAAAGGTCGACGAAATTGCGAAGGCTCTTACCGCCATCGAAGAAAAGCTCACCCAGGTCAAAAACGAGTCGAGCCAGGACGTCCTCAACTTCCAACCGCAGATCGACAACCAGCTCCTGAATCTGCAGAGCGTTGTCGAAAGCGCGCTCGGCGCACCCTACACGAGCTCTCGCGAGGTCTTCGCCCTCCTCGACGCCCAACTCGACGGCTACGTCGCTGAGTTGGAATCGGTGATCACCGAGCAGCTGCCCGACCTGGAGCGGCTGCTCGAGGAGAGCAAAGCACCGACGGGTGGTGGTGGCTGCAGAAAACGATTGACAACTGAGCGTGCGGGCGGGACGCCCGCACCACAAACGCAGCAGTGGACTCGAATTTGTGGTGCGGGCGTCCCGCCCGCACATCCATCATGTCACCCACCACGTATCGCGGTGAATCCACGGGCAGCGCGCGGGTTGGAGGCATGGAGCCCACGTTGCGGAACCGGGGCCCGCATTCCGCGGAACTCCGTGATGATGCGGGAGTGCGGTTGATGAAGAGTCGATGGCGGCGTTCCTGACGATGCTCCTGGTCGTGGCGCCGTGGTTGGCGCCGCCGAGCCGTTGTCCATGACGGCAACCGTCACGTCGCAGGCGCCCCTCGCCGGAGGTCACTACGAATTGGTCGTCGCCGACTCGATCGTCGATGCTGAAAACGGCCTCGCCCTCGACGGCGAACTGTCCACACCGTTAAAGACCGCCGCCGTGCCGAGCGGCGATGTTTCGCCGGGAGGCGATGCGGTCATCGCCTTAGCCGCGATCGGAACCCGTGGCCCGGTAAGGCGGACGCAGTCACGCAATTGATCCCCGGTGCTTGACGAGCTGGCCCACGAAAAGGGCAACCACCTTTGTGGTCGCCCAGCGGATTGCAGCAAGACTGGCGGTCATTCAGTTCAAGACGATCTTGATTTGACATTTCTGCTCACCGGAATCCGCATCGAATACGCAGTGGAAACCGGCGTTCAGGATCATCCGTTCGCCGTCCGGCGCTTGCAGGACGCCGTGAGCGGACAATCCGTATGCGTTTTTCCGGTTGTGGTCATAGAGGTTTGCGTACAGGTCATTGTCGTTCACGATCACGTCGGCAGTTCCGTCGGCCAAGGGAGGGTTGTTGAGAATGTACTCGCAAGGATCACCATCCCAGATTGACGAAGGCCAAACTGAGGCGATGACGTCGTCCCCCTTGAGATGCCATACCGTCAAACCCTCCTCTGCAGGGGGATAATTTTCTTGGAGATTCCAGTACGAACCTTCAAACTCTCCGGAGCAAACGGCAACAATATCGGCACCGATCACTGCGACGTAGCCGCGTTTAAAGTCGGTGAAGTACATTGACCATCCATAGAGTTCGTCCCGGACCACGTTGGGTCCAGACGCTGCAGGCGGTCCCTGGGCCAGCAGGGGAGCGGCAACACAAACACAGGTCAGAACGGCCAGAACGACGCGAATCTTCATGACGAGCGCTCCTTTCGAGCCTTGTTGTCGGCACATTGAATCAAAGTGTGGCGCCACCGTGGTCGGGCGGGTCCCGAGATCGGCTTCGGATTTTCTGAAACACCTGCAACCTCCAGCGGATGCGGACGCACCGCACAGCACCGGGGTCGCGTTCGGCCTGCCTGACGAGGCGGCCCGATCGCGCTCAATGCGCGAGTTTATTTTTTGTACTCCCGAATATGGGGCGCAAGCCCCCGCTCTGCAAGTGATCAAGGTCGCATTTGGGCTCCTTTGCAGGTGATGGTTTTGTGGGGAATTTGTAGAACAAGCTACCGGGCCGGACGTATGGACTCTGTGTCAAAGGACTCTGCGGCCCATGAAAGGGCGCATCACAAGGGGGAATTGTGAGACGTTACGCGATTGCGTGTCTGGTGTTGTTTCTTGGCGCCGTGTCTGCCGCTGCCGGCGAACCCATCACGATCGGCGAGACGATCACCCTGCAGTCCAAGGTCATGGGTGAGGAGCGCACGATTCTGGTCTCCACGCCGCCCGGGTACGACACGGGAAGTGAACGATATCCCGTGCTCTACATGACGGACGGCGACCAACATCTGACCCACACCCGTGGTACGGTCGATTTCCTGGCCGTCAACGGTCTGATTCCGCAACTCATCATCGTCGGTGTCGCCAACACCGATCGCACGCGAGACCTGACGCCGACCCACGTCGACGATCGAAACGGCAACGGGCAAGGGCCGCCCACGCCGACCAGCGGCGGGGGCAACACCTTTCTCGACTTTTTCGAAAAGGAGCTTGCTCCCTTTGTCGAAAGCAACTACCGCACCCTGCCGATGCGCCTTTTTTCGGGGCACTCCTACGGTGGGCTCTTCGCCCTCAACGCTTTCTTCGAAAGACCTGAGATGTTCAGTGCGGTACTGGCCGTCAGCCCGAGCCTGAACTGGGACGACGACCTGCCGATCCGCCAAGCGGCGTCGTTCTCCAAGAATCGTGATGTCGCGAATGCAACGCTCTTTGTCGCCATGGCCGATGAGGAAGAGGGAGATCCGAGACCCAACCTCCTCGACCGGTTGGAAGCAGCGTTGGCCGCCTCGAAAGCGAAGGACTTCCGGTTCGAGGTGATGAGGATGCCCGACGAGGACCATGGGTCGGTGGTTCTGCGCGCCCAGTACTGGGGTCTGCGCGACGTGTTCGACGGCTGGCGTTTGCCGACGGATCCCGAGACCCGGGTCTTCAGCGGTGATCTCGATGATCTCGAGCGACATTACGCTCAGTTGTCGAAACGATACGGCTTCACGGTCCTACCCGAGTGAAAACGCCATCAACCAGTTGGGCTATCAGTCGCTGGGACGAGAGGATTTCGACGGCGCGATCAATATCTTCTCGTACAACGTCGAACTCTATCCGTCGTCGGCCAACGTCTACGACAGCCTCGGCGAGGCCCTCGAAAACGCCGGGCGCCTGGACGAGGCTCTGGCGGCCTACTCCAAGGCGGTCGAGAACGCGACCAGGGCCGGCGACCAGCGCCTCGGGATTTTCACTACGAACCGCGATCGCGCTCGAGCGCTCGTTGAGCAAACGACAGCTGACTGACCATTTAGCGGAACCACCCGGGCTCGGCGCCGTGGCGGCGGGCTTCGCGGATGATCCGTGCCAGTTCCGCACGTTCGGCGGAGATCTCCTCCTCGAGCTGTCGCATTTTCGCCTCGGCGCGCTGGAGGCGGGCCATGGTCTTGACGGTCAGCCTTTCGTTGCCGATGTGATCGATCTCGATTGAGAGGAGGGCGCGCCGTCGGTCGAGCCCGGCGATCGCTTGGCGTTGTTTGTCGTGGGCTGCCCGCCAGCGGGCTCGCTCGGAGGCACTCGGCGTCGATGGAGTCGGGTGCCGGTTCTTCCCGGGAGAAGTTCCGCCGATGGTGATCGTCCCGCCATCGGCAACCTCGGCGAGGTTGGCTGTCGAGATGATCACCCTGCCGGATGCATCGGCCACCCCCGAGGTTTTGAGCGAATTGCAGCGTGCGTATTCCGAGAGACTCTCAGGCCGTGGTGTCGGGGTGGGGACATCGGTGGACTGGCCGGATACGGGCAACGCGCCGCTGCCGATCAGGAAGACTGTCCAGAAAAACTGGTGTGCACTGGAGGTGTTCATGCCGGAAATCCTTCCGGCGTGGACGGGATGCCCGCACTGTACACTATCGGGAGAAAAAAGGCAGGTGGAACCGCGTTCTGAACATGCAGGTGCCCTCCTCGAAGCGAGTCTGAAGGTGGGCCAAGGCCCACCCTACTTCTGGCCCAGATGTTCAGCGGACCCGTAGGGTGGGCCTTGGCCCACCTTCAGAGCATCTATCGGACGCTTCTCCGTGTGGTTTTCAGTACACATCCAGATCATCGGCAAAGACCACTTCGCCGTCAAAGCTCTGCCGGATTTCGGCAAGGAGTTCGTCTTCGGTCGCTCCCCACATCAGCTGGTGATAGAGCACCAGGAGACGGGGCTTCGCCCGCGCCGCCAGTTCGCCGAGCTCGACGCCGGAGGTGTGGGACGCCGCGTGGTAGGCCTGCCAGTCGGGGCTGCGGCGGTCCCAGCCGGCCTTGGCGTAGACCTCGTGGACCAGCACGTCGCACCCGTTACAGGCCTCGACGACGGCGTCGGTGGGCGTGGCATCGCCGCTGATCACAACCGAGCGGTCGGCAGTTTCGAAGCGGTATCCGAAAGCGTGCTCCCAGGCGCCGTGCCGGACCGCGAATGCGGTGACGGTCACGTTGTCGTCCCGGTACACGATGCCGGGCTCGATCTCGTGAACTTCGACCTCGATGCCGGTGGCGTTCTGGGGTTGCGAGCCGTGGAGACGGATCTGGATGTCCTCACTGTAGGCGGCGAGGATGTGGTCGGTCATGGCCTTCGTGCCGGGCGGCCCGTAGACCTCGAGGGACTCTTCCCGCTCGAGCACCCAGGGCGTGAGGATGAGGTCGGCATAACCCAACGTGTGGTCGGAGTGGAGGTGGGTGATGAAGAGCCGTGTGAGGGTGGGCATCTCGAGCCCGGCCGCCGCCGCGCGCCGCACCATGCCGGGGCCGCAATCGACAAGGTAGGGCTGACCGCCGGCGATGACGGCGACGGCGGGGCCTGAACGTTCCGGGTCCGGGTTGGGTGTGCCGGTGCCGAGCATGACGACGAGGGTGGGGGTCTCCGGAGCGCCCGCCGCTGCGACCGGTTCGGCTGCGGGTTGGGCGGTGGAGCACGCGGCGATCAGGAGGCAGGCGGCCAGGGCGCCCGCCATTCTCGGGACGCCGGTGGTTGCTGCGCGCGCCGTGGTCGTTTCCACGCGTTCAACTCCAGATGTGTGCGGGCGCCTTGAGCCGTTCCACCGGCCGATCGCCGAGCAGGTGTTCGTCGAAGATCTCGACGACATCGGCGGGTTGGACGCCGACGTACAGGACGCCCTCGGGATAGACCACCACGTTCGGGCCGAGCTCGCACGGTCCCAGGCAACCCGAGCGGGTGATCTTGACCTTGCCCCAGGCCTCTCGAGCCTCCAGGACCCGGGCGAACTCCGCCATCAGGTCGGGGCCGCCGCGCTCGGTGCACGAGCCCTTGGGGTTGCCGGGAGGCCGTTCGTTGAGGCAGACAAAGACGTGTTTTTCGGGCCTGGGCATGAGGCGACTCCCGTGGTGCTGATCGATTTCGGCAACAACCGGTACGCTCGAGTTGTTCCCGATCGCGAGAGGCGTTGAGCTATGAGCTGACTTGCGCAATGGCTTATTCCGACCCTCCGAGTGATCCCGGATCTGTGCGCTGGCCTCACAGCCCAAAGCCCAGGGCTCACCGCCCATAGCCGAAATTCTCAAGCCTCAAGCCCCAAGCCCTTTCGGTCACTCTTCGAACGAAACCAGCTCCACGTCGAAGACCAACATCCCCGCCGGCGCCCCGGGCCGGCCCTGGTAGGCCAGATTCTCGGGGATCCAGAAGCGGCGCTTCTCGCCGACCACCATCAGCTGCAGCCCCTCGGTCCAACCCGCGATGACCCGGTTGAGCGGGAACGCGATCGGCTCTCCGCGCTGTACCGACGAGTCGAAGAGCTTGCCGTCGGTGGTCCATCCGGAGTAGTGGGCGGTGACCGTGGAAGTCGCCGTCGGGTGTTTGTCGCCGACTCCGGGCCGCAGCACCTTGGAGGCGAGACCGCTCGCCGTCACCTCGGCGTCGGCAGGCGGTCCCGCCACGTCGTCCGGCACGGTCGGCGGCGGCGGAGGTGCGGGTTTGTCCTGGATCGAGAACAGCTCGACGTCGAACACGAGCATGCCGGCGGGTCGGCCGGGCATGTCGTTGTAGGCGAGCTCTTTCGGGATCCAGAAGCGCCGCTTCTCACCGACCACCATCAGCTGCAGACCCTCGGTCCAGCCCGCGATGACACGGTTGAGGGGAAACGTCGCGGTCTGCCCGCGCTGGACGGATGAATCGAAGAGCTTGCCGTCGGTGGTCCAGCCTGAATAGTGAACGGTGACGTCGTCCCACGGGTCGGGGTGGACGTCGCCGGTGCCGGGCGCCAGGACCTTGGAGCACAGCCCGTTCGGCGCGCACACGGCGTCGCCCGGAGGGGCTGCCACGTCGGAGGGCGTCTCGACGGTGTTGGCGTTGCAGTTGGTCAGACCGAAAACAACAAAGACGATGAGCAGGAGTGTGACTTTCATGGGCGGGAGACTAACCCGGAATAGCCGGGCAGACAAGTGATCGAGGACAAACGCAGCGCCCCGCGGAATTGTGCCGGCGTTGACGCCCCGGGATTGCCAGGTTCCTGTAGGCTGGTGCTCGTAAGGATGAGTCATTGCTCCGGTGGCAGTCGCCGGGAAGGGATCAAAGCCCAATGGACGTGGTCCTGCTGTCGCGTCTCCAGTTCGCCCTGACCATAGCTTTTCACTACATTTTTCCGCCTCTGACCATCGGGATGAGCGTGGTCATGGTCTATCTCGAGGCGCAGCACGTGCGGACGGGTGATCCGCTGTTCGACAAGGCGGGGAAGTTCTGGACGCGGATCTTCGCTCTCAACTTCGCGATCGGTGTCGCCACCGGCATCGTCATGGAGTTCCAGTTCGGCACCAACTGGGCCGCCTACTCGCGATTCGTGGGCGACGTTTTCGGGTCCGCGCTGGCCGCCGAGGGCATCTTCGCGTTCTTTCTCGAATCCGGTTTTCTCGCGCTGCTGGTCTTCGGGTGGGACCGCGTGTCGGCAAAGATGCACCTCGTGGCCACCGTCATGGTCGCCCTCGGGTCGATCTTCTCCTCGATCTGGATCGTGGTCGCCAACAGCTGGCAGCAGACCCCGGCGGGCCACCACATCGTGCCGGTTCTCCGGGACGGACAGCCGCTGGTCATCGACGGACAGGCGGTGATGCGTGCCGAGATCGTCGATTTCTGGGCGCTCGTCTTCAACCCGTCGACGGTGCAGCGGCTGACCCACGTGCTGATCGGCGCCTTCATCCTCGGCGCGTTCTTCGTCATGTCGATCTCGGCGTGGTATCTCCTCAAGAAGATCCACGTCGAGTTCGCCAAGAAGTCATTCTCAGGAGCCCTGATCTTCGCGACGCTGGCGTCGCTGGCGGCCCTGGTTTCGGGCCACTTCCAGGCCAACACCGTCTCCCGGTACCAGCCGGCCAAACTGGCGGCCTTCGAGGGGCACTACGCGAGCGGTCCCGCAGACATGAGCCTCTTCGGCGTGCCCGACGACGCCACCGGGACCATCCGTTTCAACATCGCCGTCCCGGGCGGTCTGAGCTTCCTCGTTCACGAGGACTTCGATGCACCGGTGGTGGGTCTCGACCGGTTCCGGCCCGAAGATCGCCCGCCGGTGCTGCTGTCCTTTGCCAGCTACCACATCATGATCAGCCTCGGGATGGCCTTTATCGGGCTCACCCTGCTGGCCGGTTTTCTTTACTGGCGCGGCACCCTCTATGACACTCGGTGGCTGATGTGGATCTTCGTCTTTGCGGTGGTCGGTGCGCTGGCCGCGAACCAGTTCGGGTGGGTCGCGGCGGAGGTAGGACGGCAGCCGTGGATCGTCCACCCACCGGTGGAGTGGGCGCCCGACGGCGACGTGGTGGTCGGGCCGGAAGGCGTGGTCGAGTACGACGAGGTCGCAGGTCTGCGAACTGCCGACGGCGTGAGCGCGTCGGTAGATGCGTCCCAGGTGCTGGCATCGCTGCTCGGTTTCGGTTTCATCTATCTCTGCCTCGGGGCGGCGTGGCTCTACGTCCTCGACCGGAAGATCCGCCACGGTCCGGAACCGGTGAACGGCGAACACCGGAGTGGCGGGTTCCTGGAGGCCGTATCGTCGCGAGTTGACCATTCGGAGTCGTTGACCGGTACGGGCGAAGGGAGCTGACGGTGGACTGGACAACCCTGGCCGTCATCTGGTTTGCGATCGAGGGCGTGCTGCTGATCGGCTACGCGGTCCTCGACGGTTTCGATCTCGGCGTCGGCATCCTCCACCCGTTCGTACCCGCCGATGACCGTGAACGCCGCATCGCCATGAATGCCATCGGACCGTTGTGGGACGGCAACGAGGTGTGGCTGGTGACATTCGGTGGCGCATTGTTTGCCGCTTTTCCGGCGGCCTACGCCTCGGCCTTTTCGGGCTTCTACACCGCCTTCATGGTGCTCCTCGCGGCCCTGATTTTCAGGGCCGTGTCGATGGAGTTCCGTTCCAAGGTGGAGAGCGACCGCTGGCGCCGATTCTGGGACTTCTCCTTCTTTGGCGGCTCGACCGCGGCGACGCTCCTGTTCGGGGTGGCGGTGGGCAACGCGATGCTCGGCGTACCGCTCGATGCGCTGGGTAACTTCACCGGCGGCCTCCGCGACCAGCTCAACCCGTACGCGATGCTGGTGGGCTTGATGACGGTGGCCCTCTTCGCGATGCACGGCGGGCTCTTCCTCTACCTCAAGACCGAAGGAGATTTCCAGGCCCGGCTCCGCGATTGGATGTGGCGGAGCTGGGGGCTCTTTCTCGTGGCCTATATGCTCACGACAATGTACACGCTCGCTCTGGTTCCGCGGGCGACGGCGAACTTCGCACACTGGCCGTGGGCTGTCGTGGTGGTCGTGGCCAACGTCCTGGCGGTCGCCAACATCCCGCGCGCCCTCCACTGGGGCCGGCCCGGCGAGGCCTTCGCCTCGAGTTGCGCGGTGATCGCCTCCCTGATCATGCTCTTCGGGCTGGCCCTCTATCCCAACCTGATCACCGCGAGCAACGATGCTGCCAATTCGGTGACCGTCTTCACGGCCGCCTCCAGCCCCAAGACGCTGACCATCATGCTCGTCATCGCGCTCATCGGGATGCCCTTCGTGCTCGCCTACACCGGAATCATCTACTGGACCTTCCGTGGCAAAGTGCGTTTGGACGAGCACAGCTACTGAGACACGGGTGAACCGAGATGCCGGAAACATCTCTGAAGGTGGGCTGAAGCCCACCCTACGAACCCGCTCGAAACTCGGGTCCGAAGTAGGGTGGGCCTCGGCCCACCATCAGAATCCTGGCTGATCCCTCGGTTTCGTCCCGTCGGTGCACGACTCTGAAGGTGGGCTGAAGCCCACCCTACGAACCCGCTCGAAACTCGGGTCCGAAGTAGGGTGGGCCTCGGCCCACCATCAGAATCCTGGCTGATCCCTCGGTTTCGTCCCGTAGGTGCACGACTCTGAAGGTGGGCTGAAGCCCACCCTACGAACCCGCTCGAAACTCGGGTCCGAAGTAGGGTGGGCCTCGGCCCACCATCAGAATCCTGGCTGATCCCTCGGTTTCGTCCCGTAGGTGCACGACTCTGAAGGTGGGCTGAAGCCCACCCTACGAACCCGCTCGAAACTCGGGCCCGAAGTAGGGTGGGCCTTGGCCCACCATCAGAATCCTGGCTGATCCCTCGGTTTCGTCCCGTCGGTGCACGACTCTGAAGGTGGGCTGAAGCCCACCCTACGAACCCGCTCGAAACTCGGGTCCGAAGTAGGGTGGGCCTCGGCCCACCATCAGACCCGCCGCGGTCGGGGTGGAGCCTGAATGTGATTTCGAGCAGTCCACGATGCCGTCTTTGACACGAGTGATCCTGCATCCTGCATCCTGACTCCTCACCTTGCCGTTGGCCCGCGAAATCCCTTAAGATAAAACTGAGATTCCAAATCAAGGTTGTACGGAGGCGGGGATGGCGAGCGGCGAGCAGGTGACCGAGTTGTTGCACGCATTGCGCGACGGCGATCGCGACGCCTTCGACCGTATCGTGCCGTTGCTGTATGACGATCTGCGGCGGCTCGCCCGGGGCCAGTTGCGGCGGGGACGACCCGGTGCGACCCTCAACACCACCGGATTGGTGCATGAGCTCTATCTCAAGCTGATGGGGCAGAAGGGCCTCAACGCCACGGACCGGGGGCATTTTCTGGCCATTTCCGCGTGCGCGATGCGGCAGGTCGTAGCCGACGCGGCGCGGCGGCGAACGGCGGCGAAGCGCGGCGGCGCCGAGTCCCCGGTGACGTTCGACGAGGGTCTACCGGTGGCGTCGGAGGACGCACGGTGGCTGGCTGATCTCGATGACGCCCTGAAAAGGCTGGCTCAGCACAACCAGCGCCTGGCGCAGGTCGTCGAGTGCCGGTTCTTCGGCGGCCTCAGCGAAGAGGAGACCGCCGAGGCTCTCGCCGTTTCGCTGCGCACCGTGCAGCGTGACTGGATGCGGGCACGGGCCTGGCTCAAGGAAGACCTCGGGATGGCGCCGGAGGTCACTGCGTGACGAACGGAGAGACGTCGAGCTGGGAACGGGCGGACAGGATCCTCGAGCGGGCCCTCGACCTCGAGGGCGCCGGCCGGGAGTCGTACGTGGTTGAGGCCTGCGCCGGCGACCGGGAGCTCGAACAGCTGGTGCGGCGGCTGCTCGCCAACTGCGCCGAGCCGGAAGAGAGGCTGGTGACCGGAGGGGCCCTCGGCGGCACCTTTGCCGAGGAGTTCCTGGAGGAATTTCAGATCGAGGAGGCTGGTCTCGAGGGCACCGTCATCGGCCGCTACAAGGTGATCTCGGAGCTGGGTCGCGGGGGCATGGCGGTGGTCTACCTGGCCGAACGGGTGGACGACGACTTCCACCAGTTGGTGGCGATCAAGCTCCTGCAGACCGGGGCCGCCACCGACGATGTCGTCAGACGGTTTCTCCTGGAACGACAGATTCTCGCCCAGGCCCGCCACTCGGGGGTGGCGCAGCTGCTCGACGGCGGAGTGACGGACAACGGGCGGCCGTACCTCGTCATGGAGTACGTCGACGGTCTGCCGATCGATAGCTGGGCGGACGAACAACGTCTGACCATCGAAGACCGGCTGCGGCTGTTTCTCAAGGTTGCGCGAGCGGTGGCATATGCCCACCGCAACCTCGTAGTCCACCGCGACATCAAACCGTCGAACATCCTCGTGAACACGGACGGTGACGTCAAGCTCCTGGATTTCGGGATCGCCAAGCTCCTCGACGAGGATGCGGATGCCACCCGCTCGTTGCTGCGAGCCATGACGCCGGCTTACGCGAGCCCCGAGCAGATCCGCGGCGAGCGAGTCTCCACGGCGACCGATGTCTACCAGCTGGGGATGCTGCTGTTCATCCTGCTCACCGGCCGTTGGCCCTACCGCAGCGGGGGGACCGATCCGTCGCTGTTGCTCGCGATCTGCGAGAGCGAACCGGTGCGCCCCAGCGCCGCGATTTTCGGCCGTCGCGCCACCGACACCGTGCCCGGCAAGGCGCCCATCAGCGCCGCCGAGATCGAGGGCACCCGCCGCTCCACCATTTCGAGGCTGCGCCGCGAGCTTTCCGGTGATCTCGATGCGATCGTGCTCACCGCTCTCCGGAAGGAGCCCGATCGTCGCTACGCCTCCGTCGGCCAGCTCATCACCGATGTCGAGCGGTTCCTCGAGGGAAAGACGGTTACCGCTCGCCCCGAAACCCTGGTCTACCGGTTGCGAAAGCTGGTGGTGCGGCACGCCGTTGCCTCGGCTATGGCCGTGACCGCCGCGGGGCTGATCGTGGGGCTGACAGTCGTGTACACGGTGCGGCTCGAGCGCGAGCGTGATCGCGCACAGCTGGAAGCGGCCAAGGCGACGGAGGTCGCCGACTTCATGCGCGGTCTGTTCGAGGTCTCGGTGCCGACCCGCGCCAAGGGCGAGGCGGTGACGGCGCGCGAGCTGCTCGACCGGGGAGCCGAGCGCCTCGATGATCTCGAGGGTCAGCCGGAACTGCAGGCCTCCATGGCGACCGTGATCGGAGAGGTTTACGGCGAGCTGGCACTCTACGAAGAAGCGCGCGACCTGCTCGAAAAAGCGGTTGCGACCCGGCGGCTACACCCCGGGGATAACGGCCTCGAGCTGGCGGAATCGCTGGACGCCTACGGCCGGATGTGCGAGCGGGTCCGCGATCTCGAGGCCGCACGACCTGCGCTCGAAGAAGCACTGTCAATCCGTGAGGCCGGGCTCGGGCCGAACCACGCCGACACCGCCAGGACCCGAAACTGGCTGGGAGTGATCGTCTACCGGGAAGGGAACTACGCGGAGAGCCGTGCGCTCCTGGAACGATCGCTCGCCGATCTCGAGGCGGCGTTGGGTCCGGATGATCTTGATGTGGGCAGATGTCTCAACCACCTGGCGATCGTGTTGCGCGAGCAGCGCGAGTACGCGGAGGCGATCCCGGTTTTCGAGCGGAGCCTGGCGATCCTCGATGCCCGGCTCGAGGAGGACAATCCGCTCCCCGCCGCGGTGCGGGTCAACTATGCCGACGCGGTGCGCTACAACGGCGACCCGGAGCGCGCCGACCAGTTGTTGACGGACGCCCTGCCGTTGATGGAAAAGGCCTATGGGGCGGACCACCCCTACATCGGTGTCGTGCTCACCAACCATGCCAATCTCGCGCGCGAGCAGGGCCGTTTCGAGGAGGCCGAGCGGATGCAGCGGCGCGCGCTGGATGTGTGGACGCAGTCACTCGGTCCCGACCACGTGCAGGTTTCCTACTGCTACAACAACCTGGGTCTGATCCGCCGTGAACAGGGCGACCACCGGGCTGCGCTCGACTTCTTCCAGCAGTCGGTGGATCTGGTCGATCGGACGCTGGGCCCCGACGATCCGGAGAACGCCGTCTCGCTGCGCAATCTCGGCATGGAGTACCTGGCCATCGGCAGGCCGGAGCAGGCTCTCGAGCCTTTCCGGCGGTCCGTGGCCCTCCATGAAAAGAGCTACGGTCCCGACCACAGCTTTCTCCAGGATCCGCTCCTCGGACTCGGCCGTGCGCTTGTCGCCCTCGGCCGGCCCGCCGAAGCTGAGCCGTTCCTGGTTCGGGCGGTGGCGGTGGGGCGGAGTGACGACTCGCATCGCACGGAGGAGGTCGTAGGTCCGACGATCGAGCTCGCGCGGTGCGTGGCCGCCCTGGGGCGGCGGGAAGAGGCGATCGCGATACTCGAGCGGGCCGCACGAGAGGGCGGAGACGAGGCTCGAATGGCCGTGGAGCAGGCGCGAAGCGACATCGGGGCATGAAAACGCCCCGGCGGGCATGCCGGGGCGAGTGTCGATCGGATGTTGGAAAATCAGAATCCCTTGGCCAGGACCAGGGGCACGATGAGCCACAACAGTCCTTTGATCAGGAAGAAAAGCGTCCCCGCGGCCCCGAAGCGCCGCAGATGCCTCGCCAATCTGCCCGTGTCCCTTTGAACGTCGATGGTGTGAGCTGACATGAGACCCTCCTTTGGGCAAAGCTCCCGAGGGCGGCGGGTGCGCCCGCGGGAGTCGGGAACACTTCAGGCGGCGTGGCGGTGTTCGGCGGGTCGGCCGGCGGCGGCCGGACGCACCGACGGGACGAGCATGGGCACCCGGCGGCGGTACTCGGCGTACGGCCTGCCGTGCTCCGCGATGAGGTCGCGTTCTTCGAATTGGATGCCGACCAGAATATAGCCGAGAACGCCGACGGCGAAGACCAGGTGAGCCACCGTCATCGTCGGCGTCGCCCACACGGCCATCAGCATTCCCACGTAGAGCGGATGACGGACGTACCGGTACAGGGTCGGCTCGCGGAACACGACGCCGGTGTAGGGTTTGCCGGTGAGATAGAGCCACACCTGGCGCAGACCGAAGAGGTCGAAGTGGTTGATGAGGAAGCTCGAGTAGTAGAGGATCGCCCATCCGACCAGGCTGACGCCGAAGATCGCCACTCTCAGGGTCGGGTTGCTGATGTCCCAGATCATCCCTCCCATCGGCCGCCACTGCCACATCAGGAGCCCGAGTGCGGCGGCGGACATCAGACAGTAGGTGGATCGCTCGATGGGTTTCGGCACGACCTTGGTCCACCACCCTTTGAAGGCGGGGCGGGCCATGATGCTGTGTTGGAGGGCGAAAACCCCGAGCAGTGCGAAATCGACCAGCAGCGCGTTGAGGAGGGAAGCGGCGGGCGCCGAGTCGATCGACTTGGGCACGCCGATGTTGGCGATGAAGCCCGCCGCGTAGACCAGCGCTGCGACGGACGCGGCATAACAGATGACTCCGTAAACGAAAAACGTGACTCTCTTCATGGGGTTCCTCCTTGTTGAAACCTGTTCTCACACCTGGATACGCGGGCGGGGAGGAAAACCCGCCATCGGTCGCCGAGAAACGGTCGGAGACAGTCGTGGTGTTTCGTGGCGGTGGGGCTCGTCAGGCTGCTAAAGTAGAGTTGCAGCAACCGAACAGGAAGGTGAGCAGATGACCCCAACCCGGTTCGCAACCAGTCGCGTCGCCCTCGTATCGATGTGTGTGGCCGTGCTGGCGGGGTGCGGCCCGCCGACCCTGGATTCCTCGAGCTTCAAAAAGCTCGAGACCTCGGTCACCAAGCTCCGCGAACCGATGGACCAGGAGTACCGGGCGAGGTTTGACGAGGCGCTGACCTTTTTTGTCGGCGCACCCGCCCTGATCGACGAAACCAACGCGGAAGCGCGCCCCGAACACCCCGAGCTGATTCTCGCGCTCTACAGCCCGCTCAAGGGTATGACCGCCGACAGCATCATCGCCGAGGCGCGGCGCCGCCGATTGGAACAGGTGAAGACGGCCGTGGACGAACTCGAACAGGGCCGGATCGATTCCGAGGAGGCCCGGCTCAAGCTCGAGGACTTCCACCTGCAGGCCAGCCGGGTCTTCAAACGCAACAAAGGGTTTCTCGAGTGGCCGATCATCGAGTTCAGGGCCGAGAACGATACCGAAGAAGTGGTGTGGCTGATCCACTTCAGAGCCGCCCTCTTGCGGCCCGGAAGCGAGGAGCCGTGGTTGGTGGAGGACTTCGATCAGCTGGTGCTCGAGGGACTCGCTCCCGGCGAGCGCGATCTGTGGCGCATCGAACCGGAACAACAGGAGTGGGTGACGCTGATCGATCCCCACCCGGATTTCGAATTCACTCTGGAGGTCATGCGGCTCGAAGGCCTCGGCGACACGATCATCGCCGCCACCGAGTGGGGCGATATCGAGGCTGCGCGGTTGGCGCTGTACGAAAAGACCCTCGAGAAAATCCGCTCCGGGAACACGCTCGCTCTCGACAGCCCGCCGCGGGTGGGAGGGGTCTGAGGGACGCCACAGGAGATGATTCCGGTGGTGGTGCGGGGATACCCGGTTTTTCGTCGAATCGATCGCCCGCCTTCTCGACCCCCGACACCTGCCCGCCGGCATCGTCCCGACCACGGTCCCAACCCACCATCCCGCCGGCAGTGAAGTTGCATATCCCCTGGATCGTCTGATTGCAGGCGCTGTCAGAATCAGAGTCGACCGCGATTTCAGAAACTGTGGAATCCTGAGGCCTTGCCGGAGGGTTGAAGAAGCGATGCAAGAAAGACAAACTCGGGCCGTTCTCGTCCTCTTCGCCCACCCTGCGTTTAGGAGGTCACGGATCAACCGCCGGCTGGTGGAGGCCGCCCGCGGTCTCGCAGGCGTCGTGGTCAACGATCTCTACCAGCGGTACCCCGACTTCGATATTGATGTCGCCCGCGAACAGCGGTTGCTTCTCGAGCACGACGTTGTGGTCTTCCAGCATCCGTTCTATTGGTATTCCACTCCGGCGATTCTCAAGGAGTGGCAGGACCTGGTTCTCGAACATGGCTGGGCCTATGGTCGCGACGGCCACGCTCTCGAAGGCAAGACGTTTCTCTCCGTCGTGTCGACCGGGGCCCCGGAAGAAGCGTACTCGCAGGACGGCGCGAATCGTTTCACCATGCGTCAGCTGCTGGCGCCGATCGAGCAGACGGCGCGGCTTTGCGGGATGCACTACCTGCCGCCCTTCGTGGTCCACGGCACCCACGCCCTCACCCGCGACGGCATCGAACGCGAGGCTGCGGACTATCGGCGGATTCTCGAAGGCCTGCGGGACGGTCGGGTGCAGGTGGGGCGCGCGGGAGGTCTGCACCGCATCAACGCTGATCTCGATGCGCTGTTGGGAGGCTGAAGGATGCACGGCGAAGGCTTCTTCTATCAGGCGCTGATCTACCTCGCAGCTGCAGTGATCTCGGTGCCCGTCGCGAAGCGGCTCGGTCTCGGCTCGGTGCTCGGCTATCTCATGGCGGGTATCGCCATCGGGCCCTTCGCCCTCGGCCTGGTGGGGGAGGACGGCCAGGACGTACTGCACTTCGCCGAGTTCGGCGTGGTGATGATGCTGTTTCTGATCGGGCTCGAGCTGCAGCCGAGCCTCCTGTGGCGTCTGCGTGGCTCGATCCTCGGTCTCGGTGGGCTCCAGGTAGGTGTGACCGCTGCAGTCTTCACCGCGGTCGGTCTCGGCGCCGGACTCGACTGGCGCAGCGCGCTCGCCGTCGGGCTCGTCCTGTCGCTGTCGTCGACCGCCATCGTGCTGCAGACACTGCAGGAAAAAGGCCTGATGAAGACCGGCGGCGGCCGCAGCGCCTTTTCGGTCCTCCTCTTCCAAGACCTGGCGGTCATACCGATGTTGGCCGTTCTTCCTCTGCTGGCGCATGGTGGGGGCGGTCACGGAGCGACGGCGGCCGGGCACTCGACGACCTGGGTCGAAGGCCTTCCGGGATGGGCGGCGGCGCTGGTTGTGGTTGCGGCGGTGGCGTCGATCGTGATCGGCGGGCGCCTGGTGATGCGGCCGGCGTTTCGCTTCATCGCCAAGGCGCACGTGCCGGAGGTCTTCACCGCGGCGGCCCTCTTACTGGTGATCGGGATCGCTCTCCTGATGACCAAGGTCGGTCTGAGTCCGGCTCTGGGCACCTTCCTGGCCGGGGTCGTCCTGGCAACCAGCGAGTACCGGCACGAGCTCGAAGGCGACATCGAGCCGTTCAAGGGCCTCCTGCTGGGCCTCTTCTTTATCGCTGTGGGGGCCTCGATCGACTTCGGCCAGATCGCGCAGCACCCGGGTCTCATCGGTACGCTGGTGGCAGGCCTCATCGTCGTCAAGTTCATCATTCTGGTCGTCCTGGGGCGCTTCTTCGGGCTCGGGCAGGACCAGAATCTTCTGTTTTCGTTCTCTCTCGCCCAGGCCGGCGAGTTCGCATTCGTCCTGTTTTCGTTTGCAACACAACAAGGAGTGCTGTCGATCGATATCACGACTCCGCTGATCGCAGTCGTCGCACTCACCATGGCCCTGACTCCGCTCCTGATGTTGATCAATCAACGCCTGGTCCAACCGCGTTTCGGTACCCGTGAAATCGCGGACCGCGAAGCCGATGCCATCGAGGAGTCGAACCCGGTGATCATCGCCGGCTATGGCCGGGTCGGCACCATCATCGGGCGTCTGTTGCGAGCCGCCGGTATCGGTGCGACGGTCCTCGAGGTGGATTCCGATCAGGTCGAGATGCTCCGCAAGCTGGGACACAAGGTGTTCTACGGCGACGCGTCCCGGCTCGATCTGCTGCGTTCGGCGGGCGCTGATTCCGCTCGGGTGCTGGTGATTGCCGTCGACGATCCGGAGCGGATCCTGGAAATCGCCGCCACCGCGCAGAAACACTTCCCCCACCTCGCGGTCTTCTGCCGGGCGGTGGGCAGGACCCACGCCTACGAACTCCTGGAGTCCGGGGTGGACCGGGTTTACCGGGAGACCCTGGACAGTTCGCTGCGCATCGGGGGCGACGTGATGAGCGAACTCGGCGTGCCGGCCTTCGAAGCGCTGCGCCGCGTGCGGCGGTTCCGGCGCCACGACGAGGCGGCCGTGCGCGAGACGAGCGGACAGCGTGAGGACGCCACCGCGTACATCCACCTGGTCAGGCAGCAGATCGCCGCTCTCGAGAAGGTGATGAAGGCGGATCTCGAGGACCTCGGCACCGACCTCGATGCTGCGTGGGACTCGAGCGCATTGCGCGACGAGGCCGTACACGATGCCGCGAACTCGGCGGCCGAGTGACCTCGACTTCAGACGTCGACCGCTGCGGTGACAGTCCGGGTCGCCGCAGACGGTTTGGGACTCCTCACTGCGGCCACAACCAACCGAACACGCCGGCGGTGAGCAGACCGTAGACCAGACCGTCAATGGCGTGTTTGAGCGTCATGCCCCACGGCTTCATCTTCCAGATGGCGTCCGAAAAATAGGCCAGCGAATAGGCCATGAAGCTCGCGCAGCCGACCACTCTGAACACCTGGAGGTAGTGGGTACCGGGTGCGAGGGTGCGGCTTGCGAGGTAGCCCGCAAAAACTCCGACGACCAGGGTGAAGACGAACCACAGACCGAGGGCCTTGCCCATCGCCGGCGGTCCGCTCGGGTTGACGTTCATCGTCCCGACCGGGCCCTGCCGGTACTTCTCGATCATTTCTGAGGTGCCCATGTCCTTCATGTTGCCGCAGTAAGGAAACATGTAGAACCCTGGACGGGTGTTTCCATCTCGAATCGCTCCCAGGACCGCCGCTTCGTCCGGCAGCTGCCGGTACTCCGAGTTGTGGTACTTGAGCACCATGTGAATGACCGAACTGGCGATGAAGACGACCACCGCCGAAAGCACGATCGGGAGCCAGAGTGCGGTCAACGACACCATGATTCACCTCCGCGTTCGATTTTTGTGACACCGTCTCGGAATTTTCCGTTTCCTTATAGCAGTCCCGATCACCCGTGTCTATGCACCGGACACTCTCCTCGTGTGAGGGCCGCGGTTTTCACGGTGGCGCGGCGTCACGGGTTTTCTTCCACAAATTCTGCTCATAGTTATCACGAAAAAATTGCACGATGAACACCGAAACATTTCGCGAAACATCAACGTAGTAGGCCGGAAGAACTCGGCACGATTGCGCCGAATTTTGAGGAGGCGTTTGAATTCAAGACTCTATTCATCAGTAAGAAACATTCTCATCTGAGAGTCAATTTCACATTGGAGACGGGAGGAAATGATGAAGTTATTCGGAAGAATTCTCGTTGTATTTATGGCCGTCAGTCTGGTCGCCGGCCTGGCCTCTGCTCAGACAACCAGAGGTGAGATCCGGGGCAAGGTGGTTGACGAAACCGGGGCGGGGCTTCCGGGGGTCACTGTGGACCTGGTCTCGGCGGCGCTTCAGGGCCCGCAGGCCACCGTGACGGGAGAGGACGGGGCCTACAGCTTCCTGGCACTGCCCCCGGGTGAGTATGCGGTGAACTTCAACCTGCCGGGGTTCCAGGCGCGGTCGCAGGAGAACATGCGGGTCAGCATGGGGTCGACGACCCGGGTTGACGCCATCATGGCGCCGGCCTTTTCCGACGAGGTCGTGGTGACCTCCGAGGCGCCCCTGGTCAACACCTCCGACACGACCGTCGGTGTCGACCTGTCGTCGGACTTCTACGATTCCCTGCCCGTCGGCCGCAACTACACTGCGGTCGCGAGCGTCACCCCGGGAGCGCAGGCCGATGCTTCCGGCCAGACGTTCTACGGATCTTCAGGCGCCGAGAACGCCTATTACATCGACGGCGCCAACACCACCGGCATCGAGTTCGGGACCCAGGGCACCGCGCTCAATTTCGAGTTCATCGACGAGGTCCAGGTCAAGACGGGTTCGTACAGCGCCGAGTACGGCCGCGCCACCGGTTCGGTCATCAACGTCGTGACCAAGTCGGGCGGCAACGAGTTCCACGGTGATGTTTTCGGCTACTACGACGCAGATTCGCTGCAGGCGTCGCTGAAGGCGGAACCCGACGTGGGCGCGGTCAACGCGTCCTTCAAGCAGACCTCCTTCACACGTTCCGACTACGGTTTCGATCTCGGCGGCTACGTGCTCAAGGACAAGCTGTGGTTCTTCGTCGCCTACGACCGGGTGGACAATGAGAACAACCTCGAGGTCCTCAAGGACTTCTCGTCCGTGATCGAGGGCGGCACCTACGCCGGTGAACAGATCCCGCAGTCGACCACCGGCGACCTCTGGGCGGCCAAGCTCACCTGGCGGATCGCCGCCAACCACTCGCTGGCGGGTTCGGTGTTCGGCGATCCGACGGAAAACGCAGGGGTCATCGCCGGTCAGTCGCTGGCCGCGACGACGCTGCACTTCACGGGTCTCGTGGAAACCGGAGGCACCAACTACGCGATGACCTACGACGGGATCTTCGGTCAGAACGTCGTTCTCAGCGCCCGTGCGGCGTCGCACTCAGAGCAGAACAAACAGTCCGGTACGGGCCATGAAACCGAAGGATACATCGATTTCACCGACCCGCTCGGCGACGGCACCACCGTGTGGGGTTGGGACGCCGACAGCAACGCCAACCAGCGGGTGTCCGGGTTCGGCTACCACAACAACAACGAGTTCGGCCGCGACCAGTACAACGCCGACCTGTCGTGGTTCGTCGGCGACCTCGCGGGTTCCCACGAGTTCAAGTTCGGCGGCGAGTGGGAGGACATCTCGATCCTCTCGGACGTCTGGAACGGCGGCAACGGCCAGCGTATCTACCGTTTCGACTGTGTCGACTCCGATACCCGCGACTGCCAGGGTGGGGCCTATTACTTCCGCCACCGGTTCTTCATCAGCGACCCCAACCTCGACCCGGAGACGGCGACCCCCGACGACATTCTGGCGCCGCAGGTGGTCGACACCATCTCCGACAATATGGCCTTCTTCGTCCAGGACACCTGGCAGGTGGTCCCGAACCTGTCGCTCAATCTGGGCGTCCGTTTCGGGAGACAGCGGCTGTACAACGCGGAACGTGAGGTATCGGCCGACATCGACGACAATATCGCGCCTCGCATCGGTTTTGTGTGGGACTTTGCAGGCGACGGCAAATCCAAGCTCTTCGGCCACTGGGGCAAATTCTACGAGACGATCCCCATGGACATCGTCATTCGCTCCTTCGGCGGTGAGATCTCGCTGTGGAGCTACAACCTCTCCGACGACCCCGACGACGTGGCGGCCGATTTCTCGGTCCGGCCTTCGCGGGTCACCGGCGGCGGCTACTCGCGCGTCGATCCCGGCATCAAGGGCCAGTACCTCGAAGAAGCCATCATCGGCGCCGAGTACGAGGTTGCTCCCGACTGGGCGGTGGGCGCCAAGTACATCGTCCGCGACCTCAAACGGGTGATCGAAGATGCGCTGACCCTCGACGGCGACTACTACATCGGCAACCCGAGCTACGGTGAGATGACCGAGACCTACACGATGGCGACTGCGTGGGGCTACAACTATGCGGATCCTCGAGAGATCGTGACCCCCGAACGCACCTTCAAAGGCGTGGAGTTGACGCTTCAGAAACGCTTCTCGCACAATTACCAGTTCATCGCTTCGGTGCTGTGGTCGAGCCTCGAGGGCAACTATGACGGGACGTTCCAGGCTTCGACCGGGCAGCTCGACCCGAACCTCAACTCGGCATACGATTATGCGGATTTCGCGGTCAACAACTTCGGCGATCTCTCCAACGACATCCCGCTGCAGATCAAGTTCGACGGCATTTACCGATTCGACTTCGGGCTCAGCACCGGGCTTTCGGCGTACTACCTTGACGGCACGCCGATCACGGCAATGGGCTACTCCGTGGACTACAACAACTGGGAGTTCTACCTTTCCGAACGCGGCGCCTTCGGTCGAGTGGACTCGCAGTGGGATGCGGATCTTCATCTCGGATATCCCATCAAAATGGGTTCGGCTCTCGAGCTCAACCTGCTGGTCGACATCTTCAACGTTTTCAACAACCAGGGCGAGACCCTGCGCGACACCCAGTACACCACCGCGGTCGACGGGCAGACCTACAACGTCCTCGACTGGGACACCAACGTGGACTACCCCCCGATTACCGCCAATTCAACCGACCGTCCGCCGACGAACCCGGGTTGGAACACTGCCAACCAGTGGCAGAACCCGACCACCGTTCGTCTCGGACTCCGCCTTTCCTTCTGAATCCGGCTGCCCCGAAACAGCCGGAGCGGGGGCCCTCGGGCCCCCGCCCTTTTTTTTGTGATGAAGCGGTGGGAATTGGACTCCGGCCTATGAGCTATGCGCCATGGGTGGAGGTGGATGGAAAATCCGAAATCCGAAATCCGAAATCCGAATTCCGAATTCTCCAGCTCCCCTTGTCGCTCTCTCCCTTTCCTCAGCTCCGCCCCTGTCTGGCGAGGAGCCCGATAAAGCTGGCGATGTAGGGAGGATTGCGGTCGGCGTCGGTCACCACCGCATACCATGTGCGCTGCACGCCCGACCTGGTGAGGCGGACCGTGCGCAGGTCGCCGGACTCGAGGAACGGACGGACCGGCCACGAGTTCAGCACGGCTACGCCCACGCCGCCCCTCACCATGTCGATGATGGATTCGATGGTGGGAAGCGTGATGACGGATTTCGGAGTGACGCCGCTCCGCGCGAGCATGCCGGCTCTGATATCCATGCCGTTGAGTGGAAAGTCGAACGTGAGGAGAACCTCATCGGCGAAAGCCGACGCCGTGACGTATTTTTTCGTCGCCCATTCGTGGTCGGAGCGGACGACCGCCACCAGTTCGTCATCGACGAGTTTCAAGTGGACGATGCCCCGGTGCTCGACTTTCGAGTTCGTGATGGCGATCTCGACGGCACCCGCGAGCAAGCGGCTCGTGGGTTCGTGGTCCCACCATGGATCGACCGCGATTTCGACTCCGGGGTGTGCAGTCTTGAACGCATTGACGACGGCAGGCAACCACCTGAAACCCAGTGAGCGACAGGCGGCGATGCGGAGCGTGCCGGTCTCGCCGGACGACAGACGCGAGATGTCGTCACGCACCTTGTCGATCTCGCTCAGGACGACCTGCGCGCCGTCGAGGAATCTCTGGCCGGCCGGAGTCAGGCACATGCGCCGCCGGAAACGGCGAAACAGCTTGACCCCGAATTCATCCTCGATCTCCCTGAGCTGATGGCTCAGGGCTGACTGCGAAAGATACAGCCGTTCACCCGCTGCGGTCAGCGTGCCCTCGGTGGCGAGGGTCTGGACGAGCCGAAGGTGACGCATCTCCATCGCCCACTACTCCCGAATGAACCGAAACCTGGAACGACCCGGAAGGTGGGACGAAGCCCACCCTGCCATTCCGCTCCGCCGGTCGGTCCGAAGCAGGGCGGGCCTTGGCCCACCTCCAGTCTCGCTGGAGGTGCGCAGGCCGCAGCGGCAACCCCGCGCGGTGTGGAAACCCGCGTTGTCGCCGATCCTATCCTCGGCGCAGGGACCCTGGAAGGTTCGAAACGGCAAGTCGTCCCCCTGCCGTCTACCTACGAAAAACTGCGCCGAAAGTTCGAACGGGGAGCGGCCATCTGTAGAATGCCGATGAACGGGAAGGCATCATCGCAGGAGGAGGAAACATGTCGCGAATTCACGCATCGAGTCGTTTGGGACGGGCGGCATTGCTGGCGGTCGTCTGTTGTGCGGTCGTGCCCGCTGCGACGGTCAGCGCAGCCGGCATGACGTTCGAACAACTGGCGGCGCTACGGTCGGTCGGGAGCGTGGTCATTTCGCCCGACGGTACGTCGATCGCTTACACCCTCACCGTCCCGCGCCGGCCGGGTACCGACGACGACGGACCGGCGTGGGTCGAGTTGCACGTGATCGGCCCCGACGGGCGGGATCGGACCTATGTCGGCGGGGAGGTCAAGGTCTCAAAGGTCGCCTTCACCCCCGACGCCTCGCTCATCACCTATCTCGCCAAACGCAACGGTGACGAACACGCGGCGTTGTGGGCGATTCCGCTGGCGGGTGGTGAGTCGAGGCGGCTGGTTTCGCACGCCACCGACATCACCGACTACCGGGTGTCGCGCGACGGGTCCACCGTCGCCTTTGTCGCCAAGGAGGCTCCAAGCGAAAGCCGGATCACAGCCGAAAAGGACGGCTACTCGCAGGAGGTCTTCGAGGAGGACTGGCTGCCGAAGCGGGTCTGGCTGCTGGCCATGCCGCCGTTTCAACCGGTGGCGGCCGACCCGTCGGTCCCTGACCCGGCCGACGCCGGGCCGCGGGCCCTTCCCATCGAGGGTTCGGCGTTCCACGTCCGCTGGAGCCCCGACGGCAAAAAGCTGGCGGTGGATGTCGCTCCGACGCCCCTGATCGACGACGAATACATGGCCCGGCGGGTCCGCGTGGTCGACGCCGCAACGGGCGAAACCCGGGCGGCGTTCGCCAACCCGGGGAAGCTCGAGGAATTCGATTTCAGCCCCGACGGCGCCCACGTCGCGATGATTTCCGCCGCCGATCCGAATGACCCGGCGGCCGGACGGCTTTTGGTGGCGGCCGTCGAGGGCGGTCAGTTGTCCGACGTGTTGCCGGATCTCGAGGGGCACGTGACCGCTTTCGCCTGGCAGGACCCCGACACCCTGATGTTCCTCGCAGACGAACGGGAGGAGACCCGTTTCGGCGAGGTCGACATCACGACGGGATCGCAGAAGACCCACGCCACCTCGGGCGGGGCGGGAATCAACGCCCGCACGCCGATCATGACCGGCCTCAGTCTGACGGCGGACGGGCGGCGGGCCGCCCTGGTCGGCGATTCGCCGCGCCACCCCTCCGAGGTCTTCGTGATGAGCCACGGCGATTCCGGGCCGAAACGGCTGACCGACAGCAACCCGTGGCTGGCTGACGTGGATCTCGCCGAGCAGGTGGTGTTCGTTCACCGGGCGAAGGACGGGCTCGATCTCGGAGGCGTCTTGATCCGGCCGCTGGGCGGCGCTGAAGGGCCTGCGCCGCTTCTGCTCATGGTTCACGGCGGTCCCGAGGGCCACCGTCGCAACGGCTGGTTGACGCGCTACGCGGATCCAGCTCAACTCGCCGCCGCGCGAGGCTATGCGGTGTTCTTTCCCAACTATCGCGGCAGCACGGGGCGTGGCGTGGCTTTTTCGAAGCTCGGACAGGGCGATGCCGCCGGGGCCGAGTTCGACGATCTGGTCGACGCGGTCGACGCACTGGTGACAGCGGGGATCGCCGATCGCGATCGCGTCGGCATCACCGGCGGCTCGTACGGCGGCTACGCTACCGCGTGGTGCGCGACCCGCTACAGTGAGCGCTTTCGCGCAGGGGTCATGTTCGTCGGTATCAGCAACGACCTGAGCAAAGGACTGACCACCGAGATTCCGGTGGAGGACCGGATGGTCCACACCCTCGCCGATCCGTGGACGATGATGGATTTTCGGCTCGAGCGCAGCCCGATCTCCTACGTCGAGCAGGCGCGCACGCCGCTGCTCATCGCCGGTGGCACCGCTGACACGCGGGTCCACCCCTCACAAAGCCTCCAGCTCTACCGGGCGCTGAAACTGCTTGGCAAGGTCCCGGTGCGCTATGTGCGCTATCCGGGAGAGGAGCACGGCAACTCGCGGGCCGCGGCACGGGACGACTACGCGCGGCGGCTGATGCGCTGGATGGACCACTTCGTCAAGGACGGCAAGACGGACCTGCCGCCCTGGACACTCGAGTAGAGCATTAGGAGAGAGGCCGGCTGCCGGCCTCTCTCTTTGCCCTGGGAAAACTCAGCTGAACTCAGTCAGCCTGCCCGCGAGAGAGGTGATGATCTCGGCCAACTCGTGGTGCGGCGTCGTGTCGATCACCAAACAGGGGGCCTGGCCCTTGTCGGCGATCACCACCAGGTCTTCGAGGGCTTTCGGGATGGCTCATCCGTCGTCTCAAATCGACGAATTCTTCCACCAGCGGTGGACCGTGAAACGCCGGCTCAGAAGCGGAGCAGCATTGCCGCCCAGTGGAAGCCGGCGCCGAAGGCGGTCAGCAGCACCAGATCGCCGGCCTTGACCCGGCCCTGTTGGCGGGCCTCCCACAGCGCGAGAGGGACCGACGCCGATCCGGTGTTGCCGTAGTCCTGGACGTTGATGAACAGCTGGTGGTCGGCGATGCCGAGAGATTTCTGGAGTGCGTTGATGATCCGCAGGTTGGCCTGGTGCGGCACCACGAGGGTCAGGTCCGAGACCTCGACTCCGGCATCAGCGAGGACCTTTCGCGACGCGGCGCCCATCTTCGACACGGCCTCCTTGAAGACCTCGCGGCCGTTCATCACGAGGTTCTTGTGATCGCCCCGTTGCGCCGCCTCGAGGGTGAACGGCGCCCTGGTGCCGCCCGTCTCGAGGCACAGGATATCGGCCCGGGAGCCGTCGGTGCCGGCGGTAAACGTCAAGAGCTCGGAGGTTCCGTCGACCGCGCCCACGACCGCCGCACCGGCGGCGTCGCCGAACAGCACCGCGGTCGTGCGATCGTTCCAGTTGACCAGGCGGGTCAGCATTTCGACTCCGACCAGGAGGACTTTTTTGTCTCCGGTCATTGCCCGCGAGCGCGCGATGTCGAGACCGAGGACGAACCCTGCACAGCCGCTGCCGGCGAGGTCGAAGGATGGGATCTCGCGCGCACCGAGGACGGTCTGGAGGTAGGATGCGGTGTCGGGAAGTTTGACCTCGGGCGTGTCGGTGGCGAGGATGATCTCGTCGATGGCGTCGATGGTGATGCCGGCGTCCTCGAGGGCCACCCGCGCGGCAGCGGCGGCCAGGTCGACCGTAGTTTCGTTGTCGGCGGCGATCCGGCGGTTCTTGATCCCCGTGCGGGTCGTGATCCACTCGTCCGATGTGTCAACGTACTGCGCCCACTCGGCGTTGCTCATCACCCGTTCCGGCAGGTAGGCGCCGAGACCGAGGATCCCGATTCGTTGTTCCGTCATCCTTCTCAACCTCCGCGGCCGACGATTCTACTGTGTTTCTGTCGGAAACGGGACTCGTTAGCAGCATCACGTCGTCGCGCGGAGCTCAGCCCATGATCCGCTTGAAAAGGGTCTTGAACGGACCCTCATAGCGCTTGACGACCAACACTGAAGCCGGTGAGTACCGCGCTACTTTTTGCGGAATCTCTCCGATGAGCATCTTGCGGAAGATCGGTTCCTTGGCGGCGCCGATGACAACGAGGTCGAAGTCCCGGCTCGCCTTGGCGAGACCGCCGGCCACCGAGGTCGACTCGATCAGCTGTCTCTCGACCGGCACGTCGACGTGCATGTGAGCCAGCGTCTTGTCGATCCACGTGCGGGCGGTGTGGCGCTGCTCCTCGGTGGCGTCCGGCGGCACGATGTAGCCGGCGATTCCTGCAGGAGGACGCGGGCTGGCGTTGGCGGCGGGACAGGGGTACAGTCGCCGCCCATGGGATCTCCGGGCCCCTTCGTGAAGGCTGCTACGCTCGCCCTCCTGGTCGTTATCTGGGGGACGACGTGGGCGGCTGTGAGGATCGCCCTGCGCGGGTTTCCGCCTTTCACGGGGGTGGCGCTGAGATTCATCGTCGCCGCTGTTCTCCTGGTGGTGATCGCGCGTGCGATGGGCACGCCGTTGGCTGCGGTCAACCGCCGGGACCGCCTCCTGCGGGTGGTCCACGCCGTGTGTTCGTTTTGCATCTCCTACGGCGTCGTGTTCTGGTGTGAGCAGTGGGTGCCCTCGGGACTGGCGGCGGTTCTGTTCGCGACCTTTCCCTTGATCGTGGCGGTGATGGCCCATTTCGCGCTGCCCGACGAGCGTATGACCGTGCGGGTCATGGTGGGCACCGCGCTGGGTTTCGCGGGCATCGCGGCCATCTTCGCCGAGGACTTCGATCGGCTCGGCGGCCGTTCGGTCCTGGTGGCGTCGCTGGTCATGCTGGTGTCGCCGTTTGTGGCCGCCATCTCCACAGTCGCCTACAAGAAATGGGGTCAGGACATCCGGCCGGTGGCGTTCAATGCGGTGGCGATCATGTACGGATCGGTGGTGATGGGAGGCCTGGCGGCAATCACCGAGCGGCACGAGACTCTCGTTTTCGAACGTTGGCCGGTCGTGGCGATTCTCTACATGGCGGTGGCCGGGACCGCGATCACCTTTCCCCTGTATTTCTGGCTTCTGGAGCACATGCCGGCCCGACAGGTGGCCCTGATCGGCTACGGCACGCCGGTGGTCGCACTCTTCCTGGGTGTTCTGTTCCTCGACGAATCGCTGACCGCGCGCACCCTCCTGGGATCAGCCATGGTCGTGACGGGCGTCGCCATGGCGTCCCACGCACCGCGGCGCCGATGAGAGCAGGCAGCCGGTCATCCGTCTGCAATCCCTGACGGTGGGTCAACCCGCCTCGGGACGGAAATCGGCGGTGTCGAACCAAAAACCGGTACCGGTCACCAGATCCATTTCCGCCTGGACGATCGCCAGGTGGCCTTCCTCGATCTGGACGAAGCGTTCAAAGAGGCGTTTGCCGTCGGCATCGAGGGTGGCAACCATCTGTCGATAGAAGTTCGAGGTTTCCCGCTCCGCCTGGAGGGCCTTTCTCAGGCTCTCGAGCTCGGCGCCGCTTCCTCCGGGATTGCCGCCCGCAAGGGTGGCGCGGAGCCTCGCGGCTCCGGCCTCGACGGCGGAACGTGAGCCGACTTCACCCCCGATCTCGTCGATGTTGATCGTTCCGTTGGCGCGCCACTCCTCGAGGCGTTCGCGGAGGTATCTGATGTGGCCCTTCTCTTCCTCGCACAGGGTCGAAAAGACCCGCCGTGCCACCGGGTTTTCGGCTGTCGCAGCAGCCTCTGCATAGGTCGCGTGGACCCGGGTCTCGTATTTGATGGCGGTCGTGATGGCGTGCTCGAGCTTCACCGAAGCCTCCGCGTTGCACTCTTTCGGCCGCCATTATGCACTATCCGCGGATCGCCGTTGTCACCTCCACGCCAGGCAGAGCACGTGGTATGCGTTGAGCCCGCAGGTGGCCTCGCCGGTGTCGATCCAGCTGCCGGAGGTGAGCTGGGTGCTGCCGTAGCGGCCGTCGAATAAGGTCGTGCCGTCGGTCCATCCGCTGCAGGTGTAGGGTGTCACCGCACCGTCCGAGAAACTGCCGGAATACCAGAAATTGGTCGTGGCTTGGGCGCCGGCATCGAGCAGCGACTGGTCGATGGTCCCGTCGAGCAGGTCGGCCCAGTCGTCGGCGATAACGTTCCAGTTGGGCCCGGTCACCGGGCGGTCAGTGGGTACGCCGTACAACGTCGGAAAGTCACGGATCTCGTCGGACG
Organism: Candidatus Sulfomarinibacteraceae bacterium; assembly: GCA_963823345.1. GTDB lineage: Bacteria > Acidobacteriota > Thermoanaerobaculia > Thermoanaerobaculales > Sulfomarinibacteraceae > Sulfomarinibacter. The sequence continues at coordinate 65,005 of CAWGLE010000001.1, forward strand.
CCGAGAACGAAAGAAAGGCGCGGGTGGTGGCGTTGAGGGGGATGCCCGTCGCCGTCTGGGCCGTCTGCCCGCACAGGACGTCGGCCCCCGAGCGGCCGCCGATCGGGCCCGAGATGCCGCCGCCGTCGAAGAGCACGAGGCGCGACGGCAGCGCCGGCGTTGTAAATGACCAGGCGGTCGTGTCGGCCGACTCGAAGCCGTCGACGAAGATGTCAAGTGAGGGTGGCGGTACCGACATCACGATGTAATCGAGCCACGAGGTAGAATCTTGGAAGTTGTAAAAGTGAAATCTGGTCAGCGTAGTCGTCGATGTCGACCGGAAGCTCACATTGAACTGTTTCGGTACTCCGTCGATGAAAATGTCGATGGTACGCCCCACCCAGTCGAGCGTCAGGTCCACCCGATACCACTGGCCGGCGACGTACGGTGCCAGGACGTACTGCACTGAGTTCTCCCCGACGAGTACGAAGTAGCCGGACGCGGAAGCGAAGAAAAATACGATGCCGTTGTTGGTGGCTGCGAGGTCGTCGCCGATCACCACATAGGCGTCGTGCTTCGAAGTGGAACCGGAGCGAACCCAGAACGTGATACCGGTTGCCTGAAAGTCCACGAGGTCGTACCACACGCCGCCGTAGTGATTGCACTCGCCGGCTACCTCCAGACTACGCGACGAACCGTTGGCGCCGGTGAGCGGGGTGTTGACGGCGGTGCAGCCGCCGGTGGGCGCTGCCCATCCGACAAGGTCGCCGTCTTCAAAGTCGTCGATCAGTGCGATCGCTTTGGTGGCTGGGGACTCGTCGGATGCTGCCGACGGCGCAGCCGCGCCGAACCCGACAACTATCATCAATGCTCCGGCCAGGAGTTGGGTCGTCATTCAGAATTCCCCTCTCGTTGGTTTTCTTGATTGCACCTCCCAGTATATGCGACGCGTCGTCGATTACGAGGTGATCCGGTGTCAGACCGTGATGTCCATCACGCACCAGCAGGTCCGAGTATGTGAACAGGGGGCGTCCGAGGTGCGTGGTACGCTCCCGCTGCGCAGCAGTGTTTCAGGCCTGGCGGGTTCTTGGGAGGTCGTGGTGAATTCAAAGATGATCGGGTTCGTTCTTGGTGCAGTCTGTTGGGCCGTGATGGCCACGTCGCCGGTGGCGGCGGCGGATGGCGAGGCTCCGCAGGTGCAACCGGTGGAGTTTGCCGGACCGGAATTCAAAGCGGTGCTGAGTCTGCACAGCGCGGGCGACCCGAAGATCTCGCCCGACGGCAGTGCCGTTGTGTACACGGTGCGCCGGGCAGACTGGGAGGAGAACCGGTTCGACGCCGAGCTCTGGCTGGCCCGCCGCGGAGAGGAGCCCTTTCAGATGACGCGAACCGAGGGCGAGAGCAGTTCGGACCCGAAATGGTCGCCGGACGGTTCCTGGATCGCGTTTGCGGCCGACCGGGGCCAGGGTTCGCAGATCTGGTTGATCTCGCCCCGTGGCGGCGAGGCCCGGCCCCTGACGGCGGTCGAGGACGGAGTTTCGGCTTTCGAGTGGGCGCCGGATGGCGCCCGGATGGCCGTCGCCATCACCGACCGCCAGGACCCGGAACGGAAGAAGCTCGAGGAGACCTACGGGGCCTATTCGATCGAGGATCACGATTTCCGCAACACCCACCTGTGGCTTCTGGATGTGAAGGCCGCTCGTGCCGAGGGTGACGGGGCCGAGCTTCCGGCCGACGCGAACGGCGACGATGATGAGGACGGCGGAGAAGAAGAAGAGAATCCCTCGCCTTTTCGACGTCTCACGAGCGGCGCAGACTTCACGGTCGACACGTTTCGCTGGTCTCCTGACGGCACCAGGATCGCCTTCGACCACCGGCCGGACCCGCGCGTCGAGTCCAGCTCCGAGGCCGATCTTTCGATCGTCGATGTGGAAAGCGCCGAGGTCACCGCGCTTGTGGTGCAGGCTGGTCCGGACCGCGACCCTCATTGGTCACCGGATGGCGTCTGGGTGCTGTTTTCCACCGGTGACGGCGACCCGTTGTACTACCTCAACTCCGAGCTGGCAAAGGTGCCTGCCGGCGGCGGCGACCCGGTCGTGTTGACCGAGGCCTTTGACGAGGCCGCGTCTGCAGTGACGTGGCTTCCCGACGGCATCCGTTTTCTGGCGCTGGATCGAACGACCCAGAAGCTCTTCCGACTCGATCCCGAAACCGGCGAGATTGCTGGGGTGATAGTGGACGACGCGCCTCGGATCATCTGGAGCGTCGATTTTTCGAAGGACGGACGGACGTGGGCGTTTCAGGGAGAAGGCATCGACACGCTGGATGAGGTGTACCGGGTCGATCCCGGTGAAGACCGGGCCCGCCGCATTACCAGCTCCACCAACCAGACCGACGGCTGGGCGATGGGAAGTCGCGAGGTCGTCGAGTGGGCGAGCGAGGACGGCGCGACGATCGAGGGCATCCTGCTCAAGCCTGACGGGTTCGACCCGTCGGAGAAGCACCCGCTGCTCGTGATCATCCACGGCGGTCCGTCGTGGCTGTCTCTCCCGGTCCGCGCCTATACCTCCGTTTATCCGGTCCAACAGTGGCTCGAGAAGGGGGCCGTGATCCTGATGCCCAACTACCGCGGGTCGGCAGGGTATGGCGAAGCCTTCCGCTCCCTCAACGTTCGCAACCTCGGCGTCGGCGACGCCTGGGATGTGCTGTCGGGGGTCGACCACCTGGTGGCTCAGGGCTTTATCGACAGCGACCGCGTCGGGGCGATGGGCTGGAGCCAGGGTGGTTACATCTCGGCCTTTCTGACCACCACCAGCGACCGCTTTGCGGCGATCTCGGTCGGGGCGGGAATCTCCAACTGGATGACCTACTACGTCAACACCGACATCCACCCCTTCACCCGCCACTACCTGCAAGGCACGCCGTGGAGCGATCCCGAGATCTACGCCGTAACCTCGCCGATGTCCCACATCAACGACGCCTCGACGCCGACTCTGATCCAGCACGGCGAGTTCGACCGGAGGGTGCCCACCCCCAACGCCTACGAGCTTTACCAGGGTCTGCAGGACGTGGGCGTCCCGGTGGAGCTGGTGATCTACAAGGGCTTTGGGCACGGGATCTCCAAACCCAGGGAACAGCTCGCCGCGGTGTGGCACAACTGGCAGTTCTTTGCGAGGTGGATCTGGGACGAGGAAGTGGTTATCCCGTCCGAGGAGTGATCGGGAACACCGTGCGCGGATGAAGGCAGGCGCACACTCGTACTGTGCTGACCATGTTGCGGACATCATCGCGTGCCGTGATCGCGGCGGAACCGCCGTCCTCACCACCAACCTCAGCGGCGAACCGGTGAGTCTGTTTGCGGACGTGGCGGCCGGCGACCTCCACCTGGTCGACCCGCTCTCGAGCCCGGTCGGCGCCGCAACGCCGTTGCCGGTTGGACAATGCGACGGCGATATCGATCGTCAGTTGCGTGACGAAAGACCCGATATCGGCGCCGACGAGTTCGGATGGGGGATCTTCGTGGACGGTTTCGAGTCCGGTGACCGGACATGGTGGGTGTCAACGCCCTCGGGGTGATGCCGGTCGACAGCGGCACCAATCGACCATGACCATGTAACTACTTGTTCAGACATGCAATTACGTTGACGCTCAGCTGATACAATCGAAGTTGTCCATAGCTCATTTTCAACGTCAGGATTTCAAAGGGCGGTCATTGCTCCACCGAAGGGGGTCATCATGAATGACGGAGCAGTTTCGATTTCATTCCAGCGAAGCGTGTTAACTGCGGCGACTCTTCTCTTGGCGATTTGGACTCCTCCGGCTGCGGCAACCCTCGCTCCAGGCGACTGCGTCGGTTTCGAAGATCTTCAGCTCGGCACGGTGTACAACGTTCCGGGGAACTTCGTATCCTCGGGGACAACCATCACCACCTCGGCGTTCCGATGGACGAACGGCACCTGGACGTCAGGTGGCTTCGCCGAAGTCGATGACGGCGGCCTGTCAGGCGGTACCGGCTACGACCTCGAGGTCAACAACATCACGGTGAACTTCGGCTTCGGCCGTGCGGTGGAGAATCTTCGTTTGTTTTTTGGTGAGTACGGCGGCAACGTCAATCTCACCATCAATGGTGATTTCAGAAACGTGTTGGATCTGGACGAGCTCAACGATCAGATGGTGGGCGGTGTCATGGTCGAGGTCAGCCTGTCGCCGACCGGGTTGGGCATCCTGGTTGCCAACGGCATCGTGAACTCGTTCTCGATCGGCGGCCAGGAGTTGTGGATCGACGACATCTGCGAAGCGACTGTTCCGACAGGCTGCATCGAGTTCGAGGACCTGCCCCTGGCGGAGGAGTACGAATACGGGCAGTTCTTTGTCGACTCGGGTGTCGGGATGTTGGTCGAGGAGTTCTTCTGGCTTCCAACCGGTTCGACGACCACCGGTTTCTCCAGAGTCGAAAACGCCCAAGATTCCGGCGGGACGGGCCAGGACATCTGGCCGAACAATGTGAACATCTTCTTCGCCGTCGATGAACCGCTGGTTGAAATCTCCCTGCTTTACAGTGATTGGGGTGGTAACGTCAATCTGATGGTCAACGACACTCTGGCGAATGTGGGCGACCTGACGGATCTCCACATGACCACCCTTGGTGGTGCCACCGTCACGCTCCAGCCACCGACCGGAACGGCCGGCACGCTGGTTGTTTCAGGTGTGATCGAGAGCTTTGCGATTGGCGGTCAGGAAACGTGGATTGATCACGTGTGCCGGGTCCCGGTCGGGGTGTTCAGCGATGGCTTCGAGTCCGGCAACACCAGCGAGTGGTCGGCGGAAGTCCCGTAACGAGTCAGTTCCAGTGCCGCAGGTCCGGCCACTGTTCGGCAAGGGGTGCGGTGAGTTCACGGCACAGAAGGATCGGACGGTTCTCCTCCTCCATGCCCCAGGGGTGGTGGTGCTCACCGACGATTTCAACCGAGGCGCAGCGGCCCTCCAGCCACTCGGGCTCCCATTGCAACCAGATCAGGTTTTCGCCCCGGAAATCCCCGGTGCCCCACATCGAGTGGGTCTGGTGGGCGCAGATCGCCGGAGGGAGGCCGAGAGCTGGTCCGAAGAGGTTGACGGCGCCGGCCTCGCCGTAGTTGCTGGCGAAAATCCCGGTGCGGGCGCGTTCGTCGGGGGGGAGCGATTTGTAGATCTCCGCGATCTCCGAAACGAGCTCGGGCCAGCCGAACTGGTCGCCCCACAGCTGGGGCAACGGGCCCTCGTGCGCGACCTCGGTCTTTTCGGGAGCGACCCCGAGGCGTTGCTGGTAGGAGATGTAATCAGGGGGCTGCAGGATCGGCAGGGCGAGGGGTGCGATCACCGCGCCGGGGACCATGATTATCAGTAGCAACGCCACTTGAACCGGGAGTCGCACGCGAGCCCTGGCAAGGGCCGAAATCCAGCTTTCGAACGCGGCCCCGCCGGCCGCGAACAGCATGGGGTAGATCGGCGCCAGGTAGTAGTCCTTCGCGTGCAGGGCCATCAACATCAAAAGGAACGACACATAGGTCCAGCCGAGGGCCCGGAACCGCCGCCCCTGACCGACGAGGAGGAACCACACTCCGGCCAGCCACACCGGGAGCGTCGCCGGGTTCAGCATCATCACCTGTTGGGTCATGAAGGCCCCGGGAGCGAGCGCGACGTTCTTGCCGCTGTCCCGGACGTTGCGCAGATCCTCCAGGGTCGGAAAGTCGTGTTGCCACTGCCACAAGAGATTCGGGAGGAAGATGGCCAACGCGACCACCGCGCCGAGCCAGATCCACGGCTTCGCGAGCTCGCGGCGGAGGGGAGTCGCGATGACGCCGATGGCCACGGCGGCGCCGAAGAAGAGGGTCGAGTGCTTGTTCTCGAGACCGAGCCCGGCAAGGACGCCAAAGACGAGCCACAGCCTCGAGTCGCCGGTACGGATGAGGCGGACCACAATCAGGACGCAGCCCATCCAGAACAACGGCTCGAAACTGTTCATCGACAAGATGCTGTTGACCATCAGATGAACCGGCGCAACCAGGATTGCGACGCCGGCCAGGGCCTGAGCGAAGACGCCGCCGCCGAGTTGGCGGGTCATCAACACGGTCAACCCGACCAGAGCGGCGCCCGCCAACATCGGCAGGACGCGGAGAGCGGGGAGGGAGCCGCCGAGCAGAAGGGCGATCTTGGCGTAGACCGCGACCAGAGGTGCGCAGTCGACATAGCCCCAGTCGAGGTGGCGGGCGCAGTCGAGAAAGTAGAGTTCGTCGCGGAAGTAGCCGTAGCGGAAAAGCCCGGGAATGTGGACGGCCATCTTCGCCAGCACCAGCGCCGCGAGGACCGGGATGGAAAGCGGCGGCAGGTCGCGCGCGTTGACCTCGGAGGTTCGCGGTGAAGCGGACGATTGCATGGTTCCCCCCGGGAAGGATTTACGGAAGAGGTCGAACATCATTTCACACCGCCCGGATGCGCCGGATCTCCGCCTTGAGGATGCCCGACTCTGGAAAGTACGTGTAGTGCTTGTAACTCAAGAGCCCGGAAGAGTTCGCCACGGTCGAGTCCCGCGTACCGATGATGCGCACGTTGTTGACGCGTCGATCGAGGTTGTCGTGGGTGTGGCCGTGGAGAATGGCCTTGACTGCGAACACCCGTGCGAGCAGCCGCAGAGATACCCGGTCGACGCGGTCGAGCTGCAGCGCGGCGCGTTGCCAGAACGGCGTCGCTTTTTCTCCCCGCCGCTTCGAGGTCGCCGATGCCGGGATGTTGGGCGAGTGGTGGAGAGCGATGAGTTTGCACGGGGCGTCGGCGTGCTCGTCGAGCAATCGGCCGAGACCGGCGAGCTGGTCGAATCCGATCCGGCCGACCGCGTTGTCGATCAGGTTGAAGTTGCCGGCGTTGACGCTGTCGACGGCAAAGACGGCGATCTCGCCGTCGGCGAACAACCGAACGTAGGGCAGTCGGGTCCGTTGACGCCCCTTTTCGAGGCCGGCGCGGACGATAGCCAGGTCCTCGGCCGTGGGGCGCGTTCGGCGCAGGCCGAGACACGCAGCGTCGTGGTTGCCGTGGATGACGAGGATCTTGCCGAGGTCGAGCCCGGCGTGCCGGATTGACGACCAGAGGACGTTCCACGCGGCCAGTTCCCCGCGGTCGCTGATGTCGCCGGTGATCAGGAGCAGATCGACCTCGTGAACGGCGGGGTGGGCGAGGATCCGCGTGAGATTGGCGTTCATGTTGCGGGCCCCGTCCTCCTTGCGCCGTCCGCCGTCGGTGGCGGTGAGGTGGAGATCGGAGAGATGGGCGATGGAGAGTGCTTTCCTCACGGGCGGCTCCTCGATCAGGTCGGTTCGGGATCGATTGTGCGAGACAAAGCCTACCGCAACCGTCATTGCTCTTGACTGCGATTGCGTCTCACTATAGTATGACCTCAAACAGCGGCGCACAAAGGAAATGACTATGACTGAGCGCACGTCCCGCATGGCGACGCCGGCGAAGAGGGCAGCGGTCGCGGTTGTCGGCCTCGTGATGGTGCTGACGGCGGTGCCCGTCGCGGCCCAGGAGAAGATGGGTTTCACCTTCTTCGGTGAAATGAACTTCAACTTCCGCGATTCGAGGTACGTCGAGCACAAACTGAACGTGCCGTTCCCGCCGGATTTCTGGGAGGCGGGGGACGACGCCGTCTACCTGCGGACGGTCGATGCCGGGTCCCACTTCGAGATGTCGGACATCGAGCTCGGTCTGGACGTGAATTTTTCCGAGAAATTCAGCGGCCGGGTGCTGGTGCACGTCATCGACCTCTACAACCGCAACCCGACGTCGATCAACGAGGACGTCTTCGTGCGCGAGTTCTGGCTTCGCTACGGCCAGGTGGATCGGCAGCACCACAAGCTCGAGCCGTGGGCATGGTACGTCGAGGCCGGCAAGGCGCCGCGCTTCGCCAAGCAGATCGTGCGCCACCTGGAGAGCTACGGGTTGTGGGGAACCGCGGTCAACCGATTCGAGATCCCGCAGGTCCAGATCGGCGTCAACCTCGGGGGGAGTTTTTACCTCCGGGGCCAGTACGGCAATGCAGGTCCCCTGTTCATGCGCGACCCGAACGCGCTCGCCGGCGACAACGGCACCGCGGACCGCGTGCCGGGAAACGTCGATCCCGAGTTCAAATCGGGTTTCCCGATTCTGTACGATGCGCGGCCGGAGAACTTCAGCCTCGACGGTGAGGACGAACTGGGAGCCGGCCTCGGCTGGCGGTGGGCGAACGATGAGGGCAAGAAGTCCGTGGACGTGATGGCCTGGTACTTTTCACGGACCCTGGCGGACGCTCCCGAGATCGAGGGCACCTTCTATCAAGGCGACCTCGAGCTGTTGCGGGGTGCGGGTTTTCCGCTGCCGTTCGAAGGCGACGAGAAGTGGGAAGCCGGGGCCAACGTCGACTGGCGCGTCGGCCGGTGGGTCGGTTTCGGCCAGTTCGTCAAACAGGACATCGCGTCCCTCGAACGCCAGGGTTTCGAGATCGAAACTGCTTTTCACATCCCGGTGCCCGCCCTCTTCGCGGCCTGGGATACCCCGGTCTTCAACTGGCTGCGGCCGGCCGTCCGCTACTCTCAGATCGACAACGACTTCTGGGCGTGGGACCCGTTCATCACGCCGTCGATGTACTGGGACTGGAAGAAGCTCGACGTGGGTCTGCGGATCGGCATCGTCCGCTCGTCTGACATCACCGTCGAATACTCGTTCAACGAGGCCAAGCTGCAAGACGGGTCCACCCTCGAACCCGACGAGTGGCTGGTCTCCTGGCGGATCTTCTGGTGATCGTTGGAATGGTGGGTTCATCCGGAATTGCATGAGATCCGGCAGGAAACAGCGCCAGGATCCGGAGTCAGAAACAGGGGCAGATGTCAGAGGCAGATGACAGCTTCAGGTCCGCAGCTGCAGCGTCCGTGGCAGAGCTCAGGTGCAGCGGCATTGCCCCAATCACCTCCGGGTCGTTCAACGCGAGGAGTAGCCGGTGGGTAGCCGATGTCAAGGGCAAGCCGGGCTCGGAGCCCGGTGCGAAGCACCCTTGACATCGGCTGCCCACCGGCTCGGGGAGAGGACATGAACGACCCGGAGGTGATCATGTCCAACGCCCTCTCTAACACCAACCTCATCGCCCACGACAAGGCCCTTGAAGCAGCCGGCGCATCGATCGCACTGGCGATGAAGGTGCCGGCACCTCTCAAGTCGATTGCCGAACAGGTGATTCGCGCCGCGAACTCGGTGGCCGCAAACCTCGCAGAAGGCCAAGGGCGCATCGGAAGAGACCGGATGCATTTTTGGAGGATCGCCTATGCCTCCGCTCGTGAGGTCGACAGCCACCTCCAGCTGCTTGTTCGGGCTGGAGTTGTTGATTCTCGTCGGGCGGCAAAGGCCCTCGCGACCTTCGACGAAGTTCGCGCCATGACCTGGCGGTTGCTCAATCCAACGATCTGATCGAGTTCACCACACCGGCTTCAATCGGTGGCCGGCGCTGCGATCTGGCGCTGGCACTGACACTGCCAACTGTCGCGGCCGCTGTCTGCTGGCCCTGCACCTGGAATTGAACCTCGGATTTCTGATCCCGTACGCCCATCTCGTCAAATCCCGGATGAACCGAACGTTAAAATGTCAAAACGTTGAAACGTTGGCACGTTGAACGTCACCAGTCGGTCACGAGGACATCCCTGAGGCTCTGATACACCAGGCTGGCCGACGCCGGTCGCAGCGCGGGGTCCTTCGCGAGACACGCCATGACCACCTGTTCGAGCTCGATCGGGATGTCGGCGCGGGTTCCCCGCAACGGCGGTGCGACGGTGTTCAGCTGCTGCTGGATCAGCGACCCCACGGTGGTTCCGCTGAACGGGATCTTGCCGGCGAACATCTCCCAGAGGACGATGCCGAGGCTGTAGAGATCACTCCGAAAGTCCAGATCCAGGCCGCGGCACTGCTCCGGACTCATGTAGGCGGGGGTGCCGACGACCATCCCGTCTTCGGTGGTGGCGGCGCCCTTGAGACCGCTCGAAACCCCGAAGTCCATGAGCTTGACCACGCCGTTGGGCAGCACCATGACGTTTTGCGGTTTCAGGTCGCGGTGGACGATGCCCTGGGCGTGGACCGCAGTCAGACCCCGGCACAGCTGTTTGGCGACCTGAAGACCGGGCGCGAGACGGAGGCCGCCGTGCTGTTTGAGGACCTGGAGCAGGGTGTTGCCGGGCACGAACTCCATCGAGAGACAGCGCAGCCCGTCAGCCTCCACGAGGTCGTGGACCCGGATCACGTTGGGGTGGGAGATCCGCCGGGCCAGGCGAACTTCCTGTTTGAGCTTGGCGACACCGTCGGTGGCCTCGGCAAAGGCCTCCGGCCGCATCACCTTGAGCGCCACATCCTCCTCCAACTCGAGGTCGGACGCGCGAAAGACGACCCCCATGCCGCCTCGACCGAGCTCGGATCGGATCTTGTACCTGTCGCCGAAGACCTCGCCCACCGCCGGGAGCCGCCCTTCCGCGCCGCTTCCCGCTGCCGGCGCGGCCCTGTGGGTCGGTTCCCCTCCGGTGTCGGCGGATCGCGAACGCATGTCGGCAACCAGCTGTTCGAGTGCGTCCTTCTCCCGCAACTCCTCGACCATGGCGGCAAACGCGCCGGCCAACACCCCGACCTCGCCGCTGCCGGAGGCGGGGAGCTCGACGTCGAGGCGTCCGTCCCGGATCAGCTCCGCCCCCTGCGCCAGTTTGGTCAAAGGTTTCGCGATGCTGCGGCCGAGGAGGTACGACACCGGTAGGGAGAGCAGCAGCATCGCCGCCCCGGCGATGATCAGGCCGCGGCGAATGGCGTAAAAGGAGGCCATCTCCTCGGCCCTCGATCTGGCGACAACCAGCGCCGCGAGGACGTCGTCGGACGAACTCATGACCGGTACGGCCAGGAGCTCGCGGGCTTGGGATGAGGCGCCGACCGTCGCCGGTCCGTACAGCTTGCGGCCGACGAATACGTCGGTGAGGGCCTGTGGGTCCTGCATGAGGGCGGTGATGAGGGCGCCGCCGACCCCTGGCGTCGCGGCGCTCAGCTCGGGCTGCAGCGTTTCGCCCCGGCGGGCCATGTCGGTCACGACCGCGACCTCGCCGCGGGTGAGCGTCTGCAGATGGGCCAGGGCCGTCTCGCCGAGCGGGAACGTCACCGCCAGAACGCCCTGCAACTGGGCTCCGTCACCTTCGCCCGTGATGACCGGTGCCGCCGCCACCATCGCCAGCGTTTCGCGTTCGCGAATGAAGGCGGTCGTCCCCTGCCAGGTGTCAAGCACCGAGGCCACCCAGCCGACGGCCGCAAACGGTTGGCCGACGCCGCTGCCGTCGGGGCGATCGGAGCGGGCAAGCACCCCGCTGTATCGATCGAAGAGGAAGACCGTGCTTGCTTCCTGGAGCATCTGGGGCGCGTCCTCCATGGCGAAGCTGAGGCGCGTCGAGAGGTCCACCTCTTCGGCAAAAATGGCCTGGGTCCCCGGTTCCCGGGCCAGCGACATGACCTGTTCGAGAGCGGCGCTCGAACGCGACGTCGCATAACCTTCCCACACGGCCGGTACCCGTGCCAGGTCTTCACGGACCGTGCGTTCGGCGACCCGGGAGGATTGCCAGGCGGCGACCGCGACGGTGAGCCCGAGGGTGCCGGCCAGCAGCGCCGCCGCGAGCAGAAAAAACCGTGCGGCAAGGCCCGGTCCGCGTCCGGGTTGTTGCGGCGACGGGACGGCCCCGGTCCGACGGCGCGGACCTCCGGCAACCAGAGTCTCGATGTTGTCCTCGGACACGCGACGGGTGACATCAGTATCGGAAATCATCGTCATCGGGGGGTGGGTACTCCTTTCCGTACTTGTTGAGGTGGGAGACCTCCCGCCAACTCGAGACGTCGAGGTCGACGGCGAGCGTCGAGGTTCGACCGGGACGCACCAGGACATCGCGCGACCACATGCCGCCGCGCACGTTCCACCCCTCGACCACGGTCGGGCCGGGAGGTATGTCGCGCAATATGATGCGTCCCTGCGCGTCAGCCGCGCCGTGACGGCGGGAGTCGACGACCATCAGGTACGCGACCATCTGGGGGTGGATGTTGCAGAAGATCTGGATCAGCCCCGGCTGCCGGAACAGCACGGCTTCGGACTTGCCTTTTCGGTAGAGCCCGAGGTCGAACGGCTGGGGCTTCGACAGGCTGAACACGTTGTGAAAGACGCGGTCGTAGTTCGGGAAGTCCACGGTCGAACCGACGGAAACCACGGTGATCCTCGGTTCGAACTGTTTCTTGTTTTGCGCGATCCTGGCCCGGGTTGCGCTGTCGCCGGTGGCCCCGAGGGCGGGAATCCAGGCCACCGAATCATCGCCCTGCAGTTGTTTCTTGCCTGCCGTCAACGACACATTGACAACGACCGTTCCCGGAGGCTCCGGCGTCCGGGTGGGGGATGCGACAGGTGATGTAACGGTGCGGGTGGTCGGGCCCTGAGCGAGGGCCGCGGGGGCCGTGAGAACCGTCACCGCGAATACCGCGGTGACCACGCGGCCCCGGTTCGCTGCACGCCATTTTCGATGGTCCATCACTCGCCAGACCCCTCGGTGGTCGTTAGGAGAATTTTAGAGACTGAGAATCCGTCTGAATAATAACCTATTCCAGACGAGGTGTCGCGGGTCGGCGGATTCGAGGCTGGCGAAAACGGGGCGTGTAGAATATGACCATGACGAAGCAGATGGTCAAAGGATCGGTTCTCAGGTCGCGCATGGACTTCGTTCGCGACCAGGGCGGCGGCGACGCGTTGCAGAGGGTGATCGAAATGCTGAGCCCGGAGGACCAGAAGATCCTCCACAACGTCGTGCCGGTGGCCTGGCTGCCGTTCGACATCGGGAAGAGGCTCGACGACGCCATCGTCCAGGTGCTGGGCGGCGGCAGCCTCTCCTACTTCGAACGCCTCGGTGAGGCCTCTGCGGAGAAGAATCTCGGCACCGTGCACTCGGCCTTTCTGTCTCCCGGCGACCCGCACGCCTTTCTCGCAAAAGCGCCGCAGATCTACCGGATGTACTACCAGGTCGGCCGCCGTGAGTACGCCAAGACCGGCGATAAAAGTGGTGTGTTGACGACCTTCGACGCGGAGACGTTTTCCAAGGCGGACTGTCTCACCGTCATCGGGTGGTACAAGAAGGCGCTCGAGATGTGCGGTGCGGTCAACCCCCGGGTGTTCGAGGAGGAGTGCCGCGCCCGGGGCTCGGAGGTCTGCCGTTACCGCGTCAGCTGGCAGTGAACCCGCCGGCATCCCGGCGCCTCGAGATAAGAGCCGTTCGTTTCAGCCCTCTTCGTCGACGGGCTCGAGGGGCCACAGACCGTCCTCGTGGACCAGCGGGTCGGAGGAAATGTCGTACCCGCAGCTGGGACAGGTGGTCGAACGATCTGGGGGAAGCGAAACGGATCGCCAGTCGGCGAACTCTTCCCCGCACCGCGGACAGACGATTTCGGTCATCTCGACGGTTGATCGCATGGTGTCCCCCTTGTCGAGTCGAAGTCGGTCGTCATCACCCAATATAGGTCGTGAGACCGATTCGTAAAGAGGTCGGCGAGAAAAACGCCGCGTCGGTCAGCCGGGCCCGGCAGGCGTCTGCAGACGTTGCCGGAGATCAAAGGTGTAGATGCCGAGCGCGATCCAGATGAGGGCAAAGCCGACGGCGTGGGCGGCGGTGAACGGTTCGTTGTAGAGAAAGACGGCCAGTACGAAGGTACAGGTGGGTGCGATGTACTGAAGGAGGCCTGCGGTCGACAGGGGGAGCCGGCGGACGCCGAGGGTGAAGAGGATGAGCGGGACCACGGTGACGGCGCCGGCGAATACCAGCAGCACATCGATCGACATTGCCTGGTGACCGAACGCCGCGACGCCCCGCTGCTTCTGAAACAGCAGAAACGCCGCGGCGAACGGCGCCAGGGCCATGGTCTCGAACGAGAGGCCGACCACCGCATCGGCGCGCACGGTCTTGCGGAGCAAACCGTAGAGCGCGAACGACACCGCCAGAACCAGAGAGATCCACGGCAGACGGCCCAGCCGGACGGTCAAGATCGTGACCGCAGCGGCGGCCAGCGCCACCGCGATCCACTGGCGCCGGTTGAGCCGCTCACCGAGCACCGCGAGACCCAGCACCACGCTGACGAGGGGGTTGATGAAATACCCGAGCGACGTGGAGAGCACCCGGCCGGTGTTGACGGCCCACACGAACAGGCCCCAGTTGACGGCGATGAGGACCGTCGACAGCGCCAGCGCGGCCACAGTACGGGGTTGTCTGACGGCCGCCGCGAGTTCGGGCCAGCGCCCGTAAAGGCTCATCCAACCGGCGACCGCGAACAAACCCCAGACCACCCGGTGGGCGAGGATCTCGGCCGCCGGCACGTGGACCAGGAGTTTCCAGTACATCGGCGTCAGGCCCCAGATCACGAAGGCCAACGCGCCAAACACCAACCCCGCGCGGGTTTCACGGCTCACCCGCTCACCATACGCGCAATCGAACATGGGCGTAAGAGAATGTCGGGGACGACGACGCCGCGGCGGGAGCGACTTCGCAGTCCTCGACCGTTCCGCTCATCCGGATTTTTGGAGATTTTCCAGAGGAAGAGGAGGCTGGAGGTCGGCAAGGCCCGCTTCAGGTCGGGCCGACTCGTCAGGGCTTCACATACTGTCATCCCGAGCGAGTACAGCGAGCCGAGGGACCTGGGTGGGGGCTTCAGGCAACGCGGTTCCAGGAGCCGCCACCAGATCCCTCCGCTCGGTCGCTTCGCTCCCTCGGTCGGGATGACAGGGGAGTAGCGCGCTGCGCTCCCTCGGTCGGGATGACAGGTTGTGAGGTTGCGATGCGGGGGCGCTGCGCTCCCTCGGTCGGGATGACAGGGGAGTAGCGCGCTGCGCTCCCTCGGTCGGGATGACAGGGTGTCAGGTTGCGGTGTTCTCTCGGTCGGGATGACTGGGGAGTGGGGCGTTGCGCTGCCTCAATCGGGATGCCTGGATGGGACTGTGCATCACTCCCCGGGCTGGTTTTCCGTGCGGTTGGTTGGGATTTCGTAGGTGCCGTCGAGGCGCTCGAGCATCTCCTCGTACCGGCGCTCCAGGTTCCGGAGCTCGGCGGCGAACTCCTGTTCGTCGAGCTCGCCCCGGTCGCGCCGCCCCTCGAGGGCGGCGCGGCGGGACTCGAGCCAACGGTCGGGGTCGAAGTTGTAGGTCATGTTTCGTGGCTAGCTGGCGCCGCCCTCCGACGGGCGGAACGCCGGCGGGACCCCCATCTCCTCGAGCAGGTTCCAGGCGTGGCTGACGCGGTCCATCACCCACAGGGTGTAGCGGATGTCGACGTGGATCGAACGCGTCACGTCCGGCAGGAAATCCCAGTCCGCGATCATGCTCTCCCAGTTGCCGTCGAAGAGGAGCCCCACCAGACGGCCCTGGTCGTCGATGGTGGCCGAACCGGAATTCCCTCCCGTGGTGTCGACATCGGAGAGAAAGTTCACCGGCAGCGAACCGACGGCCTCGGAGGCGTAGGGCCCGTAGTCACCTTCGGCCACGGCTTCGATCAGCTCGATCGGGGCTTCGAACGGGTCTTCGCCGGTGACCTTGGCCACGACGCCTTCGGCGGTGGTGAAGGGAAGGTAGACGACGCCGTCACGGGGCTGGTAGCCCTGGACGGTGCCGAAGGTCACCCGCAGGGTGCCGTTGGCGTCGGGGTAGATCTCGACGCCGCGGTCCGACTGGAACGCGAGCAGAGCCTCCATGAACCGCGGGCGCGCCGCGAGCAGCTGCCCGTCGAGGGCCTCCTCCTCGGCCTCGAGTGCGAGGTTGGTGTCGTACATGGCAACCGCCAGTTCCACGAACGGGTCCTCGCTGGCCTCGAGAGTCGCGCGGTCGGCGTCGAGCAGCGCCATGCGGGCGTCAAAGCTCGTGAGTTCGGTGGCCATGTACATGCGGTGGAGGGTCGAGCCAATGGCCTCCGACGCGTTCACCCCGGGCCCCAACCCAAACCACGCGTCGAGGACCTGCAGGTGTTCGGACTCCGGGAGGGCAGCGTAGCTTTCGAGTGTGGCCTGCAGCAATGCCATGTCCACCTGGGCGTCGAAGCTGCGCGCCGAGCGGGCCATCCGGCCCTGGATCTGGCGCAGGTCCCGTTCCTGGTAGCCGGGCTTGCGGTCAGCATCCGGTTTCTCACGTTCGCGGGCGAGGCGGTAGGCGGTCCATGAAGCGGACACCATCTGGTTGAATTTGAGCGACGCCAGCTCCTGATCCCGCACCCGGTGAGCCCGTTGCGCGTCGAGGATGGCCTCGACGTCTTCCAGCGCGCCGCTCCAGGCTGCAACTCGTGCGGGGTCGGCGGCGATCCACGCCGCGAACTCGGCCTCGAGGGCGCGCTTGTTCGCGACCGATTCCGAATGCGCGAAGCCTGCCACCATGCCCTGCGCGTTCTTCAGGCTGTTGTTGAGGTAGGACTCGGTGGCGGCGTAGGCGATGGCCGCGTCCGGCCGGCCGGCGGTCTCGGCCGCGATGATGTCGAGGCTCTGCTGGCGGCGGGCGACCCGCTGCGGGTAGGTCCACTCGATCGCGTCGGCCACTTCCGACGCCGACCGGTAGCGGTTGGTGCTTCCGGGAAAGCCGACCACCATCACGAAGTCGCCGGCGCCGACACCGCCGGTGCCGATCCGCAGCCAGTGTTTCGGTTGGTACGGGACATTGTCCGGCGACGGGTCGGCGGGCTGGCCGTCCGGACCCACCCACGCCCGGTAGAAGGAGAAATCTCCGGTGTGGCGTGGCCACATCCAGTTGTCGATGTCGCCGCCGTACTTGCCGATCGAGGAGGGCGGGGCGTAGGCCAGCCGCACGTCCCGGATCTCGAGCTGGTCGTAGAGGCGGTATTGAGCGCCGCCGAAGAAGGAAGCCACCTTGCACCGGTGGCCGGCAGACTCCTCGCAGCGGGCGATGAGCTTTTTCTTGGCGTCCTCGACGGCGGCGAAGCGGGCCGCACCGTCGGCGCCGGCGGGGACAGCTGAGGCGATCTTCGCCGTGACATCGCCGACCGCCAGCGTCACATAGATCCGCGATCCGGGCGCCGCAGCCAGCTCGTCCGCGGGTGTGGCCGCCAGAAAACCGTCGGTGAGGAGGTTGCGCTCCTCTGTCGAGTTGAACTGAATGGTCCCGTAGGCGCAGTGGTGGTTGGTCGCGACCAGCCCTTGCGGTGAGACGAAGGACGCCGAACAACCGCCGAGCGACACGATGGCTCCCATCGGGTGCCCGGTGAGATCGGCGAAGGTCTCAGCCGGCGTGTCGAGGCCGGCGGACGCCAGCCGGTCGCCGAGCTTCGGCAATTGGTCGGGCAGCCACATGCCCTCGCCGGCCAGGCCGACCGCGGTCGGTGCTGTCAAAATGAGCGTCAGGATCAAGGCACGCATGTGTGAATCCCCCCATCCACGTGAGATGGCGCCGTTGCGGCGCCGCCGGTATCCTAACAGAGTGGTCGCCGGCGAGGGGTCGACGGACCGCCGTGCCGCACCGCGTCTTTCAGAGGCCGGGAATCGTTGCTAGGCTCTTCCACTCATGGAGTTGCCGTGGGCAACGAGAGGCTTCACCTGATGAACAAGAGGATCGGAATCTTCGGATGGGGCGTCGTCGCCCCCAAATCGCCGAACGTCGACATCTTCGAAGACAACCTCAAACGGGCCACCAGCTGGCTCGAGCCCTTCGACGGGTTCGGACCGAGCAATTTCCTCGTCGGCAGGCCGGAGTTCGATTTCGAGGCCTACCGGCCGTGGATCGAGGCACGGTTCGAGCCCCGGAAGTTCTCTCAGCTCAAGGAGAAGATGGGCAACACCGTCAAGTACGCGATCGGGGCGTTTCTTCAGGCCCTGACCCAGAACGAAGGTATCGAAGAGCTGCTCAGGGATCTCCGCGGTCAGACCCACGTCTATGTCGGGACCGGGCTCGGGGACTTCCCCCTGCAGTACGAGCTCGTCCAGCACTACCGCCGCGCCCAGCTGCGGTGGAACCGGTTCTGGTGCCAGGACGAGCACCACAGCGAGCTCCGTGACTTTCGGCGGGCGGATCGCGAGGAGAGGGATCGGATCCGCGAGCAGCTGGGCGCGCCGCCGGACCCGGAAACCATCGACGAGTGGAGCGATGAGTTCGACGAGGCCGCGGAGAAATGGGACGAATTCTGGGTCAACCGATCGGACGGTTTGACAACCTACCTCAAACGGCAGAAGGAGATTGAGCGGGTCGGGATCACGGGCGATATCGACGCCGGAAAATCCCACGTGATCCGCCGCAAGGTGACGACCCGCCGCAAGCTGAATCAGGAGTACGGCTGCCCGACGGAACCCTGGAATGCCGTCGACCCGAAGCTGTTGTGGAATATCCCCAACATTCCGGCGGCGCAGATCTCGATGCTCGGACGCATCACCGGGCCCGCCATCGCGCCGATCGCGGCGTGTTCGGGTTTCGGCGTCGCGCTCAAGCTGGCGATTGACGCCATCCGCTCGGACCAGGCCCGCGTGGCTGTCGTCGGCATGACCGACCCGGAGCCGCATGCCCTGTCGGTGGGCGCATTCTACGGTGCCAGGGTCCTGTCGCACGATGGGGAGGTATCCAAACCGCTGACCGGGTTCCGCGGCACCCACGTGTCGGGCGGCGCCTGCATCTGGATCGTCGGCGACGCGGACTATCTCAAGGCCCGGGGGTTCGAGCCGCTCGGTCTGGAGATTCTCAGCGTCGCGCTGTCCTCGGACGCGGATCACATCATCACGCCGTCGCAGGAGGGGCCGCGAACCGCGATGCGGAGGGCGCTGGAAGCGGCAGGGGTCGCGCCGGAGGAGGTCGCCACCTGGGACATGCATGCCACCGCGACTCCGGGTGACTGGAGCGAGCTGCAGAACATCCTGTCGGTGGTGCCCGAAACGGCCATGTTGACGGCGCGCAAGGGGTCTTTCGGCCACGGCATGTCGGTCTGCGGCGGGTGGGAGCTGACCGCTCAACACATGGGGTTCTCCAAGGGTGAGTTGCACCCGGTCAACGTCTCGCCGGAAGAGTTTCACGAACAGGTTCAACCCTATTTCTGGCGCCTGCTTCCGAACGCGACGAGCAGCATCGAAGGCGACGTGGCCGGCAAGATCAACATGGGTGTGGGGGGCATCAACGCGTGCACCATCTGCCGGCGGTGGTGACCGAACCGCCCGACCCGGGCCGGAGAGACTGAGCCGGTGCTCAAACTCCTGTTGCTCGCCGACACCCACCTCGGATTCGATCTGCCCGTACGGCCGCGGATCGACCGCCGTCGGCGCGGTCCGGATTTCTTCGCCAACACGCGGCTCGCCCTCGAGCCTGCGCTCCGCGGCGAGGTCGACCTGGTGGTCCACGGCGGCGACCTGCTCTATCGGTCGAAGGTCCCGGCCGGGCTGGTGGCGGCCGCGCTGGAACCTCTCCTCGAGGTCGCCGACAGCGGCGTGCCCGTGATGCTGGTGCCCGGCAATCACGAGCGCTCGGCGCTGCCCTACCCGATGTTGGCGAGCCACGCCGGCCTCCACGTCTTCGACCGGCCGCGCACCGTGGTTCTGAATGTGAAGGGCGTCCGTGTCGCGGTCTCCGGTTTCCCCTGCGAACGCGAGGGTATCCAGTCGCGTTTCACCGGCCTGGTCGGTGCGACCGGGTGGCGCGAGCACGAGGCCGATATCCGGCTCCTGTGCCTCCACCAGACCGTGGAAGGCGCGCGGGTTCATCACTACACCTTTCGGGGGGGCGCCGATGTCGTGCGCGGGCGCGACGTTCCCGAAGGGTTCGCTGCGGTCCTCAGCGGCCACATCCACCGCAGCCAGGTGCTCGAACACGACCTGTCTGGCCGGGCCATTGCGGCGCCGGTGTTCTACCCGGGTTCGGTGGAGCGCACCAGCCTCGCCGAACGCCACGAGTCCAAGGGCTTCTTCACGTTGACCCTGGCCCCGGATGCCGGGAGGGGCGGCAGGGTCGTCGACCGTGTCTTCTGCGAACTTCCGGCCCGTCCCATGGTCGCCGTCGTCGTCGACCCGACCGGTCTCGACAGCGGGGCCCTCTCGCGTCGCCTCGCCGACGAGCTCTCGGGCCTGTCCCCCGACGCGGTGGTCCAGGTGCGGATCGACGGCGACCTGGCGCCCGGCGCCGAGACGGCCCTGCGAGCGGAACACCTCCGCAGTCTGCACCCACCGACCATGACCGTCGATCTCCGTTTGAAAAGACCGCGCCGGTGAAGAGCTGAAGCCCCGTGGCGGATGCCTTCGGTCTACCCCTCCTTGCCGTCGGGTCGCGGCGTCATCAGGAAACGGGCATTGCCGATCACGTAAAGGGCGAAGGCGGCTGACCACAACCCTCCTGAGACGGCGAGGACGACCTGCGTGAGATCGGCGCGGAACCACGGGCCGAAGACCCGCAACACCGCGCCGGCGGTGACGGCGACGAAGGCGATGGTCATCATGGGCGGGGCCGTGATGACCCTCCCGGTGTGACCCAGCGTCACCCGCGCCATCATGCCCACGGTCAGCGTGCCGATGGCCCCGGCGGTCAGGGCGTGGGTGGCGACGCTCGGCGGCACCGGCAGACCGGCAGCGGCTGCGGCCTTGAGGGCGAGACCGAACCATATCCACGCGTGGCCGAGGTGCAGCACCCACAGGATCGGCCGGCGCAGGGTCGCGAAGGCCCCCCAGTGCAGCGATCGAACGAGAACGAGGAGGGACGAGATTCCCGCCGCGACGGCCATCAGGAAGTGGGTCGGCGCGACCACTTCGACGATGGCCACGGCAACCACGCTGACGATCGCCGCGGTGCTGACCGCCGCGTTCGATCGGATGCTGTCGTCGTTGAGCGCGTTCTTCGTGAACAGCGGCACGATGCGGCCGGTGATGATCACCAGGACGGCGACGATGAGGTCGACAGCGACCAGGTCGGTGCGCAGCTGCGACTGCGGCAGCAGACCGGAAGTCCGCAGGTGAAGGAAGACGTCGCACAGCCACAGGGCCGGCAGCAACGCGAGGAGGAGGAAGTTGCGTTTGCTCTTCGTGAGGAGGATGGGGAGACCCACCGCCACGGTGAGGGCTGGAATGAACACGAGATCGGCCATCCCGGCGACAGCCGCGATCGGGCCGCCGAGACCGACCAGCCGCCCGATCGTCCACAGACCGGCGAGGGCGGCGAGGAACCAACCCCGGGCGGTGGGACGGCTGGTCCAGTTTTCGACCGCCGTCAGAAGAAAACCGGCGATGATCGCCATCGCGAAACCGAAGATCATCTCGTGGCTGTGCCAGGACACGCTCTCGAGGCCCGGTTCACCGGTCATCGGCTGCTGATAGGTCAGTGCCCACCACGGTACCGCGAACGCCGCCCACACGCCGCCGAGGAAGAAAAACGGCCGAAAACCCTTCTGTAACACGACCGCGGTTGCCATGCGCCCTGCCTCCACCTTGTAGAATGACCGAGGTGAGGATATCGGATCCTGACGATGATCGTGACCTTGGCCGTGACCGCTCTCACCGTGTGACGGGTTCCGCGCGGACGCAGCGGATGCCTTCACCGCGACCTGCCGGTGCGAAGCAACCCAGGCACGAGATACATTCCGCGCGCCGGGTGTCGCCGCCCTTCCAACGCCCGGGCAGCCGGGGTTCGCGGATCAGCGGCCGCGACATCGAAGCGTAGTCGGCGACACCACCTGCGATCAGCTCTTCGATGACCTCGAGCGATCTCAATCCACCGACCAGCATCAGCGGCACGTCGGGCGCCGCTCTTCGAATTGCCTCGATCTGGGGCCGGAAGTAGGCCTCATCGGCTTGCTCCCGGATCTCGGGGCGGGCGGCGCCGAGCTTGCCGGAGCCGGGCGTTCCGCCCGAGACCTCGATGGCGTCGATGCCCTCGGCAGCCAGGGCGGCGGCAAGAACAGAGGCATCGTCCTCGGTGGTGGAGCCCTCCAGGAAATCGTTGGCGTTGAGCTTGATCATGACCGGATAGGTGCTGCCCACCGCAAGGCGCACCGCCCGGTACACCTCGAGGCCGAAGCGGGCGCGGTTTTCGAGACTCCCGCCGTAGCGGTCCGTGCGCCGGTTGCGCAGAGGCGATAGGAACTGGGCCAGGAGGTAGCCGTGGGCGCCGTGCAGTTGGACGCCGTCGAAGCCTGCGGTCCGGACGCGGCGAGCCGCTTCGGCGAAGCCGGTGGTGACCGCGCGGATGTCGTCCTCGGTCATCGCGCCAGGAATGACGGGGTAACCGGGACTTTCGACGGCCGACGGCGCGATCGGCAGCAGATTGCCGTTCTGCCGGCGGTCGGACTGGCCGCCGCAATGGACGATCTGTGCGACGATCTTGCCGCCGTGGATGTGGACCGCGTCTGCCAGCGACCTCAGCCCTGGAACCAACTCGTCACGGTCGACAGCGATCTGGCCGAATGCCTGTTGACCGACCTTCTGCACATACATGTAACTCGAAATGATCAGACCGACACCGCCGTCCGCCAGATCCTCGTAGATCCGCAACAGCTCTGGAGTGACGCCGCCCGCAGAGTCTGCGAGGCCTTCCCATGTGGCGGACCTCACGAGCCGATTCTCGAGCTCGATTCCCGCGAGCACGGTGGGTTCAAAGATCTCAGCCATGCCGTGATGCCCCTTCCCGGCGGAACTCAGTGTGTGGCACCATAGCTGACCATTCAGAAAATTTCCCGATTCGAGTGGTGGTTGATGCCAGCGGTCGAACGAACAACGCACCAGCCGACGTGGGGGGCCTTTGAATCATCGCGGGCGGTGCGCTACTCCGGAGGGCTCTCCATCACGCCTGCAACAGTCACGACGATGTTCGTGTCGGCGAGGGAACCGGGCTCTCCGGGCGCCGCCACCGCCCACCCGAGAACGGTCTTCGCAGTGGTGTCGAAGTAGGCCCCTTCGGTTGTCGAGACGCGAACGGCCAATCGACCGGCGCCCTCGTCAAGCACGAAGGGCATGAAGAGATAGGTCTGCTGGCTGTCCTGATAGCGACCCGCAAGGGTCGATCCTTCCCTGCCGGCCATGTCGAACGGTCCGTATCCCGCCCGATCCACGCGAAACGCCACCTCGCGGTCCGAAATCCGGAAGTCCGGCCGCCGCTGACGCTCGTCGGCCGGCAGCTGGAAGTAGATTTCTTCGACGGCCCACCTGGCATAGGTGACGAGGTCGCCCTCCGACGACCACCTCTCGCGATCGAAGGCCACGCAGCCGAAACCGCTGGCGGCGAGGAAGGGGTAGCGCGCGCCCCACAGCGGCGTCTGGCCCTCAGGGGAACCGGCGCGTTCGAGCTTCCACGCGGCGCCACCCGGCAGGTTCACCGTCATTTCCCCGCCGCGAGCGTCGCCGATCACGTTGCCGCCCGGAAACGGCGCGCCCGACAGGAGCAACATGCCGCGCGCCGGGTCGAGGAGGACGACGAATTCGCCCGCCACCGACGGACAGTGGGAGGCGGCATCGGCGACGACAATCTCGGGCCGCAGCGATTCCTGCGCCGACAGCGGTGGCGCCGTGGCCGCCGAAACCAGAGCGACGAAGAGGACGAGGGCGAATCGGACCAGATTTTTTATCTTCATGACGGGCAGGCTACCCGAGAACTGCGACCGGGAATGTGGTGTAGATCACCCACGGGAAGGGACGGTTCACGGGAGCTCTGGAGTAGCATTGCCGCAAAACGAGGCGCGGGGAGGGACGACATGCGGGTGACATCGTTGATCGAAAACAGCTGCCTCGAAGAAGCCGACAGCCTGGTGCCGGAGTTCGGACTCTCAATGCACCTCGAGCACGAGGGTTCCCGGGTGCTCTTCGACATGGGATCGTCCCACGCCTTTGCGGACAACGCCGCGCACCTCGACGTCGACATTGCGGCCGTCGATGCCGCGGTCATCTCCCACCAGCATTTCGACCACGGCGGAGGGCTCGCTCGCTTTCTGGAGGTCAACACCCGGGCACAGGTCTACCTCCGCGAGGCCCCGCTCGCCGACCGGCGGTTCAAGGCCTTCGCAGTCGTCGACCGTCCTATCGGGCTCGACCTCGAGCTCGTCGAGCGCCACCGGGACCGGTTGGAGTTCGTGAACGGCACCCGCGAGATCGCGCCGGGGGTGTTTCTCCTCACCGCGATCGGCTCGACCCACCGGCGGCCCCGCGGCAACCGCCGGCTCTTCGTTCAGCGGGAGAACGGGTTCGTCCACGATCCCTTCGACCACGAGCTCCTGATGGTGGTTCGCGACGGTGACGGCATGGTGGTTTTCACCGGGTGCTCGCACAGCGGCGTTCTCAACCTCATCGACGCCGCGACGGCGGCATTTCCTGAAACGCCGGTCAAGGCGGTGTTCGGTGGCTTCCACCTCATCGGTCTGCCGTTCTACGATTCGATGGCCGCCAGCCGGCGCGAGGTGGAGGCTCTCGGCCGCCGCATCCTCGAACGGGTGTCGGGCCCGGTGTTCACCGGCCACTGCACCGGCAAGAAGGCGCTTCCGATTCTCGAGAGGGTCATGGGCAACCGGCTCCGGAAGTTTCCGACCGGGGCGCGAACCGAGGTCTGACCCCCGGTCCGCCCCCCGTCTCGGGAATCACCGGCCGCCGGTGAAGGGGTCGGGGGCGAAGGTGAAGTCCTCGAAGCCCCGGGCGCGTTCCCGTCGCGCCAGTGCCCGAGCTTCCTCGGGGCTCGGGAGAACGCCGAGGTGGACCAGCTGTTCCCGGTACTCGTACCGGAGGCGGAGCCTGGCCGCCGGCGCTTCTTCGAGTTCGAGGTGGACCCGTCGCACCCGGTGGTCGACTTCCCGCCCGATGCCGGTGGCTGCAAGATCGTCGGCGTCGGATTTCTCGGCTGCACCTGATTCGGCCTCGGCCGACGGCCGCGCTTCCCGGGCCGCCCGTGGGGCCTGCGCCGAGCGGCCGCTCAACCCATCACCGAAGGTCCGCCGGGGTGGCTTTTCGACGAACACCACCGCTTCGATCACACCCAGGTTGTCGATATTGCCGAGCCACTCGCCATAGGAGTTTTCCTCGGTCGTGAAGAAAAACCGACGGGCGGTGTCCGCGCTCATCTGCCAGCCCTCGATCGTAATGGTCTCGCGGGGACCGAGGACCCACTTGCTGGCCGACGTCGCGTCGGTGGTCCTGGCGTCGATCGAGTTGAGGCCGTCGACGGCGAGCGCCACCGCGATCCTGGTATCGGTGCGGTTGGTCAGCCTCACCCCGTACTCACGGCCGCGGAGGGCCTCGATATAGGTCGTGCCGCGGGCCGCGTACTCGGGAAGTGGCTGCCAGTCGACCAGAACCTCGATTCCGCAGACCCCGGTCTCGAGGGCACGGGCTCCCGGCGCCGCGGCGACAACCGCCACTGTGATGGCGACCATCAAGAGGGCCGCGGGTCGTTGGATTGCCTGGTGGTGGTGTTTTCCGTGCATCGTGCACCCCTTTCGTTCCGCCCCGTCGCCGAGTGAGAGATCGTCTGGCCCACGAAGTTCCATTGCGGAACGATCGTTGTGGCGGGTCGTGAGGGTGGACAAAATCTATTCGTAAGTATATACTTACCGAAAATGAAGGACCACGACCCGGTACTGCGCGCGCTGGCCGACCCGACCCGGAGGGCCGTTTTCGAGAGTCTGCGGAACGGAGCGCAGTCGGTGGGGGAGTTGGCTCGAGGGCTGCCGGTGAGCCGTCCCGCGGTCTCACAACACCTGAGGGCGCTCAAGGATGCGGGTCTGGTCCGGGAGAGGCCGAGCGGGACCAGGCACTATTACGAGATCGACCCCGGCGGTCTGGAACCGCTCCGTCACTACCTGGAAGAGTTCTGGGGCGAGGCCCTGGAGGCCTTCGCCCTCCACGCCGAGACAACGATCGGAGGACGCGATGAGTGCTGATTCGACCATCAAACCGGTTCGAAAGACCGTTGAAATCGCGTGCGGCCCGGCCGAGGCCTTTCGGTTGTTCACCGAAGAGATCGACAGCTGGTGGCCGCTGGCGACGCACTCGATCGGGCAGGGCGAGGCGGTTTCCTGCCATTTCGAAGGCCGCGACGGCGGCAGGATCTACGAGATCCACAAGGACGGAGTGATTCACCTGTGGGGCACGATCACGGCCTGGGAGCCGTCGGCCCGCGCGGTTTTTTCGTGGCACCCGGGGCGTGACGCCGCGACCGCGCAGGAGGTGGAGCTGCGGTTCATCGGCACCAAAACGGGCACCCGGGTCGAGCTCGAACACCGGGGTTGGGAGCTGCTGGGAGACCGGGCGCAGGAAACCCGCGAAGGATACGACACGGGGTGGGTTCCGGTGCTCGACCGGTTCATCGCGCGATGTGCCGCGTGACGTCGGAGAAAGGCCGCGGCCGGCGAACCGGCCGCGGCTGATTGTCACGACCACCGGCCTTTCCGCGGCCGCTTATGTCCCCACAAGGAACATGGCGCCCATCAAGGCCGCTCCGCCCAGCGCGAAGGCCCCGACGGCAATGACGATGGCGAGGGTGATGACCCGGTTGGCGATCTGGCGTTTGGCTTCCAGATACGCCATGGCTTCGGCCTCGGGGTTGACGGGCGGCGGCGGCGGCGCTTTCAACCGGGAAAGGCCGTCAGCCGCGATCCTGGCGAGGTCGGGATCGCCGGCAAGGTGTTCTTCGATCAAATTCCGGGTATCGGGGCTGGCCTCATCCGAGTAGTACAGGGGCAGGAGATCGAGGATGACGTTTCGGGTCACATGCATGGTGTTCCTCCATTCGGTGTGATCGTGTCGGCGAGCAGCCGACGGCGGGAGCGGTGGACCTTGACCCGGGCCGCCCCTTCTGAGATCTCGAGAATGCGCGCGATCTCGGCGTAGGGGAGTCCGTGTTCGGTCCTCAGTATCAGGGCGGTTCGATCAGGCTCCGGCAGGTGCGCCAACGATCGGGCCACGCGGTCGAACTCGCGACGGGTGGACGCACGTTGCAGCGGGTCGGGAGCGCCGTCCGGCAGATCCATCGAGAGCTCTTCGTGGTTGCCGGTTCGGTGGCTGCTGCTGAGAAAGATGTTGCGGGCGATCGCCAGGAGATAGGCCTTGAGCGTTTCGGTGCGGAGCCGGTCGCGGCGGGCCCAGGCGCGGACAAAGGTTTCGGAGGTCAGGTCGTCGGCGAGGCTGGGGTCGCGGCTGAGCCACAGGGTGAATCGGTAGACATCTTGAAAGTAGGTCCGGTAGATGTGTTCGAAGGTCATCATGGATCGCTCCCGGTGAGAGTACCGTTCCGGGATCGATTCGTTACATCGGCCTATCGGCTGCCGAGGCGCTTGCGGCGGTTACGGTCGATCTCCCGCGACGCTTTGAGGCCGCGGTGGCGGAGTGAGAACCAGACCAGCCGCCTGCGGTCCATGACCGAGAATCGCTGGCCGAAGCGGGACAGGGCACGGCGGTCGATCCCGAAACCCAGCCCCGGCGACGTGGGGGTCTGAACGGTGCCACCGGCGTGCTCGAACGGTTCCTCGAGGATGCCGTCGCGCGCGGCCACGGTCCAGCCCGGAGGCGCGAGCGGGTATTCGAGCTCGCGTTCGCCGGCAAAACCGCTGGCGGCGAAGACCTGGAGGTTGACGGCGAAGCCGATGCCGTTGGTCCAGGTGTGGGGCGAGTAGCCGAGCCCGTGCGCGCGGCACAGCCGGGCGACCTCCATCGTCTGCGCGATGCCGCCGGTGAAGACGGCGTCGGGTTGAAAGATGTCGTAACACCGCCGCTCGATCATCGTCCTGAGTTCGGGCAGACCGGAGCTGTGGAGCTCGCCGCCGGCGATCGGCGCCCGGCTGTATGCGGTGAGCGCGGTCAGGTCGTCGTAGCTGTCCATCGGCAGCGGTTCCTCGATCCACGCCACACCCGCGTCGGCGCAGGCATCGGCGAATCGCCTGGCGCGGTCGAGGTTCCACAGCGGCGCGTCGGCGACGATGGTCACCCGCCACCCCTGGTTGGCGTCGACCGCGATCTTGACGCGGTCGCCCACGGCGGCAGCGACCTCGGTCACGTGGCGGATATCCACCTTTTCGTCGTGGTCGTGGACCCGCAGCTTGACCGTGCGGAAGCCCTCGGCGTAGCGCGTCTCGACCTCTTCGATACGAGCCGCCGGGTCCTTGACCTCGCCGGTCGAGGCGTAGAGCCGGATCGTCCCCGGCGCGCCGCCGAGCAGCTCGTACACCGGCTTGCCCTCGATCTTGCCCAAAATGTCCCAGAAGGCGGGCTCGATCCACCAGTTGCGCCACCCGAGATAGGCGATCTCGCGCAGACGCTGTTGGATGAGGTCGATATCGGTGGCGTCCTCGCCCAACAGGTAGGGCCCGAGCAGGTCGCCGAGACCGGCCCGCTCACGGCCGATCGCGGGGCCGGCGCTCAAGCCTTCGACGCCGTCATCGGTGGTGATCCTGACCAGCGTGAAGCGGTTCTCGTTCGCAGGCATGCCCGGGATCCAGGCCGGCCGGAAGGTCGCCGGCAGCGGGATCGCCACGTGAAAGAGCTCGACCCTGGCGACGCGGTGTGGAGTGCTCATGGAGCAACCTTATCACCGAGCCGACGCCGGGAAAAAGACCGGTGGCCTACAATGGGCCGGTCCATTTTCTGACTGCGCAAAGGGGTGTTTTCATGACCCAGGAATTCAGCCGTTTCTCGGGCACTCCGAGCTACATCACGTCACCCGAGCTTCGCCACGCGGTCAACGTCGCGCTGGCGATCGAACGCCCGCTCCTGGTTCGGGGTGAGCCCGGGACCGGCAAGACCCTGCTGGCCCGGGCGGTCGCCGAGAACCTCGGGATGGAGCTGCTCGCGTGGAACGTCAAATCCACGTCCAAGGCTGCGGAAGGACTGTACGTCTACGACACGGTGCAGCGGCTTCAGGACAGCCGCTTCGGCGACCACGATGTCTCCGACATCCGCCAGTACATCAAGCTCGGTCCGCTGGGCCGTGCTCTGACCAGCGAGAAGCAGGTGGTCCTCCTGATCGACGAGATCGACAAGGCGGACATCGAGTTCCCCAACGACCTCCTCCACGAGCTCGACGTCATGGAGTTCACCGTCACCGAAACCGGCGACAGCCACCGGGCGCAGCAGAGGCCACTGGTGGTGATCACCTCCAACGCTGAGAAGGAGCTGCCCGACCCCTTTCTGAGGCGCTGCATCTTTCACTACATCGAGTTTCCCGACGAGAAACTGATGACCGAGATCGTGCGGGTCCACTATCCGGGCATCGGAGACTCGCTGCTCGAACAGTGTCTGGCCAGGTTCTACTGGCTGCGCGAGGTCAAGGGCGTGCGCAAGCGGCCGTCGACCTCCGAGCTGGTGGACTGGATCGGCGCCCTGCTCGCGGCCGGGGTGCAGCGGGGCCAGCTGGCGGACGCCATTCCCTTCCTCGGCGCCCTGGTCAAGAAGGAAGAGGACGTCGAAGCCGTGGCGAAGGCCGGCGCCGGCGGCCGCTGGCCGAAAGACAATGGCTGAGCCAGTTCCCGCCGGCATCTTCCTGCCCTTCTTCTATCGCCTGCGGGGGCACGGGCTCAAGGTCACGCCGCAGCAGTGGCTGACCCTCACCGAAGGCCTCGCGCGGGGGCTCCACGCCTCGTCGTTGGTCGGTTTTTACTCGCTGGCGCGGGGCATCCTGGTGCGCGACGAATCGGAGCTCGACGACTTCGATCTCTGTTTTGCGGCCCACTTCGAAGGATCGTCGTTCGCGGTGGCGGAGATCGAGAATGAGGTCTGGGAGTGGCTCTCGAGCCCGGTGGCGCCCTATAGCATCGACCCCGAGTGGCGCAGGGTGCTCGATGCAGTGGACGTCGATTTCCTGCGGGCGGAGTTCGAGAAACGACTGGCCGAACAGACCGAGCGCCACGATGGCGGGAATTTCTGGATCGGTACTGAAGGTACCTCGCCGTTCGGCCACTCCGGCGATCACCCCGGCGGCCTCCGGGTCGGCGGCGACCACGGCGCCGGAACGGCGGTCCAGGTGGCGGCGGAACGCCGCTTCCAGGAGCACCGCAAGGACCTGGTGCTCGATACGCGGCAGCTGAGCGTGGCCCTCAAGAAGCTGCGGGCTCTCGAGCGGGTGGGTCCGGTGGACGAACTCGACCTCGACGACACCATCGACCGCACCGCGCGGGAAGGGGGCGAGCTCGAGCTGGTCTTCAGGCGGCCTCGGGAGAACCGGCTCTCCCTGGTGTTGGCGATGGACATCGGCGGCTCGATGTGGCCGTTCAAAGAGATGGTGGACACTCTCTTTTCTGCCGCCCATCAGGCGCGCCACTTCAAGCACTTCGACCACGTCTACTTTCACAACTGCATCTATGAGAGGGTCTACGGCAACGCCAGGTTCTCGGAGAAGATCCCCCTCGCCGATTTCTTCAGGCGCTTCGACCGCGAGACCCGGCTGGTGCTGGTGGGCGATGCCTACATGTACCCGGGCGAAATCACCGACCGTTTCGGTGCGGTCGACTGGACCGAACGCAACGAGCGGCCCGGGGAGGAGTACCTCCGCCGTATCCGGGAGCATTTCAAACACACCGCGTGGCTGAATCCGATGCAGGAAGGCTCGTGGTCGGCGCCGTCCATCCGCCTCATCAAGAGGATCTTCCCGATGTACCCGCTCACGGTGCAGGGCGTGGAAGAGCTGGCGAAGGATCTCTCCCGAGGTTGACCTCGATTTCTCTGGATGAATTGAACAATCTCGCACGAGTTCGTTATATTAGGCCCGGAATCATCAAACTCATGCGAGTCCTCGTCCTGCAATCTCGCTTCATGTCCGACCCGATGCTCGAGCACGAGCGCGGGTGCTTCGTCGCGGCCACCCGCCGCAGTCGAAGGGAACTTCACTTCCGCAACGTCGATGACCGGATTGCCGAAACCGGCTGAAATCACGACCTTCGACGCCCTGATCATTGGTGGGTCGGGAGACTTTTCGGTGGCTGAGCGCGACCAGCCCTTTTTCGCCCCGATGGCCGACCTGCTGAAATGGGTCGTCGACCGGGGCTTCCCCACCTTCGGCTGCTGTTTCGGGTACCAGCTGCTGGTGGACGCCATGGGAGGACGGATCATCCGCGATCCCGCGAGGGCGGAACTCGGCTCGGTCGAAATCGAGCTGACGGACGAAGGCGTCGCCGACCCGCTGTTCGGTCAACTCCCGCGTCGGTTCACGGCCCAGATGGGGCACTTCGACCGGGCCACGGTGCTGCCGAAGGGCGTCCCGAATCTCGCGATGAGCGAGACCTGCCCCCACCAGGCCTTGCGGGTCCCGGGAGCGCCGATCTGGGCGACCCAGTTTCACCCCGAACTCGACCAGCAGGGCAACCGCGACCGTTGCGTGGCCTACATCAACGAGTTCGAAACCATCGAGGGGTATCAGGCATTGCCGAGTCCCGACGCCCTCAGCATCCTGCCGCGCTTCCTGGATCTCGTCGGGGATTTCCAGGCTTGGCCGATATGAGGCTTCGGGCTCTGCTTTCCGAAAACAATTCCCAACAGCGGCCCTGTGGCCGCCCGGCTCGAAAGGGGGAAGAGATGGACAAAGTTGATGTGGCAATAGGTTTCCAGCGTGCACGAGGGGTGTTCAGTTGCGTGGTGGCGCTCGCGATGTGGTTTCTGGTCGGGTGCTCTCCGGGCGAGGCACCAACGTCCGAGGCGGTCGTTGAACAGGAAGTCGTCGAGGATGCCGTGGCCCCGGTGGCGGGAGTGCGGATGATCCCCGTCGAGACGCCGTCCGGCACCTTCAACGTGTGGACGAAGAAGATCGGCGACAGCCCGACCATGAAGGTCCTGCTGCTCCACGGCGGCCCGGGAGGGACCCACGAGTACCTCGAGGTGTTTGCCGACTTCCTCCCGGAGGCCGGCATCGAGATCTACCTCTACGATCAACTGGGTTCGTACTTCTCCGATCAGCCGGACGACCCGTCACTGTGGAACATCCCGCGCTTCGTCGACGAGGTCGAGCAGGTGCGCCAGGCCCTCGGTCTCGGGCCCGACAACTTCTACCTCTACGGCAGCTCATGGGGCGGGTTGCTGGGGATGGAGTACGCGCTGGCCCACGGCGACCAGCTCAAGGGCTTGATCATCTCGAACATGATGGCCTCGGGCCCGGCCTACAACCGCTATGCCGAAGAGGTCCTGATGCCGCAGATCGACCCCGAAGTGCTGGCGGAGATCAAGGCCATCGAAGCGGCGGAGGACTACGCCAACCCGCGCTATATGGAACTCCTCATGGAACACCACTACGTCAACCACATCCTGCGCAGACCGGCCGAGGAGTGGCCGGAGGCGGTGGTCATGACGTTCGAGCACCTCAATGGCGCCGTCTATGTACCCATGCAGGGGCCGAGCGAGCTCGGCGCCGGAGGGGTCCTGGCGGAATGGGACCGCACCGCGGATCTGCCGCAGATCGAGGTGCCGACCCTGGTCATCGGCGCCCGGTACGACACCATGGACCCCGCCCACATGGAGTGGATGGCCGGCCAGTTCCCGAACGGCGAGTACCTCTACTGTCCCGACGGCAGCCACCTGGCCATGTACGATGACCAGGAGGTCTACATGGAGGGCCTGATCCGCTTTATTCGTGGAGTCGACGAGGCTTCCCGTTGATCCCGGCAGGGTGAATACCGCGATGTTCTTGACCTGGGTCAATGGTATCTGGCCGAGCGTGGCGTATCCTGATGCCGACGTCGTCAGTGGCTTCGAGAGGTGAAGGAACGCAACCGGCCGAAGGACAGTCTGTGAGGTCTGATGCACGACCCTGAACAACCGAACGCCGACGAGTCTGGAATCCGAGCACTCCTGCCAGGGTCGAGTTCGTTGTCGCTGTTGCTGATCGTGTTTCTCGCGGTGTCGCTGTTGACCCTGTTTTCCATTGTCAAGGGCGGGATGGGCCACGTGGCCGACGACGCCGGCGGCAGACTGGCCTATTCGCCGGCCGACTTCCCGGAGATCGACTTCGACCGTGAGCTGCTGCCGGAGGTCGAGGCCGCGGCCACATCGGACCCGGAGGGCACCTATCGGGTGCCGCCGCCGCCGTTCTCGAACGAGGACATATTCCCATGTTCGGAATGCCACGCGGACATGGAGGTCAACCGCGAGCGGAGAGTGCTCGAGGACATGCACGACGACATCGTGCTCGACCACGGGCCGAAGGAACGCTGGTGTTTCGACTGCCACAACCCCGACGATCGCGACTCGCTGCGGCTCGCCAACGGAACGCTGATCTCGTTCGAGGAATCCTATCGCCTGTGCGGCCAGTGCCACGGCACGATCTACCGCGACTGGCGGCAGGGCATCCACGGGAGGCGAGAAGGCTACTGGAACGGCGCCAAGAGCTATCTCCTGTGTGCCCACTGCCACAACCCGCACGCACCGAGATTCCAACCGATCGAACCGCTGCCGCCGCCGGTCCGGCCGCAGTTTCTGAACGTGGCGAAGGAAGCGGAGGGACACGATGAGTGACGAATCCCGGCGGCCGCCGACCGGAGAGGAAGTGCTCGATCGCCGAACGCTGCTGATCAGCGGCGGTCTCACAACCATGGCCGCGGTGTCCGCGGCGGCTGCGGGCTCCTCCTCGGGATTTGTGGAACGCTTGCTCAGGAAGCGCTTTGCCGAGTTGAGCCCCGAGCGCAAGGCGGAGATCCTCGCCGACCTGGAACGTGAGTACAGTGAGAAATACGGTCAAGCGGTCACTGTGGACGACACGCCGCCGATGGACGGTGTGGAGTTCGCATATGGCCTCGACATCGCCCGCTGCGTCGGTTGCAGGCGGTGCGTCTACGGGTGCGTCCACGAGAACAACCAGAGCCGCGATCCGCAGATCCACTGGATCCGGGTCCTGCGGATGGAGAAGGAACACGGCATCGAGCTCGCCGAATCCACCGCCTATTACGAGCCCGCGGAGGTCCCCGAGCCGGACGCGTTCTACCTGCCGGTGGCCTGCCAGCAGTGCCGCAACCCGGCCTGCGTCAAGGTGTGTCCGGTCAAGGCCACCTGGCAGGAACCGGACGGCATCGTGGTCATCGACTACGACTGGTGCATCGGCTGCCGCTGCTGCATGTCGGCATGTCCCTACGGCGCGCGCCACTTCAACTGGAGGCAACCGACGATCCCGGATACGGAGCTCAACCCCGACACTCACTACCTCGGCAATCGCCCGCGTCCGAAGGGGGTGGTGGAGAAGTGCACGTTCTGCATCCACCGCACGCGCGAGGGGCGGTATCCGGCCTGCGTCGAGATCTGTCCGGTCGGTGCGAGGAAGTTCGGCAACCTGCTCGACGAGAATTCCGAGATCCGGTACCTGATGCGCGAGAAACGGGTGTTCGTGCTCAAGGAGGAGCTCAACACGCGGCCGCGTTTCTACTACTTCTACGCGACGTGATCCGATGCTGAAAAACATCTTCGACTTCGTCTCCGGATCGACCCGCC
Source organism: Candidatus Sulfomarinibacteraceae bacterium (assembly GCA_963823345.1). GTDB lineage: Bacteria > Acidobacteriota > Thermoanaerobaculia > Thermoanaerobaculales > Sulfomarinibacteraceae > Sulfomarinibacter. The sequence continues at coordinate 99,406 of CAWGLE010000001.1, forward strand.
TGGCTCTGCGCGGAAGCGGCTTGTACTTCGCGTGGATCGCCCTGCTCGGCGCGCTCGTACTGTGGGGCGTCACCGCGTGGTGGCAGCAGGTCACCAACGGGCTCATCATCACCAACATGCGCGACCAGGTGTCGTGGGCCTTCTACATCGGCAACTTCACCTTCCTGGTCGGCGTGGCCGCGGCCGCCGTCATGCTGGTGATTCCGGCCTACGTCTACAACTGGAAGCCGATCAAGGAGATCGCCATCTTCGGCGAGTTGCTGGCGGTGTCGGCGATCGTCATGTGCATGCTCTTCGTCACGGTGGACATCGGGCGGCCGGATCGCGTGTGGCACCTGCTGCCGTTCGTCGGCAGCCTCAACCTGCCGACGTCGCTGCTCGGCTGGGACGTGCTGGTTCTCAATCTGTATCTCGTGCTGAATCTCCTGATCGTCGTGCACCTGCTCTACACGGCCTTCCACCGCCGCCCGTACAGCTCGAGATTCGTGGTCCCTCTCCTGCTGTTCTCGATCCCGGCCGCGGTCGGCATCCACACGGTCACCGCCTTCGTCTATGCGGGCATCGCGGCACGCCCGTTCTGGAACGCGTCGATTCTCGCGCCGCGCTTTCTCGCCTCGGCCTTCTGCTCCGGCCCGGCGATTCTCCTGATCCTCTTCCAGATCCTGAGGAAGACGACGAACATCGAGATCAAGGACGAGGCGATCTGGAAGATCGCCGAGCTCATGGCCTACGCCATGTTCCTCAACCTCTTTCTGTTCGGGGCCGAGATCTTCAAGGAGTACTACTCCGACACCCACCACCTGATCCACACCCAGTACCTCTACAGCGGGGTCCACGGCCACGACGCGCTGGTGCCCTATGCGTGGGGGTCGCTGGTGTGCAGCGTCATCGCGTTCCTGCTCTTCCTGATCCCGGCGACCCGGCGCAACTTCGTGACCCTCAACCTCGGGTGTCTGCTGATCTACACGGGCGTCTACATCGAAAAGGGGATGGCGCTGGTGATTCCCGGGATGACCCCGGACACCCTCGGGGAGTTCTACGAGTACGTGCCGACGCTCAGCGAGGTTCGGGTCGGGGCGGGGATCTTCGCCGTCGGTTTCCTGGTCTTCACCCTGCTGTGCAAGATCGCGATCCCGATCCTCCAGGAATCACAGAACCCGGCCGCCGAAGCGGTTCAGCCGGAGACCTTGCGGTCCTGACTCAGTGAACGCAGCGCGTCCACGGGGCGCCGGTCGGGCGCCATCGGCTTCAACGCCCGTTTGAGGAAGACCTCTGCCTCATCGAACCGTCCGACCTGCCGCAGGATCTCGCCGCTGTAGTAGAGGGCCAGCCCGCACTGCGGGTCGAGGCGGATCGCCGCGCTCAGCTCTTCCGCCGCTCGGCGTGCGTTGGCATCGGGGTCGATTCGGAATCGGCAGAAGGCGAGTTCTGATCGGTAGATGGCATTCTGCGGGTTGAGGTCGACGGCGAACTCCAACTGATTCAAGGCCCTGGTGAGATCGCCGGTTTTCGCGAGTTGGAGACCTTCCCGGAACTGCTTGTCAGCGTCGAGAAGGTCCGTCTCCACCTTGAACTGGTTGGTGATCTTGGCCTTCGGCGCGGCGGGCACCACCTTCTTGCGCTCCTTGAGGAGAGCGCTGCGCCGGTCGGGATCGCACAGCTGCGCGTAGGCACGCGCGCCGGCGAGAAATACGTCGCGGGCCTTCTCGGTCAGGCCCTCCTCGAACCGCCACGGTGCGAATTTCTCTGCAAAGGCCAGAAATCGCAGGTGGGCGGTGGTGGTGGCGCGGTCGGGATCGACGCCGAGAAGGTCGAAGGGGTCCCGGCGCCGGTGGTTGAGGACGAGCTCCATCAACTCTCTTCTGACCTCCTCAGAGACCTCGCGTGCGGGTTGTGGGGCGGGTATCCGGGCCGGCGGCTTGATCGCGGCCGTGGCGGTTCGTTGCGGGCGGGCTTCCGGTTCGACCGCGGCGGCTTTCGGTACCTGGTCGGCAGGCACCACCAGTTCGATCAGGGTCAACGCATACAACGATCTCGTCAGCTCCTCATAGGCGATGCCGGTCGTCGAGGCGAGCTCGTCGATCCTCATGGGTTTGGATTGGAGAGCCGCGACGAGCGGCTTGTGACCGGCCGGGAGCTTGATCTCGTCCACCGTGAAGGCAGGCTTCGGGTTGACCGCCAGCTGCGTGCCGATCAATGGCCCGATCGAGCCGTCGATCTGGTCCTGGGTGGCGAAACGGCTGACCCCGATCAGCACGAGTTGGACGACGTTGACCTTGAGGGGTGAGTCGAGTTTTGGATCGGAGGCTGCCAGGCGAAATGATCCGTCGCGCCAGGAAAAACCATCCAGCAGCTTGTGAGCGAGGTTCTGCTGGAGGATCTTGATGAGCTCTTCGGCGGTGACGAGCTCCCTTTCGATCAGCACGTCGCCGAATCGGACCGATCGCGCCACCGACTCCCTGAAGGCGTCGCTCGCGGTCGCCTCGTCGAGGCGGCCGGAGCTGACCATGAAACGGCTGAGGGTCTCGTGGACGAGGTTGGAACGGCAGTCCACCGGAACGCCGTCTTCGAGGAAGATCTCCTTGAGCAGCGGCCCGCGGCGAATCTGAATTGAGACCGTGCGACGGGCTCGGGCCAATGCGTACAAGAGCACGGCAAACGGGGTCTCACCGAGGTCGCCCTCGTGGAGTTTGGCGACGGAGTCGAGTTCGGGTGTACGAAGCGTCATTTTTTCCCCGGCGAAGATGGCGGGCGGTTTTCTTTCAAAAACCCGAGACCATTCTACGGCAGAGCATTTCCGGTCCGAAACATTCCGTCGAAATCCAGAGTCGATTTCAAGTCTGGGGCAAGTGTCAGTCGTTGACCGGGCAGACGTCGTGGGAACAATAGCTGCGTCGATCTGGTTGGGAAGATCAGGGCCTAGCCCGCATTATTCACGAGGATTCGTCGCGAGAGGCGCGAGGCGCAAGCGGGGTGTCGATTTCGCAGGATGAGGGAGCGGAGGCGTACTTGCGGTACGTCGAGCGAGCGAATCGAGAAAGCGCCGCCACGCGCAGTGGATCGCGCCTCGCAGCAGAAGACTCGTGAATAATGCGGGCTAGCACTGACTGGAGGGGCGGTTGAACGAGAACTGGGTCGCTCAATATCGGCAGGCGGCTGAGTCTCTTCGCCAGGGGGAGTACGACATCCGCCTTCCGGACGATGCGCCGCGCGAGGCGGCGGAACTTGGAGAGGCGCTCCGGGTGCTCGCGGCGGCGATGAGGATCAAATCGGAGCAGGCTGCCAAGCTGGCGGTCGTCAGCCGCAAGATCAATGAGGGCCTGCTGCTCGAAGACGTCCTGAACCAGGTGTATGAGAGTTTTTTTGCTCTCATTCCATACGACAGGATCGGTTTCGCGCTTCTGGACAACGGCAAACAGGTGGTGCGAGCCCATTGGGCGCGCTCGGAAGCGGATGCGATCAAACTTCCCAAAGGATATACGGGGGAGCTCGCCGGCAGCAGCCTGGAGCAGGTGGTGAGATCGCGGCGCCCCCGGATTCTCGGAGACCTCGTGGCCTACCTCGAAGAGAACCCGCAGTCCGACTCGACGAGGAGGATTGTCGCCGAAGGGATGCGTTCGAGCCTCACGTGCCCGCTGCTCATCAAGGGCCAACCCGTCGGGTTCATGTTTTTCTCGAGCATGGAACCACAGGCCTACAGCGAGGAGCACCAGGACCTCTTTCTTCAAATCGCGGACCAGCTCGCCCTGACCCTCGAGAGGAGCCGGCTCTACGAAGAACTGCTGCGGCTGACCGAGGACCTCCAAACCGCCAAAGAGGCGCTCGAGCGGGAGGCCTCCCGCGACAGCCTGACCGATCTCTGGAACCGACGATCGATCCTCGACCTCCTGAGGCGGGAGATGGCGAGATCCGGCCGCGAAGGCCGACCCATCGCCGCGATCATGATCGATATCGACCACTTCAAGAAGATCAACGATCAGATCGGACATCTCGCGGGCGACGAGGTGCTGCGCGAGGTGACCCGACGCATCGGTTCCACGCTCCGGTCATCAGACGTTTTGGGCAGGATCGGGGGCGAGGAGTTCCTCATCATCCTGTATCCCTCGGACGAAAAGACCGCTGGCGACGTCATGGAGCGGGCGCGCCGAGCGTGCGCCGCGACAGAGATATCAATCGATGCGGGTGCGTTCGAGGTGACGGTAAGCCAGGGAGCTGCGGTGGCGGAGAACCTCGAAGACGTCGATCTCTCGACCATCCTCAAGGCCGCTGATCAAGCCCTCTACCGGGCCAAGAACAACGGTCGGAACCGCGCGGAGATCGAGCTGATCTGACGGGTTCGCCGGACACGCGGACCCTTCATGGGTTGGCACAGATCCTGAGATTGGGCCGGTCCCCAGAGGTGTTATGATCAGCCGGCCGGGCGCGCTTCGAAAACGACGGTGGGGCCGGCCAACGACATTTCCGGGAGGGTGTCCGATGAAACGAGCCGCGTTGGTCCTGTTGCTCGGTGTGATTGCCGCAACCTTCGGGTGCGGCGCCGGAACCGAAGATCCAGCCCCGAATGAGAACCCGTTCTTCGTCGAGTGGGCGACGCCGTTCGGCGTGCCGCCGTGGGGCGACATCGCGGTCGAACATTACCTGCCGGCCTTCGACCGGGCCATCGCGGAGGAGAAGCAGGAAGTTGACGTCATCGCTCAAAACCCCGAGGCGCCGACCTTTGACAACACGATCGGCGCGTTGGACGCCACGGGCCGGTTGCTGTCCAGGGTGAGCGGAGTGTTCTACACCCTGACCTCGTCGGAAACCAACGACGAGTTGCAGGAAATCGCCAAACAGGTGGCGCCCTTGACCTCGAATCTGCGCGACGACGTGCTGATGAATCCGCAGCTCTTCGCGCGGGTCAAGATCGTCTACGAGCAACGCGATGAGCTCGATCTCACCGCCGAGCAGCGCCACCTCCTCGAAGAAACCTACCTCGACTTTGTCGGCGGCGGCGCCGAGCTCGACGACGCCGGGAAACAGCGCCTGCGCGAGATCAACACCCGTCTGTCGACGTTGACCCTGCAGTTCGGCGACAACGTGCTCGCCGAGACCAACGGCTTCAAGCTCGTGGTGGTCGACCGCGCGGACCTCGCCGGTCTTCCGGAGGGCGTCATCGAAGCCGCTTCCGAAGCCGCCGAACGGGCCGGCGAGACCGGGAAGTGGGTCTTCACTCTCCAGTCGCCGAGCATCTGGCCGTTTCTCCAGAACGCGGACAACCGCGAGCTGCGGCGTGAGATTCTCACGGCGTACATCACCCGCTGCGACCACGACGACGAGCACGACAACAAGGCGGTCCTGAGGGAGATCGCCGCGTTACGGGCGGAGAGCGCGAAGCTCCTGGGATACGACTCGCACGCGGATTTCGTCCTGCGCAGGCGGATGGCCAAGAACCCCGCCAACGTGAACGACCTCCTGACCGATCTCTGGCATCCGGCTCTCGGCGTGGCGCGGGACGAGGCCGCGGCGCTGCAGGCGGCGATAGCAGCTGACGGCAAGGACTTCGAGCTCGAGCCGTGGGACTGGCGATACTACGCCGACAAGGTACGGCGGGAGAGGTACCAGGTCGACGAGCAGGCGGTGCGTTCTTATTTCGAGCTCGACAATGTGATGGACGGCGCCTTCTACGTCGCCAACCGGCTGTACGGAGTCAACTTCACCGAGCGTGACGGACATCCCCACCTACCACCCTGAAGTGCGGACCTTCGAGGTGACCGACGGCGACGGGAGCCATCTCGGGGTGTTCATGGTCGACTACCATCCGCGTGAGGGCAAGCGCGGCGGCGCGTGGAGCCGGCGGGTGCGCGGTCAGTGGGTCGAGGACGGCGAGGACATCCGGCCGGTGGTTCTCAACGTCGGGAACTTCTCGCGCCCCGCGGGCGACGCGCCGGCGCTGCTCAGCCTGGACGAGGTCCACACGCTGTTCCACGAGCTCGGCCACGGGCTGCAGTCGCTGCTCTCGAATATCCGGTACCGGGGTTCGGCGGGCGTGACGCGGGATTTCGTCGAGCTGCCGTCGCAGATCATGGAGAACTGGATGCTCGAACCGGAGGTGCTCGAGGTGTACGCCCGCCACTACCAGACCGGTGAGGTGATTCCGACCGGGCTGATCGAGAAAATTCAGGCCTCCGAGCAGTTCAACCAGGGCTTTGCGACCGTGGAGTACCTCGCCGCCTCGTTCCTCGACATGGACTGGCACACGCTCGCGCAACCCGTTGACGTCGATCCGGCGGAGTTCGAGAAGAGCTCGCTGGAGGCGATCGGGCTGATGCCGGAGATCGTGGTCCGCTACCGCAGTCCCTACTTCAGCCACATCTTCTCCGGCGGCTACTCCGCGGGCTACTACAGCTACGTCTGGAGCGAGGTGCTCGACGCCGACGCCTTCGAGGCCTTCAAGGAGAACGGGCTCTTCGACCCGGAGACAGCGGCTTCATTCCGGGCGAACATCCTCGAGCCGGGCGGCAGCGAGGACCCGGAGGTCCTCTACCTGAGATTCCGGGGCCGCGAGCCGAGCGTCGAGCCGCTGCTGCGTCGCCGAGGCCTCAAATAGACCGGACCCCGCCAAATCTCGAGTCGGGGCCGGGAAAAAACGAGGGGCGCGGTCGAGCGCCCCTCGTGATCAATCGAACGAACCCCGTGTCCGCGCACGTCACTTCTGCGGGCCGGCGCCCCCCGTGTGGACGACCAGCAGGATCTGGTCTTTGTGAGCCTCCCAATCCATGAGAGACATCGCCTTCTCCATCTGTGCCTGAGAGAAGTTCGCCCAGAAGACTCCGTCGGCCTTGTCCTTGTCGCCGAGGTCCGCGAGGCCGGTCCAGGCGACGTGCGTCCAGCCCGGCTCGCCATGGAGTTCCTGGGTGTACATGCCGTAGCCGGTGATGATGCCGTCGGCAAGCAGCTTGTCGTTGATCGGCGCGATATCGTTCACGAAGAACTCGGTCAAGGCCTCGTCCATTCCGGGCTTCGCCTTGAAATATCCGATATCGAGGTAGCGGAAGGGCTTGTCCGCTGAACCCGGCTTGAAGATCCGCTGACGGACGATCCAGTCGTGGTGGGCGCCCTCGACGCTGGCCCCCTTGTAGGCCTCCTGCATCGCCATCATCTGCTCCGGCGTCCTCGAGGCGAACATCTTTTCGAACCCAGCCTGGAGGCCGCCGACCTTGCCCCAGTCGGCCATGGTCGCCCACAACACGAAATTCCACTGGTCATCGAGGCGATGGTTGATGGGAATGCCGATGCCCCACGACAACAGGGTCCCGTCCTTCACGAGTTGGTCGTACATCGGACCATCATCCTTGATGGTCATGTCGATCAGGTCCCGGCTCTTGCCGGGCGAGGACGTGTCGAAGGCGATCCAGGTTATCGGTCCCTGGCTTTCCTGGGCCGACACCGGGACCACCGCCGCCACCGCCAGCAACGCAACGCACGCGATCAGTCGTTTCATCGTCTTTCCTCCTCGAAGCTCGTGAAAGCCGACCGGGCTTTCAGTCGGGGGCCGCAGCGCAGGGCGCCGCGGTCCGGGTTCCAGGTTTTGAAATAAGGTCTCAGTATTTGTACCAGACCACCGGCGGGTTGGCAAGGGGAGTCGGGGATCGCCCGGAAACCCGCGGGACCGGTGTCCGTAGTATCGCGAGAAGGTCGGCGAATGGTGCCGTATCTCAACACCAGCGCGTACAGCCGGGCTCCCGGTCGGGGGTGCCGCGTGGCTCCGTGGTGGCCGGAGCGGGTCGACAGGGCGACCGAGGGGGATGCATGAGCGGAATTTTCTGTGGTGGATGCGATCGGCGTCGATTCATCAGGACCGGAGTCGGGACCGCCGCGTGGGCCGCGGTACCCGCCCTGTTGCCCTTCGAGGCGTTACCGGCCGAAGCAAACGAACCACCGCCGACCTCTGAAATCTCGGCCGTCGTGAGACCGCCGACGCTGTTCGCCGGCATCCGCCGGCCGATCACCGAGCGCGCGCAGCTCGAACCGCGGGTCAAGGAGCTGGATGCCGCGTGCGCGGGTGCGGTCGCGGGACCGTTGACCCACATTTTCCGGTTCGACACGCCGGTCGAGGGTTACGACTCCGAAATCGGATACCCGGTCTCGGCGCCGGTGGAGGGGGGTTCGATCACCACCCACACTCTGCGCGAGATGCACTTCTACAGCCGCCGTCACGACGGACCGATGGACACGCTCCGCGTCACCCGCAGCTCGTTGTTCGACTACATGAACACCACCGGTCTGTCGCCCGAGCTCGAGCTGGTCGAGGTCTTTCCGGAGCACCGTCCGGGACAGCCTCTCGACGGCCCCGTCGTCGTGATGGCGTCGTTCCTCGCCTGGCCCGAGGTTTATCGGGCCCAGCTCGAGCGGGTGCTCGGCGGCGAAACCGCCGCCGCCGTCTGGCAGGGCGGCGAGGCCCTGACGCCTCACACACCGGTCGACCCGCGCTGTGCGTGGGTGGCCGGGTCGATCGATCGCTTGAAGGGGTGCACCACTGCCGACCAGCAGTTCGACATCCTCTCCCGGGTCGCGCTGGTCCGGCCGCTGGAGGACGTCACGGCGTACAAGGCGATCTACGAGGAGAAGGGCGACATCACCGCGGTGTTTCGCGCCCAGGAGGAAAATCTCTCGAAGACCCGGACGGGCGGCTTTGTCGACCCGCCCCGCTGTACGGGATCGATTCTCCACATCAGCAAGGTCCCCTACAACAGGGAGGCGTACGACGCGGCCTCAACCCCGCGCGAACGCCGCAAGGCGTTCTGTTTCTGCAACCTGATCCGCGAAGCCGCGGACCCTCACGTCGACCCGATCTTCTGCTACCGCGCGGCGGGCTGGGCACGCCAGTTCTGGGAGCCCATCCTCGGGGTCGAGTTCACATCCTGCACGATCACCGACTCGATCCTCAAGGGCGACGGATATTGTGCCTGGGACTACCGCCTACCCGAGTCGTTCAAATGCACGGGTCCATCATCGGCTTGACGGGGATGCGGAAATTCTAACTGACAGCGGGGAGCAGGCCTCGCGCCTCGAGTTCGGAAACCAGCAGCTTGCGGCGTGAATCGATGGCGCGGATCTGCCGTTTCGACAGCAGGTCGCCGAGCTCCGATTCGAGCTTCTCGACCTCCAGGGTGCGGAGCCCGCGGGCTACCGAGTCGGGGACCGGGATGTTCCGCTGCTCTTTGAGCGACGGGAGCTTTTTGATGATCCGGAAGGCGCGGGAATGGTCGATCAGGAACAGGTCGTCGCTCTCCGGGCGAACGAGGACGTTGGTGAAGTTGCGGTCCACGTTGTAGATCATGGCGTCGAGGATGTACATGAGCATCAGCCGCTGCAGCAGGAGATCCATGTCGCCGATCGTCAAATTGGCGTCGGCGGCGGTCTGCATCTCGATGGCGTTCTCGATCCACAGTTGGACGGAGCCCCGGCGGCCGTCGATCTCGCGGGTGACCGTGACCGGCACCAGACCGATGCCGACCATGCGGTCGATGCGATAGGCCGCTTCTTCATACGTGTACTTGTCGGTGAAAACGCTCTCCAGGCGGTTGGTGTAGCCGGGTTCGACGTCAGAGATGTCGACGGTCTTGAAGATGGCCCGGCACTGGTGGCCGTCTTTGCGGAGCGTCACCCGTTGCGGCTTGGTGATACCGACACCGATATCCTCGATCGACACCACCTCGGCGGTCTTCAAGAAATCCTCGAGACTGTTCTCATCGACACAACCGCACAGTTCGACACAGACGTGGGGATCGGCCGCGACGGTTCCGGTGGTGTCGGGCTGTTCCGCACGGCCGGCGATCGGGACCAGACAAAGGGTGGCGACGAGCGCCCAGGACTTTTTCATCATCGCCTCCTTTCGATAGGACATACGTCGCAGCGCCGAACATGTTCCATATCCCGGTTGGGAAACCGAAGCACGGTCACGCGCGGTCGGCACCGTTGATATCATCGAAGAGATGTGGAATGTGCCGTGGGATGTCGGACTCTTTGCCGCCGTCGTGTTGGCATTCTTCGTTATCGGCCTGCCCTTGATCACGCGGCGGGTGTCGGTGCCGAGAACGATCGTGTTCGAAAGGGTGGCCGATCACGAACTGACCGAGGGGCAGGCCCGGTATTTCGCAGATCTCGACCCCAGGCTCCTCGCGATCGGATATCGACCCGTCGGCGATCGCAGGGCCGTCAACATGCAGGGCAGGGCCCTGGTTCGGACCTACATGTGCGATGCCGACCCGGCGGTCATCACGATGAACCTTCTGACCTCCGAAGTTGAAGGCGCCGGCGAACATCCGATGAACTACCTGGAGATCATCACCCGGTACGCGGACGGCACCATTCTGTCGACCCGCAACGCCGAGATATCTGACGTGCTGGCGACCGTGCCCGGCCACATCATTCAAGAACGGAAAGATGTCGGCGACCCCGCGAAGCTCAAGCTCGCCCACGACACGAGGGCCCGGGATCTGCTGGTCCACGGCCCGCTCCATTCTCGTCCCGATGATTTCGAACGTGCCTTCGATGAGTTCCACGAACGGTGGTGCCTCCATCAGATCGACCGTGGGTTGCTGGTGCCGCGTTCGGACGACCCGCAGCGGCTCCGTCCTACCGTCAAGGCCGGACTCCGAGGGATCGCCAATTTCGTCAATCCCCTGGCCGACAACTTCACGGTGTCGCGGTTCGTCGCGGCGATCGTGCTGGGAATCGTCGCCCCGGTCGCCGCCGTCCACTGGCTGCGCGGACAGGGGTGGTGGGTGGTCACGGGCCTCGCCGCCGAAACCGGTCTTTCCCCTGAGTTGTGCGCGACGGGTTGCACCGCAGCGGTTCTGAGCGGCGTCGGAGTTCTCGTAGGCACTCTCTTCGTCGGGAAGGCCTTCATCTGGGGATTTCTGCTGTCCTATGCCGTGGTACGCATGACCGGGCCGACCGGTGCGTGGACCGCGCTCGCCCTCAGCCTCTGGGTGGCGATCGTGGCCGATCGCGCCGCCATCTGGCGCGAACGGCGTCACGACCTGGCTTGAACGGCGCAGGCAGAGCTCGAACCGTTGTTTCAACTCTAACCGAAAAATGGGGGACCGGTTACACTGGACTCGAGAGGGGATCACCGCAAGGACACCGGGCATGGGCGAAACCAAACCGAACCGCGGCAGCCGCAAGGCGCTCGATGACATCATCGGGCGGATGGCCGAGCCGGGTTTCGCCGCGCGCCACCCGCGGGTGTCGACGAAACGAGCGACCGGCGCCCATGTCAACCCCGAAATCCTCGCCCTGTCCCGGCCGAGGTCGCGATACGTGCGCCAGTGGCGCCGCCACGCCAAGCACTGCCAGGACTGCAGCAACGTCTTCCGGTACCTGGGTATCGGTCTCTGATCCGACGTCCCGGGTACACCACGCCGGCACGAAGCCTGTGCCGAGGAGGATGCGGATGGGAACATTCGAGATCAAGGCCGACACCAGCAAGAGCCGCCTCTATATCGGACTGAGTGGGTTCTTTCGTGAAGCCGACGTCGGGCCGACTCTCGACGCCCTGCGGACCGAAGCTGCCAAGTTTCACGGTCCTTTCGATGTCGTCACCGATATTTCGAAGTTCCTGCCGGGCTCGCCGCAGGCCGCCGATGCCATTCGAAAAGGCGGCGAAATCGTCAAGCAGGCGGGCCGTCGACGAGCGGTTCGCGTCACCGGCGGCATCGTCACGGGGTTCATGCAGTTCAAGCGTCTCCTGGGCGGAGTGTTCGAAGAGGACGAGAGTGTTCGCTACGCCACGTCGATCGGTGAGGCCGACAAAATTCTCGACCAGTGGTGAACCGTCGGCGAGCCGCGCGGCGAAGCTGAGAGAGGCGTCACACCTGCGCCACCGGAGCGATCGAACGGTCCTCGACTTTCTCAGTTGCCTTCAGGAGTGTGGTTGACACGGCGCAGGAATGGTAGTATCGCTGCGTGCAAAATTCAGTCCCAATCTCAATTCGGTCTCGAAAACGGGCGCTGATCGTCAACTGCTATGCGGATGAGACCCGCCGTCCGGTCGCCCGCCGCCACAAGGTCCCGAACACCCTCGGTCCGGTCTTTCTCGCGGGCGGCCTCAACCCGCGACTCTGGGACATCCGCCTCTACAACGAGGTCTATGACGGACCGCTGGAGGACGAATCCCTTCTCGGGTGGCCGGACCTGCTGGTGCTGACCGGTCTCATCACCTCGGTCGATCGCATGCGGCAGGTGGCGGCCTATGCGCGCACCAGGAACCCGCGGGTGGTCGTGGTTGGAGGTGGCCACGTGGCGCGGGCCCTGCCCTCGTTCTGCTCGACCTTTCTCGACTACGTGTGTCTCGGCGACGTCGAGGAGATCCGGGATGTCGTGCGGGATGCCTTCGGTCCGCAGTACGCGGCCGAAGAGCTGTTTCCCCGCTTCGACCTCGCGTACTACTTCGGCCGCGTAGGGCACGTCGAATCGAGCCGTTACTGCAACTTCGGCTGTTCCTTCTGCACCCTGACCGGGGAAGGGCGCCCCTACCGACCGGTGCCGGCTGACGATCTGCGCCGCCAGCTCGAGGCCGTCGGCCGCAAGAACTACATCGGGCTCAACGACAACAATTTCTACGGCAACAACCGCGCCAGTTTCCGTGAGCGGGTCGCGGTGATGGGCGAGGGTGTGGCTGCGGGACTGTTCGACGGCTGGACGGCGCTCGTCACCAACGACTTCTTTTTGAAACGAGACAACCTCGAGCTGGTGCGCGAAGCGGGCTGCACGGGCCTCTTTTCGGGCGTCGAGTCCTTTGACGAGGGCTGGAACAAACGCCACAACAAGCACCACAACACGGTCCGTTCGCAGGTGGAGATCATCCGCGAGTGTCTCGTGGCCGGGGTGACCTTCCTGTACGGCATGATGCTCGACCTTTCCACGAGGACTATCAGCGACATCCGCCGCGAGCTCGACTTCATCGTCGGTTGCCCCGAGATCCCGTTGCCGTCGTACCTGTCGATCCCGATTCCCATTCCGGGAACACCGTTTTTCTACGAGTGCCTGGACGACGACCGGATCCTGCCGGGAACGAAGCTCAGGGACCTCGACGCAACGACCATCTCGCTGCGGACCGTCGATCCCCTCGCCGAAGCGGCAGAGTTTGCGCGCGATCTGCAGACGATGCGCGGATACCGTGCACGCATCGCTCGCCACAGCCTTCGCTTCGCGGCCGCCTATCGCAAACACCTGTCGCCGGTGAAGCTCGGGCTCGCCCTGTACAACGCGCCGTTGTTGTGCGAACCACTGCTGACGACAATGCCGAAGCGGATCGGTAAGGCCGCGGGTCCGCGCACCCACATCAGCACGACCGAAGTCCCTGACCGGTTCTACACTCCGGCATTTCGGGTCGACGGCAGGTTCGCGAAGATGTTCCGGCCGACGATGCTCATCGAGCGGGACGGCAGGGTGAACGAAGAGATCGCGGACGACATCGCTGCGGGCCGGCGGCCCGCGACTCGGACGGCCGAATCGGGTGCAGCAGCAACGGCGGGGGTGTGACGCAGCCGTGGACGGCCAGGAAGTTTTCGGAGACGAACGATTCACCATTCGCCGGTGGCTCGGCGAGGGTGGTTTCGGGGTGGTCTACGAAGCCTGGGACACCAAATACGAGGAACCCGTCGCCCTCAAAGTCCTGCGGACGGTCCACACCACGAGCCTTCTGAGGTTCAAACAGGAGTTCAGATCGCTTGCGGACGTCAGCCACCCCAACCTGATCCGGCTGGGCGAGCTGGTGTCGAGACACGACAACTGGTTCTTCACCATGGAGCTCATCACCGGGAGCGACATCCTCGGTTACGTGTGGCGGGAGGCGGAAGGGCTGCATTCGGTTGCCGAGGACCGGGAGTCGAGCGAGGGCTCCGAAAGCCTCACGATCGAGGCCCCGGTGACGCCCCTCATACCGGGCCACACCCCGGGATCCGGCGGCGCCGCCAGGTGGACCTCACCTTTTCAGTCGCGCCCCGGCGCCTTTGACCCGGAACGACTGCGGGACGCGTTCGGACAGCTCGCCGACGGTGTCAACGCCCTCCACCGGTACGGGCTCCTGCACCGGGACCTCAAACCCTCGAATGTCCTGGTGTCGACAGGCGGGCGTGTGGTGGTTCTCGATTTCGGGCTCGTGGCCCACCTCGGAAGGGAGGACGTCACTGAGTCGCTCAACGTCGTCGGCACGCCGGCCTACATGTCGCCCGAACAGAGCCTGGCGCGGGAGGTCACGCCGGCCAGCGACTGGTACAGCTTCGGAATCATCCTCTGGGAGGCCTTGACGGGCGCTCCGTTGTACCGCGGCTCGCTCCACGAGATCCTCGCCTGCCGCCGGGCCGGCAACCCGCCCCGCCCGTCGGAGGTCGTGGCGGGGGTTCCGCAGGATCTCGACGATCTGTGCAGCGAGATTTTGCAGCCGGATCCTGAGGCGCGGCCCACCGGCGCGCAGATCGCGCGCCGCCTCGATCGACCGTTGCAGGTCGGGATCTCGCCACAGCCGCAGGCCGGGCCCGAGCGCTTCGTCGGCCGCCGCCGGCAACTGGCCATGCTCGACGAGGCTCTCCAGCGGGTCCGCGAAGGTCGCGCGGCCACCGTCTTCGTGAGCGGCGCCTCGGGGATGGGGAAAACCGCCCTGGTGCGCAGCTTTCTCGATCGTGCACTGACCGACGACCCGCGAACGCTGGTGTTCAAAGGCCGCTGCTACCAGCGGGAGAGCGTGCCGTACAAGGCTCTCGACAGCCTCGTCGACGAGATCAGCCGGCACCTCGGCGGGATGACCGCGCTCGAGGCGGCGCGGTTCATGCCGCGGGACCGGTCGGCTCTGGCGAGACTTTTTCCGGTCCTGGGCGGGGTGGGCGAAGTCGAGCCCGGCAGGCGCTACGAACCCGAAATCCCCGACGCCATGGAGCTCAGGCGGCGGGCGTTCGCGGCTCTCAGGGAGCTCCTGGGACGGCTTGCCGACAGTTCGACGGTGACCCTGTTCATCGACGACCTGCAGTGGGGCGACGTCGACAGTGCCGCTCTCCTGCGCGAAATCACGCGGCCGCCCGACCCGCCGCCGCTTCTGCTGCTGGTCTGCTTCCGCAGGGAAGAGGCCGAACGGTCGCCGCTGCTGCGGGTCCTGGTCGACGACGGTGAGCACCCGCACGGCTCACGGTGGAATGTCGACCTCGCGGAGCTGCCTCCGGAGGAGGCACGGGAGCTCGCCCTGGCCGTGATCGGAGGTCACGGCGCCGACGCACAGGCCCGCGCCGAACAGATCGCCCGCGAGTCCGGCGGCAGCCCATTTTTCGTCGACGAGCTTGCCCGCCACCAGGCCTCGGGTGGCCCTGTGAGCGTCGAGGCGCTGCGGCTCGACTCGGTGATCGAGGCCCGGGCCGCGGGCCTCTCCGCCGACGCGCGACGCCTTCTCGAGGTGGTCGCTGTGGCGGGCGAGCCGGTGGACATCGAGGTCGCCAACCGGGCGGCCGAGCTGGCGGCCGGTGACAAGAACGCGATCGAGTTCCTGCGCGCGGGCAACTGGGTGAGGTCCTGTGCGCTCGAGGGGCGCGAGGCATTCGAGACCTTTCACGATCGCATCCGCGAGACCATCGTTTCGCTGGTTCCCGACGATCACCGGGCGGTACGCCACCGCCGCCTGGCGGAGGCATGGGAAGGCGCGGGGACCGCGAGCTCGGCGACCCTCGTCGAGCACTTCATGGCGGCGGGCCTCGGGGCGAGAGCGGCCGAGCACGCCCGCCGAGCCGCCGACCAGGCGGCTGCGGAGCTCGCGTTCGACCGCGCGGCGCGCCTCTATCAGATCTGTCTCGAGGCCGGAGACTGGCCGGCGCCGGAGCGGGGAGAGCTGTTGGCCAAACTGGCCGGGGCGCTGGCCAACGACGGCCGCGGCGGCGTGGCTGCGAAGGCCTATCTGGAAGCGGCCGACGCGGCCACTCCCCAGGAGGGGCTCGACCTCCGGCGGCGGGCGGCCGAGCAGTTCCTGGTCAGCGGTCACATCGACGAGGGACGGGAGGAGCTCGAGACCGTGTTGGCGAGGGTCGGGATGCGCCTGCCGCCGACCCCCAGGGGTTCGCTGGCGGGTCTGCTCGTGCGTCGGCTCCAGATCGCGGTGCGTGGTCTGCGCTTCACTGCCCGCCATCGGGGCGAGGCCGACCAGGCCCTGCTGACGAAGATCGACGTCTGCTGGTCGGTGGCCATCGGATTCGGGATGGTGGAGAACATCCGCGGCGCCCACTTCCAGGCCCTCAACCTGCTGCTGGCGCTGAAAGCGGGGGAGCCTTTTCGCGTCGCGCGCGCGCTCGCCCTCGAGCTGCCGTTTTCGGCCGCGGGCGGAAGCCGCGCCGCACGCCGTACTGCGGCCTTGATGGAGCGCTGCCGGGCCATCGTCGAGGACCAGGACGACGCGTACCTGAACGGGCTTTTCGCCTTGCAGGAGGGTGCCGTCGCGAGTCTCGAGGGCCGGTTCGAAGAGTCGCTGGCGGCCTGCGCCAGGGCGGAGACCACCCTGCGCGAGCAGTGCACCGGCGTCACCTGGGAGCTCGACACCGCCCAGCTCTACTACAACCACGCGCTCAGCATGATGGGCAGGTGGAAGGCGCTCGCCGAACGGGTTCCGGTGATGCTCGAAGACGCCCGCGATCGCGCCGACCTCTACATCGCGACCTACCTGAAGACGCGCAACGCCCACATTCTGCACCTGGTTGCCGACCAGGTCGAGCGGGCGCGGGAGGAGCAGGCGCGCAGCCTCGAGGGCTGGTCGCAGCACGGTTTCCAGGTCCAGCACTACTGGGACTGGTACGCGAGCGGCGAGATCGATCTCTACGGCGGGACTCCGGAGGCGGCCTGGGAACGGCTCGAGAGCGGCTGGCCCGCATTCAAGAGGTCGCTCCTGACCCGGGCCCAGGCGGTGTATGTGGAAGCGCTCTTCCTGCGGGCGCGGGTCGCGCTGGCTCTGGCCGCGCGTGCCGGCGGGGCCGAAGCGTCGCGGTTTCTCGCCCGTGCCGGCCGCGATGCTCGCCGATTGGAGCGCGAGCCGATGCCCTCGTCCGAAGGGTCGGCCGGCCTCATCCGGGCGGGGATCGCTGCCCACCGCGGCGATGCGGCTGCGGCTCGCGGACTGCTCACGACGGCGGTCAGAGGATTTCAAGGGGCATCGATTTCGCACTTCGAAGCCGCCGCCCGGTGGCGGCTCGGCCAGCTGCTCGCTGACGGGGAAGGCGAAAGGATGATCGATGACGTCCGGGCGTGGTTTGCCGGCCAGGGTGTGGTCAACCCCGAGCGCATGGTCGGCATGCTGGCGCCGGGGCGATGGAATTGACGAACAAGGAGGGTGAGAAGAATGAAATGGAAACCGCCGATTGAAAACGAAAAGAATCTGGCCTATGCGGACGTGAGAGACCAGGTCCAGGACATCGACATCTTCATGTTCCGCGGCGACTACAAGAGCTCGAAGCTCTTTCGCCTGGTCGACAAGTCCTACTACTCGCACGCCGCGCTCGCCCTGTGGTGGAGGAATCGACTGATGATTCTGCAGGCCGAGGGCCCGGGGATCCAGGCGATTCCGATGAGCGTCGCGGTGGGCACCTATCCCGGGCGCGCCGACTGGTACCGTCTGAAACGCGACGAGATCCCGGCATTCGAAGACAAGCTCAAGCATATCGCCCAGGAGGCAAAGGCCGATTTGGGTCTGCCCTACGGGTATGTCGATCTGTTGAGGAACCTCTGGCGGTGGGCGACCAAGGTCAAGCTCAAGGACCCGGTGTGGCCGCACGGCATGTACTGCTCGGAGTTCGTCGAGCGCTGTTTCAGGGTCGGCGGCGCCCCACTCAGCGATCGTCCGGACATCATCACCATGCCGAAGCACATCGCGCAGTCGCCTCTGATCGAGTATCAGGCGACCATCCCGCACGATCCCAAGCTCAAGGTGCGGCGCACGATTGATGACATCCGCGCCGCCAGAGCCGCCGCCGCGGCGTCCTGACGTTACACGTTGCAACGTTCAAACGCCTTAACGATCCGCCGCGACGTGCCCGAGCAGATCACCGACCGTCTCGACGTCGTGCGGAACCTGAACGCCCCTGTGGTGCCCGATGAGGTGGCCGAGGGCCCTCTGAAACGAGCTCAAGAGCGAGCCGTGGGCGTCCTTGACCGAGATCGGGGTGTAGGGACGCGGAGTGAACGCGGGGGTTTCGGCGCGGCCGTCGTCGCGGCGCAGATTGAATACCGATGCGAAATCCGGCGCGGCGCGGTCGCGGTCGGTCAGCCCTTCGAGATCCCACTTCTCGCACAGGGTCCTGATCATCGACGTGTGATCGAATGGGGTGTCGCCGTCCGCCCGCACCACAGTCCCCGGTGCGACGTAGGGTGAGACGAAGATGGTCGGAACGCGGACGCCGAAGCGGTCGAAGCGGAAGCCCTTTTCGAGCTCGTAGGGCGGGTCGGCGACCGGCGGCGCCGCACCGGTCGGCGGGGGCCAGTGGTCGTAGCATCCGCCGTGCTCGTCAAAGGTGATCACGAGCAGGGTCCGCATCCACCTCGTGCCCTTCCTCACCGCGTCGTAGACCTCGTTGATCAGGAGCTCGCCGGCGAGCAGGCTGGAGTGCACCTTGCGCACCAGCGACACCGGAGGGTGCATGTCGTTGTGGTCGAAAATGAGCCGCGGCTGGATGAAGGTGTAGGCGGGCAGGTCGCCGGTCGCGCAGTCGTCCTTGAACTTCTCGAAGGTGCGGAAGTGCCCGCCGTAGCGGCGGTGGAGGAGGGTCGGGTGGATGAGCTTGGTCATCGGGGCCACGTCCTTGTGGTCCCAGTAGATGCGCCAGTCGTCGCCGGTCGCGAATTTTCCGCTCAGGCGTTCGAAGATGGTCGGGCTGTGGTTCCCGGTCCACTTCAGGAACGGAGAGTTGTTGACCCAACCGTTCGATTGCCCGGAGTGGAAGAAGGAGCGGTTGCAGAAGGTCTGGCTCGGCACCGAGCAGAACCACTCGTCGGAGCACGCGAACTGTCGCGCGAGGCCGTTGGTCACCGGCAACGCCTCGGGCGTGAAGCAGTTCATGATCCGGCGGTAGACATCGGGCGTCGCCTCCTCGCCGTCGATCGCGATCTGGGCCTTGACGGCCTCGATGTAGTCGATGACGAAACCGTTCATGGGCGCGGGTTCCGCGAGCGCCGAGGGCGGCACCGGGTCCTCGCCGTAGAGCTGGCGGTTGATGTGGGGGCTGTGCTCCTCTCCGGGATCTGGACAGGGGTGGCACATGTCCTCGGGGGTCTCGAGAGGCGCCTTGCGAACCGGATAGAGCGCCGGCGGCCTTCGGTTGTCGGGATTCGTGAGGTCGCCGCGTCCGGCCACCCCGCGGAAACGCCGCTCGCCGCGGCCGATGAAGTGGGCGGGCTGGTCGTTCTCGTAGAGAAAGCCGAGGAGATTGTCGAACGACCGGTTCTCCATCATCAGGACGATGACGTGGTCGAACGCGTCGAGGCCGAGGTTGCCGTTGCTCACTGCCATTGATTCCCCCGTGAGCGCCCGTTATACCAGGGTGAGACCATGAATCAAAATCGTGTGACTGTGGCAGCTGATCGCCCGCAGACCGCCCGGTCGACCCATGGCGGAGACGCGCCGTCGCCTGGAGGCGACGATTCCTGACCTCGCGTCGGGCCCGAAGCGGCTCGGACTTGAGATTCGCTCCGGCTCCCGGTTGAACGACACCCTCGGGCGGGGCAGATGGCACGCTCCGTGCTTGAACGAAGCTGGGTATTCGATCGAGCGATCATCGATCGGGGAAGGGCGGTGTCATGAATCGCACAGGTGCGTGTCTGGCGTGTGTGGTAGTGGTTGCGGCGTTCGGGTGCTCGTATCAACGGGCCTACATTTCCTACACGGAGTACGAGGATGACGTTCAGGTGGCGGCCTCGGGCTGGGACGGACAACGGCTCGGAGCGGTTTCGGCCAACGAGGGCGGCGCCATCTGGGAGAAGTGCACCGACGCCGCCAAGGGCTCGATGTGGCTGCTCATAGAAGACGCCCGGAAAATGGGTGGCAATGCACTCGGCGAGATCCGCTGGGTGCCGCAGAACGCCTCGAGAACCACCGACGAACCGACCTGCAAGAAGAAGTGGGGCTGGTTCTTGGTGTGGCCGGTGCTGGTGACGCCGGGCTTCATGTCGGCAAAGGTCGAGGCTGTCGCCTACAACGTGCCGGACACATCCGCGGCGGTGGCCGGTCTCTACGTCATCCCCGAGAATCCGGACGAGCGTGCGGCCCTCGCGCGCAGGATCGTGGACGACAGGCTGAACCGATAGGAGCCTTCTCCCTGCACTCCGGTGTCGTCGCCCGCCGGGCCATGACCACATTGCCCCGGGTTGGGTTATTGTGGCCCCACGAAAACCGACAGCTGGTGGCGCCAAAAAAACGGCGCCGGCAAAGGAGAAGGTGATGTTCAAGGAGTTCAAGGAATTCGCGATGCGGGGCAACGTGGTCGACATGGCGGTCGGCATCGTCATCGGCGCCGCCTTCGGCACCATCGTCAAGAGCTTTGTCGACGACGTCCTGATGCCGCCGATCGGGATGCTCACCGGCGGGGTGGATTTCTCCAACCTCTTCACGGTGCTCAAGGAAGGTTCTCCGGCAGGACCGTACGCGGCGCTCGCGGATGCCCAGGCGGCAGGCGCGGTGACGATCAACGTGGGTCTCTTCATCAACACCGTGATCAGCTTCCTGATCGTCGCCTTCGCGGTCTTCATGGTCATCAAGGCCATGAACTCCATGAAGCGCAAGGAGGAGGCGCCGGCGGCAGAGCCCACGACCAAGAGCTGCGAATTCTGCCAGACCCAGATTCCGATCAAGGCGACCCGCTGCCCCAACTGCACCTCGCAGCTATAGAAGTCAACTGCGGCGGCTGATCATCAGCAGCGGGCAGGCCGTGCTCTCGGCGACCTCGAGCACCCGCTCTCCAAACACCTTCTGCCTGCGGCCGAGCCGCTGGAGGCCGAGGACGAGGAGATCGCAGTCGCCGGCCCGGGTCACGACCTCAGCGATCACGTCGTCGCTCAGGGTGATCGCAGTCGTGCTGACGCCGGGCGCCTCGTCGCGCGCCAGCGTGCCCAGCTCGCGTGCCGCGCGTCGCTGGACGGCGGTATCGGTCGTCGGGGGCAGGACCCGAAGGTAGGTCACTTCCCGTGGAGCGGTGCGGCAGAGGTTGCCGATCAGGCGGGCGCGGATCGGGCTCTGGTCGCGGCGTCCACCGGCTGGGACGAGGATCTTCCGCGCCTGGTCGACATTCCAGTTGCTGGGCGCGCGGAGGATCACGACGTCACCCTCGACCTTGCCGAGGAGATCTTCGAGCGGCCCGGTCATCAGGGTTTTGCCGAGGTGACCGACGCCGAGCAGCAGGCTGTCGCAGCGGTTGCGCTCAGCGACCCGGGTGATTTCACCCCAGGGATCGTCGCTGATCGTGATCAGCGCTTCCGGTCGGAGGTCGGCGGCAAACGCCTTCGACAGGGCGCCGCCGAGAACGGACTGTGCGTCCACCAATTGTTGCGGCAACTCTTCGCCGGTCCAGTCCCCGGGTGGGCGGACCACCGACAGGAGAAGCAGGCGGGCGACCGACCGCGGGGCGAGAGCGTTCGCCATCCCCACCAGGGTTTCGGCGCTGGCGGGGTTGGCGATCGGCACCAGGATCAACGGACTGCGGCCGCGCAAACGGAGGAGTTGCGGATCGAGGCCTTCGGAGGAGGCGTCCACGACCGACGCTCGCGGTGCGAGCTGGGTCATGTACAAGACGGCGCCGATGCCCAGCCACAGAGCCGCCATGGCGCCGGCCGAGGGCACCGCGACCGATTGGAACAGGGCGAGGGCGACGCACGACACGCCGCCGACGACCGGCACCAGCGGAAACGCCGGGGTCTGGAACGGGCTGGCGGTGGCGGCGCGTTTGCGGGCGAGATAGGCAATGCCGTGGGCAAGGGCGAAGCTCGCCAGAAAGATCAGACTGGCCATCGCGCCGGCTGCGGCCACGTCGGGGACCGCAACCAGAACGATCGCCACCGTGACGGCCGTGAGTTGGATGGCGGGTATGGGCGCCCCGGTGCCGGGGGCCAGTCGATCGAAGCGCCGCGGCAGGGTGCGGTCGATCGCCATCGTCCGTGCGAACCGCGAAGCCGCCAGCAGGTTGGCCTGGAGGGCCGACAGCATGGACAACAGCCCGGCGACCACCACCAGCCAGTAGCCGGTCGGACCGAGAAAGTTGCGCGCCGCCACCGCGATCAGGATCTCGGGATCCGCGGCGGCGGCGTCGGCGACAGGCTGGCCGGGTGTGCCCACCGCGACGATCACGAACAACAACGGCAGATAGATGACGAGCGCGGCGGCCAGCGACAGGATCATCGCGCGCGGGATGTTGCGCTCGGGTTTTTTGACCTCGCCGCCCACCGCGGCGATCAGATCGAAGCCCTGCAGCGCGATGAAGGTGTAGCCCATCGCCTGGACCAGGCCCTGACCTCCGTGCAGGAAGAAGGGCCGGAACCTCGAACTCAGTTCGTCGAGTCCGGGCGGATGGGCGAGGAGCACCCAGAACCCGCCGGCGATGACGATTGCGAACATGACCACCTTGCCGACGGTCTCCCACTGTCCGCCGCCGGCATGTGACCGCATCAGCCGCCAGGTGTAGAAGGCCGCGGCGGCCAGGGCGTAGAGCAGCATCGCGAATCGCGCGCCGAGCCACCCCGGCGGTGTGCCGCCGGCCGCCCGGATGACCTGCTCGAAAAACGGCACGAAGAACACCGCAAACCCCAGCGCGTAGAGGACCGCCGCCACCACCGAAGCGAACCACACGACCCATCCGACGGCGAACGCGGCCTCGACCGTGAGCACCTTGCGGGCGTACGCATACGTGCCTCCCGACTCGGGGATGCGCGAGGCGAGCTCGGCAAATGACAGTGCCGTGAGCACGGCGATGGCGCCGTTCAGCGCGAAGGCGAGGATCGCGCTCGGGCCGGTCGTGGCAAACGCGACGCCGGCGAGGGCGAGCACGCCGCCGCCGACGATGGCGCCCACGCCGACACCGGTCGCCGCGAGGAGCCCCATCGTGCGCTGATCGGATCCCGTCCCGGATGGCATGCCCCATTGTGACATCGAACGGCGGCCGCCGGCTCATCCCACCGGAGGGTGTCGGGGAGACCGTGCCTCCGGCGCCCCGGAGGCGTCAACGGTGGGGTCGAAACCCCGGTTCGAGGGTCCGGGAGTTCCCTGCGCATTGAATGAACAGACTGAGTACCCGAGTGAGCAGCCAGAATAAAGGTGCCAGGCACCGAGTTCCGTATTTGTTAAACTCGCGACGGAGGACACCATGCCACGACCGCCGCGAGCGTTGGAGGAGGGGCGCCTCTACCACGTCTACAACCGGGTGGGAGGCGGCGCGATGCCGTTTGCGGACGAAGGGCTGGCATCGCGGTTCGTCCAGCTGCTCGTCCGCGTCGCCGAGCGCGATGAGATGGTGGTTTATGCGTGGGCGCTGATGAGCAACCACTACCACCTGGTGGTGCGCATGGGCGCCGTGCCGCTGTCGAGGCCGATGAAGACGCTGCACCAGGAGGTGACGCGAACCCGCAACCGGGAGGCGAGGGTCTTCGGGCCACTGTGGCAGGGACGATTCAAGGCGAAGTGGGTCGAGGACGAGCGATACCTTGGGCAGCTGATCGCGTACGTTCACCTGAACCCCGTCGCTGCCGGGCTGGTCTCGACGGCGAGGGACTACCGGTGGTCGGGCCACCGTGAGGTACTCGGGCTCCGGCGCGCATCGATCGTGGCAGTGGACAACGTGCTTACTGTGTACAGCTCGCGGCGCTCCGATGCTCTGAGAGCGTATCGTTCGGCGCTCGGCGAGGTGCGTCGTTCCGAGTGGTCCGACCAGCTCCCGGGCCGCCTCCCGTGGTGGCGCCTGGGACGCCCAACCGAGCAGGAAGAGGAGATCGCCCCCGACGGCGCCGAGCAGGTGGACATGCTCGGTCGCCCGACGAGCCCGTACCGGCGGCGCTTCGACGCAGAGGAGTGGATCGACGCCGCCTGCTCCAGCATGCATGTGAGTCGTGACTCCTTGGCGAGCCGCAGCCGGAGCCCCGAGCTCGTGCGCGCGCGGGAGGTGCTCGCGTTGGTGGGGGTCGCGCGGTACGGCGTCAAAGTGAGGGACCTCGCATCCTCGCTCGGGAAGAGCGAGGACGGCGTCAGCCTCTGGATGCGGCGGGGGGCGCAGCGAAGGCTGGAGGACGCCGGGTTCGCGGCCGAGGTCGAGGCACTCGACGTAGCGTTCCAGGAAGCGCGCTGATCGATAGATACGGAACTCGGTGCCTGGCACCTTTTTCGGCGACGCGCGTGGGGCACCGCGCGGTCCGTGGCGGCCATGATGGGCGCCTATCCGAACGTGGAGCTTCGGCACGTCGATCCCGGCGACGTGGGGCTCGACCGTATCGGTCACGTCGGCTTCTTCAGACCCGAAAGCAGGCCGCTGTGGGACGACGTGATCTCTTGGTTCGAGGCGCTCTGCAGGTGCCACTGATCGAGGTTCCCGCAGGGTTCGCGCCACGATCATCCGCGCGAGACCCGGTGAGACGTCGAGTTCCGATTTATCGACCCTTGCGCGGGTGAGATCCGCTCCGTTCAGAAAAAACACCGCGGCTCCGGGAGCCGCGGTGCTTGCGGTTTGGTGACGGCTTCACTCGATCACGAGCTCGGTGTTGAGAGCCACCGCGGTGGTGATGTTGTGGCGGTTGGGAGCGGTCGCCCACGCCATCTCGTGGATCTTCTGAAACTGCTCCGGTGTGCCGTTGCCCTTGATGTAGACGGTCTGCTTGAGCGACTCGTAGCCGGGGGCCACCTTCTTGTCCACGCCGAGAAAGCCGCGCAGGTCGATGTCGCCCTCGGTCTCGATCCGCACCGATTCGAGCTCGACCCCCAACAGCGCGCTGACCGCGACGTAGCCGACCATCATGCACGCGTTCATGGCGGCCAGCAGGTACTCCTGCGGGTTGGCGTACTGGTTGGTGCCGCCGATCTCGAGCGGTTCGTCGATCCTGATCGTGAAGTCCTTCTTCACCTTTTCGCCGCCGATCATGTAGTGGTCGACATGGGTGTCGGAGCGGGTGCCGCCCTTCCACTGGGTGGCGACCCGCCACGTGGTCATGCCCGGCGCAGGATCCTTCGACACGGCGTGGATCGTGGCCTGCAGGGCTTCGACGTCGAGTCCGTTCACCATCTTCTTCATCGTTGCGGTTTCCATTGCTGCCTCCTTTGGCGGTTCGGTCGTTGGCTGCCGTCCGGCCCATCCGGTGCGGTCGACCTGCTCTATGGCACGGCCCGTGCCAACTCGAGAACACTCGCACAAGTCTCTCATTTGAGGAGGTTAACGTCGGTTGAGCCAGCCAGGGAAGAGTCGCGAGATCTCGTGAATCGCGAGATTTCGCGAGTCTGGGCCGCGACATCTCGAGACGGTCCGGACGTCGGTCCGGCGCAGGCTCAGCCCGGCTTGACGATCTCCAGCGCCCTCATGCGTGAGCTCAGGGTCGAGGCGGGGAGGTCGAGGAGGCGGGCGGCACCGCGTTCGCCCGAGATCTTCCAGTTGGCGGCATCGAGGGCGCGGAGGATGTTGTCGCGTTCGAGGGCGAGCATCTCGGCGCGGTTGAGGATCGCCGGTGGCGAGGCGGAGCCTTGCTCCGTGACGGCCGGGTCGACGTGTCGTGCTGCGGCGGGCAGCGCCCGCGCGATCTCGATCTTCGACCCGGTCGACAGGATGATGGCGCGTTCGACCACGTTCTGCAGCTCGCGGACGTTGCCGGGCCACGGGTAGGCCTCGAGCCGCCGCAGGTCGTCGGCCGCGATCGGATCGACGCTGCGCCCCATCAGCCGCCCGAATCGATCGGCGAAGACCTGGGCCAGGAGGGCGATGTCGCCGCTCCGTTCGCGCAGAGGGGGCACGGTGAGAGGAAACACGTTGAGCCGGTAGAAGAGGTCCTCGCGGAAGTTCCCGTCGGCGACCATCCGTTCGAGATCGCGGTTGGTGGCGGCGATCACCCGCACGTCGACCTTTTGGGTGGTGGTGCTGCCGACCCGCTCGAACTCGCCCTCCTGAAGGACCCGGAGCAGCTTGGCCTGGAGGTCGAGGGGCAGCTCGCCGACCTCGTCGAGCAGGATCGACCCGCCGTCGGCCATCGCGAAACGGCCCTCGCGCCTGGTGGTGGCACCGGTGTAGGCCCCACGCTCGTGGCCGAAGAACTCGCTCTCCATGAGAGCCCCGGGGATGGCGGCACAGTTGACCCGTACCAGGGGCCGGTCCGCGCGCCGGCTGAGCTGATGGATGCGGCGGGCGATCAGCTCTTTCCCGGTGCCGGTCTCGCCGAGGACGAGAACCGTGGCGTCGGTGGCCGCCACCCGGTCCATACCGTCGAACAGTCGCCGCATTGCCGGGCTGTCGCCGACCATCCGGTCGACCTCTCCGGTCGCGTCGCGGACGACCTCGCGCAGGTACTCCGCCTCGTCGCTCAGCAGCCGGATCCGGGCCTCGGATTTCCGACGCTCGTCGATGTTGCGCAGGATGATGGTGTGGAACACCTGATCTCCGCTCGTGAAACACGACAGCGTGGCCTCGGCGGGGAAGGACGTGCCGTCGCGACGCACCGCGCCGAGATCCCCGGCAAACCAGTGCGTGCGGTCGCCTTCGTCGCACGACGACCGCTCTGCGGCCTGCGCCGCGAGCGCGCGCGATCCGTCGGCATCGAGGAGCGTGCGCATGTCTCGCCCCGAAAGCTCGTCGGCCGACCACCCGAACACCCGCTCCGCGGCGGGGTTGGAGCGGGTGATTGCGAGCTCCGAGTCGAGCACCAGGATGGCATCCATCGCGCTGTCGAGGAGAAGGGAGAGCTGTTCTTCCCTCGCCGCCGCTCGCTGGGCCGCCCGCAGCCTCCGGTACTCCGCCACCGCCCGTTCCGCAAAAAGCTCGAAGATGTCGAGCAGCTGCGGTTCACGAGGCATCGGCCGGGTGTCGAGCACCGCGAGGTGGCCGAGGAGGGTGCCGTCGACGTCGAGCAACGGCACCCCCATATAGCTCACCGCGTTGAGACCCGGAAGATCGGGATCGGCCGGAAAGAGCTCGATGATCCTGTCCGGAAAGTGGGCGAGGGACTGCTCTTCGATCACGGGCTGGCAGGGTGTGCCCGCGATGTCGTACTCGTAGTGTTCGACGTACTCACCGTTGACCCAGAATGCCAGCGAACGCAGCCGCTGCCGTTCCGGCACCAGCTCCGTGATCCAGGCGCCCGCGGTGTCGAGCGCCAGGCAGAGGTTTTTGACGAGGGCGCGAAAAAACTCGACCCCTGTGGTCGACACCGTCCCCTCAACCACGAGGCGAAGCGCGTCAGCCGGGCGCAGGCGGCGCTGATGTCGTGCAGTCTTGGCGTCCATTTTGCTCTTTTCAGTTAAACCGGGAGGTGTGGGCCGCATTCCCGATCGGCGTGCTACCGTGATTTCATGAAGCTCCCACCGAGCCTCGTCGCGGTGCTGCATTCGCCCGCCGCGGAAACGGTGTGGGCGCTGCGGGGGGACCTTCTGAGCCTCGGCGTGGAGCCCGCCGGCAAAGCCTTCGAGCTGCTGGCCGAGTTCCACCGCTATCTCGACCGCATTGAAACCGGCGATCCTGTGCTCGCTCTTCGTGCTGCTGCTGGTCGATTCGCTGGCGGAGGCCGTCGAGAGTTGAGATAACCTCTCTCCTCACGACGCCGAATTCCGATTGTCCCGGGATTCTGCGCCCCCGGCCGATCCCTCGCAGCCCGTTCGACCCGAGCGGAAATCACAGCAAGAAAGAACTTGAAGTCTCCTATGAGCGGCGTTGCTGAAACCCTTGAATTTTCCGCACGCTGCAGGGAAAACGACCGGCTGCGCGCTCCGTATGGCAGGAGAGAGCGCGGGGCGCTCGGTGTGCGTTCGGTCCGAAATTTTTGCCGGATGTTCCGGTGTCGGACCGTTTTTTGAAGGGACAAAGGAGGTATCACATGTGCTTGTCTTCGGGTTTGCGAACAACATTCACCGTTCTCGCGGTGGCGCTCATCGCGTCCGGCGCGATGGCGCAGGTCACGACAGGCCGGATCATCGGCACGGTGGAAGACCAGAACGCCGGGGCGCTTCCGGGGGTCACGGTGACCGTCAACGCAGATACTCTCCTCGGCGGTGCGAAATCGGCCGTGACCGATGTCAATGGAGAGTTCTCCTTTATCGGTCTGCCGGTTGGGGTGTACACCATCACCGCGGCGTTGCCGGGCTTCGTCACCCAGGAACGCAACGAGGTCAAGGTGCCGCTGGGAGGCGCCGCATCGGTGATCATCACGATGCCCGAAGGGGGCACTTTCGAGGACGAAATCCAGGTGGTGGCTGAAACGCCGGTCGTGGATCCGACCCAGGTGACCATGGAACAGACCTTTGACGCGGAATACCTGCAAAATGCGGCGATCGGGTCGGTCAACCGCAGCTATCAGAACATGCTGTACCAGGCCGCGGGCGCCGACAGCTCCACTGAATCCGCGGGCAACCCCAGCGTGTTCGGATCCACCTCGGGTGAGAACACCTATTACATCGACGGCATGGACACGACCGATCCGATCACGTCGACGTTTGCCGCCAACTTCAACTACGACGCGATCCAGGAGGTCCAGTTCCAGACCGGTGGCTACGAAGCCGAGTACGGCCGCACCATCGGCGGTGTCGTCAACCTGGTGACCAAGTCGGGCGGAAACCAGTTCTCGGGGACCTTCGATACCCGCTACCGCAGCGACGCGTTCTACGAGAGCGGCGATCACTACGACGCCAGCCAGGCCAACGACAGCTTCCTGGACGTCGCCGCGACTCTCGGCGGCCCGATCCTGCGCGACAAGCTGTGGTTCTTCGTCGCCTACGAGTACGTCAAGAACGACCAGACTCCGACCTTCTCGGACAACACCTATGGTTTCGAGGGCAACTACCCGTTCGCCAAGCTCAGCTGGCAGGCCGACACCAATTGGCGGGCGGTGGCCAAGTACTCGGGGGACCCCGTCACGATCGCCAACGCCAACGCGCTGACGACCACCTATGTCGACCCGGCCACCATGGCATCGCGCGACCAGGGAGGATTTGTCGCCAACGCCGAGGTCAACGGGGTGCTGTCGGATTCGCTGATGTGGAACGCCGTCATCGGAATCAAACGCTCCGAGCTCAACCAGATGCCGACGCAGCCCGCCGACGTGATATCCCACTGGAGCTACTTCACCGGTCTTTTCACCGAGAACTACGAACGCCAGGAGCTCTCCAACCGCGATCGGAACGAGTTTGCCACCGACTTGACCTGGTTCGTCAGCGATTTCGGGGGCTCACACGAGATCAAGGGTGGTTTCGAGTACGGCAAGTTCATGGAGAACGACAGCACCATCTGCAACTCCGGGCCGTCCGACGGCCAGTACGGGTGCAACGAGGGGACGACGGGCTCCTACTTCAGGGATAACACGCGATACGAGGACTTCAACCACCCCTACTACTGGCAGATCACGGACTCCGTTCCGCCCGAGGATTTCGTCGGCGACATGTACAGCGCCTTTGTCCAGGACTCGTGGCGGCCGATCCCGAATCTCACCGTCAAGCTGGGTCTGCGCTGGGATGACATCACCTGGAAGGACAACGACAACGTCGAGAGAATCTGGTTCGACAAGGTGCAGCCGCGAGTCGGCTTCGCCTGGGATCTCACGGGTGACGCCAAGAACGTTCTCCGCGGCAACTACGGCCGTTTCATGCACCCGGCGAACACCTCCGTTCCCAGCTTCCTGAGCACCTCGGCGAGCGGCACCTACTATTACGCCAGCTGTACCTACGGCGGACTTCGATTTGGCTGGTCCGAACCCTACATCTCGGCGGAGGAGTGCCAGACCCTGGCCGCCGAACTCGGCTTCAACTACATCACAGATCCCGAGGGCTGGGACCCGAGCGGCTGGTTGGGCCCCTTCTTCTCGGCGGCCGCCGGAGCGCCGACCGAGGTCGACCCCAACCTCAATCCGACGTACGCCGACGAGTACGCGATCTCCTTTGAACGGGCGGTCGGGCAGCGGAGCTCGATCGAGATCGGCTATATCAGCAAGAAGACCCGCGACATTCTCGAGGACACCTGCCGCGGCAATTTCTATGACGGTCCCTCGGAGGACGCCGACTGCGGGAACTTCCTGATCTTCAATTACCCGGAGCGCGACTATGATGGTCTCACCGTCAAGTACGAGACCCGCGCCTACAGCTGGATGACGTTGTTGGCCTCGTACACCTACTCCAAGTCCCAGGGCTCGGCCGACACCCGCCACTACTTCAACGGCGACTACGACTTCTACCCGTGGGATTGGACGAACATGTACGGCTACACCCAGATGCACCGGCCCCACCGGTTGAAACTCAACGGGTTTTTCAACATCAAGGGCGACTGGACGGTCGGGTTCGACGCCAACTGGGCCGACAGTTTCCGCTACAACACGCTCGACGACGAGTTCCCCGGGGCGCCTCCAGGGACCACCGTGTACGCCGAACCGCGGGGAACCCGCGCGGGCAACACCAACTACAACGTCGACCTCCAGCTCTCCAAGGGCTTCACGTTCAGCGGCATGCGGATGGTGCTGATCGGGTCCGTGCTCAACGTGACGTCGGTCGAACGGCCGCTCAACGCCACCGACGTTTGTGAACAGGTTCATGGGTGCGCGAACCCGGAGGGCGACGGTCTTGTCGGTCTCGGCGAACCCATCGACTGGAGCAACCCCCGCCGCTACGAGGTTGGCTTCCGTATCGAGTTCTGATTCCTTCGACGTCGACGACTCTGGCCCGCCCCGATCCGGGGCGGGCTTTTTTCATGGGGTGACCGCTCCGGCCTCCGACAGCACGCGCGGACCACGCCCCTTCGTGGAACAAGGTGAACACGCATCTGCTCGGCCAACACCCCAATCGAGGAGCATCTGCCGTAGGATGTATCCGGAGGGGATGAAGTTTGCGCCAGGTGGTGGGCACGGATCGGACTGCCGGTTTGACGATCAGCCGCGGCGGTAGGCTCCGCAACAGGCTGCGTTCATTCGCCATTTTCGTGCTCGTCGGTGCTTCGGGCCTTGTCGGCCTTGCCCAGGAGACGCCGCCGACCGACAAGCTCTTCACCGACCGTGTCCGCGTCGACGTGGTCGAGGTGGAGGTGTTCGTCACCGACGGACAGGGGCGGCCGGTGTACGGGCTCGACCGAAGTGACTTCGAGCTCCTGGTCGACGGCCGGCCGGTCGAGATCAGCAACTTCCGCCCGCCCCCGCCGTCCGACGATCGGCAGGTGGGCGGCGCAGCCGCCGTGATCGCCGATGTCGAGCCCGCTCAACCGCGCTACCTTGCCGTCTTCGTCGACCACACCAACCTCCGCCCGGACCGCCGGCGGGCGGTCATGACCGCGCTGCGCGCCTTTCTCCTGGAGCGAATGGCCGGGGGCGATCGCGTGATGGTTGCCGCCTACGACAGCCGGGTGGAGGTCCTCAGCGGGTTCGACGATGGCGAAGCGGAGCTGGTGCGCGCGATGGAAGCGGTGGACTTCACGGCCCCTTCCGCATTTCAAAGCCAGGCGGAGTTCAACCGCATCCTCCGCTGTCTCGAGGTCACCTGCGAGAACCCCGAGTTCATCTGGGACGAGGTCAGGATCTACGCCCGCTCCCTGCGCCACCGCAGCCGCATCATGATGGCCCACCTCGGCTCGTTCATCGACTCGCTCTCGGCGTTGCCGGGCCGCAGATCGCTCCTCCTGGTCAGCGACGGCATCGCCGTTCGCCCCGGTGAGAGTCTTTTTGCGGCCTACCAGAGAATCTATTCGGACGTGGAGCACTACGGCCCCATCCAGTACCGGGTCGAAGCCAACCGCCTCAGCCTGACCGACGACATCAGGGAGCTCACCGATCTCGCCAACGAGCGCCGCGTCACGATCTACAGCCTCAATGGCGGCGGTGTGGTCGGCAACCCGCTCGCCATGCAGTCGGTCGCGGTTTCGGCCACCAGGATGATCGACAACGAAACCCAGTTCGTCCGGGATGCGAACTTCATGGGCGGTCTGGAGAGGGTGGCGGTCGCCACCGGCGGCGATGTAGTGGTCAAACCGACCGCCGAGACCCTCGCCGGCCTCAGCGACGGCCTCGACGGCGGCTACTCGCTGGGCTTCAACCCGGGGCACGAGCCGGACGACGTCTCGAGGTCGATCAAGGTCAGGGTTCAGGGAGACGGCTACAAGGTCCGCCATCGTGAGAACTACCGGCTCGCGAGCGATGAGGGCACGGCGTCCGAACTGACCAGGCTGGCGCTGATCACTGCCGAAGCCAAGAACCCCCTCGGTATCTCGGTGGAGTTCGCGCCCACTGCAAAGCGGGAGGGCCGGAAGTACGTCGTGATGTCAGCGATTCGCATCCCTCTCGAGCCGCTCACCCTGTTGCCGGCGGGCGACGATCGGGTCCGCGGCGACCTCGAAATCACCTTCCTGCTCGAGGATGCGGACGGCAACTCGACGCCGATCCAGAAGAGCTCCCTGCCCCTCGATCTGCCGGGCGCCGCCGCCGGCGCTTCGGGCCCCCGACACATCACCTACGACGTCGGGTTCATGGTGCGCACAGGCCCCGATCAACGTCTCGCAATGACCCTCACCGATACCCTCGAGTGCGGCAGTCGTCCACGTTGAACTGGGATTCTCAGCGTCGACAGACGACGGTGCCGTGACGGTCACAGAACGCTGACCGGCTTCAAGGCGGGCCCGGCGAACGGTCGAGTGCCCGGTTCGCTTCAGCTCGCCAGATAGAGGCCGGCACCGGGTCCGAGAGGCAGACCCAACACCAACCAGAGCACGAGAAGGACCATCCACGCCAGCATGAAGACCATCGAGTAGGGGAGCATGGTGGCGATCACCGTCCCCATGCCCGCCTTGGCGTCGTAGCGCTGGACGAAGGCCACGATCAGCGCAAAGAACGACATCATGGGTGAGATCAAATTGGTGGTGCTGTCGCCGATCCGGTACACACCCTGGACCAACTCGGGCGAGTAGCCGAGCAGCATGAACATCGGTATGAACACCGGCGCCATGAACGCCCATTTGGCGGAAGCGCTGCCCATGAAGAGATTGATGACGGCGGCGAGAACGACAAAGGCGAGCATCAGCGGGATGGGGCCAAGGCCCGAGGCCTCGAGCAGCCGGGCGCCGCGGATGGCGAAGATCATCCCGAGGTTCGTGTACTTGAAGTAGGCCACGAACTGGGCCGCGAAGAACACGAGCACCATGAAGAGCCCCAGCGACTCCATCGATTCCTTCATGCCCTTCACCACGTCGGAATCGCTCTTGAAGGTCCCCACGGCGAAACCGTAGGCGAGTCCGGAGAGCAGGCCGCCGAGAAAGATGAAGGTGACGATCCCGTGCATGAACGGCGAATAAATGACGCTGCCGGTATCGGGATCGCGGAGGAAGCCGTCGGCGGGCACCAGACCGATCAGGACCAGGGCGCCGAGGGCTGCGCTGACGGCCAGGGCCCACCAGAGGCCCCGCTTTTCCGGACCGCTCAACGGTTGCAGGGCCTCGTCCTCGGATGCCGCTCCTTCCCCTTCCCAAGCGCCGAGTCTGGGTTCGACGATCCGCTCGGTCACCCAAGTGCCGGCTCCGGCGACGAGGAAGGTGGAGACGGCCATGAAGTAGTAGTTGCACGCGGCGGAGACCGTGTAGGACGGGTCGATGATCCGCGCCGCCTCCTGGGAGATCCCGGCGAGCAGGGGATCGATGGTCCCCAGCAGCAGGTTCGCACTGAAGCCTCCCGAAACCCCCGCGAAAGCGGCGGCGAGTCCGGCGATCGGGTGACGGCCGACCGAGAGGAAGATGATGGCGCCCAACGGCACCAGGAGCACGTAGCCCACGTCGCTCGCCATGTTGGACATCACGCCGGCAAATACGATCATGAACGTGAGCAGCCGCCGTGGTGCGGAGTGAACGAGGAGCCGCAGGCCGGTGTTCATGAGGCCGCTCTTTTCGGCTACGCCGATGCCCAACATGGCGACCAGAACCGTGCCCAGCGGCGCGAAGCCCGTGAAGTTCGCGATCGTGTGTTCGAGGATCCAGTGCAGCCCGTCTCTGGAAATCAGGTTGATCGGCAGAACCTCAGAGCCGTTCATCGGGTTGACGGCTGCCAGCCCCAGTCTGCTCGCCAGCCAGGAAAGGACGATGAGACCCAGTGCAAAAAGCGCGAACAGGGTGGCGGGGTGGGGGAGAGCGTTGCCGACCCGTTCGATCGCCGTCAGAAAACGGGACAACAGGGTGGGTCGCTCGCGGCGATCCTCTGCCCTTTTATTCGCCACATCTTCCTCCACGCGGTGGAGCGACCGCCGGGTCATACTACCTGAGCCGGTTGAGCGCCCGGAGAGCCCTCAACACTCACGGAGTGGTTGCCCGCAGGTGGCGGCCGGCTAAAAAGGTTTCCCGATGGCGAGCCACGCCGCCAGCCCGCCCAGCAACGGGACGGCGAGCCACAGCGCGGTCGCCCACTCCGGTCTGCGGCGCAGGGGCAGCACGACCAGACCGAGAACCAGCCAGAGGCCAATCTTGAGCCACGCCCACATCGGGATGGCCCCGAACATTCCCAGCCTCGCCATCAGGCCGAAACCGGCGACAAAGATGATGGCCAGGGCGACGCCGTGAGCGATGCCCGCCAGCTTCTTCAGCCGTCCGCTGTCCGATCGGGCCGAGGCGGCGAGAGTGCCGAGAGAGGTGAACAGCAGCAGCGCGCTGAACACGTGCAGGATCTTGTAGAACTCGTAGCTCATGAAGGCCTCCACACAGGCCAACGCAGAAATTCGCCCGTCATTCCCGCAATCGCCGAGATCGGTTGGGTGGCTCGTCTCGATCGGAGGCGGGTGAACGCGGGGAACAACCGGCGGCAGGCGGAGGTTGATCAGGAAAGCACGACGATGACGGCCCGGTTGCGTCAGCATCGGGCCGAAAAGGAGAACACCACGATGTTTCATTCTCTGGTCGGGGGGAGATTTCTGGCGCCGTTCATGAGGGGGGCGGCCCTCGTTGCCTTGTGCGCGGGGGTTTCGGTCGGAAATGCCGGTTCCGAAACGGCCGGGGGTGGCCCGGAAGGGGCGGCCCGGAAGAGTTCGAAAACGGTGCTCGTCACCGGCGCCAACCGCGGTCTGGGGCTCGAGTTCGCCCGCCAGTACGCGGGTGCAGGGTGGACGGTGATCGCCACCGCCCGGAGCCCGGAATCCGCGCCGGAACTCAACGCTCTCGGAGTTCGTGTGATGCAGCTCGACGTGACCGATCAGGCGAGCATCGATGGTCTGACCCGCGATCTGAAGGGCGCATCGATCGACCTCCTGATCAACAACGCGGGGATCTTCCCGCGCTCGGGATCGTTGGCCGAAACCGATTTTGCGGACGTCGCGCGGACCTACGAAGTCAACACCATCGGCCCCATGAGGGTGACCCGCGCCCTGCTGCCAAACCTGCGCAGCGGCGAAATGAAGACCGTGGTGAGCATCACCAGCGGTCTCGGCAGCATCGCGGACAATACGGGCGGTCGATTCTACGGTTACCGCGAGAGCAAGGCCGCGCTCAACATGTTCACGAGGTCCATGGCGGCCGAGCTTCGCGACGACGGCTTCACCTGTGTCGTCATCAGCCCGGGCTGGGTCCAGACCGACATGGGCGGGCCCGAGGCGAACCTGAAGCCCGAAGAATCGATCACCGGCATGCGGGCCGTCATCGCCAAACTGACTCCGGCGGACACCGGCACCTACTGGAACTACAACGGCGAGACTATGCCCTGGTAATCGTTTGGCGGGATGTTGAATGGCAGGGGTCGGCATTGATGAGGTCAAGTGGGGCTGCGTTCGTTCGGCGCCGCCGCTCCCGATGATTTCGTGAGGAGTGAGCTTCTGACGGGCGGGCCGTGAACGACCCGCCTACGGTTTTCAGAACGAAAGGCGCTTTGTAGGCAGGTCCTTCAGGGCCTGCCACCAGGGGTCGGATGGTCGCGAGCTATTGGACCGTGTTCGACCACGAGGTGGAGTCGCCGGTCCCGAACCCGTCGCTGAATACCAGCGGCCTCTCGATGACCAGGCTCGCGCCGCGGAGAGCCGTCTCGG
Organism: Candidatus Sulfomarinibacteraceae bacterium; assembly: GCA_963823345.1. Classification (GTDB taxonomy): domain Bacteria; phylum Acidobacteriota; class Thermoanaerobaculia; order Thermoanaerobaculales; family Sulfomarinibacteraceae; genus Sulfomarinibacter. Next base: position 135,590 of record CAWGLE010000001.1, read on the forward strand.
CATTGGGTCCGCTCCGGACCTCGAGGGCGTAGGTGAAGCTGGCATTGTCGATGATCTCGGGCGAACCGAGATCGGCGCCGACCGCGGCGTCGCCCGGTGTGCCCGCGGTGGCCACGGACACGACTTCCGCACAGTTCCCGGAACCCTCCGGGCACCGCAGGAAGGCCGCTCGGACGTCGGCGGAACTGTTGTCCCGCGCGGCGAGCTCGAGGCGTTCGACCCGGGTCCCCGACGGCAACTCGACCGGCGCCAGCATGGTGCAGTCCTTTCCGTTACAGAAGCGTTCATCGCCCTGAGCATCCAACACTGCGCTGTCGGTGGCGTCCCGGCCCTCGAATGCAAAGGGATCGACCGCCAACCGGTCGGACCTCGGAAGGCCCGCAGGGCGGTTAAAGAAGAGGCGGAAGCCGACCAGCCGGGTTTCGTCGGTGGCGCCGAGCGTGACCTGGACCCGGTAGGTGAGGGTGCTGTTGTCGATGGTCTCCGGCGATACCAGGTCGAAACCGGGTTGCGTGGCGCCGGGGACACCGCTGGTGTTCACCGACGCCACTCCAGTGCACGTGCCAGTCGACGCGTCGCAGCGGCTGAATTCCGCCGCGACGTTCGCGGAGCCGGTGTCGATAGCGTCGAGCTCGATTCGGGTCACCTTGGCACCGGAGGGAAGTTCGACCGGAGCCACGACGGTACAGGCGGCGCCGGAGCAGAATCGTTGGACGCCATCCGCCCCCAGTGCGGAACGGTCGCCCGGAGTGCGGCCTTCGAAAGCGTAGGCGTGGAGCGCCAGAACCTCGCTGAGTGCGGTGCTCTCAGCTCCGACCAAAAGCAGGCGGGCGCCGACCAGACGGGTCAATCCATCGTTGCCGGGGAAGACCTCGAGGAGATAGGTGAAGTTCTGGTTGTCGACCGTTTCCGTCGGTGCGAGGTCGATCCCGACCTGGGTGGTGCCGGGAGTGCCGTCGGTCGGTAGCTCGGCGATGAGAGTGCAGGCCGAAGCGCCGATCGGGCACCGGTAAAAATTCGCCTTGGGGTTCAACGGGCCGTTGTCGACGGCGTCGAGTTCGAGCCGGGTGACGGTGGTGCCGGACGGTAGCTCGACCGGCGCTTCGACGAGGGAATTGAGGCCGTCCGCTCGGTCGCAGTAACGTTCGACTCCCTCTGCTCTCAACGCCTCGATGTCGCTCGCTTCGAGCCCCTCGAACGCAAATGGGTTGATGGCCAGGACGTCGGAAACCACGGCGCCCGCGGCCAGGAACTTCGCGTTGACGGCCGGCCCACCCCCGGCGGAAACCTGAGCCGAGACCGCGGCACAGCAGCAGATCATCAGAGCAATGAGGGCGCAACGCACAACACCCCCCACCGACGAGCCCCCTCCGGCCGGGACTCCCGGGAGGTCGTGGATTCTGGGTGTCGGCGCCATTGCCGCCGATTGTACCAACCGGGCTCAGGAGTAGTCGAAGTTCTCGGTGGTGATCGTCAGCTGCATCCCGTTCCAGCTGGTGGTCGTGACGGACTTCGCCGGGCAGAACGGTCCGAATTCGAGGCCCTGAAACGTCACCTCGAGCTCCATGGGCGAGCCCTCGATGGTGGCGGTCGCGTGCAGGGTCTTGGGCTCCTGAGTTGCGGTCGAGTACTCCACCACCACCGTGTCGCCGGGGTTGACCACGTCCTTCGACAGCAGACGAAAAACGTCGCCGTCGACCGTCACGGCCGCCGAGGTGACGGCCTTCTCGGCGAACAGAGGGCTGAGGTAGGCGGTGAGCTGGTTTTTGGCCTTGGTCACGAACTCGAGAGCGGCCTCCTGCTGCTTTTTCGAGAGCTTCTTGCCGTCCGGTCCGCGAACCTCGCCCTTCGCGACCTCGCCGCTGGTCTGGGTTCGCTGCAGCCACCCGTTTTCGTCGTACCGGATCTTGTAAACGTCGACCCGCCGTTGGACCCCGTCGACCAGAAAGGTGATCTTCGACTGGCAGGTGTAATTGAGCAGCTCCTCCTGGTTGCGCCGCAGCCCCGCGCCGAGGGCCTGGAGGTCCGGCGGCTCCTGTGAAATCACCGGCATTGAAACGCCGATGACGGTTGCGGCGATGGCGGCGAATCTCGGCAATCGGTTCATGGTCAAGCTCCCTCCGTCTCGCGAGTGGCCGCCCTGCGGCCTGGCTGATCGGTGGTGAAGCCTACCACGGGCGGCCTCGAGTTGGGGCCTCTCCGGCCGTCTGTTCCGAGGTTTGCCGAAATTCAATCGCCCGGAGTTGCCGTTGAGAATCCGCCGGGGTTGATGCGAACGACGCCCCGAAAGGTGCCACAATGGACATGTCCCGATATCTGTTGGAGGAGGCGCGCCGTCATGGAGACCGCTGCCAGCGACTTCCTGCCGATGATTCACTTGATGGTGCTCTCCCTGTGGGGCGGTGTCGTCGCGACCGAGGCGGTCATCGAAGTCTACCCATTCCGCCACCGCGACGCCCACGCCGCCACCATCCGGCTCCACTACTGGATCGATCTGCTCGTGGAGGCGCCGCTGGTGCTGGCGGTGGTGGCGACCGGGGTGGCCTCGCTCCTTCTGGTCGACCCGGTCACACCCCTTCACCTGGTCAAGGTCTGCTTCGCCGGCGCCGCGGTCGCCGTCAACGTGTTCTGTATCGCAGTCGTTATCCGGCGCGGGCGTCGTCTCGACACGCGGGCGTCGGACGGTCAGCTGTGGCGGATGTCACGGGTCGTTCTGGCCTGCTTTGTCGTCGGGCTCGCGTGCGCCGGGGTTGCCGCCGCCATCGGGTTTTCGTTCGCACTGTCACGCCTCGGATGAGTCAGCGGCCGATGATCTTCAGGAGGTGCTTGCGGAATTGCGCCACCAGACCGGCCGGTGAGATGAGCGCGCCGGTCTCGTCGCGGAGTTCCTCCCCCTGGAGGCGGCGTTCGGCCATCTTCTCGGCGAGGTGATCTGCGAGACTTTCGTGGTGTTCGAGGAGGGAACGCATGGCCGCGTCATCGACCTCGATCACTTCGAGGGGTGAGCCCGAGGCGCGAACCGTGGCGGTTCGCCGTTCACCGGTGAAAAAGGCCATCTCGCCGAAGACGTCGCCCTTCGCGACTTTGGCGAACTCGCGGCCCTTCTGTTCGACGACCGCCTCGCCCTCGACGACCAGGAACATCGCGGTGGACTCCTCCCCGACGCGCAGCACTGCCTCGCCGGGGGCATACCTCCGCAGTCGCGAGCTCTCCGCGAGCGTGAGGCTCGCCTCTGCGGGTATCTCGCCGAACACCTGCGACGCCGCCAGGGCCGACTGTCGGCGTGCGACGGTGTCGCCGGTCGGTGAGGGACGCGACCGGTGCAGGGTCCGTTGCGGAAACGGGATCTCCATCCCCGCCCTCGCCAGTGCGGCGTGGGCGCGGGTCAGAAACTCGTCGGTGAGGTCGTCGCGGCACCACGGGGTCGCGGTCCACAGGCGGCACTCGTAGACCACCGCGCTGTCGGCGAACTCGGCGGTCAGGATTCTCGGTTGGGGGTTTGCGAGCACGCCGGGGACGTCCGCGGCGACGCGTTGGAGAACTTCCTTGGCCCTGTCCGGCGGCACCCCATAGGCCACGCCGAGCCGGATCGCGACCGCCACCGGGTGTTCCCCCGAGCCGAGGATCGTGACCCGGGCCGCGGCCACGTCGGAGTTGGGAACCAGGATCCGCTCGCCGCGCCGCGTCCGCGCCACCAGCGAGCGCCACCCGGTCTGCTCGATGATCCCCACCGCGCCGTTCAATTCGACCCAGGTGCCGATCGTGATCCGTTGTTCCCACGCCAGTGCGAGCCCGGACAGCAGGTTGCCGAGGGTCTGTTGAAGAGCGAGACCGACGACCACCGTGATCACCGCCGAGGTGGTGATCAGACCGCCGATCTCGACGTCCATGCTGCGCAGGATGATGGCGGCGACGGCCAGGTAGGCGATCAGCGCGACCACTTCCCGCATCAGGCGGGGGGGCGTGACGCCCATCCTCCGCACCAGGACCCAGTCGAACACCAACAGCAGACAGCCGCGGGCCACCACGAAGCCGAGGGCCAGCACCAGCAGGACCTGGGTCCAGCGGGTGAGGGCCTCGTCCACCCCGAGAGAGTTGGCAACCAGATGGGCCAGCGCAGCCGCGGCGGTCAGCACCAGCGGCAGCGTAAGCGGGCGCAGCCGGCGCAGCGGTTCGGCCCGCAGGACCAGAGCGACGATCAGCGTGAAGACGACGAGGGTGACATCCAGCATGGGGACATTTTACTCGCCCTCGGCGCTGAGGTGGTGTGATCGTCGTGCGATCAGGGCGTGACGGTTGTCCACGTCGAGGAGTTTCCCGATTCGAATCCGTCGGCGAAGATCAAGGAGACGTCGAATCGGCCGATCCAGATGTCGAGACCGCGGACGGGATCGCTGACGATTGCGGAAACGTAGAGATCGTGTCGGATTCCGGCGGCCAACCCGATACCCGAGTCGTAGCCGGAGGCTGGGCCGTCGACCGTGATCCAGGCGTCGAGATTCAATGCCTGGCCGAACCGCGCGAGCCAGATGTTCGAACCGCCGGCGGCTTCGGTCAAAACCCCCGTGTGATAAAGGCCGCCGAGCTGGTCCATGACCATGACGTAGGCGACGTCCTCGCCGTCCTCGGGACCGTTGATCGTGAGGTCTTCGATCAGATTCAGATCGGTGTCGTACTTCGCCAACCAGATGTTGTAGCTCTCGTTGGGTTCGATCATGGTCCCGGTGACGAAGATCGCGTCCGAGCCGTCGAACACGATGCCGTAGCCCTTGTCCTCGTCGGCGGTCGGTCCGGCGACCACAACCTGGTCGACGAAATCCAGGTCATCCTCGAACTTGCCGATCCAGATGTCGTAGTCGGTCCCGGCCTGGGTCATCGAGCCGCTGACGAACAGGTGCCTGGTGTCGTCGAAGGTCATGAATCGGGCCTTGTCGGTGTCGTCGCCGACCGGTCCGTTCATGGTGATCGCGTCGATCTGATCGAGGTCGGTGTTGTAGATGGCGAGCCAGATGTTGGACCCTTCGCCGGTCTCTCGCAGTGTCCCGGCAACGTAGAGGTTGCCGCTGATCGGGTCGTGGAGGATGCCGTAGCCGTCGTCGTCGTTGTTGGCGGAACCCTTGACAGTGATGCTGTCGACCAGATCGAGGTCGGCGTCGAATGTGCCGAGCCACACGTTGTGCCCCTCGCCGGGCTCGGTCATGTAGCCGACAACGAAGACGTTTCCGCTGCCGTCGAAAGCCACCGTATAGCCTTCGTCGTCACCGCTCGCGGGCCCGTCGACCGTCACGCTGTCCTGCAACACCAGGTCCCGGTCGTACCTCGCGAGCCAGATGTCCCGTCCGCGGCCCGCGACGGTGACGTACCCTGTAACGAAGACGTTGCCGGACGAGTCTACCGAAATGCCTCGCGCCTCGTCGTCGAGGTTGTCGCCGCCGTCAACGGTCTCGGTCTTCAGGAGTTCGAACTGGTTCCGCTGGGCCGCAGCCGGCCCTCCCGCGGCCCACCCGAACGCCACCAACGACACGACGATCATCCACGGCTGAGGGTGGAAACCCGAGCGTGATCGGGCCCTGATCACAGGCGCGTCCCGGTGATCTTCATCATGATGGCGACCTCGCAGTCGTTGTCTCAGAATTTCACCTACAACCTGGGTTCGTTGCAGACGGTTGTCAATGCCCGCGGCGACCGCGCGGCAGCCGACTGACGCACGGATTGCTCCTTCGGTGCACACGTCCCGCCGGTCCGCAGGATCCGATTCCGGAAATCTATGGCGGGACCTGGGGGTTGTACGGGCATGAAACGAACCCTGATCGTTACGGCGGGAATCGCCATTGTCGGCGGCGTCTTCTGGGCCATGGTCTCCGGTCTCGAGGACGGAACGTCCCGCCGCGACGACCCGCCGGCGGTCATCCTGAGGGCGCCGGAGGGTTTCGTGGTGGAGGAAGCGGGGGCCTCGACGTTCAGAGCGGCGGCCGGCGCGTTGAGCCGGGCGGCAGGGGATCGGGTCGGAATCGAGTTTTCTCACGACGGCGACACGGTGATCCTGCTTGCCGATCGCGGCGAGCAGAAGATCATCGAGATGCGGGCCGGTCGGACCGGCACCCTGGTCGAGCGGACCTGGTCCGGCGAGGTTGACCGGCGCCTGGCCTGGGCCGCCGAAAACGGAAATCTCGATGCTCCGGGACTGCCGCCCGCCACCGGCAAGAACCTGTACCACTGATCTCCCCCGTCGTCTCCCCGCGGTAGAATGACCGGACGACGGGAGGACCCATGCGACTGCCCCGCGAACTCGATGCCGTGGAGATCCGGGTGCTCGGCTGTCTGCTCGAGAAGGAGCAGACGACCCCCGACGCCTACCCGCTGTCGGTCAACGCCCTGGTCGGGGCGTGCAACCAGAAGAGCAATCGCGACCCGGTCATGGCGCTCTCCGAAGCCGACGTCGAAGCGACCCTCGATCGCCTGCACGCCGAGGTCATGGTGTGGCCGGTGGAGGGGGCGAGAATCCGGAAGTGGCGGCACAGCCTCGACCGCATGTGGGACCTGGCGCCGGCCACCAGGGCGGTCGTGACCGTTCTCCTGTTGCGGGGAGCGCAGACGGCAGGCGAGATCCGTTCGCGCACCGAACGGATGCACCGCTTCGCCTCCACAGTCGAGGTCGAGCGTGCGCTGACGGACCTCGCAGCGGGAGACGAGCCGTTGGCAGTGCATCTTGCGCGTGAACCGGGTCAGAAGGAAGCGCGCTGGACTCACCTGGTGGGCGGTCGCCCCGAGGCCCCGACGGCCGTCTTCGAACCGGCACCGCCGGCTGGGGGCGCGGCCGGCCTTACACAGCGCCTCGCCGACCTCGAGGCCAGGGTGGAGAGGCTCGAGCGACTCCTAACGGAATGAGTCCACGGCCTCCCGCTCGTCGTCGAAGACGTCGAAAACCGACACGATCTGGGTGATCCCGAGGACGCCGTAGAGCTTGGGCGGAAGCTTCATCAGGCGGATCGTCCCGCCGCCCGCGGTGACTTCATTGTGCGCCGCGATGAGCTCTCCGAGCCCCGAAGAGTCCATCTTCGACACCCCCTGGAGATCGAGGAGCAGCTTTGCTTTTCCACCCCGGGTTGCGGTTTCGATGGCGTCCCGAAGCGCCACATCGCCGCTGCCGATGGTGATCTTCCCTTTCGGCTCGAGAATGGTGACATCGCCTACCTGACGTTGCGAGATCTTCATGTTCCACACTTCCTTTCCGGGCCCGTGAAAAACCAGCGGGCGGGTGCGCCGCGAGTCGACTCTCTCTCATGGGTATATACGAAAAGGGTTGCGGTCCGGTTCGGCCGGTGGGGGCGGTCGTCACCGTTTCCGGAAGCGGCAGCGCCGATGAAATGTGACCCACGGCACACCGCCCTCCCCTCTGCAGGATCTCCACCGTTACCCGAACCGGGAAGCGGGCGTCCTCCGGGTTGGAGGGCGCGAATCATGACAATTCGGAACATGACGATGGTGGTGTGCCTGGTGGGCGGGTTCGCGGCGCTGACCGCCTCAGCCGGTACGGTCGACGTGACGACAACGGCGGCGCACGACGAGATGTATGGGATGGTGGTGTCGGTCGCCGGCAAAAGCGACAAGGCCTACGTCGAGGACCATCACCCGGCCGCTGAAAAGATCTACAGCGTGGATTTCTGGTTCAATCCCCGGGACATGGTCCTGGCGGCCAAATCCGCTCACGTGATCTTCCAGGCGGTGGGAGCCAACCCGGACGGCGGCACGGGAGATGTACGGATCTTCGAGATCGAGCTCAAAATGCTGGCGAAGAACCGGATGACGATCCGGGCGATCTCGTACTTCGACGACCAGTCAAGGGTTCGAACGGTCGCCTCGGGCGCCCTCAGGATCGACGAGCGGGGGTGGAATCACGTGCTTCTCGACTGGACCGCCGCGACCTCCAACAGTTCACCCGACGGATTCACCCGGCTGTCGCTCGTCGGCGGGTCGCGTTCGGGTCAGATGACGGAGATCGTCGGTCGGGTCCCCGACCAGCGATTGGCCGTCGACAAGGTGCGGATGGGAGCAGTCACCGGCGTCGACGCGACCACCAATGGGAGCTGCTCGTTCGACACCTTTGCCTCGTATCGCACCATCGCGTCGCAGTGAGCTCGCCGGGGATCCCGGCGAGATATGCGGGTTAGAATGTGGCGTTCATGGCCGGGTTGGGGAGATTCCGCACCCTGCTCCTGCGGGTCGCCTTCGGCGCCGCCACCGTCCTGCTGGGCAGTTTGGCGGTGGTCGTCGGGTTGATCTCGCCGCGGCGGGCGGTACTGGTGGTGCACCTGTGGGGCAGGGCGTGTCTTCGGATCGCGGGTGTCGCGGTCGCTGTCGAAGGGCTCCACCACATCGCCGCCGGTCAGCGCTACGTGATCATGGCCAACCACGAGTCGGGGCTCGACATCCCGGTCCTTCTGACCGCACTGCCGCCTGCGCTCGAGGTGCGGTTCCTGGCGAAGAAGGTTCTCTTTGACGTTCCCTTCCTCGGGTGGGCCATGCGCAGTGCGGGTTTCATCCCGGTCGACCGCGAGGATCGCTCGACGGCGGCGGCCACCATCAGACAGACCCTGGCAGAGGTCGCCGCCGGCGGCTCGCCGCTGGTCTTCCCGGAGGAGACCTGGACCCTCGACGGAAGGCTCTTGCCGTTCCAGCGCGGCGGATTTCTGGTTGCCATCAAGTCCGGGCTCCCCATCCTCCCGGTGGGTCTCGAAGGGCCGCGGGTGGTGCTGCCACCGGACGAAGGACTGATCCGGCCGCAGCCGGTGACGGTGCGCATCGGCGGTCCGATCCCGACCAGTGGGCTCGGCATCTCCCAGCGCCGTGAGCTGACCGCCGCGACCCGGCGCGAGATCGACCGGCTCCGCGGGCCGCTTGGACATATCGCCGGGGCGCCCGGGGCCGCAATCTGAGTTGCGGTCGCCCATCGACGTACCCGTTGCGCTCGACCGGTTCGATTCCTGATTCCGCCCCTTGACCCGGGGGGCGTAAGATGGTTTTCGTGGGCGACCCTCCCAGCGACTCGGAGATCAAGACGATCGCCGACCGCGATCGTGATGGGAAGACCGTTTCCGTGGGACGCCGGTCACCGGCGGACGACCCGTCGGCTTTGACGGATGTCGACCCCGCGTTCTACGAGATCGCGGGCGAGCACGCTCGCGGCGGGATGGGGCGCATCCTGCTCGCCCGCGACCGGCGGCTCGGCCGAACGGTGGCGATCAAGGAGCTGCGCACCGATGCCGGTCCCGGGGCGCCCCGCCGGTTCGTGCGCGAGGCGCTGGTGACCGCGCGTCTGCAGCACCCGTCGATCGTCCCGGTGTACGAGGCCGGGCGCTGGCGTGGTGGTCGGCCCTTCTACGCTATGAAGATGGTCGAGGGCCGCACCCTCGACGAACTCCTCAACGCCGCCGGCGGACTCGCGGGCCGTCTCGCGTTGCTGCCGCACCTCACCGCGGTTGCCGAGGCCGTCGCTTATGCCCACGGTCAGCGCGTGATTCACCGCGATCTCAAACCGGCCAATGTGCTGGTGGGGCCCTTCGGCGAGACGGTCGTCGTTGACTGGGGTCTCGCCCGCGAGCTCGACACCGTCACCGACGAAACCGTGGCCGGTACGATTGTCGGCACGCCCTGCTACATGGCCCCGGAGCAGGCCCGCGGTCTGCCCGTCGACGAGCGCGCTGACGTCTACGCTCTCGGTGCGATGCTGTACTTCCTGCTCACCGGGGCGCCGCCGCACTCCGGAGCGAGCGCCCGCGAAGCGCTCGCCACGGCGGTGGCAGGCGGCATCGAACCGGTGACGCGACAGGAGCCCGACGCGCCGCCGGATCTCGTGGCGGTAGTCGAAAAGGCCATGGCACCATCACCCGGCGATCGCTACCCCAGCGCGCTCGAGCTGGCCGCCGACCTCAGCCGTTTTCACACCGGGCAGCTGGTGAGCGCCCACACCTATTCGACTCGCGAGTTGGTGCGGCGTTTCGTCCACCGCCACCGCGCCGAGGTCCTGGTCGCGGCGGTGCTGACCGCTGTGCTGGCGGTGTCGGTGGTCGTGGGGTTTATGGCCGTGCGACGGCAGGCACGGGTCGCCGAGGCCGAGCGCGACCGCGCCCAGCAGATCGACGCCTTTCTGGTCGGGATGCTGGGTTCGGCCGACCCGCGGGTGCTGGGCCGCGACGTGACCGTGGCCTCGCTGCTGGACGACGCCTCGGCCCGCGTGGACAGCGAGCTCGGGGAACAGCCCGACGTCAAGGCGGCGGTGCTGACTACGCTCGGCACGACCTATCAGGGCCTCGGCCTCCTGGCGCAGGCCAAAGACAGCCTGTCGGCGGCCGTCGAGGCGGCGCGCGCCGCATACGGCCCGCAGCACATCGAGGTCGCGCGTGCCCTCGATCGATTGGCCGGCGCCTTCGAAGACGAAGGCGACCACCGTGAAGCCGAGCGGCTCGACCGCCAGGCGCTGGCGATGCTTGAAGCGCTCGACGAGAACCAAGGCGCCGACGCCGCGCAGGTCACCGGAAATCTCGCGCGGGTGCTGAAGTGGCTCGGCGAAACCGATGCGGCGGAGGTGATGTACCGCGAGACCCTCGCCATCCAGCGCCGGCTACCGGGAGACCACCGCGCGGTCACCGCGGCCACGCTCAACAACCTCGGCGTCCTGCTCGGTGAGCGCGGCGACTGGGCCGGCGCCGAGCCGCTGATCCGCGAGGCCGTCGATCTCATCCGCGAGGTGCACGGCTCCGAGCACCCTGAGGTTGCGGCTGGTCTCAGCACGCTGGGAATCGTGCTCGAGGAGGCCGGTGACTTCGCGGGCGCCGAAGCCTCCTACCGCGAGAGTCTGGCCATGCGCGAGCGGCTGCTCGGAGCGAATCACCCCGACACGGCCCGGTCGCTGTACGCGCTGGCCGGCCTCCAGCAGGCACACGGAGACCCGAAAGGCGCGATCGAGTCGTGCCGTCGTATCCTTGCTCTGCGCAATGTGGTCCTCCCCGACGCCCACCCGATGGTGGCTGCGGCGCTGCACATCCGGGGCTTGAGCCAGCTCGACCTCGGGCGTCCGGAGGAGGCCGAACAATCGCTCCGTGAGGCCCTCGAACTGCGCCGCCAGGCACTGCCCGAGGGACATTGGCTGATTGCGTCGTCCGAGTGTGCGCTGGGAGCGAGCCTCACCGCTGAAGGCCGCTACCCGGAGGCCGAAGCCCTGTTGCTCGAGGCGCACCGCGACCTTGCCGCGGCGCGCGGTTCGGGCCACGCGCGGACTCTCGAGGCCCGGCAGCGTCTGGTGGCGCTCTACGAGGCCTGGGGCCGGCCGGATCAGGCCGATACCTGGCGGGCTGCGCCCGATGCGGCATCGGCTGCGGAGTGAGCTTGCTTTCGTGTGGCGTGGGTCGAACAAACGAGGCGGCGGAATGATCTGGCGCTCGGGTCGCCGGTCGCCACAGTGCATCGGGAATGGGATACCGTACCAGCGCGGGGGGTAGAGAAATGGCAATTCACTTCTGGTGCATCGTGGCGGCGTGGGTGCTGGTCTACGCGGGGAAGCTCCCGGTGGCGGTGGCCATGCAGAAGGCCGGGGGGTACGACAACCGTCATCCCCGGGCTCAGCAGGCTTCCCTCACCGGTTGGGGGGCGCGCTCGGTGGCCGCTCACCTCAACGGTTTCGAGACGTTCGCGCCGTTCGCCGCGGCCGTTCTCGTCGCCCATATCTCGGGCGCCGCCACCGGTCTGGTCGACACCCTGTCGATCGTGTTTGTGGTCTCGCGGGTGGTTTACGTCGGCCTCTACCTCGCGGATCTCGCCTCGCTGCGTTCGCTGGTCTGGAGTGTCGGTTGGATAGTGACCCTTGTGCTCTTCATGTCGCCGGTGCTGTGAGGCTTCTCGAGACCCGTGTGAGTTCACGGTCGGTTTTGACGGGCACGCCCCGCGGCTTTATCTTCTGGACACGACATCTCGCAATTCACGGCACGGAGGTGCGTCATGGCGAAGTACCGCGTTCTGTCGATCGACGGCGGCGGCATCCGGGGGATCGTGACCACGGTCCTGATGCAACGGTTGGCGGCCACCCCGGGGCTGGAGGGTTTCCTCGACAGGGCCGACCTGATCGCCGGCACCTCCACCGGCGGCCTCCTCGCCCTCGGCATCGCGCGCGGTCTCAGCCTCGAGGAGATGCGAAACATCTACATCGATGACGGACCGGAGATCTTCGACGACTCGTGGGTCGACGATCTGCTCGACCTCGGCAAGCTGCGCGGCGCCGACTACAAGACCGCTCCGATGCGCCGCGTCCTCAAGAGGGTTCTGGGCGAGACCACGACCCTCGGCCACCTCGGGAAAAAGGTCCTGATCACGACCTTCGATCTCGACAACGAGCATCCGACGAAGAAGAAACGGACCTGGAAGCCGAAGCTCTTCCACAATTTCCCGGGGCCGGGGAACGACCGATCGGCATCAGCCGTCGACGTCGGGCTCTACACCGCGGCGGCTCCCACCTACTTCCCGTCGGTCGACGGCTACATCGACGGTGGAGTCTACGCCAACAACCCGGCCATGTGCGCCCTCGCCCAGACCCAGGACGAGCGGTATATGGACCCGGCTGTCGACATGAAGGATGTGGTCCTGCTCTCACTCGGAACCGGGACGAGCCTCTTCTACGTCAAGGGCAAAACCCATGACTGGGGCTATGCGCAGTGGATCAAGCCCCTGATCAGCCTGATGCTGGACGGCATCTCCGGGATCGCCGACTACCAGTGCCATCAGATGCTGCGCGACCGCTACCACCGGTTCGCCCCTGTCTTTCCGCCGGATGTCTCGATCCCGATGGACGAGATCAAGAAGATTCCCTACATGATCGACTTTGCAGACGGGTTGCGGCTGACGAAGACGGTCGAATGGATGAGGGACACCTGGATGACCGACTGACGCGACGTCCCTACCTTCAGCCTCTCAATCACGGCAGGGATCGACGGTCATTCTCACGAACCGGGTGTCTTCGCCGCGCGGAAACCAGTAAAAGGGTTCGTCTTCGAACGGATTCGACCCCGGATCGAAGAGTTCGAGCGCTCTGAGGTCTTGAGGGCGATTCGATTGGGAATGGGTGAGTTCTTCCGTGGCCACGACACCAGCCTCGACAGCCGTCTCTGCCCCATGAACTGGCGTTTGGACGTGGGTTCAATGGAGTGTGGGGTCCCGGCCCGCCTTGCGATTTATTATTGGTGGTAGATTCATGATGACAAACGAAGCTGCAAACCCGATTCAACCGTTTCTCGACAGACGCGGCGTTCTGATCCTCGACGGCGGTCTGGCTTCGGAACTGGAACGGGCGGGCCTCGATCTCGATGACCCGCTGTGGTCGGCAAAGGTGCTGCTCGAGACGCCGGAAGCCATCAGCGATGTTCACCGGAGCTACCTCGAGGCGGGCGCCGACTGCATCATCAGCGCGAGCTACCAGGCCACCATCGAGGGGTTCCGCGCGCGAGGTCTCAGCGTGGCCGCTTCGGAGGACGCGATCCGGAAATCGGTCCAACTCGCGGTCGACGTCCGCGACGACTTCTGGGCTGATGAGGGCGATACCGGAGATCGCCTCCGCCCTCTGGTGGCGGCCGGCGTCGGACCGTATGGCGCGTACCTCGCCGATGGTTCCGAGTTCACCGGCCGTTACGGGCTCGATGAACAATCCCTCGTCGATTTTCACCGGCGTCGGTGGCAGATCCTCGCTTCGACCGGCGCCGATCTCCTCGCCTGTGAGACCATTCCGTCGCTGCGGGAGGCGCGGGCCCTGGCGCGGCTGTTGAGCGAGACGCCGGATCGGTGGGCGTGGTTCAGCTTCAGCTGCCGCGACGGCGAACACATCAGCGACGGCACCCCGATCGTCGACTGCGTGCGGGCGCTCGCCGCGGTCCCACGGGTCGCAGCCATCGGCGTCAACTGCACGGCCCCACTTTTCATCTCGGACCTCGTCGAGAGGATCCGCAGCGTCACCGACTCACCGGTGGTGGTCTACCCCAACTCGGGGGAGGGGTGGGACGCCGAGAACAAGTGCTGGACCGGTGCGGCGGACCCGACCCATTTCGCCGCCGCGGGCGCCCTCTGGCTCAACGCCGGCGCTCAGCTCATCGGTGGTTGCTGCCGCACCGGACCGCGAGACATCCGGGAACTCCGCGAGGCCCTCGCCCCCGTCCGCTGACGCCCGCGGGTGGCGGACCGCCGTTCGTTCTTCGGCGGTGGGTCGCTCAGTCTCTCCTCGAGTCTCGGGCGCGCATGGCCGTGCGTGCCCGTTTCACTTCCAGGGCCGGATGCCGCACAATGGCGGCGAAGATCCTCGGGAGGTGAGTCGGTGGATGAATCCGATCGATCGGTGGCGGCCACTATGATTTTGGCAGGTCTGGTTTTTCTTGCAGTCGGGCTGCTGAGCGCGTGTGCAGCGCCCGTTCGGTACGACGTCATACTCAGGAACGGCACCATCTACGACGGCAGCGGGTCGCCCCCGTTCGTCGGTGATCTCGCGATCAACGGAGATCAGATTGCCGCGATCGGCGATCTCGGGCGGGCCGAGGGCCGGACCGAGATCGACGCGACCGGGCTCGCGGTGTCGCCGGGTTTCATCAACATGATGTGCTGGGCCAACGAGTCCTTGATCCAGGACGGCCGTTCACAGAGCGACATCCGCCAGGGCGTGACCCTGGAGATCCTGGGAGAGGGCGACTCCATGGGCCCCCTCAACCAGGAAATGAAGGAGGAGATGGTTCGGCGCCAGGGCGACATCGTCTACGACGTCGAGTGGACGACCCTGGACGAGTACCTGCAGTACCTCGAGAACCGCGGCGTCTCTCCCAACGTGGCGTCGTTCATCGGTTCCGCCACCCCGCGCGACTACGTGATCGGGCAGGAGGACCGTCCGGCGACGGTGGACGAGATCGAGCAGATGCAGGCGATCGTCCGCACCGCCATGGAGGACGGCGCGCTCGGCGTGGCGTCCGCGCTCATCTACCCGCCGGGCAGCTTCGCCGACACCGACGAACTGGTGGCGTTGGCGAAGGTTGCCGGTGAGTACGATGGGATGTACATCTCCCACGTCCGCGGCGAGGGCGCCCACCTCCTCGAGGCCGTCGGCGAGCTGCTGACGATCGCCCGCGGGGCCGGGGTCCGGGCCGAGATCTACCACCTCAAGGCCTCGGGCCGGGCGAACTGGCCGCTCTTCGACGAGGCGGTGGCGATGGTGGAGGCCGCGCGGGCCGAGGGCCTCGAAATCACGGCCGACGTCTACACCTACGCGGCGAGCTCGACGGGGCTCAACGCCAGCATGCCGCCGTGGGTCCAGGAGGGCGGATTCGACTCGTCGCTCGAGCGCCTCGCCGACCCGGCGACCCGGAAACAAATCGCGAAGGAGATGGGCGAGGCCTCCGACGACTGGGAAAACAGCTACCTCGGCGCCGGGTCGCCCGACAACATCCTTCTCGTCGGTTTCAAGTCCGACGCGCTCAAGCCCCTGACCGGGAAGACCCTGGCCGAGGTCGCCGAGATGCGCGGGACGGATCCGAAGGAGACCGCCATGGACCTGATCGTCGAGGACCGATCGCGGATCGGCACCGTCTACTTCAGCCAGTCCGAAGACGTCCTGCGCAAGGCGATCGCCCTGCCGTGGGTGAGCTTTTGCTCCGACGCCGCCTCCCTCGCGCCCGAAGGGGTCTTTCTCGAGCGGAACCCTCACCCGCGCGCCTACGGCAGCTTCGCCAGGGTGCTCGGGAAGTTCGTGCGTGAGGAGCGGCTGCTGACTCTCGAGGAGGCCGTCCGCAAGCTGGCGGCGCTGCCCGCCGCCAACCTGAAGATCGACCGCCGCGGTCAGCTTCGAGAAGGGTACTTCGCCGATGTGGCCGTCTTCGACCCGGCGACGATCCAGGACCACGCGACCTTCGCCGAGCCCCACCAGTACGCGACCGGGATGGAGCACGTCTTCGTCAACGGGGTCCAGGTCCTCGCCGGCGGCGAGCACACCGGGGCGACGCCGGGCCGGGTTGTGCGCGGGCCGGGCTGGACGGGCCGATAACAAAATGATTCAGGAGGGATCGCCATGAGGAATGCGCTGTACAGATGGCGAACGGCAGGTGGCCTGGTGGTGTCGTTCGCGCTCCTGGTGGGCTGCGCCGCACCGGTCGAGTACGACGTCGTCCTGAGAAACGGGACGATGTATGACGGCAGCGGATCGGCACCGTACGTCGGCGACCTCGCGATGGACGGAGATCTGATCGCCGCCATCGGCGATCTGGGTCGGGCCGAGGGGCGTGTCGAGATCGACGCCGCCGGTCTCGCCGTGGCGCCGGGCTTCATCAACATGATGTGCTGGGCCAACGAGTCGCTGATCGAGGACGGCCGTTCGCAGAGCGACATCCGCCAGGGGGTGACGCTGGAGGTGATGGGCGAGGGCGGCTCGATGGGCCCGCTCAACCAGGCCATGCGCGAGGAGATGGTGAAGCTCCAGGGCGACATCACCTACGACGTCGAGTGGACGACGCTGGACGAATACCTGCAGTTCCTCGAAAACCGGGGCGTGACACCCAACGTGGCTTCGTTCATCGGCGCCGCGACGCCGCGCGAGTACGTGATCGGCCACGAGGACCGCGCGGCGACACCGGACGAGATCGCGCAGATGCAGGCGATCGTCCGAACGGCCATGGAAGAGGGGGCGCTGGGGGTCGCGTCGGCGCTCATCTACCCGCCGGGAAGTTTTGCCGACACCGATGAGTTGGTCGCGCTGGCGACCGTCGCCGGCGAGTACGACGGCATGTACGCCTCCCACATCCGCGGCGAAGGCTCCGAGCTCCTCGAGGCGATCGGCGAGTTGACGACGATCGCCCGCGAGGCCGGTGTCCGCGCCGAGATCTACCACCTCAAGGCGTCGGGCCAGGCCAACTGGCCGCTGTTCGACGAGGCAGTGGCGATGGTGGAAGAGGCGCGGGCCGAGGGGCTCCAGATCACGGCCGACGTCTACACCTATCCGGCAGGCGCCACCGGGCTCAACGCCAGCATGCCGCCGTGGGTCCAGGAAGGAGGGTTCGAAAAATCTCTCGAACGGCTGGCCGACCCCGCCCTGCGGCCCCGTATCGCGCGCGAGATGCTCGAGGAATCGGACGACTGGGAGAACCTGTACCTCGGCGCCGGCACCCCGGACAACATTCTCCTGGTGCAGTTCAAGAACGACGACCTCAAGCCGTTGACCGGCAAGACCCTGGCCGAGGTCGCCGCAATGCGGGGCGTCTCGCCCGAGGAAACCGCCATGGATCTGATCGTGGAGGACGGGTCGCGGGTGGGGACCGTCTACTTCAGCCAGTCCGAGGAGGTCCTGCAACGGGCCGTCGCCCTGCCGTGGGTGAGCTTCTGCTCGGACGAGGCGTCCCTCGCCCCGGAAGGCGTGTTTCTGAAATCGAACCCGCACCCGCGGGCCTACGGCAGCTTCGCCCGGCTGCTCGCGAAGTATGTCCGCGACGAGAAACTGATGCCGCTCGAGGAGGCGATCCGCAAACTGTCGGGTCTGCCGGCGGCCAATCTGAAGATCGACCGCCGCGGTCTGCTCCGCGAGGGGTACTTCGCCGACGTCGTGGTCTTCGACCCCGACACCATCCAGGACCACGCCACCTTCATCGAACCCCACCAGTACGCGACCGGGATGGTCGATGTGTTCGTCAACGGGGTCCAGGTCCTCGCCGACGGCGAGCACACCGGCGCGACGCCGGGACGTGTGGTGCGCGGGCCCGGTTGGACGGGTCGATAGATGCGGCGCGCGATTGCCGTTGCGGCGGTCTGTTGCGGCGTGTTCGCCTCGGTCGGGTGGTCCTCGGAGGAGGCGAAGAAGACGGACGGAGTCCGCACCCTTTACCTGATCCGCCACGGCGACTATGACAGTGACGACGAGAGCGATCCGACGGTGGGCAAGGCGCTGATCCCGCTCGGTGTCGCCCAGGCGCGGCTGGTCGGCGCGCGGCTGCGCGGGATGCCGGTGACCTTCACCTCGCTCCACAGCAGCACGATGACCAGGGCGCGGCAGACGGCCCTCGTGATCGGGGAGGAGTTCCCTGACCTCCAACTCCAGTCCTCCGCACTCATCGGCGAGTGCACTCCGCCGACCCGGCGCAAGGACGTGATGGAGGACGAGACCCCCGAGGATCTCGAGGCCTGCACTCGGCAGCTCGAGGAAGCCTTCCCGGTTTACTTCGCACCGTCGCCTGACGCCGACAGGCACGACATCGTTGTCTGCCACGGCAACGTGATCCGCTACTTCGTGACCCGGGCCCTCGGGGTCGACACCGAGGCCTGGCTCGGCATGTCCATCGCCAACTGCAGCCTGACGGTGATCACCGTCAAGGCCGACGGGTCGATGAAAGTGCTGTCGTACTCCGACTCGGGCCACATCCCGCCGAACCTGACGACCAGGACCGCGCCCGGCGCACCCGTGGACCTGATGATTCCCGGTTCGGTGCAAATGGAATAACGAGGGTTGGGGGCGACCAGGCAACGATCCTGAAGGTGGGCTGAAGCCCACCCTACGGGTCCGCGTGGTTTGTGGGTCCGAAGTAAGGTGGGCCTTGGCCCACTATCAGGTTGAGCCGACGGCGTCAACACGATCCGCGGAGTGGCGGCAGACCGTAGCCCGGGGCGTGAGCCCCGGGGAGAGCGTTGAATTTTTTCGTTGAGCCCCGGAGGGGCGACAGATACGCACCCATTCTGCCGCCCCTCAAGGGCTCATATTCAGTTTTTCGACCTGATCCTGGGGCTCACGCCCCAGGCTATTCTCTTCTGCCCCGCCGGGGCTGGCCCAAAGAGGCACCTCGAAGACCTCTATGTTCCTGTCATCCCGACCGAGCGAACGGTCCGCTTCCCCGTCTGTCATCCCGACCGAGCGAACGGTCCGCTTCCCCGTCTGTCATCCCGACCGAGCGAACGGTCCGCTTCCCCCGTCTGTCATCCCGACCGAGCGAACGGTCCGCTTCCCCGCTCTGTCATCCCGACCGAGCGAACGGAGTGAGCGAGCGGAGGGATCTGCGAAACCCTGCCGGCAAGGTCCTTCGGACACGCGCTCAAGAGATCCCTCCACTGCGGCCCTGCGGGCCTTCGGTCGGGATGACAGGCTAAGACGCTCTTTCGGTCGGGATGACAGCATTGAAGGTCGCGAATCCGTGATCGGGCGGAAACTCACCGTCGGCACCCGGGAGAAATGTGACAGTCGGGTCAACCCCGCTTGAGCCCCAGGATCTTGAATCGCGAGCGCTCGAACTCTGCGACCATCGGCGGGTTGGTGCCGCGGATCTCCGCCAGGAGCTGGTGGGCCTTTGCGTCCTGACCGGTGGCGAGCAGGACCTCGACCAGGATCATGGAGTTGTAGATCTTGAAGATGCCCTCGTGGGTCTGCAGAAACGACAGCCGCTGGTCGACCGCGCGCAGCCGTTCCTCGGCGGTTGTGTAGTCGCCGCGCAGAGCCAGCCGCACGCCTTGCAGGTGATTGATGGCTGCCTGGATCTCGGTCATGGCCTCACGGTTGCCGCTCTGCTCGGCTTCCAGGAAGAGCCCGTCCGCGCGGTCCTCGATCTCCTGGACGGTCGTCCAATCACCCAGACGACACGCAGCCCGATGGGTGATGATCGAAGCGTATCCGGTCGGGCGCCGCGTGACACACCCGGAATCCCGTTCGTCGAGAATCTGCCGCCACGCATCCCGTCCGGCGAGCTCGGTGTAGTACGCGAGACACTCGAGCTCGTTCGCCGCGTCCTCCGCCATGCCCGCGGCGAGCGCTCGAGCGACGACGGCGCGGGCACCGTCGGGGTCGCCGGAGTGGGACTTCATGATCACCAGGTGCTGGTACGAGGCCCAGAAGTCAGGCCGGATCTCGATCGCCCGTTCGAACGAGTCCTCCGCCTCGTCGTACCGGCCGAGAACGGTGAAGAGCTCGCCGAGTGAGTCGTGGGGATTGGCCTGGTCGGGGACGACGAAACGGTAGCTCTTGAAGTACTCCTCGGATTCGGCGAAGCGCGCCCGGGTCATGGCGATATATCCGAGGGCGTTGTACGCGTTCACCCAATTGGGGTCGATCTCCAGGAGGTGTTGAAACAGACGGGTGGCCTCCTCGAGCTCGCCGCGATTCCATGTCCGGGCGGCCTGGATGCTGAGACCGTGGGGATCGTTCGGGTGTTTGGCGACGTAATCGTCGAGCAGGCGGTCGGCGTCGTCCGCACGACCGTCGCGATTCGCGCGCCACCGTTCGATGATGAACTTTTCGCGAGCCGTGAGAGCGGAGAGGTCCGCGGTTGCGACCTCCTCGAACATCGCCTTCGCGAGCTGGGGGTCTTTCTCGGAGAGAACCGTCGCGTAGCGGTATTTCGCGATCAGGAATTCCGGGTCGAGGTCGAGAGCGCGTCCGAAGTGCTCACGCGCCTCGGCAAAATAGACCTTCGCCTGGGCCTCGAGGCCGGACTCGAACTCGGCAAGAGCTTCGGGTGAGGACGTCGTCCACTCCTGCGCTCGCGGTCTCGCCACCAGGGTCACCCCGACCGCAAACAGTGGAATGGCGATCAGGGCCGACCACAACCAGCGCCTCATGCGACCTCCGTTGCCCGCCGCTCCGGTGAGAAAATGCCACCGGATTCTGCGACGGTAGCTCCGCCTGAGGGTTTCATACGGAAATTCTGCCAGGGAGTTTGAGGTTTGTCACGGTTTCGGCGACGTTCTCCGTGCCTGGTCGTGATAGCCTCCGGGTGTATGACGTACGCTTCCGCCACCACTGTCGTCTGAGGGGTCGCTGGACGGTCGATCTGCCGGTCCTCTGTTCCGATCCCGAATCTCTGCATCCGCTGGCGATGATCCGGCACAGGGTGTGTTTCCGCACGCCCACAGGAACAGGAGAAAGACAGTGAATCTGGATATGTACGGATGGAACGAACGGTTCCAATCTCTCTTCGGGCTCTTTCAGGACGATGAACTGATACCCGCGCGCGTTACCCGGGTCGACCGCGGCGCCGCGCGTGTTCGCACAGAGGCGGGAGAGTCGGCCGCAGTCACCGCGGGAACCCTCGACCCTTCGGGGGAGGCCGGCCCGCCCGCCGTCGGCGATTGGGTGGCTCTCGACCGGCGCGAGGGCACCCACGTGATCCGCGCCATTCTCCCGCGGGCGGGCGCGCTGGCGCGCCGGCGCCCCGGGGAGGCGGACAACGAACAGGTGGTCGCGGCCAACGTCGACCTGGTGCTGATCGTGGAAAGCGTCGAGCGCGGGCCGAATCCCCGCAGGATCGAGCGCGCGACGGCGCTGGCGTGGGACGGAGGCGCTCGACCGGTGGTGGTCCTGACCAAGATCGACCTGTGTCCGGACCCGAACGCCGCGGTCGCCAGGGCACGCGAGGGAGCCCCCTTCAGTGACATCGTGCCGTTGTCGTCGGTGACCGGAGACGGTTTTGACGATCTCGCGGCCAGTCTCACGCCCGGCACGACGGCGGTCCTGCTCGGACCGTCGGGGGTCGGAAAATCCACGCTCACGAACCGGCTCCTCGGCGAGGAGAAACTCGCGGTGGCGGAAGTTCGTGCCGCCGACTCCAGGGGCCGGCACACCACCACCTCCCGCGAGCTGGTCGCGCTGCCCAACGGCAGTTGTCTGATCGACACTCCCGGTGTGCGCGAGCTGGGGCTTTGGCTCGATGCCGGAGCGGTGGGGCACGCCTTTCCCGAGATCGAGGAGGCTGCCGCCCGCTGCCGCTTCGGCGACTGCCGCCACGAGTCGGAACCGGGGTGCGCCGTGCTCGATGACGTCGAGCGGGGCGTACTCGATGCGGCGCGGGTGGCGAGCTTCCTGCGTCTGCGCAAGGAGGCCGAAAACCTCGATCTGCGGCGCGACGCCTCGCGGCGCTACCAGGTCAGGGCGAAGGAACGCAGTTTCGGCAAGATGGTCAGGGAGGCCGTGAAACTCAAGAAGGACCGCTGAGCGCGAACCGCGTCCTCAGCGGCGCCCCTGCAGCTCCTCGATCAGCTTTGGCACGACCTCGTCGGCGGCCGCCGCTGCGAGCGGAATGGAAGCTGCGCCGCGGTGGCCGCCGCCGCCGAATCGGGCCGCCAGCGCCCCCAGGTCGACCGTGCAGCTGCGGTCGAAGATGGAGTGGCCGACGGCCGCGATCACGCTCTGCCGGCGCGGCCCCCAGTGCAGGCGCAGCGAGACGTTGGCGGCGGGAAAGACGGCGTAGACCAGGAAGCGGTTGCCGACGGGAACCTCGGCCAGGCCGCGGAAGTCGGTCACGACGACCGAGCCCTCGAGGCGGCTGTGGGACTCGAGAGCGGCGCGGAAGGCGGCCTGCTCGTCGGCCATCTGCCGGCACCGGCGGGCGACGGCGGGGTGGGCGAGCACCTCGGCGATCGGGGTCTCCTTTTTCAGGAGGTCGAGAAGGATCAGGAAGTAGTCCCGGAAATCACCGATCCCGGTGCGGCCGTCCATCGTGAAACCGAGCTCGATGTAGTCCTGCGGCGTGATCACGTCCCCGGGGCGCAGGGTGGCGGAGTCGAGGCGGTCGGTTTCCCGGACCAGCGTCTCCAGCCCCGGCATTTTTTCGGTGCCGCCGTAGAACTCGTAGACCAGCCGCGCGGCGGACGGCGCATAACCGTACGAACCGCGGTACTCGGCCGGCGGATCGGCGTAGGTGGCCGTGTGCTGGTGGTGGTCGAACCACAGCGAACAGGCCGGGTGGTGGGGCACATTGATCAGCACGTCGCCGTCGCGGATCTCGACCCGTCCGTCGGTGATGTCCTGGGGGTGGATGAGCAGAATGTCGTCGACGGTCTCGTTGAGGGACACGATCACCGAACCGGTGAGCCCGTCCAGGTCGCCTCGGGTAACGATCCGCATCCCATCCTCCCGCCCGGGGAATCTCCGCTCGTACGATCATACCAACGGTCAGCGGCCGGAATCGTAGACCCTCCACATGTCGTCGTCGTCGTAGATCTTCTCGGTGTCGTCGGCGTGCATGGCGTCGCGCTCGAAGTCGCGGTAGCGGCCGCGTTCGGCGGCGTGCTCCGCGAAGGCCTCGTGCTGGATCATGGCGCTCATGATCTCGTTGGTGCCGGTCCAGATCTGCGCCAGCCTCAGGTCGCGCACCGCACGCTCGATCGGCAGGACGTCGGTGTAGCCGATCCCGCCGGTGATCTGCATGGCGAGGTTGGAGACCGTCCAGCCCGCCTCGGTGACGAACTTCTTGGTCTCCGAGACGATGCGCCGGAGGTTGGGCGCGCCGGCGTCGGCGGCGCGGGCCGCCTGGTGGATCATGGCCCGGGCGCAGTCGAGCTGGGTCTGCGCCTCGGCCACCATGAAGCTCACCGCCTGGAAGGCGCGGATCGGCCGGCCGAAGGCCTTGCGGCGGTCGGCGTAGTGCATGGCGACGTCGAGACAGGCCTTCATGCCGCCGGTGATGGGCCCGGCGCTGCACAGACGCTCGGGGACCATCATGGTGTGGAAGACCTCGGCGCCGCCGTGCAGCGAACCGACGAGGTTCTTCTTGGGAACCTCGACGTCGCGGAAGACGACGCGCCCCGTGCCGCCGCCGCGGGTTCCCATCAGCCCGTAGAGATACTTGACCTCGACCCCCGGGCCGCGGTCGATGAGCATCGCGCTGATCCGCCGGTCAGGGGGCGAGCCCTCGTCGTGATTGGTGCGCACGTAGGCGAGGAAGAAGTCGGCCCCTTCGGCGCCGACGATGAAGCGCTTGACGCCGCGGACGACGAAGTGGTCGCCGCGGTCCTCGGCGCGGCTGGTGGCGCCGAAGAAATCCGAGCCGCCGCGCGGTTCGGTGAGGGCCTCGGCGGCGACCTTTTCTCCAGCCAGCATCGGCGCCAGGTAGATTCTCTTCTGCTCCTCGGTGCCGAAGGTGTTGAGCGCCTCGCCGACGATCGACGGCATGACGTAGCAGCAACCGGCGGCGGTGCCGAGAGGCCCGACCTCTTCCATGGCGGCGCACTCCGCCACCCACGAGAGGCCCCTGCCGCCGTACTCGACCGGAAAACGCAGACCGAGCAGGTTGTGGCGCGCGAAGGTCTCGAAGAGCTCGCGCGGGTAGGTGATCTCGTCGCGGTCCATCCGCCGCGTGTAGTCGGGGTCGACCTCGTCCCGGACCACCTTGCGCATCTCGTCGCGCACCGCAATCGCCGTGTCGTCGAGCATGAAGTCGTACATAGTGGCCTCCTCGATTGCTGCCGGTCCTGGACACAATGTACGGCCGCAGGATGCGAGCTTCAACGCGGTTTCTTTTTTTCGGGCCTTTCCGAAGTGGGCAGGCGCCCCGCATCGCGGAGCGCCCGCCGCAGAAGAAACTCGATCTGGGCGTTGACGCTGCGGAGGTCATCCGCGGCCCAACGCCGGAGGGCGTCGAGCAGCTTGGGATCGACCCGCAACAGAAACGCCTCGCGGGAACTCACGTGTAGAGGCTGCCGGTGTTGATCACGGGTTGGGTGTGGCGGTCGCTGCACAGCACGACGAGCAGGTTGGAGACCATGGCCGCCCGCCGCTCGTCGTCGAGCTCGACGATCTTGTCCTTGGCCAGGTGGTCGAGCGCCATCTGCACCATCCCCACCGCACCTTCGACGATCTTGGTGCGCGCTGCGACCACCGCCTGCGCCTGTTGGCGCTGCAGCATGGCAGCCGCGATCTCGGGCGAGTAGGCGAGGTGGCTGATCCGTGCCTCGATCACCTCGACGCCGGCCTTGTCGAGCCGTTCCTGGATATCGCCCTTGAGCTGATCGCAGACCTCCGCGGTGCTGCCGCGCAGCGACATCTCGTGGTCCTCGCTGTCGTAGGGATAGCGGCTGGCGAGATTGCGCAGGGCCGCCTCGCTCTGGACCGAGACGAAGTCCTCGTAGTCGTCCACCTCGAACAACGCCTCCGCAGTGTTCACGACCCGCCACACCACCACCGTCGAGATGTCGACCGGGTTGCCGTCACGGTCGTTGACCTTGGATGGCCGGCCCGAGGTGCGGCTGCGCGCCTGCACCACCTTGCCCTGGGCGTCCTTCTGTTCCGGGTTCTGCGTCGAGCCGGTCTCGAAGTTGCGGATGCGCAGCGAGATCTTCTTCTTGGAGAAGAACGGGTTGACCCAGAAGAAGCCCGACTCGAGCGCGGACCCCTTGTAGGCCCCGAACAGTAGCAGCACCCGCGCCTGGTTGGGGGCGATAGCCATGTAGCCGAAGAGGCAGATGAAGCCGAGGATGACGGTCGCGATCCCAGCGATCAGAAGGACGAGATCCGGCGTTCCCCCGGCGTGCTTGAGCCCGATGGCGCCCTTGATGAGCATCCACGGGCCGCCGGCCAGCATCGCAATGTTGATGATGAGCGGCAGCCAACCGCTCAACGGACGATAGGTCTTTTCAGTCGTCATGTCGTACCTCCTGATACCAATACGATATCACAATGCAATCTATTCCACGATTGACGCTCAACTCCCGGGAAACGCGTGCTGATCCGAGTCGCGTGCGGCGGAGCGTGCCGTCTTCAATATTGTCGGTAGCAAGGATGCGCACGTCGGCGGAATTCGCGGGCCGACAATGTTGAAGGTGGCAACTCCCGGGGAGCGAGCTCGGAAAGCCGGGCTACGAAGAGGGCCGCCGTCAGCCCTGGTTGAGCTCCGCCGCCACCCGCTCCACCTCGGACCACACGCGCAGGAGGTTCTCGCCGCAGATCTTGCGGATGTCTTCCTCGCTGTAGCCGCGGCGCAGGAGCTCCGCGATGAGGTTCGGGTAGGCCGAGACGTCCTCGAGCCCGACCGGCGTCTCGGTGATGCCGTCGAAATCCGAACCCAGACCGACGTGGTCGATGCCGACCAGTTCGACGACGTGGTCGATGTGATCCGCCACATCGCCGACGCTGGCCTCCGCCTTCGGATGTTCGGCGTAGTACTCGTCGAGCCGTGCCCGAAACTCGGGACTCCCCATGGCGACGTTGTTTTCCTTCATGAACGCGCGCATGAGAGGCCACAACTCCTCCGCCTGCAGGTGGGCGGCCTCGGTGAGAAAGCTCGGCGCAAAGGCGATCTGGACGACGCCGCCGCGCTCGGCGACCCGTGTGATCAGGTCGTCCGGGATGTTGCGCTCGAATCCCGGCGTGAAGAACCGGCACGAGGAGTGCGAGGCGATCACCGGCGCCTCCGAGAGGTCGAGGACCTGGAGGATGGTGTCATCCGTGACGTGCGAGAGGTCGACCATGATGCCGAGACGGTTCATCTCCGCCACCACCTCGCGGCCGAAGGGACTGAGGCCGTTCCATCTCCGCTCCTTCGGAGTAGGACGAGTCGCAGATCAGGTTCGGTTCGGAGTGGGTGAGGGTGATGTAGCGGACGCCCCTGTCGTAGAAGTGCTGGAGAGCCGACAGGTCGTCCTCGATGGCGGCGCCGTTTTCGATCCCCATCGGCAGGGCGAAGATGTCCGCAGCGAAGAGGTTGCGGATGTCGTTGACGGATCGTGCCACCGCGAATGTGCCGGGCGCCTGAACCTGCAGACCCTCGACCAGGTCGATGAGCTCGTCCGCCAGTGCGCGCCCGCCGCCCTCCTCCTGGAGCGTGGCGGGGATGTAGATCGACATGAAGGCGGCATCGAGCCCGCCGCGCCGGGCGCGGACGGCGTCGAAGTGGCCGTCGGGGGTTTCGACCGAGACGTCTTGCGGTGTGTCGCGCAGCCGGTAGGGGACGTCGATGTGGGTGTCGACGATCAGGAATTCCTGGGCCAGCTGCGCTGCCCGGACCTCGGGGGTGACCTCGACCGGGGTCGGCGGTGGCTCGCCCTGCCGGCATCCCGCTGCGAGCGCAGCGATCGGCAGCAGCGCCGCCGCGATCAGGGTATTCGGTTTCATTCGCCCTCCTTCGCCCGCGGAGTGTAACCCGGTCCGCGCCGTTTTCCCCCACCACGGCCGGACCGGCCCGGGTACCATGCAACAGGGCAGCCGTCGCGACGGTAGGTCACGACCTGAGGCGTGTGAGAGGAAGTCGAGGCAGAATGAGAATTCAGACGATCGTGCCATCAACCGTGCTGATCTTCACTATGGTGGGTGTTGCCGTGGGACAGGAGACAACCGCTTCAGAATCGGATCGCGAACGGTGGGACCGCAGGTTCGCGAGCTCGGATTACATCTATGGCAGGGAACCGGCGCGTTTTCTCCAGGACAACGTGGGACTGCTGCCCACTTCCGGACGCGCTCTGGACGTCGCGGCGGGGGAGGGGCGCAACGCGGTCTTCCTCGCCCGCCTCGGCCTCGAGGTCGACGCTGTCGACATCTCGGAGGTGGGCCTCGCCAAGGCCAGGCAGCTCGCCGATGAGGCCGGCGTCGCCATCACCACCATCGTTGCGGATCTCTCGGATTACTCCATCACCCCGGAATCGTACGACGTGGTCGTGGTCATCAACTACCTCCAGCGAGATCTGATCGACGATCTCAGGGCGGCGCTCAAACCAGGCGGCGTCGTGGTGTACGAAACCTCCACCGTGGCCCAACTGGACATTCCCGGCGCCCACCACATGCGGCGCGAGTACCTCCTGGAACCGGGCGAACTGCGCGCGATGTTCGAAGGCTTCGAGATTCTCGAGTACCGCGAGACGGCCGACGACCACCAGGCGCAGCCGGCCTGGTCGCGCGGAAGCCGTCAGGCCCCTGATCCACTTCACCTCATCTCGATCATGTTCTGGTCGCCGAATGACGCCTCCTGAAGAGATCCGTCATGGACTGACAGGCAACTTCATGAGCCGGCGCGCGTAGAATCTTGCGTGCGCGGTGCGGCAGTGTTCTGTACGTTGCCGGTGCCGCCGCCATACCGAAACTGGGGAGGACGGGTTCATGCGAGCAAGCGATCGAGTCAAGCAGGGGAGAATCCTCGGGGCGAGCGTCATCGCCATGTTGGCCCTGACCACCATGCCGGCCGCCGTGGTGGCCGACACGCCGCGCGACGTGCCCGAAGTGACACCGGACGCGAATGTGGACCGTAGCGCGATCCCGGAGATCTACACCTGGGACCTGGATCCGTTGTTCGTGTCGGACGAGGCGTGGGATGCGGCACGCGTCAAATTGCTGGCCGAGATCCCCGCACTTGCGCAGTTCGACGGCGGATTGGCCGACCCGGCTGCGCTGGCGGCCTGCCTCGATCTCTATTTCAAACTCCACCTGGACGCGAACTTCGTGACCCTCTACGCCAACCTCCGCCAGAGCACGGCGTTGACTGACGAGAACGCCAACGCCATGGTCCAGCGCAGCCTGGCCGCAATGGACGAACTCATGAGCGCCGCCGCCTTCATCCGGCGCGAGGTGCTGACGCTCCCGGAGGAAAGACTGCTGGCAGCCTACGCCGCCGAACCGGGGCTGGCCGAATACCGGCCCTATCTCGACAACCTGCGCCGCCGCGCCGACCGGCTCTTGTCGCCCGACGCCGAACGGGCGCTGGCGCTGCTCGGCGACAATCTGTGGGCCGAGATCGATCTCAACGAGATCCCGTCGCCTCTCGAAGACGCGTTTGCCGCCCTGCTCTCCGACATCCCGTGGCCGCAGATCAAGGACGCGAACGGCGAGATGGTCCAGCTCACCCTGTCGAACTACCCGCGGTACCGGGCGTCGGCAGACCGCAACGTCCGCAGCGCAGCGGTGACCGCCATGTTCGGCACCCTCCGCCAGTACCAGCACGCCCTTGCCGCGACCTTGGCGGGACAGTTCCAACTCGACGTGGACTTCGCCCGCGCCCGCGGTTACGACACCGCCCTGGAAGCCTACCTGGACAAGGACGGCCTGACGACCGCCGTCTACAACAACCTGGTGTCGACCATCAACGCCAACCTGCCGCTGCTCCACCGCTACGTCGCACTGCGCAAGCAGGCGCTCGGGCTGGAGGACCTCCACATCTACGACCTCTATATTCCACTCGCCGAAGGCGTCGACACCGAAGTGCCGTTTGCCGAGGCCCGGAACCTCATCCTCACCGCCCTCGAGCCGTTGGGTGAGGACTACGCCAAGGCCCTCGCCGAGGGTCTCGACCCGGCCAACGGGTGGATGGATCTCTATCCCCACAAGAACAAGCGGAGCGGTGCCTTTTCAGCCAGCGTCCACGGCCCGCACCCCTACGTTTTCATGAACTACCAGGACTCCATCGACGACATGTCGACGCTGGCGCACGAGTTCGGCCATGCCCTGCACTCCGACCTCGCCATGAAGGCGCAGCCTTACCCGAGCTTTCGCTACGTTCCGTTTCTCGCCGAGGTCGCCTCGACCTGCAACGAGATGTTGCTGTCGGACTACCTGGTGACCAAAGCCGCCGACGATGCGGCAAAGACCGCGCTGCTGGTCGAGCGATTGGAGGGAATCCGCACCACGATCTTCCGCCAGACCATGTTCGCGGAGTTCGAGCAGAAGGTGCACGGCTTTGTCGAAGAGGGGACGCCGGTGACGGCCGCCCTGCTCGAGGCGACCTATCGCGATCTCGTCCAGCGCTACTACGGCCCCGGCTACACCGTCGACGCTGACGACGGGATGGAATGGGCCTACATCCCGCACTTCTACTACAAGTACTACGTCTATTCCTACGCGACCGGGCTGGCCAGCGGCATCGCCATCGCCGACCGGGTCAAGACCGTCGGCGAACCGGCGGCGAAGGCCTACCTCGAGATGCTGGCCGGGGCGGCTTCGGCACCGCCTCTCGAACTGCTGGCCGGGGCCGGGGTCGATCTCACGAGACCCGACGCGCTCGCGGCGGCCATGAAGACCTTCGAGGAGACCCTCGACCAGGTCGAGCGATTGATGGTGGAGTAGGTAGGTCACCAGGTTCTCGAAGAGACACGCACAGGGGAACAGACTCGCTGTGCAGAAGGAACCGAAAGGGAGGGGAAACCCCCCTACGATGCCGAGAGGCAGGTGGCGGGGAGCTCCTGAAAACCGTAGGGGCGGGGTTCATCCCCGCCCGGCGGCCTTGAGGCACGCGATCATTCTGAAAACCGTAGGGGCGGGGTTCATCCCCGCTCGCTAGATACCGGAATGACGGAGAGGCTCAGCCCTTCGGCAACCTGGGCATCGGGACGAAACCGTCGAGGGCTTCGACTCGGCGGAGCCAGGCGCGGATGTGCGGATACGCTGCGAGGTCGAGACCGCCCTCGTCCGCGACGGCGGTGTAGCTGTAGCAGGCCACATCGCCAAGCGTCGGTCCGTCGCCCACCAACCACGCCCTGGTGCCGAGGTGGTCGTTCATCACCGCGAAGAGCTGTTCGGCGACGGCACGGGCCTGTTCGTAATCGAAGTCCCGGCCGAACCGCTTGATCACTCGCGCGCGGGCGGGCCCCAGGTAGAGGGGCCCGGCAGCCGTTGCCAGCCACTCGTAGACGTGGGCGCGGGCGACCGGGTCCTCCGGCAGGTAGCTCCGGGCGGTGTCGTACTGTTCGGCGAGGTAGAGCAGGATGGCGTTGGAGTCGCGCACGACCACGTCGCCGTCCTTCATCACCGGGATCTGGCCGAACGGGTTGAGCTTCAGAAAACCGGGAGCTTTCTGTTCTTTCTTCAGCGTGTCGATCGGCTCGAGCTACGACTTCGAGGCGCAGCAGACCGCAGAGGAGCCGGACTTTGTGGCAGTGGCCCGAATACGTGGAGTCATACAGTGTGATCGTCATGGTGGATCGGAGAGTACCAGAAAACCCGGCGGGTTGGTCGCGGTCTCATTCGAAGCTGCGGAGCGAGGGCTCACAACCGGCTGAGAACGAACGGCGCCGCCAGGAGTACCGCACCGACGAGGAACAGGGCCACGGTGCCGCTCACCATGTACGGGTAGACGCACAGACCGACGCCGGCGGCGAGAAACGCGATGTTCTGCTGCTTCTTGCCGTACACGAAATACGCCATCCCACCGACGGCGGTGAGGATGTAGATCATCAGGGTCAGACCGTCGGGCATGCTCCATTCTCTCATTCCGCGGGATTCCGACCGGTCGGTCGCCGTTGACCTGAGAATGATTCTCCTTTACAGTGAAAACAGATACACCGATGAAAAGGGAAACGCCAGCTCGCGCGGAGGGTGGGCGGAGATCGCCCGGCCCGGTGGAAGTGCGTTCGCGGGCGTGCTCGAAATGCGACGGTCGCGGACCGCCGCCGAAGGGAGGATGCGTCATGCACCGAAGAATCGTCCGCACCACACTGATCGGACTCCTGACCGTGGTTTCGCCCGCGCTGGCCCTGGCCGGCGGTGATGTCAGCCTCGAGGAAGTGACATTCGAAAACTGGTCGAAGCCGAAGTTGGGCGACGCGCTGCCGGTCGGGGGACCCGTCATCCGGGTCTTTTCAGAAGGCGCCGACCGCTTCGACTTCGTCGGCCACACCAATGAGCCCGTTCGCTTCTTCGGCCTTCTCAGCGGCGCCTGTCCGCGCATCAACAAGATCAGCGTCCTCGAATTCAAGGTCGCCCAATCCAATGCCTCGGTCTCGCACCCGGACGGTCGTGGAGCCTGGTTCAGCCGGATCGGCGAGATCGATGTCCCGCACGCCCAGATGCAGGCCTTCGACGCCGTTCGCGCGTGCAACGACAAGCTCAAGACGCTCGCCGCGGAGACCGGGCGCTCGAAAAACGATCTGGTGTCCGAGGGATTTGCAATCCACTATCCCGACGCCATCGAAGGGCGCGCGGTGCTGCTCTGCACGGGGCGCAACAACAGCGACTCGGACACCGAGAAGCTCGACCTCTGGGTGGAGTGCGTCGGCAACCCCAAGTCGGCCGAGCCCGAGACGCCGGCGATGAAGGCCATCCCCGCCAAGCTCTCGCCGCTCATCACCGGCCTCACATTCGACGTCGATCGACCCAACTGGGTGGGGAAGTGCCCGGTCAGTTTGAAGTTCACGGGGTCCATCACGACGTCGCGCGCCGGCACGGTGAAGTACAGGACCGTCGCCCAGGATGGCAGCTCGTCGCCGACCTCCACTCTCATCTTCGGTGCTGCGGGCACCAAGGAGATCGGCACGTGGGGCGAGACCCTCGCCAAGCCGAAGGCTTCGGACACGTTGGCGGCGGGTCCGGAGACGCAGGGTCCGGACTTCGCCGGCTGGCGGCGCCTCGAGATCGTCGAACCCGCCGGGTTCGCTCCCTCCGCGCCCGCCGACTACACCGTGACCTGCCAGGATCAGCCGATGCAGCTCCAGGCCGCCCCGATCGCGACCCCGAAGCCGGCCAGGATCAAACAGTAGCGGCCGCCGGCGCGGCCGCAGTTTCGGGAGGTTCGCGAAGGGATGCGTGAGGGTGCCGCCGGGTCGGCGACGACCGGCGGTTGAGCACGCGGCGGGTGGAGGAACACATGTCGAAGATTCAAGAAGTGAAATTCGAAACTCTGGTGCGGGCTGCACCCGGGAGCGTTTTCGACGCCATGGCGACGACCGACGGCCTCGACCGCTGGTTCACCCGCGGCGGCTCGACGCTGGAGCCCGGCCCGGGCGGTGCGTTGGTTTTCCGCTGGCGGAACTGGGGAACGGGAGACTTCACCGGCGAGATGGTGGGGGAGGTCGTCGAGCACCGGCGCCCGGACACCTTCGTCTTCCGCTGGCCGGTGGATTCGGGCGGCTACATGACGACCGTCGCGGATCGACTTCGAGCCGCACGACGACGGCACGCTGGTGCGGCTGGTCGAAGGGGTGTACGAGCCCGGCGACGTCGGTCTCCAGGACATGCTCAACCGGGCTTCGGGGTGGGCGCAGGCCCTGACCCTGATGAAGTTCTGGGTCGAGCACGGCGTCACCTACTGAACCAAGGGACGGGATGACGAGACACCTGTCGTTTCTGAAAATCGTTGGGGCGGGGTTTATCTGCCGAGCCTCACCACATGGGTTACAGTTTGGCCTCAGGACATAGGTTACAGGTTCTCGGTTTCCACAGGCTGGACCACCGCGGTGGTCCCCCCCGGTGGTCGCGCGGCAATTCGTTGTGAGTTCCTGAGCCGGAAACCGTGCTGCTCAGAGTTCACTTCCGGGAATTCGACACCGTCGTCACGGGGTTGGTCTTCGTGCGAAGCGTCGTCGCACGACTCGGTGGACGCAACCGATTGAAAGGGATCGCATGAACTTCAAGGCTTTCTTCTCGGTTCCGAAACACTCGACGTTTGCGGATTTCGCACTGCTGCTGCTGCGGGTCGCCGCCGGGGTCGCGTTCATGCTGCACGGGTGGGGCAAGATCCAGAACCCGTTCGGCTGGATGGGGCCGGACGCGTTCGCGCCACCTGTCTTCCAGGCCCTCGCAGCGCTCTCCGAGTTCGGCGGTGGTCTGGCGCTGGTGCTCGGGCTCCTGACCCCGCTGGCGTCGATGGGCATTGCATCGACGATGGGCGTGGCGTTCTACGTGCACGCCGTCATGCGCGGCGACCCGTTCGTCGCGAAGGGAGGCGGTCCGGCTTACGAGCTCGCGGTCATCTACTTCAGTATCGCCGTGCTCCTCATCGCCCTGGGCCCGGGCCGGCTCTCGCTCGATCGGGCGCTCTTCGGGCCGCGCTCCTGATCAGCGCTTGACGACGATTCCGTCTTTCATCACGAACGACACCCTTTCGGTGGCCGTGATGTCCTGCAGCGGGTCGTCCATCATCGCCACGATATCGGCCTTTGCGCCGGGCGCGATGGTGCCGAGGGTCCCGGTCTGACCGAGCATCTCGGCCGCCGTCACGGTCGCCGTGCGCAGCGCTTGCCAGGGCGTCATCCCGAGCTCGACGTAGCGCCGTAGCTCCTCCGCCTGGTTGATCTCGTCCCATGGGAAGCCGCCGGCGTCGGTGCCGAGCACGATCGGCACGCCGGCCGCCAGCGCCCGCCGGAAGGAATCGTGTGCCGCGTTGCGCAGGGCATCCCAGATCGGGTTGGTCACGCTGCGGGGGCCGGCGACGAAATCGGTCACCGTCAGCGTCGGGCACCAGTACACCCGCCGTTCGACCATGGCCGCAATCGTGACGTCATCGAGCACGTCCCCGTGCTCGATCGAGTCGACTCCGGCGGCCAGACCGATGGCGTGACCGGTCGGGGTGATCGAGTGCGCCGCGACCTTGCGGCGGGTGCGGTGTGCCTGGTCGACGATCGCCGTGAGCTCCTCGACGGTGAAGTTGGGCAGACTGCGGAACTGCCCATCCGGGAGTTGGTAGTACGACCGGTCGACGTAGACCTTGATCCAGTCGGCGCCGTGCGCGATCTGGTCGCGCACCGCCATGCGGCAGGCGACCGGTCCGTCGCACATCTCCACGCCTTTCGGCAACTCGATCTCCCAGGCGCCGGCCTGCAGCGGGTAGGCACCGGTGGGAGCGAGGGCCTTGGTCGCAACGAACAAACGGGGGCCCACGATCACGCCGTTCTCGACCGCGCGTTTGAGGTCGGCGTCGGCGAAGCCTCCGCCCTCGTTGCCGACGTCGCGCAGGGTCGTGAAGCCGTGCTCGATCGAGATCCCCATGGCGCGGCTCGCCCGCAGGGCCCGGTAGGGGAGGGACTCCCCGAGGATCTGTTCGTCGTACTCGACCGAGGTGGCGTCGCCCTGGAGCAGGACGTGGGTGTGGCCGTCGATCATTCCCGGCATCACGGTCCGGTCCGACAGGTCGATGACCGTCGCTCCGGCCGGCACGGTCGTGCCGACCTCCTTGATGCGGTCGCTTTCGACCACGATCACCGCGTTTTCAACCACCCTCTCGTTCGCAACGTCGAGCAGCCGCCCGGCACGGATCGCCGTCACGGTGGGGGGTTCGGAAGCCGAGGCGACGACGGCGACCAGGATCGACATCACGGCGAGAAAACGGCGCATGGGGGCCTCCTTCACACGGTCACGGTGTGGCGTTCTTCGCCCCTGAGGGGTGCCGCAACATTGTGACACGGCGGAGCGACGTGTGCAGGGAGGGAATTGCGTCCCCAAAGGCATTCAGGAGCCACATGTATCCGTAGGGGCGGGGTTTATCCCCGCCCGGCCCCGGGTTTTGAGATGTGTCTTTCGATCGGTGACGCAGGGAGGGGATCCAGCTTCGCCTTCGGCTACGCCGGGACACGTGAACCCCTCCCCTACGTCTTTCGGGAGCCTCATGGATCCGTAGGGGCGGGGTTGATCCCCGCCCGGCCCCGGGTATTCAGATCCTCCCCTACGGCTTTCAGGGGCTACCCGAGTCTCCTGCGGCCGCCAACGCCTCATCCAGCATCTTGATCAACGTCTCGCGGTCGAAGGTGTAGGTCTGGTCCTGGTTGAGCTGGACCATCTCCTCCATCGCCTTGCCGATCGTGATCTCCGCCTGCCGCAGGTTGGGCACCACCATGTAGCGCATCTTCGGCTGCTCATCGAACAGGGCGTGGTACACGGCCTCGGCCACTTCCTGCGGGTCCTTCTGCTCGGTCGTGCCCACGCGGTCGAGCATTCCCTGCATCTCGACCTGGTAGGGCGACCCCTCGATGTCGATGCCGTTCGCTTCCATCCTCTTTTTCAGGGTCTTCCCGATCTCGGACTCGTAGTTGCCGGGCTCGACCACGCTGACTTTGACGTCAAAACGCTCCATTTCGCGGGCCAGGGAATCGGAGTAGGCCTCCATGGCGTGCTTGCTCATGCTGTAGGGGCCGAAAAGCGTGCCCGACAGGATGCCGGAGATCGAGGAGATCGTGGTGATCCGGCCCTTGGACGCGATGATCAACGGGCTGAAGGCCTTGGTGATGCGGTAGGGGCCGTAGATGTTGACGTCGAAGAGGAAGTCGAGCTCCCCCTCGTCGACCTCGATGAGAGGCGCGACGATCGCGACCCCCGCGTTGTTGACCAGACCGTACAGGCCGCGGCCTTCCTTGGTGATGGTTGCGACCGCAGCGTCGATCTCATCCTGGACAGTGACGTCGAGCCGGACGGCCTTGACGTTTTCGATCGCATTCAGCTCCTCGATGTCGGAGTCCTTGCGCGCCCCGGCGTAGACGAAGACGCCTTTCGATGCCAGCAACTCGGTGATCTTCCTGCCGATCCCGCTGCTCGCACCGGTCACCAGCACCGCCTTTTGAGGGCTGACGGCTTCGGGCTTTTCCTGCGCCGGGACGTCGGCGGACGCCGCCGGAGCGGGGGAGAGGGTGCAGATCACCACAGCGATCGCGATCAGGGTCGTGGCGGATTTCGTCAGTCGTTGCATGGTGTGTCCTTTGTGTTTTTTCCGATACTGAGTCTCTTTCGGATGGGCAATCCTAACATGGCCGGGAGATTGGACACGTCCGCGGGGTCGTGGATAATCCTCCCATTCGCGAATCGGGTTTTTTCCGGGAGGTGATGATGCGTCGATCGGTTGTGATTCTCGTGTTGGTCCTCGGTGCGGGTGCGGCGATGGCGGAAGAACCGGCGGCGCCGCTCGGGTCCGACCCGCGGGTCGAGGACGCGGTTGCGGCGTGGAAGGTGTGGGTGGAGAACGATCTCGGGGATTCCGGGGTGCCGGCCGCATCGTACGCCTTCGTCCACCGCGATCAGGTGCTGACCTCGGGCGGCATCGGTCTCGCGGACCCGGCGACCGGCAGGGCGGCCGACGCC
This sequence comes from Candidatus Sulfomarinibacteraceae bacterium, assembly GCA_963823345.1. GTDB lineage: Bacteria > Acidobacteriota > Thermoanaerobaculia > Thermoanaerobaculales > Sulfomarinibacteraceae > Sulfomarinibacter. Next base: position 172,107 of record CAWGLE010000001.1, read on the forward strand.
GAAACCCTGTACTCGATCTGTTCGATTTCCAAGCTCTTCACCTCGATCGCCGTCATGCAGCTGCGCGACGCGGGCGAGCTGCGCCTCGACGACGACCTCGGGGTCTACGTGCCGTGGTTCGCGGCGATGACCGACGCCCACCCAGAGGACGAGCCGGTCTCGATCCGCAACGTCCTCTCACACTCCGCGGGTCTGCCGAGGGAGTCCGACTCGCCCTACTGGTCCGGCCCCGATTTCGATTTTCCGACCACCGAACAGATCCGGGATCGCCTCGGCTCGCAGGAGTCGCTGTATCCCTCCGGCCGCTACTTCCAGTACTCGAACCTCGGGATGGCATTGCTCGGCGAGGTGATTGCGGCTGCTGCTGACCGCCCCTGGGCCGACGTCGTCGAGGACGACATCCTGGCGCCGCTCGACATGACCAGCACATTCACCTCGGTGCCTGAGGCCTTCGCCACCGGCCGCCTGGCGGCGGGCTACGCCGCCCGTCGCGGCAGCCCGGACCGCGAACGCCTGCCGCTGTTCGACGTCGAAGGCATCGGTCCGGCCGCGGGGATGGCGTCAAGCGCCGCTGACCTGGCGAAGTTCGCCCGATGGCAGCTGCGGCTGCGCGCCGCCGGCGGCGACCAGGTGCTCAGTGCGTCAACCCTGAGGGAGATGCAGCGCGTCCACTGGGTTGACCCGGATTGGGAGACCACCTGGGGTCTGGGTTTCAACGTGTCGCAGCGGGACGACACGACCTGGGCGCGGCACGGCGGAAACTGCCCTGGGTACTACACGGAGTTCGGGATTCTCCCCAAGGAAGAGCTGGGCATCGTCGTGCTGGCCAACGCCATCGGATCCGACGTCGTGTTGTATGCGCGCAAGGCGGCGGCCCTCCTCGCTCCGGCGGTTGCGGCGGCTGCGAAGGGCTCCGCCGAGCGTTCCCCCCGGGACCCTGAGCTCGAGCCGGTACGTCGGAGTCTACGACTCGGTGTGGGGCCGCGAGGCCATCGTGCTCTGGAAGGACGGCCTGGCGGCGGTCGAGCTGGGGAACACGGCGGTCGACCCCGACGATTGGATCCTGCCGCTCAAGCACATCGAGGGCAACGTCTTCCGGCGCGTGCGGTCAGACGACGACAGCCTCGGCGAGGAGTGGGTGTTCGCGGTCGATGGGGACGGGCAGGTGGTGTCGGTCACCTCGCACAGCTTCCCGATGACGCGGGTGCGGTAGAACGACACAGGTCTCGGCCATCGCGGGCGGCACAGGTGCCGCCCCTACAGAGCAACGTCAGATGTTGGGTAGTGGCGGGGCCTGCCCCGCCTCAGCCACCGACACCTCCTTCGTGTCGGATGCAACTGGTCATCGTATTCGGCATCACCGGTTCGTTGGCAATCGGACAGAGAACCCTGTAGCGTCATCTCCGTACTTCGACCATTGATATTCGAGGGGGTCTTCATGCGCCGTGCGATCTGTCTCTGTTCGCTGATTCTGTGTGCGTCGCTGGTCTTTGCCGGCGACCGGGTGCCGGGCGACGAATGGATGGCGTATGCCGATCCGGCCGAGGCGGGTTTCGATGCGGTCAAGCTCGACGCCGCACACGCGATCTGGGAGGAGCTGCCGTCGTCGGCCTTTCTCGTGGTTTCTGACGGCGCCGTGGTGGCCGCGTGGGGCGATGTCTCGCGGCGGTTCATGTGCCACTCGGTGCGCAAGAGCTTCATGTCGGCGCTCTACGGCATCTACTGGGATCGAGGTGAGATCGAACTCAACAAAACCATCGCGGAACTCGGGATCCACGAGCAGTTGGAACCCCTGATGGCGATCGAATTGCAGGCGCGGATCCTCGATCTGCTCAAGGCTCGGTCAGGTGTCTTCCACCCGGCGGCCTACGCCGGCCGCACCGACTCGCAGCCGCGCGGAAGCCAGGGCCCGGGCCGCTACTTCGCCTACAACAACTGGGACTTCAACACCCTCGCGACCATCTTCACTCAGGAAACCGGCGCCGATGTCTTCGAGGCGTTTGACGAGTTTTTCGCACAACCCCTGGCGATGGAGGACTGGCGGGTCAGCGACGGCTACTACCACTACGAGCTCGACAAGTCGGTCTACCCGGCCTACCCGTTTCGATTGTCCGCCCGCGACGCGGCGCGTTTCGGTTTGATCTTCACCCGCAAGGGCATGTGGGGCGACGAGCAGATCCTCTCGCGCGACTGGGTGGCTCGCAGCCTGGCCATGTACTCGATCGACGACGAGAGCATGGGCTACGGCCTTCTGTGGTGGGTCTTCCGCGAACCGCGTTTCAAACAGTACGGTATGGCCGCGGCTCTCGGCGTCGGTAACCAGATGATCGCAGTGCTGCCGGACATCGACGTCGTGATCGTCAACCGCGCCAACACCTACCAGGGTGAGGGCACGCCGACGCCGGCGCTGCTCGATCTGGTCGAGGCGGTCCTCGGGGCGCGGGTCGGCAACCCGCAGAGCGATCCGAAGCTGGTGCCGCTCCCTGTGACTGCGCCCGATCCGCGGCTGCGACCGGTTCCCGACGAGCAGCTGGCGGAGTTCGTGGGTGCATGGCCCTATCCGCCGGCTCCTCTCGGTCTGCCGCAGCTGACCACTGTCAGTATGACCGCAGACAACGGCGCCCTCCTGGCCTTTTCCGAGATCAGCGGGACCTTCCGCACCTACCTCCAACCGGACGGCGCGATCCTCGAGGAGGACAGCCTGGAAAGGTATCTCCCGATCCACGACGACAACGGTGTGTTCGGCGGTTTCGCGGATGTCGGCTCGATCGCCGAGGCCGCTGTGGCCGCTGCCGCTGCGGACGACATGGCGCGGGCGAGGGCTCTCCTGGCGCGTGTCGAGACGGACACCGGCGTTGCCGTCGAGATCTCTCGCGCCTCGTCGACCTGCTCGGGGGCAATGGACAACAGGCCGAGAAGGCCCTGGCTGAACTGGTTGCCGCAGGCGCCAATCCGCGGCGTGTGGAAGGGGTCGTCAACGGCGCCGGCTACAGCCTGCTCCAGGGCGGGCGGCACGACAAGGCCATCGAGGTCTTCGAGCTCAACACCCGTCTGTTTCCGGACGCGTCCAACGCCTGGGACAGTCTCGGCGAGGCCTTCATGAAATCGGGCAACAACGCCAAGGCGATCGCCAGTTATGAGAAATCGCTCGAGCTCGACCCGAAGAACACCAACGCGACCGAGATGATCACGCGCATGCGAGAGGGTGGCGGGGAATAGGGACCGAGGCGGGTCCGGGCGAGGGGGGTTACATGCGAATACCCGGCGTCACGCGAGTCTCTCAACTGACCTGGTTGGTTTTCATCGCCGGCATGGTGGCTGCGATGTCGTGCACTCCGGCGCCGTCGCCGCCGCCCGAGCGATCCGCACCTCGCCCCGCCATCGTGTTCGTGCACGGTGCGTGGGCGGGTGGTTGGCACTTCAGCAAGGTCGAGCCGCTGCTCGACGAGGCCGGCTTCAAGGTCTACCGCCCGACGATGACCGGTCTGGGCGAGCGGGTCCACCTCGCCCGCGAGGATGTCGGCCTCTCGACCCACATCCAGGACATCGTCAACGTCCTCGAGTTCGAGGACCTGCACGACGTCGTGCTGGTCGGCCACAGCTACGGGGGCATGGTGATTACGGGCGTCGCCAACCGCGTACCCGACCGCATCCGCCAGCTGGTCTACCTCGATGCCATCGTGCCCGAGGACGGCGAGTCGGTGATGGGTCTGTTCGGCGACGCCATCGACACCATGGCCCAGGCGGGTGCCGGCGGCGCTCCACCGTGGCAGCTGGTGCCCCTGTGGGTGAAACCCGGCAAGCTCCCGCCGGTGGATGTGCCGCAATCGGTCCTCACCTTCACCGAGCCCATCATTCTCGACAACCCCGATGCCGCGAACCTCCCGGCGACGTTCATTCTCACCGTCGAAGCCGGCAAGGACACCGACACCTTCGACGTCTTCGCCGACCGCGCCCGCTCGCGGGACTGGCAGGTCGTCACCATGGAAGGAAACCACAACCCGCAGTGGTTCCAACCCGAGGCCCTGGTCGAGGTTCTGCTGGGGGTTGTGGGGGCTCGGTAGACCCGCCCGTACGGATCCATGGCGGCCCTGAAAGTCGTAGGGGGAAGGGGTCATCCCCTCCCTGCACACGGGGGTGCGGCGTCGATTCGAGCTCTGTGAGCCGGGCGGGGATAAACCCCGCCCCTACGATGTTTAGAAACGACACGCGTCTCAAAGCCGTAGGGGAGGGGTTCATCCCCTCCCTGCACACGGAGGAATGGCAGCCTTTTGCCGAAGGGGGCTATGGGTGTGTGGGCGGCACGATCACGATCTTCGGGCTCGAGGCGCCGATCGCGAAGCCGGTTCGCCATCTCCTCTTGACCGTGTCGTAGTACCTGTAGTGGATCGAGAGCTCGTGGGTGCCCGAGTCCGCCTCGACCGTGAATTGTCGCTTGCTTCCGGTGTTGATGCGATTCTGGCTGAGCTTGCCAAAGCCCTTGAAGACTTTGTCCGCGGCCAGGGTGACCGTGACCGGTCCACCGGTCTGGTTGTCGAACTCGATCATGTCGCCTTTGCAGGCCTTTCGAATTCCGGGCACTGCAAACGCCACCGGTGGAATTGCCTTGATTTCGATTGTGTACGTGTTCGGCGCAGGGGACTCGACGTTCTTTGGCACGACAACCTCCTTTGTTGCAGTTGGGCCGAGTGCCGGCTCAGCTCCGGTCAACGTTGTGATCAAGCAGGTCTTTGTACCGGGTGTCTTCCCTCAGGCTGTTCAACGACGGCCTGCTCTCGGCCCAACTGGCGGCCAGACCGTTGTCGAAGGCGTCGCCAATCCATTGAATGGCCCGTTCGCGGTCGCCGAGATCTTCAAAACTCTCGGCCACGGCGCCCATGACATAGGCATCCCGGATATCATTTTGGGTGGCCATTTCCAGCAGCTCGAGCCCGCGATCGCGCTCACCGATCATGGCGTGATACCCGGCGAGATCGGCCATCACCGAAGCGCTTCGGGGGTCCGTCGCGAGGAACACTTCGGCAAGCTCGATAGCCCGCCTATAGCTCTCCCGCGCACGCTCCTTTTCGCCACCCCAGTACTGGGCGCCGGCCAGGTTGCCCACCAGGTAGTACCGGTCGTTCGTGAGGACCTCGCCCGAAAGCGCGATCGCCTTTTCGAACATCTCGGTCGCGTCGCCGTACCGGGCTTCCTCGAAGTAGAGGCCGCCGAGGTTTGAATAGGCGATCTCGTTCGGTTCGGCTGCTACGGCGGCCTCGAACGCGATTCGTGCCTCGTCCTTCCGGCCCTGGAAGTACAGGATCGCCCCGAGGTTGATGTGTCCGAGGACGTTGGCCGGGGCCGCGTGGGAGGCGTGGCGGAACTCGTTGGCGGCGGCGTCGTAGCGTCCCGTCTGGGCGTACAGGTAGCCGAGGCTGTGGTGCGGCCCGATGTGGTCCGGACGGAGGTTGATGGCGGTTTGCAGGGCGGCCTCCGCTTCGTCGTAAAGCGCCGCCTCGGTCGCTTCGCTCCCGAGAGCCAGGTATGCGTCGGCGGTTCTGGAGACGTGAGCCGCGCGCCTCAGAGCCTCGAGCGCCAGCTGACCCTCCTTGGCCGTGTCGTAGACAGCTCCCAGCACGAGGTAGGGCTCCGGCGAGTTACCGTTGAGTTCGATGGCGTGCCGGGCTTCGGCGATCGCCCGGTCCTTCCATTCCTGGTTTCCGGTCTTCTCGAAGAGACGGGCAGCGGCCTCGGCCAGACGCACCCGAGCCGGCCCGCAGCCGGGGTTTTCCTCGACAGCCTGCTCGAGAGATGCATTGGCGGCGAGCAGGTCCTCCTCGCTGTCGGCCAAAGCCAGGCGCCCGCGTCCAACGAGATACTTCCGGCACCCGGTGACGGTGTTGGTGACCATCGAGTCGAGCTCGCCGAGAACGGGCGGCGTGGGCTGAAAACCGAGCATGTCCCAGACCATGCGTACCGGCTCCTTCTGGAGGCCGGTCAGATTGCGGGTGCTTTCATCCATGGTGCGGCGGGCGAGTATGCGGCCGCCGGCGGTGTCGACCAGCTGCAGCTCGAGCCGGACCCGTTCTTCACGTGCCTCAAACGCCCCGCGGACGGCGATCGTCGCGTTGTGATCCTTGCGTGCGTTCTCGAGGCTGGAGTCCGGGCCGGGTCGCACCACCCAGGTGGCGCCCCGGGTCTCCCGCTCGACGATCGACAGACCGTCAGCCACGGTTTCGGCCAGACCCGCGGCCAGGAAACCGTTTTCCGGGTCGTCCCCGGTGGCCTCGAACGGCAGCACCGCGATGTGCCGCACCTCCGGCAGGCCGGGTGTCGACTTGAAGTCCGCGATGGCCCAACCGACCACGGCCGCCACGGCGATGCCGGCCGCAGCCGACGCCGCGCGCAACCACGTCCCTTTTTTCGGAGGGATCGGCAGGGGTTTTGGAACCTCGCCGGTATCCGAGACCGCCCGCAACATGTGCGCCAGATCGTGCGCCGATTCGAAACGGTCGTCCGGGTCCTTCTCGAGACACTGCCGCACCAGACGGTCCAGGGTCGGGGGCACCGGCCGGTGGCTGTCGGACAGCGGCGGCGGTTCGTCGCGCAGGATGGAAGCGGAGACCTCTGCGGCCGTGGCGCCGGTGAAGGGCCGCCCGTCCGCCAGCATTTCATAGAGCACCACGCCGAATGCGAAGATGTCCGACCGGTGGTCCGCCGTCCCGCCGTGCAGCTGCTCCGGCGACATGTAACCCGGGGTGCCGACGACGACGTTGGTGTCGGTGAGCGCCTCCGTCGGGCTTTCGGTGCTGACCGGGCTGACGGGATCGCGTTCGGTCAGCTTCGCGAGCCCGAAATCGAGGATCTTGGCGTGGCCGGCGCGGGTGATGAAAATGTTCTCGGGCTTCAGGTCGCGGTGGACGATATTGTGGCTGTGTGCCGCCGCCAGCCCGTCGGCGATCTGGGCCGCGTACTCGATCGCCTTGCGCTGGGTCAGGCTGCCGCCGGTGATCCGGTCGCGAAGGCTCTCACCCTCGAGCAGCTCGGAAACCAGAAACGGCACCCCCTTTTCGTTTCCGACGTCGAAAATGGCGAGAATGTTGGGGTGGTTGAGCGCGCCGGCCGCCCGCGCCTCGAGCTCGAAACGGGCCAGGCGATCGGTGCGTTCGGCAAACGACGATGGCAGGATTTTGATCGCCACGTCGCGACCCAACCTGGGGTCGCGTGCCCGGTAGACCTCACCCATCCCGCCGGCACCGATCTTGTCGACGATCTGATAGTGGGAGAGGGTTTGGCCGATCATGCACCATCCTGGGAGCTCGGGCCCCCTGCTCGCAACTCAAGCCTGATGTGTGAGAAGTTCTCGACCATCAATATGTGTTGCGGTGGCGTCGTTGGCAAACAACTTCTCTTCGCCACAGGGCGCCCGATCAGCGGAACTCAACGGTCATGCTCGTTTGAGAAAGGCAAGACTCTTCAACGCCGGAGTGAGGTCGTGATCGCCGACGCTTAGTTGTGGACTCCTATTCAGCAGGAGACCACCGCACGACGACCTTGCCGAACTGGTCGCCGGCCTGGAGGCGCGCGTAGGCCTGGGCGGCGTCGGAGGCGGGGAAGACGGTGTCGATCACCGGTTCGAGCTTGCCGGCGCGAAACAGGGCGGTGACCTCGCGGAACTCGTCCATGTCGCCCATGCTGGAGCCGAGGATGCTCAGCTGTTTCCAGTAGATGTCTCCCAGCGTGGTTTCCGCGTCGCCCCCGGTGGTGGCGCCGCAGGTGGTCAGGATTCCGCCCTGAGCCAGGCTCTGGATGCACCTCGCGTGCACGGCCTTGCCCACCGAGTCCACGCACAGATCCACGCCGCGACCGCCGGTGAGCGCGCGGACTTCCTCTGGCCAGTCCTGCCCGCTGTCGAGGATGCCGTGGTGCGCGCCGAGCCCCAGCGCGGTGTCCAACTTCCACTGGTGGCGGCTGGTGACGATGACCTTGCTGCCGATGTATCTGGCGATCTGCAACGCGGCCAGCGCGACGCCGCCGCCGATGCCCGTGATCAGGACCGTCTGATCCGGTCTGAGGCGGGCGCGGGTCGAGATCATGCGCCAGGCGGTGAGAAAGGTCAGGGCGAAGGCTGCGGCGTCGATCGGGTCGGCGTCGCCGACGTCGAGAATGTTGGCCGCCGGGACGACGAACTTCTCGGCCATGCTGCCCTGGGTCTCCGAACCGATCAGCCCGATCTCCGGCGGCCGGTCGGGACGGACATCCGGCGCGGCCGGCTTGGTTTCGGGCACGGCGGCGTTGAAGATGACGCGGCGCCCGAGCCACGCCTGCGTCCACGCCGTCGCCGACGGTCTCCACGATGCCGCAGCCGTCGAACCCGGTGATGTGTGGAAACGTCGCCCAGTCCCTTTGACCCAGCCACAGGTCGACGTGGTTGAGGGCTGCGGCCTCGGTGCGGACGAGGACCTCGCCGGCGCCGGCAACCGGTTCCGGCCAGTCGCTGACCAGACGGACGTTCGCCGCCACATCCTCGCCCGAGCGCTCGATCACCGCCGCCCTCATGGTCCGGCCGCTGGTCGTTGTGGAAACAGCCGCTGCGGCGGAGGGCGCGAGCGCCATGGCGAGAGTGCCACCGGTCGTCGTGATCATGGTGCGGCGCGTGATCTTCGTTTTCATGGGTCCTCCCGGACACCTGATGGGTGGGTGCCGATTCTACCTGAGGTTCGAACGGCCAGTCGCGTCTCAGGGGAGGACCAACGACCACCAGTCGCTGGAGCCCGATTCGAAACCGTCGCCGAAGATCACACCGCTCTCGAGGGCGCCGATGTCCAGCGCCCCGTTATCGGGGCGGGTGGAAGCGCGCCGGTGGCGCAAATACTGGTTGACCGGCGAGTGAAAGGAGACGACTGCCGCATCGAGTGGTCCGCCGGCGTCCTCGCAGGCGCTCCCCGGGACCGGCGTGAAATCCTGGCCCGCGAAGTCGGTGAACCCGGGATCGGTACCGGTGAGGTTGTTCCCGTGATCGGTCAGCGTGCCCGAAAGGCCCGAGTGACTGTCCACCCAGCCGTCCATGATCCAGTTCGTGCGCAGATCGACGACGCCGGATTCGTCGACCATCGCCAGCCGCGAGCCGTCGGCGGTGGTGAACAGGATGTTGTTGCGGATGTCGGCGTGCTCGTCGTTGGTCGAGAGCCGCATCAGGGTGGTGTTGCCGGAGCGGGTGGAGATCACGGTGTTGTTGTGGAAATAGAGGGTGCCCTTGCGGTAGTCGGCGGTGGTGCCGCTGTCGCCGCCGTAGTGGAGGATCTGGCTGTTGCCCTCGCCGTCGGACTCGATCAGCACGTTGCCGTAGACGAATGTCTCGTGGTACGCCGGGTGGTTGACCAGCACCGAGCTGTCCTCGGCGTCGACCAGGTCGAGCTGGCGGTTGCCGTCCTCGATCCAGTTGTATCGCACCACCAGACCCGCCGAGCGGTCCTTGAGGTTGTTGCCGCCGCAGTCCTGGCGCAGACGACCCATGCGGTTGAACTGGTAGGTGATGCCGATGGCCGCGGTGTAGGTGTTGTGCTCGAAAATGCTGCCCTCGATGCCGTTGTCGTAGATCCAGTTGTGCTCGATGAGGATGTCCTGGGTGTCGCCGTCGTTGGCGCCGATGAAGAGGCCGTTGCCGGAATCATGGAGGATGCAGTTGCGGATCACCAGGTGCTCGGCCTTCTCGACGTAGATCGCGGCGGCGTTGTTGTCATAGTCCTCCGATCCGCCGGAGTCATTGGTGAAGAAGTAGGGAGGCCGCCCGGAGCGGATGTCCAGGTTCTCGACCACGATGTACGCCGGGAGGGTGTCCGCGGGGATGTTGGCGCCGCCGATTTTCACGACCCCCCTCGACCCGTTCCAGTAGTTCAGCTCCTCTCGGGTCACGGCATCGCGCCCGTCGATGACCGGCAGTGCACCGCCCGGACCAGGGACTCCGCGGATCACGATTGGCGCTCCGGCAGTCCCGCGCCGGCAGATGACCCACTTCTCCTTGTAGGGCGCCGCGCGCCAGTGGATCAGCACCCGGTCGCCGGGTGAGAGGCTCTCCCACGGTACGTCCGAGATCGTGGTCAGCATGCCGGGGCCCTCGCCGACCTCGTAGTCAGCGGCGGACGACGTCTGCGGGGCCACCCAGCAGAGCGCCAAAATGCCGATCACCGAGCGAACGTGGACCATCCACAGCCTCCAACACAAAACTACAGGTGCTGAGAGTGCGGGCCGGGTGATCGTCGTCACCGGAACGTGGCGGCATCTGCCGTAGGTGGGCGAGGGTCGCGCCGGGGTGGGCCTTCGGAGCGAGCGGGTCATTCCTCCCGCAGGCGAGCCAGGACGGCGCCGGCATTGGTGTTGTCGGGGTTGAGTTCGAGGGACCGTTCGTAGTTGGCGATGGCCACCTCGGTGCGGCCTGCGAGCAGGCAGGCCTCGCCGAGACTGTCATAGGTGTTGAACGCAGCCGGGAAGGCCTCCACGTTGAGTTCGAAAATCGCGATGGCCTCGTCGGTTCGGCCGCGGGCCAACAGCTGGTAGCCCAACATGTTCAGCTCGGCCTCGGCAAAGCTCCACTTTTCGGGCTCCTCGATCTTCAGTTGCCGGTAGCGGGCCAGCGCGGCCTCGATACCGTCATCAACCAACACTTCAGTCAGGGCTGCGCAGATTGATTGCGGACCGGCGCCTTTCAGACTGACATAGATCTCGGTGATCCAGTCTTCGAAGCTGAGGCCGTCTTCCGGGCTTTCCCATTCGCTCCATGAGGCCAGTGGGTTGCTCGCGACAATCTCGGGCAGGGTCAGGTCTTCCTCCACCTCGGCGGCTACCGCCGCCACCGTGCCCTCGATCATCTCGATATATGTCTCCAGGTCGGCCATGGTGAACGGGCCACCGTGAGCGGCGACCAGGGTTGTGTCGGAGGGCAGGGTCTCCTGGATTTCAGTCAAGACTTGGATCAACCTTTGTGCGTTACCTCCCCGGGCGGGGGCGGCATTCGGAAAGGTCCCCAGCAACACCAGATCGCCGATGCAGGCCACTCGTGCCTTGGAGAAGTGAACGATGAGGTCGCCGTCGGTATGACCGCCGGGGAGAGGGAGAACGCGGATCACGTCGTTGTTGAAGTGGATGGTCGCGGGCGCCTCCACGGTCACCATCGGCAGGCCTTCGGTGTCGGTGGCCGGAAGTGCAAAGTACGTGCTCATCCGGCGTCCCACTTCAGGGTGACCGATGATCACCGCCCCTTTCCCCAGGACGGCATTTCCGCCCACGTGGTCGCCGTCACCGTGCGTGTTGACGATGATCCGTACCGGACCGCTTTCGAGCCTGTTCAGTTCTTCCTGCACCGCCGCCGCTGTCGCAGCGTAGCCGGTGTCCACGAGGAGGGTGCCATCTGCGCCGATTGAAGCCACCACACCCACGTTGCCGTTGCACCGCAGCTGGTAGAGATTGCCCCCGAGGTGGGTCACCTCGACCGGAGAGGGCTGGACGGATTCCTGCGCGACGGCAACTCCTGCAAACATCGGAACGAGGGCGAGCGCGACGACCAACGAACGGTGTTTCACGACGAATCTCCTTTTCGAGACCACGCAGTGGAGGCGTGTGTTCTCACCACTGATGTTCTGTTCATCAGTGCGATACGGATCGGCGGGCGTGGAGTTTTCGGCGCGTCAGGTCACGGGCTCGCGCGACGGCTGTACGTGTTGCCTGCATCTCCGGCGCGGCGCAGTTCCACCTTGGCGACCGCGCCGTCGTTCGCCCGTTAACGCACCAGCTCGAGCTGCAGCAGGGTACCGCGGGCCCACAATGCGTACGCCACCGTGTACAGGAGGTCGAGCAGCGGGTCGAGTACCGCGAGATCGAAGCCGGCGAAGAACGAGTACACGACGTCGCCGACGGTCATGACCAGGAAGCCGAGCAGCAGCGACCGCCACACCGCGCCGACGGATCCTTTGCCGAGCAACATGGTGAGCCGCAGCATGGCGACGGTCAGGACCAACAGCAAGGAGTCGAGCACCGGGTAGGCGATATCGGCCGCGAGCTCGAGCTCCGCGAGACCCGCCGAGGCCAGCGAGCGCACCGTCAGGAATGTGCCCGCGGCCAGCGGCACCGCCGCCGCCGCAGCCGCCGTCGCGGCCTTGCTCCCGCCGCCGGGGAACAGTCCCAGTGCGAGCCACGCGCGGATCCCGAACGCCACCCCGGCGATGAGCAGCAACATGGCGGCCAGGTACCCCAGGTCGGCTACCGACGGGAAAGGCGGCGAACCGTTGGAAGCCAGTGTCAAGCCGAACAGCGTCGCCTGTCCGATCAGGTAGACGCTGAAACCGCCGGCGAGGAAGGCTTGCGAGGTGCGGGCCGGGTTGTTGGTGTCGAGCGCGCGGAGACTGCGGACCGCGGCGATCGCAGCGACCGCCAATAACCCGATCCGCAGCAGGCCGCCGGCCCAGATGATGGCCGCTTCCGCTCCGGGCGACCACAGACCGGTCGCCATCCGCGGCAGAACGATCACACCCCACACCGCGCAGGTTCCGAAGAGCCACAGGTCGAGGTTTCGTTTGTTCATCGCATGCCGATCTTGCGCCGGATGTCGCGGATGGCCACCGAGGCCGTGCGGTCGCCGACCAGCACCGCCAGGCTGCCTTCCAGGGATTTCATAACGGCGTCCACGTTGTCCGCGGTGATGTGCGCGTCCTCGATTTTCAGCCGTCGCAAGTGGGCGGTGCTCGCGGCCTTCGCCATGAGCTCGCCGATATAATCGGTTGTCACCTCTTCGATGGTGCCGACCAGCGTGGACCGGGGAACCGTCGCGGTTGTCATGTGGCACAATTATCGTATCAGAAGGAGTGCAGAATCAGAGTTGTCGCAGAAAAGGCCTGGGGTCACTTCCTCGCGCCCTGGGCCGGACCGGGGATCTCGATGCGGCCGATCGGCGAGGCGGCCTGCAGGGCCCGAGCCGTCTCTCCAATGCTCGGGCGTCGGTGCCCGCTGGGAACCACCAGCAGCGTGGTCGGCAGCACGTCCTCGAAACGGCGGGTGACCCTGAGCCACTGCTCGGCCGTCAGATAGCGGTGCATCTCCGTGACGAGGTCACGCCAGTGGTCGCAATCGGGCGCGACGGCGGAGAGCAGCGAGTCGAGCAGCGACAGGGTGTTCTCGATCGGCATGTAGGACGCGAGCACGCCGATCAGGTGCGGCCGCTCGAGGATGCACATCTCGTACGCCCCGCGCAGCATCTCGAGGTGCTGCTCGAGTTCCAGATCGGCGAGGACCGGAAGGAAGTTGGTTTCTTCGTAGTCGAAGTGGGCGAACTGACCCTCGCGCAGGGAGGAGCACGCGGCCGCGAGATCTCTGAGCGCCTGCTCGCGCGAACCCGGCTCGTGATTCAGCACGCGGTCGAAATGGTCGAGGAGGGAGTTCATCTCCCCCTCTTCGTGGTCGTGCTGGTCGACCGCCCCGGCGGTGAAGCCGGGGTCCTTCACGGCCTCGTCAAGCGTGGGGAAGAGCAGCAGGTTCTCGAGCTTGGCGTGGAGGGCCACGGCACGGAACAGCAGATAGCAGAGATCGCGCGCCTCCTGGAGATCGGCATTGTCGCGATCGGAGCCCGCGGCGATGGCGGCGGTGCGGGAAACCACGTCGTCCCACATGGCGCGAAAACCCGAGTGGTGGAGGCGCCCGACCTTCATCGGTTTTCCGTAAGTCGCCTTTTTTGCATAGAACTGACGGAGGGCGGACCGCATGGGTGCGACGGCCTGAAACGACGACCGGTTGACGACTCGATCCACCCAGGCGTTGAAATCCGCGTTCTCGAGAAAGATCCGGGGCACGTGGTCGCGGATCTCGACCATGAAGGGGAGGCGATAGAGAAACGGCGCGATGTGGCCGTCAGCCTGTGAAAAGGCCTCACCCCCGAGGTAGGGTCCGCCGCTCGCGGCGCGCAGGAACTCGACCTCGGCCAGCGCCCGATCGAGCTTCTCGCGGAACTCCATCTGGATCGGGGGCTTGCCGGCCAGAATGATCTTTTGCATGCTGCGGAAGAAGGTGTCGAGTTTGTCGAGGACCTGCTGGTCGGCGCGATAGGTTGCGCCTGCTGCACCGGCTTTGTCGATCAGATAGTCGACGATGTCGCGGGAGTCCTGCAACAGGGTGCCACCGTCGGCGGGGGAGAAGACCGGCCACTCGCCGCCGGTGTTGGCCTGACGCACCGCCTCCGGAATTTCGGCGTCGTAAGCCACAGCCATCTCCACATCCAACTCTGCGGCCGCGATCTGCACGCGGTGGGTGAAAGGACAGAGCCTGCCGACGCTGTAAAGGGTACCGAGAGTCATGCGGGGCCTCCAGAGGCGATCGATACACTGTCAGATGATGTTGTGGTTCATGGAATTGCAACCGATTGCATCATCACGAGAATTCCCGGTGTCGCGTCAACCGAGTGTGCTGCGGTCCGAAATGTGAGGGGGTGCGTCCCGGCGCCGATTTCCGAAAGGATGCCGTCCTCAGTTTTCGCGGTCGAAGGTCCGCTCGAGCTCGGTGAACCAGTTGAGGATGACCTCGAGGTGGCCGCCGGGCGGGTCCTCGATCATCACGAAGCTCTGCCCGTCCGGGTGGATGTCGTACTGGCGGTGCCAGCGGTACTGCCGGAAGTCGCCTTCGAAGAGTTTTTTCCGGCCGACCACCCGGAGTTGCGATTCCGTGGAAACGTTGACAGCGATGAACTCGCGGCCCTGGAAGTAGAAGATCTCGTGCCCGTCGGTCGACCACGCTGGGTTGGCGCCTCCGGCCACCGAGATCTGAACAACCCCTTCCGGTCTCGGGTAGGCCGTGACGTAGACCTCGTCGCGACCGCTCTGGTTCGATACATAGGCGATCCAACGGCCGTCGGGCGACACAGCCGGCGACACTTCGTCGTCGTCGCCGACGAGAAGGGGCGCGAAGGTCGACTCGTCCGCCAGGTCGGTCCAACGCATCAGGTCCATGCCCTTGCCGGGAACCTCCTCGCGGATGATCAGGGCCCCGTCCGGCGCCCAATCAGCGGTGCGGAGGTTGATATCGCGATCGAGGAGCACGTGTTCCGGCTGGCTCATGTCGAGCGGACGCAGCATCAGATCAAACGATGTTGATCGCGTCGTGCCGAATGCGATCTCGGAGCCGTCCGGGCTCCACATCGGGTAGAAACCGCTCTCGCTGAGCTTGATCGGTGCGCCCGATTCGAGATCAATGACCCAGATCGGCCCCGAACTCTCGCTCAAGGCGATCTTGGATCCATCAGTCGAGAATCGGGGATCGTTGTTGTCGAGGAACGGTGTCGCTTCGCTGAAGACGGGATCGGTCCTGCCGTTCAGGTCGACCATGACCAATCGGCGCCAGCTTCGTTCGTCGGCCGGTAGATAGACCGCGGTCCCGTTTTCCGAGAACGCGAGCTGCATGGTGTTGTTGTCGATCCGGACCCTGGGGAGGACCGGAATCGGGGTACCGATCGGGACGAGCTTGCGGGCGTCGAAGGGCACCGCCAGCACCTGGTTTGCGTTGGTATAGACCAGGTGGCCGGTCGGCAGATATCGGGGGTCGGCCCCTTGGAGCCCAAGCTCTCGGATTTCGTTCGATTCGAGATCGAGTGCAATGAGCTTGGCGTCATCCCGTTGGCCGACGGACAACAAGATCGTTTTCCCCGACGGCATCGCCCACGGGTTCCCGACTCCCGTTGACCCGAAAGCCTCGGCGTCGATTCTCTCGGCTTCTCCGCCGTTTTCCGGCAGGCGCCACAGCTGCTGGGAGGAGGTGAGGTAGATGTACCCGTCCGTCGCCCACGTCGCACCGACCGTAAAGGCAGTGACGGACCCCAGCTTTGTCGGAGGGCCGCCGGCGAGGTTGATCTTCCACACTCCCTGGGGGGTGATGAACCCGATCCACTGCCCATCCGGCGAGAAGAACGGCAGCCGGCCGGCTTTTGCAGACGTGATCTGGTGGGCTTCGTACTCGTCGATCTTCCGGTAGAAGAGCAAATCGTCGGAGCCGCCGGCGGCGCTGGTGATGATCACCGTGCCGTCGGGTGAGATGGCGAGGGCCCGTCCGTCGCCGTAGCGCTGGCCCTGGGTGTAGGGATACTCGATGGCGAAGCGGCCGACGCCCGGCTCTGGTGCACCGGACCGGAGGAGGTACAACACGGTCATCACCGCCGCGACACATGCGGCAGCCGCCGCGACGATCCACGGCAGCGAGGACTTCCGTCCCGGTCTTTCCTCATCCGTTTCGGGCTCACTTTCGCCCGCGCCGCCGACGGATTCCTCGAGCGCAATCCGAGCCTCGCCGATGTCGCGTAGCCGCCGCCGCTGCGTCCTTGTCGGTGCAGCGTTCGATCAGGCGGCGGACTGATCGTCGGGGTTTCGCGAGGCAGCGCCGCGAGGTCGGGCTGCGCTGTCAGGACCGCAGCCAGAGTGTCGGACACCGTGTCGCCGGCGAAGGCCCGCGATCCCGACAGCATCTCGTGCAGCAGACAGCCGAAGGCCCAGATGTCGGCGCGCTTGTCGACCGCCTGGCCGCGCGCCTGTTCGGGCGACATGTAGGCCGCGGTGCCGAGAATCACCCCCGCCACGGTGCCGGCGCTGGTCAGCGTCGGCGAAATGGAGGGGCTGCCGACCGCCGAGCCCGGGTCGGCGTCGAACGATTTGGCGAGGCCGAAATCGAGAACTTTGATGCGACCATCGGGAGTGACCATCACATTCGCGGGTTTGAGATCGCGGTGGATCACGCCCTGCTCGTGCGCCGCCTCGAGCGCCTCGGCGATCTGCCCCGCGAAGGCGAGAGCGCGGTCGACGTCCAACGGACCTCGTGCGAGCACAGCCGCCAGGTCTTCGCCGGGGACGAACTCCATGGCGATGAAGCGTTCGCCGTCCGGGCCTTTGTGCAGCCCGTAGACCGCGGCGATGTTGGGGTGGTTGAGGGAGGCGAGGAGCTTGGCCTCGCGCTCGAATCGCGCCAGCCGGTCGGTGTGGGTGCCCAGAACCTCTGGCAGCACCTTGATGGCCACGTCGCGTTCGAGCGACGTGTCGGTGGCCTTCCACACGACGCCCATCCCGCCCTCGCCGAGCTTGTCGACGAGCCGGTAATGGAGAAGGGTCGCGTCTGAATTCAGAGACATCGTCGCAAGTCTACAGCCTGCGATGATTTCGCGCCATCAAAATCTCATCTGGTCACTCCGGGGAGCCCTCCACGATGACGACTCGCTGATTGGCCTCGACTCCGATTCGGCGATCTTCGCGTCCGGACGGCCACCGCACCGTGACATCGACCACGTCTTCGGACCCGAGGCCGAAGTGTTGAACGAGATCGTTTTGACTGCGCCAGCCGGTGTGGCTCTGCACCTCGCGGATCAATCGTCCGGTGCTGCCGGCCGGTATGATCTCGATCCGCGCGCCGATGCCCGAAGCGTTGGACTTGGCTTCCGGCAAGCTGGACCTCGAGCCAGTTGCCGCTCGAGGAGCGGTTGATCAGCACCAGGTTCTCTTCCTCGGGCCCCGGTGCGTTGGGCCAGTTGCCGATCACCAGATCGGGCAGGCCGTCGCCGGTGATATCGGCGGCGGCGATGCTCGACGCGGCGGCGATGGGGGAATCCAGGCGTTCGACCGCCAGCGAAGTAAACCGGCCCGTGCCGTCGTTGAGGTACATCGCGGGGGCCGAACCCCAGTTGGCCACCACCAGGTCGTGATCGCCGTCGTTCTCGGCGTCGACCACGGTCAGGGCGTAGCTGTTGCCGCCCTCGAGGGCCGCCGGGTCGTCGAGAACGCGTTCCAGCTGCCCACCGCCCTGGTTGAGGTAGATTCGGTTGGCCAGACCGAGGACGCCGCTCACCACCAGGTCGAGGTCGCCGTCGTTGTCGAGATCGGCCCAGACCGCGGCGCTCGAGGCGAAGGCGGTCCCGTCGAGCATGCCCTCGACCCGCGTGAACAGAAAACCCCCGTCATTGCGATAGAGGGCGGGCTGCGTCCCAAAACGGTAGTTCGTGAGGACCACGTCCTGGTCGCCGTCGTCGTCAAAGTCGCCCCAGGCCGTGCCGCAGGTGGCTTCCTCCCCCCGGGTGATTTCACTGTCCGTGACCCGTTCGAACGAGA
Source organism: Candidatus Sulfomarinibacteraceae bacterium (assembly GCA_963823345.1). Lineage (GTDB taxonomy): Bacteria > Acidobacteriota > Thermoanaerobaculia > Thermoanaerobaculales > Sulfomarinibacteraceae > Sulfomarinibacter. Next base: position 190,205 of record CAWGLE010000001.1, read on the forward strand.
CGCCTCCGATATTTCGGTAGAGAAAGTTCTCCTGGGTGTGGCTCATCCCGCCGTTGGCGACGAACAGGTCAACGAAACCGTCATTGTCGATGTCTACCCACGCGGCGGAGTAGGAGTGGCCGCCGTCCGACACCACCGGCCCCTCGGTGACCGCCGTGAAGACACCGTTGCCGTCGTTGAGGTAGAGCGAGTTGTTCTGGTCCCGCTGATTGGTGACGAAGACATCGAGGTCGCCGTCGTTGTCGATATCGGCCCACGTACTGCCGGAGGAGTAGCCCTCGTCTTCCACCAGCGGTCCTTCGGTGACGGGCACGAAGACCCCGCTTTCGTTCCGGTAGAGGCGGTTCAGCTGCGGCTCGGGCGCTTCCGCGCTGACATCGTAGCCGTTGGTGACATACAGGTCCGGATCTCCGTCGCCGTCGAAATCCACCAGGCTGACACCGCCGGTGCTGGCGCGGTCGGTGATCACCGGCCCGGCCGTCAAGCGCTCGAACATGACGCGTGAACCTGGATCGTCAGCTGGAATGGCGCGTTGATTGTCTCCGCCCCGCGAGCATCCACTGATCAGCAACAACGCGGCAACCGCGATCCTACCTCGCCGTCCACCGGACACGACGTCACCTCCATCGGGTTTGCGGTGAGTACGTCGGATGACCGTCGGGGGTTTCCTGAACGACCGTCAACCGGAGCCGGCAACGACCCACCGTCCGTGGGGAACACCGCGTGAGGCCGACGGGTTAGAATCACGGGGAAAGGCACCACAATGAAATTGGAACCGGGCTCGGAACTGGGTCACTACCGTGTGCTCCGCTTTCTCGGCGAGGGCGGAATGGGAGCGGTCTTTCTCGCTGAGGACACCACCCTCGGCCGCGAGGTGGCGCTCAAGGTCCTGCCGGACGAAGTTGCGGGCGATCCCGACAAGCTGGCGCGGTTTCGTCGCGAAGCACGGAGCGCGGCCGCTCTCAACCACCCCGGCATCGTGACGGTCCACTCCGTCGAAGAGGCCGACGACGTTCACTTCATCACCATGGAGTACCTCGAGGGCACGACCCTCGAGGATTTGATCGCCGAAGGTCCGTTGCCGTCAGAACGCGTCGCGGATCTCGCGGTGCGCCTCACCGAAGCGGTGGCGGCGGCCCACGCCGAAGGGGTGGTCCACCGCGATCTCAAACCGGCAAACGTCATGCTGGTCGGTGGTGATCAGCTGAAGGTCATCGACTTCGGACTCGCCCGAGGCGCCATCGAAACCGGGAGGTCCGACAGCACGGCCGCCTCCACCGATTTTCTGACTGAGAAGGGAGTGGTGTCGGGCACCCTCCCGTACATGGCGCCGGAACAATTGCTCGGCGGCGCGGTCGAACAGGCTGCCGACGTGTGGGCACTCGGAGCGGTGGTGTACGAAATGCTCGCCGGCCGGCGCCCGTTCAGCGCTGACACCGCACCGGGGCTGGTCAACACCATCCTCAACCACGAGCCTCCGCCGTTGGCCGCCATCCGTTCGGATGTGCCGTCCGGCTTCGAGGAGATCATCGCCAGAGCGCTCGCCAAAGACCCGGCGGCACGCTATCCGTCTGCCCGGGAAATGGCTGCCGATCTGAGGTCCGCCGTCGATGGCGCCCGCTCGGCGTGGGGTGGAGACCAGGCTTCCGGCCGTGGTCTTCGAATCACGCCGTTGACAGCGGCGGTCGTGGTCGGGCTGGTGCTCGTGGCGGCCGCCATCGGATGGCGCTGGGTGCAATCGAACCGGCGGGCCGAGGCCATCCGCACTGAGTCGATTCCACAGATCGTTCGCCTGATCGAGACGGACGACTACGACCGGGCCTTTGCGCTCGCGTTGGAGGCCGAGACGGTGTTGCCAGGCGACCCGGTGCTTGCGGAGTTGTGGCCCCGGATGTCGCGCCGCGTGGCGCTGGGGTCGCAACCGGAAGGAGCGGTGGTCACGTCGCGGCCATATGCCGGTAGCGAGGCAGACTGGCAATTCGTCGGCTCGACTCCGGTCGAGGCGAGGCTGCCGATCGGTTTTCACCGTTTCAAGTTCGAACTCGAGGGCCGGCTCCCGGTCGAGAGGGCGATCAAGCTCGCTCCCCTCAGTGCGGCACGCGAGGAGTCGGAACCCGACCCCGTCGTGGAGGTGGCGCCGAGGTTGCCGCTGGTCGGCGAGTTGCCGGAGGAGATGGTCGAGATCCCCGCCGGGCAGATGTGGGTCGAGATCACCGGGCTCGAGTTCCTCGACCCGTTGGACACGGACCCGTACCTGATGGACCGGTTCGAGGTCTCCAACCGGGACTACGCCGAGTTCGTCGAGGCAGGGGGCTACACCGATCCGCGCTACTGGAGCGACGGAATCGAGCTCGCCCGTCCCGGCCGGCCATGGCAGGACCTGGTCGCGGCCTTTGTCGACGCCACCGGCCGTCCCGGACCGTCGACCTGGGAGGTCGGGAGCTTCCCGGAGGGCGCGGAGGCGCTGCCGGTGTCCGGTATCAGCTGGTATGAAGCGTCGGCATACTGTGCATTCCGCGGCAAGAGCCTGCCGACCCTGCATCACTGGAGCAATGCGGCGCAGCCCTACTACTACGCGGCCGAATCGATCCCGTTCAGCAACTTCGGCGGCGACAGCCCGAGCGCTGTGGGCAGCCACCAGGGGATGAGCGAGCACGGGGTCTACGACCTGGCGGGCAACGTCAAGGAGTGGTGCGAAAACGGCACCGGTTCCGACCAGCGCTACATCATCGGCGGTGCGTGGCCGGAGTCGACCTATATGTTCCTCGACCCCGACGCCAGAGACCCGCTCGATCGGTCCGCGGTGAACGGGGTGCGGTGCATGCAGATTCCAGGCGGGCTGGCGGCCGACCATCCGAGCCGGCAGGATGTCCAGTACCACACGCGGGATTACTCGGCGGAAGAGCCCGTTTCCGACGAGGTGTTCGCGGTCTACAAGAGCCTGTACGCGGGCGATGACGCGCCGCTCGAAGCCGAAGTCGAGGAGGTCGACGAGACTTCACAGTACTGGCGGCGTGAGACCGTGACCTTCGACACCGGCTACGACGACGGCCGGATGATCCTTCAGCTCTATCTCCCGACGAACTCCTCTCCGCCGCACCGGACGGTTCTCTACTTTCCCGGCTCGGGGGCCATCCTGCGCTCGAGCAGTTCCCAGATCAACCCGAGCCCCTTCGACTTCCTGGTCCGCCAGGGCTGGGCCGTGGCCTACCCGATCGTCGAAGGGACCTACGAACGGCAGACCTCGCACCGCACCGACTTTCCGAACGAGTCGGCCTCGTTCAGAGAGTGGAACCTCCACATGGCGCAGGATGTGCACCGGACCGTCGACTACCTGGAGACCCGCGGCGATCTCGATATCGACAACCTCGGTTATCTCGGCTACAGCTGGGGCGGCGAACGCGCCGCCATCATGCTGGCGACCGAAGAGAGATTCCGGGTGGCGGTCTTCCTGTCGGGCGGCCTGACCACCGGACGATCCCTGCCGGAGGCGGACCCGTTCAACTTCGCTCCCCGGGTCGCGGTGCCGGTGCTGATGCTCAACGGCTTCCACGACTACTTCTTCCCGGTGGAGAGCGGCCAGAACCCGCTCTTCGACAGACTCGGGACCTCGACCGAAAACAAACGCCACATCGTCTTCGAGGACGACGGCCACAGCCTTCACAGCAGCAGCCGCCGCAACCAGGTGATCGCCGAGGTGCTCGCCTGGTTCGAAAAATATCAACCGAAGAGCGGGGGTTGAGCGTTCCGGTTGTCAATCGTCAGGTGGGTCGCGAGGTTCGACGACCACCGGCGGTTCGGAATCGACGGGTTTCCCCAGCATTCCGTGCTCGGCGAAGTGGCCGAGCAGATCGAGAGCGATCTTGACCGGCACCACGACGGCCGCCGCGAACGCGGCGTGGGTGAAAAAGCTGCCGAAGATCCCGCCGACGAAGGCGGCGAGCCACATCGGCAAGGCCCTGGCAAACGGCTGGCTGATCTGTTTTTCCCAGTCGGTGTTGTGGTACTCCCGCCGGCCGATGAAGTTCCGAAAGAAGGACAGCCCGTGGGTTACGAAGAACATCATCGCCGGCACCCAGTAGTTCCACGGGGAGAAGTTTTTCTGCCAGACGGTGCCCTGCATCTGGTCGTCGAGCAGGCCTCCTGCGATGAAGCCGAAGACGCTGATGATGGCCATGTAGGTGATCACGAACATCGGAACGAAGACGAGAGCGCGAAGGCGGGTGACGACGATCAACTTGATGACGTTCCAGAAACCGATGATCACGAGCTGCATCCAGTAGATGATGAGGATGGCCCCGACCGGTTCGCCGGTTCGCACCAGGGCGACGATCGGCACGACATTGGCGACGATCAGCAGGACCGCCGTGTAATCGTTTCGAAGCAGGTGCAGCAGGTGGCCGCCGAGCGATCGCAGCCCGGCGAACAGACCCCGCCACCCCGTGTTAGGAGTGCGCGTCAGCCGCCGTGCAGAAGAGAGGCGGCCGGCCACGATCGGCTACCGGAGCCCCGCAGCAACTGGATCAGCGCTTGCGGCCGTTTCCTCGATTGGGCGAAACACGAGTCCATCGTATCAAGAGGGTCCGCGCGTTCTCCCTCGAACCGCCGTCAACGGGATGCGGTCTGCTCGGCCTCGAGCCTCTCGATGGCCTGGATGCCGTTCCCGTTATCGGGGTTCAGTTCGACCGATCGCCGGTAGAGCTGGATCGCCCGTTCGGTTTCGCCCTTGACCCCATATGCCTCGCCGAGGCTGTCGTACACATTCCAGGAGTCCGGGAAACGCTCGACGTTGATTTCGAAGACGGCGATGGCCGCGTCGACCTTCTGCTCTCCGAGGTAGCGGTAGCCGAGCAGGTTGAACTCGTTCTCGTCGAAGTAGACGTCGGCGGAGTCGAGCGCCACCAGCTCCCGGTACCGGGCGAGGCCCGCCTCGACGCCGCCCTCGTCGATCGCCTGCGCCAACATCGCCGAAGCCGATTCCTTGAGCTGACGCCACAACGCCGTCACCTCCTGGCGGTGGAACCGTGCGAGGTCTTCCTCGGAGGCGCCCGCCTGGCGGACGAAGTCGAGCTCGTCGGGGGGCGGCAGCTGGGCGAGCGCGGTGTCGAAATCGACCCCCTCGGCGTCGAGCCGTTGCACTTCGGACCACAGCCACGCCATGTAATCGTGGATCGCCGCCAGCTTCGCGCGCGGCCACACCGTGTGCTGGCCGAGCACGACGAAATTGACTGCATTCTCATCCTCGAGGAGGTCACCGAAGACCGTCAGCCAGCGCTCGGGATCGAGGTCCCGTTGGTTGCCAAAAACCGGCAACGGCCCCTGCTCGAGAAAGAAGCAGCCCATGAGCAGGATCTTTTCCTCGGGAATCAGCACGGCGATGTCGGACTGGGAGTGGCCCCCGCCGAGGTACCGGAACTCGAGTGAGAGGTCGCCGAGGTCGAGGGTCATGCGATCGGAGAACGTGAGCTGGGGAACCCGGACCTCGAACCCCGGTTCGCCAAGGCCGCTCAGGATGCGGTCGAGGTGGTCGCGCTGAATCTGAACCGCCGCGGTCTCGGGATCCTCCGGGTCGAGCTCGGCCAACCGGGTCTCGGTCTGGGCGAGCTGACCGCGGAAAAACTCACGCACTCGTTCGGGGTTGACCCTGTCGGGCAGCATTTCGCCGACGGCTTGTTCCTGGCCGATGATCGTGGCCTCCGGAAAGGCCGCCGCTCCCCAGGTGTGGCCCCAGTGGCCGTGGGTGTCGATGACGTAGGCAAACCGGTCGCGCCCGAGCTCGCGGGCCACCGCCTGGCGGATCAGCCGTCCCATCAGCGGTGTGTGGCCGGGGTCGACGAGCACCAGGCCCCCGGCGCTGTCGATGACCACGTGGTTGCTCTCCCACGGCGAGATTTCGGTGAACACCAGCACGCGATCGGTCAGCCGCTGCACCCGGAACGGCAGCTCCTGCTCCGCTGCCGCAAACGCGAAAGACGTCATGAACAGTCCGAGAATGAGAACGACGATTCGCCGCATGGTGGCCTCCTATTTCGAGCCCGTCGATCTGCGAGTGGCGGGCTGAGATACGTACGAAATTGACCGCCGATTGTTGCGAAGAATCATTTGACGAAGGAGTCGGAGTTGCTGACAGATGCTGGCTTGCTCGGAAGCGAGAATGTCTCTCAAACTGTCATCCCGAGCGAGTGCAGTACCCAACACTGTCATCCCGAGCGAGCGCAGTACCCAACACTGTCATCCCGAGCGAGCGCAGCGAGCCGAGGGATCTGGGCGGGGGCTCCAGGCAACGCCGTTCCGACAGCCGCCCCCCAGATCCCTCCGCTCGGTCGCTGCGCTCCCTCGGTCGGGATGACAGTAAGAGTGAAGCGGATGGGTCCCCTTCACAGAAATGCCGGGCGGCGAGCGACCACCCGCTGGTTCCGGCGCGGGGCCGCGCGCCGTGCGCGCGAGCAACCCCCATCGAGTCGCACTCGAAACGTGGGTCGTTTCGGAATGTGGGTGGCTTGCCCGGAAGCGAGAACGTCCCTCAGACTGTCATCCCGAGCGAGTGCAGTACCCAACACTGTCATCCCGAGCGAGCGCAGCGAGCCGAGGGATCTGGGTGGGGGCTCCAGGCAACGCCGTTCCGACAACCGCCCCCCAGATCCCTCCGCTCGGTCGCTGCGCTCCCTCGGTCGGGATGACAGCATGGGTGAAGCGGATGGGTCCCTTCACCGAGATGAAGGGCGGCGAACGACCACCCGCTGGCTCCGGCGCGGGGCCGCGCGCCCTGCGCGCGATCAACCCCCATCGAGTCGCACTCGAAACGTGGGTCGTTTCGGAATGTGGGTGGCTTGCCCGGATGTGAGAACGTCCCTCAGACTGTCATCCCGAGCGAGTGCAGTCCCAACACTGTCATCCCGAGCGAGAGCAGCCCCAACACTGTCATCCCGAGCGAGCGCAGCGAGCCGAGGGATCTGGGCGGGGGCTCCAGGCAACGCCGTTCCGACAGCCGCCCCCCAGATCCCTCCGCTCGGTCGCTGCGCTCCCTCGGTCGGGATGACAGCATGGGTGCAGCGGATGGACTCCCTTCCCCGAGATGAGAGGGCGGCGAACGACCACCCGCTGGCTCCGGCGCGGGGCCGCGCGCCCTGCGCGCGAGCAACCCCCATCGAGTCGCACTCGAAACGTGGGTCGTTTCGGAATGTTGGTGGCTTGCCCGGAAGCGAGAACGTCCCTCAGACTGTCATCCCGAGCGAGTGCAGTACCCAACACTGTCATCCCGAGCGAGTGCAGTACCCAACACTGTCATCCCGAGCGAGCGCAGCGAGCCGAGGGATCTGGGTGGGGGCTCCAGGCAACGCCGTTCCGACAACCGCCCCCCAGATCCCTCCGCTCGGTCGCTGCGCTCCCTCGGTCGGGATGACAGCAAGAGTGAAGCGGATGGGTCCCCTTCACAGAAATGCCGGGCGGCGAACGACCACCCGCTGGCTCCGGCGCGGGGCCGCGCGCCCTGCGCGCGAGCAACCCCCATCGAGTCGCACTCGAAACGTGGGTCGTTTCGGAATGTGGGTGGCTTGCCCGGAAGCGAGAACGTCCCTCAGACTGTCATCCCGAGCGAGTGCAGTACTCAACACTGTCATCCCGAGCGAGCGCAGCGAGCCGAGGGATCTGGGCGGGGGCTCCAGGCAACGCCGTTCCGAGAACCGCCCCCCAGATCCCCTCCGCTCGGTCGCTGCGCTCCCTCGGTCGGGATGACAGCATGGGTGCAGCGGATGGACTCCCTTCCCCGAGATGAGAGGGCGGCGAACGACCACCCGCTGGCTCCGGCGCGGGGCCGCGCGCCCTGCGCGCGAGCAACCCCCATCGAGTCGCACTCGTATCGCGGGTGGTTTCGGAAAGAGTGGCGCGCCGGGAGGGACTCGAACCCCCAACCGCCGGATCCGAAGTCCGATGCTCTATCCGTTGAGCTACCGGCGCGTCCGCGCCATTCTACCCGTTGGATCCGCCATCCGCACCGATGTGGGGGACGGCTCGGCGGTGATCGGTCCGTGCTACCTTCTGTCGCATGACACTTCACATCGTCGATCACCCGCTGCTGCACGACATCATGGCCCGCCTGCGCGACAGGGAGACCTCGTCCGAGGAGTACCGGGCCCTGACCTACCGGATCTCGACCTTTCTGGTCGCCGAGGCGACCCGGAACCTGCCAACCCGCGAGGTCGAAATCGAAACGCCGCTCGAGAAGACCACGGTGCGGAGACTCGCGTCAAGAGTGGTGGCGGTGCCCGTCCTGCGCGCCGGCATCGGCATGCTGCAGGCCTTTGTCGACCTGGTCCCCGGGACCGAGGTCGGCTACTTCGGCCTCCAACGCGATGAGGAAACCGCGCAGGCGCGCTGTTACTACGAGAAGGTCCCGGCCGATCTCGGCGAAGCGGTGGTCTACCTGCTCGACCCGATGCTCGCCACCGGCGGCTCGGCGGCGATGGCGGTCGAAGGCCTGATGGCGAGGGGAGCGAAGGACGTACGGCTGGTGGTGATCGTCGCGGCCCCGGAAGGCGTCGAGCTGCTCTCTCAGCGCGCGCCGGGCACCGAGATCTTCACCGCCGCCCTCGACCGCGGTCTCAACGGCCGCAAGTACATCGTGCCCGGGCTCGGCGACTTCGGCGACCGCTTGTACGGGACGTAGCGACGAGGGCGCCTCCGCGTCACGTCGCTATTTCTGAGGGTTCCTCCAACGCCACCGGCAGGCCTTCGGCGCGCCAGGCGAGGATGCCGCCGCGCAGGCCGTAGACGTCGTCGAAGCCCATCGAGCGGAGCATGTGCATTGCGCGTTGGGTGCGGCGGCCGGAGCGGCACGCCAACAGCAGACGCCGGTCCCGCGCGAGGTCGGGGCCGACATCGAGGACGGTGCGCAGCGGCATGAGGCGAGCGCCGGGGATGTGCCCCCGGGCGAACTCGTCGGGCTCGCGGATATCGAGGACCAGTGCGTTGGGGTTGTCCGCCATGATTCGGAACTCCTCGACGCCGATGATGTGACCGGGGTCGAGCGTGACGCGCTCGATCGGAGGGACCTGGGCCCGATACGGGTGTTTCTTGAGCGCCTGGCACTCGGCGAAGACCCTCAGCTCGCACTCATAGGTACACACGGCGGGATCGAGGACATCCTCGAAGAGGTACTCGATCGCCCCCTCCTGGGGCAGGACGTGGTCGAGACCGATGAAGTCGAGAAAGCCCGAGTCGCGCATCACCTGTTCGACCGGCTCCCGCAGCCGGACGAGAAAGACATCTCCCCCGAACGAGCGGTAGGTGTTGACCGTCGATTCCAGCATTTCGATGCCGCTGAGGTCGATGATGTCGACGCCGTGCATCCGCAGCATCAGGAGGTGCTGACCGGGGTTGTCCTCGAGGTTGTGGCGGAGCTCCTCCTCGATGTGGTGGACCGCCCCGAAGAACAGCGGCCCGCGGATGTTCATCACCGCGAGCTGCGGGCACACCGGCTGTTTTTCCGATTGGACGAGGTGGCGGAAGAGCCGGTCGGGCACGACCTGGTAGACGCGGGGCAGGCTGGAGCGGATGACGAAGAACGCCAGCGAAAAGAGGATCCCGGCGAGGATGGCGAAGTCGAGGGGTTGCACCAGAGTGGCCAGGAACGTCACCCCCATGATGGCGCCTTCGGTGCGCGAGGTCTTGAAGACACGCAGGATCTGGTGGCGCTCCAGCATCCCCCACGCGATCGCCAGCAGCACCGCGGCGATCGCCGCCCGCGGGATGTAGCGGGCGTATGGCGCGAACATCAGCATGCCGAGGAGGACGGTCGCGCCGGTGATGATGCCGGTGAGCGCGGTCCTTCCGCCGACCTGTTGGGCGACCGCAGACCGGGTGAACGAACCGGAGCACGGGTAACCCGAAAAGAGACCGGTAGCGACGTTGGCGATCCCCTGACCGAAGAACTCCTGGTTGCTGTCGATGCGGTCTCCCCCGCGCCTGGCAAGTGCCTGGCCTGAGGCGACCGCCTCTACCAGACCGAGGGCTGCGACCGCGAGGGCGCCCATGCCCATGCCGCGGATCATCTCGACGTCGGGCAGGCTGTCGAGGGTGGTCCAGGTCAACGGTGGCAGGCTGCGCGGGATGGCGCCGACGACCCGGACGCCGAGGTCTTCGAGCCCGAAAACCGCCACCGCCGCCGCCGCCGCCGAGATCGCCACCAGGGCCGCCGGGACCCTCGGTCCGAGCCGGCGAAGGACGACCAGCAGAACCAGGGTGCCGACGCCGAGGCCGAGGCTGAGCAGGTGCGTCTGACGAATTTCAGAGAAAATCGCGGCGAGCTGGCGGTAGAGCTCGGGCTCCGCCGGTTCGTCGATTCGCAGAAGGTGTTTGAGCTGGCCGACCGCGATGTGGATCGCGGCGCCGGCGGTGAAGCCGATGAGGACGGAACGGGACGCCAACGTGACCAACGCGCCGAAGCGGAGCACTGCGAGGACTATGTTGAGCACGCCGACCATCACCGCGAGCGTGCTGGCGGCGATCAGGAATTCCGGGGTGCCAACCGCAGCGACACCCAGAAGGACCGGCAGGACCAGCATCGAAACGGCATTGACCGGACCGGTGGCGAGGTGTCGGGACGAACCCCACAACGACCCGATGACGGCGGCGACGACCGCCGCGTACAGACCGTACTGCGGCGGCAGCTCGGCGATCGACGCGTAGGCGATCGATTGCGGGATGGCCACCGCGGCCACCGTGACGCCGGCGACGAGGTCCGGCGACAGATCCTGTTTCTTGTATCCCCGGAAGATGTCGAGCGGTCTGCGCAGGTAGTCGACGACGCCCTGAGCGGGTTCGGTCAGCGCTTCGTTCGGGAGGTCGGGTTCTTTGGTTTGTGATGTCATCTCAATTAACTGCACGAGAATATAGCGAAATCCAGAGCGTTGTCAATGAGAATCGAGCCGTGCGTGTCGCCCGGATCGGGCGAGCATTCCATGCTTTTCGACGCTGAGAACCTGGACAAAACAACACCGCCGCAGGCGGGTTATCCCCGGCAGGGCGGCCCCACCTGGCGGGAGATCGTGAGAGGATTGGCGAATGAAGATCATTGCGAGCGCGTGTGTCTGCGCTGGTGCGATCCTGGCCCTGGCCGGTGATCAAGCCGGCGCCCCGACGCCGCGACCCGAGCGATTGATGGCGGTCACGGTCGACGACCTTCCGGTGGCGCAAACGAGCTGGCACACCGACGAACAGATGGAACGGATCACGACCGGCCTGCTGGCGACTCTCACCCAGCACGGTGTGCCGGCGGTCGGGTTCGTCAACGAAGGAAAGCTCGATACCGGCGGAGAGGTCAATGCCTTCCGTCTGGGACTGCTCGAGCGTTGGTTGCAGGCCGGATTCGAGCTCGGCAATCACGGTTACGCCCACCTCGATCTGCACAAAGTGCCGCCGAAAGAATGGAAGGCGGATGTCGTACGCGGGGAGGCGCAGACCCGAAAGCTGGTCGAGGCATCCGGAGGGAGTCTCCGGTATTTTCGACATCCGTTTCTCCACACCGGATTGAGCGTCGAGGTCCAGACCGATACGTATGACTTTCTCGCCTCGCACGGCTACACCGTGGCGCCGGTGACCATCGACAACAGCGAGTGGGTCTATGGCCGTGCCTACGCACGGGCGTACAACGACGGCGACGAGGAGCTGCAACAGCGCATCGGCCGCGATTACATCCGCTACATGCTCGAGGTGGTGGACTTCTACGAGAGTCAGAGCCAGGCCATCGTCGGCCGTGCGTTTCCCCACGTCCTGCTGGTGCACGCCTATGCCCTGAACGCCGACTGGCTGGACGAGCTCCTGAGCGAGCTCGAGAACCGGGGGTACGGCTGGGTGTCACTGGAAACGGCCCTGGAGGACCCCGTCTACAGCCGACCCATCGATGGGTGGACGGGGATGGGCGGTATCACCTGGCTGCACCGGTGGGCGATTACCGAGGGCATCGACCGTTCGGTGTTCAAAGGCGAGCCCGAGCCCCCGGAGTGGGTTGCGGCCATTCGGCCGTGAAGGAAGAGACCTGAGCTGACCCTTCTGCCGCGGCCAGCTCGGTCAGCTGCAGAAAGAACCTCGAGGCCTTTGCAGAAGCCTGCACCGGGATCCGGGCGATCAGCTCCGGCCCGGCCTTGGATTTACTTCGCGGCCTTTGCCGCCTTCTTCGAGGCCTTGGCGGCCTTCTTCTCTTTGGGTGAGAGCTTCGGCTTGTTGGACTTCTCTTTCTTGACCTGACCCTTTGCCATTTCCAGACCTCCATGAGCGGCGATCGCGTGGCTCGGCCACCCGGGCCGAGCATCACTATGTCCTGCCACTGTACACCGTCGGCAATTCGCTGTGCGAATTGCTCGGGAATTCTCTCCCGATCTCACGGTTTCCAATATTAGTTTAGAATAGGTCTCATTATTTTGATGGTGTGTTTTTGAGCGACGGAATCCGGGGGAGTTTGGATGATCGGTAGCAGTTTTTCGCATTACAAAGTGACGTCCAAGCTGGGTGAAGGTGGGATGGGTGAGGTGTGGCGAGCCGAGGACACCAAGCTCGGCCGCGACGTCGCGCTCAAGATGCTGCCCGACGGGTTCGCGCAGGATGCCGAGCGGCTGGCGCGATTCGAGCGTGAGGCACGGGTGCTCGCGTCGCTTTCCCACCCGAACATCGCCGGCATCCACGGCCTCGAGGAGGTCGAGGGCAAGCGTTTCCTGGTGATGGAGCTGGTGGAAGGCCAGACCCTGGCGGAGCGCATCCAACAGGGGCCGATGCCGGTCGACGAGGTGGTTCGCATCGCCAAACAGATCGCCGAGGCGGTCGAGGCGGCGCACGAGAAAGGCGTCATCCACCGCGACCTCAAACCGGCCAACGTCAACATCACGCCGGACGGCAGCGGTGAAGGTGCTGGATTTCGGTCTCGCCAAGGCGTTGATCGGCGACCCGATGTCCGGTGACCCTGTCGATCAGGCCCTGTCGCTGTCGCCGACCCTGACCCAGGCGATGACGGGGCTCGGCGTGCTGCTGGGGACGGCGGGCTATATGAGTCCGGAGCAAGCGCGCGGCAAGCCGGTCGACCGACGGGCGGACATCTGGTCGTTCGGCTGCATCCTCTACGAGATGCTGACCGGGCAGCGCCTGTTCACCGGCGAGACCGCGACCGATGTGATCGGTGCGGTGGTCCACAAGGAACCGGACCTCGAGGAACTGTCGGCGAAGGTGCCGGCGCAGATCCGGCGCCTGCTCGAGCGCTGTCTGCAGAAGGACGCCAACCGCCGCCTGCAGTCGATCGGCGATGCGCGGATCGCCCTCCAGGAGTGGATGGAGCACCCCGAGGAGGAAGCGGTCGAAACCGCTGCTGCCCGGTCGGGCTGGTTGCCCTGGGCGGTGGCCGCAGGAGCCGGGCTGATCGGGGTCGCACTGGGAGGGCTTCTTCCTGGGATCGAGCGAGCCGGCCCCATCGCCGACGCAGCGATTCGTGGTCGAGCTCGGGGAGGAGCCGCCGTTCACGGGCCGCGGCGCCGCCGTGGTCCCCTCACCCGACGGGCGCACTCTCGCCTGGGCGACTTCGGTTGACGGGGGAGGCGCTCTTTATTTGCGGCCCCTCGATCGATTGGAGAGCCTGCGGGTGGCCATCGGTCAGAGCCGCGAATGGCCTCACAACGCGTTCTTCTCCCCGGACAGCCAATGGCTCGGTTTCTTCACCGTTGCCGAGCTCAAGAAGGTCCCGGTGACCGGCGGTTCGCCGATCACGTTGGCCAGGACCGAGATGCCGCGCGGCGGTAGTTGGAGCCGAGACGGACGGATCGTCTTCGCACCCGAATCGAGCGGCGGGCTCTCGATCGTGCCGGCCGCCGGCGGCGAGGTGGTGACCCTGACGAAGACAGCGGAGGGGGCCGCCTTCGAGAGCCACTGCTATCCCCAGTGGTTGCCCGGCGACCGGGCGGTGCTCTTCACTGTCGTCGAGGGCAGGGGAGATCGTCTCGAGATCGTCGACGTCACGAGTGGAGAACGCAGTGTGCTTCACGAAGGCGGGTCCTACGGCCGCTACGTGCCCACGGGGCACATCCTGTTCGTCGACGGCGATGCGGTTTTCGCGATGCCATTTGACGCGAAGAGGCTTGAACGGACCGGCTCGCCGATGCCGGTGCTCGAGGGGGTCGCCTCGTTTCCGGCGGCAGGTCAAGCGCAGTATCACGTGTCCGACACCGGGTTGCTGGTCTACCGGCCGGGCTCCGACGAACTCGATCCGTTCCCGATCGCCTGGGCGGACCGCTCCGGCCGCATCGAAACGCTGTGGGACGACGAGGGGATCTACGGTTCTCCACGCCTCTCCCCGGACGGCCGGCGGCTCGCGGTTTCGGTCCAACGTGGGGATGATTGGGACGTCTGGGTCTACGACATACAGCGCGATGTCGCGACGCGACTCACGTTCGAGAGCGGCTACGACGCCGATCCGGTGTGGTCGCCCGACGGCCGTTATGTCGCCTTCACCTCCGATCGCGAAGACGGCAAGGTCGCGACCTACCGCACCCGCAGCGACGGCACCGGCGAGGCGGAGCAGTTGATCGAACCCGGCAAACTCGAGTTCCCGGCCCCGCTGAGCTTTTCACCCGATGGCACACGACTCCTGGTCATCACCCCTGGACCGAACGGGTCGGATGACCTCTGGATCCTGTCGGCGGACGGAAAAGGTGAGCCCGAGCCGTATCTTTCATCTCCCTTCGACGAAGGCGATGCTCATTTTTCGTCGGACGGACGGTGGATCGCCTACCGATCGAACGAGACCGGAGACTCGGAGATCTACGTGCGCTCGACGACGGGGCCTGGTAAATGGCAGATCTCGGATGGTGGTGGGTGGCAACCCATGTGGTCGGGTGACGGGCGGACTCTGTTCTTCCGCAGCCGTGAGGGGTTGAACGCCGTCGGGTTCGAGGCGGAGGGGGACGAGTTCCGAGCCGGTCGTCCAGAGTTCCTGTTCGGCGAGATCTTCGGTGGACCGGCCGGGGTGCGTCTGCCGGGCTATCTCTTCTACGACTACGACGTCAGCTCCGATGGCGAACGGTTTGTCGTCTTTCCGCGCCGCACCGAACAGGATGCCGGTTCGGCACATGTGCACGTTGTGGACGGGTGGTTCGAAGAGCTCCGACGACTGACAGCTGGTAGCGCCAACTAACCGGAACGAGTGATTGCCCGTGACGGGCGACTTCCAGGGGGAGAGAGAATGATCGGCAGTAATGTTTCGCACTACAAGGTGACGTCCAAGCTGGGCGAGGGCGGAATGGGCGAGGTGTGGCAGGCGGAAGACACCAAGCTCGGCCGCGCGGTGGCCCTCAAGATGTTGCCGGAGGCGTTCGCTCAGGACCCGGAGCGGTTGGCGCGTTTCGAGCGCGAGGCGCGGGTGCTGGCGTCGCTCTCCCACCCCAACATCGCCGGGATCCACGGTCTCGAGGAGGTCGGCGGCAAGCGTTTTCTGGTGATGGAGCTGGTCGAAGGCGAGACGCTGGCCGTGAGGGTGCAGCGCGGTCCGATGGCGGTCGCGGAGGCGGCCCGGATCGCCGAGCAGATCGCCCTCGCGGTCGAGGCGGCGCACGAGAAGGGCGTCATCCACCGCGACCTCAAACCGGCCAACGTGAACATCACCCGCGATGGCAAGGTCAAAGTGCTGGACTTCGGTCTCGCCAAGGCGCTGGTCGGCGACCCGATGTCCGGCGACGGCCCGAACCAGGACCTGTCGCTGTCGCCGACCCTGACCCAGGCGATGACGGGGCTCGGCGTGCTCCTGGGGACGGCGGGTTACATGAGCCCCGAGCAGGCGCGCGGCAAGCCGGTGGACCGGCGGGCGGATATCTGGGCCTTCGGCTGCATCCTCTACGAGATGCTGACCGGCCAGCGCCTGTTCACGGGCGAGACTGCGACCGACGTCATCGGCGCGGTGGTCCACAAGGAACCGGATCTCGACGAGCTGTCGGCCAAGGTGCCGGCGCAGATCCGGCGCCTGCTCGAACGCTGTCTGCAGAAGGACGCCAATCGCCGCCTGCAGTCGATCGGCGATGCGCGGATCGCCCTCCAGGAGTGGATGGAGAACCCCGAGGCCGAGACCGCAAACCCTGCGGCTGCGCCCCAGGGGTGGCGGCGGTTCCTGCCGGGTCTGACTGCGGCCGCGGGTCTGCTCGTCGGCGGAGTCGTGGTGGCGTCGTTGACCGGCGGCGGTGAACCGGCGAGCGAACCGGTGCGCCGTTTCGAGGTCCAGATCGCCGACGCGGTGCTCGACTGGTCGTTCGGCTCGGGGGTCGTGCTGTCGCCCGACAGCAAGTACCTCGCCTACGTCGAAGGCGGCGGCAACGACTCGACTCTCTTCCTTCGCCCCCTCGATCAGTTCGAGGGCCACAAGGTGGCCGGTGGCACCGGTTCCGAGGCCTCGTACCACCCGTTCTTCTCCCCCGACGGCCAGTGGCTCGGCTACGTGACCCCGTCGTCTTTGAAAAAGGTGTCAGTGACCGGCGGCGCTCCGATCACTCTGTGCGACGTCGATCGCAGCCGCGGCGCGAGCTGGGGGCCGGACGGGACAATCGTGTTCGCTCCGTCGTCGGACAGCGGCCTGTCGATCGTACCGGTCACCGGCGGCGAGGTGAAGCCGCTCACCACCCTCGACGAAGCCGCGGGTGAGGTCAGCCATCGATGGCCGCAGTGGTTGCCGGGCGGCCGCAGGATTCTTTTCACGTCGGGGACCGAAAGCGCTGACTTTTCGGGTGCCAGCCTGGTAGTGCTCGACGTGCCGAGCGGTGAGCGCACGGTCATCCACCGCGGCGGTTACTACGGCCGCTACGTGCCGACCGGGCACGTGCTGTTCGTCAATGACGGTACCGTGTTCGCGCTGCCCTTCGACGTCGAGAAGCTCCGAGCGACCGGTAGCCAGTTTCCGGTTCTCGAGGGCATCGAGGCCGATCCGACTCACGGTTCTGCGCAGTACGACATTGCCGAAACGGGTCTCTTCGCCTATCTGCCGGCGGTCGCCGATCTGCGACCGTTTTCGATCGTGCGGGTCGACAAGGACCAGCGCAGCGAGAACCTGTGGCAGGAACCCGGCGTCTTCGGAACACCCAAACTGTCACCCGACGGAGGCCGTCTGGCACTCGGGGTGTTGCGCGACGGCAACTGGGACATATGGGTGTACGACCTCGAACGCGGAGTCGCGACCCGCATCACCTTCGGTGCGGGCTATGACGCCGATCCGGTGTGGTCGCCGGACGGCCGTTGGCTTGCCTTCGCCTCCGATCGAGACGGCGGCTTCACGCTGTACCGTAAGCGAGCAGACGGTTCAGGTCAGGCGGAGCGGCTTCTCGACCCGGAAATCATGCCGAGCCCGTTTCCAACCTCGTGGTCGCCTGACGGGAAGTGGCTGGGGGTGAGTCCGACCGGGGCCGGCGGCAACGATATCTGGGTCGTACCTGTGGAGGGCGAGGGCGATGCCGAGGTGTGGATGGCGACCCCGTACGCCGAAGTGTTCCCGGCATTCTCACCCGAGGGCGGCTGGATCGCCTACCAGTCCGACGAGTCGGGTCGAATGGAAGTTTACGTCGGGTCGTTCCCTGGCGGCGGCGGCAAGTGGCAGATCTCGGACGAGGGCGGCTCGCAGGCGGTGTGGTCGAGGGACGGCCGTCGGCTCTACTACCGGACCGACGAGGGTGTGATGATGGTCGATGTCGACGGATCAGGCGAGAGCTTCCGGGTCGGCAAGCCGCGTCCGGCGATCAGCGGAAACTATGTTGGCGGCTTGATCGGCGTCCAGGCGGGCAACTACTTCTTTCCCGACTACGACGTCGCCCCCGACGGAAGCTTTGTGCTTTTTGCCGGCGACGAACTGCCCGAAGGCGTGACGACCGCCAAGCTCGTGACCGGGTGGTTCTCGGAGCTGAAACGTCTCACTTCTGCGACCGGCAAGTAGATTGAAACAGCATCGTGCCCCTCGGCGCTCGAGGAATTCTCGGTGAGCTCGTGGGTTTTATGTGGACAGGTCGGGTTGCGTTCAGAGAATTGACATCGAGAATCCCGCGGTTGGCGGGGCATTGAAGGAGCAGGGATGATCGGCAGCACTGTTTCGCACTACAAGGTGACGTCCAAGCTGGGCGAGGGCGGGATGGGCGAGGTGTGGCAAGCGGAAGACACCAAGCTCGGTCGCGCGGTGGCCCTCAAGATGTTGCCGGAAGTCTTCGCCCAGGACCCCGAGCGTCTGGCGCGTTTCGAACGCGAGGCAAGGGTGCTGGCGTCGCTTTCCCACCCGAATATCGCCGGCATCCACGGTCTCGAAGAGGTTGGCGGCAAGCGCTTCCTGGTGATGGAGCTGGTGGGAGGCGAGACGCTGGCCGAGCGCGTCAAGCGCGGACCGATACCGGTCGCGGAGGCGGTGCGGATCGCCGAGCAGATCGCCGAGGCGGTCGAGGCGGCGCACGAAAAAGGCGTCGTCCACCGCGACCTCAAGCCGGCCAACGTCAACATCACGCCGGACGGCAACGTCAAGGTGCTGGACTTCGGTCTCGCCAAGGCGCTGATCGGCGATCCGATGTCGGGCGACGGCCCGAATCAGGATCTGTCGCTGTCGCCGACCCTGACCCAGGCGATGACCGGGATGGGCGTGCTGCTGGGAACCGCAGGCTACATGAGCCCCGAGCAGGCGCGGGGCAAGCCGGTCGACCGGCGCGCCGACATCTGGGCCTTCGGCTGCATCCTCTACGAGATGTTGACCGGCCAACGTCTGTTCACGGGCGACACGGCGACCGACGTGATCGGCGCGGTGGTGCACAAGGAACCGGATCTCGACGAGCTGTCGTCGAAGGTGCCGGCGCAGATCCGGCGGCTGCTCGAGCGCTGTCTCCAGAAGGACGCCAACCGCCGGCTGCAATCGATCGGCGACGCGCGGATCGCCCTCCAGGAGTGGATGGAGAACCCGGAGGCCGAGGAAGCACGAGGCGTGGTTTCACCCCAGGGGTGGCGTCGGTGGGCGCCGTGGGCGGCTGCAGCCGGCGCTCTGGCGTTCGGGTTGATGATCGGCGCCATGTTTCTCGGCAGTACAGCCGTGCCCGAACCGGTGCGTCGCTCGTCCATCGAAGTCGGCGCAGAGGGCCTCTTTTCCGGTTTCGGTACCAGTGCCGTTCTCTCCCCTGACGCGAAGTTTCTGGCCTACGTACTCGGTTCCGGCAACGAGGGCGGCGAAATCAAGCTGCGTTCTCTCGATCGATTCGAGCCCACCACCATTGCCAGCGGGGGCGCCGGAGTGGCTCCCTATCAGCCGTTCTTCTCGCCCCACGGTGATTGGATGGGCTACGTCACGCCGGGTGAGCTGAAGAAGGTCTCGACCGCGGGCGGCGCGCCGATCACCCTGTGCAAGGTCGACCTCAGCCGCGGCGCCACCTGGGGCATCGACGAGACCATCGTCTACTCGCCCTCGCCGAGGAGCGGTCTCATGCGGATGTCCTCCGCGGGCGGCGAGGCCGAGGCTCTGACGACCCTCGGTGCAGGCGAGATCAGCCACCGCTGGCCGCAGTGGATGCCCGACGGAAAATCGGTGCTCTTCACGACGCTTACGGAAGAGGCCGGCAACTTCGAGGCCGCCAGCCTCGAGGTCGTGACGGTGGCGACCGGCGAACGCAAGGTGGTGCACCGCGGCGGCTACCACGGCCGCTACGTCGCCACAGGGCACATCCTCTATATCCACGAAGACACGCTCTTTGCCCTGCCGTTCGATCTCGGCAAGCTCGAGTCCCGCGGCTCCCAGATGCCGGTGCTCGAGGGGGTGGGGGCCAGCGTGGTCCAGGGGGCGGCCCAGTTCGACGTGTCGACCGACGGCGTGCTCGTCTATGCGCCGACGTCCCGCGAAGGCGATCCCTTCCCCGTGGTGATGGTCGACCGTACCGGCCGAACGGAACCGCTGTGGTCGGAACCCGCGCTCTACGCCAACCCCGAGCTCTCTCCCGACGGTCGCAAGCTGGCTCTGTCGATCCTGCGGGGTAACAATTGGGACATTTGGATCTACGATCTGGACCGCAAGGTGGCCACCCGCCTGACCTTCGACGAGGGCTACGACGCCGATCAGGTCTGGTCACCCGACGGACGATTTATCGCCTTCAGTTCGAATCGGGCAGGCAACCAGGCGGTCTACCGAAAGGCCGCGGACGGGTCGGGCGAAGAGGAGCTGATCGGCTCGAGCGACCAACTTTCAGGGCTCTATCCGACCTCATGGTCCTCCGACGGCCGGTGGATGCTGGTCTGGAGCGGGAATTCCGACATCTACGTCCTCGAGGTCGAAAACGGCGAGTTGGAGCCGTATCAGACGAGTGAATTCGGGGAGTTCAACCCGAGCTTTTCACCTGACGGGCGCTGGGTGGCCTACGACTCCAACGAATCGGGCAAGCTCGAGATCTACGTTCGGGCATTCCCTGCCGGCGGCGGCAAATGGCAGGTGTCCGACGGAGGAGGCGCCTTGGCGCGCTGGTCGGATGATGGGAGCGAGCTCTTCTATCGCACCGATGACGGCATCGTGGCGGTTGACGTCAACGGCAGCGGCACGAATTTCGAGGTCGGCACACCGCGCATTCTGTTCACCGGTCCCTTCCTGGGCGGGATCAACGGTATCGCCGTTGGCGGCTTTGTTTTTCCCGACTACACCATCACCGGCGACGGAGAGCACTTCGTGATGTTCGCCGGTCGCGAGGAAACCAGCCGTCCGACCTCGGTGCGTCTGGTCACCAACTGGTTCGACGATCTGCGGCGCCTGACGGCGGTCGGCGGCAGATAGGGCAGGAAAGAACAGAACAACAGGGCGAAGCCCGGGGAGCTGGCACGCTGCTCCCCAGTGCTACAGTTGAAGTACCCCCAGAGCGCGCGAGAACTGCGCGTGCGGTCAGGTTTTGACATGCAGGGTCTCCTCATCCTGGTGGCACTGGCCTATCTGCTGCTGGCGCCGATCGGCCTGATCATCGCGGTGGTGGCATTCCTGAAGGGACGACGGTTCGAGGCGCGACTGGATGCCCTCGAGGGCGGTGTCACCCGGCCGGCGTCGAGGTTGCGCGACGCGGCGACAGCGGGGCCGGTGCGGGAAGCCGCCGCCGGGCCCGGTCAACCCGGAAGGGCGGAACCCGAAACAGGACCGGCGTTCGCTCCTCAGGCCGCGGCACGGATGCAGGTGCCGCGCCCGCCGTCTGCGCATACGCCGGCCCCCGAAACCGCCGCGGCGTCGCCGATCGACGACCTTCGAGCGGCAGCCGCCGCCGAGCAGCCGGCCGAGCCACCCCCTCCGCCGAAACCGGAACCCCCGGCGCCGCCCGTCGAAGCGCCGGCTGCCGCCGCCGACGTGCCTGGGCAGCTATCGGAACCGGTCATTCCCGAAATGGCGGCCGAATCCGCTCCGGGGGTGGCTCCGCCGTCCGTGCCGCCCGCCCCACCGCCGACCCCGAAACCTCCCAAGCCGCCCTTCGACTGGGAGAACCTGGTCGGGGTCAAGCTCTTCTCCTGGATCGCCGGCATCGCTCTGGTGATCGCCGCGGTTTCCTTCCTGCGCTATTCGATCGACCACGGGTGGTTGAGCCCGCCGGTGCGGATGGCGATCGGATTGCTCGCGGGCATCGCCCTGCTGGTGGTGTGCGAGCTCAAGGCGGCGCGGAAGTACCCGGTCACCGCCAATGCCCTCGACGGCGCCGGCGTTGCGGTGCTCTTCGCGACCTTCTTCTCGGCCCACGTCCTGTGGCAGTTGATGCCGGTGGTGCCGACCTTCATGGCGATGGCCCTGGTGGCCGCGACTGCGGTCGTGCTGGCGATCCGCAGGGATTCCCTGTTCATCGCGCTGCTCGGCCTGGTCGGCGGGTTTGCGACGCCGTTCATGCTCTCCTCGGCGCTCGACCGGCCGCTGTCCCTCTTCGGCTACCTCGTCATCCTCAACGCAGGTCTGGCCTGGGTGGCCTACCGACGCGGCTGGCCGGTCCTGACCGCATTGAGCCTGGCCTTCACCACGATTCACCAGTGGGTGTGGGTGGCCCGATTTCTCGCTACCTCGAACATCGGGGTGGCGCTGGCGGTGTTTCTGGTTTTTCCTGTGCTCGCCGTTGCCGGGCTGTTTCTCGCCCGGTCGCGCGATACCGCCCACGATCACCGCTTCCAACAGACCGCCGTCGTCGCCGCGGTGTTGCCGCTGCTCTTTGCCGCCTATATGGCGGTCGTCCCTGAGTACGGAACCCGCTACGGGCTGTTGTTCAGTTTTCTGTTCCTGGTGGTTGCGGGACTCGCGGCGGTGGCCGTCTGGCGCGGACCGGAACGGCTGCACCTCGTCGGCGCCGTCTCGACGCTGGTGGTTTTCGCGCTGTGGATGGTGCAGTCCTACCCCGGTGCGTGGCCCGGTATCCTGGCGTTTCTGACCCTCTTCGTGCTGTTCTTTCTGCTCGTTCCGGTGGTTGCGGACCGCGCCGGCAGGCCGCTGGAGGTCACCGTCGAGAAGTCGGTGCTGGCCGCGCCGGCGCTGTTGTTCGTCTTCCCGGCGCTGATTGCCACGGAACCGCGATGCAGTGCGCCGCTGCCGGTGTTCGGCGCGCTCTTCGCCCTGATGGCGGTCATCGCCGCGTTCGCAATTGCCCGGCGCGAGGGCACCCTGCATCTCGTCGCGGCGTTCTTCGCGGTGATCGCCGAGGCCGTGTGGTCGGTTCGCTACCTCACCGAGGACACGCTGCTGGCGGGTCTCGCCGTGTACGGCGTCTTTGCGCTCTTCTACCTCGGTGTGCCGATGCTCGCTCGCCGCCGAGGCCGCCCCCTGGAGCCGGTCGGAGGCGCGGCGGCCCTCCTGCTGGTCAGCCTGGGGCTGCTCTTCTTCCTCGCCCTCGGCGCGGCGGCGCAGGCGGCGTTGTGGGGTCTGGCCCTGCTGCTGGTGGTGCTCAATGCCGGGCTCTTCTTCGAGGGAGCTTCCGGGCGACTGCCTGCGCTCTCGATTGCCGGAGCCGCGCTGTCGTGGCTCGTGCTGCTCGCGTGGTGGGCGACGGCGGATGTGGCGACCGGATTGGTGCCGGCCCTGATCGTCGTGGCGGGCTTCGCGGTATTTTCGGTAGCCGGGACGGTCTTCGTCGGCAACCGCGTGAAAACGGCAGATGCAGACGACGCGGGCGTCATCGGTGGCGGGGTCTACCTGCTGCTGGTGGGCCACGCCTTCCTGCTGTTTGTCGCTTCCAGACCGGAGCTTGCGGTGCCGCCGTGGCCGTTGCTCGGCGTTCTCCTGGTGCTCGACGTGGCCGCCGGAGTGGCGTCCCTGGCGATCCGCCGCGGTGACCTGTTCGTGTCTGCCGTCGGCGCTTCGATGGTGGTGCTGCTGGTCTTCGAAAACACCGCGCGTCAGGCGCCGTGGCCGGCGTTGGCGGTGTTCGCCGCGATGGGTGCGGCGGCGCTGGCCGTGGTCTGGTGGCCGCTGGCCCGCCGCCGTCTCGGACCGGACCACCCGGCGCTGGCGGTCTTTGCCGGAGGCGCCGCCGGGAGCCTGCTGGTGGCGCAGGGCGTTGCAATCGCGGCGGCGCTGACCCCCGGTGCGCCGTCCTTCACCATGGCGGTGTGCTGCCACCTGGCGCTGGTCATCACCCTCCTGGTGGTGGCGTGCCAGCGGCGGTGGTTCGTGCTCGCGGCCGTGGCCGTGTTCCCGACGTTTGTCGCCGTGGCCTGCGAGGCCGCCAACCACGCGACGTGGCGCCAGGTACTCGGATTCGACGTTCTGGCATGGGCGCCGTTCGTCGTCCTGCCGTTGCTCCTCGGCAAGCGCGCGCTCGCCGACCGTTGGCCGTGGGTCGCGCCGGTGCTGGCCGGTGTCCCGTTCTTCTTTCTCGCCCGGCAGGCGATGATCGAAGGCGGCCTCGGCCACATCATCGGAGCCCTTCCCGTCGGTCAGGCGATCGTGTTGGCGGTCGTGCTCTTCCGGCTGATCAAACTGGAGCCGCTCGAGGACCGCGACCTCGGGCGGTTGGCCCTGGTGGCGGCGGCGGTGCTCGGCTTCATCACCCTCGCCGTTCCGCTCCAGCTCGAAAAGCAGTGGATCACCATCGGGTGGGCGTTGGAGGGCTGCGCCCTGGCGTGGCTCTACCTGCGCGTGCGCCACCGCGGCCTGTTCGCCTGTTCCGTGGGCCTGCTGACGGTGGTCCTGATACGGCTCACCCTCAACCCGGCGGTCTTCACCTACCACGCGCGATCCGAGGTCCCGATCTTCAACTGGTATCTCTACACCTACCTGGTGGCCGCCGCCGCGGCTTTTGCCGCGGCTTCCCTGTTGCGGAACGAGGAACACCTCTTCGGCATCGAGTGGCTGAAGCCGGTGCAGTTGCTTTCGGCCTACGGCACGGTCCTGCTGTTCCTGCTGCTGAACATCGAGATCGCCGATTTCTTTGCGACCGGGCCGGCCCTGACCTTCAGATTCTCGGGCGCCTCACTCGCCCAGGACCTCAGCTACACCCTGGGGTGGGCCGTGTTCGCCATCGCCCTGTTGGCTGCGGGGGTCGCTCTGGCCAGCCGCGCGGCCCGCATCGCCTCGATCGCGTTGCTGGCGGCGACCGTGTTGAAGGCCTTCCTTCATGACCTGCCGAGCCTCGGCGGACTCTACCGGGTGGCCTCCTTCGCCCTGCTGGCGCTCTCGCTGGCGGTGGTGGCGGTGGCCATCCAGAAGTTCGTGCTCAAGCGGCCGGAGGATGGAGTGCAATGAAGAACCGCGGTTGGTGTGTCGGTCTGATCTGGTGTCTTCTCGCGCCCGGCCGCCGGTTTCCCGAACCAGACGGAAGCGTCGTTGGAACGCAGCGTCGTACCCGGAGGGCCCGGCGGCAACCGTCTCGAGGTCGATGTCGAACTGCTGAGCGGCGCGGCGGAGGGGCTCCGCGATCTCCGGATCTTCGAATCGGACGGTGGCGAGGTCCCGTACCTCCTGCTCGAACAGCCACGGGGCGAGAGGCGTTGGGTCGACGGACGGATCCTGCCTCTGAGCCGGACCCGTTCGAGCAGCGGATTCGAGGTGGATCTCGGCGAAATCGTGATGGTCGACCGGATCAGGATCGACGGGCTGCCGGCGCCGTTTCTCAAACGGCTGCGGCTCGAGGGCGGCGGCGACAGGTCGCGGTGGACGCTGCTGCACGATGAGGCGACGCTTTTCGACCTGCCGGACGACGGACTCAGCCTGCTCGAGCTCGACTTCGAGCCCGGGGAGTACCGCTACCTGCGGGTGACGTGGGACGACCGTTCGAGCGCCCGCCTTCCGGAGCCGGGACGGGTCGAGGCACAGCTGCTCCCGGGACCCCAGCCACCGCCACCACTCGTCGCGGAGCTCGGGTTCGAAAAAAGGGCCAGCGAGCCCGGCCGCAGCCGCTACAGAGTGGACCTTCCGGCGCCCGGCCTGCCGATCACAGGGCTCGAGCTCGAGGTCGGCGACGCGAGGGTGCTGCGACGGGCGCGGGTCGCCGAGGCGCGGCTTGAAGGCAGCGAGATCCGGCCCCACGGTCTGGGCGAGACGACGCTGCGGCGGGTGGTTCACGACGACCTCGTGGCATCGCAGATGGAGATCGCGATCTCGCATCCCGCCGAGGACGAGCTGGAGATCGAGATCGACGACGGCGACAACCCGCCGCTCGAGGTGAAGAGGATCACCGCACGGTTCGCCCCTCAACCGTGGATCTATTTCGAGAGTGCCGATGGCAGCGAGCTCGCGGCCCGTTACGGCGCGCCGGGTCTCCGGGCGCCTCGCTACGACCTCGAGGCGCTGCGGCAGGCGCTCGGTTCCGAGATGCTCGCTCGAGACGTCCACGTCGCGCGATTCGGGGCGGGGCGGAAACTGGCGGTGACGGCGCCGCCCGAGGAGCTTGCCATCGCGGATGCCGTCGGCGGCGGTGCGAAGATCGACCTGGATGGTTTTCAGACACGTCGGGGCGTAATGCCCGGTCCGCTCGGTCTCAACGCCCTCAGGCTCGATCCCGCCGTGCTCGCGGGCAGTGGACACCTCGGCGATCTGCGGATCGTCGACGGCTCGGCGGTCCAGGTGCCCTACATCCTGGAGAAATTGGGAGAACCGACGATCGTCGATCTTGACGAACCGGCGCCGATCACCGACAAAGGGGCAAACCAACAGTCGGTGTACGGGCTGACCCTGCCGTTCGCGACCCTGCCTGCCGCGGTCGTGACGATCGAGACCACCGCCCGGGTCTTCGAGCGGCGGGTCCGCCTGGTCCGCGAGGAACAGCGCAACCCCCGCGATCCCCCGTTCGTGGTGACACTCGCTGAACAGTTCTGGCGCAACGGCGATGCCGGGCGCCAGGCGCCCCCGCTGAGCCTTCACGTCCCGGCAAACGCGGGCACAGATCTGATGCTGATCGTCGACGAGGGTGACAACAGTCCCCTCCAGATCGCAGGCCCGAAGCTGTATCTCCCGACCTACCGGTTGCGTTTCATCCGGCGCAGCGACGACGACCTGTGGCTGATGTACGGCCGGCAAGGGCTGGCCGCACCGCGCTACGATCTCGCGCTCCTGGCGCCGCGGGTGCTCGGAGCGCGGGTGCCGGAGGTGGGGCTCTCCGAGGTCGCTGAGGAGCTGCCCGCGGCGACAGGGGGTCGAATCGGCACCTTCGTCTTCTGGGGTGCGCTGATCCTGGCTCTCGTCGTGCTGCTCGCGCTGGTCGCGCGGCTTCTGCGCCGCGAGCCGGGTGATGACCGGGGTCGGAGTCGCTGACGCCTGGTCATCCGTTGATCTGATCCTCCCCCAGGCTCCGGCGAACGGACCGCCCACGTGGTCCCGGTGAGGAATTTTCGCGGCCCCTGCGGTTTTTCATAAGGGGTTGGGTTGCATTCAACAATGACATCGAGGTTTCCCGCGCGGTGCGGGTCGTGAAGGGGCAGGAATGATCGGCAGCAATGTTTCGCACTACAAGGTGACTTCGAAGCTGGGCGAGGGCGGGATGGGCGAGGTGTGGCGCGCGGAGGACACCAAGCTCGCGCGCGACGTGGCATTGAAGATGCTGCCGGAGGCATTTGCCCAGGACCCCGAGCGGCTGGCGCGTTTCGAGCGCGAGGCGCGGGTGCTGGCTTCGCTCTCGCACCCCAACATCGCGGGGATCCACGGTCTCGAAGAGGTCGGCGGCAAGCGCTTCCTGGTCATGGAGCTGGTCGACGGTGAGACGCTCGCCGAGCGCGTCAAGCGTGGACCGATGAAGGTCGACGAAGCGGCGCGGATCGCCGAACAGATCGCCGAGGCGGTGGAGGCGGCCCACGAGAAGGGCGTCGTCCATCGGGATCTCAAGCCGGCCAATGTCAAAATCACGCCGGAAGGCAAGGTCAAGGTGCTGGACTTCGGTCTGGCCAAGGCGCTGGTCGGCGATCCGATGTCGGGGGACGGCCCCAACCAGGACCTGTCGCTGTCGCCGACCCTGACCCAGGCGATGACCGGGATGGGGGTTCTGCTGGGGACTGCGGGCTACATGAGCCCGGAGCAGGCGCGCGGCAAGCCGGTCGACCGGCGGGCCGACATCTGGGCCTTCGGCTGCATCCTTTACGAGATGCTGACCGGCCAACGCCTCTTCACCGGCGACACGGCGACCGACGTGATCGGCGCGGTCGTGCACAAGGAACCGGATCTCGACGAGCTGTCGTCGAAGGTGCCGGCGCAGATCCGGCGGCTGCTCGAACGCTGTCTGCAGAAGGACGCCAACCGCCGGCTGCAGTCGATCGGCGACGCGCGGATCGCTCTCCAGGAGTGGATGGAGAACCCCGAGGCGGACGCAGCGACGGCAGAGGCGGCGCCGGGGTGGCGGCGGTGGCTGCCGTGGGCGGTCGCCGGGGCGGCGGCGGTGGTCGCCGTTCTCGCCCTTTCAGGCGTCATCGGGTCGATCGGCTCTCGCGGACTCCGAACCCGTGAGGCGGTTCCGCGTGACGCTCACGGACGAGGCTCTCCACACCGACGTCGGATCCGGAATCGCGCTCTCGCGGGATGGGCGCTATCTGCGCGTACGTGACGTCGCTCGGTGCGAGACCGGACGCTTCTACTTCGCCGGATGGACCTCTTCGACGGCTCGACGATCGTCACTGGATCGAACTTCGACGCGCCCTACCAGCCTTTCTTCTCTCCCGATGGCGAGTGGCTGGGTTACGTGACGCCGCGCGAGCTCAAGAAGGTCTCGGTCAGCGGCGGCGCTCCGGTGACGCTGGCAGCGGTCGAGCTCAGCCGCGGTGCGAGCTGGGGTCCGGACGGTTCGATCGTGGTCGCACCGTCACGCCGGCAGCGGTCTCTTCGTCGTTTCAGCGTCCGGGGGCGAGCTCCAGCCGTCTGACCACGCTCGACGAAGTTGCCGCCGAAGCAGACCCACCGCTGGCCTCAGTTTCTGCCCGACGGCAGATCCGTGCTCTTCACGGTTGCCGCGAGCTCGACCGATTATCAGAGCGCGTGGCTCGAGATCGTCGACATCAAGACCGGGAAACGCACGGTGGTCCACCACGGCGGTTCTACGGCCGTTACGTCGAAACCGGCCACATCCTCTACGTCAGTGACCGGACGCTCTTCGCCCTGCCCTTCGACCTGGCGGAAGATGAGACCGACCGGTCCGCAACTGCCGGTGTTGGAAGACATCGCCGGGAACCTGGTCGAAGGCGGCGCCCAGTACGACGTGTCGAGCGGAGGGATGGTCCTCGCGTACCTCGAGGGCGCCTGGGAGACCGAGCCGTACGCGGTCGTCGCTGTCGACCGGACCGGGCGGGTCGGGAGCTTGATTCCGGAACCGGGGGTATTCGGTGGACCCCAGCTGTCGCCGAGCGGCGACCGGCTGGCCCTGTCGGTGTTGCGGGACGACAACTGGGATGTCTGGGTTCACGATCTCGAGCGTGAGGTCGCGACCCGGCTGACGTTCTCCGAGGGGTATGACGCGGACCCGGTGTGGTCTCCCGACGGCCGCTGGATCGCTTTCGGCTCGTCGGAACAGGGCGGGACGATGGTGTACCGGAAGCGTTCGGACGGATCGGGCGAGGTCGAGGCGTGGCGGGAACGGAGGGCCTGGCGAGCCCGTCGTTCCCCCTCGACTGGTCACCAGACGGCGAAAGCTCCTCGTGCAGTCCGGCGCCGCCGGCGACCTGTGGGTAGTGACGATCGATGGCGGTGAAGCGCCGGCGCCCTTCCAGGTCACGGCGTTCGGCGAGTACAACGGAGCTTTTTCGCCCGACGGACGCTGGATCGCTTATGAGTCCAACGAATCGGGGCGCACCGAGGTGTACGTCCAGGCGTATCCGACGGGCGGTGGCAAGTGGCAGATCTCGGACGGCGGCGGCGGCCAGCCACGGTGGTCCGGCGACGGTCGTGAGCTCTTCTTCCGCAACGACAACGGGGTCATGGTCGCGTCCATCACGGGCAGCGAGGACAGCTTCCGGGCCGACAAGGCGAAGGTGGTGTTCGAAGGAATCTTCCTGGGTGGGACCGACGGGCTGGCGCTCCCGGGCGTGTCCTTTCACGATTACGACGTTTCAAAAGACGGCAAGCGTTTTGTGATGTTCCCGGGCGAGCTGCGAGGAGCGGGGCTTTCGTCTGCAAACGTGGTGACGGGCTGGTCGCAGGAATTGAAGTGACGGTGCGACGGGGATCGACTGCGACGGAATGGCGTGGTGGGCGCTTGAAGGAGTCAGCATGATCGGCAGCAGTGTTTCGCACTACAAGGTGACCTCGAAGCTCGGCGAGGGCGGGATGGGGGAGGTGTGGCGGGCTGAAGACACCAAGCTCGGCCGCGACGTGGCCCTCAAGATGCTGCCGGACGGGTTCGCCCAGGATCCGGAGCGGCTCGCGCGCTTCGAGCGCGAGGCGCGGGTGCTGGCGTCCCTCTCGCACCCCAACATCGCCGGGATCTTCGGCCTCGAGGAGGTCGACGGCAAGCGTTTCCTGGTGATGGAGCTGGTGCAGGGCCAGACCCTGGCGGAGCGGGTTCAAAAGGGCCCGATGCCGATCGACGAGGTGGTGCGGATCGCGAAGCAGATCGCCGAGGCCGTCGAGGCGGCGCACGAGAAGGGCGTCGTCCACCGCGACCTCAAACCCGCCAACGTCAACCTCACGCCGGACGGCACGGTGAAGGTGCTGGACTTCGGTCTCGCCAAGGCGCTGATCGGCGACCCGATGTCGGGCGACGGCCCGAGCCACGACCTCTCGTTGTCGCCGACCCTGACCCAGGCGATGACGGGGTTGGGCGTGTTGCTCGGCACGGCCGGTTACATGAGCCCGGAGCAGGCGCGGGGCAAGCCGGTCGACCGGCGCGCGGACATCTGGGCCTTCGGCTGCATCCTCTACGAGATGCTGACCGGACAGCGGCTGTTCACCGGGGAGACCGCGACCGACGTCATCGGGGCTGTGGTCCACAAGGAGCCTGACCTCGACGAGCTGTCGGCGAAGGTGCCGGTGCAGATCCGACGCCTCCTCGAGCGCTGTCTGCAGAAGGACGCCAACCGCCGCCTGCAGTCGATCGGCGACGCGCGGATCGCGCTTCAAGAGTGGCTGGAGAACCCCGAGGCTGGGGAGGTGGTTGCGGCCGAGGCAACTCGCCGTTCGCCGTGGCTGATTGGCGCCGGCGTCGCTGCCGGGCTGGCGCTCGGTCTGCTGCTCGGGGCCTTGTTTCTCGGGTCCCGCAGCCAACCCGAACTGCTGCGGAGGTTCGAGATCAACGTCTCGGAGCAGGGTCTGTTCTCGCGTCTGGGCTCCGGCATCGTCGTGTCTCCCGACGGCAGCATGATCGCCTACACCACCGGTCAGGAGGGCCAGACCCAGTCGCTGGTTCTGCGTCCGCTGGACCGGTTTCAGGAGACGGTGCTGGCCAGCGGTGAGGGCGGCAGCGGTCCCTACCACCCTTTCTTCTCGCCGACAGGCGACTGGCTGGGCTTCGTGACCCCCTCCGAACTCAAGAAAATCTCGACCAGCGGCGGCGCGCCGATCACCCTCGCCCAGGTCGAACGGAGCCGCGGCGCGACCTGGGGGCCGGACGGCACCATCGTCTACAGCCGCTCGATCTACACGGGTCTGTCGCGAATCTCGGCCTCAGGTGGCGACCCGCAGCCGCTGACCGAGCTCGACGAGGCGATTGGTGAGCAATCGCACCGCTGGCCGCAGTGGCTGCCCGGCGGCAAGGCCGTGCTCTTCAGCTCGCTCACCGAGGGCGGCCAGTTCGTGTTCGAGGACGCCGCGATCGAGGTCGTCGTCGTCGCGACCGGCGAGCGCAAGGTCATCCATCGGGGAGGCTACTACCCGCGGTACGTGCCGACCGGGCACATCCTCTACGTTCACGAGGGCACGCTCTTCGCCCTGCCGTTCGATGTCGACAAGCTCGAGGCCACCGGGTCGCAGATGCCGGTGCTCGAGGGGCTCGAGACCAACGCCGGCCAGGGTTCGGCGCAGTACGCCGTGTCGGACACCGGGCTGCTGGTCTACCTCGAGGGCGGAAACGCCCTCGAACCCTTCCCGATCGTGTGGGCCGACCGTCAGGGCCGCAGCGAGACCTTATGGGGCGAGCCGGGGATCTACGGGACCCCCCGACTGTCGCCCGACGGCGATCGGCTCGCCGTCTCGGTGCAGCGCGGCCCGAACTGGGACGTCTGGGTGTACGACCTGGAGCGGGACGTCGCCACCCGCATCACCTTCGGCGAGGCTTACGAAGCCGATCCGGTGTGGTCGCCGGACGGCCGCTGGATCGCCTACGAGGGCGAGGTCGGCGGGGTCGACGGCATCTTCCGCAAGCGCACCGACGGTACGGGCGACGCCGAGATGTTGATGGAGCCGGGCAAGCAGACCTTTCCCGCCCCGCAATCCTGGTCTGCGGACGGGCGGCACCTGGCGATTCAGAGCGCCGGCGACGGCGGCCAGACCGACATCTGGATCCTGCCCATCGACGCGGACGGCGGTGCCGGGGAGCCCGAGCCGTTCGTGAAGACGCCGTTCGACGAGACCGGGCCGAGCTTCTCGCCGGACGGCCGGTGGCTGGCCTACAACTCCACCGAGACCGGCCGCCCCGAGGTCTTCGTCGCCTCGTTCCCACCCGGCGGCGGCAAGTGGCAGGTGTCGGACGGCGGCGGCACCCAGGCATTGTGGTCGGGCGATGGACGCGAGCTCTTCTTCCGGACCGATGACGGTGTCATGTCGGTCCGGGTGTCGAGCGACGGGAACTCCTTCCGGGCGAGCCGTCCGGAGGTCGTCTTCGAGGGCAATTTCCTCGGCGGGCTGCGGGGTGTGCTGCTGCCCGGATACAACTTCCCGGACTACGACGTCTCGCCTGACGGCAAGCGCTTCGTCATGTTCCAGGGCACCACCGAGGGCACGCTGGCGACCGAGGCCAAGGTCGTGCTCGGGTGGTTCGGGGAGCTGCAGCGGCTTTCCGAGGCCGGCGCTCGTTAGCAGCTGAGTCCGTTGGGCGGATTTCGTCTCTGAAAATTCGAAACCGGGCGGGGATGAACCCCGCCCCTACGGCATTGAGGGATGGAGCGCGGATAGCTTCTGGCCGCCCGACGCCTCTGAACATCGTAGGGGAGGGGTTCATCCCCTCCCGCTCCGTCGCGGTTCGGCCATCGCCGTCTGTTGGATCACGCGTTGTGGTGCAGCCGTCCCGGCTGCACGAATTCGATGCTCGGATAGGGGTCAGTTCGGTGGATCGCCTGAAGGCGGACACTCGCAGTCGGGGCAACCGCGGTCGAAGATGACCTTCCAGGAGCCGTCGGGGCCGCGCCGCCACACCGAGTTGAAGGTCCCGACGCGTGTTCCGTCCGGAGCGAAGACCGGTCCCGATGTGAGACCGAGCGCGCCCGAGTCGAGCACGGCGGCGGTATCGGGTTGCCACGAGAAGGGCGCCTCGGGCCCGTCGAAAAACGGCGCCCAGGCCTGTGCGACTGCGGCCTTGCCGCGGATTTCGCGAGGGCCTGCAAAGAACACGGTCTCCTCAGCGAGGAATGACGCAAAAGCCGCGTGGTCGCGGTCGGCCATGGTGCGGGCGAAGGCCTCCTCGGTGGCCTTGAGACTCGCTGCGAGCTCGGCCGTGGCAGGGGTCTCGCCGGCCAGGGCGACGCCTGCGGCACCGAGGACAAGTGTCAGAACGCTGGCGGTAAGGGTGATCGAGACGTTCTCGCGCATGGGTTCCTCCTGCGGTGCTGGATCACTAGATATACGTTGGCGGGTGGCGCGCGTTTCGTTTTCCTAGTCGCCCACGGTCTGCGACCACCGCGCTGTGCCGCCGTCCTCGAACCCGTCGCCGAAGAGGTGGCCGGTCGGTGAAGCGAAGGCCGCGGCAAGGGCGACGTAGGGGCCCTGGTAGCCGATGGAGTTCTCGGTGATCTCCCAGGTCATCGCGGTCCACACGGTCTGGTCGCACCAGTCGCGGTAGAAGCGGTTCAGGAACGTCGCACCGCCGGGTGGCGTGGCCGTTCCCGAGTAGGAGGCGTTCGGGCCCCCGGGGACGAAACCCGGCGCCGGCCCGAGGGTGGAGGTCTTGTCGTCGGAGACCCCGTGGTTGTCGGTTCCCTTGAAGTACGGGTAGTCCGGCTCGACGACCGCCGGCGGCTTACCGATGTAGGTGGCCAATGAGGAGGCGCGGGAGGAGTCCCCGAACCACGCGTGGTAGAGCTGGTAGGACGAGTGCTCGCCGCCCAGGGACGACATGTTGGTGAGGTAGACCATGTTGAGCGGGTTCTGGCCGTGGAAGAAGTGGAGGAAGTCGAGGGCGTGGGCGCGGCAACCGGCCGCGGTCGACGCGCCGGTGGCGCCGAGACGGGCCGCCATCATCAGAAAGACGCCATACCCGGCGCGCATGGCGTTCGACCCCCAGTGGTACGACCAGTCGGGCATCCCGTTCCGATAGAGGTCGTCGGTCGCGAAGATGTAGTCCACCTGAGCACCGATCGACGCCAACATGTTGGCCTTGACCGCGGCCGTCGCGGCTGCGGTCTGGACATAGGTCAGCGCTGCCTGCGTGTCGTACTGCAACACGTTGAAGAAGCGGCCGCTCCAGTCGTCGGTGTGGTACGAGTCGACGTAGGCTCGGGCCTCGGTCCGGGTGGGGTCGAGGCGGAAGATCTCGGCGGCCGCCCAGACCTTGACGTCGCTGTCGCCCTGCGACTGCAGCCACGTCCAGGTCGTCAGTGCCGCGGTGCGCAGGGTGTTCGCGTAGGTGGTCTCTCCCTGGTCGGCGAAGACCCGCGCCGCGAGGGCGCACGTGCCGGCCAGGACCGCTCCCGATTCGAGGGTCGGGTCCTGGTAGTACCGCACGTTGGTGTCGGCGCTCGGTGGGCTGTCGGATGCCCAGCCGTCGACGTGGAGCTGCGACAGCACCGCGCCGTCCGGCAGCTGCATCTTCAGCAACCAGTCCAGCTCGTAGCCGATCTCGTCGAGGATATCGGGAACCCCGTTGGCGGATTCCGGGATGTCGAGATCGCCGTCGCCGAACACGCCCGGGTTCTCCTCGAACGCGCGGAGCAGGTGCAGAACCGCAGTCGAGGTGGCCGTCCACACGTACTTGTTGTAGTCGCCCGCATCGTGCCAGCCCCCCGTGAGGTCGAGGCTGCCGCGCTCGGTGTGACCGGCTGCCGGGCCGACGGTCGAGATCGCCCATGTGGCAGGGAGCGTCGTCAGACCACGCGCCGGCGTGCGCCGCCTCCTTGGCGATGTTGCAGCGTTGGCGGTAGAACGTCTTCAGCGCCGCCAGCATCGGTCCGCGGTAGATGTCATCGGCCACCGCGAAGTCGTAGGACTGGGCCCCCAGGGTGGGGCTGTAGAGCCGGTAGGTTCCGGGAGCGGCGAGAAGCGAGAAGTCGACCCACCACACCGTGTCGCCCGACGGCGCACCGTCGGCGCCCATGCTGGCGATGGACCCGCCGTCCGTCGGTATGGTCAACACCACGGCGTCGTTTCCGTCCCGCACCTCCACCACGGCACCCGGGTCGGCGCTGAACACGGCGATCTTGGCGTCACCCGGCCGGTAGCCGAAGTGATCGACCTTGATGGCGCTGGTAACGGGCGCCGCTTCCAGGGCAGCCGCCGCCGCGACAGCGGTCATCAACGCAATCGAGCTTGAAGAATTCACTGAGACCATCTGACACCGCGAGCCGCATGAATTGGGCGTGACCGTCATCACGTGCGCCAGCCGTGCCCGCTCGTGGCGACACGTCGCCAGGGAAGTGCGGCGGGATGGAATGCCGATCTCTCGGAGATCGTTTCTCAATGCGACAGTTGACATTGCTGCCAGGGAGACAAATCCGCGTTACCGGACACCGGTCCCAAGGGCGGCGAGAACACGAATCAATACTGGAGGACATCATGGCCGAGAAGAAGATCATAGCGGTTGTCGGTGCGACGGGCGCGCAGGGCGGCGGGCTCGTGCGCGCCATTCTGGGCGATCCGGACGGTGAGTTCGCCGTTCGCGCGATCACGCGAAACACGAGCTCGGACAAGGCGAAGGAGCTTGGCGCTCTGGGCGCCGAGGTCGTGGCGGCGGACCTGGATGACGAGGAGAGCCTGAAAAAGGCGTTCGCCGGCGCCTACGGCGCCTTCTGCGTGACGAACTTCTGGGAGCACTTCTCGCCGGAGCGCGAGGTCGAACAGGTGAAAAACATGGCCGCGGCGGCGAAGGCCACCGGCGTCAAGCACGTGATCTGGTCGACCCTCGAGGACACCCGCAACTGGGTGCCACTCGACGACGACCGGATGCCGACCCTGATGGACCACTACAAGGTGCCGCACTTCGACGGCAAGGGCGAGGCCGACAGGGCCTTCGCCGAGGCCGGAGTTCCGACAACGTACCTGCTGACCTCGTTCTACTGGGACAACCTGATTCACTTCGGGATGGGTCCGCGGAAGGGCGAGGACGGAAAACTGGTGTTTGCGCTGCCGATGGGCGACAAGAAGCTGCCCGGAATCGCAGTGGCGGACATCGGCAGGAGCGCCTTCGGCGTCTTCAAGCGAGGCGAGGAGTTTATCGGCAAACGGGTCGGCATCGCAGGTGAACACCTCACCGGCCAGGAGATGGCGTCTGCGCTTTCCAGAGTTCTCGGTCGTGAGGTGGCGTACTACCCTGTCCCCTTTGACGCCTATCGGAAGTTCGACTTCCCCGGTGCCGACGACCTCGGCAACATGTTCCAGTTCAAGCACGACTTCGAGGACTACTTCTGCGGCGCCAGGTCCATCGAGTTCTCCCGATCCCTCAATCCGACGCTGCAGACCTTCGCCGGCTGGCTCGCGGCGAACAAGGCCGGGATTCAGATCGGCTGATCGAGGACCTTCAGCGACGCCCGGGTTTGGCCTTGGGTTCGCGCCACTCGCGGAACTTGATCCTGGGGTCGCGCGGGTCGGGACGGGCGGCGGACCGGGCGAAGGCCTGGGCGAGCCTGGGGTTGACCTCCACCATGGAGGAGTGCCCACCGATGGTGATGGCACCGACGTCCGAGCTGGTGATTTCGCCTCGACGGCAGACGACAGCCAGCAGCCGCCCTGGATCGGCGCCGTGGTTGCGGCCCCAACTCACCTGAAACCGGGCCCAGTTGGACGGGGCGGGGCGCTTGCCGTTGGTGGGGCGGGGCCGCGCATTCCAGCTCTCCTGAACAGCCACCGGAACGATATCGTACGGCGCGCACGGGCCGTCGTGGTCGGCCCCGGCGAGAAGCGACGCCACCACCGACACGGGGTCGCGGTCCTCGAGGAGTTCGGCGGCGACCATGTGGAGGCGGTCCACGTCGTTGCGGTCCCCGGTGGAGGACTCCGAGACCCTGTCGATGAGACGCCGGTCCGCCGCACGGTGGATGTCGTCGCGAACCGGAATTTCGGAGTGGACGGCCTTGATGCCGGCGTGGCGCAGCATGGCATCGACCCGGCGGGCGGCGCGGGGCGGGACGAAGATCAGGCTGCGGCCCTTGCGCCCGGCGCGGCCGGTGCGGCCGCTGCGGTGGGTCAACAGGTCGGCGTTGACCGGCAGGTCGACGTTGATGACCTGGGCGATGTCCTGGACGTCGAGCCCGCGCGCTGCGACGTCCGTCGCCACGAGAATCGGCGTCTGGCCGCGCCGGAAGGCGTTCAGTGTGGCGGTGCGCTCGCGCTGGTTGAGGTCGCCGGAGAGAGGCCTCACGCCGAAGCCGAGTTCGGCAAGGGCCTCCGACAGCTCGGCGGTGTCGATCCGGGTCTTGACGAAGATCAGCGTCTTGGCGTCCGGCTCCATGAGGAGGACGTTGACCAGCGCCGCCAGCTTCTGGTGCGGCGCCACCACCATGGTGGTGTACGAGATGTCGGAATTCGAGGTGCCGGGCGCCGAGCCGGCGATCATCAGTGAGTCTCGCTGATGGCGCGCCGCAACCGATCGCACCGACGCTGGAAAGGTCGCTGACACGAGATGGGTGCGTCGGTCTTCCGGCGTCGCCTCGAGGATCGCCGTGATCTCTTCTTCGAACCCCATCGCCAGCATCTCGTCGGCCTCGTCGAGGGCGACCACCCGTACCCGGTCGAGCTTCAGGCTGCCGCGATCGAGGTGGTCGCGCACCCGCCCGGGGGTGCCGACCAGCACCTGGGGGTCGCGTTTCAGCGCGCGGAAGTCGATGGCGAGCGAGGTGCCTCCGGTGAGCGAGACCACGGTGGCGCCCAGGGGCCTGAACAGCCACGTCAGCTCGTCGGCGAGCTGGACCGCCAGCTCCCGGGTCGGCGCGACCAGCAGCACCGAGGGGCGCGCCCGCACCGCATCGCGATTTTCCCGGGCGACTGCTGCGGCCACCTCGTCGGCCACCACCAGACCGAGCGCAACGGTCTTGCCGGAACCGGTCTGCGACGAGATGCGCAGGTCGCGGCCGGCGAGGTCCGGGTCCAGGACCGCGGTCTGGATCGGGGTCAGCTCGGTGAAGCCGCGAGCGGCGAGCACGGCGCCGAGGCCCGCGGGGACCTCCGCGAAAGAGATTTCATGCATCGGGTTCTTTCCTGGGGTTCGGTCGCGGGCGCTGTCACACCGTGACGGGGGTCATTCGAGCGGGAGCTGGTGTGAATCCACCGAGAAACAGCGCACCCGGAACGGTCTACAGTGTAGCAGAAAAGCCGATTCAAGTCAGTTCATGACGAATCTCGCAGTCCGAGGCTGTTTTCAGCCGCGTCAGATCGAAATCGGCTTTCACGAAGAAACGGGCGTTCTCGAAGGCCCAGGACCGGGATCCCTCACTGTTTTTCTTGCTTTTCCCTCGACGCGAAACCCCGACAAGCATTGACCATTCGTCCCAGGGAGGAATCCTTCAAGTTCGCAAACCGTGCGGCCCTGGAAATGCCCTGCGCCGTGGACACGACGGCGTTGCCGACGGCAATCGTAGCGATCGCGGCTCCTTCAACCACCGGTTCCAGGGCCGGTGCCATGAGATCCCGGAGTCGGATAGCCGCGCTCGGCGGGCGCGCTGCGATCGGCTGAGATGTGCGATAGCGGTCGATGTCGTCGCCGAGATCCGCGACGCTGGCGTACCGCCGACCGACTTCCTTTTCCAGGGCCTTGCCGACGATGGTCACCAGGTCGGCGTCGAGGCGTGCCGGGCCTGTCCAGAATTGTCTGAGCGGTCGCGGCCTCTGCTCACAGATAATTCGCAGCGCTTCGGCGAGAGCGGACTGCGAGACGTCGTAGGGGCGTTTCCCGACCAACAGTTCGTAGAGGATCACTCCGAGGGCGTACACATCCGATCGCACGCCGATTGTCTCGCCGTCGCACCGTGCCTGCTCCGGGCTCATGTACTGCAGCGTGCCCTTGATGATTCCGACTTCGGGACGTGTCGTCGCTCTGAGGTCCGAATCGGTGATGGTTGCGAGACCGAAGTCCAGGATCTTGGGAGTCAATCCCGTGTGGCCCTCGGGATTTTCGTTCGCTGCGGATACCGGGTCGCCAATGACGATGTTGGAAGGTTTGAGGTCGCGGTGGATGACGCCACTCTCGTGCGCGGAGTGCACCGCGTCGCAGATCGTAGAGAAGAGGCGCAGCCGCCGTTCGACTTCGTCCGCATCGACTCCGGGAGGGCGGCCGGCGATCCAACGATCCAGGGTCGGACCCTGCACGATCTCCATCGAGAAATAGTCGCGTCCCTCGTCGGTGTGGCCGGAATCGTACAAGGCCGCGATATTCGGGTGTTCGAGACGTGCCAGCGCCTGCACTTCTCGTTGAAACGTCCGCCGATGCCGCTCATCGACAGCGTGTTCGATGCGCATGACTTTGAGAGCGACCCGACGATTCGTCTCGAGGTGCTCGGCTTCCCAGACGATGCCCATGCCGCCCTCGCCGAGGACGCCGAGGATCCGGTACCCGGCGACGCTCTCGGTCGGCGGCGAACCACTCTCTTCGGTGACCGGCACTTCTGCCGACGGCACCGCCACCGCGCGGTCGGTGTTGGGATGACCGGACCGCTCGGATGGAGTCTCGCTCTCGGACTGCGGACGCTTTCCGGCGTCCGGATCAACGAACCGCTCCAAAGAAAATCCTCCGCCGAAGGAACTCTCGATAGGTTCAGTATAGACAACAATTCCGGTGATTCCATTCCGATCTTTGGAGAAACAACCGAGTTCTCGAAGATATCGTCGCAACGCCGCAGCGCGGGATGCGGCGTGAAGGCAGATCAGGAGTCCGAAACGTCAGGCGCGGTACCACTGGTGGTATCGACACAATGGAGACAGGGTCTCGAAAACGTGGTAGTCTGTTCACCAGCAGAACATTCTTACAACTCGATGGTCAGAAGAAAATCCATCCGGGGGCGGGGACGACTGGGTGTATTCGGAACCCGATGTCCGGCAGCGAGCGTTCTCCGGCTGAATCAGGTGTGGCGGGGTTGATTCATCTGAGCTCTTTCGAACTATTCAATGCAAACGAAATGAAACGGAGAAATTGATGAAAAATTTGAAATTGTGCATGCTTTTTCTAATTGTCTTTTCTTGTCACAACGGTTTCTCTGCAGTCTACATTTGTGGAATGCATACGAATCCTCACACGGGTGTTTCCAGCAAAGTTTGTCATACTTTTTTTAATCATAAATGCAATGAAGAAGGGAATTTTCTGGATGGCGTCGCAAACCTCTTTCCAGGAGGTTGGACGTGTTACGAAGGTATTGCTCAAAAAGAAGATCACAACGTCCATTTGATTTCCGGTAATGATGGTACGTTTGTTTTCGTGGGTAGCGAGAGAGTTCAAATCACATCCGATGCGTTCCTCGAGTTTTTGAAAAAATTACGTCAGGATACCGCAAATATGCGCGTCAGCGATCAGATGATCCAGAATCAAATTGACGCCTTTCTGGATACCGATAGTGGAAAAGTTTCCGACGCTCGGCTGCAGCAGTTGAGTATGGACCTCAGAGTCCCGATCGAATTCGAGGGCAGCGGAAATTCCAGGGATGAACTGCGAAGGCCCAAGGAGACACCCAAGGTGACGCCCAAGCCGACATCGAGGCCAGGGTGGGAGCCGAATGTTCCCCCCTCGGGGGAGCTGGCTGTGGGCCCACCGGCCGGGGGTGGCGGTCACCCGAACCCCACGGCACCTCCTGCTCCAGGGCAGCCCACGGACCGTTCAGCAGGGTCCGGTTCGCAAGCTCCCGCCGGGCAACAGGCTGCTGCCGTTCAGGTCGGGTCCCAGCCCAAAGGCGCCCCGACTCTGAAAAACCTGCAACGGCGTGGTGTGGTGATGAGCGATTCGATGCAGCGGATGGTGTTCAACCGCGAAAATTCACGGAGCATGGCGAGCTATGGTCTGACGAAGATGACAAGGGACCTGAATGGGAATGATGTTGTGTACTTTGTGAACCCCATAAGCTATGCGCTTCTGGTTCCTGGAAACGCCGGTCTTCAAGGATATATAGTTTCTGGGAAGTCGTTTCAACGGATCAGGGAATATTGATCGCGATTCCGATCCCCGATGGTGCATCCTATGGCAGAAGGCCGGAAATCTGCGAATGCGATCCAGAGGGTCATGAGGGAAAATGTCTGAACGAAAAATTCTGTAGTTATCCGTTACCAACAGATAAACACTGTATGAACGAAATGGACGCACCTAATTCAACGATGGATTTCGGTCTGATGTGGCAGATCCTGGCGTGCGCGCAAAAGAAAACTGCGCAAAATGAAGCATCAATATCAACATTGTCGACTCATTCTCTGCACAGTTGAATGGTCGAAATGTGACGGTCGTTGTGCGAGGGAATATGAGCAACAACTGGTTGAGAGGGCATTGGCCCAGCGTCTATGTACCGGGAGTTGGATGTTTTCTCGAAGGAAATTTCGACGTGACCATGCGGAAAAGCAAGCGTCTGCCGCGACGACTCCGGAATATTCTGAGCGCGAATGGCTTGACCGGCGGATTTGAGTTCGGCATCAAGGAAAAGGGCATCAAGTGACCGGGCCGGGTCGAGGCGCCGCGTTACGCGTCACGTCGGCTGTTGAGGTCGGTCCACATGATCTGTGAGTGACGGCTCGCGGGAGATCGTTCGAGCTCGAAGGGGTCGCCGGTCGGCCCACGGGAGTCCGCCAGCACCCGTTCGATCCGGTTGCGGTCTTCGTCGTCGAGGCGCAGATCGAAGACCCGGAGCGTGTCGTCGAGATGCGCGTCGGACCTCACGCCGATCATCACTGCTGCCACCGGGTCCCGATCGAGCACCCATCGGGTGGCGACCGCCGCGATCGAGGAGGCGTGTCGGTTAGCGATTCCGTGCAGGACTTCGAGAAGTTGCTGAAAGAGACCCCAACCACCGAAGTCCTCGATGATCAGGCTGTACTTGGTGAGCGAGCGGTTCTCGAACGGGGGTCGAGGTTCAGGTGCCCTCAGGAATCGATCGGTTAGAAAGCCCCCGGCGAGAGCGCCGTAACAGAGGAGCCCGATCCTGTTTTCCCGGCAGAGGCCGGTCATGTTTCGTTCGACCCTGCGATCGAGCGGCGAATACTGGGCCTGGTTCGTGACGATCGGAATTCCCGCCGCGAGCAGTTCCTCGAGGTGTGCGGTATCAAAGTTGGTGGTGCCCAGACAACGGATCTTGCCCTCACCGCGGAGTTCGGACAGCCAGCCGGCCGCTTCGACGAGGTTGGTTTGATCGTAGTCCCACCAATGGAGCTGGACGAGATCCAGTCTTTCGACTCCGAGGCGTGTGAGCGAGCCTTCGATAGCCCGGGCGACGTCGGCGCGTCGAAGGGTCGCCAGTGCCGAGCGGTCGGGCACGTACTTGGTGTGGATCTGAACGGCGGCCGGGTTGCGGTGGGCTGTCTTCAATTCTCGCAGCAACATGCCGAGGAGTTCTTCGACGCCCAGATAGATGTCGGCGCAGTCGAAGGTGGTGAATCCCGCATCGAACAATCGCATCAGTTCCCGCACCGTTTCGCGCGAAGAGGCGGGTTCGGAGTGATGCCCGCGAGACAGCTGCCACAGCCCGTTGATGACCCGGCACACCGAATAGCCGGGAGCCACATTCGACGCGCTCGGTCACGAGTCGTCTCCGGATCCGCTCAACGGCACCCGGGTGACCTCGCCGTGGCGAAAGGTCGAGCGTCCGGTACGGACGATCCGAAAGCGCCCGCCGCAGTTGGGGTCGGGGCAGGCGATGACGGTATCGGTCGTCATCCAGTCGTTGGCGGCGGTGTCCCTCTGTTTGGCCGGCAGCAACGGCAGCAGGGCGGCGAGCGGGTAGATCGGAAAGGTCTGTCCGGCAGGCAGCGAGAGGTTTTCGCCCGACACCTCGAAGGAATCGCCAACGCGGTGGTTGCACACCATCTCCTTTTCCCCGGCAATCACCTCCACCCTCAGATCCCAGAGCGTGAACTCGTCCGTTGGCTCGGTCATGCGTCCTCCTGTTCGGCGACCATTCTATGGTGTCTGCTATCTTGAATCGCCTTGAACGAGACTGATCGGCAATCCGGCGTTCTGCAATTCCGCGGTGGGGTTCCCGGCGCCCTTGCCCCGTTTGCGCTCTTCCTTGCTGGAGTCGCCTGGCTCGGGCTTTCCGGGGCGCCGGACGAACGGGGCTTCTGGCCGGTGCTGTTGGCTGCCCTCACGCTGGCGATGCTCCTCGCCAGAGACCGGTCGCAATGGGCCGACACCGTCATCCGCGGGATGAGCCAGCCGATCGTGCTCCTGATGATCCTCGCCTGGCTGCTGGCGGGCGTCCTGGCGAGCCTGATCAACGCCAGCGGGTTCGTCGATGCGCTGGTCTGGGCGGCGCGGGAGCTGGGGGTTCACGGCGGCGGGTTTGCCGTCGTCTCGTTCCTCATCTGTTGTCTCGTCTCGACCGCCACCGGGACCAGCCTGGGCACGATGATTCTCTGCGCACCCCTCCTGTACCCGGCGGCGGCGGGTCTCGGGACCGACCCGGTGATCCTGATGGGGGCGGTGATCGGCGGTGCGACCTTCGGCGACAACATCTCGCCGGTCTCGGACACCACCATCGCGTCGGCCGCGACCCAGGGCGCCGACATCGGAGGGGTGGTGCGGAGCCGGCTCAAGTACGCTTTCCCTGCCGCGCTTCTCGCCGTTGTCGCCTATGGCGTCACGGGTGGGGGAGGCGCGGATTCGAGCGGGGAGTTGGTCTCTTCGGGCAACTTCCGGGCCCTGGCGATGGCGTGTGCGCCGGGCGTCGTGATCGCGCTGCTGATTGCGCGACGACCTCTCCTGGAAGGCCTGTTGACCGGGATCCTGGCGGCGGCGGGTATCGGATTGTCGTTGGGTCTGGTCGGCGTCGATCAGATCATCTCCATCGACACCGCCGGCTATTCGGCGAAAGGCTTGATCATCGACGGGATGGAACGCGGGATCGGGATCTCGATCTTCACCATCCTGCTGTCGGGGCTGGTGGCGGGTATCGAGGCCTCGGGCATCCTCGGCCGGATCGTCGATGTCAGCAGCAGGAGGATCTCCACCAGCCGGGGCGCCGAGACCTGGATGTTCACAACGACGTCGGCGGCGGTGATCCTGACCACCCATTCCGTGGTCGCCCTGCTGACCGTCGGCGGTTACGCCAGACGCATCGGCGAGCGCTTCGGCCTCGGGATGTACCGCCGGGCCAACATCCTCGATCTCACGGTCTGCATCTACCCCTTCATCCTCCCGTACTGCATCCCCACCGTGCTCGCATCGAGCATGACGACGTCCGGCGCCGAGGTGGGCCTGCCGCACCTCGCGCCGCTGCAGATCGGGCTGGTCAACTTCCACTCGTGGGCCCTGTTGCTGGTGACGGTGCTGGCGATCGCCACCGGCTTCGGCAGGGCGGATGACGGTGAAGGTCTCTTGAACGACTCGCGATCGGGCGGGAGTCGATAAACCCACGTTCCACTGTGTTCTACGGAGATCGAGCGGTCGCACTGTGACCGCCGGCACTCCGGGTCGACGTTCCTGTTGATAAAATGTACAGATGGCGGATCTCAAGAGACTCAGGAAGCTCGCCGTGCAAGTTCTTGTGTCTGTCGTGATTGCGGCCGACGCACCCGCCGCAGATTACTCCCACGCGATCTACGCCGCACCGGACGGCAGTGACGCGAACCCCGGCACGTTGGAGCTTCCACTCCAGACGCTCGAGGAGGCCCGGCTGAGGGTCCGAAATCACAAATCGACTGTTGGCATCGGACCAGGAGGCATAGCCGTTTATTTGCGCGACGGCTCTTGGATCCGATCGTCGAGCTTCATGCTCTCCGCCGAGGACGGTGGCGGCGATCCCGACCGGCCGGTGGTGTGGCGGGCGTTCCCGGGCGAGACGGCACGGGTGTTGGGCGCAGCTGCCGTCGACCCCACCTGGTTCGTGCCGGTCACCAGTGGGGATTCCGAGTGGAGTCGTCTGGCGACGGTGGCCAGGGGGCAGGTGCTGAGGACGAGGCTTTCGGATCACGGGATCACCGACTACGGTCTCCTCAGATTCCGCGGCGGCGGCGAGCGCGCCACCGGCGCCCTCGAGC
The DNA here is from genome assembly GCA_963823345.1 of Candidatus Sulfomarinibacteraceae bacterium. GTDB lineage: Bacteria > Acidobacteriota > Thermoanaerobaculia > Thermoanaerobaculales > Sulfomarinibacteraceae > Sulfomarinibacter. The sequence goes on from CAWGLE010000001.1 coordinate 235,104, forward strand.
TGTTTGTCGATGGGGTGCCGATGCCTCTCGCGCGCTGGCCCGACCCGGATCAGCATACCGCCCAGAGCCAGGAGGAGGCCACGCTCACCATATACGGCACCACGGTGCCTGATGTCAGCGGCGGGTGGACGGCCTTCGGCACCCACGATGGCGTCAATGCATACGTCCGGGATCAAGCTGTCGACGGGGTGACGTATTACCTCTACCGGAGAACCTGGTGGTATGACACCAGTTGGCACACCGCCTGGTTTCTCTCTGCCGAGGACGACAAATATCCAGGGAACGCTCATCCCTGGTGGTATCTCTACAACGAGGACCTTGGGACTCTAGCCCCGGCGACGCCACAGACCGATGCCGAGGGGAACCCGACGATCATTGACCCGGCGGCCGTCTCCCACGGATTCGCCGCCATCGAAACGGCGCTGTCGGACACCCAGTTCACGATGGCGAACACCCGCGTGAGTCGTTGGGCCACCGCGCCAGATCCGTGGTTCTTCGGCTTCTGGAAGTACCACTGGGCGGACAAGCACGTCGCTGCTACATCGATCAACCCTTCCACCCGGACGATCACGTTGGCGCAGAAGCCGGGCTACGGTATCGCGGACGGGATGCCGTTCATCGCCGAGAACCTGCTCGAGGAGATCACCCGGCCCGGGGAGTGGTATCTGGAACGAAGCTCCGGATACCTGTACTTCTGGCCGGACGGCTCGCTCGACGGCCGCGAGATCATGGTCTCGATGGTGGAAGAACCGCTGGTGCAGGTGTGGAACGCCGAGCACCTGCGGTTCGAGGGTCTGACCTTTGGCGTGGGACGCAATGATCTCGTCGTGGTCGAGAACGGCAGCGATGTGACGTTCGATCGGTGCCGGTTTTTCGGGGCCGGCAACGACGGGATCCGCCTGACGGGCGAGAACCATGGGGTGACGCGTTCCGAGGTTGTCGATACCGGCGACCGGGGCGTCGTGCTCTCCGGTGGCGACCGACCGTCACTGACTGCCGCCAACAACTTCGTGGAGAACACCGAGATCCACCGCGTCGGGCGGTGGTCCTGGACCTACATGCCGGGCATCCAGTTCGTCGGGGTCGGCAATCGGGCGTCCCACAACCACATCCACGATGCGCCGCATTCGGCCATCCTGTTCCGGGGGAATCAGCACCTCATCGAGCTCAACGAGATCGACGACGTCTGCCGGTGGTCCTCCGACGCGGGGGCGATCTACTGCGGGCCGTCGCTGGGACTGGCGCGGCAACCGCATCGAGTTCAACTACATCCACGACATCGACAGCCCCTTCACCGGCGCCGGAGAGCATGGCGTCTACCTCGACGACTGTCTCTCCGGGATCCGGGTCTTCGGCAATCTCTTCGTCGACATATCGGGTCACGCCATGATGCACGGCGGCGGCCGAGACGACCTGTTCGAAAACAACATCGCGGTGCGTTGTGGAACGGCGCTCCACACCGATGCTCGTGGCGTCGAGTGGATCAAGAACGACAAAAGTGACTGGGATCTGCGGTGGCGGCTGCATGATGACGGCGTCGCCTATCAGGGTGAACCCTGGTGTTCCACGTGGCCCGAACTCTGTGTGATACCCGACGCCGACGTGCCGGCTGGCTCGCACTGGCGGTACCCCGAGGGGTCGGTCTTTTCACGCAACCTGGGTTGGGACAACGCGAACTTCATCGCCGACGGAAACTGGAACAATGAGACGGCCCTCGACAAGTTCGCCGAGATCGCGAACAACCTCGAAGGCACCGACCCGCTCTTCAGGAACGAAGCCGCAGGCGACTACCGGCTGAGGCCGACCTCACCCGCGTTCACGATCCCTGGTTTTGTCGACATCCCGTTTCCCAAGATGGGAATCGTCGACGGGCTGACGCTGATCTTCGAGGACGGATTCGAGTGGGGGGACACCTCGACCTGGGCGCCCTGATTGGCGGGGGCGAAAATCGTTCTCAACCATTTGCTCCACGTGTTTCTCCGCGCGCTCTGGTTGGATGAAACTGCGATTTAGTCTCGGAATCGTGCTACAGTGTCCGCCAGAAGAACAAACGAACATTTCAGATGGCGGCGCGCGACCCGATCTTGGTGCGGGAGGAAACGTTGTGACGAAGAGGTGAAACCCCGTAGGAGGTAGCCCGCCTTCGGAGTGCCCTGAACCTCCACCGGGCGGATCGAAAACACCATTTACGTCAGTGTTCAAGAAGTTTGCGACGGCACCAAAGGTTTGAGCTTTGGATCCCTTATTTCGAGCGAATATGAAAGGAAATTTCGATGAAATTTTTGAAATTGAAACTGTTTATTGTCGTTCTTTTTTCGAGCAGTTTCGGTTTTTCGACAGTGAGGATTTGCGGAAACCACACCTATTCCGACGGACACACTTCCAGGGTATGCGTCTACTTCTACGCCAAGGAAACCAAGTGTGACAATGCGGATATGTTGGCGATCGTCTCGCAGCCCGGCGGCTTTACCGGTGGGTGGACCTGCCAGAGCGACAATTTCGGCATTGCATCGGCAAACGGCGGCGACGCCAGCCTCATCAGAACCCCTGATGGGAAGGCGTATTTGAAGGCCAGCGGCGAGACATCCGAGGTCGGGTCGGACGCGTTTTCGGAATATGTCAAGAAAGTGCGACGAGAAACTGCCAATATGCGTGTCAACACACAGGCAATTCAAAGCGGAATGGATAGGTTTTTGGACTCAGACAATGGTTTTGTCTCGGATGAAAAACTACAGAAATTGAGCGCGGAACTTGGTGTTCCAATTGTGGTCAGCCGCGGCTGGAACCCCAAGGACGAGCCCGGATATCACCAGACGAAATGGAGCGGAAAGGCGGCCCAATCCGCGACTTCAGGGACTCCAGGTACCAAACAGGCGATGAAGATCCCGGCGGATGCCTGTTCGCTCGCTGACTGTTCGTGCCGCGTCGTCAGCGCTTCTGGCGCTTCGCTGTGTGAGGGAGGTATGGAAGGGGAGACGGCGGCGGGAGTTCACTTCTGCAAGTGTGGCAAGTTCGGGCCGTCCACCATTCAGAGCGACGGCGGCGGCGGCAGTTTCACGGTGAGCGACGCGGGTGCGATCGGCCAGTACGACCGCGAGGATGGTGGGGTCAAGCCCGTCGCCAAACCCACGACCCCCAAGCCGAAACCGACGTCTCCAGGGTCTGTAGGGGAGGCGGTCCTGCAGGCCCAGCGCCAACAGATTTCCACGCCGACGCCGTCGGTGCAGGGTGCTGCCGAAATGTCTGCACAGTCCGCCGGTGGGCAACCAGAGAAGGGAACTCGAGAGACCTGCATCGCTGAGTACGAAGCGGCTTCTGGCGTGGAGGTTTTCTTCCGCCAGGATCGGACGGTCACCGGAGTGTGGCGGGCCAAGCAGGACAATGGTCCGAAGCGGGACCGACCGGAATATGTTTTTGCCGATGCGAACGGCTGCCTCTACGGCTGTACGGGCAACGTCTGGGAACCTTTGGACTGCCCCGGCCGCGATTTCTCGAGCCCCGAGACCTACCCGGGGGAGTTCACTCTGGGAGCGGCGTGCAGTTCGACGCAAACGTCCGGTCTGGCGTGGCGTCGTGTGAACGTGAGCCGTGGCGGTGCCATGGAAGCCCCGCTTTCGACCCCGCCGTTGAGCCGGTTCGTGCTCGCCGATGAAAAGTCCGGTTCTGCGCAGACAGATGACCCGCGCGACGGGTCGAGGAGGCCGGTCATCCATTGCTGGATCTACACACGGCCGGGCGGCTGGCTGCCGCGACTGAAATGCTGCATCTTTCGGTTTGAGACCCTGCCCAACGACACCAACACCATGGGGACAATGGAGGTGGAGGATTGCGACATCAACGTGAAGACGCAGGCCGCCCCCGACGTCCAGGATGGCACGATCGTCCTGCGCACCACCGATGGACGGGACTACTGCCTGAACCCGAATGGATCGTTCGGCGCCTGCGCGATGGGGTTCGGCATCAAGGAACAAGGCATCAGGTAACCTCGGGCGGATGCAACGGAATGGATGCCGTCGATCTCTGATCGACGACGTGGGTAACGCCCGTCCCGCCGCTCCGGGCGACCAGTGAAATCAACACGCCCGTGAGATTGTTGGAGGCGGCAGAGACGACGGTCGCGAGTCATGGTGGAGGATGGGCGTGACGAGCTTTTCGTGGGTTTCCAGAGGCGAATGCAGTGTGAACGAGGCCGGCCGCACCGGGGCATCGGTTCAACTGTCGTGATGATCCAGCCGAAGATTCGCCAGAACATCTGCCTGACGGCGCATCCGGACGGCTGCCGGGAGCAGGTGCGTGAGCAGATCGCGTACGTCCGAAGCCAGCCGCCGATCGCCGGTCCGCGGCGGGTTTTGGTCGTCGGTTCCTCCAACGGCTACGGTCTGGCCGCCCGCATCACATCGGCCTTTTCGTGCGGGGCCGCGACCGCCGGGGTGTTTCTCGAGCGGCCCGGCGCCGAAAACCGGACGGCGACGGTGGGCTGGTACAACAACATCGCCTTCGAACAGGAAGCTCACGCGGCCGGGCTGGTCGCCTTCAGCGTCAACGGCGACGCCTTCGCGCGCGAGGTCAAGGAAGAGACGGTTCAGAGGATTGCCGAGGAGATGGGGCCGGTCGACTGCGTGATCTACAGCATCGCTGCGCCGCGGCGGATCGACCCCGACACCGGACAGATCTATTCATCCGTGGTGAAACCGATAGGGCAGCGTTTCAGCGGCAAGACCGTCGACATCAAGACCGGCGCCCTGTCGGACGTGGTTGCCGAACCGGCCACGGAAGAGGAGATCGCCGAAACCGTCAAGGTGATGGGTGGTGAAGACTGGACGGACTGGATCGCGGCGTTGCACGAGCGGCAGATGCTCGCCCGCGGTGCGGTGACGGTCGCGCTCTCATACGTCGGGCCCACCATGACCGCCCCGATCTACCGGGACGGCACCATCGGCCGCGCCAAGGAGCATCTGGAGGCGACAGCTGCAAAGGTCCAACGACAGTTTGCTGACCACGATCTGCGGGCCATCGTGTCGGTCAACAAGGCGTTGGTCACCAGGGCGAGTGCGGTGATCCCTTCGGTGACGCTCTACATTTCGCTCCTGTACTCGGTGATGAAGCGCAAAGGGCTGCACGAGGGGTGTATCCAGCAGATGGTCCGCCTCTTCCGCGATTATCTCTTTGCGGCCGACCCGATGCCCCTCGACCCCGACGGCAGGATCCGGTTGGACGATTGGGAGATGCGTGAAGACGTCCAGCGCGAGGTCGCCGAGATGTGGCGGCGGACGATCGAAAACCCTTCTCGCGAAGTCTCCGAAATCGACGAATTTCGCAGCGAGTTCCTGCGCCATCACGGGTTCGAAATGCCGGGTGTGGACTACGATCTGGATGTCGAAACCCGGTAGCTGAGAGTCGCGGCATCCGAGCGCCCCAAAACGAGCTTCACTCCGACGAGTTCGACTTGCTCGACTTCACGGTCGTGGCGAGGGCCTGCTGCTCGTCAGCGGGGTTCGAGAGCAGGATGATCACCGCCTCCTTGCAGACGGCGCCCGCCGGCAGAATGACGGTTTTCTTGATCGCATCGGGGTTGATCCGGAACCTCCGGTAGCTCGCCGCCAACCACTGTTTCGTCTGTTCCTCGTCCATCGTTCCGATCGCGTCCAGGTCGTCCAGCATCGCCGTGGCCTGGGCTGCGGTGAGGATGCCGGTGCTGTAGGTCAGACGGTTGACGTTGCTCTTGGAAAGATTCAGGTTGCTGGCAGCCTCCGACACCGCCAGGGCTGCCGCCAACACCACCGCCACCACCGCGCCGAACCGACGTGAGGTCTTCATTTCGAAGGTCTCCTTTTTCTGAAATCTCAGCCGAGACAACACTTTCCTCGAATCGGCCATTCCCGTCGGGTTCAGGATTATTTAGAGAATGAGTCTCTTGACAACGATCATCAGGTAGGCTACGTTCGTTCAACCGAACCGAAAGCACGTAGGCGCGAGACCGCGGCCGCGGGAGAACAGGGGACTTCAACCGCGCGCCAACAGAAAACCGCGAGGGCCTGTCGCTCCCGGTCGATTGCGACCCGGTGAGTCCTCGCCCAACTGAAGAGCAGGGGGTCGTTCATGCATCGTTCGAGTTTGTTGTTCAAGTCCTGTGTCGCTCTCGTTTTCCTGGTGCCCGTCGTCGCGACCGCCCAGGAAAAGGAGCCACCCACCTTCGTCTACGCCACCTATTTCGAATGTGACGTCAGCCAGCAGGGTCGGGTGGACGATATCGTCAAGAGCGCCTACGCTCCGGCGTACGACGCCGCAGTCGAGGCCGGCACCATTTCGTCCTGGGGGTGGATGGCCCACCAGACCGGCGGCAAGTGGCGGCGCCTCCTCTACTACTCGGCAAAGGGAATCGACGCGCTCGTCGACGCACCTGAGAGCATCAATGCCAAGATCGACGAAAGCAGCCCCTCGGCGCACCTCTTCTTCGACGAGATCTGCAACTCCCACGACGACTACATCTGGCAGGTGGGGACGGGCTCGAAAGGCGCCGGCGTGATTGCCACTGAACGGGGCAAGGTCGGCATGTCGGTGTATTTCGACTGCGACATGAGCAGGGAGGATCGAGCTGACGAGATCGTCGAAAAATCCCTGGGCGCGATCTACAACCGGCACGTGACCGCAGGCGGCCTCACCTCATGGGGTTGGCTCAAACACAATGTGGGCGGCAAGTGGCGCAGGGTGGCCACGACCACCGCAACCGACGTGAAAACTCTGCTCGCCGCCCGCAATGCCATCTTTGCGGAGGTCAACGAAAAGGCCAAGGCCGCCAGCGACGAGTTCAACTCGATCTGCGGGTCCCACCAGGACTACATCTGGAACATCCTGCACGAGGTACCGTAACCGCAGCCCGTCGCGATGCTGCAGAGAACGCCGCCCGGGATCGGGCGGCGTTCTCCTTTGATCGCCTTCACCGTGAATTCAACTCCAGGACCCGCCGCCCGCCGGTGACCTCTTCCTCACAGACCACCCGCCGCTCCCGAAGACACTCGATCATGAAGTCGAACGGGGCTTTGTGCCGTCCGATCACGTCGGGGGGGGCGATGCCCGGTTCTGTGTACAGGCCTTCGACCAGCATCCTCACCGCGGCGGTGGCGGTGTAACCGGTTGTCCGGGCCATGGAGTGTGTGCCCGTGGCGGGGTCGTACCGGTCGAGCATCGAAAAGACGTAGCTCACCTCGCGGTTCTCCTGCCGGCCGTCCACCTCGATTCTGAGGGCGGTGAGGTCGGCCTCTCCGCGGTCCATTTTCCACTTGGGGAAGAGGAGCGCGGCCGTCAGATCGATAGGCCGGAACGTGGATCCATTGACCCTGATTTCGTTTTCGTCGAAGAAACCGGTCTCCCTGAGCACGGCCATCTTCTCGATGTGGCCGGGATAGCGCAGGGTCTTCTCTTTCATGTTCGGGCACGACATGGTCTGCGCCAGGCTGCGCAGGCCGTCGGTGTTGAACGCCTCGAGGGTGCCGAGGCCGGGAAAAGTGATGAACTCGGGATCGGAAAGGGCGGGTCGCGTCACGACCACGCCGTTCTCGACGTACCGCGCCGGCCGGGTGTACTCCGCGATGACGTCGATCGGCGAGAAAACCGCCTTGTACTCATACGGCCACTGCCGCACCTCGGGCAGCCCTCCGACGTAGATCAGGATGTTGTCGATGCGGTCGAGCTGTTCGGCCACCCGACCGATCAGCAGATTGCTCAAGCCGGGGCACACACCGCAATCGACGATCGCGGTCACCCCGGCCTGGATCGCCGTGTCGTTCAACGCGAACGGGTCCTCGGCGAAGAACGAGATGTCGACCACGTTGCGGCGCGCCTCGAGGATCGCCTCGAGCGTGGCGTACCCCATGAACCCGGGCACTGCGTTGAGCGCTATGCCGTGCTCCGCCACCAGTGCGGTGACCTCGGACGGTTCCGAGAGGTCCACCCGGGTCGTCGCAAGTCGGGGTTCTCTGGCCTTCAGTTGCGCGAGGGCAGCCTCGTCGATGTCCGCCACGGTGACCTGGAAGCGCTCTTCGGTCGCGAGATCCAGGGCCATCGGTCCTCCGACGAGGCCCCCGCCCAGGACGACGATCTTTTCTTTCTTCATGACCTTCTCCTCTCCGCACCCCGACCGCGCTCTACCGCAGCGGCGGGTGCGTTACACCGCCTGAAAAGCTGTGGACATGGGTTGGGCGGGGAGGGGATCAGAAGCCGCTGAAGCGGTTCACGTAGGTGATGGTGATGGAGACTGTCATCACCCGCTCATCATACTCCACGGTGCGGTCGGGCCGCCACCCCTCGGGTCAGGGCGCTGTTGACCGCGCCCGTTATTGACCCTTTGAGGCGGTGCGCTTAGAGTTTCCTGAAGCATGCGGGGGGGGGTGCCGTGGCCAACCAGGAATTACCTCGAAACGCCAGGGTCGTGATCATCGGCGGCGGCATTATCGGGACCTCTGTGGCCTACCACCTGGGGCACCTGGGCTGGCGGGACGTGGTCCTGCTCGAACGCGACCAGCTGACCTGCGGAACGACGTGGCACGCGGCGGGTCTGATGACCACCTTCGGCTCGACCTCGGCGACCTCGGTCGAGATGCGCATGTACACGCGGGACCTCTATGCGCGCCTCGAGGCGGAGACCGGAGTCTCCACCGGGTTCGAGGCCCTCGGCTTCATCGAGCTCGCCGCGGATGCGGACCGGGTGGAGGAGTATCGCCGGGTCGCGGCGTTCAACCGTTTCTACGGCAACGATGTCGAGGAGATCGGCCGCGACGAGATCAAGAGGCTCTTCCCCCTGGCCAGGGTGGACGACCTCGAGGCGGGCTTCTATCTGCCGCAGGACGGACGGGTCAACCCGGTGGACGCGACCATGGCCCTGGCCAAAGGCGCGCGCCAGAAGGGTGTCAAGATCATCGAGGGCGTGACCGTCACCGGCGTCACCACCGATCGCGGCCGGGCCACCGGCGTGACCACCAGACAGGGCGACATCTCAGCGGAGTTCGTCGTCAACTGCGCCGGCATGTGGGCCAGACAGCTCGGCGCGCTCTCGGGCGTCACCATCCCGAACCAGTCGACCGAGCACTACTACCTGATCACCGAACCCTTCGCGGAGATGAACCGGGAGCTGCCGATCATCGAAGACCCCTCCTGCCACGGCTACTACCGGGAGGAGGGAGGCGGTCTGATGATCGGTCTCTTCGAACCGGTCTGCGCGCCGTGGAAGGTGAACGGCGTCCCCGACGATTTCTCCTTCGGCGAGATCGAACCCGACTGGGACCGCATGACGCCGTTTCTCGAAAAGGCGATGAGCCGCATCCCCATCTCGACCGAAGTCGGCATCCGCAAGTTCTTCTGCGGACCGGAGAGCTTCACGCCCGACATGGGGGTGGCCTTCGGCGAGGCGCCGGAGCTCCGGAACTACTTTGTCGCCGCAGGGCTCAACTCCATCGGCATCATCACCGGACCCGGCCTGGGCAGGATCATGGCCCAGTGGATCACCACCGGCGACCCGGGTGCCGACATCACCGGCATCAACGTCGATCGCTTCCATCCCTACCAGGGCAACCCTGAATACCGCAAGACCCGCATCGTCGAGACCCTGGGCCTGGTCTACCGGCGCCATTATCCGACCCGCGTGCCGCAGACCGCGCGCGACTGTAAGCGCTCACCCTTCCACGACCGATTGCGCGATCAGCGTGCGTTCTTCACCGACGTGAGCGGTTGGGAGAGCCCGGCCTGGTATGCGCCGGAAGGGTGCAAACCCGAGGTCGAAAAGCTCTCCTGGGGCCGCCAGAACTGGTTCCCCTATTGGGAAGCCGAGCACAGGGCCTGCCGCGAGGGCGTGATCGCCATGGACATGACGTTCATGGGGAAGTTCCTGGTCCAGGGGCGCGACGCGGGGAGTGTGCTCGACCACATCTCGGCCAACAGCGTCAACGGCCCGGTCGAGACCATCACCTACACGCAGTGGCTGAACGAGCGCGGGATGCTGGAGGCCGACGTCACGGTGACCAAGCTCGATGAGGAGAGCTTCATCGTCGTGGTCACCGACACCATGCACCGCCACGTCGAGACCTGGCTCAGGCGCCACATCCCCGCGGACGCCCACTGCTTCGTCACCGACATCACGGGCGGGATCGGCCAGCTCAATGTCCAAGGGCCGAGATCGCGTGAGCTCCTGCAGGCCATCACCTCGGCGGACCTCTCTGACGAAGCCTTCCCCTTCCGCGCCTCGCGCTCGATCGACATCGGATTCGCACGACTGCAGTGCAACCGCATCACCTACGTCGGCGAGCTCGGCTTCGAGCTCAATATCCCTGCCGAACAGGCCGTCCATGTCTATGAACGCGTGATCGAGGCGGGCAGGAACTTCGGTCTGCGCCACGCGGGACTGCGGGCTCTGGGAAGCCTGCGCATGGAGAAGGGATACCGCGATTACGGTCACGACATCGACAACACCGACGATGCGTTCGAGACCGGTCTCGGCTTCGTCGTTGATCTGTCAAAGCCGGATTTCATCGGCAAGGCCTTCTGCGTCGAGAAGAAGGCGCAGGGTCCCGCCTACAACCGGCGCCTGCTGCAGGTCCTGGTCAAGGACCCCGGGCCGCTGCTCTACCACGCCGAGGTCGTGCACCGGAACAACAAGGCGGTCGGCTACGTCCGCGCCGCGAGCTACGGTCACACCCTCGGCGGCGCCGTCGGTCTGGCGATGATCGATGCCGGCGAACCGATCAACAAGGCCTACATCGAGAACGGAAGGTGGGAAGTGGACATCGCCGGCACGAGGTATCCGGCAGAGGTCTCACTTCGACCCATGTACGACCCGAAGATGGAGCGGATCAAGGCGTAGCGCGTCAGGGAACCGGCAGCCCGAGAGGCCCCATCTTCTCGAACTCCCAGAGGTCCCGGATCGGGATCCCCTCGTAACCTCGCTCGGGCAACCTCGGCTTGTGCTCACGCACGCGGTCGACCGCATTCAGGTGCACTCCCACCAACCGATAGCCCCTCGAGAGGTACAGACCCGCCGCGCGCAGATTGTCGTTGGTCATCAACGCCCAGGCTTTGCCGAGGCCCATGGTGTGAAACTTGTTCTCGACCACCTCGAGGAGGTACCTGCCGAACCCGCGGCCGCGGACCATGGTGTCGAGAGTCACGATCTGGCCCGCGGGGCCGTCGACGTGGTAGGTCACCAGTCCGACGATCCGGTCGTGGTAGTCAACAAGAGCGAGGCCCTCGACATCGGAGGGCACCAGGACCGTGGTCAGACCGACGACGAGTCCGTACCAATGCTCCTCCCACACCGATTCGATTTCCTCGGTCGTCGCTGCCCTCAGCAGCATGTCGTGTTGTCGAAGTGGTGCCATGATGACCTCCTCCGGCGCGCTCGAATCCTCGTTGTTTCTCCGCCGCCCGGGTGTTTGATGGATTCGAGAATACACCTTATCGCCGGTGCGTGCCTTCGAACCGGGACATCATGACAGCTGGTGTGGTCCCCAGGTCCCGTTGAACGCGGCTTCGAGCGCCGCGAGAGCGGGCGCCGTCATCTCGAGGATTGTCCCCCTCGCCCGGTCACGGGCCTCGGTACGGCGCCCCCGCCCTACGAATCCGACGCAGGGGGTTCGACCTCGGGTGGGTCGACGGGGTCGGGAACCTGGTTGGAGACGGCCGGGAGAGACTGCAGGTAGGCGAACATCGCCTGAAGATCCTCGTCCGTCGCCTGTGCGAGGCCGAACCACGGCATCGGCGGCAGGATCGGCCGGCCGATGCCCCGGTGGGTCCCGGTGCGCATCGCGCTGATGAACTCTTCCTCGGTCCAATCGCCGAGCCCCGTCTCCTCGTCGGGCGTCAGGTTGGCTGCAAACGACACGCCCCACGGTCCCACCCAGGCGGTCAGGTGCTCGTTGTACAGCAGCCAATTCCCCGGACCCACTTCGTCAAAGCTGTACGCCGGAATTTCGAGGTCCTGCGGGTGGCCGGCAAGCAGCCGCGTCTCGTCGGGGCTCATGCCGCCGCCCGCGAAGATCTTGGGCGAATGGCAGTCGTTGCACCCTCCCAACGTCACGAGGTACCGGCCGCGTTCGACCATCTCCGCCGGCGTCGGCGGCTTGGGATCGGCCGGGAGGCAGCCGCTGGTAAGGATCGCTCCTGCGAGCACCAGCAATCCTGCGATTTCATGTGAATACCTGCGCGTCATCCGTCACCTCCGTACCCTTCAGTTGTTGCGGTTGTCTGGCAGCAAAATAGAGATTGATACTCAAATTGTCAACAGGTCCGCGGCCATTTTTTGCATCAATGCGGTGTTCCTCAGAACTTCGACGGCGGCTCGCTGCGGAGCACAGACCGGTGGACGGTTCGATCCGGAAGGAACCCGGTGCTCTCGGAACCAACCTCGGTACAATAACGGGCCATGAGCATCGACACCCATCGCCTGTCCCGCCGGGCGCAGGGCCTGTTGGCCGGTGAGGCGGTCCCCGAATACCTGCAGCGGCACTACGAGGGCCTCGAGGATCCTTTCGACCCGGTCGCCAATCCCGACGGCTATATCGGTCTGTGCGAAGCCGAAAACCGTTTGGTCGCGGAGATGGTCGCCAGGCGCCTGGATCGGGCGCCGGGAGTGCCGGCCGCGGCGCTCGGCTACGACGCCATGACCGGTTCGTTACGGTTCCGCGAGCAGCTCGGGCGCTTCATGGGCCGGACCTTTCTCGCCCGCGAGTTCGCCCCGGAGCAGATCTCCGTCCTCGCCGGCGCCGGCAGCGTCCTCGATTTCCTCTTCTACGCCCTGGGCGATCCCGGCGACGGCGTGCTGGTCCCGACGCCGAGCTATTCGGGCTTCTGGTTGGACCTCGAGCTACGCGCGGGCGTCACCATCGTCCCGGTTCACCGATCCATCCGCGACGACTTTCGATTGACCCCGGATATGCTCGACAGCGCGGTCGCCGGCGCCGGACGACCTGTCAAGGCCCTGCTCTTCACCTCCCCCGACAACCCCCTCGGCACGGTCGCGTCGCCCGAGGAGATCCAGTCGGTGCTGGCGTGGGCGGACGACCGGGACGTGCACGTGGTCTTCGACGAAATCTACGCCCTGTCGGTCTTCGGCGAAAGCACCTTCACCAGCTGCTCTCAGCTCCTGCCGTCACTCGGCGATCGGGTCCACATCGTCTGGGCCTTCTCCAAGGATTTCGGCGCTTCGGGGCTGCGGTGCGGTGTGCTCATCAGCGAGAACCGGGCCGTCCACACTGCGGTCGATGCGTTCGCCTACTGGGCGTGTTGCTCCGGCCACACCCAGCACGTGCTCGGCGATCTCATCTCGGACGACGCCTGGGTCGACTCGTACATCCGCTCCATGCGGGATCTTCTGCGTGGTGCGCACGCCCGCCTCGCGGCCGCGTTGGATGGCGGCGCGATTCGCCGCGTGCCGGCCGAGGCCGGGGTCTTCGTTCTGCTCGACCTGCGCCCGCACCTGGCGGCGCCGACCTGGGAGGCCGAGCACGCGTTGTGGCTCCGGATCCTCGAGCAGGCCAGGGTCAACCTCACACCCGGCGCCGCGTGCCGCGGCGGCGAGCCCGGGTTCTTTCGGCTCTGCTACGCGGGGGCCCCGACCGACACCGTTGAGGTCGCGGTTCGCCGGATCGCGAAGCTGCTCGGCTGAGGCGATCGGTATGCAGTAGACTCCTTGCGAGAGGTCGGCCTTTGAATCGTCTGCCCATGACGTGCCTCGTTGCAACGCTGACGTTGTCCGGCTGTGCTCACGGGCTCAAGATCCACGACCGTCCGATCCAGTTCTCCGCGGATCGCGTGAACGGCACCCTGCAGTACATCGCCGACCACTACGGCGAGAGCCCCGAAGACATCTTGATCGTGCCCCGCATCATCGTGCTGCACTGGACGGCCATCGACGACTTCGAGGAGAGCTTCGCCGCCTTCGACCCGGAAACGCTGGGCGGGTCGCGACCGGGCCTCGCCGCCGCCGGAGACCTCAACGTTTCGATCCAGTTTCTGGTCGACCGGAAGGGGAGGGTTTATCGGCTCATGCCGGAGACCTGGATGGCCAGGCACTGCATCGGTCTCAACTATTCGGCGATCGGGGTGGAGAACGTGGGCGGCGGCAACGGCATCGACAACCTCACCGACGAACAGCTCGAGGCCAACATCAGGCTGGTCCGTTATCTGGCCGTGAAGTACCCCACCATCCGGTACCTCATCGGCCACATGGAGTATCTGGATTTCGAGGGCGATGCGCTGTGGCTGGAGAAGGACCCGAGCTACAGGACCGGGAAGATCGACCCCGGCGACCGTTTCATGTCCGCCGTCCGGGCCGGCGTCGCCGATCTCGGGCTCGAGGGTCCCCCGTGACGGGAGAATCCGTCCTCGCCGATCCAACCGCCGTGTTCGTCTACCTTGCCGGCCTCGTCGGCGGAGTTTTCTGGCTCACCGGGTTGCGCCGGTTTCAGCCTCTGTTCAGGGTGACGCCGGCCGTCATCTACGCGTACTTTCTGCCGGCGTTGAGTACCAGCCTGGGCATCACGCCGCAGAGCTCGGCGGCCTACGACTGGATGGTGCGCTACCTGCTGCCGGTCAGTCTTCTGCTTCTCATGGTGACGGTCGACCTCCGCGCCATCGTGCGGCTCGGCGGCAAGGCGCTGGTCATGATGCTCGCGGGCTCGCTGGGGATCATCATCGGCGGGCCCGTGGCTCTCGCTCTGCTGGGGCCGTTCCTTCCGGACGACACCTGGATGGGGCTGGCGGCGTTGTCGGGCAGTTGGATCGGCGGCGCGCCCAACATGGTGGCGATCAAGGAAAGCGTGGGGACACCGGACTCCCTGATGGGGCCCATCATCGTGGTCGACACGGTCGTGGCCTACTCGTGGATGGGAGCGCTGCTGTTCCTGAGCAGCATGCAGAAGAAGCTCGATACCTGGTTGCGCGCCGATACCCGGGAGCTCGATGCGTTGGATGGACGCCTCACTGAAGTCGAAAGCAAACGCCGCCCGATGGAGGTACGGGATATGGCGGTGATCCTGGGGTTGGGTTTCTCTGCGGCGGCGGTCTGCGTCTGGCTCGGAGGGCTGCTGCCTCCCCTGGGTGATCCCACCATCATCAGCCACACGACCTGGACGGTGGTCCTGGTGACCACGCTCGGTCTGGCCCTTTCGTTCACCGCGGTGCGGCGGCTCGAGGAGGTGGGGGCATCGCGTGCCGGCTACCTGGCGCTCTACCTGATGTTGACCGCCATCGGCGCCCAGGCGGACCTCGCGATGGTTGTCGAGGCGCCGCTCTATCTGGCGGTCGGGGTGATCTGGCTCGCGATCCACATCACCGTGCTGCTTCTGGTCGCCCGTCTGGTGCGGGCGCCGTTGTTCTTCGTCGCCACCGGGAGCATGGCGAACGTTGGCGGGGTGGTGTCGGCGCCGATCGTGGCGTCGGTCTACCGGGCGTCCCTCGCTCCGGTGGGCGTCCTCATGGGCGTCTCGGGATATCTGATCGGCATCTACGGGGCCCTGGTGTGCGCGTGGCTGCTGTCTCTCGTCGCCGGGCTTTCATCGTGAATAGAACGGATTGAAGAGGGTGCGATCAAAAGGGCGGGGATAAACCCCGCCCCTACGGTGCTCAGGAGGGCTCGTGCTGGTTCTAAACGCTGTAGGGGAGGGGTTTATCCCCGCCCTCCCGGTCTCAAAAGAGATCCGGGAGGTAGGTGTAATTCTGAAATGCCAGGATCGTCCTGGGTGCGCGTTCTGCGAGAAAGAAACTGATCGTTTCGAGCGCCGTTTCCGGGATGCGATACCGGGTGACGAACTCCACACCAATGGGATTTTCCTGACTCGAGTTGGTTTCGCGGCCCCGCGAGGTGTCGAATAGATCATTGATCGCGATCTCGTTGGGGTTGAGGATCGTTGTGTGAACTCCGAGTTCTGCGAAGGCGGTGGCGAAAAACTCTTTCCGATAGCCGTAGTGGGTGCAGGCGAGATAGGTCAGATGCGGGGTCGGTGGAACGAGGGTCCTTTTCATGGCTTCACCGACGAACTCCACGATCTTGGCCTGCGCTTCGATTCCGCTCAGGTCTTCCGAAATCGTGTCGGCGAGAGAGGGACACGCCTGGGCGATGATCCTGGATCCTTCGACACCGCTCTGCAGCAAACGCTCGGAGTAGGTCTGTTCTTCGATCGTCGTCGGCGTGCCGAATATCGCGACCGTGGAATCGGGGTGTTCCCTGAGCTCCCGAACCAGGCGATCGACTCCGCTCTCCACGATTCCGCGAATGGGGAGTCTCGAGTTCTGTACAAACGCCGTGTCGGCCATCAGCACCGAAAGGGTGTTGCAGGCGACATAGATCAGATTGGGAGCGAATTTTTCGGCCACGATGTGAAGAAACCGGTCGAAGTTTTCCAGCTTCTCACCTCTCGAAGCCATCGAGTTGTAACCGAAGTCGTTCTCCGGAGACGCGTTGACGTAGGTCAGCCTGACCGGCTCTCCGATGTCGTGCGTCCGCAGGTACTCCTCGGCAAAGGCGCACACCGACAACCCGCCGACGCCCGAGTCCGTGATGAGAAGGTGCATGGGATACTCCCTGTCTGCCGCTGGCCTATTATGGACGGCGAACGCGGCCGCCGTCCAAGGGTGTCGGCGTTTTCTCGCACGAGGTGGGGCTTCTGAACCTTTCGATGGACTCTCCGCACAGCGCCGGTCGGCTCGTTGCGATCCCGTTTGTCATGTTTGTCACGTTTGTCGCGGTATTTTCTTTCGCGACCCAACCTCCGCCGGCAGCGCTCACTGCTGTCGACCTCGTGGAGACCACCGCCGAGAGCATTCGGATCGGGCTCGAGATTGGCGGCCGGATCGGCGGGGTCGAAACCATGGTCCTCGGGGGCGGTCGATTCGTCTTCGACCTCGCCGGGGTGGCCTGGGACGGGCCGTCGCGCCGGATTCGCCCCCCGAGCCACGGGGTTGTCGAATACCGTTACTCGCAGCTTTCGCGGGATCCTCTGGTCACCAGGTTTGTCGTCGAGGCGGCCGGCGGGTGGTCCTGCCGTCACGAACCCGAACCGCGGGGCCTCCTGGTGGTCTGTAGTGGCCCCCCCACGGATCCACCAGGGCCCGATCCCGACATCGCGGTGGTCCGGGGCATCGGGCTCATGAGCCCTGTAGCGGGCCTCGACGCACGAGCTCTGATCGACCGGTCCCTCGGGTATGTTCCACAGGACATGGTGCGGGACGGCCTGCCGAACTTCGGCGCCGTGCGCGACGACTGGCTCGGAGCCCCCCGGAGTCACAAGGGTCTGGACATCTACGGAGACCACGTCGCCGTCCGGGCCGCTGCCGACGGGAAGGTTGTGGGGGCCGGGGAGGGGGGAAAGCGGGCGGATGGGTCAAGATCAGCCACGGCAAGGGCGTCGAAACAGTTTACGTCCACATCTCGGATGTGAGCGTGCGAACCGGCGATCAGATCGCCGGCGGCCAGCGCATCGCGGTCATCGACGGCCCATCGGGCAATGCCGTCGAGGCGCAACTCCACTTCGAGATCAAGCTCGACGGCCAGGCGGTCGATCCGGTGCCCTTCATCTTCGAGTCGGCGTCTGACGACCTCAAAGCCGGGATCGCAGCGGCGATAGAGCGACTCGAGGTTCTGGCGCGGGAACGCGCCTCCCGGGTTCGGCTGGGGTACGATCGGTGAGGCCTTGCGCCGGACGCAGAATCGTTGACGAGGAGACGGCAGAGTGAACACGGTCGGAATACCTGAGCACGAGACCGGTGCGGCCGGACCCCGGATGTTCCTGACGCGGTTTCGGTGCGACTCCAAGCGGACCGGCTGTTCGTCATGACCGTCGAACCGAAGAAGCGGCTGAAATCGCTCGACGTCATGCGGGGGGCCACGATCGCGGGCATGCTGCTGGTGAACAACGCCGGCGACTGGGGTCACACATTCGCCCCTCTGCTGCACGCCGAATGGAACGGTTGGACGCCGACCGACCTGGTCTTTCCATTCTTCCTCTTCATCGTCGGGGTCGCCATTCCCCTGGCATTTGCCTCGAGACTCGAGAAGTCCGGTGGTGATCTCGGTCCGCTCTACCGGCAGATCGTGCGCAGAACCCTGATTATTTTCGCCCTCGGCCTCTTCCTGACCTGGTTTCCGTTCATGGGAATCGACTGGTCGAGGGTGAGGATTCCCGGAGTCCTCCAGCGTATTGCCCTGGTGTATTTCTTCGCCTCCCTGGCCTATCTTCATCTCGGCACCCGGGGACGAGCCTGGCTGACCGGCGGGCTGCTCGTGGGCTACTGGCTCGCGATGACCCTGGTGCCGGTACCGGGGTTCGGGGCGGGGGATCTGAGCCCCGAAGGGAACCTGGCGGGTCTGGTGGATCGGCTGATCCTCGGCGCCCACGTCTGGCGCTATGCGCCCGGACCGGCGGACCCCGAGGGACTCCTCAGCACCCTGCCGGCCGTGGCGACCGCGCTCGCCGGGATCTTCACCGGCGAGTGGCTCCGGTCGCAGAAGAGTCAGAACGAGAAGCTCATCGGGCTCTTCGTCGTCGGGAGCTTTGCCGCCGCGGCCGGGGCCGTTTTCGGTTGGTTCTTCCCCATCAACAAGAATCTCTGGACGAGCAGCTACGTGGTGCTCACCGCGGGCTTGGCTCTGCTCACCCTCGCCGTGATCTTCTATGTCGTGGATCTGCGGGGCCGGGACCGGTGGGCCACACCGTTTCTGGTCTTCGGCACCAATTCCATCGTCGCCTATGTCCTGAGCGGGCTCATCGCGAAGATCCTGCTCAAGATCCGGTGGGCGGACGCCGAAGGGTCGACGGTTTCGCTCAACTCATGGCTCTACCACCGCTTCTTTGCCTCGTGGATACCGGAGTACTTCGCGTCCCTGGCCTGGGCTACGGTCCACGTCGTGGCGATTCTGGGAATCACGTGGCTGTTGTATCGCAAAAAGATCTTCATCAAAATCTGAAACCGGGAGCAGCACGGTCATTCTCGGCTGCACGCATTTTCCGTTCCATGAGGCCGAAATCGAGGCCGCCTTCGAGAGGCTCCGCGAGCTGGAGACTCCGCAAGGGGAGACCCCCTATCGGAACGTCATCGCCGAGGAGGTCGTCTTCATCGACCCCGCGGAGTTCACGGCTGTCCAGCTCTATGGGGCGTTGATCGAACGAGGGCTTCTCCTGGACGATGAGGCCACCCCGCCGGAGACGGCCGACGAGTTCTACATCTCCGTCACCAACCCGTCGTGCCCGGGAGTCGCTCTGCGTCCCGACGGTCTCAGCTTCACCTACGACTATAAATACGGCCGGTCGCCGGGCGAGTTGGAACTGGAGTACGTCAAGCGGGTCCCGATGAACCGCGACAACCTGGGCGAGAGCGCCATGGAGACCATCCGCACCTCGATGCCCGCCGTCTGGGATCGATTGACCGGGTTCAGCGCCCACAGCCCGCGGTGCGCCGGTCTTCCGATCGAGGCGCGGATCACGGAGAAGCAATAGTCAGTCGTTGGTCCCTATCGTGAATGGGATATCCGGACGGCTCTCCTCGAGTTCGAACACCAGACGCCACCGTCCCGGCTGCACCCCTCCCGGTACGCTGAAGATGAGTGGGCCCCAGAATTTCTGGGAGGAGTTCATGGGGATCTCGTCATAGCCGATCGTCTCTGCGCTGACCGCGTAAAACCACCGGTCGCCGGGCATCCTATTCGGTTCGACCCGGTAGAGCAGGGGCAGGAATTGAAGGGTCTGCTCGGTCGGGATGCGGAGTTTGTTGAAGTTTCTGACGAATTCGTCCTGGCTGGCGAGCGGGAGACGACGGCCGTCGGGGCTGTAGACCGAGATGCGGTCACGGTCGACGATGGTGGGACCGCTGCCTCGCGGGCTCGTCAGCTCGACGGCCAGGATCAGCCACTCCTCGGCCACGCTCCTCCTGCCCTGGCGATACGCCACCGTCGCCACCATCTCGGGCCCTTCGTAGACCACCGCATTTCGGTTCAAGACGCTCGTTCCCGGAGCGGAGGAGTCTGGATCCGCGCCGGTCGCGCAGGCCGTGATCGCCAGGAGGCCGAGCAGTACGGTCGAGAATTTCAGCATGTGTTTCGCCTTCATCGTAGGATCGCACAGACCCGCGGAATTTCCAAAGATCGTTCGCCGCCCCGTCACGACACGCGGCGAGACAATCGGGTGTGAAGCAGTACACTTGTCGTCGGGATGACCGCCCGCAGCGCGCGGCGCCCTTCCGAGGCTTCATCCTCGGAGAACATCCTGGAGGAAGCCGGACACGATGAGCCTGCAGTCGGAGATCTTCGAACAGCCCGCGGTTCTCGATCAACTGTTCCAGAAGCAGAAGGATCGTGCCGGCGAGATCGCCCGGACGATTCTGGCGCGGGGCGTCACCTCCATCTTCCTCGCCGCCCGCGGCACCTCCGACAACGCGGGCCTCTACGCGAAATATCTGTGGGGCTCCGTGAACCGGCTCCCGGTCGCGTTGGCAGCGCCATCGTTGTTCACGATCTACGAGACGCCTCCGAATCTCGAAAACTGCCTCGTCGTGGGCATTTCGCAGTCGGGCCAGTCGCCGGACATCGGCGCCGTGGTGGCCGAGGGCCGCCGCCAGGGCGCCCTGACGCTGGCGATCACCAACGACCCGTCCTCGCCTCTGGCGGAGCGGGCCGAGCTGGTTCTCGAAACCTGCGCGGGTCCCGAGCGGGCCATCGCGGCCACCAAGACCTACACCGCCCAGCTCTTCGCGATCGCGCTCCTCTCCGCCGCGATGAAGGGTGACGCGCAGCTCTTCGAAGCCCTCGAGCGCGTGCCGCGCCTGGTGGAGGAGGCGCTGGCCCTCGACAGCGCCATCGAGCGGGCGGCTCAGCGCTACCGATACATGAGCCAGTGTGTGGTCATCGGCCGCGGCTACAACTACGCGACCGCCAACGAGTGGGCCCTGAAGCTCAAGGAACTGGCCTACGTGGTCGCCGAGTCCTACTCGTCGGCGGATTTTCAGCACGGTCCCATCGCCATCGTCTCCCACGGTTTTCCCATCCTCGCCGTGGTCCCCCAAGGTGCCGTCTTCGAAGACGCCTACAGGCTGCTCGTCGGCCTGGTCGAAGAGCACGGCGCGGAACTCGTGGTCGTTTCGAACGACGCCACCGCCCTCGCCCTGGCACGGACCCCGCTCCCCCTGCCCGCGGAAATGCCGGAGTGGCTGAGCCCGCTGGTCGGCATCGTTCCGGCACAGCTCTTCTGCTACCACCTCACGCGGGCCAGAGGCTACGATACGGAGACGCCGCGAGGGCTGCTCAAGGTGACGCGCACCTGGTAGGGAGCGACCCGGTCGAAAAAGGAGAGCGATGATCGAAACGAAACGACTTCTGGACCCGGTGGAGGTCCTCGAGACGCGGGGCGAGCTCCCCGCCGGCGTCGAAGGCCTCGCCTACGATTCGCGGAAGGTGGGGCCAGGCACGTGTTTCGTCGCGCTGCGGGGAACCCGCACGGACGGACACCGGTTCCTGGAAGCCGCCGAAAGCGCCGGGGCTTCCCTGGCCGTGGTGGAAGAGTTTCCTCACGACGGATCACTGCCGTGCGTTCGGGTGCGGGACACGCTGGCGACGGTGCCCCTGCTGGCGGCCGAGTATTTCGGCCACCCGGCGCGTGACATGACCCTGGCCGGTTTCACCGGAACCAACGGCAAGACCAGCTCGACCTATCTCCTGGAGGCCATCTGGTCCGCGGCCGGGATACCTTCAGCGGTGTTGGGGACGATCCAGTACCGGTGGAAGGATCGCGCTCAGAAAGCCACGACGACCACACCCCTGGCGTTGGATCTGCACGAGCTTCTCCACGAGATCCGGCGGGATGGCGTGCGGCATGTGGCGATGGAGGTCTCCTCCCACGCCCTGCGGCTCCATCGCGTCGACGGGCTGCGGTTTGCGGCCGCGGTCTTTACCAACCTCACGCCCGACCATCTCGATTTCCACCGCGACCTCGAAGACTACGGCGAGGCCAAGGCGCTCCTCTTCTCGCACCACCTCGAAGACGGGGGAACCGGGGTCATCAACACGGATGATGCTTTCGGGCGGACTCTCTTCGACCGACTGCCGCGCGATCGCAGGCTGTCGTTCGGTCTCGAACCGGGGGTCGACATCACCGCCGAGAATGCCCTGCTCACGCAGGCGGGGACCGTCTTCGAGCTCAAAACCCCGGGCTGGAGCCGCAGGCTCCGTTCGCCACTCGTCGGCGAGCACAACCTCCGCAACACGCTGGGGACGGTGGGGATGGCGACCGCCCTGGGCATCGACGAGGAAGCCGTCGTTCAGGGGTTGGAGTCCGAGACGACTGTGCCCGGCCGGCTGGAGCCGATCGAGAACGGCCGCGGCGCCCGCATTCTGGTGGATTTCGCCCACACTCCCGACGGTCTGTTCCAGGTGCTCAGGAGTCTCAGCGCCCTCCCGCATCGGAGGATCATCACGGTCTTCGGCTGTGGCGGGGATCGGGACCGCACGAAGAGGCCGGTGATGGGCGGGATCGCCCAGCAGTTCAGCGACCTCGCCATCCTGACCTCGGACAATCCCCGCACCGAGGACCCGACGCGGATCCTCGAGGAGGTCGCGGCCGGGATGAGCCCGGGCGGGCGGCCCCACGAGATCGTGCCCGATCGCCGGGCGGCGATCGCGCGGGCCCTCGATCTCGTCGAGGAGGGGGATATCCTGCTGGTCGCGGGCAAGGGCCACGAGACCATGCAGATTCTCGGGACGGAGCTGCACCATTTTGACGACCGTGCCGTCGTGCGGGAGATCCTCGCCGAGGCGGCGCTGTCGCAGGAGGAGAAGCCCTGAGCCGATTCACCCTCAACCGCGACGCCCTGGCGAACAACCTCGCCCTCGCCCGTCGGTGGGCCCCGGCCGGCGCCCGTGTCCGGGCGATGGTCAAGGCGAATGCCTACGGCCACGGGGTGGGCGAACTGATCGAGGTCTTCGCCGAACACGCCGACGAACTGGGAGTCGCCAGCCTCGAGGAAGGGCTGGCCGTCCGTTCCTGTCTGCCGCGCGAAATGCCGGTCTTTCTGGCGAGCGGAGCGAAGGACTGGGGAAACGGCGAATACCTCGATGCCGTCCGCCGGGGAGGCTTCATCCCCGCCGTCAGTTCCCTGGATGAGCTGCGTCTGATCGTGGACCGTCTGGGAACCAGTGGCCCTTTTCGAGTGGAACTCAAGCTCGATACGGGCATGGGGAGACTGGGGATCCGGGAAGCGGATCTGCCGGAGGTGGCGGCGCTCGCAGGCGCCGCGGCCGATCTCAGGGTCGCCGGCATCATGACCCACTTCGCCTCGTCGGACGAGGAGGACCTCACGGCGACCCGGCAGCAGGAGATCGCCTTCCGGAGGATGCTGTCCGGGCTCCCGGCGGAGGTGGTCCGGACAGCCGCCATCCACTCGTGCAACAGCGGCGCGCTCCTGCAGCGGGCCCTGGGGCATAGCGACATCGGTGCGGGCACGACCGTGGTGCGGCCCGGAGTCATGCTCTACGGCGCCGCTCCCTCGCGATGGCTGGACGAGACGCCGTCCGGCGCCCGGTTGACCGCCGTCGGCCGCTGGACGGCGCGGGTGATCGAGGTCAAGACCATGTCTCCCGGCGATGCCGTGGGCTACGGAGGCACCTGGAAGGTCGAGGGCGACCGACCCGTGCGGGTCGCGGTCCTGGCGGTCGGGTACGCCGACGGCTACCGGCGGGTTCTGGGGAATCGCGGGAGGGTCCTCATTCGAGGCGGGTCGTTCCCCGTCATCGGCAGGGTGAGCATGGATCTGGTCTCGGTCCTCGTCGACGACCCGATCCGGGTCGGAGACGAGGCGGTTCTTGTGGGCTCCCAGCAGGGCGAGCTGGGGTCCGGCTCCATTGCGGCCTGGGAGCTGGCGGACCTCTGCGACACCATTCCCTACGAAATCTGGACGTCGATCGGTACGAGGGTCGATCGAATCGTGGTTGGTGATTGATTCGGCAGGGCGGGGATGAACCCCGCCCCTACGATTCTCTGGGACGGTTCGTGTTTCGGGAGCACGTCTCTCCTGAGCACCGTAGGGGCGGGGTTCATCCCCGCCCTCTGTAATTACGGAAAAAAAGGAGCCGGGGGTGAGCCCGGCTCCGATGGTGTCCTCGTGTGGCCTGGAGTCTTAGAACTCGACTTTGACCATCACCTGGAAGCGCCGGGGGTCGTAATAGTTTCTCGGCTCCCCGTAGCCTGCGTTGTGGATCCTGGGCTCGATGTCGTAGCCGGTCTGGTTGTCCGTGACGTTGAAGACGTCGCCGCGAAGCTGGATGTTGAACCGGTTGCCGATCGGGAAGTTCTGGGTGTAGTTGAGATCGATCTGGTAGTGGGAATCCGAGGTGTTGATGCCCGCCGGTTCGGCGTAGCGGTTCGTGTCACTGGTGCTTCCAGTGAGGTTCGAATACGGCTCGTAGCTCCACGTCTCCCACGGCTGGCCCGACTGGTAGACGGCGAAGGCGCCGAACGAGCCGTTCCACGGGACCTGGTAGATGCCGACGAGCTTGAGCTGGTGGCGCCGGTCGCCGCGGAGATTGCCCTCGCGGAAGTTCCACAGCTGCCGGCCCGCGCCGTCGGCGATGTTGGACGACCCGATGAAGATGTTCTGGTCGTTGGCGTTGGTGCTGTTGTCCTGGTCGAAGTTGCCGTAGTAGTGGCTCCAGACGTAGGAGCCCCGGAAGTAGCCGTTCCTGCCGCGCCACTCGGCCTCGGCGCCGAGCTCGTAGTACTTGGTGAAGGCGCCGTCGAGGGCGGCGATCACGTAGGAAGAACCGCCGATCTCGGCCCGGATCTGGTCCAGGTTGGGGACGTAGAGCTCCTGCGGGATCCCCTCGGGCGGTTGATAGGCGATGCGGGCGTTGTTGTTGGTGTCCTCCCAGAAGTTCGATCCATAACGGTAGCGGCCGCCGATGCGACCCGTCCACGCGTTGGAGAGCTGTTTGTCGTAGCTGATGGTGTACTCGTCGATGGAACGCGGTTTGAGGCCCTCCTGGAAGACCTTGCCCGAGGAGGAGGCCACCGGGTCGAGGAAGATCATGTTGCCGTCGGCGTCGAACTGGGCGCGGATCGTCGTCGCGGTGTTGCGCGCCCACGACGCGGCCCGCGGGAGGGAGGAAGCCTGCGGAAGATACGTGGCGTAGCTCGCGGACAGGGCGTCCTTGCCGTTGGGGCTGAAGGTCACGCCCAACCGGGGTTGGAACATGTCTTCGAAGTCGATCTCATGCATCAGGTACTTGGTGCCCGGGGAGACCTCGAAGCCGGAGACGTTGCCGTCGACGGCCCGCAGACCCTGCCCGTAGAACTTGTCATTGGAGATGACGAACCCGATGTTGAAGGTCCACTCGTTGGCCCGGATGACGTCGTTGACCTCGATGCTCTGGCTCTTGATCTCGGAGTGGATCGGTGGAACCGCGACCCCTGCGTCGGTCAGCAGGCTCTGCTGGTTGATTTCCGCCTCGAAAAAGATCGGCACGCCGCCGGGGGTCGAGCTGCGGCCGCCGATGACGGTGATATCCCCCCAGCCGTTCGACGACCGGATCAGGTCCTCCTCGCCGAGCGAGTACTGGTAGCCGATGTGGAAGTTGTGCGAGACCTTGGTGTCGAGGAAGTAGTCGTAGCCGATCTGAAAGCTTTCCTGATAGAAGTTGTCCTGGTCGAACTGGTAGTAGCCGCCGACGGCGCCGCCGCCGGTCTGGACGCCGTTGTCGTTATAGCCGTAGCGCTGGATGATCGGGGCGATGAAGGCGTTGTACGCGTCCAGACCCGGCGATCGGTCTGGGCACGTTGAAATAGCCCATCTGGTCGAGGTTGTCGACGTCGAGCGTCGAGTTGACCGAGGTTTCGATGTCGAAGACGGTGTCCGGCGTCGTCGCGCCGGGGTTTTCGAAGTCGGAGTACTTGAACGAGATGAAGCTGTTGTCGGTGACCATCCAGGTCCCTTCGACGATCGCGATCTTCAAGGAGCTGTCGCCGCCGTTCGCGGTCGAGCCCGCTTCAAATTCGGTGACACTATTCCCGGATTCGTCCGTTTTTGAGTCGCGGTAGCTGGCGCTCATCAGGAACGAGTCGACCGGGTTGAACGACAGCTTGGCGAACCACTCGTCCCGGACTCTCTCGTACTGGGGCACCTCGCCGTAGGCGTTGGCGCGGTTCTCCAGAGTCGAGGTGGGGCGATAGTAGGATGCGAAGAAGTACAACATCTCCTTGATGATCGGGCCGCCGAGATTGGCCACCGCCCAGTCGCGATCGGGATCGCCGGTCGACTCGGTGTCGGCGGTGATGTCACCGGTCATGCTGTCGGTCTGGACCTGGTAGCTGACCTCGCCCTTGAACTGGTTGGTGCCGCTCTTGCTCAGCGTGTTGACCAGCAGACCGCCGGCGCGGTTGAAGCCGACGGCGTTGGCGCCGCCCTTGACGGCGGTCATCTCCTCGATGTCGTGGTTCGAGGGTTCGGTGGAAAGGGTTCCGTACATCGGCAGGTTGACGTTGACCCCGTCAAACGAGTAGACGTTGTCCTGACCGCTGCCGCCGGCGCTCGGGCCGCGGATGCCGTCTTCGGTGTACTGGACACCCGGGATGATCTTGATCAGATCGCGGTACTGCTGCCCCACCGGCAGGCCCTGGATGACCTCTTCGGATGTCGACGACTTGATCTCCGCCGACTCGGTGTCGATGGTCGGGGTTTCGGAGGTGACCACGATCTCGCCCTCGAAGGTGGCGTCCTTCATCGTCACATCGATGATGGAGAGCTGCATCAGGCGAACCGCGAAATCGCGCTGCTCGGTGGCGAAACCGGGCATGGTGAAGGTCAGCTTGTAGTTGCCGGGGGGCATCGCCGCAAACCGGTAGGACCCCGCGGAATCGGTCACGGTCGACCGCGGTTTGGGCAGGACGTCGCCGACGGCGTTGACGATGACGCCCGGCAGAGCGGAGCCGTCTTCGAGCGTGACTTTCCCGTTGATGTCTCCTGTCTGCGACTGCTGGGCGTAAGCCACCGAGCACAGCAGGAGGCTCCCAATGACAATGACCAGATATTTCCTCATTCCCTCACTCCTTTATTCGTCCAATCCTCCGATAACGTTCCCTGGCGAAAAACTGCCATCCTCGACTCCGGGGATCGGAACCGGAACTGGGAACGCGGGTAAACACAAATCGTTTCTCATACTAAACCGAGCCGCTGCTCTCGGCAACCGAGGGAGATGTCAAGGCCGTCCGCACGTGGCCGCCGGCGACCCGCAACCGCTCTCGCGAGGCTTCCGCATCGAGGCCGCATCGGGCCATGACGATGGCTGTCTTGACCTCGCCGCCGCTGGCGTCAAAAAAACCTTCGGCTTCCTCGCGGGAGACCTCGCACGCGGTCGCGACGATGCGCAGCGCGCGGTCGCGGAGCTTGGCGGAGCCGGGGCGCAGATCGACCATCAGATTGCCATAGACCTTGCCGAGACGGACCATGGCCGCGGTGGTGATGGCGTTGAGCACGGCCTTGGTCGCCGACCCGGCCTTGAGCCGTGTGGAACCCGTGAGCACTTCGGGTCCGGTGTCGAGGGCGAGGACAAGATCGGCCGCCGTCGACAACCCGGCTGCGGAAGCGCAGGTGACCAGGATGGTGCGGGCGCCGTTGCGGCGCGCCGAGACCAACGCGCCGAGAGCGAAGGGCGTGACCGAGCTCGCCGATATGGCGATGAGGAGGTCACCGGTGCCCAGATGACCGGCGGCCGCCGCTCCGTCCTCGGAGATGTCCTCGGATCCCTCGCGGGCCGCGAACACGGCCTCGGGGCCGCCGGCGATGACGGCGCGGATCTGTTCGGGATCGGTCCCGAAGGTGGGGGGGCACTCTGCGGCTTCGAGTATTCCGAGGCGGCCGCTGGTGCCGGCGCCGGCGAACAGGATCTCTCCACCGCCTTCGAGGGTCTCGGCGGCCCAGGACGCCGCCCTCGCGATGCCCCCGCGGCTGCGGCGGGCGATTTCCAGTCCGCGTTGGTCTTCTTCGAGAAGCAGCGAAACCACCGCATCGGTTTCGAGCGTGTCGAGTGATTCGCTGGCAGGGTTCCGGGCCTCGGTCGAGAGCGAGCCCCAGCCCCCGGCCCCGCGCGACGTGCCCTTCGCCGGTTCCGTCATCGGCACCTCACCGCCCGATGGCAGCCGACGCGGCGGGCGCCGCCGGAATCAGCGGCGGCCGGTGCTGTCGGGGAGAGAATTGAATACCGATTCATCTCGAAGGAAAAGCCTAACCCGGACAACACGAGATGTCCATGACAAATCTGTGACGATCTCAGCCGAAAAAGAGGTAACACAGGAGGATGGCGGCGACGGCTCCGGCGACGTCCGCCGCGAGGCCGCAGGCCAGGGCGTGGCGGGCGCGGCGGATTCCGACCGAACCGAAATAGACCGCGAGCACGTAGAAGGTGGTTTCCGTGCTGCCCTGGATCACGCTCACCAGCCGCCCGGCGAACGAGTCGGCTCCGTGCGCCTCCATGGTCTCGAGCATCAGCCCCCGCGCACCGCTGCCGGAAAGGGGCTTCATCAGTGCGGTCGGCAGGCCCTCGACCCACCGGGTGTCCAGTCCCACCAGGGCCACCGCCCAACGCACCCCGTCGAGGAGAAGATCCAGGGCGCCGCTGGCGCGGAGGATCCCGATCGCGACCAGCATCGCCACCAGGTAGGGGATGATGCCGACCGCGACCTTGAAACCGTCCTTGGCCCCCTCGACAAAGACCTCATAGAGGGGCACGCGGCGGCGGGCCGCGAGAAATACGAAGGCGACGATCACGAAGAAGATCACGAAGTTCGAAATGACCGAGCTCTGGAGCTGCATCGCCTCGCGGTCGAGACGCGAAAAGTAGACGACGATTCCGCCCACCAGGGCGGCCATGCCGCCGAGATAGGTCAGGATGACCGGGTCCCAGAGCCGCAGCTTCTGGACCGCGGCGGTGACGATCAGCCCCATCAGGGTGGAGCAGAAGGTCGCGATGAGGATCGGGATGAAGATGTCGGTCGGGTCCGCCGCCCCCATCTGCGCCCGGTAGACGAAGATGGTCGTGGGGATGACGGTGACGGCCGAGGTGTTGATGACCAGGAAGAGAATCTGGTCGTTGCTCGCCACCTCCGGTTCGGGGTTGAGCTCCTGCAGCTCGTTCATGGCCTTGAGGCCGATCGGGGTGGCCGCGTTGTCGAGCCCGAGCATGTTCGCCGCCATGTTCATGACGATCGAGCCCATGGCCGGGTGGCCTTCCGGAATCCCCGGGAAGAGGCGCCGCAGCAGGGGTCCGAACGCACGGGACAGAAGATCGACGGCGCCTCCCGCCTCTCCAAGCTTCATGATGCCCAACCACAGGCACATGATGCCTGTGAGTCCGAGTGAGATCTCGAACCCCACCTTGGCCATGTCGAAGGCGGCACTGACCATCAGCGCCCAGACCTCGTGGGCGCCGAAGAAGATGGTTTTCGTGAGGCCCACCGCGAAGGCCGCGAAGAAGAACGCGCCCCAGATCTTGTTCAGCATGCCGCCAACACCGTCCTCGCGTTGAGAACCTGGAGAGCGACACCGATCGCCATCGCGTTCTCGTCGACGTCGAAGAGCCCGTTGTGGACCGGGTGCACGATGCCGGCGGCCTCGTTGCGGACCCCCATGGAGTAGAAGGCGCCCGGAACCACGCTCAGGTAGTAGCCGAAGTCCTCGACCCCCATCTGGGGGGTCGTGAAGATCTCGACGCTCTCGTCGCCCAGGAGTTTGATCGCGTTCTCCTCGACGACGCGCACGATGGACGCGTCGTTCACCACCGGGTCGTAGCTCGGCTCGATGACGACCTCGGCCCGGGCGCCCAGCGCGTGCGCCACCGCCTCGGCGGTTTCCTTGATCCGTTGCAGCACCAGAGTGCGGATCGCCTGGTCGAGGCACCGCACGGTGCCCACGAGCTCCACTCTGTCAGCCAGGATATTGGCCTGGGTCCCCCCGCTGATCGTTCCCAGGCTGACGACCGCGGCGTCGCGGGCGTCCAGGTTGCGGCTCACGATTGCCTGCAGCGCGGTGATGACGTGCGCCGCAACGACGATGGCGTCCACCCCGAGGAAGGGATAGGCCGCGTGGGCGGATTTCCCGTGCACGACGATCTGGAGGTTGTCGGACGAAGCATTGCGTTGACCGAAGTGGAGACCCACCGTGCCGACGGCGAGCGCCGGGTCCACGTGAAGACCGAAGATCGCATCCACCCGAGGATTTTCGAGGGCGCCGGCCGCGATGAGGAGCTTGGCCCCTCCGACCGTCTCCTCGGCCGGTTGAAAGAGGAGCTTGACGGTTCCTGAAAAGGAGCCCCTGTTGTTCTGAAGCAATCGCGCCGCGCCCAGGAGGACGGTGGTGTGGACATCGTGGCCGCAGGCGTGCATCTTGCCGGTGATCTTCGAGGCGTAGGGAACGTTCTTTGCGTCCTGGATCGGGAGGGCGTCCATGTCCCCGCGCAGCGCGACCACCTTCCCGTCGCCGGACCCGCGGATCAGACCGAGAACGCCGGTGCCGCCCAGACCGTCGACGTGTTCGATCCCCATCTCGTCGAGAAGGTTTTGGACTTTACCACTGGTCCTGTGCTCTTCGAGTCCGAGCTCCGGATGCTGGTGGAGATCACGGCGGATCTCGATCATCCACGGCAGGATCTTCTTGGCCGATTCGAGGATGTCCGAGGGTGACTCAAGGTTCATCGGGCGAAGATAACACGGAGGGAGTTCTCAGTTTGGTTTGAGTTTTGAGTTCCCGCCCCTCCCCCCATCATCACACCACGGGTGGGTGGGGGATAACTCAAAACTCAAAACTGAGAACTCAGAACTCGCGCGAGCTACAGCTCGCGCGGGGCGAGCTCGTTCTCCAAGAGCCGCGCCAGCTTCTGCCGCTCCTTGATGACCACGACCCGTCCGCCGTCCACCAACACCTCGGCGGGACGGACCTGGTCGTTGTAATTCGAGCTCATGGACATGCCGTAGGCGCCGGCGGAAAAGACGGCCATGAGGTCGCCGCGCCCCACCCTGGGCAGGTTGCGGCCGCGAGCGAGGAAGTCGCCCGTCTCGCAGATCGGACCGACGAGATCACTTGGGTGCAGATCCGGCAGATCGAGCTGCTCGGCGACGGCAGGCGGCACGTGATGGGCTTCGACCTCGACCGGCCACACGAAGTGGAAGGCACGGTAGAAGGCGGGCCGGATCAGGGTGTGCATGCCGGCGTCACCGATCACGAAGCGTTTCTTCCGCCCCTCCTTGACGTGCTGGACACGGGTCAGCAGCACGCAGGAGTTGGCGATGATGTACCTGCCGGGCTCGAGCACGATCTGCAGGCCTCGTGCGACCCTTTCTTCGAGCAGGGGGACCAACGCATCGGCGAAGGCCTCGATCTGAGGCGCCTGGCCGTCGGTGTAGTTCATCGGCCAGCCGCCGCCGAGGTCGAGGACGGAGACGGCGTGGCCGGCCGCCTCGAGCTCGTCGATCAGCCGCAGCAGCACCCGCACTGCGGAGACGTAGGGTTCGGTCTCGTACACCGGCGAGCCGATGTGCACGTGCAGGCCGACGAGGTCGACGGAGTCGACATCCCGGTACTGAGCGAAGACCTCCGGCACGCGCGACCAGCTGACGCCGAACTTGTTCTCTTCCTTTCCGGTCGTCGTGTACTCGTGGGTGTGGGCGTCGACGTCGGGGTTGACCCGGATGCAGGCGCGGGCCACCAGGCCGAGATCGGCCGCCACCCGGGCCAGCACCTCGAGCTCGCTCTCGGACTCCACGTTGAAGAGGCCGACGGGCCCCCGCGTGTCGATATCCTTGCCTCCGAGGCGCGCGGCGTCGTCGCGCAGCGGGCTGAAGCGGCCGTCGAGGGCGGCCCGCTGCTCGGCCTCGGGCTTGCCGACGCCGGCGAAGACCATGTCCTTCATCGGCACGCCGGCCAGCCAGGCGCGCTCGATCTCGTTGCCCGAGACCACGTCGAGTCCGGCGCCGAGCTCGTGCACGAGACGCAGGATGGACATGTTCGCGGAGGCCTTGACGGCGTAGTGCAGGTGCGCCCCGAGCGGCGCGAAGGCCTGCTCGAGCCTGCGGTACGAAGATCTGATGGCGTCGGCGGAGTAGACGAAGGTGGGAGTGCCCACGGCGTCGGCGATCTCGGAGACCGGGACCTCGCCGGCGTGGAGCACGCCGTTTCGGTAGGTGAAAGCATCGAGGGGTTGGGACATCGGGTTCCTTGTTCTCTAGTTCTTCGCCTTCGGGAAGAGGTAGTTGTTGTTTCTCTTGATGCGGACCACGTCGCCGTTTTCGTCGAGCTCGAAGGTCAGCACCTCGTTGTCGGGCAGCCGGAAGGTCGAGCCCTCGACCGGTGCGAGCTCGGTGTAGCCGGTTGACGCGTTATCCCAGGGAGGGTAGTCGTAGCCGTAGATGACGAGGTCTCCCCCGAGGATCAGGACCCGGTACTCCCACCCCCAGGGGTCTGAATACAGACCCACGTAGCGCTGCCAGACCGGGTCGGCTTCCGGTTTCGGAGGCGACGGCTTCCTGGTCGCCGCGCGAATCGGCGGCGCGAAAACCGAGTAGGCCTGGCGGGCGACGGTGTACGGGCTCCCGTCGTCGGCGTTGATGGCGACGATCACGGCGATCTTCTCGCTCGGCACCATGAGGAGGTTGCTGACGTTGCCGCCGATCGAACCGCCGTGACCCACGAAGGTCTTGCCGTCGCGTCGGGTGACGGCGAAGCCGAGACCCCGTCCGCCGGAAAAGTCGTCGTTGACCCAGTGCACCCGCTGCATCTCTCGCAGGGTGCTGCCTTTGAGGATCTGGTTCCCCCCGGCCGGGCCGTCGCGAAACTGGAGGGAGGCGAAACGGCCGAGATCCTCGACGGTGGAGACGATGCTGGACGCCGGAGCGATGGCCCCTTCGGTGTAGTACTCCATCGTCCCCCGTGCGCCGTCGGGGCCTTCGATCAGGTAGGCCGTCGCCAGACCGCGCAGGATTTCCTCATCCGGGGCGGCGCTCGAGTTCACCATGCCGAGGGGCGTCAGGATGTTCTCCTGGACGTACTCCGCCCAGGGTTTGCCCGATACCTCGGTCACGACCTCGCCGAGCAGGCTCATGCCGAGATTCGAGTAGTGGTAGGTGGTTTCGGGGGGGTTGATGATGTCCCGCTCCGCAACCGATTCGGCCAATTCCACCCGGGTGGGGAAGATGTGGTCGGTCCAGTAGGGGAAGTCGGCCTCCCGGGAGAGACCCGAGGTGTGCGTGAGCAACTGGCGAATGGTGATCTCGGGGGCATCCGGGAAGGGGTTGGAAAGGTCGAACCAGGGGAGGTACTGCGACACCTGGTCGTCGAGCCGGAGCTTGCCCTGATCCCGCAGTTGCAGGATCGCGGTGGAGGTGAAGAGCTTGGTGATCGAGCCGATCCGGTAGGCGGTGGTCGGTGTCGCAAGAACCCTGTGCTCCAGGTCGGCGGAGCCGTATCCCTTGGACCACACGATGTCCTGGTCATGGACGACCGCGATGGAAAGACCCGGCACGCCGCGTTGGGCGATGTGTTGTTCGACCCAGAGATCGAAGACCGTGATGGCGTCGGCGAATTCCGGCTGCGCTCGCAGCGGGACCTCGGCTGCACCCAGGAATTGGATGGAAGCGACCATCAGGAGTGAGGAGAGAACGGGCTTGAAGCGCATCTTCCGGGCTCCTTTCCTCCGCCACGGAGGTCTCAAACACGGGAGTATACGCGATCTCTGGCCCGGAGAAATTTCGGATTTCGGATTTCGGATTTCGAATTTCCCACCTCCCCACCCCTGTTCATCAGCGTGGGGGGCGGGGGAGAACTCAAAACTCAAAACTGAGAACTCGTTCGCGACAGCGAACGTCTACAATGCCCCTCATGCATGTTCTTACCGTTGTGGTCGCTCTCGCCCTGCAATCGACAAATCCCGGATTCACACCCGATGAGCTGTGGCAGGACTGGCCGGAGGAGCGCTTCGTTCAGACCCCGGCGCCGTGCCTGCGACCGGCCGAACTGACCAACGAGCTTGAGAAGCTGACGGACCTCTTCCCGGGGGACATTCAAGTCCAGGAGATCGGGCGGTCCTTTCTGGGGCGTCCCATCCACATGGTCTCTCTGGGGCATGGATCGCGCACGGTCCTGCTGTGGTCCCAGATGCACGGGGACGAGCCCTCCGCGACGCCCGCCCTGCTCGATCTGGCTCACTTCCTGCTCTCCCGGGCCGATGAGCCGGGGGCGGCTGCAATTCTCGACGGGCTCACCCTCCTCATGATTCCCATGCTCAACCCCGACGGGTCCGAGATCTATGATCGTCGGAACTTCCAGGCCATCGACATCAACCGCGACGCCCTCCGGCTCACGACCCCCGAGGGTCGGATCCTGAAATCCGTCCGCGACGAGTACGAGCCGATGCTCGCCTTCAACCTGCACGACCAGGACCGGCGAATGGCGGCGGGCGACACCGGCGTTCTGGCGACCACCTCGGTGCTGGCGGTGTCCGGCGATGCCGAGGGCACCGTCACCCCCGGAAGGGCGCGCGCCAAGCGAGCTTGCTCCGCCGTCGCTGCCGCCCTGGCGCCCTTCATTCCGGGAGGTGTGGCCCGCTACGGCGACGACTGGAGCCCGCGCGCCTTCGGCGACAACATCACCGCCTGGGGAACGCCGGTGGTGCTGATCGAGAGCGGCGGTCTGCCGCCGGGCCGGGATTTCGGCGACCTGACCCGTCTGAATTTTGTCGCTATCCTGACGGCGTTGCAGGAACTGGTTCGCAATGACCTCGAAGATCACGACCCCGAGATCTACGAGAATCTCCCCCGCAACCGACGCGATGGCTGGGCCGACGTGGTGGTGCTCGGCGGGTCCATCCAACAGCCGTGGACCGCACCGTCCTACCGGGCCGATCTGGCGTTCAACGTCGATGTGGACGATCGTGATCTCGCCGGGTGCGCCACCGGACAGACCCCGCGTTCGTACATCGCCGACATCGGAGACGCGGGGTTTCTGGGTGCCGGCCGGGTCGTGGACGCGAGTGACGCGCTCCTGGTCGTGCCGTTCGCGGCCGGGGTCGAGGGTTGGAAGGCCCGCCGCTGGCTGAGCGCCGAGGTGCTCTCGGAGGTGGCACGCCTCGGAGTCGGCACTGTGTTCTGGAAGGTCGCGCGCGGTAAGACCGATGCCGCGAAGGCCTTCGCCGATGCGCTCGCGGGGGCGGGCCGGGCGAGCCTTGAAGTGGTCTCGAGAGAATCCGAAATGCCGAGGCTGACCTTGACCGGCCCGCCGGGCAGGGCCGGGTCGGATCTGCTCCCGGACGTGATCGAGGCGCTGGCCGGTTCTCAGGGAGGGCAGCT
Source organism: Candidatus Sulfomarinibacteraceae bacterium (assembly GCA_963823345.1). GTDB lineage: Bacteria > Acidobacteriota > Thermoanaerobaculia > Thermoanaerobaculales > Sulfomarinibacteraceae > Sulfomarinibacter. The sequence continues at coordinate 270,455 of CAWGLE010000001.1, forward strand.
GAAGAAGAACGCGCTGACGCTCGAACAGCTCTGCTGGGTCCCCAAAACTGCGGCCCGCCAACCCACGCTGCGCCGCGGCCGTCCCGCTTCCTTCGTGGTGCTCTCACCGGCGAAGGACGGTGAGATCGATCCCGCGACGAGCCGCCTCACGGCGGTCTTCATCGACGGCCTCGAGGTGAAGGGTGGTGTGCGATGAAACGCCCCACGTGGTTGGTTCAGCCGAGTGCAAAATCCGTGATTGCGCGGGCGGGGATAAACCCCGCCCCTACGGATCCACTCCGATCCATACCGTTCCTCAAAGCCGTAGGGGAGGGGTTTATCCCCTCCCTTTCAATTGCCGTCCTGGCGTCCTTGATCTTCATCGCGTCCTTGACCGGACCCGCGAAAGCAGCCTCCGGGGCAGAGCTGACGCCGGCTCAGCGGACCTGGGTGAACACGACCCTGGCTTCAATGACTCTCGAACAGAAGGCGGCCCAGATGATGATGGTCGCCGAGACCGGCTGGCCGAGAAATCCGCGTTCGGCTGCTGCCGTTGATCTTGTGGCGGCGGTTCGGGAGGTGGGAGTCGGAGGGGTGATTCTGATGCGGTCGGAGGAGGGGACCATCTCGACCCTCCTCAACCAGCTCCAGACCGAGGCCCGGATCCCGCTGCTGGTGGCCATGGACATGGAGCGAAGCCTGTCGTTTCGTGTGCAGAGGGGCACGGTCGATCTGCCCTACGCGATGGCATTCGGCGCCACCGGAGACGAGGATGCGGCCCGATTTCTCGGAGAGGTGACGGCTCGGGAGGGGCGGGCCCTGGGCATCCACTGGGCCTTCGCCCCGGTGGTGGATGTCAACAACAACCCGGACAACCCGGTGATCAACATCCGTTCGTTCGGGGAAGACCCGGAGCTGGTCGGGCGGTTGGGCGCCGCTTTTGTCCACGGCGCGAAGAGCGGCGGTCTCTTGACGACGGCAAAGCATTTTCCGGGCCACGGCGATACCGCTGTCGACAGCCACAAGGGTCTGCCCGTCATCGACGGCGATCGGCATCGTCTGGAGGCGGTGGAGTGGCCGCCCTTCAGAGCAGCCATCGCGGCCGGTGTGGACTCGATCATGGTCGGCCACATGGCGGTGCCTGCCCTCGATCCGTCAGGCCAACCCGCGACCTTGTCGCCGTCGCTCAACATCGAAATCCTCCGCGATGAGATGGGCTTCGACGGACTGATCGTCACGGACGCCATGGACATGGAGGGGGTCGGCTCGGCGTGGATCGGCGAGGCCACCGTGGACGCCGTTCGCGCCGGCGCCGACGTGATTCTGATGCCTCCCGATCTGCGGGTCGCCCTGCAGTCGCTCATCCGCGCCGTCAAGGAAGGGGAGCTCTCGGAGCAGCGGCTCGACCGATCCGTGCGGAGGATCCTGGAAGCCAAGGCCGGTTTGAATCTGAATGAGAACCGCCTGGTCGATCTGCACGCAGCCGCCCTCGCCGTCGAACGGCCGGAGGATGTCGAGCAGGCGCTGGAGATCGCCGAGGCGTCGATCACCGTGGTCCGGGACAATGGCGGTGTCGTGCCCCTCGCGGCCGAGCAGCCTCTCCGGATCCTGCAGCTCGTCATCCCGGATGATCTGGGTGTTCCGGTGTCGGAGTTCAGAACCCGTCGGGTCGAGGCGACGACCATCGAGCTGGGAGACGAAATCTCCGCGGAAAGGGCGGACGAGATTCTCGAAGACGTCGAGAACTTCACCCACGTCCTGATTTCGGCCTCGTACTACCGGGAGAAGATCTCTGACAGTCTGGTCCGCCTCCTGGGCCGGCTCGCCGAGACGGATGTGCCGGTGATCGTGGTCTCGTTCGGCGACCCCTATCTTCTTCGTGATCTCCCTGAGGGATCGGCCTATATCTGTGCTTACGGTTCCTCGGGCTCGAGCCGGCGAGCGGCCGCTTCCGCGCTCTTCGGTGAGATCGATATTCGGGGCAAGCTGCCGGTGACGCTGTCGACGGAGTTCGCCGTCGGATCCGGTCTCGAAATCCCGCGGCGGGCTATGACGCTGCGGGTCGCTTCCCCGGAGGAGGTGGGTTTCCGGGCGGGGGGTATGGAGGAGCTGGACAGGGTGCTCGACGAGTTCGCGGCGGAAGGGGCCTTTCCCGGAGGCGTGGTGGCCGTGGGATACCAGGGCGCCCTCGTCCACCTCCATCCCTTCGGGCGCCTCTCGTATGAGGAGGACGCCCCTGCCGTCGAAGCGGACACGATCTACGACCTGGCGAGCCTGACCAAGGTCATCGCCACGACCACCATGGCGATGATCCTGGTTGATGAGGGGCGGCTCGACCTCGATGAGAAGGTGCAGGACTACCTGCCGCTCTTCCGGGGTCCCGGAAAAGAGAAGGTCACCGTCCGCCACCTGCTGACCCACAGCTCGGGCATCGACTGGTGGGCCCCGCTGTACGAGGATGCCGAAGGCCCCGAGGAGTATCTCGAGCGCATCCAGGCGATGGATCTGGTCTACGAGCCGGGCACCGAATACACGTACAGCGACCTCGGCATCATCCTCCTCGGCGAGATTCTCGAGCGGGTCGCCGGGCAGCCCCTCGAGGTGTTCGTACAGGAGAGGGTGTTCAGACCACTGGGAATGACCGACACCCTGTACGTTCCGGGTGAGGATCTTCTGCCGCGCATCGCCCCCACCGAATACGACGCGTGGCGCGGCCGCCTCATCCGCGGCGAGGTCCACGACGAGAATGCCTTCGCCCTCGGGGGCGTCGCCCCCCATGCCGGTCTCTTCTCGACCGCCGGCGATCTCGCGCGGTTCGCCCAGATGCTGGTCAACGGCGGCGTCTTCGAGCACCGCCGCATCGTCTCCAGAGAGACGGTGGAGCTCTTCACCACCAGGGCCGGTGACGGCGAGTCGACCCGGGCCCTGGGTTGGGACACCAAATCTGCCGAGAAGTCGACCGCCGGCTCCTATTTCTCACCCCGGTCCTTCGGCCACACGGGGTTCACGGGCACTTCGATCTGGATCGACCCCGACCGCGAGCTCTTCCTCGTCCTGCTCACCAACCGTGTGCACCCGACGCGGGACAACCAGCTCATCCGCATGGCCCGGCCGGCGGCGGCAGATGCCGTCGTCCTGGCGCTGGTCGATGACGGGATCGTGCGGGTCGGGCTCGACCGGGTGGCGGCGGGCGAGGATCTCGGGCTTCGAGGCAAACGCCTCGGGCTCATCGTCCACGCCGCTTCGGTGGCGGCGGACGGTCGACACGCCATCGACGTGATGCGCGAAGCCGATCTCGACGTGGTGCGCCTGATGACTCCCGAGCACGGTCTGCGGAGCCGGGCGGCGGCGGGTGAAAAGGTGGCGGGCGGCACCGACCCGGAGAGCGGCTTGCCGGTCATCAGCCTCTACGGCGACCGCCGCAAACCAACGGCCGAGGACCTGGAGGGTCTCGATGCTCTGGTCTTCGATCTTCAGGGCGGGGGCGTGCGTTTCTACACCTATGTCAGCACGATGATGCTGGCCCTCGAAGCGGCGGCCGAAGCCGGGATCGAGTTCGTGGTGCTCGACCGCCCCAACCCGCTCGGCGGCGATCGCGTCGAAGGGCCGGTGAGCGCTCCTCGCGACGTGGTTCCGTCGAGCTTCGTCAACATGGCGCCGGGGCCCATGGTGCACGGGCTCACCCTGGGCGAGATGGCCCGCTTCGTCAACCAGGGTCTCGAGCAACCGGCGCGCTTGACGGTCGTGGCCATGAATGGCTGGGAGCGATGGATGACGTGGGCCGACACCGGCCGCGCCTGGATCCCACCTTCGCCCAACATCCGCAGCCCCGAAGCCGCCATCGCCTACCCGGGGGTCTGTCTGCTGGAGGCCTCCAACGTCTCCGCGGGGCGCGGGACCCCAAGCCCGTTCCTCTACTTCGGCGCCCCATGGATCGTTCCCGAGGAGATCCAGGTGTCGGTGCCCGGGTTCGAACTCGAACCGGCGGTTTTCACGCCGGTCACCTCGCCGGCCGCGCCCGACGCGAAGTACCTCGATCAGGAATGCCATGGCATGCGTGTCCGGGTCACCGACGCAGCGGCGGCGCAGAGCTACCGGCTCGGCGTAGAGCTGCTGGTCGCCCTTCACGGCCGGAAGCAGTTCGAGTGGCGCGAAGACGGAGCAGCCTTGACGCGGCTTGTCGGCACCCCGAAGCTGCTCGGGGACCTCCGCGGAGGCAAGACCGTCGAGGAGATCCTGGCCGCGGACGCGGCTGCGCACGAAGCGTGGCGCCGCGAGCGCGCATCATCATTGTTGTACTGACCGGATTCACCCTGAACGAGGAGGCTCATCAATGTCCTTGACCCGACGCCACATGCTGCAGCTCGGTGGAGCTGCGATCGCCGCGACGACCATGTCTCCATTTGCCGAGTCGGCGGCCGAGGAACACCGGGTCGTCAAACCGAAGCGTCTCCAGGAGGGCGATCTCGTCGGTTTCGTCAATCCTGCCGGGGCCATGTTCGATCCCGACGGCGCGGAGATCGCTCGGGAAGCGATGGCCGCCCTCGGGTTGCGGGCGGTGTACGGCGACCACCTTTTCGACCGCTACGGCTACCTGGCCGGGCGGGACGAGGACCGCGCCGCCGACATCAACTCGTTTTTCGCGAATCCCGAGGTGAATGCGGTGCTCGCGCTCCGCGGTGGGTGGGGGTGCAACCGGCTCCTGCCCCTGCTGGACTACGGAGTGATCCGAAACAATCCCAAGATCCTCATGGGGATGAGCGACATCACCGGCCTGCTCGTCGGCGTCCACGCGAAAACCGGCCTCGTGAATTTTTACGGTCCAACCGGCGGTTCGAGCTGGAACGAGTTCACCACCGACAACGCCAGGCGCGTGCTCTTCGATGGAGAGACGGTCACCATGCGCAACAAGGTGGGCACCGCCGATCGTCTGGTCCAGGTCGACAACAGGGTCCTGACCATCACCGGAGGTACGGTCCGAGGCCGGCTGCTGGGGGGCAACCTCACCGTGCTCGCCGCCATGATGGGATCGGACTACCTGCCGGACTTCGACGGTTCGATCCTCTTTGTCGAAGACCTCAACGAAGAGATCTACCGGGTGGACCGCATGCTCACCCAACTCGCTCTGGCCGGAGTGCTGGGCAAGGTGGCGGGCTTCGTCTTCGGCGACTGCAAGAACTGCGACCCCGGCAGCGGCTACGGTTCCTTGACCCTCATGGAAGTCCTGGCCGACCACATCGGCCCGCTCGGCGTGCCGGCCTGGTACGGCTCGATGATCGGCCACATCGCGGACAAGTTCACCGTCCCGCTCGGTGTCAACGCCGAGATCGACGCCGACGCCGGGACAATACGGCTCCTCGAACCTGCGGTCGTGTAGGACCCTGAAGGTGGGCTGAAGCCCACCCTACGTGTCCGCTCGAATTGTGGGTCCAGAGTAGGGTGGGCCTTGGCCCACCATCAGAGGCGCAGTCAACGAGTAGGACGTTACGGAACTCGTGAAAACAACAGGATCGCGTCAGCATTGCGACGAGGCGACGAGCCTGACGGACGGTTGACCACCTGCCCGTTGATGACCATCGTGGTGGATCCGCCCCCGTCGAGGTTCATGGCCGAGACGCATCCGAGCTCGAGCATGAGATCCGTGAGCTCCGGGATCGACATGCCGACGCTGGTCTCCGGTTGCCGACCGTCCACCGTGACAAAGATGAGCGTTCCATCGGCGCGGACGCCCGCCGCGGTGCGGGGGTGCCGGGCGAGGCAGAAGACATTTGAGATGGACTCCTTCTCCGGCTCTTCGATCCGTTTTCCCTTCCACAGCAGCAGGGGTCCCGCGCTGGCGATACCCTCGGCCCGTTCCCACTCGCCCTCGGGATCGGGCAGCAGCGGGATGAGCTTCGTGTCGACCGAAAATGGTGCGCCAATCCGTACGTGCGGCCGGACGTGACCAAGGCGGTCGCTGCCGATGGACAGCACCATGCCCGTGGGCGGGATCACCGAGCTTCCACCCCCGTCCCGGATTTTGGCGATCCGCCCGTCCTCCACGATGATCTCGGCGCCCCCGGGAGAAGTCAGGGTGGTGCGGTGGAACTCCGGCGTGAAAAGGACGATCTCGGACGCCTGTCGCGACCGGTTGATGCCGTCGAGGGCCACGGCCGTCCCGTCACCGAACCGGACCTCGCCGCGGAAGGAGAGCCTGCCGACAACCGCTCGCGTGACGCCATCTGCGGCATAAAACCCGATCGTTGCGCGCCCCCGGTCCGGTTCGGAGAGGACTCTCCCATCCATCACGAGGGTGCCCTGGCTGTCGCCGGCGAGCAGCCCGGTCATCAGGAAAAACCCTCCGTTGACCGCCGCCAACGCACCGTGTCTCTCGGCCAGATCCGCCGTGGTCTCGAGCCCGATCGCGGAGTCGTAGGCGTGAGCCACCCGAACCTCGACGAGTTTCGGATCGGCCTCGAGGACATGGATCATCCACGGACCGTTGTCGTGAGTGAGGTCCTGGCCGGTCTCCTGGATCTCCAGCGGCGGCGCGAAACCCAGATCGATGAGCCGTGTTTTCAGATCCTCCGCCTCGGTGAGTCGGGGGCGGCCCGGGGTGACGACCCGGTATCTGGTTCCGTCGGCGGTGGGAATGGCTGCAAAGCCGTTGTCGCGCATGCGTTGGACAAGACGATCGGCTTCGGACTGACTTTCGAACGTCCCGAGCAGGATCCGGTAGCTCTTCGAGGTGGCGACCTCGCCCCTGCTGATGACGAGGTGGCGCAGACCCGGGGCGACCAGGTCATTGGCGTTTGCGGCTGCCGGTGCGGAAGCGGTGCAGGAGAGCGCCGCGAGAACGAGCAACGAGACGATCTTCGATTTCACGACGGGGGTCTCCTTATCGGGCCGGGTACTGACGAGGCCAGATCAAGCTCGCTCCCAGCCCCGCGGCGAAGGTGATGGCCGAGCCGAACAGGGCGAACCACGGCCAGGCCAGCGATGTCGCGAAGAAGATTGTGGTCATGCAGGAGAGGCCGACCACCAGCCCGGCGAGCGCCGCCCGTTGCCCGACCCGTCGAGCGAAGATCCCGAGGAAGAACACCCCGAGCACGATCCCGGTGGTGAAGGCGGCGATCCCCAACACGCTGCTGACGACGGAGGACCTGACCCACTGGCCTCCGATGCCGACGGAGATCTGGATGCAACCGAAGACCACGGTGAGGATGCGGACGACGCGGAGCTGTTTTTCCGCCGGGGCATCCGTCTCCTTGCCGGTGAACAGGAAGTCGTTGGCGGCTGCGGTGGCGCAGGAGTTGAGCGAGCTCGAGAGCGTGGACATCGCGGCGGCAAATACGGCGCCCAGCAACAGGCCGAGAACGCCCACCGGAATCTCATCGAGGATGAATCTCGCGAAGACGCGGTCGGGACGTTCGAAAGCCGCGTCGGGAGCGAAGGTCTGGTAGAAGGCGAAGAGCCCGATACCGATGAGCAGGAAGAGCGCGAATTGGGCCACCACGACGAACCCGCCCACCCACAGCGCCCGCTGCGCGTCTTTCAGGTTGCGGGCGCAGAGGTAGCGCTGCACCATCATCTGGTCGACCCCGTGGGAGCCGAGCGTGATGAAGAGACCGCCGATCAGCCCGGCCCACAGGCAGTAGGGCTGGCTCCAGTCGAACGTCAGATCGAAGACCCGCAGTTTGCCCGCGGCCTCGCCGATGCTCATCATCTGGTCCCACCCGCCGGGCAGCCGGTTGATGATCAGGGCGAGGGCGGCGACGGCGCCGCCGATGTAGATCACGAACTGCACGAGGTCGGTCACCAGGACCGCGCGGATGCCGCCGAAGAAGGTGTAGATGATGGTCGCGACGCCCATCACGATCACCGCCCAGTGGAGCGGGATTCCGGTCATCTCCTGGAGCACGATCGCCGAGAGAAAGAGCCGGAGACCGTCGGCCAGGCTGCGGGTGATGATGAACATCGCGGACGCCGCCCGCTGGGTCGCGCCGCCGAACCGTTTGTGGAGCACGTCGTAGGCCGTGTAGAACGACCCCGTGAAGTACTGTGGAAGGAGCAGGAACACGACCACGAACCGGCCCAACAGAAATCCGAGCGGGATCTGCAGCCAGGTCATGTCGTTCGCATAGGCAAATCCGGGAATGCTCAGGAAGGTGACGGTGCTGGTTTCGGTGGCGACGATCGAAAACAGGATCAGCCACCACGGCCGGTCGCGGCCGCCGACCACGTAATCGGAGACCGTTCCTGCGTTCCGGCCGATCCAGAGGCCGAGCGCGACGACGCCCACGAGGTAGATCGCGAGGATGCCGAGATCGATCGGGCCCACGCTCATCGGCCGCCCCGGGGATCGTTCTCCGGGATCACCGGCTTCCAGCCTCCCATGCCGTCCCGAAATGGACCGGCCGGAGGCCGAGATCCTGAACGGCCCGCAGGGCGTCGGGCGACGTCAGGACCTCGAGCTCGCCTTTCCTCTCGGCCGCGTAACTGCTCGTGGAGAGCAACTCGTCGTCAACGTGGGCGGGGTGGCACATGATCTCCGTGATCCCCGGCCGGATTCCGCCGAGAATCTCGATCAATGTGTCCAGCCTGGCGTCGTTTCCGAAAAAGTCCTCGACGAAGAAGTCGGTGGTGGCCACCCCCTCCCGACGCAGCCGCTCTCTGATTCCCGGTGAAGCGTTGCGGACCGGCAGGTCGTGCTCCCGGGCGAGGGCGATCAGCGCGTCGCAGACGACGGGGTGGCGGTGGGAATGGTGGTGGCTGTCGAGGTGGGTGGGCAGGCGGCCGGTGAGCTCGAGAAAACGATCGAACTGCGCCCTCGCCTCCAGGAGCACTTCCTCGAGGACGGGCTCGACGAGCCCTTCGGGTTTTGCGGGGAAACCCCCCGAGGCGTCCGTCAAGCTGGGCAGACGATCGGCGGGCAGGACTGACGGGCCTCCGGTCAAGGCGACGTGGAGCCCGACGCCGAGGCTCGGGAATTCGCCGAGCCGGGCCGCCGCCTCCTCGGCTGCGGGGTACGCCACCATCATGGTTGCGCTGGTGACGAGGCCGTTCAAGTGGGCCTCGAAGATGCCGGAGTTGATACCGGTCGTGCGCCCGAGATCATCAGCATTCACGATCAGGAGCCTGTCGGTGGAGCGGGTCACTGCAGCAGTTCCAGGGCCAACGTGACCGCGCCCATAGCCGGTTCGACCTCGAGCAGCCGGACCCCGGCATTGGGCAGGTCCTCGAGAAGCGTCGTGATCCGCGGGACGAGACTCGGACAGGCCTTGAGGGCCCCTCCGGAGAGGACGACGGGATACGGGTCGGGAAAGGAGAGCTGTCCGGCCACCGCCCGTGCGGCCTTGGCGAGGTGTTTGGACGCCTGATCCATGAGGGTCTCCGCCGCCTCGTCGCCTTCCGCGCACGCCGTTTCGACCAGTGACGCCAGATCGGCGACCCGGTTGCGGGAGAGCTCCTGGTCGTAAAACCACTTCACCAACTCGGCGGGATCCGACACCTCGAGCTTTTCGCAGATCAGATGGTAGAGGGAGGTGGGAACTCCGCGCCCGTCGGCGGCGCGGATGGCGTGCCGCACCGCGTAGTGGCCCAGCCAGAAGGCCGAGCCTTCGTCGCCGAGGAGGTAACCCCAACCCCCGGCACGCGCCTCATGGCCTTCGGGGTCGACTCCATACGCGATGGAACCGGTACCGGCCACGACGACGATGCCAACGCCCGACGGAGCACCGGCCACGAGCGCCACCAGTGCATCGTTGACCACCCGGACGGGCTGCCGCTGACCGAGGCGGCGGAGGACGTCGCGAATCAGCTGTTCGGAGCCGGGCTGGCCCACACCGGCGATGCCGAGGCAGAGGGCGGCCGGCGGTTCGGGAGCCTCGAGAGAATCGATGACGTCGAAGAGGACCTTCTCGACCGCGAGTTCGCCCTTCATCACCAGGTTGGCGCTGCCGCCGATGGTCTTGGCATGGACCTTCCCCGTCTCGTCGGCCAGAAGCCCTACGGTCTTGGTTCCGCCGGCGTCGATTCCGATCACGTAGGGCATGGTTCAGGCTCCGTTTCCGCTTCGTACAGGCGGCATTCTACCCCTGCCGCGATCTGCGCGGGCGGGGATAAACCCCGCCCCTACGGTGTTCAGAAGCGATTTGGGTTGATTCTCAGAACCGTAGGGGAGGGGTTTATCCCCTCCCTTTCGTATGGTGATGCTCAACTCTCGGCTACAACGGCAACGCGATCCCGCACGCCGAGCCCGGGATCGGTCGGCAGGACAAGCCTGCCGTCCTGAAGTCCGGCCCCGACGAATGGATCGTTCGTGATGAGGAGGTTGCCGTCGAGATCCGCAAAATCGACGAGGGGGGCGATGTGGGCCGCGGCGGTGACCGCCATCGACGATTCGATCATGCAGCCGAGCATGATCTTCATGCCGTGGGCGCGGGCGACGTGGATCATGCGTACGGCCTCGCCCAGACCGCCGCATTTCATGAGCTTGATGTTGATGCCGTCAAACGCTTCGGCCAGGCGCGGGATGTCTTCGGCGCGGGCGACGCTCTCGTCGGCGAAGAGGGGGAGGGGACTCCGCTTCTTGAGCTCGCACATCTCGGCGTGCTGGGCGGCGGGGAGCGGCTGCTCCACGAGTTCGACGCCCATCTGCTGCAACCACTCGAGACGCCCGAGGGCATCGTCGAGGGTCCAGCCCTCGTTGGCATCGACCCGCACGGGGCGGTCGGTCATGCGTCGAACCGTCTCGAGCACACGGGCATCGTCCTGCGAGCCCATCTTGACCTTGAGCACGGCGAAGCCTTCCGCCTCGCGGACCTTCTGCTCGACGATCTCGGGGGTGTCCATGCCGATGGTGAAAGAAGTGACCGGCATGGTGCTCGGGTCGATCCCCATCAGCTCGTAGAGCGGGACGCCCAGCCTCTTCCCGGCCAGATCGCGCAGGGCCATGTCGATGGCGGCCTCGGCCGCTGGTTCGCCGGGCACCGCCACCCGTGCCGCTGCTTCGTCGAACGCGCGAATGTCGTCCATCCGGGCGACCATCTGTTCGGCCGCCCGCGCGGCGGAGTCTGCGTCCTGACCGTATCGGGCGATGGGGGCCGCCTCGCCGCGGCCCGACGAGGCCGTCGTGCTCGATCTCGACCATCAGAACCCGGCGGGAGTCGCTGTCACCCCGGGACAGACGAAAGGTGTGGCGGAGTTGCAGAACATAGTCGTGATGGCGAAGCTGGAGCATTTTTCTCGATGGCCCCTTGTCCCGGCGAGGGCTGCGCTTGCGTCAACCGGGCTCGGTCGCTCCGGCGATCATACACCGGCGGTATCGACTATGATTCCACAATGCGGAGAACGATCGCGCTCGCTGTTCTGATGGTGGTGGTGAGTTTTTCGTGCTCACGGGAGCAGCCTGCGCCCGAGGCGAAAGTCCAGGCCCCACGGCCGTCGATTCTCCTGGTGACGATGGACACGACCCGGGCCGACAGCATGGGCTTCGAGTCTTCCGGAGCGGAGACGCCGGCCCTGGACGCGTTGGCCGCCCGTGGCACCCGATTCACTCAGGCGTGGACCACGGCGCCGATGACGCTTCCGTCCCACACCTCGATGATGACCGGTCTGTATCCTTCGCAGCACGGTATTCACGAGAACTCGCGTTTCCTCGATGAAGGCCACACCGTGCTCGCCCAACGCCTCGAGGGCGCGGGATACATCACCGCGGCCTTTATCTCCGGGTACCCGCTCAAACGCGAGTTCGGTCTGGCGCGGGGCTTCGACCACTACGACGACGACCTGGGCAGGGGCAACGCGGAACGGGCGGCAGGCCCCACCACCGATCGGGTGCTTGCGTATCTGCAGACCGCCACGGAAGGTCCTCTCTTCATCTGGGTCCACTACTTCGATCCGCACGACCCTTACGCTCCTCCGGAGCCGTACCGGTCCCGCTACGCGACCAACCCCTACCTCGGCGAAATCGCCTTCATGGACCAGGAGGTCGGTCGGTTGATCGAGGCATTCGAAAGCCGGGACGCCGGCGCCGGCACCAGAATTCTCGCGGTGGGCGATCACGGTGAGGGCCTCGGCGACCACGGCGAGCTCCTGCACGGAAATCTCCTCTACCAGGGTGTGATGCGGGTACCTCTGGTCGCGGCGGGCAGCGGCATACCGGTCGGCACCGTTGAGACGGCGGTCAGCACCCGGCGGGTCTTCGACGCCATTGCCTCGTGGGCCGGCCTCGATTCGGAGTTCGACCTCCTGGCGCCCGATGAGGAGATCGTGATGGGAGAGGCCATGAAGCCCTTCCTCCAGTACGGGTGGCAGCCGCAGGTGATGGCGGTGCGCGGGCCGGTCAAGGTCATTCAGTCCGGTGTGTTCGAGGTCTACGACCCGCGAACGGACCCGGCCGAGTCGGTGGATCTGAGCGGCAGCGTCGAGATCGATCAGGAGATCCTCGACGCCATCCGTGACTACCAGGTGGTGCCCACGGCGGACGGACAGGCCGCGGCCGCCTCGCTCACCAAGGAGGCCAGAGAGCAGCTCGCCGCTCTCGGGTATGTCGGGTGGGACAGCCCGGCCCCGTTGCGCGAGAACGCACCCATTGCAAGGAACATGACGTTCCTCTTCGGTGATCTCGACAGGGGCTCGGCCCTTTTTGCCCGGGAGGAGTACGGGGCGTCCATCAAGGTCTTTGAAGGGGTGCTCGCCCGGGATCCGATGAACCTGATGGTGGTGGTGCGGCTGGCTGTGGCGTACTCGGTCCTCGGAGATCAGGCACGGGCCGAACAGCTCTTCGAGCGGGCGCAGGAGATCCACAGCGGCAACATCGATCTCAAGCACTACATCGCCATGCACAATTTCCGTTTCGGCCGCTGGGATGTCGCGGCGCCGATGTTCGAAGACGTGCTCGAGGTGATGCCGCACAAACTGCCCGCTCTGGAGGCCCTGGCGCGGATTCGCGAAAAGCAAGGGCGGTTCGATGAGGCGGCGCGTCTGATGGAACGGATCATCCCTCTGAAGGAGTCACCCGCCCCGGAGTGGATCAGGCTCGGTGAGCTCGAGATGGCGATGACGGACACGCCGGGAGCGATCCGGGCTTTCGAGGAGGCCCGGAAACTGCAGGGTGATGCCTTCGACCGGTACATCGAGCTCGGCGTCTGTTATCTGGCGGCGCAACGCTTCGGCGACGCGGCGGACGCTCTGGATCATGTGCCCCGTACCCACCCCGGTTACGCGATGGCCCTCTTCAAACGCGCCCAGGTCAGCGCGCTGCTGGGCGAGCCCGACTGGCGGCAGAGGGTTCAGCTCGCCTATGAAATGGGCGATCCCGAAATCCGGCGCCTCATCGAAAACGAGCCGCTCTTTCAGGGGCGCTTCTGAATATCCCGATTCTCAGAAAGGCATTGCCCGCGAGGAGCCACCTTCAACATTGTTGGCTCGGATCTTCATGCCGAATTGAATGGTCGTGTGTCCAACAATATTGAAAATGGCACCTCCGGTGAATGCGGCTCGTTTCCGAACGTGCTCGCCGTCAGCTCTCTCAGGTTGCCCGTCGGTGAAGCGTTGTGTGGAAATTCAAAATTCAGAATTTAAAATTCAAAATTCGTGCGATGCGTTTGTGTATAGTCCCCAACCATGACCTCATTCGGTATCTGGTCGATCCTGCCGCCGGTCGCCGCGCTGGCGCTGGCGCTGTGGAAGAAACAGATCTACCCGGCCCTTCTGCTCGGCGTGTGGATGGGTTGGTTGGTGGTTGACGGCTGGAACCCGATCACCGCGACGGGTTCGACGGTGGCCTCGATCGTGGGTGTGTTTCAAGATGCCGGCAACACCCGGATCCTTCTTTACAGCCTGCTCGTCGGTTCGGTCCTGACCCTGATCAGTGCCACCGGAGGGGTGGAGGCATTTGTCGCCGGCGTCTCTGAACGCCGTTGGGTCACCAACCGCCGCCAGGCCCAGATGGTGCCCTTCCTTCTCGGCATCCTGATCACCGTGGAGAGTTCCGTCACCGCGCTGGTGGCTGGAACCGTGGGGCGGCCGCTCACCGACCGCTACCGGGTGAGCCGCGAAAAGCTCGCCTACATCTGCGACTCGACCTCGGCCCCCGTCTGCATGCTGGTCCCCTTCAACGGGTGGGGGGCGCTGGTGATCGGGTTGCTGGCCGTCCAGGGAGTCGACAACCCGGTGGCCGTCCTCTTGACCAGTCTCGGCTGGAACTTCTACCCCATGCTCGCCCTCGTGCTCGTCCTGGTGACGATCCTCACCGGCTGGGAGTTCGGGCCGATGCGTGCGGCCGAGGGCCGCGCCCGGGAGGAGGGAAAGCTCCTGGCGGACGGCGCCCAACCCATGGTGGCCGAAGAGGTGCTGACGGTGAAGCCTGATACCGGTTTCAGACCGAGGGCCCTCTACCTGATCCTCCCGGTGGTGACCATGGTCGGGGCCATCGTGGCCGGTATTCTCATCACCGGGAGACGGGGAAGCTCCCCCGACGCAGGGCTGTGGGAGATGATCCAGGCCAGTTCAGGATCCACCGCGGTCCTGTGGGCCGTGCTGGCGAGCCTGGCGGTGCTGGCGGTGATCGCCCTCGGCCCGTGCCGCATGCCGGGCCGGCGCTTCGTCGACCACATCTTCAGCGGGATGGGAGGCATGATCCCGGTGGTCACCCTGTTGCTGCTCGCCTTCGCGTTGGGGAGCGTGGTGCGGGAGCTCGGCACGGGCGCCTATGTGGCGGAGATCATCAGCGGGGCCGCCGGTGCCAAGGTGGCGGTTGCCGGGTCCTTCGTTCTGGCCGCGTTCATGGCCTTCGCCACCGGTACGTCGTGGGGGACCTTCGCGCTGATGGTGCCGATCGCCGTTCCGCTCGCCGCGGCGCAGGGCGGTTCGCTGCCCCTGTACCTCGCCGCGGTCCTCGGCGGTGGCGTCTTCGGCGACCACTGCTCGCCGATCTCCGACACCACGATCATCTCCTCGATGGCCTCGGCGTCGGATCACATGGATCACGTCCGCACCCAGATGCCCTACGCCCTCCTCGGAGGGGCGGTCACTGTCGTCATCTACCTCATCGTGAGCTGAGGACGCTTGAAAACCGATTCATGTCATTCCGAGCGAAGGCGCGTGAGCGCCGGAGCCGAGGAATCTGGGTGGGGGCTATCGGGACCTCGCTTCCTGGAACCACCCCCCAGATCCCTCCACTCGGTCGCTGCGCTCCCTCGGTCGGGATGACAGGGGAAGAATTGGCTTCGGGCCACTCCTCGGGATGACAGGGGAAGAAATGGCTTCGGGCCACTCCTCGGGATGACAGAACATCTGAGGTGGGCTAGAGAATCCTGCCGAGCTGTTCGAGGATCTTGGCTTCGATTGGCGCGAGGGTGCTCGTGGGGCCCTCGTCGGCACCGGGGTCGAACGCGGAACCGGTGATGGCGTAGATCACGGCGTCGCCGGTTTCCGGGTCGGCCCAGACCCCGGCGAGCAGTCCGTAGGCTTCCCCGAAGTGCCCGTACCACACGCGGTCGTCGCTGACAAAAAGGCGGTCCCCCGCGGTCTTGCTGGTGACGATCCGGATGCCCGCTGCCCAGGCGTTGAGCTTGCCTTCGTAGTCGTCCGTGTTCTGCGTTTCGGGGTCCCAGCGCCACACCTCGGTGCGCAGCTCGGCCATGCTCTCGGGAGAGAGCAGGCGGACCCCTCCCACGCTGCCGTCGCCGAGGAAGAGCGTGGCCAGAGTCTCGAGGCCCCGCAGCGACAGCCGCGCCCCACCCTGGGGGCTGAACTGGGCGCCGTTGGTTCCCGGGACGTAGTCGGCGTCGTCGGGCAGCGCCGTCGGAATGCCCGAGCTGAGATCGTCCACCTGGGCCACCCACTGACCCTCGGGGTGCCAGATCTCGTCCTGGTCGCGTTTGCGATAGAGCGTCGCCAGGCTCTGCTGTTCGGTCGGGGAGAGACCGGCGACGTTGAAACCGCCGGCCAGATTCAGTGGTTCGAAAAAGCGCTGCCGCATCAACAGGTCGAAACGGACTCCAGTCACTTTCTCGAGCACGGTACCGATTACGCCGTAGTTCAGGTTGCAGTACTCGAAGAAGACGCCGGGCCCGCGGTCCCTGCCCTCCTGGGCAACCTGGAACCTCTCTGCGAAATCGGGGCCCGCCGGATCGAAGGCCTCCTGAAGGGCGCGCGGGTAGCGGATGATGTAGGACTCGCCGGCGTCACGGACCGACGAGACGTGGGCGAGCAGGTATCGGAGGGTGATGGCCCGATCAGGGTAGTGCGGATTGCGAAGCTCCCACCCAAGGTAGTCGGAGACGTCACGATCGAGATCCAGCGTGCCTTCCTGCACCAGCTGCATGACGACGATTGCGGAGAGGGTCTTTGAGATCGACGCCACCCGCATGAGGCTGTCGGGCGTCAGCTCGCGGTCGTTTTCCCCTTCGGGGTCGATGGATGCCCGCCCGAAGGTCTCCTCGAAGGTCACGTCTCCATTCCGTAGAACCGCGACGGCCAGCCCGGAGAGCTCCCGGGCCGGGTCCCCGCCGCCCTCCACCAGCAGAGCGAGTTGGTTGCTCACGTCCTCTTCCACAGTGATCGAAGGTCCCTTGTTCGCAGTCCCGCTCCCGCCGCACGCGCCCATTGCAAGTGTCATCAGAATTGCGACCAGCCCCGTCAGTGAATATTTCATGCCGAGCACTATGCCACAGAATCGAACGGGACCTTTCCTCTCTCAATCCGTTGACTACGGGCGCTGCTGTGCCGCCCCGCCTCCGCGCCAGATCTTCGGCACCACCCACGCCAATCCGATTCCGGCGGCCACGGTCACGGCGAGGCACACCGCCCCCTGGAGCGACTGGCCGTAGAGGAAGGCGCCGGTGGCGAAGAGCGCCGAATAGACGAAGGCGCAGCCGAAGACCCAGCCGAGGAGCGCCAGCGACAGGTTGTCGCGAGGCCCGACGGCTTCTTCAGGGTCGACAACCCTGGCCCAGCCGCGGCCCGCCGGCCGGACCCGGCGGTAGAACGCGCGCAGGGTCTCGGTGTCCGTCGGCTTCGTCACGAAGGTCACGGCGATCCAGACCACGGTCGTCACAACGACCGACCACACGAGGGCCGCCTCCGACGACATTTCGAGCCCGGATTTCCGCGCGACGAAGAGCGCGAAGGCGATGGTGAACGACGACACCATGGCGGCGATCTCCGACCACGCGTTGATCCGCCACCAGAACCACCGCAAGAGATAGATCAGACCCGTTCCGGCGCCGATCGAGAGCAACAGCTGGAAGGCCTCGCCGGCCGTCGACAACAAAAAGACGGTCGCTCCGGAAACCACCATCAACAACGCGGTGATCACCCGCGACAACCAGACGAGGTGTTTCTCCGAGGCATCGGGCTTGAGGAAACGACGGTAGAGGTCGTGGACCAGGTACGAGCAGCCCCAGTTGAGGTGGGTGGACATGGTCGAGACGTAGGCCGACAGCAGAGACGCCACCAACAGACCGAGGAGCCCGGCCGGCAACAGTGTCAGCATGGCGGGGTAGGCGAGGTCGTTGCCGATGAGACTGTCGGACACGTGTGGCAGCGCGGTCTTGATGTCCGCCAGGGTCGGGAAGACCAGCATCGAGCACAGGGCGACGATGATCCACGGCCACGGCCGCAGGGCGTAGTGGGCGATGTTGAACCACAGGGTGGCGGTCATGGCGTGTTTTTCGTCCTTTGCCGCGAGCATTCTCTGGGCAATGTAGGAACCTCCACCCGGCTCCGAGCCCGGGTACCACACCGACCACCACTGGATGGTGAGCGGGATGACCAGGACCGTCAGCGTCAGCCCCCAGTCGGAGAAGTCGGGCAGCAGGCGGAGGGTCGCGGGGTCGAGTCTGGTCACCAGTCCGTTCAGGCCACCGACCTGCGGCTGCGACAACGCCACGTACGCTGCAGCGAAAACCCCGACCATGGCGATCACGAACTGCACCAGATCGGAGGCGAGCACGCCCCACAGCCCCGCGACAGCCGAGAAGACGATGCAGATGAGACCGCAGACGACCACCGTCTGCAGGCGGTCCCAACCGAGCATGACGTTGGCGATCTTGACCGCCGCCAGTGTCACCGACGCCATGATGGCGCAGTTGAAAAACAGGCCCAGATATACGGCACGGAAGCCGCGGACAAAGGCGGCCGACCGGCCCGAGTAGCGGAGCTCATAGAACTCGAGGTCGGTGAGGACCCCGGATCGCCGCCACATCCGGGCGTAGAAGAATACCGTCAACATGCCCGTGAGCAGAAAGGCCCACCAGGCCCAGTTCATCGACACGCCCCCGGTGCGCACGAAATCGGTCACCAGATTCGGCGTGTCGGTGGAAAACGTCGTCGCCACCATCGAGGTGCCGATCAACCACCACGGCGCCGATCTTCCCGAGGCGAAGAACTCGGCGGTTCCGGAGCCGGCCCTTCGGGCAAAAAACAGAGCCGGGGCGATGGCCGCCCCGAGACACGTGACGATGACAACCCAGTCGATCGCAGCGAGCTGCATGCGGTGTGGCCCTCCGTAGGTCGGATCTTAGCCGACTCGAGTTGATTGCGCGGAGCGCATCCGGCGCCGGGCACTCAGGCCCAGATCGATTCGATGGCAGCCTGGAATTCTTCCCGGGACGTCCGCCACCCGATAACGACAAACGCCGTGGGTGACTCGGCGTCACGAGCGATCGACACGTTGCCGCCGATGGTGAGGCGCCCCCCGGCGACCTCTGCAAACTCGGGCCCGTCGCCGAAATCGACCTGCCCCTTCAACCGCAGAAGGTCCTCTCCCAGCTCCGAAATCGCCTGCTGAAAACGGGCTCGGTCGACGGGCGTGTCGTGGCGGAACGAGAGCGCGAAGACCGGGTCGGGGGGCTCCGACAACGGGCCCCCTCGGTGAATCGTGTGAGTCAGATTCTCGAGCAGGCCTGCGTCGATCCTGCCCCACGTGGTCGGATGCCGGGGCGCCCCTGGGTTCATGCCCTCGAGCACGGCACCAAGCTGTCTCAGCTCGGCCTCGTTCACCAGGTCGGTCTTGTTGAGTATCAGAGCATCCGCCCATATCGCCTGCTGCCGGACGGCCCGCAGCATCGGCGCGAGGCGGATGAAGGTCGAGGCGTCCACCAGACAGAGGTTGGCCTGGATGTGAAACCGCGCCGCCAGGGTCGGGTCGTCGATGAAGTCCTGGATGTCTCGCGGCTCGGCCATTCCGGTTGCTTCCACGACCAGCAGCTCCGGACGCACCCGATCCGCGATCTCTCTCAGGGTGGTGATGAAGTCCGTCTTGATGCAGATGCAGAACAGGCTGCCCCGGTTGAGCTCGTACACCGGGTGGTCGCCGGCCTCGACGAGGCGGCCGTCGACCGCCAGCTGGCCGAACTCGTTGATGATGAGGCACAGGTCGCGATCGCGGATGTCCGGCCGGCGGAGGAGTTCATTCAGAAAGGTGGTCTTGCCGGCGCCCAGACCGCCGGTGATCAGGATGATCGGGATCGACGGGCGGCCGCTCGTCGTCATCAGGTGAGACCCTTGAGCCATTCCTTGATGATGGGGGTCGGCACGTCTTTGCCGGCGGACTTCATGGTGAATCTGGCGGTGATGGTCACCGGGGTCTGTTCCGGTATGACGCCGAAATCGGCGAAGAGGGCCGGGTCCGTGACCTCGCGCAGCTGGACGTCGATATCGGCGCCCAGCTCGACCATCGCCTGCAGCGTGTTGTCCTTCAGACGCCGATAGGCCTCGTCGTCGTCGTCGCCGATCAGGTAGATCACGCCTCTGTGCTGTTTGATCTTGGTTCGCAGCTTTTCGAAGATGCGATTCTGGACCGCCTCGATCAGTTGGGTCCTCGCCGGGATCTGGGACACGAAGGCGATGCGGCCGTCGATGCAGATCGTCGGGATGTTCTTCACGAAGAAACCGCCCATGTAGGTCAGTGCCTCCGGGTTCTTGATCTTGTGCTCGCGCCACTCGACGATTCCCTCGAACTGGGGGGCAATGGACTTCACGGCTTCGACCATGTACTGGCAGGGAGCGCACCCTTCGGAATCCAGAGTGATGACGTCGACGATCACCTTGTCGGCGTTTCCGTAGTCGCTCATGTCCAGTTCGTCGGCCGGGGTCTCGGTCTCGACCAGAGTTTCGACGACCTCCCGTTCGTAGGGGTCGTGCACCAGTTTCGTCACGCTTTCGAGGTTCGCCGGAGGGGTCGCGTACGGCAGATCGCAGCCCGGCGAAAGGATGAAGCCCTTTTTGCCGCCGATCTCGAGGCACTCGAGGGCGTGACGCTGCGCGTCGCGCGGCGAACCCAGGAGCAGGACCGTCGTGAGTTGGAGATTGCCGCCGAAGCTGATGTTGCGGGGCAGGCAGATGTCGCGGACATAGTCGAGAGCGATGTTCTCGTCGATCGAGATGTTGTCCGGACGGGTGTTGCACATGACCTCGATGTTCTTCTGCGCGTGACCGCAGACGAACAGCGAGCTGAGACCCCGGCGCTCGCGGACGTGGTCGAAGATCGGCTTGAGGTGCGGAGTGACGAACTGTTCGAACTGGTGGGGGCCGATCTGGCTGGTCATCGGATCGACGACGGCGACCACGTCGACCCCGGCGTCGAGGTAGAAGTCGGCCATCGCCTGGCCGACCCGCCGGCAGAAACCGACGAGCTGCTGCACCCGATTCGGATCGTCGAACATCTGCAGGAAAATGTCGGTGCCCTGGAGGTGCAGCGCGAGAGTGAACGGCCCGGTGATGAGCCCGTAAAGGGCGATGTCCGGGTTGGCCTTGCGGAGTTGGCGCGTCGCCGCCAGGGCGATCTTCAACCGGCCGTCGTCGGGACCCGGAATCGACAGCTGATCGAGCGTCACGCCTTCGGCCAGCGGATGGGATGCGACCGCCGGGGGGTTGTCGGGCGCCCACAGCATCGAGCACCCGAGTATCTCCGCCTCGATCTGGAGATCGAAGACGACGGGGACCCCGTCCGGCTTGTAGAGATCGATGCCTTTCTGAACGCCGGCGACGATGTCGGATTCCGATTTGAGAAAATCTTCCGCGGAGATGTCGAGGAGGTGCGCGGCATGGCACCCGACGAACGGCACCCACGGTTCGCGCTCGACCGTCTCACACCTGATGGCCGCCAACACGAGTTCTCGTCCGGTCATGAACACCTCGCGGTCGGTCGTGGATGATCATAACCGCGCGGGGCGGAGAATCGCCGCAGATTCATGAATCGACGATGCTCGGGCCACCGGATCCTCGAGGACTGGAGCGAGGGCCCGTCGAACCCATCCGGGTCAGAAGGCGGAGGCAGTCCCGGGGTGGCAGGAGACGTCACCTGGGTGCACCGCGTGCTTCCCGATTCCCTCTGGGCGACGCCCGGCGGTACGTTCGTGCCGTCGGCGAGTGCCACCCTGCAGGTGGCAGACGTGGGAAGCTATACGTTCGCGAGCACCTCTCAGCTGGTCGGCGACGTTCAGGGCTGGCTCGACGACCCATCCACGAACTTCGGGGACGGTGAGACCAGTCAAGAACAGAATCCCACGCACACCTCCACGACCGCAGGCACCATGACAGTGACACTCGTGGTGAGCAACGCCTCCGGCGACGACACCGTCATCAAAGAAGTGGTCGTCGGTTCATCGGTGCGTCGGCCTTCGCGGCGGGTGGCTCCCATCCCCTGAACCAAGCTCGGCTCCGAAATGGTGCCGCCCATGCCGCAGCGTACCTTTCTCGCGAGACGGCAGGCGGATGACCTCTCTTTTCGAAGGCCCGCGGCTGAACCGCCATCGTCCGGACGGGCCGCATTTGATGATTCCTGGTGAGATGTGAAATAATCCCAATAACAGTTCTCGAAAAGAATTGACCGGGGGGTCGCTATCCAACGAGCGGGGTTGTTGGGTTTGCTTCTGTGTGTCGTCGCGTCGACCGCGGCTGCAGGCGATCTTCCCTCAGGTCGGATCGTCGAGCGGATGCCGGAGGAACCGGTTTTTGAAGTCATGATCCGGGACCTCGACGACACCGCCCGGGTTCTCTCCGACAACCGGGGCGGATGGCGGCTGGAACGGTATTTTTCGCAGCATCAGTATCTCGAGGTGGTGGAGGACAACTTCGGGCTGCTGGTTCAGGTGGTCCGGGGTGTCGACGGACGTCCGGTCGGGATCCAACTCGCGCAGCGTTACGCCCTCGAGTATTTCTACAGCGGGCCGGGGAGACCGTGTCAGCGGAGAGTTCTCTACGAGCCGCGCAGCGGAGAGGTGATCGCTCACGCGGTCGACTCTCTTCAAAAGGCAATCCAATACGAGCCGGAAAGCCTCAGAGGAACGCCATCAACCGAACCCGAGAGTGTCGTGACCGTAACGGCAAGGGGCCGTTCCTACGCAATCCTCTCCGCCGCGGAAGGCGCCCCCGTCATCAGAAGCATCGATATCGATGACCCGACGACCGGTGCGATTCTCGACCGCATCGACTACACCGATTCGCACGTCATCGTGCAGTTCGGCTCGGATGTCGAGGGTCGGCCGAGGGTCTTCACCATTCCGCGACACACCCGGAAGCCCTCTCGGCCGGTGATCATCGAGCTCCGCGAACCCCCGGTTGCGAGGTATGACGCGGTGTGGTCTCTCGCCGACCGTGGGAAGTTCTCCGCGGTGCCGGTTCCCAATCTCAGGGGCGGCCTCCCAACCGCTGTCGAGGACACCCTCAGGGAGGCCTTCAATCTCTCCCTCGAAAGGGTCCGCCAGGTGCCGACCTGTCGGTCGCTCTTCGAGGAGTTCATCACATCTGGAAATCAACGCCTCACGGCCACTCTCTACTCTCCGCCGACCGGGGCACGTACGAGCGACTCGTGCAAAAAGGGTGCGCTCGCCTACACCCATGTTGGGAGTTCCATTACGCACCTGTGTGCCGGATTCGGCGGGTTGAGTCTGGAGCAGGCGGCGATCGTTCTGATTCACGAGGCGCTTCACTTTGCGGGGATGGAGGAGGCGCCCTTCTACGAAGGGGCGCTGACCTCGAAGGAGATCAATGAACTGGTTCGTGACAATTGCGGGTTCTAGCCCGCATTATTCATGACGGGCTTTCATGTCCGGCGCCGGGACGCGCGAGGTCGAGCAGTTCGCGGGCCCGGACGAGATCGGGGTGGTCGGTGGGGAGAGCCGCCTCCAGGAGGTCGAGGGATTCGGCGAGAACGGGTTGGCTGTCGTCCGAGCGCCCGACCGCCTGCAGGGCCTCACCGTCGAGCATCAGCGCCTCGGCGAGGTCGAGCGGGTCCTCCGACGCAGTCCTGACTGCGGCCACGTTGCGCTCGAGAATCTGCAGCGCTTCTTCGGATCGACCCTCGGCGAGGCGAAGCCGGGCGAGCGATCGCTCGTAAGCAAGAGTGTCGGGATGGGTGTCGCCTTCGAGGCGTCGTTGGCGGTCGAATGCCAGAGTCAGCCGCTCGTTCGCCTCGTCGTAGCGTCCCAAAGCCATCAACTCGAGACCGTGCCCGCGCAGCGCGCTACGTGTCCTGGGGTGATCCGGGCCCGAGATTCTCTCCCGAGTTTCGACCAACTCGCGAAACTGTTGTTCGGCTTCGGCGTGCCTGCCCTGATCTCCGATCACTCCTGCCAGTTCGCCGACCGTCATCAAGGTTCCATCGTGCTCGGGGCCGAGCAGTTTCTGCCGGCCTTCGAGGGTGTTGCGGAGCAGCGCCTCGCTCTCCTCGTAGAGGCCGAGCACGGCAAGCGCTCGTCCGAGCGCCCCTTGGGTGGTGAGCGTGCTCCGTCCGTTCTCGCCCTCGACCCGGCGCTGGACATCCAGGATCTGGCGGTACATCTCGGCGGCCTCGCGGGGGCGGCCGAGAGAGTAGATCATCGTCGCGACGTTGTATTGAGCACTGAGAGTCAGGGGGTCCTCGTCGCCGAGAGTGCGGCGGTAGGCCTCGAGTGCGTGCTGCATGAGGGGTTGGGCTTCCGTGAGGCGCCCCTGGTCCAGGTAGGTGACGGCCACCGCCTCGTAGGACTCGATGGTGTCGGGGTGGTCCTCTCCGAACACGCGCCGCCGCAATTCGAGCAGCTCGAGGTCGAGGGACTCGAGCTCGGTGTAGCGGCCGAGCCGATAGAGGGTCTCATTGAGAGAGGCCATGGTTGCGAGGGTTTCGGGGTCCTCCGGACCGAGATGCCGGCGCTGCAGCTCGATCGCGCGGCGAAGCAGGCGTTCGGCGTCGTCGAACAGTCCCACCGTTTGATAGACCCAGCCGATGCTCGACATGAGCCGGGCCTGGACCAGCGGTTGGTCGGTCAATTCGTTCTCGATGCGTTCGGCGCCGCGATCGAGGATCTCGCGCGCGGTCACGTTCTCGCCCTTCGACTCCTCCGGATCGGAGGTCTCGAACAGCTCGACCAGGAAGTCCGAGACCTGGGTGGCGACGGCGGCCTGCTGATTCGCACGGTCGCGTTCGAGGGCGATCCGCCGCGCCTGGAACGCCGTGGCGACTGTGAAGGCGATCACCAGGAGTGACACCAGCCCGGCGACGACCACCCCGATTCGGTGGCGCCTGACGAATCGGCTCATCCGGTAGGTGGTGCTCGCGGGCCGCGCCGTTATCGGTTCGTTTTTCAAGTGGCGATCGAGGTCGGCGGCGAGCGCGTTGGGAGAACCGTAGCGCCGGGTACGGTCCTTCTCGAGCGCCTTCATCACGATCCAGTCGAGGTCGCCGCGGAGCTCGCGGACCAGCGACGACGGCTCGGAGCGCCGGCTCCGGGCCACGTCGGTGGCGATCTCACCCGCCGACGAGACGCGGGTGCTCGGGCGCACCGGATCCTGCTCCCGGATGATCCGCCGGATCTCGTCGAAGCCGAGTCCACGCAGCACCTTCGACTCGAAAGGCAGAGTGCCGGCGAGCAGCTGGTAGAGGATCACACCGAGCGAGTAGACGTCGGTGCGGGTGTCGACGTCGACCCCGGTCAACTCCGCCTGTTCGGGCGACATGTACTCCAGGGTGCCGATGAGTTGACCCAGCTCGGTGTGCAGGGTCCTCTCCGTCAGGTGCTGGTTGGTCGCCTTGGCCACTCCGAAATCGATGATCTTGGGGAGTGGCCGGTCCTTCTGAATGGTGACCAGGATGTTGGAGGGTTTGAGGTCGCGATGGATCACGGCCTTGTGGTGAGCGTGTTCGACACCATCGCACACGTCGATGAGGAGCTTCAGCCGGTCCTCGGTCGAGAGCCGGTTCTTGTCGCAGTACGTCGTGATGGGGTCGCCCTTGACGTACTCCATGACGAAGTAGGGCCGGCCGAGACGGGTCTCACCGGCATCGAACACTTTCGCGATGCAGGGGTGATCCATGAGGGCGAGGGCCTGGCGCTCGATCTCGAAACGGGCGATGACCTGTTTGGTGTCCATACCCGGTCGGACCAACTTGAGGGCGACCTGGCGGCGGGGCTTCTCCTGCTCGGCCAGCCAGACCTCGCCCATTCCGCCTTCACCGATCTTCTGCAGCAGCCGGTAGGGGCCGACCTCCAGGGGTTCGTCCCGGCCTCCCGCTGCGGAGCGACCCGCCTCCGGGGCCTGCGTCTCCTCCTCGGAGAAGGTGAATGGTGTGGTTTCCTCAGCCATGCCGGGCTTCCTCCGGGAGCGACGTGATGGGGGCCGAAAGAACGGTTTTCCCGATCGTTCGGCCCGAGGCTACCACGGTCTCCGGAGGGTTGGTCTCCTCCGACGGGGGTGCGTCCGTCTCGCCTGTCGTGTGCCTGGAAATGCCAGCGCGGGGCCGTCGGTTGCACAACAAAATCGCCGCAGGTGAAGGGACCCGGCCATGCGGTTTCATCCGGGATCCTCGGGCTGTGCGCCACCCGCGCGTGAAAGAAAGGGAAGTTCATGATGAGGATGAATCGTGGTGCAGCGATGATGGGGTGGGTTCTGCTGATCGGCGCTGCCGTGGTGGATGCACAATCCCTGGAGGCTCCGCTCCCGATGGGCGTCGACCAGGTCGTCCAGCGCCCCGAGACGATCGAGTGGGGTCCCTGCCCGCCGGGACCGCTCGCCGGCGACGGGTGCCGGATGGCCGTCCTCGAGGGCGATCCGAAGACCGAACGTCTCTTCACCATCCGGATTCGCACTACGGAACCGTTCGTGCTGCCACCCCACACCCACCCGGGTAACGAAAGGGTCACGGTGCTCGCGGGCGCCCTCAACGTCGGCTTCGGAGACACCGTCGACAAGGCTGCGAGCTCGCGTTTCGAGACCGGCGACTACTACGTCAACCGGGCGGGGGCCGTTCATTTCGTCTGGAGCGACGAGCCGATGACGATTCAGCTCACCGGGATCGGCCCGTGGGCGATTCGCCCGGCGGCTGAAGAGTAGGGGTGTCGCGCATACAGGGTGGTCATCGCGCCCTCCTCAAACGGCGCGACCGCTTCAACCCTTCGTGTAGGCGCTCCGGTGGGTGTCGATGGCGCGGCCCGACGGGTCCGCCATCGATGCCCACGACGCCTCCCACGTGAGTGCAACGGCCGACGAACACGCGATACTCGGCTCGACGACCACCGCAGCGACCGCCGAGGGGTTTGGAAAGTGGTCCTCGAAGATCGACCGGTAGAGGTAGGCCTCTTTGGTCTGCGGCGTATTCTCCGGAAAGCGGTGGGCACGGGCTGCGAAGAGATCATCGCCGACCTGCCGTTCGGCGTGCTCCTTGAGTGAGTCGATCCAGCCGTATCCGACGCCGTCCGAAAACTGCTCCTTCTGGCGCCACAGGACCGCCTCGGGAAGGTACGGGTCATCGGGGGTGTCGAAGGCCTCACGAAGAATGTGCTTTTCGATCCGCCGGTGGTTGCTTGAGCTCATCTTGAGCGACGGGTCGATGCCCATCGCGAGGTCGAGAAATGCCTTGTCGAGGAACGGGACCCGAGCCTCGACTCCCCACGCGGCCATCGACTTGTTCGCGCGCAGGCAGTCGTAGTTGTTGAGGGCCTGTACCTTTCGCACCGTCTCGGCGAAGAACTCCCCGGGATTCGGAGCCTTGTGGAAATAGAGATAACCGCCGAACACCTCGTCGGCGCCCTCACCGGTGAGGACCATCTTGATGCCCATCGCCTTGATTTTCCTCGCCATCAGGTACATCGGGGTGGAGGCGCGGATCGTGGTCACGTCGTAGGTTTCGATGTGGTAGATGACATCGGAGAGGGCGTCGAGCCCCTCTTCGATGGTGTAGTGCAGCTCGTGGTGGGCGGTCCCCAGAAACTCGGCCACCGCGCGGGCCGACTCGAGGTCGGGCGCACCTTCGAGGCCGATGCAGAACGAGTGGACGCGGGGCCACCACGCCGGCGACCGGCCGTCGTCCTCGACCCGGCGTTCCGCGTTTCGGGAGACGATCGCCGACACCAGCGACGAGTCGAGGCCGCCGGACAGCAGCACTCCGAACGGGACATCCGACATCAGACGCTTGACGACCGCGCGGCTGAGACCGTCTCTGAGCTGGCGGCGGTCGGCGCGCCCTTCGGGAGGACGTTCGTCTCGCGCCACGGCGGGTCGTAATACCGCAGCAGCTCCCCGTTCACATACACGTGGCCGGGTGGGAACTGTTCGAACCTCGGGCAGACGGTGTGCAGGGCCTTCATCTCGGAGGCGAACCACAGGCTCCCGTCGGGGCCGTGGCCCCAGTAGAGAGGCACGACCCCGATCGGGTCGCGCGCAGCCACGACGTCGCCGGTGTCCCGGTTCGCGAGCACGAAGGCGAAAACCCCGTCGAGGTCGCCGACGAATCCGGCGCCGCGCTCCTCATACAGGTGGACGATCACTTCACAGTCGGATCGGGTGGCGAATTCATGGCTCCCGGTCAAGGTCGCGCGCAGGTTTTTGTGGTTGTAGATCTCTCCGTTGACCGAAAGAGCGACGTTTCCCGCCTCGTTGAGCAGCGGCTGGGCGCCACCTTCGGGGTCGACGATCGCCAGTCGTTCATGCGCGAGCACGTTGAGGACGGTGCGGCCGTTCGTGTGCTCCAGCTCCTGGAGGTGGACGCCGCTCCAGTCCGGCCCGCGGTGGCGGAGGATTTTGGCGAGCGAGACAACCCGCGGGCGCAGCGTCTCCGGCGACTCGGGGCTCTTGATGACGGCGAGAATTCCACACATTTCGTTCTCCCTCGGCCGCCCGTGTCGATCCGAGACGCCGTCCGTGACGGCTTCATCGAGACAACGCGGGCGAAGGCAGCACTCTACGTCATCACGGACAAAGATCAACCGAGACGTCGAGGAACGTGGTTCGACCGTACCCATCACAGTCGCGCGGATCGGATCAACCGAATGGCGGGTGCGGCGTTCGCACGTGGTGAGGTGTCGGCTTCGTTGCCGGGCTTCTGCAACAGCTCGCAAGACCGGACGATCGATCATTGCGGCTCGGAGGGTCAACGATCCCTTGACCCTGCCTTCTTCGCCACGATGAACACCGCTTTTCCTCTTCCAGGTTGCCATTGGTGGTCGATCTCGAAGCCGGCAGCGGTCAGACTGGCCACAAGTTCGTCGGTGGTGAAGACCTTGAGCAGGGGCATCAGACCGAGGAGCCTTCCGACCGGCGCGATGACTTTGAAGAACTTCATCGTGTCGCCGAGGCACGCCGTACTGGTGACGAAGACTCCGCCGGGTTTGAGCATCCGGTGGACCTTGGCGATCGCTTCTTCCTTGTTGTCCAGCAGGTGCAGAATGCTGAGCCCCAACACGACATCCAACGAGTGGTCGGGAACGCTGACGTCCTCGATGGTCGCTTGCTCGAACGTTACGTTTTCAATGCCCCCGCGGACCGCTTTTCCCCGCGCGATCTCGAGCATTTTCGATGAGATGTCGATGGCGCGGATGTGTTTCACGTAGGGGGAATGGGTGATGGCGGTGGAACCTGTACCGCAGCCGAACTCCAGCACCTCCATGTCCGGCCGAAGATACGTGCGGGTGACCTCGAGCTTCTTCTGGTACGAAGCCTCGTCGGCAACGGGCTCTTTGGAATATCGTTCAGCGATTCTGTCCCAGAACCTGGAGGACGGGTTCATTTTCACCACCAATCAGAGTGAACCTTCGGGCCTGGCCGAGTGGGATATTACGATACTCCATTGTGCCCGGCGGACTCGCTGCCATGCCGCGACGGCGCCACGTCCACAGCGCCGTATTCAAGGGACCGGAAATGCGGGCCGCGGAACTGCTGGATGCCCACCCCGAGGCGGAAGAGACCCTGATCGCCATCGCCCCGCAGTTCAAGGCCCTGAGAAACCGGTCCTGCGGCGAACCGTGGCCAGAGTCGGCCACCCTCGAACGGGCCGCGAAGGTCGCGGGGCTGGATCTAGAAACGGTAGGCTCACGAGAGTGCATTCGCTGCAGTGCCGTTCGCAAGGGTATCGAGGCCATTCGTCGAACCCGATCAGGCCTGGCTCCCTCGAACCTGTAGCGTCGTTGAACAACTTCTGCTACCGTCGCATCAGCAAACAACCGGAGTACCAACATGCAGAGAGTTTTCGTGTTTCTGCTGCTGCAGGCAGGGATTGCGTTCGGCGGGAGCGGCAACCAGATCTTCACCAACGGCTTCGACTGTCGTGGCACGAGGCCCTGGTCGCAGACCGTCGGGGCGACCCCGGGGCCAGCCCCTGAGCCGGCCCCCGCGGGCCAACCGGCCCTGCAGTGCGAGTGGGGCGGTCCGCCTGCCGGCGACCCCTTCCCGGATCATGTTCAGGCGATCAGCATGCCGATGGTGGCGGATCTCCCTTACCCGAGCTCCGCCAACGTGGAGATCGTCTTCGTAGCTTACAACTCAATCGACGGTGGTGCCGACGCCAGCCGCGGCGACAGTTCCCTGCGCTACGGCGTCCTCCGAGTCCTCGATGGCTGCACGTGCGAACAGATCGCGACCATTCACGATGCAAGCAACCCGATCATCGGAGCATCCAGCCCGGCACTCGGGGACATCGACGGCGACGGAACCGTGGAGATCGTGGCTCTGCGCGCCCTCGGGGGTCTCGTCGCCTTCAATTGGGACGCCAACCTTGCCGCCTACGTGACCTGGTGGTCGGCGGACGCGAATGACACGGAACTGGAGACCAAGTACCGGTGGGACGGCCCGTCGCTGCACGACCTGGACGACGACGGGGTCGCCGAGGTCATCTCGGGGCACGAGGTCTTCGACGGCGTGCTGGGCACGCGCCTGAACCCCACCGACACCTCTTTTGTCTACCCCACGGTCATGCCGACGCTCGCGGTGGTTGATCTCGACGGCAACGACATGGTGGATCTGGTCACCGACAGCCTCTATTTCTGGGACACCGACAGGTGGTGGGTGCTGGCCGACGGGCCCTTCGGTCAGGGGCACAGCGCGGTCGCCGATTTCGGGACCGCGACGCTGAGTTCTTTCGATCCAACCACGCGGGACGGTGTGGCGGAGGTCGTGATCGCCCCTTCGATCGGAAGCAACGTCGCGCTCCGCGACATTTACGGCAACCCGCTGATGAGCGTCCCGGTGAGCTCCACCCGGAGCGCGCCGGCGATCGCGGACTTCGATGGCGACGGGTTCCCGGAGATCGCTGTCGCCGACACGAATCAACTCAGGGTTCTCGATCTCGATTGCAGCGCTGCGGGCGGCGGTTGCGTCGGCGGTTTCGTCAGGTGGAGTTCGCCCGTCCAGGACAGTTCTTCCGGGGGTTCGACCTGCGCCGCGGTCGACATGGTAGGTGACGGCAGAGCTGAGGTGGTGTATGCCGACGAGTGTTGGGGCCGTCTCTACGACGGTCTGTCGGGCGACATCCTCTCCTCGTGGCCACGCGCTTCGTGCACCTTCGGTGAGGGCATCAGCATCGCGGACGTCGACGGCGATGGATCGGCCGAGCTGGTGGTTCCATCGAACAGCAACTGCAACATCGCGTGTCCAGCCATCGATCCTTTGCATGAGGGGTTGCGGTGTGCCGACAACTCGGAGTGCATTTCGGGCACGTGTGATGCCGGTTTCTGTCGTTGTTCGAGCACCCCGGAGTGTCCGGTATTGCACGAGTGCACAACACCCCTGGCCGGAACGCCGGGCACAGGGTCGGTGTGCCGCGCGAGCCAGGTTCCCCTGAATCCATTTGCCGGTCTGCGCATCTGGGGAGATCCACACGAGAACCTGAATCCTCCGAAACCCTGGAAACGGATATGGAACCAACACACCTATTCGGTGACCAACGTGAACGATGACGGCAGCGTGCCGAAAACCACCGACAGGCTCGACAACCACGCGCCGACCGGTCCCAACAGCTTCCGAACCCCGTAGGGTGCCGCCCGGCAGTCAGAAATTGGAAACTCCACACCTCAACGACTGTGAACGTATTGCCCATGAGAAAGAGGAGGGTTGATGAGAACCGTCCGACTGATATCCCTGGTGATGGCGGCGTCGCTTCTGGCGGTTCCGGCGACCGCTCAAGTTCCGGCCCTTGAAGCCGCGGCTCTCGTCGAGTTCTACAACAGCACGAACGGGCCGGGTTGGAGCAACTCGACCGGGTGGCTCGGTTCTTCGGGCACCGAGTGCTCTTGGTTCGGAGTCGTCTGCGCTGCGGGCCGGGTAGACCGCCTCGTACTCCCCGCGAACCAGTTGAGCGGAACCCTGCCCTCGGAACTGGGGGACCTCAGCGAGCTCACCAGGCTGGTTCTCGATTCCAACCAGTTGGGTGGAAGCCTCCCGCCTGAGCTCGGCGACCTCGGCGAACTGACCATACTCAGTCTCTGGGGGAACCAGTTCGCCGGGGGGATTCCTCCCGAGCTGGGGAGCCTGCTCAATTTGACGAGCATTGATCTGCATAGAAACCGGCTGAGTGGCGGCATTCCCCCTGAGCTCGGGAATCTCGTCAACGTGCAGTACGTTTGGCTCCAGGAAAATCGGTTAAGCGGCGGCATTCCTCCGGAACTGGGTGGCCTCACCAGCGTGCAGTCCCTGCTGCTGGCTCACAACCGACTGAGCGGGAGCATCCCCGCGGAGTTGGGCGATCTCACGACTCTGGACGCCCTTTGGCTGCACAACAACAACCTCACCGGGAGCATCCCGATGGAGTTGGGATACCTGACCGGGTTGCGCTATCTGCTCCTCGACCACAACCGGTTGACCGGCGACGTCCCTCCCGAGTTGATCAACCTCACCGCGCTGTTGGATGGTATCGGCCTCCGGCTCTGTCTGAACGAGGTCTCCACGAACGACAAGACCCTTTCGGGATTTCTCGACATCAAACACTCGGACATGGGGTCCTGGCAGGGTTGCCAGGCTCTGTTCTGGGACGACTTCGAGTCCGGCGATACATCCATGTGGTGACCCTGAGCGTTCCGGCGCCGAACAGGGAGGTGAATCTCCCGGGGTGCCTCGTTTCGCGTTGATTCTTCGGGGCACTCGAGCGTTGCTACCATGGAAGGTGACTCCATCTTTCGGAGGCATCGGTGTCACGAGCGATCGCGGTTCTGGGGTTTGTGTTGGCGGTCACCGCGAGCGGCGTTGCTCAGGAGATCTTCGCCGACGGCTTCGAAGCGGGAAATCGACTCGACTGGTCGAACCTCGTGGCAGCCTGCGCGGTTCCTCCCGGCGCCGGCCCGGAGGATGTTTCGAATCCCTCTACCGTCATTGGCAGCGGAACACCGGCGAGTTGCACGTCCGCGGCTTTCGTGAGCGCTGTGGCCTCGGGCGGAATCATCACGTTCGAATGCGGCCCGGACCCGGTCACCATCACGCTCGAGGAGACGGCCAGGGTCTTCAACAACGCGGGGCCCGAGATCGTCATCGACGGCGGGGGATTGATCACGCTCAGCGGCGGCGGCAGCCGCCGCATCCTCTACATGAACACCTGCGACCCGGACCTCGTGTGGACCACGCCGCATTGCGACAACCAGGACCACCCGCGGCTCACCCTGCAGAACCTGACGTTCGTCAACGCAAACTCGAAGAACGAGCCTGTATACGACGGGGGAGGTGCGATCTGGGTGCGCGGCGGGAGGTTCAAGATCGTCAACTGCAGGTTCTACAACAACGTCTGCGAAGACGTCGGCCCCGACCTGGGCGGGGCGGCCGTTCGTGTCTTCAGCCAGTACGAGGGTCTCCCGGTCTACGTCGTCAATTCGCATGTTCGGTGGCCGCAGGGATCCGGCAATACCTGTTCGAACGGGGGAGGGATCAGCAGCATCGGCGTGTCATGGACGATTCTCAACAGCACCTTTTCCGGCAATCGCGCGATCGGCAACGGCGGAAATCCAGCCCAGCCGGGAACCCCGGGAGGCGGAAGCGGCGGCGCGATCTACAACGACGGCAACACGATGACGCTCTCCATCTGCGGCACGCGGATCGAAAACAACGAAGTCAATGCGCATGGAAGCGCGATCTTTTTCGTCAGCAACGACCACTCGGGCAACGTCGTCATCGACCGCTCGGTCATCACCAACAACATCGGCGGTTCGTGGTATCCCACGTACCCTCAGATCTCCAACCACTCCGACACACCCATCGACGTGACGACTTCGATCATTCGATAGATCGCGTCCCGCGGTCATCATCGAGGTTGTGTGTCGTGTCGGCGGCCTCGCGTGTGAGCTGCGCGGCAAGAGGTGGGGGCCGCGTTCCCTGTTGCCGCGTCCGAGGAGACACCTCCCGCCGCGGCAGATGACAATGCAACAATGCCGAACGGCACCCCGCCGCATCGCAGGGGTGGAGTTCGGGTTCCCGGTTGCGTCGCAAAGGAGCACGAGGATGACGCCTTCGAATGGAAAGCGAGCGCTGGTGTGCGGCGCAGGTGGGTTCATCGGCGGCCATCTGGTCAAGAGGCTGAAGGCGGAGGGCTACTGGGTGCGCGGCGTCGATCTCAAGGAGAGCGAGTTCGCACCGTCGCAGGCCGACGAGTTTGTCGTCGGCGACCTCCGGGACTGCCGCCTCGTGAGTGCTGTGATCGACGAAGGCCTGGACGAGCTGTATCAGCTGGCGGCGGAGATGGGCGGTGCCGGCTACGCCTTTGTCAGCGAAAACGAGGCCGCCATCCTCCACAACTCGGCGATGATCAATCTCAACGTGGCGGAAGAGAGCTTCAAGAAAGGGGTCGGAAGGATCCTGTTCTCCTCTTCCGCCTGCGTGTATCCCGAGCGAAACCAACTCGATGCGGACAACCCCGTGTGTTCGGAGGACTCCGTCTATCCGGCGGAACCGGACAGCGAGTACGGTTGGGAAAAATTATTCAGCGAAAGACTCTACGCTGCATACTCGAAAAACCACGGCATGGAGATCCACGTCGCCCGCCTCCACAACATCTTCGGGCCGGAGGGCTCGTGGAATGACGGCCGCGAGAAGGTGCCGGCGGCCTTGTGCCGCAAGGTGGCCGAGACCGATTCCGGCGGCACGATCGAAGTGTGGGGCGACGGGGAGCAGACGAGGTCGTTCCTCTACATCGATGAATGCCTCGAGGGCCTCCGGAGGTTCATGCAATCGGGTTTTCCGAAACCGTTGAACATCGGATCCGAGGAGATGGTGACGATCAACCAGCTCGCCCGGATGGTCATGGACATCGCCGGCAAGAAAATCGAGATCAGACACATCGAAGGGCCCCTCGGAGTTCGCGGGAGAAACTCCGACAACCGGCTGATCGAGAGCACCCTCGGCTGGAAACCGAACTACCCCCTTCGCAAGGGGATGGAACTGACATATCGGTGGGTCGAGGACCAGGTGAAGTCTGCCGCAGTCGGACTCCGGTGAGAGGAACGGGTCAGGATCAATGTCCGTGGCTGCTGACCTGATCGTCGTCGC
The DNA here is from genome assembly GCA_963823345.1 of Candidatus Sulfomarinibacteraceae bacterium. Taxonomy (GTDB): domain Bacteria; phylum Acidobacteriota; class Thermoanaerobaculia; order Thermoanaerobaculales; family Sulfomarinibacteraceae; genus Sulfomarinibacter. Next base: position 305,138 of record CAWGLE010000001.1, read on the forward strand.
CAGGCGATGGGATGGGCTGGGGGGTCGGCTTCAAGCCATTCTCAACGGCTGGTCGCTCGCCCGCGCCCTCGACCTCGAGTTTCGATTCGTCTGGCCGAGGAATTCCTTCAGGAGCCTCCACGAGCCTCGTGAGATCTTCGACGAAGCGTTCCTCGCCCAATTCGAAATTACCGAATCCACGTGCGGCGACCGCGTGGTCCTGCCCGCTCCGACCCACCTCAGCCTGCCGGAAGCGAGGGCGTTCTGCCGTACGGCGGCTCCGCACTCGATGATCGACGCGTGGCAGTGCTTCGACGTCATTCGCTTTGCCGATGAATCCGCGGCCGCTGCCGAAACGAGATTCCGGGGAGGTATGAGCGAGATCGCCTGGAGCGCGGTCGCACGCGATCTCATGGACTGTGGTTCGCTCGCGATTGGTCGCGGCGAATACTCGGCAGTGCACGTGCGTGCGGGAGACATCGTAGAAGGAGACTGGCGGCAGTTCGTTCCGGCCGAAAAGTACATCCCGACGGCCTTTGTGGAACTCGCCATCGAGACGTTTTCCGGCCCCGACGGCGTTGCGGTTGTCGTTGCGTCGGACAATGAACGGTACGTCCGGTTCTTGAAGGCCCGGTTCGATTGCATCCAGGATCCGGGTGAACTCGTTGAAGGATATACAGGTCTGAGCGAGGCCCAGCGCGCGTTCGCCGACATTCTGGTGCTGTCTCGTGCACGGCACATTTTCGGCCCTCAGACGAGCGCGTTCAGCAAGTTGGCCGCCCACATCGGCGGCATCAACATCGAGAGTGTCGGCGATCTGGTGACCGAGGAACCTGCGCGGTCCCGATTGCGGAGTGGCATCCCGCGCACCATCCGGCGGGCTCGCCGGCGGGAAGTTCTGCGCCCCCTGCTGGCGCGCGACATTTGCTGGTATCTCGACGTGTTCACAGACCACCTGAATCTGGACGAATACCTTGAACTGGCCCGCCGTGCGAGTCGATACAAGCCCGACTTCTGTGGTGCGCTCAACCGTCTGGCTCTCGCTGAGGCGTTTTCCGGCAATGGCCGCGCGTCCGCCGAAGCGTCCTCCCGGGCCCACGGGCCGCGGCCGCGGCCGAGGTTCACGCAGATCCGATGGTTGAAAGCCTCGCGGCGTCGATCTCCGCCCGGGCGGTGCTGGCTTTTTGTGATTCTCAGGGCGTTGCCCGACGGTCTTTGGAGTGGTTGGGCCTCACCTCACTGCTCGGACACTTCGGGGACGTCATCGATCGTGCGGCGATTCTCGGCGGTGTCGAGGAGATCCTGGAGAGGTGTGAGGCTCTGACGCCATTCCAGACCGACCATCAGTACGTCGTGGAAAATCTCCGCTTTCAAGTCGCTGCGCTGGCCTGGTTGACAGCGGAGGACGGCCCTTCGCGGGAGATCGCGAGAAGAGCCATGAGACCGGCGAGGGACGAACCTCTGCTGCCGCCCTCGTGGCGACCCTCCGGATTCAGCGTACTCAGCAAACCGGGGCTCTTCTCTCAGACCTTGCGCAATCTGGAGATCGCGTCCATCCGCATTGCGATGGCCCTCGGCGCGGTGATCGCAGCCGATCCCCTGGACTCTCCAGGGATGGGGAATGTCGATCTGACCCGGACCAGTCCAACGGGCCTTCGTTGGGCGGTCGGGTGGGCCTTCGACCCGGATTCCGGAAGGAGCGGCCTACTGGTAGGGCTCCACTCAGAGACCGGCGTCGTAACGGGTGCGCCGACCTTCCTCGCGCGGCCGGACGTGGAAGCGGCCTTCGACGACCCGCGTGCTCTGAATGGCGGGTTCACCTTTCCGATGCCGTCAACCGTGTTCGAAAAGGCCGACGTCCTTCGAGCCCGCCTCTGCATCTCCGGCCACGGCGAGGGAGCCGTTGATCACGGCCCGCCATGATGACGGAGAGCGACGACCCGGGTTGTGATGGTGTGATCGGTGGCACCGATATGGCACCCATAAAGGACAATGCGATAGAGTGACGCGTGGCCTCGAGAAAGGAAGACAGCGCCATGAAAATCGAAGTCTTCGAAATGGAACGGATGCAGTCGACCTGGGAGAACGTGGTCGAGTACGACCTGAGCGAAAGCGGCGTGCTCCCGGTCTCGCTGCGCGAGCTGTCGGAGATGGGATTCGACCTCGAGTGGGCTCTCGACACGCCGCTGACCTACAGCCAGTCCAACGGCACCCCACAGCTGAGAGAAGCGTTGTCCAAGATCTATCCCGGTACGACCATCGAGAACTTCGAGGTCACCAACGGGACCTCGGAGGCCAACTACCTGACCGCTCTGACCCTGCTCAAGGAAGGGGACGGGTTCGCGTTGGAGGTGCCGAACTACATGCAGCTGTGGGGGGTGCCGCGAAGCGTCGGGGCCGAAGTCAGCACCTTCCGGTTGCTGCAGGAGAAGAACTGGGAGCCCGATTGGGTGGAGTTCGAGCGGGCAGTCACTCCCCGTACCCGGTTGGTTTACGTCTCCAATCCCAACAACCCTACGGGCTCGGTGCTCTCCGCCTCTGCCATGAAACGAATCGTCGAGCGCTGCGAGGCAACGGGCGCCTACCTGCTGGCCGACGAGGTCTACCTGGGGGCGGAGATCGACGGCCCGCGGACCGCCAGCTTCTGGGGCATGAGTGACCGGGTCATCGTCACGAGCGGCTTGTCAAAGGCCTATGGCATTCCCGGGGTTCGTATCGGTTGGATCGTCGGCCCGGAGGACGTGGTTCTCGAGTGCTGGTCGCAACACGATTCGGTGACGATCTGTCCGAACAAGCTCTCGGACGCGGTGGCGCGCATCGCGGTCCAACAGGAGAACCGTGAGAGGCTCTACGAGCGCGGCCGTGCGCTGATCCAGCGGAACCGGCGGATCTTCGATGCGTGGGTCGACGGGCTGGGGGAGGGGTTCTCCTACATTTCCCCGCAGGCCGGCGCCATTGCCTTTTTGAAGTACCCGTCATCGACGCCGAGCCTCGAGTTGGCCGAACGGATTCGCTGCAATCAGAGCACCCTCGTCGTGCCCGGGGTTCACCTGGGCCTCGAAGGTTACCTGCGCATCTGGCTGGGAGGGAAGCAGGATTACTTCGAGGAAGGATTGCGCCGGATCGCCGAGGAACTTTCCTGACGTCATCACGGGTGGTGGGCCCGAAGGGTCGAGGAGCAGGTGAAGCATGGCCGGAGTCGAAGGGCGCGTAGCTCTCATCACGGGCGGGGGTCGCGGCATCGGGCGTGCGACGGCAGAGCTCCTGGCGACACGCGGCGCCAGAGTGATGTGCGTCGCCCGGAACCAACAGGAACTGGCCGATGTCGGGCTCGACTACTCGGTCGCGGATCTCGGACGAGCCGAGGGATGTGCACGCGCGGTTGCGGAAACCGAGCAGCGGCTGGGGCCGATCGACATCCTCGTCTGCAACCACGGTATCGGGTCGGCGCACGAGCGGGTCGTCTGGGAACAGCATGGGGACGTCTGGAGTGAGACGATGCGGGTCAATCTCGATGGTCCGTTCCATCTCTCGAGGCTCGTGATGCGCGGAATGGTCGAGCGCAGGTTCGGGCGTCTCGTCTATACGAGTTCCACGGCCGGCTTGATCGCGGAACCCGCCGCAAGCGCATACAACAGCTCCAAACACGGGCTGCTGGGGTTGATGCGTTCGGTCTCGGTGGACGGTGGAGCGTACGGCATCACAGCCAACGCCGTGTTGCCCGGCTGGGTGCGGACGGAGATGGCCGAGAATTCCGCTCGCCGGGAGGCGGAGGATCGGGGAGTCACGACCGATCAGGTGTGGGAGGAACGAGCGGCGTTGTATCCCCCTGGCCGCGTTGCGACGACCCGGGAGGTGGCGGAGGTGATCGCTTTTCTCGCGTCTGAGGAATCGAGCGGCGTCAGTGGAGAGGCGATCAGGGTTGCACTCGGCAGCGTGTGGTAGACAGACCCGGTTCCGCCGATAGGGGAGGCGATCCGGGGGCCTGGCCGGCACCGATATATGTGAGGGTGGCCCCCACGGGATTCAGTCTGAGGCCAGCCGCGCGTAGACCGCCTTCGAAATCTGAATGTCCTGAACCGCGACGCCCGTCAGGTCCGCGACGGTGATCTGCGCGTCGGAAGTCCGCCGAAGGGCGGGGTTGGTGATGATGTCGCCGAGCTCGACGACATCCTCGATGCACAACTCGCCGGCCGCGACCGCGTGGGAGATCTCCCCGCGTTCGCGACACTGCTCGATGCTGTCGGCGACCACTCGATCCGCCTTCCCGAGGATCGCGGGTTCCAGCTCGCACTTCCCGCGGGTGTCCGAGCCCATCGCGGTGATGTGGGTGCCCTCCCTGATCTGGTCGGCGCGGAGAAGGGGTGTGTGGGACGGGGTGGCGGTCACGATGAGATTGCACGTGGCGGCGACCTCGTCGCCGGTCAGCGTGGTCTTGATGTCCAGGCCGTGCGGACTCATCGCATCCCGGTACGCGTCCAGTTCGCCCTGGCCGATGCCCCAGACGACCAGATCCCGGCAGTCGATGATCGGAAGCAGGGCTTCGACCTGCATCCTCCCCTGGACACCGGCACCGAAGACACCGATGCGTTCGACCTTGCTCGGAGCGAGGTACCTGGCCGCGACCGCGCCGGCGGCCGCGGTTCGGACATTCGTGAGGTGGCACTCGTCGAGGAGGATGCACTCCAGCCGGGCGGTTTTCTGGCTGAACACCAGCATCAGGCCGTCGGCCGCCGGCAGACCGAAGTTGACGTTGTTGTAGAAACCCGACGCGACCTTGATGACGAAATAGTCATCGTTCTTGATATAGCCGTACTTGATGTGGACGTCGCCGGGGGGATCCTCGAAGATCAGCTCTCCGACCGGTGGCACGACGACCCTGCCCTTGGAGTAGGCGACAAAACCGTCTTCGATGGCCGCCGTCACGTCGATCTGCCGCAGTGCCTCCTCGATCTGCTGCCGGTTGTAGATCTTCGGCATGGGTTCTTCCCCGCTTTCAAGTTGGCGTCACCGTTCGCATTGTCGCACTGCCGGCGCCGTCACGGGTGGCTTCGATTCGCACCTATGTGAAGCCGAACAGAATCGGAAAGACCGCGACGACGATCCAGGCCCAGACTGCGTACACCGGGAGATACGCGGTCTGCCAGCGCGCGAGCCGCGCGAACGAACCCCGGCCCGCCAGGAATCGACCGTAGAGCACGGCCGACCAACCGAGGTTGACCAGCAGCACGAGGTTCTCGCCCAGAGCGGCCACCTTGTTGGGGCTGAAACCGAACTCCGTGATCCGGGCGGCGATGGCCCAGAGCGCCAGCGCGTCGACGAGAATGGCGCAGATGACGAGGATGAACTGCAGCGCGTCGAAGCCCCCGGGCTTCGCCTGCGGGTCGCGCGCGGAGATCGAATAGAGGAGCAGACCCAGCACGAGGACCAGCAGCAGGTCGAACCCGATGAGCACTTCCCGCTCGACCTTGATGCCGCTGCCGGTCCAGAACATGGTGACCAGGAAGACCAGGAGCAGGGCCGTGAACAGCGGTGTGAACACCCGCGTGAGGACCGGCGCCATGTTTTCGATGACGCTCTGCTTGGCCTCCACCAGCCAGGCGGCGATCAGAACGGCCCCGGTCGCGCCGCACGGCAGCACCCACGACCCGACGAGCGTTTCGGCATCGAGACCGATCGCGTGGAAGATGAACATGGTGAAGCCCATCAGGACGCCGCCGCCGAAAGCGATCAGGGCGTAGTAGATGAACCACTCGCCGGAGAAGCGGATGAAGTCCATGCGCCGGTTGTGGTCCCGCCAGCGGCCGCCGGAGTAGGCATATCCAACTGCCAGCCAGAGGGCGATCGGCAAGTGAAGGATTGCGAGCACGAGAGTGCTGCCATCGGTCGCGAAGGGCGTCACGTTCACGATGACGGCGGCGGCGATGAACGGCACGGCCAGCCAGACGCGTCCCGGAGGACCGAGAACGCGCCGCCACGCGAAGTAACCGGCCAGAAACGGCAGCACGAAGAGGCTGAGGTTGCGCAGGTAGAAGACCGCGAGCTCCCCTTGCGCGTCGAAAAAACCGATTCCGAAGAGCAAGGGGAGCTTGATCGCCAACGCCGCGGCGATCGCCAGGCCGATGGCGACGACCGCATCCTTGGTGAACCCCGACGGGCCGTCGCCGGCCTCGGGCGAAACAACGAGCTGCTTCCAGAGCCGCTCGGTGTACTCCAGGGCGAACTCCTGCGACAGCGAGTCGAGGTCGCCCATGCGTTTCACCGCCACCAGAAATGCCTCGTCCTCGGACAGCCCCGCATCGCCGAGGGCGGCGATCTGGTTGCGGAGATGATCCTCGAGCTCGTCGACGTCGCCGGCGCGTATCGCCTGCCGGCGCAGCAGGTAGGTGCGCCACTCAGCAATCCGTTGCTCCAGCAGATCGTTCGTCGTCCCCATCTCTTTAGACTCCTTGCTGTGCCGGATTCAATCCCGTGAACCAGATTCCCCGCAACGCCGAGTCGACGAGGTTCCACTGCCGTCGCTGTCTTTCGAGCTCTTCGGCTCCCGGCCTCGTCAGACGGTAGTACTTGCGCCGCCTTCCGGTCTCCGAAGCGCCCCAGGTCGCCTCGACGTACCCGTTGCGTTCGAGGCGGTGGAGGACCGGGTACAGCATGCCGTCCGTCCACTCGAGCTCGCCCCCCGAAAGCTCACTGACCCGCTTTCGGATGGCGTAGCCGTAGCTTTCCGCCTCGCTGAGTATGGACAGCACCAGCGGTGCGGCCGAGGCGGCGACGAGGTCCTTGTCGATGTTCATCGTCGGCTCATCCCTTCACGACGCTGGCAGTGCAGCGAGTACATAGATGCAATATACATTGAGCTGTTATGTATTGCAAATGAAGATCCCGGGGCGTGGCATCCACCACGGCCCCTGGCAGCTCTGAGCGAAAATGATAGGGCGCCACTGATCACGTTTTCACATCGTGAACGCGAATGATCCACCTGGTTGTGGAGGTGTGGTCGGTGGTATCCCTGCGCCCTACAAACCCATGACCATCGCCGATGCGATGAGTGCCATCTGCATCACGAACAGGATGCCGGCGAGGGGGAGAAACCACCGCCACCATTTCTCGATCGGGATACCACCGAGAGCGCAGATGACTACACAGCCGCAGGTCGGCCAAACCAGGTTGGACAGCCCGTCGCCGAACTGGAAGGCCAGACAGGCGACCTGTCGGCTCACGCCGAGCATGTCGGAGAGAGGCGCCATGATCGGCATCGTTGCAGCCGCCTGCCCGCTGCCCGAAGGGATGAAGAAGTTCAGCACCGTCTGTGCCACCAGCATCGTCTGCGCGGACACCATGGCGGGGAGGTCCCTCAAACCGTTGGACAGCGCGAAGATGATGGTGTCCTTGATGTGGGCATCCTCCATGACGACGACGATCGCCTTGGCGACGCCCGTGAGAATGCCTCCCCAGACGATCGACTTGACGCCGACAAAAAACTCGTCGACCCAACGGTTTGGCGACCAGCCGGCAATGCCGGCGGCGACCATGGACATGATCAGGAACAACCCGGCAAGCTCTCCGTATCCCCATCCCAGCTCCATCATGCCGTACATCAGAAAACCGAGGGTCGCCAGCACGGTGATGATGATCAGCACCGCCTTCGTGTCCAGCCTGTACTGATCGAGCTCCTCTTTGTTGAGCGCATGAATGGACTCGCGGCCGTAGACGACGGAAAGCTGCGGGTTTCGCCGGATCCTCTTGCCGTAGACGATCACGTAGGCCGACGAGGCGAGGATGAAGCACCCGAGGGCGAAAAAACGAAACCCGGTGGCCGAGTAGAGGGGGACCCCTGCGATGGACTGGGCGACGGCGACGGTGTAGGGATTGAACGTTCCTCCCATGAACCCGACGTACTGGCCCAGAGCGATGATCGCGAAGCCGTACATCGCGTCATAGCCCATGGCGACGCCGAGTCCCACCATCAGCGGGATGAAACCGTAGAACTCGCTCAACATCCCGAACATGGAGCTGCCGAGAGCGAAGACCGACATCAGGATCGGAACAAGCAGCACATCCTTGTTGCCCATCTTCCGAAGCACGGTGCCGATGCCGGCATGGAAGGCCCCGGTCTTGACGAGGATTCCGAAGGTGCCCGCACACGTGAAGATCACGAAGATGATGTCCGCCGCATCGACGCAGCCGGTGTAGAGGGATTTGAAATAGGCGAGGAACCCGGTCGGGTTGGCTTCGGACTCGTCGAGATAGTGGAACGTGCCGTCGACGGCAATAGCCTTCATCCTGCCGTTGACTTCCACCTCTCGATAATCGTAGCTCCCGGGTGGGATCACCCAGGTCAGAGCCGCCATCGCCAACACGATGACAGCCACGATGATGTAGGTGTCGGGCATGGGAATTTTTTTCTTCGTTTTGGAGCCTGACTGCTCGGGGGGTGTGCCCATTTTGATCGTTGACTCTTTCACCAATACCTCCGACGACGGGCAAGGGAAAGCGGTTTTCCTTTCCCCGTGCCGGTCACCATATCAGGCTGCCGACCTTCTGAGGCGCCGCTCATCCGAAGCCCTTGGCACTCATGATAGTCTCCAGGTGAAGGTGTGTTCGGAGTTTTCCACACCGAAATGCCGGCAATCAGAACTGGTACTTTGAATGGACGATGGGCCGCCACGACCACGTTGTGAGTGGCGCCGGAGGATGATGGAGCCGACCTGCCGCGACTGCGAGAACTTCATCGACGACCCCGCCCGCATCGAGCAGGCGTTCCCGGGGCTGAGGATTCTCGGTTCGGCATACTCGTCGGTGCGCGGCGATGCGGGCATCTGCAGGGTCTTCGAGCGGTTCCTCAACCCCGAACCGGCCGAGCGGTGTCCGTCGTTCGTCGAACGCGATCGTTGAACGGGTGATCCCGGAGCCGAAGGCGGCCCGCGCATGGCGAAGATGGTATCCGGGTATCCGCGGGCGACACGCGACTCCGTGGCAGCCGCGCGGCGCTCATGCATGCGACAATGACCACCGTGGCGACCATCAGGACCTTCGCACTCATCGCTTTCGTCGGTGTTGCGGTTTCCTGCGGCCGCGACTCCGAACCAAGGCTCGAGGCCTCGATCGAAGAAATTCAGGCGGGTCGCCAGACCACCCCTCTGGTGGCGCAGCCTTCTCCCGGTTCGGACGCGGCGGTGACCTTTCTGGTACAGGGCACCAACGGCGAGGTGCCGCGCATCGTCTCCGACGTCACGGGGTGGGGCGAGGCCCCGGATGACAGCTCCTTCGATCTGACGATCGGCACGATGACGGCGGTGGGCTCGACGGGCTGGTACCAACTCGAAACGCGGGTCGCACCCCGCGCGCGGATCGAGTATCTCGTCGTGTACGGGACGACCGACTACCAGGTCGATCCGAACAACCCACGTCGGGCGTGGTCGCCCGGGGGCGACGACATCTCGGAGTTCGTGACCCCCGACTTCGTCCCGCCGCCGGAGCTCACCGAACCTCCGGTGGCGGGCGGCGGCACGACGGTCGAGGGCATCATCGACAGCGAGGCGCTCGGAGCACCGCGCCGGGTTCTTGCCTACCTGCCGTCCGGATACCGCGACGACGGGGCCTACCCGGTGGCGGTGTTCCACGGCGGGTGGGACGTGGCGCGCGAAGGCGAGGCGCTCCGGGTGCTCGACTGGCTGATCGACCACCGGGAGATCGAGCCGATCGTCGGCCTGTTCCTGGAATCGTACCTGCCGGGCGATGCCGACAATCACGAGGGGCCGCCGCTGCGGGCCTTCCTCGCCGAGGAGGCGCCTTTGTGGTTGGCGTCGCGATATGGCGGCCTGGCGGACGCCGGCGAGTGGGCCGTCCTCGCCATCTCCTACGGCGCGCAGGACGCGCTCGACGCCGCCCTCGCGCCCGCCCAGGCGTACGGCCGCCTCGGCCTGCTGATTCCGGGTCGGCGGCTGACCCCGGCCAAACTCGAGGCTTTTTCCCGGGAGCCTGGTCGGCGGCTCCAGGTGGCGATCCTCGCCGGGCTCTACGACCAGGCCAACCTCGCCACGGCGCGCGGGGCGCGCCAGGCGCTTGCCGACGCAGGCCACACCGTGTCGTACATCGAGGTCCCGGAAGGCCACAATCCGGCGACCAGGCGAAACCACCTCAGCGACGTGCTGATCAGCCTTTTCGGCATTTCCGGTTCCCAGTAGCCTGGGGCGCCGTCCACTGAGGCTCTGTCGGTTCCCCCGAGCTGGCATGAACCTCTCCGAATGTGGCACCCTGGTGGCGCCAGGTGTTCGGGAGGCTGACGATGGAGTATGTGAAGCTAGGTAAAACCGGCCTGAAGGTGTCCCGGATCTGTCTCGGAGCGATGACCTACGGCACCCCTCAGTGGCGCGACTGGGTGCTGCCGGAGGATCAGAGCCGCCCTTTCATCAAACGGGCCCTGGAGCTGGGGATCAACTTCTTTGATACGGCGGATATGTATTCGCTGGGCGTCAGCGAGGAAGTCCTGGGCCGCGCGCTCAGGGACTTCGCTCAGCGAAAAAACGTGGTCATCGCGACCAAGGTGTACTGGCCCACCGGTGACGGTCCGAATGATCGCGGTCTGTCCCGCAAGCACATCATGGATTCCGTCGACGCCTCGCTGCGGCGGCTGGAGACGGATTACGTCGACGTGTATTACATCCACCGTTGGGATTACGAAACCCCGATCGAAGAAACCCTGGAGGCGCTCGACGACCTCGTGCGGGTGGGCAAGGTGCGGTATCTGGGCGCGTCGAGCATGCATGCCTGGCAGTTCATGAAAGCCCTGGGTCTGGCCGATCGCCACGGGTGGAGCCGCTTTGCGGTGATGCAGAATCACTACAACCTCATCCACCGGGAGGAGGAGCGCGAGATGATGCCGCTGTGTCGTAGCGAAGGCGTCGGGGTCGTGCCGTGGAGTCCGTTGGCCCGGGGGTTTCTGGCCGGAAACCGCAAACCCGGCGAGCGCGGCGCGACCACCCGCGACGCGAGCGATCAGATGGCTCACGACTACTACTTCAAGAACACCGATTTTGAAATTCTGGAGAGGGTGGTGAAGGTGGCGGCGGACAAAGGTGTCAAACCGGCGCAGCTTGCGCTGGTCTGGCTGCTCCACCAGCCGGGCGTCACCGCGCCGGTGATCGGCGCCACCAAGATGCACCAGCTGGAAGAGGCGGTCGAAGCCCTGGAGATCAGCCTCACTCCAGAAGAAAACTCCTATCTGGAGGAACTCTACGTGCCGCGCGCCGTGCTCGAGTACGGGTGAGAAAAATCAGACCTCGAGAAAACAGAAGGTTGGCCCGATCAGGGTTGATCACAACCCGACATCGGAAACGACAACGACACCCCGGGTTGTGACGTCACGATCAGTGGCATCCATGCGACTCCTCCGGTGGTCTGCCGCCATCACCTGTTCGTTTCGGGAGCCGCCTCCAGGAGATTTCTGCGCCGTTCTTCGAGCTTTCGGACCCAGCGTTTGGAGAATTCGTATCCGTTGCGTCAATCAGCGACGAGCGCCGTAACAAAGCGTGAATGCGACCTGCGGCACCCGTCATCAGGGCCGCCGCATCAACTCGCCCTGCTGCCGCCCGTTCACCGAGACAACCGCGGTCACGAAACCGCCGGTATCGTTGAAGGTGAAGTCGATGACGACATTGTCCTCGAGGTTGAAAACGGTTGTGGCGCTCTCGGCGTAAAGCGGCTGAGTCCTGCCGTCGGGCATGAGGGCGCTCAGGCCACCGTCGGCGGCCCGGATCTCGATCTCCATGGGCCCGAAGCCGTATCGGCCGGTAAAACGCGCGAGCTGCTCGGGCGTCAGCTCGACGGCCTCCTTGATCTCGACCTGGAAGTCGGGCCATCCGTACTCCCTGGCAACGGCGCGCACCAGCTCGCCAACGATGGTGCTGTCGTCACCGTTGAGCATCACCGCCACCCCCTGCCCGCGCTCGGCGTAGGCCACGAGGCGGCAGAAGTACCCTGCGTTGCTGCCGTCGTGGGAGAAGATCACATCCCCTGCGGCACCGGTGGTAACCTCTGGTCCGAGGCCCCAGGCGCCTCTCGGCGTGAGCATTTCTTTTGCCGTCGCCTCTTCGAGCAGGGCTCCTTCCCGGCCGGCGAGAGACCTCTGGATGGCGATGGCCCAGCGGGCGAGATCGGTGGCGGTAGCCCACAAGCCGCCCGCCCCGATCTCCGGGTGCACGCGGTACTTGCCCTCGATGAGGTCGCCGTTGGGCCGGTGGCCGGAGGCCGCGTTGATGCGGCGCTCGGTGTCGAGCGGGTAGGCGATGGCGCTGTCGGTCATGCCCGCCGGCTCAAGCACGTACCGGCGCATGGCCTCCCGGAAGGGTTGATTGTGCAGCTCGGTGAGGAGGAGCTGCAGGAGCACATAGCCACCTCCGGAGTAACGACTCTGAGTTTCGGGAGGGATATCGACCACGATGGGGTCGCTGTTGGCGGGCTCGGCGCCGTCGAGAATCTGGTAGACCGTCGGGATCGGCTCCCCCTCGGTGTAGCCGCGGAACCCGTGGACCGTCAGCCCGGCGCGATGGCCGAGCAGCTGGCGCAGGGTCGGGGGTTGCGCCCGAGTGTACTCGTTCTCGGGGATCCTCCAGGTCTTCAAAACATCGTTGAGGGGAGCGTCCAGATCAACGAGCCCCATCTCCACCGACCGCAGAGCCAGCGTGGCCACCACCGGTTTCGAGATTGAAGCCGCCTGAAACAACGTGTGAGTGTCGACGGGGCTATTTCCTCCCAGCTCGAGCAAGCCGTAACCGCTCGCCCATTCCACCTCGCCGTCGTTGATCACCGCGATGCTGAGACCGGGGACGTTGTAGAGCTTCATGCGCTCCTCGATGGTGAAGGTGGGCAGCTCGCCGCCTGCCAGCACGGCGGCCGGCAGGAGGCCGTCCTCGATGCGCTGGATGCGGGCGGAAAGCACGTCGCTGTCCTCCGCCGCGGCCGCCGAGCACACCAGGCCGAGGGCCAGCAGGAGCGAAAGGCGGGGACTCGTCGTAAGAGATTTATTGGCCAACACCGGAGCCCTCCCCACGAAGCGATTCTCAGCTTTTCGGGCGTTTTACGGCCACACGGGCCTGGGGTTTCAGCCCTCGGGCGGCGGCGTTTGCGACCACCAAGGTATCTCCACTCGCTTGGTGCGCTCTCTCGGTCGAAATACCAGCCAAAAAAGAGTGTCCTATTCGTCGCCAGCAGGCTCTCTCATGGATCCCATCTGAGCTACTCGAACGGCTCGCACAAACCCTCGAGGGCCTGCGCATCCCTTATTTGATCACAGGCTCGATGGCGACCATCGCCTACGGCGAACCGCGATTCACGAACGACATCGATGTCGGACAAGCACCTCAGAGATATTCGAGGGGTACTCAAGGTCATGGGCCGCGAGATCGAGGGGGCCTCCATCGAGCGATGGGTGCAAGAGCTCGGCCTCACCCGAGAGTGGTCAGCCGTCGGGTTGCCTTGGTTGGCGCCATTCGATCACAACACCTCCTCGCTGCTTCTCATGGTTGGAGCAGGTCTCGACGGGAGCAGGATACGTGGCGAAGATTTCGCCTCAGAAACCATATCCGCACTTCCCTTTGGGGCTGTACAGAGAGGCGGAAAGCGGTTCAGCGCTCGATTGCAGGTTCCTGTCGAACGTGCCAGAATCGTACGTCGACTGAAGGGTGGCTAGGGTTCCGCCGGCGCAGGCCGGGCTGGTCCGAGCGCCACAGAACGCCGAAAGCTCGGCAGGCACCTGCAAGGACAAAAGCCTGGAGGGGATAGGTCGGCGCAGCAGTGCTGTGCCTCTATCTGAAGGAGTTCTCCATGGCTGAGTCCCGTCGACGCCACAACATTCCGGTCCTCCAGGCCCTCTTTGTGACCTTTCTCTGGTCCACCTCGTGGGTGCTGATCAAGATTGGTCTGAAAGACATTCCGGCGATCAGCTTCGCCGGGATGCGATACACGCTGGCGTTCCTGATCCTGGCACCCGCAGTGTTGGCGAGCCCGACGCGGAGGCAGGAGCTCCGGCGGTTGGGACGGTCGGACTGGCTGCGACTGTCTCTCCTGGGAGTGGTTTTCTACGCTCTGACCCAGGGCGGCCAGTTTCTGGCTCTGGTGTTCCTGCCTGCGGTGACCCTCAGCCTGATGCTCAGCTTCACTCCGGCGGCGGTCGCCCTGCTCGGTGCGGTGTTCCTAAGGGAACGCCTGACCCGCCGCCAGTGGGCGGGTCTCGGCCTGTTTCTGGTCGGGGCCACGATCTACTTCCTGCCGTTCGCAGCGACGTTTCGATCCGCGGGGCTCGTTGTGGCCGGGGTGTGCCTGTTCGCCAACTCGGGCGCCTCGCTCCTCGGTCGCGCCGTCAACCGGCGCGGCGACATCCACCCCCTGACGGTCACGGTGGTGAGCATGGGAGTGGGATCGCTTCTGCTCCTGGCAGGGGGCCTCATCGTGGAGGGCGTGCCGAGGCTCGGCCTCGAAGGGTGGGGCATCGTGCTCTGGCTGGCGGTCGTCAACACCGCTCTGGCATTCACACTCTGGAACCACACCCTGAGGAACCTCACCGCCATCGAGTCGACCCTGATCAACAACACGATGCTGATCCAGATCGCGATCCTCGCCTGGCTTTTCCTCGGCGAACCCATCAGCGTCAAGGAGGGCGTCGGGCTCCTCCTCGCAGTGCTCGGCGTCGTTCTCGTCCAGCTGAACCGTGGAACCGTGCCAGGTGTCACAACCTCACGATGAGAGACCCCCTCGCAGAGCGATCACCACGCAGATCGAGAATTCTGTGAGGTTGTCAGATTGTGATACCTGGCACGCTTCCGCTTCGGCGAAAAATAGAGGGTTCCGAAGGGTTCCGAAGGGTGCCACGAAAACTCCGAGCAGGTTTCAGGCACCTGCTCTCGACACTCCGAAGGGAGGCAACTTAGGTTTCCACCCCCGCACCGAGACGAGTTGCCATCTCGCGTTTGAGGAAGCGCTGGTGTTCGACCTCTTCGTCGGCGAGGCCTTCGAGAATGTGAACGGCCTGCGAATCGGAAATGTAGCCGACGGCCTGGCGGAAGTAGGCTTCCGCCCGTTCCTCCGCGCCGAGGGCCAGCCGATAGGCCTGTTCGAGGGTGAACGAAGTGCCGACCTTGTCGTAGTCGGGCACCTCCACCTCCCACGGTGCGCTGTCGACGTAGCGGCTCGGCCGATCGCCGAACAACTCCCGCCGACGCTGTTCGATCTGGCTGTCGTGCTGACCCTCGAGCCGGGCCATCCGCTGAAAAAACTCAGCAGCACCGGGGCTGTTTTTTTCAGCCCACGAGGCCAGCTGTTCGTAGCACCCCGCAGCCTCGCGTTCGATAAAACACGCCAGGTCGAGCACATCCATCGCATCGAGTCTGGAAAAATCGAATTCAATACCCATCAGTATCTCCACCATGAGGAACGTTTCTGGTCGTCGTTGTAATCCACCCTGGCGAAGGGTCGTACCGGTCACGCGCCTCTGCGGATGGGAGCACCCATGGAACTCCGTTTCCGTGGCACTGCGGTACAGTGGTACGGGGCGCTTTGAAGGAGATCAACATGGCGAGATTTGGTGGCGAACGATGCGCTGGGGTCCTCGTCATCGCCGCTTTCTTTTCGACCGTCGTTTGTGCTTCGATGGCCGTGGCAGGCGAGGACCCGGCCGGCTTGGCGGGTTGTTACGACGTCACGGGATTCGATTCGGAAGGGTTGTCCTACTCGGGAGCCCTCTGCATCACCGTCCTCGGAAACCGACTTTACGAGCTGACCTGGACTCAAATGGAGGAGGACGAGGGGCTCGTGGTCTACAAGGGGCGCGGGGTTTCAGTGGGCGATGACCTGTTCGCCGTCTGGAGCGAAGACGGATCAGAGTACGACTGTTACCTCCACCTGTTCGACATCGATATCGGCGACGGGACCCTGAACGGCCTGCGGGTCAGCGTGAACGGAGCGACGAGCTCTCAGACGGCCACGCGAGAGGGAAGCCACACCTCGTTCGACTGGAGCGAGCCCGGCCAGCTTGCCGGTTCCTACGTTCTTGAAGGCTCAAAAGAAACCATCGGGGAGCACCTGGAGGTGATTCACATCCAGATCGAAGAGGACGATGCCTACAGTTTTCGCTGGTCGGGCGGAGTCGATCTCGAGGGTGTCGGTGTCCGTGAAGACAACGCCGTCGTCGTGGTCGCCAACCCCGTCGGCCAGATGAGCGGCACCTGCGGATCCATCACGTACACGAAGAGCGCCGACAACCGAAATCTCGTGGGCACCTTCTATACTCCGGACTCCCTGAGAGGAGCGACCCCGAGGCGGCGAGGCGAGGAAACCGCGACCGCTCGGGAGTAGCTTCCTGTTCCTGCCGGGTGTAGCAATCTCACGACGATCGACAGGTGTTCGGTTCCTCAACCACCACCCGATTGCCGTGGACGCGGGGGAGCCAATAAGTGCCAGGTCCGGAGATACGGATTTGTCAGGTATGACTTCGTGCCTCAGGACCTGGCACCGGCGCAGGTCAGCCGATTTTTTCGTTAATGAAGATGGTCACCGCGCTGGCCAGAAACCAGAGCCCGCCGCCGATTCCCAGCACCCCGTATTCGCTCGGTGACGCGCCTCCAAACAGTTTCATGAGAGCCATTCCAAAACCGACCACCCCGCCCAGGAAGAGAAGCCAGATCATCACGTTCAACAGGGTCTTGTGCATCACAACTCCTTTCATCGCGATCACCTGGTTTTCGCACCAACTGAGATTCGATGCGAGGAGTGTCCTCCTGTTGCGATGCTTTTGTCAATCTATTGATCAATTATTCAAATTACGACTCCCTTCGGATATCACAGCATTCCGGGTGGCATCACGATCGGAGCGTACGTCCTCGCCCTGTCCGGTCTTGCAGGGCAGGGAATGGAGCGCCTGGAATCTGAGTCGAGGCGGATCAGGTGGTTTGGGGCACGACGATCCCAAGCTGTTCGAGGAGGCGGAGAACCAGGTCCGTCCGTTGTTGTGGGGGCCAGTCCTCCCGGACGTTTTCGCCCTCCACGTTCAGCGCGAAGAAGGCGACGTCGTCCCCGCACTCCACAAAACCGACGAGCCAGGCCAGATCGCGGGTGGGCGTGACCTCTTCGGTCCGCAGCGTCGGCGGCTCGGGTGCCGGAGCGCTCTCCGGCGGCGGGCCGTCGACGCCTGCGACCACCCCGGCGAAGAGCAGCGCGAAGAGAGCCACCGCGCTCGGAACCAAAACCTGCTGGGGTGAAGTTATCGCCATCGCTCTCCTCTCCCTTGCAGTTGTCAGAACCCGAGGCTTTGCAGTGCGGCCGACAGGCGGCGGTGCATCGCTTCGGGTTTGATCGGAAAGGCGCGGAAGAATTCCTCTCGAGTGAGGTGAGGGTTGCGTTCACGCACGTTGTTCGCCCACGACCTCGCCTGAGAATCGTGACCGGCCAAAGAGTGCGCCGCCGCGGCGATCATCGCGATGAGGACGTGTGCACCAGGAGATCGCGCCGCCCGTTCGGCCCACGATGCCGCTTCGAGATCCTCGCCCTGCGCGATGTGGGTGAATGCGCGCGTCCCGAGCATCCCGTAGAAGAGCGGATCGAGCGGGCTCAAGCGGATCGCGAGGTCGACGTGCTCCCGGCCTTCGAGCTCCCGCCCGGACAGAGTTTCCGTCCAGGCACGGGCATAGATGCCTTGCGCGTAGTTCGGGCTCAGCGATGTCGAACGTTCGAGCCACGCCAGGCCGCTCTCGAGGTCGCCCTCGAGCCAAAAGGTGCGCCCCATCGTAAAGTTGACAAATGGATCGAGGGGATCGAGATCGAGGCCGCGTTGGGCGTAGCTGCGGGACAGGGCCCTCTCTCGCGCGAGGTCATCGGCGTGCCCCATGAACGCCGTCTGGAAGTGCACGAACGAGAGTCCGGCGTGGGCGCGCGCAAAGTTGGGATCCTGCTTGACCGCGCGTTCGAACAGCCCGGCCGCAATCGCGTTGTCCCCGCGGTTGAAGCGATACATGTGCTGCAAGCCGAGATGATAGGCTGACCACGCGTCGAGGTTCTCAGTTCCCACGAGGCGCGCCCGCGCCGCCTCGTGGAGAGGGATCTGGATTTCGAGCGCGGTCAGAATCTTGGAGCGGATCTCGGCGCGCACCGCGTGGACATCGTCGATCGAGCCGGTGTAACGCTCCGCCCAGATCACCGCCCCGGTAAGTGTTTCGGCGAGTTCCGCTGTGACGGTGAGGCTGCGGCCGGCCACCTCCACCGTGCCCGACAGGCAGTAGCGCACGCCGAGAAGGCGGCCGACCTCAACGATGTCCGGACTCGGCTCGCGGAGGCGAAAGGACGAGCCACGGGCGGTCACGAAGAGCCACCTCAGGCGCGCCAGCTCGGTGATCAGATCGTGCGGCACGGCGTCGGCTGCAGCGGCATAGGGACCTGCGTCACCGACGGGGCGGAAGGGCAGAACGGCTATCGAAGGGCGCGTTTGGTCCAACCCGGCCGCGACGAGGGCAAGGTCCCGTGCGGCGTCGCTCATGCCGAGATGTGCCTCGACGAGTCGCGGCTCGTCGCGCTCTGCGTGGACCACGGCCACGAATCGAAAACCCTTGCCGTGGATCGTTCTGATGAAACGCTGGGCCTTGCCGTCGTCGCCGAGCGCCTGGCGCGCGGCCTTCACCCGACTGGCCAGGGCGGAGTCGGAGACCAGGCGCCCGTCCCAGACTTTCTCCAGGAGCTCATCCCTGGAAACCAGCCGCTCTCGGTTCTCCACGAGGTAGGCGATGAGGGCGAAGACCTGCGGCTCGAGAGGGCGGGCCTCGCCTTCGGCGCGCAGCTCGACCTTCGTCAGATCCAGCTCGAACCCTCCAAAGCTGTATTTCATGGGGACAATGGTAGAACACCCCGAAGTGATCGCTCAAACGATCTCCACAAATCCTCCATACCATCTCCAAGCTTCAGCGACCCGCGGCGCCTATACATAGTCTGTCGGCGGCGGAACCGCCGACAAGGACCGCGAAAGGAGATCACCATGAAACAGGAACGAGCCAAACTCCCCACCCGTCTCGAAGCGGGCGGCGTCTGCATCCAGGCGCAGGACTGGGGCGACCTCAACGTCGCACGCATCCGCTTCCCCGCGGGCGCGGACGCCGCCCCGCTGCTGGTCGGCATGCCGCAGGACCTCTGCCAGTGCCCACACTGGGGCACGGTTTTGAAGGGGTCGATCCACGTGCGCTACGCCGACGGCAGCGAAGAACACGTGGAGGCCGGAGACGTCTACTACTGGCCTCCCGGCCACACGGTCCGGGTCGAGGAGGACTACGAAGCGATCGAGTTCAGTCCGAGCGTCGCGATGGGCCAGGTCATTGACCATCTGAAAACCAAACTGAGCCGCTAAAGGAGAAGAACATGCCGCTCGTAACAATCGATGTGATCAAGGATGTCTTTTCACCGGAACAGAAGCAGCGGATGATCGAAAAGGTCACCGCGGCCATGGTCGAGGTGGAGGGTGAAAGCCTGCGCAAGGTGACGTGGGTTCGAATCGCCGAGTTCGAGGGAGGCGATTGGGCCATCGGAGGCCAGCGCATCGGCGCGGCCGACGTCAGGGCCATGGCCACCGGGACCGACGGATAGTCGTCCGGATTTCCCAGCAAGAAATAAGGCGGCCTCGCGGGAGGCCGCCTTGTTTTTTCCGTGCGGACGGTGATGTTTGCCCCGTTCAGGTTCCCGGGTGGGCCGCCTTCGGGCGCCCGACACGCCGGTCGGGAGGCATCAGATCACCTCACCCGGTTCACCCCTTTTTGAGCGAACTCATGTCGATGGAAAAGCGGTACTTCACATCCGACCTGAGCATGCGCTCGTAAGCTTCGTTGATCTTCTGGATCGGGATGATCTCGACATCGGAGGTGATGCCGTGCTCGCCGCAGAAGTCGAGCATCTCCTGGGTTTCGGCGATGCCGCCGATGAGCGAACCGGAGATGCTCTTGCGGCCGAAGAGCAGGGCGAATGCGGAGACGGGCAGCGGTTTCTCGGGCGCACCGACCAGCGTGATGGTGCCGTCGATTCCGAGCATGCCGACGTAGGCGTTGATGTCGTGATCGGCGGAGATCGTGTCGAGGATGAAATCGAAGGACCCGGCGTGCCGCCGCATCTCCTCCGCGTCGGTGGAGACGATGACGTCGTGGGCGCCGAGGCGCAACGCGTCCTCCTTCTTGCCCGGCGAGGTCGTGAAGACGACGACGTGTGCGCCGAAGGCGCGCGCGAACTTCACGCCCATGTGCCCGAGACCGCCGAGGCCGACCACGCCCACCTTCTTGCCCTTGATGTCGCCCCAACGACGGATCGGTGAGTAGGTCGTGATCCCGGCGCACAGCAGCGGAGCGGCGCCCGCCGGATCGAGGTTGTTGGGGATGCGCAGCACGAAAGCCTCGTCGACGACGATGCTCTCCGAGTAGCCGCCGTAGGTCACCCCGCCGAGGTGTTTGTCCGGCGCGTTGTAGGTGAAAACCCCGTTGGGACAGAACTGCTCGACATCCTGTTTGCAGGCGGGGCAGGTGTGGTCGGAGTCGACCAGGCAACCGACGCCCACCAGGTCGCCCGCCTTGTAGGCGGTGACCGCCGAACCGACCTCGACGACCCGGCCGACGATCTCGTGGCCCGGCACGCAGGGGTAGGTGGTGGGCATGACGCTGTTCCACTCGTCGCGAACCGTATGGAGGTCGGAGTGGCAGACGCCGCAGAAGAGGATCTCGATCCGCACGTCGCGATCGGTGGTGGCGCGCCGCTGAATCGTGTCAAGGGCGAGGGGGGCGTCGGCTCTGGATGCAGAAAATGCTCTCGCTGTGTACATGTTTTTCTCCCGGTCGTGGTTGGTATCGGGTCCGATGTCCCCGGCGTCTGTGAAAATCAGGAAAGCCGAAGAAATATTCCTGGGATGTTTCGGGTCACCTTCTCCTGGATGCCATCCTTCACCGCGGCATGCGGGGATGTGCGGCACCCACGCATCCGGCCGAGGCCGAGCGCCCCGTACCGTGTAGTAGAGTGCCTCCAGTGACAGTTTCCCCAGGAACCCGGATCGGACCGTACGAAGTCGTCGCGCTGCTCGGCACCGGCGGCATGGGGGAGGTCTACCGCGCCCGCGATCCCCGACTGGGCCGCGAGGTTGCAATCAAGGTGTTGCCCGAAGCGACGCGTGCGAGCGCCGAGCGTGCCGACCGCTTCGAGCGCGAGGCCAGGCTGCTGGCGTCGATCAACCACCCGAACATCGCGACCATCCACGGCCTCGAAGACCTCGAAGGGTCGAGCGCGATCGTGATGGAGTTGGTGGACGGCCCCTCGCTCGCCGAGCTCATCGCGCGGGGGCCCTTGAGCCTCGCCGAGGCCGTGCGAATGGCGACTCAGATCGCCGACGGGATGTGCAGCGCCCACGCGCGGGGCATCGTCCACCGCGATCTCAAGCCGTCGAACGTGCGGATCGCACACGACGGCCGCGTCAAGATCCTCGACCTCGGACTGGCCAAAATGATCGCGAGTTATCCCGACACGGCGCTCGAGAACACGTCGCCGGAGGATGAGGAGACACTCGCCATCGAGACGCGAGAAGGCACCGTCCTCGGCACCGCACCCTACATGTCACCCGAGCAGGCGGTCGGAGCGCCGGTCGACGCGCGCACCGACGTCTGGGCGTTCGGCGCCGTGCTGTTCGAGATGCTGAGCGGCCGGCGCGCCTTCCCCGGCCGAACGATCACTGACACGTTCGATGCCGTGCTGCGCGGCGCCGTCGATTGGCGGGCGCTGCCGGCCGACGTCCCTCGGGAGGTACGGCTGGTCATCGAACGGTGCCTGGTGCGCGAGGCCTCCGGCCGCATGAGCGATCTTGGCGAGGCGCGGGATGCGCTGCGCCCGCTCGCGGATCCCGGATACGTCGTTGCCGCCCAGCCTGCGGCCGCCGACACGAAATCGATCGTCGTGCTGCCCTTCGCCAACCTGAGCCCGGATCCCGACGCCGAGTACTTCAGCGACGGGCTCACCGACGAGATCATCACCGATCTGTCCCGGGTCCAGGCACTGCGCGTGATCTCGCGGTCCTCGGCGATGCGTCTCAAGGGCGACGAGCGCGGCCTCTCGGCCATCGGCCGCGACCTCGCCTGCCGGTACGTGCTCGAAGGCAGCGTGCGGCGTGCGGCGAACAGTCTGCGGATCACGGCGCGGTTGGTGGACGCGGCGGACGACATTCAGATCTGGGCCGAAAAGTACGGGGGCACGTTGGACGATGTGTTCGACATTCAGGAGCGCGTTTCGCGATCGATCGTGGATGCTCTCGAGGTTCGGCTGAAGCCGCACGAGGCTGCGCACCTCGCCGAACGGCCGATCGCCGACGTCCGCGCCCGGGAGAGCTATCTCCGTGCACGGAGCGAGATCTGGAGCTTCATGCCCGGCAGCCTGGATCTGGCGATCAGCCATCTCCAGGCGGCGCTCCGGCTGGTCGGCGACAACGCCCTGATCTATCAGGGTCTCGGCGAGGCGTACTTCCAGTACGTCAACATCGGGGCCGCGATCGGGCGCGAAGAGGAGTTCATCCGGAATGCAGAAGGGTGCGTGGACAAGATCTTCGCACTCGAGACCGATTCGCCGCGCGGACACCTGGTGCGCTCGCAGACCCAGTTGGCCCGGGGTGACATTCACGGCTGCGCCCGCAGCTTGAGGCGCGTGTTGCAGGCCTTCCCGAACGAAATCGTGGCGCTCCAGCTCTACACCCACACGCTCGGCTGGCTGGGCGGCAAGCCGGACGCGGCGGCGCCTTTCGCGGCACGGCTGGTCGATATCGATCCGCTCAACCCGATGAGCCTGCTGATGAACGCAATGGTGCCGTTGTTTGCCGGCCGGTTCACGGAGGCGGTGGGAGCTGCGCACCGCATGTTCGCCCTCGATCCGGTCACTCCGGTCTGGCGTGCGAACTACGTCATGGCCCTGTGCTACGCCCGGCAGCTCGACGAGGCGGAGGCGTTGACCGAGGCGGTGGTGGCTGAGCCCGACTCGGACGTCGGCACGTGGTGGATGGGGCTCTGCCGGGCGGCCTGGCGGGAAGACCGTGCGGAGGTCCTGCGGCTCGCCGACGGTCCATATCAACAGGTTGCCGCGTGGGATGCGGAGGTCCCCTGGGCGCTGGCGAGTGCCCACGCCGCGGTCGGCGCCAGGGACGAGGCGCTGCACTGGCTGGACCGGGCGATCGAGCAAGGGATGATCAATTATCCTTTTCTCTCCGAACACGATTGGACCTTGGAGAGCATTCGCGGCGAGGCGCGCTTCCGCCGCGCGATGGAACGGGCCGAACGCGAGTGGGACCGCCTCGAGGTGTGAGGCTTCCTTTGATCGAGGGATGGCACTCGGCCGCTCTCTCTGATGAAAGGTGCCTCATCACGACGCAACAACGGTGCGTTTGAACCTGACACCCATGGTGACTGACTGTCCCCGGCGTGGAAAACACGGGTGGCGGGTTGTGCCGTCGAACCGCGTATTCCTGATTGAACAAACACATCAGGAGGTACGAGATGTCCGAGAAAAAGAAGCTTGTTGTACTGATCACCCGGGGGCTGGATGACGAACGTTCGTCGGTTGCTTGGAGCATCGCCAACGGCGCCATCAATTCAGATATGGACGTGACCATCTTCCTCACGAGTTCGGCAATCGACTGGGTCCGCAAGGGGGCCGCGGACAAGGTCGTGCTGAATCCCCTGGATCCCCCGATGATCGACATGATCCAACGGGTGCGCGACCACGGTTGCACGATCATGGTGTGCCCGCCGTGCGCCGCAGTTCGGGGTTACTCGCAGGACGACCTGCTCGACGGAGTGGTCATCACCGGTTCACCAGCCATGCACGCACTGATCAAGGACGGTGCGGCCACCCTCTGTTTCTAAACCCACCCCTTACCGTAACTAACGGCGCCAGGTTCGCATATTCGGTCTTTCTGATTTGGCGTCTGCCGTGAATTACCGAATGGAGGAACCTGGCGCTGTTTCCTTTAGAAGGCCCCCCACGACGAGAGATTGCCGGACTCGAACCCGTCGCTGAAGATCACGCCGACCTCGTATGCCCCGATCGAGGGTGGCGTCGCATAGAGGTTGCCGTTCCGGTCGACCGGGATTCCTGCGGGAATCCCTTGCTGTCGAACGGGCGAGTCGTCGGTGGGCACCCAATCGAAGCCGTCGAGATCGGTCAGCAGCGGATCCTCGATCACCGCCGTGGGTTCCCAATCGAGCATCCTCGCTCCGGTAGACGTAGCCGGCGTCGATCTCGATCGCGAGAAGCACGTCGCCGGGTTGCGGCCGGTAGCAGGCGTTGTGGTCGTGGGTGGCCGACGATGCAGTGAAGGCGACATAGCAGGGATCGCCATACGTCGCCGATCCCTTGTTCACGACCAGGTTGTTGCGAAAAACGGTGACGCCCGGAGTGCTCGAGTCGTCCATGAAGGCATTGCCCTGGTCGACCACGATGGTGTTGTGGAGAAAGACCAATTGCGCCGTGTCGTCACCGTCGGTGTAGCCGATGCCGGGGGCGATCTGAATCCAGACCGCCGCGTTGCCGACGGCCGACTCCTGAAAGAACAGGTTGCCGTAAACGGTCGCCGACGGGGCATACCCGTTCTGGACGGCCATGCCGGGTTTGTCGCGCATGCGGATGTCGTTGTAGCGGATGACGGCGTTCTGCGGCGTGCCGTCCTCGTTGCCGGCGATGACGACCCCCGCGCCGTCCAGACTGTCGGGGCCTTGGCTGATCGTGTTGCATTCGATGACGCCGTCGACCACGCTCTGGGTGAAACCCATCCCCGACGATCGGGACTGACCATTGATGCCGAAGTTGGTCACGGTGTTGCGGTACATCTTCATGTTGTGAAGCGTCGACGGGGTGGCGCCGTGTTCAGCGCGCCCCACGTAGGCGATAATGCCGTGGTTGGCCGCCGTGTCGACCAGGTTGTCGCGGACGGTGATGTCCCACATGTCCGTGTTCCAGGTCTGGATGAGCACTGCGATGACGTAGTAGTCGGGGTCGGGGTCCACATCGCCACAATTCAGAATCGAGTTGCCCTGCACGATGATGTCGGTCTCGGAGTCCTGATACCCATCCGCTGAGTAGTAGCTGTCCGTTCCGCCAATCACGATGCCGAACGCATTGGTGCTGTTGCCGTCGACCACGATGTTCTGGAACACGACGTGGCTCGCACCAATGATGTTGACGACGGCTTTCTGGGGTGCCTCCCGATCCTGTGACGAGCGGATGGTGGCCTTGCCGCCGGTGCCCCAGAAATCGCCGTCCCAGACGATCGGCTGACCCGCCGTTCCCCCGTGATGGATGCCGAGCGCCGTCGCCTTCTCGAACACGTCGCCCCGCTTCAACGCGATGCGTGTGCCCGGTGCCGTCGCGTTCGCCTCTGCGTAGTCGAGAGTCTGCCAGGGTGTCTGCTCGGTCAGGCCGTCGTTGTCGTCATCACCACCCGTACTCACGTAGTACGTCACCGACGTCGCCGGAGGCGCCGCCACCACGTCGCACGGCGGATCCAGGCTCTCGGCGCCGGCAGGTGCCAGCGCGAGCAACACGAGAAGGAGGCGACGGGCACGAAAACCGCTCATCCTTTCGAGAATATCAGCGTCCTGTGTGTGCGAGGCGCCGGTGTGGCACCCTTTGTTTACATACGGGGGTGTCATTTCAACAAATTGGTCATATTTGACATAGAAATAAATCCTTGAGCAGCCATTATTCAGATTGTCGAGGTTGATTTTCGATTTCCCTGATATAGTTGTTCAATGAACGGGCGGATTCTGAACCAGGGTTGGGGGGTTCATGCTATGGCTAGATTTCGCATGGTCATATATTTGACGGTCGCTATGTGTGCGATGGGCACGGGGTTGGCAGAAGCCGGAAACCGCCACGGGAAGTCTTCGATGTGCGAGGATGCCGGCCTGATCGGCGCCGCCTACGCCGCCTGCCATGTGTATTGTGAGGCGCTCGACTGCGACAGCGAAGAACCCGGCGGTTCCGAGCGTTCATGCCGGAATGCGCTTGCCCGATTCGAAGACCTCACCGACGGTGCGACGCCGCCGTGCGAAGAGCCCGAGGGAATGATTTGCCCATGTGGTGCTGCGTGGCTCGGCGAAGGTTTCTTTTCTCAGGATCCCGACGTGTCGTCGAGCACCTGCACCGTCGATATCGGCAGCGAAGACCACAGTTCACTTCTGCTGATGGTGCCCGACCTCTCGGACGGGTCCTTCTCCTACGCCAGCCTCGACATCCTTCGATTTCCAGACGTTGAAAACTCCTGGGAATACGTCAGCTGCTCGTCGGTAAGGGAGCCGGTCGTGCCGGGCGCGCCGGATACGGGGGCCTTCGAAATGGCGAACTCGTACTCGCCGGGCGCGACGGCGGTCCATCAATTTCACGAGGCGGTATTCGCCGCGTGCCAGGCAGATCTGATGAGCATCATGCAACTCCTCATGGACAGTAACGGGCTGGAGTGCGAGATCGTGGATAACTCCGGCGAGTGACAACGACAGGTTCCGCGTATCACAGTGTGACGATTGCCGGGCCGAACCCAATGCACCAGGCCACGTATTGATTCGTGAGCCTCGTGCAGAATTCGAAATTATCCGCCGAATTCCACATATTCGCGCCTGGTTGAGGCCGGGCGGCACAGGTGCTGCCCCTACCCACAAATGACATTCCCCTGGAGTGGCCAGACCTGCCCCGCCTCAGACAGTCAATTGAACTGCGCCTCAAGCCCCTCCTGGGAGCCGCTCCAGATTCTGGACAAAGTCTGGAACTTGACTTAATCTACAATCGTGGAAAACGATCCGGCCGGTCTGCTCCGTCAGCACGGGGTCCAGGTCACCGCCCAGCGCCTGGCCGTTCTGGAGGCGGTGTCGCGTCGACCGCACGCCACGGCGGAGGACGTCGCCACTGCCGTACGAGCCGGGATCGGCGTCATCTCGCGCCAGGCGGTGTACGACGCCCTCGCCGTCCTGTCCCAAAAGGGCCTCATCCGGCGCATCCAGCCGTCAGGGTCGCCGGCACGCTACGAGGGCCGGGCCGGCGACAACCATCACCACCTGATCTGCCGCGAATGCGGCCGAATGGTCGATGTCGACTGTGCGGTCGGCGCCGCGCCGTGCCTGGCGCCCGCTGACGCCTCGGGCTACGAAATCGACGAAGCCGAAGTGATCTTCTGGGGACGCTGTCCCGAATGCTGTAAGTGAACAACGCCGAACCATCGAACCGAGAGAACAAAAGGAGAAATACCATGTCAGACGATGCCAGCAAATGCCCGGTGACGGGCAGTGGACACGGTAGAGCAATGACCAACCGCGACTGGTGGCCGGACCAGCTGGATTTGCGAGTCCTTCACCAGAACCCGCCCGCGGGGGACCCGATGGGCGAGGATTTCAACTACGCAGAGGAGTTCAAAAAGCTCGATCTCAAGGCAGTAAAGAAGGACCTTTACAAGCTGATGACCGATTCGCAACCGTGGTGGCCGGCCGACTACGGCCACTACGGCGGGCTTTTCATCCGCATGGCGTGGCACAGTGCCGGCACCTACCGCATCCAGGACGGCCGCGGCGGCGCCTCTTCCGGCACCCAGCGGTTCGCACCGCTCGCCAGCTGGCCCGACAACGCCAACCTCGACAAGGCCCGCAGGCTGCTGTGGCCGATCAAGCAGAAGTACGGCAAGAAGATCTCGTGGGCCGACCTCATGATCCTCGCGGGCAACTGCGCCCTGGAATCGATGGGCTTCAAGACCTTCGGTTTCGGCGGCGGGCGCGAGGACGTCTGGGAGCCCGAGCAGGACATCGACTGGGGGACTGAAACCGAGTGGCTCGGGGACAAGCGCTACCACGGCGACCGGGTGCTCGAGAACCCGTACGGCGCGGTGCAGATGGGTCTGATCTATGTCAACCCGGAGGGGCCGAACGCCAAGCCGGACCCGGTCGCCTCGGGCCGGGACATCCGCGAGACCTTCGCCCGCATGGCGATGAACGACGAGGAGACCGTGGCGCTCACCGCCGGCGGCCACACCTTCGGCAAGGGCCACGGAGCCGCTCCCGACGGCACGTACCTGGATCGCGAGCCCGACGGCGCCCCGATCGAGGAGCAGGGATTCGGCTGGAAGAACCGCTTCGGCACCGGCCTGGGCGACGACACGATCACCAGCGGCTTCGAGGGGGCGTGGACGCCGACCCCGACCACCTGGGACATGAGCTACTTCGACGTGCTCTTCGGCTACGAGTGGGAATGCGTGAAGGGCCCCGGCGGCCACTGGCAGTGGTACGCGAAGGACGTCGCCGAGAAGGACATGGTCCCGGGTGCGCATGACCCGTCGAAGAAATACCGGCCCATGATGACCACCGCCGACATGGCGATGCGGATGGATCCGAAGTACAACAAGATCTCGCGGCGCTTCCACAAAAACCCCAAGGAGTTCGCCGACGCCTTCGCCCGCGCGTGGTACAAGCTGACCCACCGCGACATGGGTCCGATCTCGCGCTACCTCGGCCCCGAGGTCCCGAAGAAGCAGCTGATCTGGCAGGACCCCGTCCCAGCCGTCGACCACAAGCTGATCGCGAAGAAGGACATCGTCGAGCTCAAAAAGCAGATCCTTGATTCGGGGCTGTCCGGCGCCGATCTCGTTTTCACGGCCTGGGCCGCGGCCTCGAGCTTCCGCAACTCCGACAAGCGCGGCGGGGCGAACGGCGCCCGCCTCCGGCTCGCGCCGCAGAAGGACTGGAAGGTGAACGAGCCGGCCCGGGTGGCGCAGGTGCTCAAGGTCCTCGAGAGGGTCCGGCGGGAATTCAACGCGGAGCAGTCGGGTGGGAAGAAGGTGTCGCTCGCCGACCTGATCGTCCTCGGTGGCTGCGCCGCGGTCGAGCAGGCCGCGAAGGACGCGGGCGTCAAGGTCGAGGTTCCCTTCGCGCCGGGCCGCACCGACGCGTCGCAGAAGCAGACCGACGCCGCCTCCTTCGCCCCGCTCGAGCTCAAGGCCGACGGCTTCCGCAACTACCTCGCCAAGGGCTTCAGCCGTCCTGCCGAGCACCTGCTGGTGGATCGGGCGCAACTGCTGAGCCTCACGGCGCCCGAGATGACGGTGCTCGTCGGCGGGCTGCGCGTCCTCGGCGCCAACCACGGCCGGTCCAGGCACGGCGTCTTCACCGACCGCCCCGGGACCCTGTCGAACGACTTCTTCGTCAATCTGCTCGACATGGAAACCGAGTGGAAGAAATCCTCGACCGAGGGCGTGTACGAGGGGCGCAGCCGCGCCACCGGCAAGCGCAGGTGGACCGGCACCCGGGTCGACCTCGTCTTCGGCTCCAACTCCCAGCTCCGCGCGCTCGCGGAGGTCTACGCGTGTGAAGACTCCAAGGGGAAGTTCGTGCGCGACTTCGTCGCCGCCTGGAACAAGGTCATGAACCTCGACCGCTTCGACCTCGGCTGATCGCGACGCGGAAAAAATTCAGAGGCCCCGGCGGTCGAACCCGCCGGGGCCGTTGTTTTCTCATACATACATAGGTGCCATCATAGGTGCCACCCTTCATAGGTGCCACCCTTCGCAATCACTCATTTCTGTGGGTGGCGGCCGTGATCTGTCGGTCAAGGTGGCAGACGCGGTCGCGAACGGCGCGGTCGCCGGATCGGTGCCATGGCACCGACACCCGGTTGATCCAAGCGTGAGGCGGCTGTAAACTCGGTGAAAGCTCAGCGTGAAGTGGACTTCGGAAAAGCGGGTCGCGAGATTTCTCTCGCGCCGAAAGCACAGGTCCGTCCCACACCGGAGCCGCGTGTGGCGTGTGTTGGAGGGAGCATGCGGGTTCAGGGTGCTGCCCTTGCGATCACCATCCTGGCGGCGGCCGTCAATTCCTCGGAGGCTGGCGCCTCGATGGATGGTCCTCTGTTCGCTGCCGACGATGTGTTGAGCATCACGTTGACCGGTCCGCTGGCCCGTTCCGCTCGCATCGCCCCGCCGGCTGAGGCGGCAGCGGGGTTGATCGAACTCGAGGATGGGACGGCCTTCCCGGTCAGGTTCACCCGGTACGGTCTCAACCGGCGTCTCAACTGCACGTTTCTTCCGTTCGCCATCACCCTCGCCGCGGAGCACACCCGGGGCACGCCATTCGAGGGAATCCTCCGTCTGCGGCTCGTGGCACCGTGCCACCTGAGCCCCGCCTACGAACGGTACGTCCTGCTCGAGTACCTCGTTTACGCGAGCTACGGCATCGTCGCGCGGCCAGGGCTGCGGGTGCGGCTGGTGAGGTGCCTGTTTCGCGACAGTGACCGACCTGCGTCCGAGGAGACAGTGCTCGCATTCTTCCTGGAGGACCTCGGGGAGGACGCCAGACGTCTCGACCTGGAGTGGCTCGACATCGCCACCCCGGACACAGAAAGAATCGATTCCGAACAGCTCGCGGTGTTGGCGCTGTTCCAGTTCATGGTGGGAAACACTGACTGGTCGGCGATGGCGGCTGCGCCGGGCGAACGATGTTGCCACAACGTTGCGATTCTCGGCAGGGAGAGCGCCAGATACGACGATCTGGTGCCCTTCGACTTCGACCAGACCGGGATAGTCGACGCTCCGTACGCAGAGCCCGACCAGAGCTTGAAGATACGGCAGGTCACCGACCGACTCTATCGGGGATTCTGCTGGCACAACGCCGAGCTGCCTGAAGCCGTCCGGATACTCAACGAAAAACGGATCGATCTCAAAGAGCTGTACGACCGCGACGATCTCCCACTTGCACGAGTGCGGAAACAAGCCTGGCGGTACCTCGATTCCTCATACGACATCCTCAACGACCCCAAGAAATTCTCGCGACATATCTTGCAGAGTTGCCGCTGAAGGGTGCCAGGGATCACATCGTGACGTTGGCCGGGACCAACGAATTTCACGAAGTCATAAAGTCATACGTGAGCCTCTGGCGAAATTCACAATCAAAGGCGGGGCAGGCCCCGCCACTACAGGGGATTGTCCTTTGTGGGTAGGGGTGGCACCTGTGCCGCCCGACCTCGATCAGGCGCGATAGGTCCGAATTCGGCGGTATATTTCGAATTTTGCAAGAGGCTCACGCGGCACCCATGCGGTACCCCTCCCAAAAGAACATGTGCCGACGTGTGAAACTGTCACGCCTTCAGGGAAGAGGCGCCCCGTCCACCGAGGCCGGGACCGGAATGCCCAGCATCTCGTAGAGAGTGGGGACGATCTGGTGAGTGCGGACCGGCTCGTCCCGCACGACTCCGGCCGGGATGCCCGGACCTGCCATGATCAGGGGGACGTGCTGCATGGCCGGTCCGCCGTGGCCTCCGACCATTCGACCGATCGATGGAAACTCCTGGTCTCGCTCGATGGTCCACTGCTTGTTGTCCGGCATGAAGGCGAAGAGAGCGGGCCAGCGGTAGGAAATCTCCGAGCTGTCGTCCTGCGCCGCCCAGAACTCCGAGTAGAGCTCTCCGGGCTGGGCCAGGATTTGTCCCGTCGTCACGTCCATCCCGGCCTGCATCTCCTGGCGGTCGAAAACGATAGCCCACTCTTCCAAGATTTTCTCGACGACCTGGGCCGTTTCCTCGTCGATGTCGAAGACGCCTGCAATGCTGGTGCCGGAAAAGAAAACGAGCTCTTCGGGGGAGATGCCGGCCCTGCGCAGCGGGGTGGAGAGTTGGACGGCGGCTCGTGGGTGGGTGACCTGACCGTGGTCGGCGGTGAGCACAACCATACTCGAATCCAGGGTGCCGCGGGCCTCCAGGAAGTCCAGAAGTCGACCGACCTGATGATCGGCATCGCGTGCCACGTCGAGGACTTCCTCGCGAGTCGCCAGTTCGTTGACGAGATTCACGTCATCCCAGGTGGAGGCAGTGCCCCGGTCGTCCCACTCGTCGAGAGAGGTGGCGTTTCCCATGTAGTGCTGGACGTTGTCCATGCCGGCCAGAAGGACGTACATGACCTCCGGGTCCTCGTGGGCGATGATCCGCAGGGCGGCGTCCATCACGTAATCGTCGGGCGGAGTGACGTGCGGGAACGAGCCCAACACCTCACCGATGGGATACTGTCCAAAGCTCAGATTGGCCGGCGGATCGGCCTCCCGGTCCGGGTCGCTCGGGGGATCGCCCAGAACGTACCGGGGGGGACGTTCGATGTAATCCGGTCCCCGGTCGCCGGCGGCGCTGATCTGAATAGTCTCGCCGCCGTCCTCGAGCAGGTTGTTGACCCAGCCCTTGCCGCTGGCGAGGGCCCCACGGGCCCGCGGGTCGAGGCTGCGGACGGCCTCGAAGAGGGTGACCACCCGCTCGCCGCCGGGTCCGAAGCGGAGCATCTCGCGTGAGCCCTCAAGCCGGACCGGACGTCCGAGAACGTCCCGTCCGCCGTAGAAATCCCTCACGGTTGGGATACCCACCGTTCCGGTGAGAGCGCCGCAGAGAATGCCCAGATGGTTCATGTCCGTTGCTGACGGCAGGCTGCCGCTGGCGTTCGCGTAGGTCGTGGCCCGGACCATGAACTCTCGAATCCTGGGCATCAGCCAGTCCCCGGACGATCCGGGGCCGGTGCCCGCGCCGTCGAGGTGCAGGTACTCCTCATTGAGGGCGTCGATGGCGATGATGTAGATGCGAGGCAGAGCGGTCACCTGGGCCGCCAGTTCGACCGTCATCTCCTCACCCTTGTCGGTCGAGGCCACCAGTTGAAAGCCGGCGGCGGATCCGGGAGCGGCCGAGGGCGGGGATTGAGCCGAGACCTCAACCTCCACCGGGCCGCCGCCGGGCTCGAGGGAAACGACGGTTCGGGACAGACCTCCGAACCAACCGGACAACGAACCGAGCGCCAGATTCACCTGTCGGGGGCCGTCGGCAAAGGGAAACAGACGCGCCACCCAGGTGGTCGAGCGGCCGGGCAGGACCAGGTGGGGCCGCGCCCCCCCGGTGGCCGACGCGACGTGCAGGTGGCCGCCGTTCTCAACATCGAGGTCGAGCTCGTCGACCTCGTCCGTGCCCAGGCTGCGGGCTCGCACGAGGACGCTGGCGCGGCTGCCGGGCGCCACATCGGAGTCGGCTTGAACCAGTAATTCCAGGTCGATCTCGTCCCGTCCGACCCATCGGACGACGAACGGTCGATCCGGAAGCGCCGCCGACCATCCGTCGGGTGCGACGGCGGTGACCGTGAAGAACCCGGGCAGAACGCCCTCGTTGGCCAGAGTGAGGCGGAAGCTTGCCCGGCCGCCGCGGGCGAGGGCAGAGGGCCGCTCCCGCCGACCGCCATCATCGAAGGCGAAGCCCAGCACCGGCTGGCGTTCATCCACCACGATCCGGAATCGGAGCTCGCGATCTCCGGTGGCGCTGGAGGCGCTCAGAGCAAAGAGCGCCTCGGTCCCTTCAACGGCGCCGTCCAGGGCCTGGAACTGCACGGTGACGACCTGGCGGGCGGCGGCGCCGCCTTCGAGGACTATCTGGAGGCTGTCCAGGGTGACGGCAAAAGGTACGTCAGAGCCCGGCTGAATCGGCTCGATGTTGAAGCTGATGGGCAGGGGTTCGCCTTCTCGAAGGCGGCGGACGATGACCCGGGCCGCGGCGCTGCTTTTCGAGCCTGACGCGGCCAGCTTGAGCTCCTGCCCGGTCGTGCTCATCTCGAAGTCGGGGCTCGGAGCGCCCTCACCCAGGCTCACCGAGGTGACCAGGATGGCCAGACCGAACGCGACACACCGCCCCTGGTTCCACCAGCTGATCATCGCCGCGAGCCCTCCGATGAGTCGCAATTTCCAGTTGTTTTGAGTCGGCCAAGTCTAGCACGGCCCGACGCGTATTCGCCCTCTCAGGTGCCGGTGATGTCTGGGATGGCACCCTCGTGGTGCCGAAATGGGGATTCTACCCGACACCCATGGGAGAAGTGATCAACCCCATTTGTGAAAGGGTACCCACAGGATCCGAACGCTCCTCCGACCAGGAAATCCCTCGTTCGATCCGCCAGATTTTCCAGGCCCGGACCAACGGAGGCGCGACCAGCATGAAGACCAGATAGGCGAGCAGCAGGGTCAGAACGATCAACCAGGCGGTGGAACGACGGCGGGTCGCCCAGAAGAGACAGAGCCCCACGCCGGCGAAGACGACGAGAAGGAATCCCACGACGATGATTCCAAGCCCACGGGACACCTCCGGGCTGGACGTCGGGTGGACGAGCTCGTAGACGAAGGTCGACAACAGGACCACGAATACGAGTCCCCAGAGCGTCCAGCCGAGAAGGATGAGGATGTGAGTGGTTCTGGTCATGAGATCACGGGCGATCGAGCCATCCTTGGGACCGTGGTAGCAAGGTCAGCAGAAAGAATACTTCATCGGGTGGCATCCACTATGACCGGACCCAATACAATGCGTCCACGCGATATGAGGCACACGGATCGGGGCGCCCATGGCATCCCACAGAAGGCGAGGTATGGCGACGATGAAGAGCCTTTTGGATATCGTGCATCGAATTCCGAACCCCGCTCCCTGGACCGAGGGCGACAACATCCCCTGGAATGACCCGGACTTCAGCGAACGCATGCTGGCGGAGCACTTCAGCCAGGACCATGACCTCGCCAGCCGGAGGAGCGCGACCATCGACGAGCATGTCGAATGGATCTTCTCCACGGTTCTCGATGGCCGCCCGGGCAGGCTTCTGGACCTCGGCTGCGGTCCCGGGTTGTACGCCCACCGGCTTTCGGCCAGGGGCTGTGAGTGCGTCGGGATGGACTTTTCGCCGGCGTCGATTCGCCACGCCGGGGAGGCCGCCGCCGCCGACGACCTGCCGTGCCGCTTCGTCCTTGCCGATCTGCGAGACGAGGCCTTCGGCAATGGGTTCGACCTGGTCATGATGATCTACGGGCAGTTCAACGTCTTTCCGAGACGCCGGGGTCTCGAGATTCTGAGGAAGGCCCACGCCGCGATCGTCCCGGGCGGACGCCTGCTGCTGGAAGTGCAGTCCGCCAAACTGGTTCAAAGAGGCGGTGAGAGCGGCCCCAACTGGTACTCTGCTCCGTCAGGGCTGTTCTCCGACGAGCCGCACCTGGTGCTTCAGGAGAACTTCTGGGATGCGGAGGCCGCGGCGTCGACTGCTCGTTTCTTGGTCATCGACGCTCAGACAGCCTCGGTGAACAGCTATGCCCTGAGCAATGAAGCCTACACCGAAGACGAGCTCAACGACGCTCTGCACATGGCCGGGTTTGGCGAGGTCGAGCACTTCCCGTCGCTGACCGGGTCGGCGGCGGAGGCGGAGGCGGGTCTTCCCGTTGTGGTAGCTCGTCGACCATTGAGGTGATCCAGGGCGTCGCCCTCGGCGCCACCTCGACTGTAAAAGTTTCAGGCTCGCACATTTGGACATTCGATGTGTCGGTCGATCGGGAATGTACGAATGAATGAACCTGGCACCCATTTTCACGGTGCCTACAGGTATGCGAACATCATCACGATTCAGGGAGGCCTCATGCCGATTTCTCCGATGACTCGACGAGTTTTCATGCTGATTGCTGCACTCGCCCTCGGTATGGTCTACGGCGCCGCCCAGACCGGACCCGAGCCGACGGTCGAACAGGAGGTTGCCTCTCCGCCGCCGGCGATCGACTCCCTCGTCACCACGGAGTGGCTGAGCGAGCACCTCGGCGATCCGGATCTGGTGGTGCTGGACTGCACCGTGATGGTGGAGCGGGCCGAGGACGGTAGCATGCAGGTCGTTTCTGGCCGGGCCAACTATGAGGGCGGCCATATCCCTTCTGCCGGCTTCGCCGATCTCATGGGAGATCTCGCCGACAGCGACAGCAAGCTTCAATTCGCGGTGCCGACACCGGAAGGCTTCGCCGCCGCCATGAGTGCTCTGGGTGTCGGCGACGGATCCCGGGTGGTGCTCTACGATGCGAGCGGCTTATCCTGGGCAGCACGAGTCTGGTGGATGCTTCGCTGGATCGGCTTCGACCGTGCCGCAGTGCTCGACGGCGGGCTGGCAGCGTGGACCGCCGAAGGACTGCCTCTGTCCACCGAGCCCTACAATCGGCCGCCCGCTGTCCTCACCCCGGTGCCCAGGCCCGAACTGATCGCCGACCGGAACGAGGTGCTGGCCGCCATCGACGACGGCAGCGTGCACATCATCGACGTCCTTCCGGAGCCGCACTATCGGGGAGAGATGAGCATGTACGCCCGACCAGGTCACATTACCAGCGCTCTGAACGTCTCGGTCATGGGGCTTTTTGACGAAACCGGCCATTTCCGATCGCACGACGAACTGGCCGCTCTGCACACGACCGATCGCGACGCGCGCCACATCACGTATTGCGGTGGCGGGATCGCCGCGTCATCCAGCGCATTCGTCATGACTCGGCTCGGCTACACCGATGTCGCCGTCTACACCGCCTCGCTCCAGGAGTGGGCCGCCGACCCGGAGCTGCCGATGGAGACCGTGCCGGCCCAGTAGGCGAGGTCATCGACCCACACGCCGGCAATCAGTTGGGGTGCCGCTGATCGCATCATAAAGACATCTCCCTGGGCAGGATTTCGTGTTGCGAGGTCGTGATCAGCGGCACCCATGATGGGCACACATGCTCCTCAGCGATTTTCAGAACATAAGATCGAGTGATTGCAAAGGGTGACACCCTCGGCTCACCTTACGCACAGGCCGGCCACTTTGACGGCCCCGCGGTGGTAGCCGTCCGGGAAAAGCCGGCCGAGTTCGTCGAGTTCGATGTCGTTCGCCGTACAGGTCTCGTAGACGGTAGGCACCGCCCCGGTTCGTTCGAAACGGCTCCGCAGGTAGCGGATGATCTGCCAGTGGCGGTCGGTGAGCTTCTCAGCCATCTTGGTCTCGAATGCCTTCATGGCCGCGAAGCACTCGTCCCAGTCGAAGGGGTCGACCAGGAAGCCCCAGGCATCGACGCGGTAGCTCCGGTTGGTCACCGTGGCCTCGATCTCGGCCAGGCTCAAGTCGGCTCGTGCAGATCCCGGGTGGCCCGCTCGGAAGGTGAGGCCGGCAAGGCGACAGGCTCCGCGCAGATAGCCGGTCGGGAAGAGCGCTTGGAGTCCTTCGATGCCGAGCCCGATGGCGCGGCAGGTCTGGTACACGAGGGGGCATCGTCCGGTGTCGTCGTAGACCTTGCGGATCGCGCGGATCACCTGCCAGTGCTCGGAGGTCAGCCCTTCGGTGATGCCGACCTGTGGGGCCATCAACGACACGAAGTCCTCGTCCCAGTCCATGGGATGACGCAGGAAGCCTTCGCGGTCGATATCGTAGACCCTGAGATTGTGGGTGATGATCGTCATGCAGACCTCCTTGGACCCTTCAGAGTCCGATTTTCTCAAGCACCTGGGGTGCGACTTTCCAGAAGCAGTAGGCGGCGAGCACACAGCAGTAAAGAGGAACCACGAGGCGCCATACGCGTTCTGGAAACACGCGGATGGCATAGGGTGCGAAGACCGCCGCGATGACGCTGCCGAGGAGCATCGACGGCAGAATGATGAAGTCGATGACCACGCCCTGGGTCAGCATCGCCAGCCACACCAGTATCGACGCGACGCAGACCGTACCCTCCGCGATGGAGGTCACGGCCAGCATGCTCTTGACCGGCACACCCGCCAGCAGCCCGCCGACCGTCACCACGGGGCCGTAGCCACCGCCACCGACGCCCTTGTTGAAGGCGGCAACTGCGCCGAAGGCGAACATCCAACGCGGGCGGTATTCGCGCACACGTTTGAATCCCAGCAACGACACCACGCCCATGACTACAAGAAGGATCGCGACGTAGAGGCTGATCCACACCTTGGCCACCTTGAGGATGGCGTACACCGTGGTGATGGAGAGGGCCACGAAGAGGCAACCGACGCCGGCGATGATCAGCCACAGCCGCACGGTCTCGGACATGGGTCGGAATCGCCACTCCACATTGCCGAACTCCCGGTGCAGATAGGCCCCGAGCAGCCCTGCAGCCGCCTGCTGGACCATGACGGCCGGCACGATCTGGATCGGGTCGAAGCCGAGCAGCAGGAGAAGCGGCGTGATGGCGGTGCCATACCCCATTCCCGCCGACGCGTCGAGAAACTCGAACACCACCGCGAGCGCGACAACCCACCAGATGACAGCCCACTGATGGGTGCCGGCCCAGCCGTGGGCCACCACGAACTCGGAGGGGACTCGCTGGGTGCTGGCAAAAGGGTTGCCGGCCAGCCAGCCCGAGATCAGAAACAGCACCATAAACGCTGTCATGCCGATGACGCCCGCGCGAATTTCCCGCCATCCGGGCTGCAGGCGTGCCAGAACGGACGGCCGCTCCGACTCAAGACGTTGCGACACCTCCCACCCCATGGTTTCCGAGTCGTTCCCGCGGGCGTCCACTGCGGAATCGACGTCGCTTGCCGGTGTCCCCATATGCTCCCTCCCGGTTGTGAGAGTGACCTCATACTGTGTTCGACGAAAACGCCGCGAATCGATCGCGGTTACTCAATTCCCGTGCCATGAAATCGAAACTCATGTATCAGAAGGTCTTACGCCACAGTTGGCGAAGCGATAGGAGGGTTCAACCGACTTTTTCCGTCAAATATCATTGAAAATGTGTTGGATTTCCCAGGTTACTGTGATATTTGACTGATCTGGGTGCCCGATGCCAACCGATTTCCAACTCGTTCTCGCCACCTGGCGCACACTCGGCGCGGCGCCCACCCTCGTCGACGGCGTCGAGCGAATCTTCCCCACGGTCGCCGAACGTCTGCCGCTCGAGATGTTGCTGGTACGCCACCTGGAGATCCGCGGGATGTCCATCGAGACGCTGGCGGCGGTCTCCCGGAAGGTGCTGCGGCGGCCGCTGCGACCGCGCAGCGAACTCGGCCCGGGCGCATTGCAGCGGCTCCTGGTCGCCTGTCAGGATCGCGCAGCCCGTGAGGTAGTTCGCAGTGCGGCCGATGACCCCCTCGCCGTGGCCGTCCCCGACGGTGTTGAGGGAGATGTCATGATTGGTCCGCTGTGGGGCGCCGCCGGCCTCCTCGGGCTGGCGGTTCTCGTCGCTGAGCGGGGTCGGCGATTCGACCCGTCCCATCGCGACCTGGCGGCGGACCTCCTCGAGCCACTGGCGGCGGCCCTCACGACCCATTGCCGGGTTCACGACATCCTCACCGAGTGTGAGGCGGCGCAGGCGGACCGCCACACTCTGCTGACCAAACTCGGAAGGCGGGAGATCGACGACGGCCTCGTCGGCGCTGAATCCGGTCTGAACGAGGTCATGGCGCAGGTCGACCAGGTGAGCCAGTCCGACGTGCCGGTGCTCATCTTTGGCGAGACCGGCTCGGGCAAGGAGGTGATCGCCCGCGCCATTCACAACCGCTCGCGGCGGGCGACGGGACCTTTCCTGAGGGTCAACTGCGGCGCCATCCCCACCGAGCTCGTCGATTCGGAGCTGTTCGGCCACGAGCGCGGCAGCTTCACCGGTGCGGTCCACCAGCGCAAGGGCTGGTTCGAACGCGCCGACGGCGGCACCCTGCTGCTCGACGAGGTTGCCGAGCTGTCGCCGGCTGCCCAGGTGCGTTTGCTGCGGGTGCTCCAGGACGGCAGCTTTGAAAGGGTGGGCGGCCAGCGCCACCTGTGGGTCGACGTTCGAATCGTCGCCGCGACCCACCGGGATCTGTTCGGAATGGTGAGTGGAGGCCAGTTCCGAGAGGACCTGTGGTATCGGCTCGCGGTGTTTCCCATCGAGCTGCCGGCACTTCGGGAGCGGCCCGAGGACATGGCGGCGCTGGCAAGCCACCTCGCCCTGCGGGCGTCGCGGCGGTTCGGTCTACCTCCCGTTGTCCCGACCCGCGCGGACATCGATCTGCTGACGAACTATCCATGGCCCGGCAACATTCGCGAACTGGCCGCAGTGATCGATCGTGCAGCCATCCTGGGCAACGGCGACATCCTTCAGATCGCACAGGCGCTCGGGGTCAGCCGGTCCGCCGCGACGCTCGGTAACGGTCGAGGAGGGGAACGTGCGGCCCGGGCCGACGCCTCCACCATGCCCTCCCTCGACGAGGCGATGGCGTCGCACATCGAGCGCGCCCTCGCCCTGTGCGGAGGTCGGGTCGAAGGCCCCCACGGCGCCGCCCGGATGCTGCAGATCAACCCGCACACGCTGCGCGCGCGGATGCGAAAGCTGGGGATCGACTGGAAGTCATTTCGAGCGGTTTGAATCATGGGTGGCACCCATGAGGCGATGGCCGGCTTCGGCGCCAACCACCCCACTCACCGCGGCGTCAGAGCGTCCAGCGAATGCCGAGCGAGGGGATGATCGGCACGAATGCCTCCCAATCGTTGCCCACCCCCAGCGACCCGTCCGGGTTGGCGTAGATCCAGAACGACTCCGGCCGCGCGAGGTTCTCGCGGTTCAGGAGGTTCATGACCTCCAGGTAGAGAGAAAGGGTTCCGCGGCGCAGTCGAAAATCGCGGCTCGCCCGTACGTCGAGGCGCAAGTAGTACTCCAGTCGCTCTTGGTTGCGCGGCCCCGGATAGACGTGGATCGCCGGCTCTCCCTGCGGTCCTGTGGTCCACTCGGCGAGCACCGCCGTGGTCGGCCAGCCGCTGTGATAGACACCTCCGAGGTTGAAGTTCCACCCCGCGCTCGGGCGGAAGTTGACGTCGAAGCTCACCGTGTGCCGCTGGTCCCAGGCGCGCGGCACCCAGTCGCCGTCGATGAAGTCCTCGGCCCGCGCGTTCGCGTAGCTCGCCCACCAGCTCCAGCGCTTCCCGCCGTCGCGTCCCAACGCGACCTCGAATCCCTGCGCCCGTGCGCGCTCTGGGTCGACCAGCACGCGGTCCGCTTCCAGCTCGGGCAGGATTTCGATGGGGTTGAGCAGGTTCTCCCAACGCGACATCACGTCGGTGAACAGCTTCTGGTACAGCTCGACGCGCAGAGAGAGCTTTCCGGGCCACGTGTGCTCGAAGCTGAGCAGTCGGTGCTCTGCTTGCTGGGCAGGGAAAAATGTGGTCACCCCGTCGGTCACCTGGAGCTCGTTGAGTTGCTGGGCCTGACTGTAGAGGCCCCACGCCGCGCGCAGGTTGCTGCGCCGGCCGACCTCCCAGAGCGCGCTCACTCGGGGGCTGAGCTGGTCGCCGTCGATGTAGGTCTGGCGGTCCCAGCGCAGCCCGACCTCGACGACGACG
This sequence comes from Candidatus Sulfomarinibacteraceae bacterium, assembly GCA_963823345.1. GTDB lineage: Bacteria > Acidobacteriota > Thermoanaerobaculia > Thermoanaerobaculales > Sulfomarinibacteraceae > Sulfomarinibacter. The sequence continues at coordinate 346,269 of CAWGLE010000001.1, forward strand.
CGATCGAGAAGGCGGATCCGGTCGGTCGCGTACAGGCCGTAGGTGTCGCCCTCCGGGAAGAGCAGGTAGTCGCGTACGGTGACCTCGGTCTCACCGCCGGTCATGATCGGATCGCGGATCATGTTGAAGCTCGAGTAGTCGTAGGTCGCCTTCCCGCGCCGCAAATCAAACCCCCAGGCGAGGGCGTGCCGGTCGGGCACCGCGAGGCTCCAGTCCTGCCGCAGCGCCAGGACGTCGAAGTCGCGCCGGTCGTCGACGACTCCGGCCTGGTAGGAGTAGTCGATCCACCCGCTGCGTTCCCGCTCGGTCCGCCCAGCCGAGAGGATCGTGTCGGAGTACAGGCGGGAGGACCATGCGGTTTTCAAGCTGATCCAGCCGTAACGCATGTTCACGGCGGTCTCCAGAAACTCCTCGACGTGGCCGTTTTCCTCGACGTAGCGAGCTTCGTCACGGGCCAGAAGCAGACTGGCAGACAGCACTGTGTCGTTGCCCAGGTGCAAGGCAAACTTGCCGAACAGGTCGGAGAAGTTCGGCTCCAGACCGTTGTCCGGATCGACCCAGCCGATCACCGTCTCGAGGTCGGTGCGGCGGGCGGCGACCACCCATTGTGCGGCTCCGTCAGAAAATTGACCTTCGCTCAGCAGGCTGATGTTGGTGGTGCTGACGGCGAACGACAGGCGGTTCGCAGTCGGATTCGCCGAGTGGATGTCGACGACCCCACTCATCCGATTGCCGTATTGCGCCGGGTACCCGCCGCTCATGAACTCCAGTCCGTCGACGGCGTCAGCGTCGATGATGCTGGTCAAGCTGAACAGCTCCTTGAGGTGGAAACGCCTCGGAGATCTCGACACCGTCGAGCAAGATCAGCGACTCATCGGCGACACCGCCCCGGACGTTCATCGTCGAGGACACGTCTTCGCCGGTAGCACCGGGCAACCAGCGCGCGGCGCGGAACACGTCGTCCGCGAAATGCGGCATGCGCTCGACCTCCTCGCGACTCAGCGACGCCCGCGCCGACGGCGCCTCCTGGTAGAGCGAGTACCGGCTCGGCACGACCACCACGTCGCCGGAAAATCTGGCCAGCGCGTCGAGGCTGAACGAGGCTTCAGCTTCGGTCACGCCGTCCCGCAGCTCGACCTCCCGTTCTTGCTCGCGGTAGCCTTCAGAGCGCGCCACGAGGCGGTACGATCCCGGCGCCAGGCCGGAGATTTTGAATCGCCCGTCGAGGTCGGTGTGCACCACCACCCCGGTGCCGGCCACCGCGACCTCCGCGTTGGGCAACGGGGTGTCGGACCGCACTGCCCTGACGGTGCCGCTGACGGTGGTGCCGATTGCGGCAGCCTGTGCTTCGGCGGGGCGGGCGGCCGCAGCCACCAAGCTGAACGCTGACAACCCGAGCAAGATGCCGATCGGGTGGTGAGGTGTAAGGCGTGGCAGGCGGGTGCGGGCGGGGCGGGGCGGGTTCGGCATTTCGTCATCCTCCCTGGTGGCGGCAACGGATTGCGGTCTCCTCGGCGGCCTCTCGTAGGTCTGACGGCGGTTCGGGATGCGATCCTTCGCATCGTGACGCGCGTCGGTGCAGCGAAGGATCCGCGCCGCGGCGGACGTCATTAAGGTTGCGGCTACTCGAACAGTCGGCCGCCCGGGAGGCGACGCGGTGGGTTGGCGAGGCGCTTATCAGGTCGATCCGCTCGGCAGCCCGGCGCCGCGCCAGGCGAAACTCACCACCGGCGTCGGCGTATCATCCCTGGAGGAGGCCACCGTGCTCCACGCCGTGCCGCCGGTCCGAGACGCAGACGCCGAGGATCGGCCTGCGCACGAGCGACGCCTGGTGGCGCGGATGCTGGCGGGGGACGAGCGGGCGTTCGACGAGTTCTTCGGCGCCAACTTCCAACCGCTCTATCGGTTCGCCCAGCGCCGCCTGGCCGGCGACTCGACTGCGGCCGAGGACGTGGCACAGCGGACCCTGTGCGCAGCCATCGACAAGCTCTCTTCGTGGCGAGGCGAGGCGCAACTGCTGACCTGGCTGTGCGCGATTTGCCGGCGCGAGCTGGCCAACCACTTCCGGCGAGAGCGTCGGATCGGGGCCTCCGTCGAGCTGATCGAAGAACTGCCCGAGGTGCGCGCCGCGCTCGAGTCGGTCCTGACCGAGGGGGAGAGCCCTGAGCGCAACGCACTGCGCCAGGAGGTGATCGCGCTGGTTCACGTCGCGCTCGACCACTTGCCGCCGCGCTACGCCCAGCTGCTGGAGTGGAAGTATCTGGAAGACGTCTCCGTCAAGGAGATGGCGGGGCGGATCGGCTCGACTCCGAAGGCCACCGAGTCGATGCTGACCCGGGCCCGCGTCGTCTACCGCGACGTGTTCGAGGCGCTGCTCGTCGGCCGCCCGGCGACCGCCTATCGAGGGGGAGGCCATGACCGAGCGTGACGACCCGCGGATTCCGCGCCGGCCCGAACCCCGATTTGGAGCTGTTGCGCGTGGCCGGCCCGCGATCCGCCGTTCCGCGCGAGACGGAGCTTCGAGTGCGGGAGGCGGTCCGGGCCCACTGGCGCGACAACGTGGACAAGCGGCGCCGGCGTCGTCTCACCGGGCTGACAGTGTCGCTGGCCGCCGCCGCAATGATCGTGCTCCTCATCCTGCTGCCCAGTGGCGCTCGGCGGCCCCGACCGTGGTCGGCGCGGTCGAGGTGGTGGCAGGGGAGGTGCGTATCGGAACGGCTGCAGGCGATGCCGCCGCGGTCGCCGGGATGCAGCTGCCCGAGGGTGCGGTCGTGAACACGGGGGCCGACGGGCGCCTCGCGCTGCGCTTCGGCGACACCTCGATCCGGCTCGACACCTCCTCGCGGGTGGTCCTGGCGTCGGCTGTTCGCCTGACCCTCGAGCACGGTGCCGTGTATATCGATGCGGGTGCGCCCGCGGAGGGTCGCAGCCTGACCGTCGCCACGCCGCTCGCCGACGTGCACGAGATCGGCACCCAGTTCGAGGTCCGACTGCTCGACGGCTGCCTCCGGGTGCGGGTTCGCGAGGGTTCGGCAGTGGTGCAGCGCGGCACCCCCTTGTACACCCTCGCGGCAGGCGAGGAGGTCTCGCTCGCCCGCGACGGCGCCCTCCGGGTCGGCCGGGTCGCGAGCACCGACCCGGGCTGGGACTGGGTCGTTGGGGTCGCTCCCCCGTTCCGGCTGGAGGGAAGCTCCGCCGCCTCGTTCCTGCGCTGGTCCACGCGTGAGACCGGCATGGTCCTGCGCTGGGCGAGCCCGCAACTGGCCGCGGCGGCCGAGTCGATGGTGCTCCACGGCGACGCCACGGGGTTTCCGCCGGACCAGGCACCGGCCGCCGTACTTCCCACCTGCGGCCTCACGTTTCGGGTGGACGACGGCACCCTGCTCGTGAGCCGCGGGGATCGTTGATGGGGGTGCTGCGGCCGGCGGCAGCGCTGTTCGCAGCTCTGCTCCTGGCGGCGCCGCGCGTTGTCACCGCCGATGACGCGGCGGCCGGTCTGGCCGGCCTGACGCTGCCGAGGGCGCTGGAGCGGCTGCGAGGCCAGGGCCTGAATCTGATCTACTCCTCAGAGCTGGTGCGCGACGAGATGAAAGTCACCGAGGAACCCTCGGGCGCCACGCCTCTCGAGATCCTCGACTCGCTGCTCGAGGCGCACGGGCTGACCACGCGGGACGGCCCCGATGGTTCGCGGCTGGTCGTCGCCGCGACGAGGGCACCGGCTTCGGGATCGATCGAGGGGACCGTGCACGCCCAGGACACCGGGGAACCGCTCCCCGGTGTCGAGATAACCCTGATCGGCGCGGGCGTGCCGGCGTGGAGCGAGCGCGACGGCAGCTTTCTCCTTGCCGACCTCATCCCCGGGACATACACGCTCGAGGCCCGCGCACCCGGGCACGTCGAGGCCATTCAGGAGGCGATATTGGTCGCGGACGGACGCGCGACCGTGGTGTTCATCTCACTGGCGCCGTCTCCGCGCTTCCTCGGCGACGTGGTCGTGACGCCGAGTCGGTACTCGTTCCTGCACCGCGCGCCCGAATCGCGCCAGTTCTTCGACCGCGCGGAGGTGCAGCGGATGCCCCACCTGGCGGATGACCCGTTCCGGGTGGCCCACCGGCTGCCCGGAGTCGCTGCCGCCGACATCTCGGCCCAGTTCAGCGCCCGCGGGGGTACGCCGGACGAGGTCCAGGTCGTACTTGATGGCCTCGAGATCCACGACCCGTACCACCTGCGCCAGTACAACAAGGGCTTGAGCATCATCGACTCGGAGGTGATTGGCGGCGTCGACCTCCTGACCGGGGGATTTCCGATCGAGTATGGCGACCGGATGAGCGGCGTGGTCGATCTGAGCACGACGGTACCGACCGCTCAGCGGTTCGCGATCGGCGCCAGCGGGCTCAACGCTCGGGCGCTGGCGGAGGGGGCCGGCGACGACGGCGGCTACTCCTGGCTGGTCTCGACCCGCGTCGGCTACCTCGACTGGCTGTTCCACTGGCTCGAGACGATCGACGAGTCGCCGGATCTGGAGGGCTCTCCCAAGTATTGGGACCTCTACACGGTCCTGCGCCGGCAGCTCGGAGACAACTCGTTGCTCTCCCTCCACCTGCTGGTCGCCGACGACGACGTGAATGCGTACGATCGCAACGAGCACGAACAGGCCGTCGGTGCCGACACCAATCTGTACGGCTGGGCGAACCTGTTCAGCGCCTTCGGCGGCGGGGTCACGGCGCGCACCGTTCTGTCAGCGACGCAGGTGACCCGCCAGCTGCAGGGGTCGTCCGATCCGGGGGCGTTGAACTTCGCGCGGGTGCGGGACGACCGCCGATTCAGCATCTTCGGCCTCAAGCAGGACTGGGAGTGGGAGCCGCGGCGCAGTCAGGTTCTCAAGCTCGGTTTCGACGTGAGTCACGTCGGCGCGCGGTACGACTACGACGGCAGCTTCATCACGTACGACCCGTTGTTCACTGGCAGCGGCCCGCCGTGGGTGGTGACGCGCGAGGCCGACGTGCGTGCGGAGGGCTGGCAGGTCGCCCTCTATACCGCCGACCGTTTCCGACTGGCTCCCGGCGTCACCGTCGAGCTCGGTGTGCGCTGGGACCGGCAGACCTGGACGCCCGGGGAGGACCAGCTCAGCCCGCGCCTCAACCTGGTCTGGGAGACCGTGCGCTTCGGTACCGTGCGGGCGGCGTGGGGCCGGTTCGCTCAGGCCCAGGCGATCTACGAGCTGCAGGTCGAGGACGGGGTCGACACGTTCTTCCCGGCACAGTCGGCGGAGCAGGCGATCGTGGCCTGGGAGGGGGCGTTCAACTCCGGCCTGGCGATGCGCGTCGAGGCCTATCGCAAGACGATGACCGACCTGCGGCCACGCTTCGAGAACCTGTTCAGGACCTACGACCTGTTCCCGGAAGGCGAACCCGATCGCGTCGAGATCGCCCCCGACGGCGCCGAGGCGCGCGGACTCGAGTTCGGGCTCAAGGGTGATCCGCGGAGTCGCTGGAGCTGGTGGATAGGCTGCACGCTGGCGGCGGTCGAGGACCGCATCGACGATGATTGGGTGCCGCGCAGCTGGGATCAGCGTTTCGCCGCTTCGGCGAACGTCACCTGGTTGCCCGGCCGCAGCTGGACCATGAGCCTCGCCGGTCTCTATCACTCCGGCTGGCCGACGACCGCAGCCTGGGCCACGGAGGTCGCGCTTCCCGACGGGAGTTCGACAGTCGTGTCGGAGGTCGGCGAGCGCAATGCCGCCCGCACCTCGTCGTACCGCCGAGTCGACCTTCGGGTCAGCAGGTCCGTGCCCTTGACGCGCGGGTCCTTCAGCTTTTTCCTCGAGATCATGAACCTGTTCGACCACGAGAACGTTCGCATCGTCGAGACCTACAGCTTTACCCCGGAGGGCGACGGCAGGTACGGGCTATCGAGCGGCGACGAAGCATGGATCCCGTTCTTCCCGACCTTCGGTTTCACCTGGACGTTCTGAGCTTGAACACGGCGTGGAAGAACCGGGATCGACGCGCCGTACGAAGGAATCCGGCTCTGACGGGCGTCCAATCCTCCAAGGGGGTGAGACGATGAGGCACCACAGATGCTCGGTTCTGCTGGCTGTCGCGCTTGCGGGCACTCTGGCGCCAGCCTCTGCTCACTCGGATGAAACTGCGACGCGACAGGCGGGGCGCCGGTTGGTGCCCGACGAAATTCCGATGTCGACGCCGGAGGAGCAGGGGATGGATTCCTACCGCCTTGCGGAGGCGGTCGCGTTCCTCGCCGAGCACCGGCTCGACTACCGCCCGCACCAGGTTATCGTCATCCGGCACGGTCGGCGCGTGCTCGATGTCGCGCTCTACCCATTCGCACGGGGGCTGCGGCACGACATCGCATCGGTCGGCAAGATGATCACCGGCACGCTGATCGGCATCGCCATCGACAAGGGTTTCATCGCCAGCGCCGACGAGCCTGTACTGAGCTTCTTTCCCGACCGTACGATTGCTAACCGAGACGCGCGCAAGGAGGCGATGACGATCGCGCACCTGCTCGCGCAACGCTCGGGGATCTACCACGGTGACGATGGAAGCCACAGCGCCGAGGACGCAGCGATGTACACGAGCCCGGACTGGGTACAGTGGATACTGGACCGGCCGATGGCCGAGCAACCCGGTGGTACCTGGTACTACTCCAACGCCAACCTGCACCTCGCCGCCGGAGTTCTGGCACAGGCAACCGGCCTTTCGCCCCTCGAATTCGCCCGCAGGTACCTCTTTCCCCCACTGCACATCGCCGACGTGGTCTGGGAGGCGGACCCGCAAGGAGTCAACAACGGTGCCGGCGGCCAGCAGTTTCGGCCCTCGACCTCGCCAAGATCGGCCAGCTCTATCTCGACGGCGGCGTGTGGCAGGGGCGGCAGGTGCTCTCCCCCGGGTGGGTGGCGCGTTCCACGAGCCCCGCTCCCGGACCGCACCCGGTGGGCTGGCCGCCCGACGCATCGGTTGGCTTTCACTGGGTCATCGAAAGCAACTACCGTGGGGCGGGTGGATCGGGCGGCCAGATCGTCGAGCTCTACCCCGAAGACGACATGGTGCTCGTCGTCGTTGCCGGGGGCGGCACACCGTATGGCGGGTGCAGCAACCCGGAGGCCCTCTCGGCTCCTCTCTACTCGCAGTTCATCAGGCCGGCCACGGTGTCCGCCTCGGCCCTGCCGCCCAATCCGGCCGGCGTTGCGGCCCTCGCGGCCGAGGTCGCAGCGGCGGCGGCCTCGTACGAGGGGCCGCCGAGGCCGGTGCCCGCTCTTCCGGCGACGGCGCTCACGATCTCCGACCGGCGCTTCGTTCTCGAGCCGAACCCTCTCGAGATCGGTTGGTTCTCCCTGTCCTTCCCGGGCGGCTCCGAGGCCACGCTGCAGGTCAGCGGCGAGGAAGAGGTTACGTTCCGGGTCGGGCTCGACGACGTCTTCCGCCACGCCCCGGGTGAGTTTGGCCTCCCGGCCGCCGTGAAGGGGTGGTGGGCCGGCGGCACGCGCTTCGTGGCGCTCATCGATCAGTACGCCATCTTCGCCTACCTCCGCGTGACGATGGACTTCACCGGGAACGGCGTGACCATCACAATCGATGACCTGGCCTGCCCCGGCGGCGGCTCCCTCACCCTGTCGGGCAGTGTGCCATGACGGGCAGGGTGCCACGTGAGCCTCTTGCAGAAACACCCGCAGTGAAACGAACCTCGCCAACAAGACACCGAAAGGAGAGGGGTTTATCCCCGCCCATGTTGAATTGAGCAAGAGGCTCACGTGGCACCCATGAAACTTCAGACGGGAGAAGTGACAGACCCCATTTGTGAAAGGGTACCCTCAGGATCCGAACGCTCCTCCGACCAGGAAACCTCTCGTTCGATCCGCCAGATTTTCCAGGCCCGGACCAACGGAGGCGCGACCAGGATGAAGACCAGATAGGCGAGCAGCAGGGTCAGAACGATCAACCAGGCGGTGGAACGACGGCGGGTCGCCCAGAAGAGACAGAGCCCCACGCCGGCGAAGACGACGAGAAGGAATCCCACGACGATGATTCCAAGCCCACGGGACACCTCCGGGCTGGACGTCGGGTGGACGAGCTCGTAGACGAAGGTCGACAACAGGACCACGAATACGAGTCCCCAGAGCGTCCAGCCGAGAAGGATGAGGATGTGAGTGGTTCTGGTCATGAGATCACGGGCGATCGAGCCATCCTTGGGACCGTGGCAGCAAGGTCAGCAGAAAGAATACTTCATCGGGTGGCATCCACTATGACCGAACCCAATACAATGCGTCCACGCGATCTGGGGCACACGGATCGTGGCGCCCATGGCATCCGACAGAAGGCGAGGTATGGCAACGATGAAGAGCCTTTTGGATATCGTGCATCGAATTCCGAACCCCGCTCCCTGGACCGAGGGCGACAATATCCCCTGGAATGACCCGGACTTCAGCGAACGCATGCTGGCGGAGCACTTCAGTCAGGAACATGACCTCGCCAGCCGGAGGAGTGCGACCATCGACGAGCATGTCGAATGGATCTTCTCCACGGTTCTCGATGGCCGCCCGGGCAGGCTTCTGGACCTCGGCTGCGGTCCCGGGTTGTACGCCCACCGGCTTTCGGCCAGGGGCTGTGAGTGCGTCGGGATGGACTTTTCGCCGGCGTCGATTCGCCACGCCGGGGAGGCCGCCGCCGCCGACGACCTGCCGTGCCGCTTCGTCCTTGCCGATCTGCGAGACGAGGCCTTCGGCAATGGGTTCGACCTGGTCATGATGATCTACGGGCAGTTCAACGTCTTTCCGAGACGCCGGGGCATCGAGATTCTGAGGAAGGCCCATGCCGCGGTCGTCCCGGGAGGACGCCTGCTGCTGGAGCTGCAGTCCGCCGCACTGGTTCAAAGGGGCGGTGAGAGCGGCCCCAACTGGTACTCTGCTCCGTCGGGGCTGTTCTCCGACGAGCCGCACCTGGTGCTTCAGGAGAACTTCTGGGATGCGGAGGCCGCGGCGTCGACTGCTCGTTTCTTGGTCATCGACGCTCAGACAGCCTCGGTGAGCAGCTATGCCCTGAGCAATGAAGCCTACACCGAAGACGAGCTCAACGACGCTCTGCACACGGCCGGGTTTGGCGAGGTCGAGCACTTCCCGTCGCTGACCGGGTCGGCGACGGAGGCGGAGGCGGGTCTTCCCGTTGTGGTAGCTCGTCGACGACGGAGGTGATCCAGGGCGTCGCCCTCGGCGCCACCTCTACTGTAAAAGTGCCATAAAAGTGCCACGTTGCTAAATCCTCACATCACCCGTGGTACGAAGATGGGGAGCACGTCATGGAGGCCGGAACCCGTTCAGGTTTCGGTGATCCGGCCAAGCGCCTCGCAGTGCCAGTCCATCATGGGCGCTACGCAAGGTTGCCACGTACCGAATGGGTGGTACCTGTTATTCGGTCCAGCGCCTCTGCCAGAGGTGCGACTGCGCGGTCCGTGTCGCGCAACTTCTCCAGGCCGAACAAGCCCACCCGAAAGGTGCGGAAATCAGCCGGCTCGCCGCACATCAACGGGACGCCGGCTGCAATCTGCAGGCCTTGCGCACGGAACTTGCTGCCGTTCTGGATGTCCGGATCGTCCGTGTAGTAGACGACCACACCCGGCGCCTGGTAGCCTTCGCCGGCAACGCTTCTGAAGCCGTGGCCTTCCAACAGCTCACGGACCTTCTGGCCCAGTTCCCACTGTTTTTCACACATGGTTTCCAGTCCGTAGGAGCAGGTCTCCAGCATGTTGTCCCGGAACGTTTTGAGCGCGTCGGTTGGAAGCGTTGCGTGGTAGGCATGACCGCCGTTTTCATAGGCCCGCATGATGTCGAGCCATTTCCGCAAGTCGCAGGCGAAGCTGGTGCTGGTGGTCGTGCCAATTCGTTCCAATGCGTTCTCGCCTAGCATGACGAGGGCGCCGCAGGGGGAGGAACTCCAGCCTTTTTGAGGGGCGGTGATCAGCACGTCCACACCGCTGGCTTTGAGATCGACCCACACGCAACCGGAAGCGACACAATCGAGAACGAACAACCCACCGTGCTCATGCACGGCATCGGCAACGGCGCGGATGTATTCATCCGGCAGGATCATGCCCGAGGACGTGTCCACGTGCGGCGCAAAGACGACATCCGGTTTTTCAGAGCGGATCGCCCCCGTCACTTCGTCGATGGCGGGTGGCACGAACGGCGCCTGTGGTCCGGCAGCACTCTGCCGGGCCTGCAATACGGTGGTGTCGCCGGTGAGGCCGCCCATGTCAATGATCTGCGACCAGCGGAAACTGAAAAAACCATTTCGGATCACGAGGCACTTCTGACCGGTGGCGAACTGGCGGGCAACCGACTCCATCCCGTAGGTGCCGCCACCCGGTACGACGATCACTGCGTCGGCGTTGTAGACGTCCTTGAGGGTGGCCGAAATATCCCTCATCACCTGCTGGAAAGCCTGTGACATGTGGTTCAGGGAGCGGTCGGTGAACACGACCGAGTATTCGAGCAGTCCGTCCGGATCGACCTCAGGCAACAAGCTGGTCATTCTCGGCCCCCTCCTTACGTTTGCCGGGTGGTCAGACGCGTTGATCTCTCCAATTTCACCCGGGAAACGCGGTGCTTCATCGCGGGTATTGTAGAGGTTCCCATGCTCAGCTCGTGACGATGCGGAAATGCGCTCCGCGGAACGATTGGGCAATGCGAAGTGTGGCATGGCCCATCAGATCAACACGACCCCTCCTGCCAGCCGAGCCTGATGATCTCGATGCGCTCCGGATCGCTGACCCCGATCCCATACTGGGTCTCGGCGATCCGGATGTGGTGGGGTGGGGGGCTGATCGGCCGGTCGTCGCCGAAGTAGAGCTTCCTCTTGGCCTCGATGATTCTCGCCCCGGTGGCATCCGCCGCCACCGGGTCGACACTGAGGATCAAACCGCCGTACGGCCACACGTACTGGTGCGAAAAGCTGTGGGGGCCGGTCGAGTGGAATTGAGGGGTCAGCATCACCAGCACGTTGAGGCGGACCTTGCCCTTGATCTCGGGGCGCAGCCAGATGGAACCCAGCGGCGCACAGGCGTCGCCGTGATAATCGGGGTAGCGTTCGGTGAAGGTGATGAGGTTCTTGATGCAGGTGCCGAGCCCGGACCAGTCGTGGGTCCGCATCGGCCTCGTGTTGATCAACGCGGTCGCCCGCTGGAAGACCGGGTTCGTTTTGACGTTGCGGTCGTCAACGGCGATATCGTCCGGGGCAACTCCGACCGCCTCGAGCTCGGAACGCATCGCGTCCTCGAGAGCCGGCGGCGTCGGCAACCGGCGCCACACGTTGCTCTTGATGCCCACCACGTCGGCCGGTGAGAAGAGCCGCCGCCACGCCGCCGCCGGGTTCTGCTCCCCCAGCAGAGCGGCCAGACCCTCGTTGAGCATGCGGTGGAGGGTGCCGGGTTCGAACGTTCCGTCCGAGGCCACGACCTCCGCGTTGCGGATCAGCACCACCCGGCTGGTGGGCTTCGGGTCGTCTTCGGCGTTGGCCGCCCGGCCCAGGAGGCCGGCCGCGGCGGCGGTCGAACCCGCCGAAAAGAACTCCCTCCGACTGATCTTGCTCGTGGTCATCGTTCGCCTCCCCATGCAGATGCGAGCATTCCATCGGCCGCCTCCGGCGTCTCGGGTGCCAATACAGCCGCCAGTTTCGAGCCCTGGCGCCGGACGGCGATCCCCGCATCCGAGGCGCCGCCCTCGGCCATCTCGGCCTGCTCTTCCGTCGGATATTCGACGATCAGCAGCCACCCGGCGCCGTCGTAGCGCTCGTAGCGGCCGACGACCGCATCCACCCCGCGCTCCAGAAGCAACGGGTTCTCGTACCCGAGGTACACCACCGTGTTGAGGATCTCCTGGGTGTGGAGGAAGCGGACGGAGTCCTGGTCGAGACCCGCGCGAGGCAGCTCGGCCACCAGCGGCGGGAGCTCGCCGACCTCGGTGATGGCAGCCGCGGCCGCCGCACCGACGGCGCGCAAGGCCTCAGCGGACGCCTCGCTGACGCCCTCGGCGTAGACCGATCCGAACCACCGGCCCTTCCAGAACGAGAGCCACCCCTCCCGGAGACGTCCTCCCTGGCCGATGTCCACGGCGTCGCCCTCGCGATCGTGGGTGAAGACACCGAAGGCATCCGCCGGCGAGGCCTGTTCGAAGAGGTCGAGCACGATGTCGGGCTCTCCTTCCGGGCCGGTGTAGCGCCGGCTCAGACAGCGACGCATACCGTAGGCGAGGTACACCTCGGCGTGGCCATCGATGTAGGCGTAGATGGACTCCGTGTCGTAGCTCTCCCACGACTCCGTGCTCCGCCACCCCGCGATCTCGGAAACAATCGCCGGTTCGGTGACCACCGTCTCCTCGGTCACCAATGGATCTCCCGTGCAACCGCCGAGCGAGAGCGACAGCAACACCACCGCCATTCGAGCGGCAGGTCGCGCCATCCGGTACACCATCGTGCAACCTCCCACGGATTCATCGTGGACCATCCTACCCGGTCGTGGTGGCCCGTCGATAACCCCCTCGGTGCCCACGGTCAACCCCCGAAGCGACGGTGGCGCTCGTGGTAGGAGCGCAGCGCGCGCAGGAAGTCGATCTTGCGAAAGGCCGGCCAGTGGGTGTCGGTGAAGTAGTACTCGGAGTAGGCGCTCTGCCAGAGCAGGAAGCCGCTCAGACGGACCTCGCCGCTGGTGCGCAGGATCAGGTCCGGCTCCGGAAGTCCCGACGTGTAGAGATAGCGGCCGATCGCCGCGCCGTCGAGCTCGTCGGCGATCCGCTCGATGGGGTCGCCGGCCTCGATGCAGTCCCTCAGGTAGCGCCGGATCGCCTCGGTGATCTCTTCGCGTCCCCCGTAGGCCATGGCGATGTTGAGCACGTACTCGTCGTACCCGGCCGTTGCCGCCTCGGCCCCGCGAATCGCCTCCCGGAGGCTCGAGGGAAGCAGCCCGAGCTCGCCGATGTAGCGAACGCGCACCCGCTTGCTGTGCACCTCGTGGTGCTCGGCGATCTCCCTCGTCTTTTCCTCGAAGAGGTCGAGCAGCGCCTTGACCTCATCGGTGTCGCGCCGGAAGTTGTCCAGCGAAAAGCACCAGACGGTGACGACGTGCACGTCCGCTTCGAAGCACCAGGACAGCACCTCCCAGAGCTTCTTTGCGCCCTGGCGGTGGCCGTCGCTGACGGTCTGGAGGCCGAGGCTGCGGGCGAAGCGGCGGTTGCCGTCCATGATGAAACCGATGTGCCGGGGGATGGTCCAGCCGGCCACCTTGCTTTCGAGGCGGTGCTGGTACAGGCGGTAGATCGGAGACTTGACGAGGTGCTTGAAGATCTCCCAGCCTCGGGTGATTCGGCCGCCGACGACCGGGCGAACTGCGGGCGGAGAACAGACCACTTCATCGGTTGCCATCGACTGATAATAGCCCGGGATTGTGGCAGGAGCATGGCGCGAACGGCGGCGTGGAACCCTTCCCACCAATCGAAAACGTCTGCGACTGCTGCCATGCCGACGAGAGACGGCCGTTTGCCAATCACGCCCTGCCCGACAGGGCTGAGTGCTACGAACCCGTGGTCAGGTTTCTCGCCGCTCAGCAGGTCTGAGCGGGCATCAGGCTCCCGCCGGTCCAAGGGTGCCAGAGCCCACTGTTGCATGACCCGGCTGAAATCGCAGCGCGAATCCTCACAGTTCAACAATGAGGAACGTGTCACTTGCCTCTGGATTTACAGCCACGTTCACTTGCGTTGCCAGCGGTCGCCCTCCTCCAGAACCGACCGCGGGCCGTCGCCGTCGAGCCAGGCATGCGCAGCGGCGTCATTCTGAAGATACGCATCCCAGAACGCCGTGCTGATCGCGAGGATCGCGCGGTGGTGGTTGGGGTTTCGCGGCTGCTCGTCACCCGGCAGCGCGCGGTCCGTGAACGCCGAATGCTCCGCGCCTCTGAGAACGAGCTCGTACTTGCCGCCCACAGGCAGCGCCTTGAAGACTGCGAGGCGGGTGCCGACGTCCGCGTCCCCGATCGGTGCCACGTCCTCGGTGCCGGTCATGAGGAGCCATGGGATCCGAACCGCGGCGAACGCCGATTCGGGATCACCGCGTCGCGGGCTGGACGGGCTGAAGGCGATCGCCGCGTCGATCCGTGAGTCGGTGAAATTCACGACACCACGCCAAAAGGTCTGGCCGCTCACCGCCTGCGTCGTCAATGCGCCGAAGGAGTGGCCCGACATTCCGACTGCCTCGAGATTCAGCCTGCCCGCCAACGGATGACGGGCAGCCAGGTTCCAGCGTTCGAGCATGTCGAGCACCGCCGGCACGTCCTCCGCCCGGAGGCGGAAGTTCTCAACGCCGGCCGCCGCCTCCATCGCCTTCATGCGCTGCGTCGGAGGTACGCCCTTCCAGACAGCCTCATCGCTGCCGGGATGCTGGAGAAAGACCGCGACATAGCCGCGCGCCGCCCAGTGCCGGCCGAGGTAGGCGCTCCCGCTCCGAGATCCCCCGAGGCCGTGACTGAAGAAGACCACAGGCACGGGCGTGCGGGCGGCGGGCAGGTACACGCGAATCGGAATCTCGCGGTCACGATCCGCGTCGGCGACCGTGAGATCGACGTGTTCGATTTCCTCGCCAGAGATGGCCAGGGGGTCGTAGCCCCCGTCGCCAGCCGCCACAAAAGCGGGGAGTCCGAGCAGGACCACATAAAACACCGATGCCCTCACGACGTCCCTCCACGATTGGACGTGTCTCGTCTTCTGACGGCGCCGACCGGGGCGAGGATGACACCTGGGCTCCACGAGATCAAGAGGCGCCTCCCGGAGCTGCGATGCCGATCGCAGCGCAGATCCCTGACTTGGGATCGGTTTGCTCGAAATCTGGAAAGCTCTCCGCTCCCGCCACCGAAGGACGTCCACTCGATCTCCAGCTACGCAGCGAACCCGTGCGGCTGAAGAGCCGGCGGCGGGAAATCCGCACGTCCGGATCCGTGGGGGGTCCGGGCGGGTAACCGCCCGGGTCTACCCGACAACCATCAATTGGCACCGAATTTTGATCGGTGGCCCCTTTTGGAAACGGCGCTCGTTACTCGAACTGAACCGACCGCTTGGTGAACGCGCCGTCCATCCACCAGCCGGTAATCGGGAATTTCGTCCTCGGAGTGGCCTGGGAGGCGGCACCCGCGGCCACCACCACCGGCGCGTAGTGCTCCCAGGTGGGGAGCGCCTTGTCGGCGGCGGGGGCGCGGCTCTTAAAATCGAGCAGTGCATCCACGTCGAAGTTCGACAAGGCATCCCTCGCCCAGCCGTCAAATTCCCTGGCCCACTCCGGCGTTCCGGGTCGAAACGCGTAGGCCATGTTGTGAGTCAGGAAGCCGCTGCCGAAGACCAGCACGCCCTCGTCGCGAAGCGGCGCGAAGGCCCGCCCGAGATCGAAGAGCTCATGCGGGTCGAGCCGTGGCATCGAGACCTGGAGGACTGGCACGTCGGCACCCGGGTACATCGCCACCAGGGGCACGTACGCCCCGTGGTCGAGCCCGCGTGCCGGCTCGTCGGTGGACGGGATGTCCCGAGATCGCAGCAGCTCACGCACCCTGGCCGCGAGCCCGGGCGCACCGGGGGCCGGGTACCGGGTCTGGTAGTAGCGTTCGGGGAACCCGTAGAAATCGTAGACCAGCGGCACGGTGCGGGTGGCGCCGAGCGTTGTCGGCCGATCCTCCCAGTGCGCCGAGATCATCAAGATGCTCTCGGGTTTCGGCATCGAAGCGGCCCACGCCCTGAGCTCGGTCATCCACTCGTCGTCGTCGAGCAGGACGGGCGCGCCGTGAGCGGCGAAGATCACCGGCAAGCGACCGCCGTCGCGTCGTCCAGTTGTCTCGTTGTGGGTCATGCTCCCCCTATATGATGGGTACAACGACTCCCATTGTTGCATTGTCGGGCCGCTGCATGAGTTACAGGGCAGTCACTCTGACGGCCTGTGGAAGGCCGGCCTCTCCGCCTTCCCACAGCCCTTGGAAAACCCTCCGGGTTTCCCACAGACTCGCAGCCTCGACGACGACGAAAATCTGCTTGACTCCATATTGAGGCACCCATGATGCAGCAATCGGGAACGTGGCACCCTCGGGAGGGCAACCTGGTTCTCGTCGTGCGCGTATCACGCTCCAGGGTTTGCATGGAGGTCTGCTATGCGAGAGGTTGTTCCGCTCGTGATCGTCGCGCTCGTGCCTGTTTGTTCTGCGAGGGCGGATGAGCCGACCGACGCGGGCCCACCGCCCGCTTCAGCAGACTCACTCGAGGCCCTGCGCTCCGGGGGGCTGAGGCAGCTGACGTCTCACCCGGCTGTCGATATCGAACCCAAGTGGTCGCCCGACGGCAGGACACTGAGCTTCGCGTCCGATCGGGACGGAACCTGGAACGTCTGGACCGTGGCCAGAGACGGAGGCGAGGCGGTGCGCCTGACTGCCGACCTGGAGCTCGTCCATTCGACGTGGTGGTCGCCCGACGGGTCGCGGTTGGCCGTCGCCGCGGCGGTGGCCCAGGAGAACGGCTACGCCGGCCATATTCAGATCCTGGACGTGGCAACCGGGAACATGACCAGGCTCACCAGCGGCCCGGTCGACGGTGCGCCGTGTTGGTCGCCGGACGGCGAACGCATCGCGTTCGTCTCGAACCGATCCGGAAACTGGGACCTGTGGAGCGTTGGTGTTGGCGGCGGTGAAGAGACGCAGCTCACCACGTTCGAGGGGTTCGACCACTCTCCGCGGTGGTCACCGGACGGGTCGCGGATCGCATACCACTCTGCGTCGTCGGGAAACGGCGACATCTGGATCGTGTCCCTCTCGGACTCGACTGCCGCCCGAGTCACCGTGTCCGAGTCATTCGACCACTTCCCCACGTGGTCCCCGGACGGCAGGTGGCTGGCCTTCCACAGCGACCGAGACGGCAGCTTCGACATCTGGGCGATCCCCGCGGCAGGCGGCCCGGCGATCCAGCTCACCTCCGGCCCTGCCAATGACCAGAGGCCGGCCTGGTCTCCCGACGGGACCGCCATCGCCTTCAACTCGGACCGCGGCGGAAGTGTCGATATCTGGCTGCTGTCCGCCGCCGATGGCGGCACCCGGTAGACGAATCGGTGTGATCAAGACAATCAGTGCCAGGCCTCGGGATCTCGGGATGTTGTGGCGGTTACGGCGAACATTGAACTTCCTGAGATCCTGAAGACTCGCACCGAAAGAACCGAGTTTGGTTCCAGGTTCGTAATGAAGCTGACCGAGCCTTTCGGTAAGAGACCCCGGTCACATTTTTCAGCACCGGGCGCCACCGGTCACAAATGTCCAGATGTCGGCGCCAGGCTTGAGAAATTCAGAAAGTCTCACCCCGATCCCGGGCACCGGAACCTTCTAAGTTTCTAAAGCCAGGAACCGATCAGGGTGCCATTCACTACGGAGCACCCGGGAGGCTCTGATCTGCCACTGGGCCGATCAGAGGCCCCCCAGGTTCGATGTCATATTCGTAGGTCAGTCGGCCGACCAGAGCCGCCCTTCATTACACGGTTCGAAACCCTTACTTGGCGGGTGAGAACTTGATGATCTGGTCGTAGACGATCTCCGGATAGGCCGGGCCGATGCTGGTGCCCGGTTCCAGGTAGAGCCGGAAGCCGATCCCGAGCGGGGTCTTTTCGTTGAGGTTCACCTTCTCCAACACATACGTCGGGCACCGTGAGCTGCATGCAGAACGGTTCGTAGTTTCTCCTCGTCGATCTCGCAGTCGCGTGAGATCTTGTAGGCCCAGGTCAGCTCGCCGTCCGGGTCGCTCCACTCCAGGTACTGGTAGGCGCTGTCCTTCAGGTCGACGGGGAACGCGCTGCCCAGCGCCATCTTCGGCGGCCCGCTGTCGTAGCCGTTGACGTTGATGTAGGTGGCCTTGCCGGTGGCCACGTGGTCGAGCCCGTAGGCGATCAGGAACTCGCCGTCCGCGAGGGTCAGGTCATCGTTCAGGCCGAACTCCGGCATGGTACCGGCGCCGAGATAGAGGGCATCGCGGGTGTCGCCGAGGGTCAGCCGGTGACGCTGGGTGTAGTCGAAGCCCTCGTTGGCCACCGGTGCGGTGATGTACTCATTGGCCGTGTACTCGAGGTCTTCATAGCGGTCGATGATGGCCTCGCGAAGGCTGGCGAGCGTCGGCGTCAGGTCGATCTCGGTCTGGCCCGGTGCCCCGGATCCGCAGCGGCGGTGTCGGGAACGGATCGAGCACTGTGTCGTTCGTCCTCCGGCGTCAGGCGCAACACCCTGAACGTGGGTTTGGCACATGTACGCATCACCGGCGTCCTTGTCCACCCAGATCGCGTTGCGGTTGGCGATGAGAAAGATGTCGCTGTCATCTTCAAGGCCGAGCTTCAGGGTCGCGGACGGCACCACGATCGTGTTGATGATGGAGGCGGGGTAGCCGGCGCGGCGCAGGGCGGCTCGAACCCGGGCGTCGATTCCCCGATCGGGCGTGAAGATGATCACCACTGGTCGCTCGAACGGGTCGGGGCCGATGGTGTTGATGGTGTGGATGTTGACGGTGTCGCCCAGGCTGTTCAGCAGCAGTTCGATGCTCGGTCTCGCCCGAAAACTGCCGTAAGGCGAGATAGATCTGATAGCTGAAGTAGGCCTCCGCAGGCGGGGTCGTGCCGACGAGGACCACGGCCTCGTCGGGGTCAAGCCGGAAGACGGGCTCGATCTGTGGATCCTCTACGTCGGGTTGATCTTCCTGAAGCCGGGGCGAGGCCGGCATCTTTCCGGACGCATACGGCGCGCCGTAGTTGGCGTACAGCGCGTTCGGAAAATCACCGTTGCAGTATTTCTCGATCGGATCGAAGTGGACGGATTCTCCCTCTTGACAGGTGAAGTCGTCCTTTTCGAGACTGGCGATGAGCTTGTCCCACGAGCCGGGATTCTGCCCGGCCCTCTGCGCGAGCGCAGGCATCGCGCACAGTGCAACTACAGCGCACGTCACCAGACAGCGAAACCAGGTCTTGAAACTCATCGTGTCCTCCTTGTGATCGTTCGGGTGCGTACTAATTCGATCGTTCTGTTCCCAGATCAGACAAAATTCGCCTCTCGCGTGTGATGACCTCGGTCAGATCCTGCAGCGACATTTCCCGGAGCTGGCGGCCGGACCAGACCTTCACGACGTTGATGTCCGGGCTGACGCCGATCAGCAGCATCGCGGGATGTGATTCGAGCAGAGGCAGCACCTCCTCCGCGTCAGTGGCCTCCGAATCGAACAGGAGGACGTCCGGCCTCAGCTTCGAGAGCAGCCGGAAGTCCGCTGGGGACGGCTCGCAGGAAGTCACGTCGAGCAGTGGGTAATGCCGAAGGCCGGCGGCGATGGATCCCAGAATCACCGAGTTTCCGTACAGGAGAATGCGCCTGATGCCTGCCACACCCACCCCCCTGAGCTGCCGACTCCTGAAAGAGGAAGCTAATGGCTCGGCCGCTCCCCGACAATGTCCCGATGGACAGAAAAAGGACAGTCTTGCGGCGACACGAGGCTGTCCTTGTGGACAGTGTGGCTGGTTTTTGCTCGCTGACCGGGGTAGCGCCCAGCCCGTCCGCCCGGCGAAAAACGGCCCCCGGGAACGGTTCCCCGGGTGCCGGCGGTTGATGGATGATGGATGGATGCCACGTTCACCTTTGCACCATCGGTGCGATGCGACGGCGCCACGTGCGGAATCTCTTGACGACTCACTGCGGCAACCGAAGCTGCACCTCCGGCCATCGCGGTCCCACAGCGCTATCAGTTGGGTGTGAACTTGATGACCTGGTCGTAGACGACCTCCGAGAATGCCGCGCCGATGCTGGTGGACGGTTGCAGGTAGATCCGGAAGAGGACCCCGAGTGGGCTGTCGTCGGTGAGGATGTCGAGCTCGTTTCCATCTTTGTCTGTGCAAGGGTCGACAGGTACTGCGAGCGGAAGGCAGAAATCCTCGTTGGTTTCCTCGTCGATCTTGCAGTCACGCGAGATCTTGTAGGCGTAGGTCAGCTCGCCGTCCGGGTCGCTCAAATCCAGGTACTCATAGGCGCTGCCCTTCAGGTCATCGGGGTACGCGCCGCCGAGGGCCATTTTCGAAGGCCCGCTGGTGTAGCCGTTGAGGTTGACGTAGGTTGCCTTGCCGGTGGCCATGTGGTTGAGCCCGTAGGCGATCAGGAACTCGCCCGTCTTGAGCGTCATCGCCTGGTTGAGCCCGAACTCCGGAAGGTCCCCGGTGCCGAGGTACAGGGCGTCGCGGGTGTCGCCGAGGGTCGTGATCTTGCGCTGCGTGAAGTCGTTGCCCTCGGCGGCGACCGTTTGGGTGATGTACTCATCGGCCGTGTATCCGAGGTTTTCATAACGATCGAGGATCTTCTGGCGAAGGCGGGCGAGCGTGGGCGTCAGGTCGATCTCGGTCTGGCCCGTGCCCCGGACCCGCAGCGGCGCAGTCGGGAACGGATCGAGCACGTGTCGTTCTCCTCCGGCGTCACGCGCAAGACCTGGTAGGTCGGGTTCTCCACGTAGTCATGACCGGCCTGAGGGTCGTCCCACAGGGCATTGCGGTTGGCGATGAGAAAGCTGTCGCTGTCAGGCTCGAAACCGAGCTTCACGGTCGCGGACGGGATCACGATGGTGTTGATGATGGAGGCGGGGTAGCCGGCGCGGCGCAGGGCGGCCCGGACCCGGGCGTCGATTCCCCGGTCGGCCGTGTAGATGAACACCACGGGACGCTCGAACGGGTCGGGACCGATGGTGTTGATCGTCTGCATGTTGACCGTGTCGCCGAGGCTGTTCAGCAGCAGTGTCAATTTGAGGTTCGTCCTGTCCGGAAGCTGAATCTACCGGGTGGCGAGATAGATCTGATAGCTGAAGTAGGCCTCCGGAGGCGGGGTCAAGCCGACGAGAACAACGGCCTCGTCGGGGGCGATCCGGACGAGGGGCAGCTCCAGTGTGATGTTCCGAACGTCGGGCGGTAAGCCAGCCGTAAAGCGCGGGGAGGGGCCCAAGGCCGCGGCCGTGTACGGCGCTCCGTAGTTGGCGTAGAGCGCGTTGGGATAGAGACTGGCCGGTCGCAGTACCTGCCGACGGGATCGAACTCGGTGGGGTCTCCGGATGTGACGTTCGAAGTCGTCCCGTTCGAGATTGGCGATGAGCTTGTCCCACGAGCCGGGGTTCTGCCCGCCCTTCTGCGCGACCGCGGGCATCGCCCACAGCGCGACCACAGCACATATCACCACACTCCGAAACCAGATCTTGGAAACCATCCTGTCCTCCTTGTGATCGCTCCGGGTTGGTTCGTTCCTGTTGCTTTCGTCACTCCGACTCGCGCGTCTCACCTGTGATGATTTCAGTCAGTTCCACCATCGACATCTCCCGCAGCTGGCGGCCGGACCAGACCTTGACCAGGTTGACGTCCGGGCTGACGCCGATCAGCAGCATCGAGGGATGGGCTTCGAGGAAGGGCAAGAGCGCCTCGGCCTGCGTGGCCTCGGAATCGAAGAGAATGATGTCCGGCTGCAGCGATTCGAGCAGCAGCGGATCCCGGGGGGCGACTCGCACGCCGTGACCTCGACCCGGTCCGACCGCCGAAGACCGGCTTCGATGGATCCCAGGATGATGGAGTCCCCGTACAGCAGAACGCGGCGGCTGACATCGACGTTCATGCCCCTGATTCCATGGAGTGCAAGATAGTGACCGGGCGCCCCTCCCGACAATGTCCATTTGGACAGAAAAAGGACAGTCTTGGGGCGGGTGGGACTGTCCCTGCGGACAGTGTGGCCGGCGTATCTACTCGCTGTCCGGGGTGTCGCGCGTCCAGCCCATCCGCCCGGCATGCGCCAGGACCTGGGCGCGGTTTTCCAGGTGCAGGCGATCCATGATCTCGCCCATGTGGTACTTGACCGTGCGCGGGCTCAGGTACAACCGCGCCCCGACCTCCTTGTACGACAGCCCGTCGGCAACCAGTCTGAGGACCTGGAGCTGCCGTGGGCTCAGGACGGCGGCGGGTGGTGTCGGACCGGTGGTCGCGGAGCCTGGGGGTGGATCCGGATCCACCGGACCGCTCACGCGCGCGAACTCGTCAAACAGCTTCTCAGCCAGACCCGGTGAGAACGGAGGGAAGCCCTCCCGGGCCTGGTCGAGCGCCTCCACGAGGGTCTCGGTGTCGATGTTCTTCATCAGATAGCCGCAGGCGCCGGACTTGATCGCCTCGAAGAGATCCTCGTCGTCGGCCGAGGTGGTCAACATGACGATCCGCGCGTCGGGCCTCTTCGCCTTGATCAGGCGGGTGGCTTCCAGGCCGTTGCAGCCCGGCATGCGGATGTCCATCAGGATCACATCAGGTCCGAGCTCACAGGCGAGATCGACGGCCTCCAGGCCGTCGGTGGCTGCGCCGGCGACCTCGATGTCGTGGGCCTCGAGCAGGTTCTGCAGGCCTTCCAGCATGAGGCGGTTGTCGTCAACGAGCAGGACTTTCACCGGTCTCCCCCCCGTGGTCGCGGGTCGGCACGTCGAGCGTCAGCATCGTACCTGCTCCCGGTTGCGAATCGATCGCCATGAAGCCGCCGATCTGCTGCATGCGTTCCCGCATGAACGGCAGCCCGAAATGGCCGCCGTCCCCGCCCTCGAGCCGGCTGCTTTCGAATCCGTGCCCATCGTCTGCGATGGTGATGCGGGCTCGGCTCCCATTCCGGTCGACCGTGACGCGGACGGTGGTTGCACCACCGTGCTTGCGCGAGTTGCTCAGGGCTTCCTGAACGACACGCAGCAGCTGGACGCCGGCCGCAGGCTCGAAGGTGCCGTCTCCGACCCTGTCGGCGATCGAGAGCTCGGTCCGAATGCCGTAGTTCGCCTGGTACTTTTCGAGGTACCTCGCGAGGGTTTGCAGGAACGACCACCCCTGGCCTGGGTCGGCCTTGAGGTTGAGGATCGACTCGCGGACGTCGGCGTGGGCCTCGCGAGCCACGTCTGCAAGTCGTCCCAGCGCCGAGCCCGCTCGCTCGCTGTCGCCCTTGCGGACCCACTGCAGGGCGGTCTCGGCCTGCATCCCGACATAGCCGAGGACCTGGCCGATGCCGTCGTGCAGCTCGCGGGCGAGACGCTCCCGCTCCCGCAGCGTGGCGACGACCTCCTGCTGGTCGAGAACCCGGGCCTGCGCCTGCCTCTGCTCGGTGACGTCGTGCAGCAGGAGCAGCCGGCCGATCAGCTCGCCGTTCCGGTCGCTCAAGAGTGTCTGATTCACGTCGTAGACCCGCGCCGGCTCCGGGTTTCCCAGGGTGATTTCCCGATCTACGGTCCCGGCGTCATCCGAGCCTCCCGGCACGCCGAAATCGAGAGGCAAGACCTCGGAAGCCGGCCGCTTTCTGAGCCTGGTTTCCGGGATCCCCACGATCGCAGCCCCCATGGGATTCACATCCAGGATCCGGCCCTGCAGATCGAGCACGAACATGCCTTCACGCATCTGCTGGAGCACCGATGAGCGGGCCGCCGTGACCGGGTCGATGACGTGGAAGCCGAGGAATGCGATGGCATATGCGGACGCGACGACGCCCACGGTGAAGAGCGCCGACTCGCCCGGCCCGAGCCAGCCCGTATCCATCTTGTCGAGCGTGTACCCGACCCGGCCGAGGATCTGGCCGCATACGATGATCGCCACGGGCCATCGGTGACGGGGTGAACGAATGGCCAGCCACACCAGAACCGCCAGATTGACGAGCCCCAGCAGATAGACGTAGCCGTTGAAGAACCAGAACAGCCGGCCGGGCAGACGGCACCAGGTGCCCGCTCAGTCTCGAATCCCGTCCACACGAGGTGATGGAAGGTGTTGGTCGCGATCGCCAGCAACGTACAGCACCGGAACCAGGAACAGGAGGGCATAGGTGCGGAGGTTCAGCCACCGGTCGAGCCCGGCAAACTGCAGGATGAAGCAGGTGATTGTGGCGGCCATCGGCAGCAGCCAGACAGCCTGGAATTTGTACCAGAAGACCTGGGTGGGGAAGGAGACCGCCGAGATCTCCAGGATCACGCCCAGGACCCAGAGTCCACCCAGGGCACAGCCCGATTGCGAATGGCGTGGCGCCTGCGATGTGGCGTCGGCGCCAGCTGTACTGGCCCAGATAGACCACCAGGGCGAGGGTCACCAGGGCCGGCCAGATCTCGGGCCTGTACGAATAGGACCATATCACCGGGCCAATCCCCCTTTGACCCGCCCCGAGGGTGCTCATTCGACTGATCTCAGGTCCCATCATAGGCTGGCGGCATCGAAATGCAATGAGCCTGCTTGCCACAAGCCGGACCTGATTATCGGGGAGCGTCTCAGAGCCACCCGCTGTCCGAGTGGACAGTCTCTTCGTCTTTGAAGACTGTCCATTTTCTGTCCATAGGGACATTGCACGGGCATGACGTTCCGGATACTCACTGAGGATAGGTGCGATAGGTGCCACCCACCCGTGAGCACCCTCCTATTCTTCGCAGCTGTCCTTTTCGTCGATGACAACCTCCACGTCGTCGATGTACCAGCCTTCGGTGGCGACGCAACCGGCCCAACACTCGTAGGTGTACATCACGAACTTGAATTTGAAGTCGGAAGCGCCGGCGAATGCGCCGAGGTTGACGCGGGTTCGCTCCCAGCTCAGGTCGCCGCCGTCTTTGTAGAACGACTCGACCCGCGACCACGTCGTTCCGCCGTCCGTCGAGAGCCACAGCCGGCCGCGGGTGCTCCCCGGGCACGGGATGTCGGCTGCGTGCCAGAAGCTGAGCTCCTTGAGAGCGACTCCGGGCGGCACGACCAGGTCCGGGCTCACGAGCGACTCCTCGGGGTCCACATAGGTCACGTTGTCGTCCGTTACAGGGGTGCGAAAGCTGGAGCTTCCGCTGTGCGCCAGTCGTTCCGAACGCTGCCAGATGCCGTGCCCCTCGGCCGAGGTGCAGGTGCTGACCTCGCGACCCGTGGTGCCCTCCCAACCGTTGACGGTGGGGGGGTCTTCCATGTCGTCGGCGAACAGGTAGTCCTTGTCGGTTTCCTTGCTGAAGCTGCCGGTGAGTTCGGCAACGTTGAATCCGGTGAGCGTGTACGTGAAGGTGATGGTCCGGTCGTGGTAGCCGTCCGGGTCGCAGGCCAGGGTGACGGTGAACACGCGGCTGACCTCCGAGCCGACGTCGATGCTTCCGAGGTCAACCTCTGCGGGCTCGATGGTCACGGCAGATGCCGGAATGTCGCTTTCGCTCGAGACGCCAACGCTCAGCGTTACCTCTTCCGCCTGCTCGGTCGCGCACAGTGAGTTGGCGACCGCAACCGTGAGCGACACCGTCTCGCCGTTGTCGATGAAACCGTCGGCGTCGCCGAGCGGGTCGGCGACCGCGCTGCCGGCGTAGTCCAGCTGTGTTCCCGTGAATTCTCCGTAGGTGTACGACAGCCTGGCCGTCTCGGCGCCGACACAACGGGTGTCCAACAACCCGGATGGCGAGTCGTCGTTGAGCGCCGTGCTGGGGTCCGAGTCCGCGGTGATTTCGGTCTGGTCGTCGTCGAGCGACATCGCCGCCGATGCCGTACTGGTGTTGAGCCCGTCAGCCGTGTTTGCCCAGCCGGCTCGTTCCACCGCCGCCCGGTACGGCCAGTTGTCGCGGGTGCCGTCGAGGTCGCGGTGCCAGACGATGAGTCCGAACTCGGGAAGAAAGGGCTCGTAGTAGCCGACCGGTGCCCGATTCTCGAGCACCAACCATTCGCCGCCGTCGTTCGGAGCGATCATGCGGTGCATCACGTTGCTGTGAGATCCGCCGCTCAGAACGTCGATTCGATTCGCCCCCTCGACGTGAACCGAGCCGTCCACCAGATCGGTGATTTCGTCCGCGAAGATCCAGCCGTAACTCGACTCGCTGCCGCGAAGTTCGATGTCGAATTTGATCGGCGAGCCGACGTGCGACGGGTGGGTGCCGGCCTTGGCGCCGTTGAAGCTGCCGCCGTCCATCAGGTCCCACTCGCCGGCGACGTTCGCGTCGTAGCCGTAGTCGTAGAGGTCCGGGGCCCCCAGGGTGTGGAAGGCCTCGTGGGCGTAGACGCCGACGCCGAACCACTTGTCGACCACGGTCCAGGGGTCCGTCCGCGTGTCGACTCCGGGCTCGAACTCGGGGTTGATGGAGTAGCTGTGCGCCCCCGGGAAGGAAACGCCGTCGTCGGTGTTGACGCGGCGGTGCAGCACCCACTGGTGCGACCAGATGTGGTGCTGGGGATCGCCGCCCCAGCAGTCCTCTCCGTAGTACTCCTGGCCGGGGCGGGCGTGGATGACGAAGATCATCAGCTCGGCATCGCTGATTTCGCCGTTACCGTCGCTGTCGTAGCGCGAGTAGTCGACGTCGGCATCGGCGGCCTGGATCGCCCACCTCGGAAGGTTCCAGATCCGGTCCTCGAGGAAGTCGGTGTTGCAGTAGCTGCCCTGGAGCTTGTCCGCCCCCCAGTAGTCCATCGTTTCGGGGTTGGTGTACCAGCCGTCGTTGGACCTCCTGCCCCTGCCCCGTCCGTTCTCGGCAACCTCCACCTGCCACTGGAACTGGCCGTAGCTGACCTCGTTGAAGTAGTGATTGAGGCCACCGGGCACGGTCACGTCATTGAAGAGGTCGTACCAGGTCCGGGCCGAGTTGGGTTCGCCGGGTATGGGCTGGTAATCGGGCTCCGAAGGCAGCGGCGTTCCCGGACCGGACGTGTGCTTCCAGTCCGCGAACTCGACCAGGATGACCAGGACCGGGACCCCCAGAGCAGGCGGGCTGCCGGCGTCGGAGGTGACCACGTTTCCCGGTGAAGCGCCTCCGGCAGACGAGGTGCCGAACCCCCGGTCTATAAACAGCTGCCGAATCGAGCCGTCGAGCTCGATATCGAATGGGATCGAGAGCGCGTTCGGGTCGATATTAGGCCGCACGTGACGCGGCCAGCCGACAGGGACCGCATCGACCCCGGCCCGCAGAGGCGACGGCACGAGCGCATCGGCGCCGTTCGAAACCGGGTCGGCGTAATGCCACCATCCACTCGGCTGGCGCATGACCGTGTAGCCTGCTTCGGTCTCGTGGAAGACGATCCGCTCGTCGCCGATCATCCGCACCGAGATGGGCGTGCCGTCCGGTTGGGAGATGGTGAACAGATAGGGATAGGCCTTGACCGCATCGACCGATCCGGCGGCCATCAGCGAGGCGAGACCGATGAGCACCGCCAGGACCATTGGACCGCCGCCGGTCGGCGACCGCATGCTCGTGTTGTGTGTCACATGCATTGTTCGTACCTCCTCCTCAGGTTCGAGTTTCGATGTTTGGGCCATCCATGTCGGACCGGGTCGGACCGACTCTCCACCCGTTGCTTTTCGCCACTTCGAGGTTGAATGCAGGGCGCCGAGGTTTCTTGAAACCTCGGTTCACCGGCGGTCTCTCAAAAACGTTTGATTCAAGATCTTCTCTTCGACCTCCGAGCGTTGCGTGTGACCACCGCTACAGCAAGAAACCTGCCAGCCGAGGGCTCGATCCTGAGTTCGGCTGGGACCCCGAACCGGGTTGCTCCGACGCAACGGTGGGTCCGAAAGGCGCAGCTAAGGAGACCCACGTTTCGGTTGCGGGAGAAACGAGAATCACATTGTTCGAGATGGTCGATGCAGGGAAATCGAATCCGTCGCTTTGGTCGGCAGTGAACACGATGGTAGTTGAGTGAGGGTCTGTCCCTTTGGTGCCGTCTGCCACGAGGAAGGACCACCGATGACCTGATTTTCCCGCCGATGTCCACCCCATCTCACGTTGTGAAATTCGTGTCCCCTGGTATCGCCAGGCAGGCATTGATTCTGATGAATCAACAAAGGTGAACCTGGCAATCGTCAACCCGGGCTGTGGCATGAACCAAGGTGTGCCACACACACGTGTGCCACGGCACACCTCGCGATCCGGCGGGTGCGGCGGAGCCAGGACCGCACCACCAGGAAAACTGGCGAGGACACAGTCTGTTTTCCAATCGAAATAACCTCGCGCATCGCGTCGTTTTCTCTCACTTGGTCAGATCTGGCATGCCGGTTGCTCCCAGTTTTTCCGGTCACTGCCCACGACCGAAACATCGTGACCTGGGAGACACCCGAGATGCCGAATACCGCCGCCCGGTTGGCCGCCGACTCTGAAATGCCCGCTTTTACAAGCGGCCCGGATGGAACCCTCATCGGATGGAATGGAGCGGCCGAGCGGCTCCTGCAGGTTAACGCCGACGAGGTTCTGGGAAAGTCCTGTCATGAGGTCGTCTCCGGCCGTGACCAGTTCGGCAACGTGTACTGCGGCCGGGATTGTCCGATCCGGCGGATGGCGCGACGCGGGATCTCGATCTTCTCCTTCCGGCTCGTGTTAGCCGATAGGGGCGGTGGGTGCCTGCCGTTCAACATTTCGATCGTCGTCGTCGAGGGAGGACCGGACCGCGGCCCGTCGCTGGTCCATCTTCTCGAGCCGATATTCGGTGAACCCGACGGACGGCTCGGTCTCGAGCATCATTTACTTCCGCGGTGTCGGTCCACCCGTCGGATCGAACGGCTGACCGCTCGCGAGGTCGAGGTGCTTCGAATGATCGGCACCGGCACCACCACCGTCGACTGTGCGGCGGCGCTCGGAATCAGCGCGACCACGGTTCGCAACCACGTCCAGAGCTGCCTGCGAAAGCTCGACGCGCACAACAGGATCGAGGCCGTCCGGCTCGCCGAGCGTCTCGGGTTTTTCAACGGCTCTCAGATTCAGTGAAGCTGGCCTGGGACGAGATCCGAACTCCGACACTGTTCAACATCATGTGGAGGCGAAAAGGCTGCACCACAGAATCGACTCGGAAAGACGTGGTGCCAGCCCGCACGCCGCGTGCCGGCGAGCACGAGCCGCGCCCTTCCGGCCGTGCCCGCTCAGCAGCCGCCGGGCTCGGTCAGGGCACCGTCTTCTGGTCCTGAGCGAGCATCTCCTCCTTGTTGGCCGCCGGGTCGTACATTCCCATGAACAGGTCGACCAGTTCGGTCTCGGTCACATCCAGATCGGTGACGAACGGGTACGACAGGGTCTGAAACAGCAGCTCCGTCGTGACCTGCAATTCCCCGGTCACCATGCTGATGTCGATCTCGTAGACGATCCGATCCGAGCCTCCGACAAAGTCAGTATCACCTAAAGCATCCCCGTAGACACCAAAATCTTCATGGGCGTTGTGTTTGTTAAACCCGGCCGGCAGCAACCGGTTGTCCTTGGCGTACGAATCCGCCCTCAGCAGGGTGTAGGTCACCTCTCCGTCGGTGTTCACCATGATCGGCTCGTAGATCTGGACCTGGTCCTCCGAAGTGATGAGGTTGTAGTGCGGCTCCCAGGTGGCGAGGTCCTGATCGGCGTCGTTGCCCTCGATCCTGCCGTCTCCCAACGGCTTCCCGGACTCGAAGACGAAGGCGCCGCCCGATCCTGTGACCAGCAGGTGCAGCCAGGCGCGCCGCGACGGGAGCCCGCTCGGCAGCTTGTGGCCGGCGAGGTTGACGACCTCCACCGTCACCGTGAGCAGATCCCCGGTGCGTTCCGGAGTGACCATGAGCGCGGCCGTTTCGCCCGCGAGCAGGGCCTGGGTGCGAAAGATGGTGTCGTCGAGGTGCCCGGGGTCCGCGGTCACGCCGAGATCACCGGCGTTGTCCCTGAGCAGTCCAACCATGTAGCTGTTGCCGCCGACGAAGTGGTGCTGGTAGAACGGATATCGGGGCGCGAGCCGAGGCGGGCGGTTGCTGATCACGACGCCTCCCACGGCCGTCGGCAGGTGGCAGTCCTGGCACGTCCTGGCGACACTGCTGTGCTCCCACTCCAGGTAGGTGGTCTGCTCGGGAAATTCGCCGACAGGTACACCGCCGGCGTCGAGAGTCGGCGTGTACAGCGTGTGGCAGCTGCCGCAGTGCGCCGGGTCTTCGATCTGGGCCCCGAACCTGGGATCGAACCCGGAGCTCTGCCGCATCGGGTTCCCGAACGGGTTCTGATAGGGCCCGAAGATCGGCCGGTCCGGCGGCGAGGTCGAGGTGTCGATGACATATTGGCCGGTGTAGGTGGCCTCAGTGCCCAGATTGTCCGGTTGGACCTGGTGGCAGAGCGTGCACGACACCCCGTCCATGGCGGCCTCATGCAGGAGGTGGGTCGGATCCAGAAATCCCGTGTCGAGAACATAGATGTCGTCTTTCGTATCGCCGTCGGCCAACTGCTGGTAGCGAGCCATGCCCATGTGGCACCGGCTGCACTTTTCCTCGATAGCCTGCTTCAGGTGCGAGGCCCGATCCACCTCCGAGCTGATCTTGGCCTGCCACAGGGGATCCTTGGCGGCGTTGGCCATCATCGTGGATCGCCAGTGCGCATCGTTCGAGACGTCGTTATTTCTTTCATCCCTGAGCCCACTGTGGCACGAGGCGCAGATGCCGGAGCCCGAGAAGTCATCGGTCACGAAGGTGGTCAGGTTCGTCGTTGCCTGGCCCGGTCCGGGACCTTGAGCGGTCGCGACCGCCGGGGCAAGGCAAAACAGGACGGCCACGCACACGGCCAGCACAGTCCTCGTGAACAGTGTTGACATGATCTCCTCCTTCCAAAACTGTGGAACATCTCTGAGGTTCGATCATCCGAGATCGCATAGTCCAAGGATGACGATGAGAAATGTGAAAAACAATGATCCAAATGCTTCATTTGTGTTGATGCGTGCGCATCAAGGGCGCCACCCATCAGCGGTCATGAGCCACTGTCGCGAATTATTGACACCACGACGGTGTTGAAGGGTGCGTGGCGCGGTGCAGATTCAAGGAGGCCCGAGTGAACGACCGACGGCAGTCAGATGAACTCGAACAGATGCCCGAACCCTCTCCCGGAGGTGGGGACGAGGGATCCTGCAAGGACGTCGATGCAGAGAGCGAACGCACTGTATCCGTCAGCGACGCCCTTCAGGCACCACCGCTACTGCCGGTAGAAGCAGTCGAGTCGATCGGCGGCTACCGCATCCTCGGCGTGCTCGGTGAGGGTGGGATGGGAATTGTCTACGAGGCCGAGCAAAGCTCGCCGCAGCGGCGGGTGGCGCTCAAGGTGATGCGCCGCGGGCACACGGTCGATGAAATGCACGCGCGCATGTTCCATCACGAGGCGCAGGCTCTCGCGCGCCTTCGGCATCCAAAGATCGCCGCCATCTACGAATCTGGACATACCGTTGATGGTCATGACTTCTTCGCCATGGAAGCGGTGCGGGGCCGGACACTGGGCAGCTGGCTCGATAGCCGATCGGCGTCGGTGACCGCCAGTGAGTTGCGCACCCGCCTGCGCCTGTTCCATTGCCTCTGCGAGCCGGTCCACTACGCACACCAACGAGGTGTCATCCACCGCGACCTCAAGCCGGCGAATGTGATGGTGACTGAGGATGTTGAACGCGACCTCTCAGTCGGCGCCACGACGGCACCGGATGTCAAGATTCTCGATTTCGGCCTCGCTCGAATTGCCGATCCGGACATGGAAGCCGCGACTATGATGAGCGAGGTGGGAGTGATCCGCGGCACCCTGCCGTATATGAGCCCGGAACAGACGCGCGGTGATATCGACGCGGTGGATGTTCGGACGGACGTGTATGCCCTCGGCGTGATCCTTTATGAAATGGTCACCGGTCGGCGGCCGTACGACCTCGACAGCTCGTCCCTGGTTGACGCTGTGAGAGTCATCTGCGAAGCACCGCCGTTGCCGCTCAACGACCCATCGAGGTCCGGTGTGACTCTCGACAGGGACATCGAGACGATCGTCGGTAAGGCGCTGGCGAAGGAGCCCGATCAACGCTACGGGAGCGTGTCGGAACTTGCCGACGATATCGATCGGTATCTCGGCGAGCGACCAATTCTCGCTCGGCGCCCCTCGGCATCCTACCGCGCGAAGAAGTTCGTCCGACGCCACCGTGCCGGCGTGGCGGCTTCGGTTTTTGTTCTGGCCGCGATCCTTGTCGGCATTGTCGGTATCACCGTCGGCCTGCTGCGGGCAAAGAGCGCGGAGGCCCATGCCCGTCGGGAGGCCGCAACATCGGCCAAGGTTTCTCAGTTCCTCGCTGACATGCTGGCGTCGGTCGATGCCCAGCAGGTTGGGCTGCTGCTGCTGAGCGATCTCGAGCAACGGGTGGCGGAGGCCGCGACTGCGCGTGGCCTGATGCCCGCGGGTGCGATCGACGATTTTCGCAGTCTCACGCGGGACGTCAGCGGAACCGATGCCGGTCGCAGGCTCGTGGACGACGCGATTCTTTCGCGGGCTGGAACGGCTATAGCCGAGCGGTTCGCCGACGAACCGGGTGTCGCTGGGCGCCTCGAACACACCCTGGCGGAAACCTACGAGCGCTTCGGCCTCTACGATCCTTCACTGGAACACGCGCAGAGCGCAGCGACGATCCGCGGCGCGGCATTTGGCGCCGATGCTCCGGAGACCCTTCAATCGAGATCGTTGCTCGGGCTGTTGCGCTACCGTCAAGGAGACTATGAGGATGCCGAAGAACTGCTCGAGTCAGTACTCCTTCGCCAGCGCTCGATCCTCGGCGAGGATCACCCGGACGTTTTCACGTCTGCGCTTCGATTGAGCTGGGTGTTGATCGAGGTTGGGCGGTACGCCGAGGCCGAGGAGTTGTTGAGGGACATCCTGCAACGGCAACGCCTCGTGCTCAGTAAAGAGCACCGTGACACTGCGACCACAATGAACAGCCTCGCCGTGGTTCTCACCGATCAGCAGCGGTACGCAGAGGCGCAGGCGCTCCACAGCGAGGTGTTGGAAGTTCGAAGCCGCATTCTCGGGCCTTCTGACCCCGACACGCTGAAGTCCATGACCAACCTGGCGATTCTCTCCTATTACCAAAGCCGTCTCGACGACGCCGCGGCCATGTTCCAGGATGTTCTCGACATCCAGATCGAGACCCTCGGGCCGGCTCATCCGACCACCCTCGGTTCCACCAACAATCTCGCGATCATCTACCAGCGGCAGGGCCGCCTCGACAGAGCCCGTGAGCTGCACCAACAGGCCCTCGAAACAAAAACTCGAGTGCTCGGTGAGGATCACCCCGAGACACTCTCTTCGCAATACAACCTCGCAATCGTTCTTACCGCGGAGGGCCGTCTCGACGACGCCCAGCGCCTCCATCGACAAACACTCGAGGTGCGGCGGCGAACACTGGGCGCTGACAACCCGCAAGCGCTCGATTCGCTCTGCGCCGTGGCCGGCGTCGCCGCACTGCGCGGTGATCGCTTCGCGGCGCTGCATCATCTGGAGGAAGCGATCGATCTCGGGTACTCCCAGGCGGCATCCCTGGCCGAGGACAGTGATTTCGAGTCTCTGAGCGCTGATCCGGCGTTCATCGAACTCGTCGAACGGGCGCGACACAATGCCGCCGAAACGGATGACTTCTGATTCTCGAAGGTGCCGAAGGGTGAGAATCCTCTAGAAGGCTCCCCCTTCGATGAGCGTTTAGGCTCGTCGTTGGGAAAACAACCCGCTGTGGATAGCAGTGGGAGAAGGAGGAGCCAATGGCACTGTACTGCGGTATCGATCTTCACTCAAGGGACTGCTGGCTTGCGATCTTGGATGAGGAGCTGAAGGTCATCCAAGAGTCAAAGGTCGGCAACGACATCGAGGCGCTACTCCAGGTACTCGAGCCGCATGGGTGCCACGGGTTACGGAGAGTCACCCCGACGTTTCCCTGATGATCAGCGCTGCTGACAGGTGAGCCTCATGCAATATTGATTATCAAAGGCGGGGCATGCCCCGCCTCTACAGGGGAATGTCGTTTGTGGGGAGGGGCGGCACATGTGCCGCCCTGCCTCGATCAGGCACGAGACGTCCGATTTCAGCGGTATTTTTCGCATTTTGCAAGAGGCTCACGTGGCACTACCGGACGCGTCCGGCGAAGTGACGGTACAGCAGTGCGGTCGCTCCGCCGGCGACCGCGAGCAGGATAGCCGGCACCACGACGCTCCACAGGACGCCCCCTATCGGCGGCCCGACGGGGAGCGGTTCCGGCGACGCCCAGAGAACTGCGGCGGGCAGTGCTCCGGCCACGGTGAGGGCACTGATTCGGGTCGTCACGACTCGTCCTCCTCGGAGTTGCGGTGACGTTTCTTCCAAGCCCACCAGGCGATTCCCATGCCCAGCAGGGAGGCCACGTAGGCGATGCTCATCCCGATCAGGGTCACCAGTCCGCGCTCCATCATCCCTCCACCGCGGACGAGGCGTCGTTCCAACGCACGCTCCGCTCCAGCTCCTCGAGATACTTCGCCTGAGTCGCCTCGAACTCCCGCGACACCGCGCGCAGCTTGGGGTCGATCACCCAATAGATCGCGGCCGCTCCGGCGACAGCCGCGAGACTCATCCACAGACCGGAGATCTGAAGGAGCAGCAGCTTGGTGAGCCCGAACAGGGTGCAGACAAAAACCAAGGGCGACAGCACGATGACGATCCAGTCCTCGATCGTCCATTCAACGGACTGCTCCGCGGTCCAGGTGCGGCGGATGAGAGGGCGTTTTTCCCGTGCCGGGGCCTCGGGGATGCTCGCATCGATCAGACCCCGGTGCACCGCTTCGCGGTGGACCGGCCCCCACCATCCCAACGGACGGGTCATCATATAGAAACGAATGAGCTGGTCCATTTTCTCGGGCTTGGTGAGCAGCGTCGCAGGGAGGAAGATCGCGGCGCCGAGCACCATCAGCATCCAGAACTGGAGATAGTCCGGGAGCTTCGGCAGGATCCCGAAGGCGGGCAGGACCCACACCACCAGCCAGGAGATGCCGA
The DNA here is from genome assembly GCA_963823345.1 of Candidatus Sulfomarinibacteraceae bacterium. GTDB lineage: Bacteria > Acidobacteriota > Thermoanaerobaculia > Thermoanaerobaculales > Sulfomarinibacteraceae > Sulfomarinibacter. The sequence goes on from CAWGLE010000001.1 coordinate 381,073, forward strand.
GGTTGGCGATCCACGAGCTGAGGTACCCCCACGCGTTGAACCTCCACCACACGACCTGGAGAATGTTGGGCAGCCAGATTCCAGCCATCATCAGCCAGAGGGCGAAGATCAACCATTGCGTGATCTCCTCCATCATCAATCCGTAGAAGAACGATCCCATCAGCAGGACGACGGTGGCCGCACGCCCCACCCACACCAGCCGCCGTTCCCCGGCCTGCGGGTTGATGTAGCGCTGGTAGAGGTCGCGCGTGAAGTACAGGGCGCCGAGGTTGAGGTGGCTCGAGATGGTGGACAGGTGGATGGCGAGCAGGGCCCCGAAAAAGACCCCTGCGAGCCCGACCGGAAGGAGCTCGAAACCGAGCCGGAACCAGCCCAGCTCGTATTCTGCGGCCGAGCTGATGTTGGGGGCGAGGACGAAGAATGCGAGGATGCCGACCGCCCAGACGGCGTTCCGCAGCAGCGTGACGATGCCTCCGGCCCACAAACCGTAGGTGGCGTCACGCACGGTCTTCGCCGACTGGATGCGCTGCGCCTCGACGTACCAGTCGATGCTGGTGCCCATGCCGAAACCGCCGATGACCGAAATGACCAGCATCGTGAGCCACCACAACGCCGGGAAGTCGCCGCCGAACCAGCCGGTGAAGGCGAGAGGGTCCAGGCGCCACGCATCGCCGAGCTCGATCACCCGGGCCGTGATCTCCCCCGGTCCGCCCACCGCGGCGATCCCGACCGCCGACACCACCACGATTGCGAAGACTGCGACGATCCCCTGCAGGAAATCTCCCATCACCACGCCCCAGTACCCCGCCGCCAGCGTGTACGCCGCCGTGATCACCGTCGGCACGACCAGGCCGACCCATAACGGCCACCCGAACGCCAGCTCGCAGACCTTGCCCATGGCGATGCCCACCCAGCCGAGGATGAACATGTTCATGAACACCTGCCACCCGGCGAGCCATCCGCGGAGGAGCTCGGCACCCAGACCGCCGAACCGCAGAACCTGCCACTCGGCCTGGGTGTAGGCCAGCGATCGTCTGAAGATGCGCGCTGAGACGAAGGAACCGATTGCCGTCCAGGCCATGAAGAACGTGTACCAGAGCCCGCGCAGGCCGTGGGCGTAGACCACACCGGTCACCCACATGGGGGTGTCGGTGGCGGTGTGGGTGCTGAACACCGAGGAGGCCGGCAACCACCAGGGTAGACCCCGCCCCGCCAGGAAGAAATCGGATTCGGAGCGGCGCGCGAGCCGGTAGAAGAGGAATGCGCCCCCGACCATCAAGAGCAGGAAGGCGCTGGTCCAGAAC
>CAWGLE010000002.1:0-85518 GCA_963823345.1 Candidatus Sulfomarinibacteraceae bacterium
TCGGGCTGCTTGAATATGACGATCGGCCTGGTCGGTTCGGATGCGACGGTGGCCTTGTAGGTCTCCAGGGTATAGTACTCACCCGTGACCGGATCCAGCATGGTATCTTCATAGCGTCTGCCGAATACGTCGATCCAGCTCTCAGGCGCCAGGAACGAAGCATTGATCGTGGTGGAACCCGCAGCGTAGGGATAGATTTCACCCCAGATGTTGTGGCCCTGTTCCTGAAGCTCAATAATCATTTCGTGCGCAAGCCGCCAGCCGTCATTGTTGAAGTGCAGGACGATCGCCGGGGCGCCAAGCGACACGGCGTTGGCGATGAGTTCCTGCGCGCCGTTGTTCTCCGTCGTGTCGGTGCCGAGCGTATAGCGTGTATGTGCACCGGTCGGGCGGCCATAGCGTGCACCGACTTTCTGCACTTCGTACATCTCGCGTGAAGAGACGCCCTCTCTCATGTAGCCCACGGTGCTGCCGACGCCGGGGGCGCCAGCCTGCAGGCCTTTGTCAATCTCCTCGAGAATCGCGTTGCCCTGTTCCAGGGTTGGGCGCGTCGCGCTCCAGCCCGTTTTCGCCCGCGTTGTGTAAGCGGCGATGGGGCCCTGTGACAGGTAATCGGCGCCGTCCGACCCATCGATGATCATCGCGCGGGCAAACTCGTGGCTCACTGCACAGCCGTAGTTGGCCTGGGTCACACCGGCACGCGCTTCGTACCAGTCGGCCATATAGGATCCCGCACAGCCCATCTCGAAATCCATGCTGCTGGTCAGGCCGTCGCGCAACCCGAGGGAATAGCCGATCGGCATTTGAAAGTGGAAATGCGTGTCGATGAAGCCGGGTGCGACGATATGGCCAGCGGCATTCACCGTCTCAGCACCCACAAGTGGGTCTTTGCTGATCGCGACAATGCGACCGTCCTTGATGCCGACATTGGAAATGTCGTCATACATCGTTTCAGGGTCGATGACCCGCCCGTTGAGGATGACGAGGTCGTAGTCCTGGGCCACGGCGACATGCGCGCCCGTCATGAGCCCGAAGATGAGCGCTGCCGCGGCGATGATCGTTGAGAACTTCAATTTCTGTTTCATGGTCAATTTCCTTTGTTTCGTCGTGTCTGGGGTTGGTTGTCGAGCCTATGATCTTCAATCAGGATCCAACACTGAGCAGTGCGCACTGAATTCCAGAGAGGTGGACCCCGGAATTCGGACAGCTTGCTAAGGTTGAGTCCTGGCCACATCACTTGCCCCACGGGAGGGGGATGACCGGGGTGATCGTGAGGCGGATCTGACGGTCCCGGCCGAAGGCGTCCGGGGACTTCACGTAGTACCAATACTGGACCCCGAACTTCCAGGGCGTGCCGCCGAGGATCGTGGTCTTGCTGACGCCGGCGGCCAGAGGGATGGTCCAGCGCTGACCGCTCTCGGCTTCGTGGTTGTATGAGTACGTCGGCGACGAGTTGAACTGCCAGCCCTCGCCGAGGTGGAACACGAAGAAGTACTGGCCGCCGGTGATACTGGTATCGAAACTGTCTTCGCCTGCGATGTCCCATTGATGGCTGACCAGAAGGCCGAGCGCACCCCACTTCTTCACCACGGCGACCAGCGCCTCGGGCCCCAGCAGCCACTGGTCCAGACCCAGGGCGTCGTTCGTGGCAGTGGGCGTCGTACCGACGACGCCGCCAACGAGGACCATCCCGCTTGCGTAGGTCTTTCCGACCGCCGCGTCAAAGGAGATGTCGCCGAGATCGGTCCCGACGTCCTCGAAGCCATCCGCCGTCGGCACTGGCTGCTGGAACACGATCGGGATGAGCGGGCGGACGAACAAGTTGACGCCGCTCTTCAGAGGATAGGGCAAGACGGGCTGGAAGCCGAGGGTGAAGCCATCCTGATCGCCGGCACCTGGCAGCGTACCGTCGTAGGTCGTGAAGTCGAGGTTGAAGTTCAGTGTGCCGAGCACGGAGTTGGGATGGGCGAGCAGGGCGGCGACCTCAGCCGCCGAGCGCTCCGAAGCTTCCTGCGCGGCCGCCGATTGGGCGGCGCACACGGCCGCCATCAGGAGTGCCGCCGTCAACCGAGCACCGAAGTCTGTTCGTCTTGTCATCGTGACTCCTCGCTTTTCGCCTGGAATGGTTCGAGTTCGGTGGGTTGGTTGTCGAGTTGAGGGTCCTCATTCACGAGCTCGACTTGGAGCAGCGCGCACTGCATTTCGGAGAGCTGCTCGAGAACGCCGAGAAGAGCGGCCTGATCGGCGGTCGGCACGGTCAGTTCGGTGATTCCACGCGGATCCGAGCTCGTTCGCTCGATGAGGTTGATCCCTTCGAACCGATCCTTCCACTCGGGACCGAGGCGTCCGACAACCAGGAGTCGATAGATCCCCGGATCGTGCATCGACGGAAGATCGACGCGTTCAGCTTCAGTTTCGTTCAAAATATTTGGCATTGCGACTCAGTCGCTCCTTGTTTTCAGTCCGATCCGGTTTGCGATGAGTGGAATCTACTTGTCGCCGGCACTCCCGCGCAATGGCCAAAACGGCTAATTATGGCTAAAAATCAGCTCGTGCTCGGAGAGACGGCGTGCGGATGAACCCCCGGGCGACGGCTGCGGCCACCGCCTCGCGCCGGGTGTTGACGTCGAGCTTGGCGTAGACGCTCTCGAGCCGCTTCTTGACGGCGGCGGAGGTCACCGAGAGGCGGGCCGCGATTTCCTTATTGGTCAGCCGCCTCGCCAGGAGCTCGAGGGTCTCGAGCTCGCGTCGGGTGAGGGGGGGGCCGATCTCAGTGCCCGCAGCGGCGGCGGTCGCCGGGGTCCGATTCATCGCCGTACAGAGGTCGCGTCGCGACCGCACGGAGCAGCTGCTTGAGGAATCCGCTCCGTCGTGATCGCGCCGCAAGCGACTCGAGGAGTGCCGTCCGCCGAGGGCCACCACCGAGGAAGGGGCGCACGATCCGGTGGGGCATGGCCCGTTGCACAGCGAAATCGAGTGCCTCGCGGGCTTCATCGGTTCTTCCCACAGCTTCAAGGGCATCGCTTCGGAGCACCAGCAGGCGGATCTCCTGCCGGTGATTGTGGATCATCTTCGCCCGAGCCAGCAGCTCGTCAATGAAAGCGAGGGCCTGGCGGTGGGCTTCGGGATCCGGATGCAGCAGCATGTTCTCGGCGCGGGTGATACTCGGCACCTCCAGCCAGAACGACATCGGATCGAGACCATTCGTCGCGGCCGTGGGAGCCGGCGGCGGCGAACCCTCGAACCGCGCAAGCCGCGACTCGAGGGACTCCACGACCTCGAGCGATGCCGGGTCGTTGGCATCGAGTGCGAAGCGCCGGGCGTCTGCAACCCGGGATGCCATCGCCTCCCTGTCCGACCGCCTCTCGGCCACCAGCGCCAGACCGATCAGACTGTCGGTAAAGGTACGGCTATTCGTCAGGTAGCGAAACGCTCCGACTTCCTGGAAGTACTTTTCCGCCTCTTCCGGCCGGTCCTGCTCGAGGGCCACGACACCGAGCAGATACGGAGCGTGGGCAGCCCAATATGGTGGTGTCGACTCCTCGGCTGCGAGCCATCGCCGGACCGTCGCCGCCACATCGTCGAGGTCGTTTTCGTAGAGCTGCAGAATGGCGCGAAGAAAAAACAGCACCCCGAGCCGACCCGAGCTGCGGTTCAGCTCACGTCGCGTCTCGGCGTCAACGATGCGAAAGGCCTCGTCGTGGCGCCCGAGCCGTGCCATAGCACCGATGCGATAGAGGGCCGCCAGACTCTGCGCCATGCCCCCGCCGCTATCGCCGATGGTCTCGAAAGCGCGCTCGGCGTGTCGCAGCGCCGCGGACGGATCGCCCTGCCAAAAGCATGCAAATGCGGACACTGCATCAAGGTCGGCCGAAAACAAGTCCGGGCCCGCCTGTCGATCCTGGGGAATCCCATTTTTCCGGACTTTCTCTGCACGCTCCAGCAGTTCGGCGATTCCCTCGAAGTCCCAGCGAACCACCCGGAGGTAAAGGTCCGCAACCAGGAGTGGAAGTCGGTCGCGTATCGCGCCGGGCGGGAAGAGCTCGAGCCAGCGCTTGAGGAGCCGCCTCGAGAGATCCTCGTCGATAACCTGACGGAGGTGGCAACCCAACAGATCGGCCGCCCGGTCCACCTCGCCGGCCTCGACCCAAAGCTGGATTGCCTCCTCCACCAGACCCTCCCCGGCAAACCACTCCGCGGCCCTTGCGGTGATGTGGGCGCGCTGTTCCGAAGATTCGAGCTCCGGCAGCCGCTGCAGCAACAGCTGCCGGAACAGGTGGTGGAAGCGGAACCAGCGGTGCTCGGGGTCGAGCGGAAACAGGAAGAGTTGGTGCCGTTCGAGCCGGGCGAGCAGCTCCCCTGCGTCATACACCGGCGAGCGCTCCGCGAGGAGGTGCGCGCACAGCGGAGCGCAGAATCGCTCGAGCGGAGCGGTGACCGCAAGCAGTTGCAGAACCTCGGGCGGCTGCAACGCCAGGACCTCGGACACCAGGTAGTCGACCACCAGTTGGTCGTCACCCGAAAAACGGCGCGCCCGCTCGTGCGGGTTCGACGCCTGTGCGACGGAGATTCGCGCCAGCTGCAGACCCACTGCCCAGCCCTCGGTCCGAGCACCGAGTCCATCGATCTCGGCATCGTCGAGCGACGGTCCGTCCCGCCCTTTGAAATAGGCGCGGATCTCGTCCGGGGTGAAGCGGAGGTCGCGCCCCCGAAGCTCGGTCAGCCATCCCTTGCCGCGCCATCTGCCGAGGGGCCATGGCGGGTCAATCCGCCCGAGAGCCACGACGCACACGATTTCGGGCAGCTCCTCCACCATCCGGACGACCAGCTCGTGGACCTCCCGGGAAGCGATCACGTGGTAGTCGTCAAGAGCGAGGAGCAACGGTTCCTCGAGCACCGCGAGCTCCGAGAGCAGGACGTCGCTGAAGTAGCCCCACGGTGGTGCCGTCCGGGCGTCGAGCAGCACTGCGGCTCGTGCCAGTGCTCCCGGCCGCTGGTTGCGGATGGCTGTCACCAGATAGCTCGCGAAGCGCTCGGTCTCGCTCTCCCGGTGGCTGAGTGAGACCCACGCCGTCTCCCCGGTGCGCTCCGCGAGCCACTGCAGCGCCAGCGTCGTCTTGCCGTACCCTGCCGGCGCCGCGATCAGCGTCACGCGGCCGTCACGACCCTTTTCAAGACGTTCGACGAGCCGCGGTCGTGCCACCAGTCGGCCCGGCAACGGCGGCCGCTCGAGCTTGCTGCGGATCAACACGTTCTCCGCTGGCGGATTGACGGCTTCGTATTTCATTCTTGTCGGTCCCAGCGAGCGTAAATTGTAAGCCAGTTCGGATAATTCCCGAAGTAGAAAGAATGAACCAATACTCTTCAAGAACGCGATGGTGGCCGTAGGGTGGGCCTTGGCCCACCATCAGACTCCTCTATTGAACGCGATGGTGGGCTGAAGCCCACCCTACAGTCGCACCATAAATTCACGGATCACCGTAGGGTGGGCCTTGGCCCACCATCAGACTCCTCTATTGAACGCGATGGTGGGCTGAAGCCCACCCTACAGTCGCACCATAAATTCACGGATCACCGTAGGGTGGGCCTTGGCCCACCATCAGACTCCTCTATTGAACGCGATGGTGGGCTGCTGCGCCACGGCTGTCCAGAAAGCCAATGATCGTAATGATCGTCGGCATCAGAGCACCGGTGCCGTCAGCCGCGCCACCGACACGCTGAGCCGCCGGATAAAGGACGCGTCGCGGAGGTCGGTCGGGTCCCACGGCGTCGCGTGCGCCATGTCGTTTTCGAGCATGGCCTCGAGCTGCCGCCCGAACGCCTCGTCGACGATGAGGGCGTTGATCTCGAACTGCAGCCGGAAAGACCGGTTGTCGAAGTTGGGGCTGCCCACCGACGACACATCGTTATCGATCAGCAGCACCTTCTGGTGCGGAAAGCCGTCGGTGTAGCGCAGGAAGGTCAGGCCCACATCGGACAGCTCGTTGGCGTAATAGCGCGCCGCCAGGTCCACCAATGGGTTGTCGCCCTTTTCGGGCACGATGATGCGGACGTCCACCCCGCGCAGGGCGGCGAGGCGCAGCGCCGCCATCACCGCCTGGTCGGGCACGAAGTAGGGGGTGGCGATCCAGATCCGGTCGCGAGCGGCGTTGAGGGCATGCACGAAGAAGAGCTGCGCGGTCTCGATGGTGTCGATCGGAGCGATCGGCAGCACCATGGCCATGACGTCGGCGCCGGTCGAAGCGGCCTTGGGCTCCCAGTCGAGGTCTGGAATGGTGCGCTTCGCCCAGTACCAGTCGCCGAGAAACATCGCCTGCGCAACCTGGGCCGCCGGTCCCTCGATCCGGACGTGGGTGTCGCGCCAATGGCCGACCTTGGGGTCGAGGCCAAGGTACTCGTCGCCCACGTTGTGGCCGCCGATCCACGTCACCTTGCCGTCGACCACCACGTTCTTGCGGTGGTTGCGGAAGTTGAGCTGGAAGCGGTTGTGGGCGCCCTGGGTGGTGTTGAACTCCGACTGCTGGATGCCGGCGGCTTCGAGCTCGGCGAGATAGCTCTTGGGGATGCCCAGGCTGCCCACCTCGTCGTACAACACGAACACCTTGACGCCCCGGTTGACGCAGTCGATCAGCGCCGACTTGAGCCGCCGGCCGAGCCCGTCGTCGCGGATGATGTAGAACTGGACGAGGGCGTAGTGCTCGGCCTGCGCGAGGCCCTCGAAGATGCTGTCGAACGTGGCGTCGCCGTCGACCAGCAGCGTCGCGTCGTTGCCGCGCAGGAGCGGGCTGTGGGCGAGCCGCTTCATGGCCTCGTAGTTCGGGATCCGCTCCAGAGTCTCGACCGCGAACGGCTCGAGGCGTTCCCCCATGGTGGCCTCGAACTGTTTGACCTCGTCGTGGCGATCGATCCACGCCTTCTGGTACCCCTCGAAGTTACGGCGGCCCAGGACCCAGTACGCGGGCACCGCAATGTAGGGGAAGGTGACGAGGCTGACGCCCCATGCGATCGCGCCCTGGGCGGTGCGGGCGGTCATCACGGCGTTGATGGACGAGACCACTCCCAGGACGTGGAACAGCACGACGATGGCGGCCACCATACGGCGTCTCCTTTTCGATCGCTTTGCAGTTTTTTGAACGCGTGCATCAGCCTTCATGAGCGGGCCCCTTGACATAGATTCGAAGTCTCCCGAGAGATCGTAGCAAAGGCGTCAGGCACTCACGTAGAACGAGTTCGTGTGAACCTCCAGCCGGGCAAACCGAATTGAACCCGACAACACAGCGCTCATGCGAAGTTTGGCAGCTATTCGAGTTCACGGCCCGCGCGGGCGGCAGCGCGTTGAAAAGCATCGGTTCGATCACTGAAACGGTCGAGGACCTGGTGGCGCGGATTGACCTCAATGCCGAGTACATCCCCAAGTTCGCGCGCTGGCAGGCCCAGCTCCTGATCATGGACGACATCAAGGGAGACGAGAACTTCGAGGACGTCCTGTCGGCGATCCAACAGCTCCAACACCTCGAACTGGTAGCGGCCTTTCTCGAGGATCTCGACCCCCTGATGGACGAGGCATTCACCCGCGAGGTGAACAAACTCTTCATCCGCGGGCTGATCCTCATCACCATCATCCCCGGAGGATTCGCTGCCACCACGTTCCTCGGGGTGCGCGCACTGAAGCGAGAGCGCGGGAGCTGATCCGTCTTGCACCCATGCAAGCTGCCTCGGAATCGCGCCAACCACATCGCGCTCGGTGATGACAAACCAGCTCATGTCGACGTGGCGCCCACACCGCCATCACCGCAGCATGGCGTCACGAGCGGCCTTGAACTCACTGCCCGGGTACCACTCGGGCCACGCGTCCGCGGCGGAGACTCGCAGCGCAACTCCGAGCATGACTTTTACATCCGTTGCAGCGGCGTTGAAATCCCAGCTCTCGTCGAACTCGTCCGACGGCATGTGGTAGTGGTTCTTGTAGTACCCGGTCCAGACTTCGCTTCCGTACCCATCGGGTTTTCCTGTGAAGGTCATGCCGGGGCGGACGCACAGGGCCGGGATGCCGACCTGGGCGAAGGGAAAGTGATCGGAACGGAAGAAGTTGCCCTGCTCGGGTGCGGGGTCCGGGCTGAGGTGACGGCCCCCGGCCTCCAACACCGCTACGAGATCGTCCTCCAGGGTCGTCAATCCCTCGCCGACGATCCACACGTCATCGGTCGGCCCGAAGACATTGACGCCGTCGATGTTGATTGCGGCGACGGTCCTGGCGAGCGGTACCACCGGGTTCTCGAGGTAGCTGACGACGCCCAGGAAGCCTGATTCCTCGGCCGTCGTCGCAATGAACAGAACGGAACGGCGGGGGGCGGGCTCGGCCGACACCCACGCCTCGGCGACCTCGAGCAGTGACGCGGTGCCGACGGCATTGTCGATGGCCCCGTTGTAGATGGCGTCGCCGTCAACCTCCTTGCCTACACCGAGATGGTCCCAATGGGCGACGAATATGATGGCCTCGTCGGCATACTCGGGTTCCGAGCCTTCCACCATGCCGATCACGTTGTAGGAGTTGAGCTGACGGACGGTGTTGTCGAGGTGCCCGGCAGCGGTGGCTCCGAGGTCGACGGGAGTGAAGTCCTCCCGGGCAGCGGACTCGACGAGCTCGTCAAGGTCAAAACCCGCGGCGTTCACGACGCTTGCGGCGGCCCCGCCGGAGAGCCACCCCTGGAATGACGCCCTGGGCGGAAGCACGGACAGGTCTGTTTTCTGCAACGATTCGCCCGTCCGGCCCCTGATCACGTCCCATGTGTATCCGGCCGTTTCGGGATCGTGGATGAGAAGGACCCCTGCCGCGCCACGGCGCGCGCCCTCTTCGATCTTGTAGGTCCACCGGCCGTAGTAGGTCATGACCGGGCCACCGAATCGATCGGGGTCCTCGACCGGCGGCTCGCCGGGCAGTACCAACAGGATCTTGCCGGTCACATCCATATCACCGTAATCGTTCCAACCCTCCTCCGGGGCATCGATCCCGAAGCCGACAAAGACGACCTCGCCGGTGACGTCGAAGACCTCTTCCGGGATCGAGGTGTGTGTCATGAAATCGCGCCCGTGCTCGAGATCGAGTTGAAGGGGCTCCGCCAGGCCGCTGAATGACAAGCTGGCGGTCTCGGCATCGGGCGTGATTCCCACCAGTTCGACCCTCTGGAGAAACTGTGGCGACCCGGGCGCTGCACCGGGCAGGGCGGCATCGCCCGCCGGAGTCAGTCCGATGCGCTCGTAGGCTGCCTGCAGGTACTCCAGGGTGACGGCCTCCCCGTCCTCGCCGGGGCCTCGGCCCATCATGCTGTCGTCGGAGAGGGCCCGTGTGTGAGCTGCCAGATCCTCAGCTGTGATTTCTTCAGAGGTCCGCGTGATTTCGACCGATTGCGATCGGGGCTGACTGGCGGTCTCATAGCCGCAGCCGCATGCTGAAACTGCGATCAGGGCGGCGAACAGCCCAGGAGTGGGGAAAGAACTCCTCGCTTCTGAAGACACACGGTTCCCGCTGCACATCACTCCGTATTCCTCTCTCGCGGTGGGGCCCGCTCAGAAAACGCCGCGGATACGAGGCTCAATTCCTGGTCGCGGCCTGAACCGACGTCGAAAACGTGGTGCTGGGTCGCACCCGTCGATGCCTGTTCGATTCTACCCAGCCGCCGTCAATATTCAACAATTGTGGGATTGTGCAGGTGGCACCCATGCGATCACCCCATCCGAGTCGGAGACCGACCGGAGGTATGACCCCCGCGCCTCGAGATGCGGTCGTGCCCTGAGGTAGACTTGTCGGACAGGTAGATCATTCGGAGGGCGACGTTATCTCAATTACCGAGAGAGGTGCCGTGTGGTTCTGAACCTGAATCAGAAGCTGATCATCTTTGTCGGTGCCGCCATCGCTCTCGCATTGGCCGTCCTGGGAATCATCGGAGCCGTACGCAACACGGACATGGTTCGCCAGAAGGCCTACTCCGATGCCGAGCAGGTGGTCGAGGTCAAGGCGCGAAAGATCGAGCGGTTCTTCTCGGAGCGGGCGCGGGTTGTGGAAACGGTGCTGGCAGATCCGTCCCTGGTCGAGTTCTTCAGCGGGTACGACACCTACCGCGCCCCCGTTGCCAACGACCCGGAGTTCCTGAGGGTCATCAACTACTTCGACGCGATCGTCTCCAGGGACAAATCCATCCTGGCGGTGTTCTTCGCTGACGAGGACACACAGGAGTATTTTCAGAATCGCGCGGCCGACGTGCCCACGGGCCGCGTCGAGGTGGACGGATACTTCGTCAAGGACCGTCCCTGGTGGCACGAGGCGTTGGCCGAGGGCAGGCTCTTCGTACGTTCCCCGTCGGAGGACGCCGTATCCGGGGACATCAGCGTTGTTGTCCAGACACCGGTTCACCTGGCGGACGGGTCGTTGCTCGGAGTGGGCGGTCTGGACGTCCTGCTCTCGGACGTCGCCGAAATGGTTGACGAGATCCGGTTCGAAGGCCGCGGGACGGCGTTTCTCATCGACCAGAACGGAGCTCTCGTGCACCTCAGTGGCACCGATGTGGGCTTCGGGACCGCGTTCTCCGATCTCGACAACGTCGTTCCGGAAACCCGTGGTTTCGCAGCGGTGAGCGCCGCGATCTCGGAAGGTGGGCTGCGTCCTGCCGAGGTTCGCTGGAAGGGCAAAGACCACGCCGTTCTCCTGGCGCCGGTGAGGTCCGAGTCCCCGTTCGTCGACTGGACCCTGGGTGTGCTTCTGCCGACGGAGTTCTTTCCCGCACCCCTCAGGACCAGCGGCCTGGTGCGCACGCTGGTCGTTCTCCTGACGATCCTCGCCATCGGCGGTCTGACTCTTGTGGTGAGCCGCTGGATCATCCGGGCGCCGCTCAGCGAGCTGCTCTCGAGTTTCAAGGACATCGCCGGAGGCGAAGCGGATTTGACCCGTCGGGTAGAGATCGGCACCAACGACGAGTTCGGCGATTTGGGCTCTCAGTTCAATACCTTCGTCGAAAGGATCCAAAACGATGTTCGCGGCATCGGTGAACGGGCCGACTCACTGACCTCGTCCGCACTGGAGATGCAGGGCCTGTCCCAACAGATCGCGGCGGCGAACGGCGAAACCTCGTCCCAGGCCGCATTGGTCTCCACCGCAGCGGGTCAGGTCTCCGGAAACGTCCAGGCAGTTGCAACGGCCACGGAGGAGCTGAGCGCCAACACCCGCGAAATTGCCAAGAACGCCACCGATGCTGCCCGCGTGGCCACCGAGGCGGTGAAGATCGCCCGGGAGACCACAACCATCTTCGATGACCTCGATACCAGCGGCACCACCATCGGCAACGTGGTCAAGGTGATCTACGCCATCGCCGAACAGACCAACCTCCTGGCGCTGAACGCCACCATCGAAGCGGCGCGCGCGGGAGAGGCCGGCAGGGGGTTTGCCGTCGTCGCCGACGAGGTGAAGAAGCTGGCAGGGCAGACGGCTCAGGCCACCAAGGAGATCAGCTCGACCGCCGCCGACATCAGCCAGTTGACCCGGGTCGCCGGGCAGTCGATCGCGAGAATCAGCGAGATCATCACGAAGATCCACGAGTTCCAGACGACCATCGCCGTCGGGGTCGAGGAGCAGACGGCCACCACGGCCGAGATCGCCTACAGCGTGACGGAAGCAGCCAGCGCTTCAGAGGAGATCGCGGAACGCATTGCCGGGGTTGCCGCGGCCGTCCGGGAGACGTCGTTTGCGTCGACCTCGTCGTATGAGAACGGTCAGGCGCTCGCGGCCATGGCCGAGGAGCTCAAGCAGATCGTGGGACGATTCACGTACTGATCCCTCGCGGTGTCGGTGCCACGAGAAACAACGTCAAGGAAGTTTCTCCCGGCACCGCTTTCTGCTGTCGCGGGCGTGCGCGCAGACTACGGATTCGGGCCGACGGTGGACGTGCCCATGCCGGCCACTCTGCTGACCGGGTCGAAAATGCCGACCGACACGGTGTGGCTCTCGGCGGGCAGGAGCAGACGGAGAGGGACGACAACAGTATCAGCGGTCTCAGCGCCTTCAGAAAAGGCGACCGGGTGGCGCTCCTGGGTGATGCCGAGCAGCCGGCCCTCTCCATCGTGTACAGCCAGAAAGACGTCGAGATCCGCAGCCGGTCCTCCGTCGTCCGGGCCGGGTGCGAGGCCCGCTATGACGGCGGATGCCGCGATGGAAACCTCCATGCGGTCGCTCTCCACGCGCTCGGTTCGGACCACCAGAGCCACGGGCACGTCACCGCCAACCTTTGGAAACTCGGGAGGCGTGGCCAGTTGTTCGACGAGCAGGGTTCGCGGATCGACATCGAACGTTCCCTTGTTGTGCCGCACTTTCACGATGCCCCGGCCCCGGACCTTGACATCGATATCGTGCTCATCTCCGTCGTGGCCCCGCGGCGCGGCAAATGCCAGAGAGTAGTAGTTGCCGGTTTCCTTCATCGCCCTGTCGATCACCATGCCGAGATCGTTCGAGGTGAACGTGTCGCCGCCGGTCCGCGCGGCCATGATGCCAGCGGCATCGGCCGAGGAAAAATCGAATATCGACCGCCTGGCACGGGCCACCGAGTTGCGGGAGGAGGCGTTGGCCATCGGGGGCCGAAGGCCCTTCGTGGTCATCCCGTAGACCTTGAAGCCGGCGGTCGAAGCCTGTCGGGCAACGGCCTGCCAGAGATCAACGATCTCCTGGTGCCGCATCATGTCGAGGGAACTCAAGCCCCCGCAGCCGGCAAAGTTCTCACCTTCCGGCCCCGGATGGTAGAACACGCACGCCTTGGCGCCCGGTAGAGCTCCATAGGCTCTGAAGAGGTTCGTCAAGGCCCTGGTCGTCTGCGGCATGAATATGGCCTGTTCGGTCATGCTCAATCTGCACCACGAGCCGGCGAGGCGTGGCATCTCGTCGGACGCACGAAAGGAGCCCTGCAGCTCGACCCGACGGGCCGGGTCGCCACCGAACAGGTCGCGCAACGAGTCGAGACCCTCGACCACGGGCGCGATGTCGGCGGATGGCGGCACCACGCACCGCGGGTCACTTCCCACGAGGACCACCGACCATGAGACTCCGGGATCGGCATGATCGGTCACGAAATCCCTGGCGGCGACGATTGCCCGCCGCTGATAGGGCAGATCGGCCACGCTGCTCGAGTCGAATGCCAGCACCACCAGGCGCTCGAGATCGGCTGAAACCGGCTCTTCGCCTCCGGCCTCCCGAAGATCTCCTCGTCCCGCCCCTTCGATTGCGCCGTCCGTGACGCGTTCGAAGTGCGTGATCTCGCGTCGCTCGCCGTCCTCCCAGATCTCGAAATCGTCTCGAGTCAGGTCGATCACCGGTTGGTCGAGAACGGTCGTGACAACCACTCGAAGGGTCACGAGATGGACCTCGATGCGATCAGCAAAAGTCGGGAGATCGACCGTGACGGTCTGCGCGGACACCGCGGCCGGCATCATGATCACGCAAAAACACACCGTCATCAGTCGTCTCAACGTCTCCTCCCGGGGACACGGCTGTCCACCAGACTACGCGTCCGGCGCGGCCTCGTCATCCGTTTTCAACCGTTCGGATCACGATCGACCCCCTTGGAGCGTGGAAATCCGCAATTCTCGTGCCAGAGTTGCCCAATGGTGCCAGGAGAAACAACGTCAGGATTACTTCGACCAGGCCGCGGTGAATATCCCTCTCAACCCGGTTCGAGCGGATCTGGTGACACGATGAGGCGCTCAGCACGTGGGCGCTGGCTGCCCGGGCGAGCGGTTCGCTCGCCCGGAAAATCCTCGGCAAATGACCGACCTGATCAGTTTGTTGAATTTGTTTCTCCTGGCACCCATGCGAACCAGGGCAACGGCGAACACACCAGTGGTCATCACGTACCCGGGAGTGGCGAATCCGGACAACGGCGTGAGCTCCGTGGGTGTGGTGGCGGAGAACCGCAGCGCACCCATGAACAAGAGCCCGACACCGAGCCCGGCAACAAGCCGACCCGCATTCGTCCGAATTTCGAAAGGTTTTCATCAGCCGGGCACGGATGCTGCACCCAAGCAACACGTGTGAAAGGGTGTAAGTGGCACCCTTGATCGCACCCATGAGAGACGAGGCTTCCGGCGCCAATCCTCTGCGGTCGCTTTCGTTGTCGCCGCGCAGTGGCGCGGCAGCGAAGAGGGAATAGCGGGTCGAGGCCGTTGGATTGTGACATGCGAGGTGCTGCATGAGCCAGGAAAACGAGACGCGATCATCGCAGCGGCGGGTGCGGGCCGGGTCCCGCGCATATCGGTCCGCGGCGGTTCTCGGTGCCGGTCTTTCGGGCTTGACATGTGCCCGGATGCTGGCGGACGCCGGCCTCGATGTTCAGGTCTTCGACAAGGCTCGAGGTCCCGGCGGGCGCATGGCGACCCGCCGAGCGGGTGAGTGGCGTTTCGACCATGGTGCCCAGTATTTCACGGTCAGGGACAACCGGTTCGAGAGGGCGGTCGACTCGTGGCGCCGACAGGGAATCGTAGCGCCGTGGCCGGGCAAGTTGGCCGTCGTGGAAGCGGGAGCCGTGTCAGCAGAGGCCAGTCCCATCCCTCGATATGTCGGGGTGCCGGGCATGAACGCCGTGTGCCGATCCCTCGGTCTCGAACTCGACGTGTCGTACCGCACGAACATAGAGGCCCTGAACCGGATGGGGAACGGTTGGGCGTTCAAGGACGCGGATGGCGTGGACCTGGGACCATTCGATGCCGTGGTGGTGTCGGCACCGGCACCCCAGACGGGCGCGCTCCTGCGAGCGTGTTCGCCCGATCTCGCCGCACGAGCGGATTCGGTCGAGATGGCGCCGTGCTGGGCCGTAATGGTGACCTTTCCGGAGGCGTTGGATCTCGGCTTCGACGGCGCCTTCGTCAGCGATTCCGCCATCAGCTGGGTGGCTCGAAACGCCTCGAAGCCTGATCGTCCGGATCACGAATCATGGGTGGTCCACGCCTCGCCAGAGTGGTCAGCCGCCAACCTCGAGATGGAACCCGAGCGCGCAACCGAGGCCCTTTTAGGCCATTTCCGCGCCGCGTTGGGCGCGAATAATGCGGAGCCGATACACCTGGCCGCCCACCGTTGGAGGTTCGCCCTACCGCTCGAGCCTCTTCCGGAGCCCTGCCTCATCGATGCGAGCAAAGGGCTCGCGGCGTGTGGCGACTGGTGCGGTGGGCCGCGAGTCGAGGGCGCCTTTTTGTCGGGGCTGGCCGCGGCCGAGGGCATTCTCGGATTGTAGCCGGCCGTTTTTCCTGGAGCCTCGCGGAATGGCACCCGCTTCGAAGGGGATCCATGGCTTCTATGATGCGTGCAGCCGTCTCGATCGGCCCCCGGCTATACTGCTGCCGAAAGGCGGAGAGCGAGATGAGCCCAGACCCCAGCCACATGGAGATCCTCCGCGACCTGCTCGAGAGCCAGCTGTTGGGGGTGCTGGGGACTCACCACGAGGGCGAGCCTTACACCAGCCTGGTGGGTTTCGCATCGACCCCAGACCTCAAGCATTTGCTCTTCGCCACCGGCCGTGCCACCCGCAAGCACGCCAACCTTGTCGAGGACGCACGCGCCTCGATGCTGGTGGATAACCGCAGCAACAGCCCGGCCGACTTCACCGAGGCCTCGGCGGCCACCGCCGTCGGCGTTGTGGAGGAGGTCGCGGACGGTGAGCGCGCCGCCTTCGACCATCTTTTTCTCGCCAAGCACCCCCACCTCGAAGGCTTCGTGCACTCGCCGAGCTGCGCCGCCATGCGGCTTCGGGTCGCGACCTACATGGTGGTGACGCACTTCCAACACGTTATCGAGCTGCATATCGAATCATGAAGCTGCTGCTCTGCCTCGACGAGATCGGCGATGCCGGCGAGGCGCGGGTCGGCGGCAAGGCGGCGGCCCTCGCCGCCCTCCACCGCAACGGCCGGATCGTGCCCCCGACGTGCTGCCTGACAACCCGGGCGTACGACCTCTTTGTCGAGCGCGCCGGGCTGCGCGCCGTGATCCATCAGGAGCTGGGTCGCAAGAGCTTCAGCGACATGCGCTGGGAGGAGGTTTGGGACGTCGCCCTGCGCATCCGCAACCGCTTCCTGCGCTCGCCGGTGCCGGAAGAGGTGCGTGCCGAACTGGCCGAATGGCTCGAGGCCGATCTCGTGGACAGCGAGCTGGCAGTGCGCTCGTCGGCTCCCGGGGAGGACTCGGAGGGGGCGTCTTTTGCCGGTCTGCACGACTCCTTTGTCGGCGTTCGCGGGCTCGAAGCCACGGTAGAGGCAGTGCGGGCGGTGTGGGCGTCGCTGTGGACCGATCGCGCGCTGCTCTACCGCAAGGAGCTCGGCATCGACCCCGACTCGAGCGCCATGGCGGTGGTGCTTCAGGAGCTGGTACGTGGCCAGGTATCGGGCGTCGGCTTCAGCGTGCACCCCGCCGAACCTGATCTCGCGGTGGTTGAGGCGGTCTACGGCCTCAACCAGGGCCTGGTGGATGGTTCGATCGAGCCCGACCGGTGGATATTCGAGCGTGCGTCCGGCTCGGTGCGCGAGCACGCGGCGCCCGGCCAACGGCGGCGCATGGTCCTCCGCAACGCCGAGACTGTCATCGAGGCGGTGCCGCAAGAGCTGGCGAGTGCCCCGCCCCTTGATGAGGCCGCGCTGGCCGCGGTTCGCGCAGAGATGGCTGCGTGCGAAGCCCTCTTCGGCTCTCCTCAGGATATGGAATGGACCCTCGCCGACGATCGAGTCGTGGTGTTGCAGTCGCGCCCGGTCACGACCTCCTCCGCCGACGAGGGCGATAAACGAGCCTGGTACCTCAGCCTGACTCGAAGCCTCGACAATCTCCGTGGCCTGCGCGAGCGGGTCGCCGACGAGCTGCTGCCCGCCATGGATCGCGAGGCCGAGGAGCTGGCAGGGACCGAACCCGGCTCGCTCGACGCCCATGGCCTGGCTGAAGAGATCGAGCGCCGCCGCGCCGCATACGACCGATGGGTGGACGTCTATTGGCGGGATTTCATTCCCATGGCCCACGGCATCCGGCTCTTCGGCCAGTTCTACAACGAGGTCGTGCGACCCGAGGATCCTTACGAGTTCATGGGGCTGCTCGCAGCCACCCCCATGCGCAGCGTGCGCCGCAACGACGAGCTGGCACGGCTGGCGGAGACGGTGCGCAAGGACCACGGCCTGCGGAGGCGGCTGGAGGCAGGTGAATCCGGCGACGCCGACTTCGAACGCGAACTCCAGGCCTTCGAGCGCGAGTTCGGGGCGGCGGTCTTCGCCGACCAGAGCTGCTTCGCAGACCGTTCGCTGCTTGTCCGCCTGCTGCTCGCCATGGCCGGGGCGCCGGCGGTGGCCCACGCGGTGGAGAGCGCGGCCGCGGACGACCTCGCGCGGGCTTTCTTCGACGCCGTCCATGAGGAACGTCGGCCCCTGGCCCGCGAGATCTACGAGATCGGCCGCGCCAGTTACCAGCTGCGCGACGACGACAACATCTATCTCGCCCGTCTCGAGCAGCTGGTGCTCGACGCCGTGGAGGACGGGCGGCGCCGGCTCGGAACCGACGCCGGCCGCGAGGTGGAGCTGGACGAGGTGGTGCGGGCGCTGCGCCACCCGAATCTGGTCGTGGAGCCGAAGAAGACGGCGGAAGAGCCCGCCGTAGAGCCGGGCTTCCGCGCACGCGCCCGTCAGCTGGTGGGCCAGCCGGCGGGGCCCGGTGTCGCCACCGGCCCGGCTCGCGTGGTGGAGAGCGTCGACGACCTCTTCGAGTTTCAGCCCGGCGAGGTCTTGGTCTGCGACGCCGTCGATCCCAACATGACCTTCGTGGTGCCGCTGGCCTCGGCGGTGGTCGAGCGCCGTGGTGGGATGCTCATCCACGGTGCGATCATCGCCCGCGAGTACGGCCTGCCGTGCGTCACCGGCGTGCCCGATCTCACAGCCGCAGTGACGACCGGCGACTCGTTGGTTGTGGATGGCTACCTGGGTATCGTTACCCTGCCCTGAGGCCAGGCGAGCATCTCACCGGATTCAGGTCAGGGCGTGTTCGAACCGGCCACCAGCAGGCACATCACGAGCATGGTCAGGGCGGGCAGTGATTTTTTGAGCGGATCTTTGACCTTGATGTGCATGGCGATGGCGCCGAGCATGAGGATGGCCAGGCCTGTCGCCGATGCAAAAGTGACGCGCGGCAGCCAAATGCCGACGATGAGGCCCGCGGCGCAGAGCAGCTTGAGCGCTCCGATCAA
Source organism: Candidatus Sulfomarinibacteraceae bacterium (assembly GCA_963823345.1). Lineage (GTDB taxonomy): Bacteria > Acidobacteriota > Thermoanaerobaculia > Thermoanaerobaculales > Sulfomarinibacteraceae > Sulfomarinibacter. Next base: position 18,240 of record CAWGLE010000002.1, read on the forward strand.
GTGAACCGACCAACCCGGCAGCCCGTAGACTGCAAACTCCTGCTGCATGGTGATTGCGTCGCCTCCGCGCCACCCGGTGGCCTTGCCGAAGCGCAGGATCCACACGTTGAAAATACCGAGCGCGATCACGACCTGCAGGACGATCAATGCCGTTGCCATGACGGTCTCCTCCTTGTCTCCACGAAAGCCGGACCTATGGTAGGCTGTCACCGATTCGTTCGTCCAGCTGAAAAGGAAATCACGTTTCGGGATTCCATTCCGAGATTGGTTTCGGGATCCCCGGGTTTTCTGGAATAGCCGGCGATTCGCGGCCGTTGTTCGAGCAGATTTCGGGAGGTGAGATGCTCGTCGATCTGGAAGGCGCGAACTTCGAAGAGAGCGTGATGTCCGAAGGCATCGCCATCATCGATTGTTGGGCGCCGTGGTGCGGGGCGTGCAAGGACTTCACGCCCACCTTCGAGGCTGCGGCCGAGCGCCATCCCGAGCACACCTTCGCCAAGCTCAACACCCACGCCGAAGAGGCGCTGACCAAGAAGCTCAAGGTGAGCCACATCCCCACCATCATTCTCTTCCGCGACGGGTTGCTGCTCCTGCGGCGTCCCGGCTATCTGTCTGAGGCGGAAATCGACGAGGTCATCGACACCGCCGAAGGCCTCGATATGGAAACAGTACGGGCCGACATGGAGAAGCGGATGGCCGGCGAGTCCGGTTGAGATCTGCAGATCCATGTCATTGAAGATGAATTGAAAACAACAAGGAGGACGAGATGAGTGATATCTACGAAGCCGATGTCGAGTTCAAGAAGACCCTGGGTGTGAAGTGGGTCAAGGGTAAGTCGGGGCACACGTATCTGTGCCCGGTCGACGCCCTGGCGCGTTTCGACAACCCCACCGAAGAGCAGCTCAAAATGATCTGCGTCGACGAGTCGCAGAACCCGCAGAACGACTGAGCCCGGGCGTTCGACGAGCGCCACAAACAGTGAATCGATCGGCGCCGCTGCGCCCGTGGCGTGGCGGCGCCGCCTTTTCGAGGAGTGCATCATGTCAACGCTGGTCACGAGAGCCGCACCGGATTTTACCGCCACCGCCGTGCTCGGCGACGACACCTTCGACGAGCAGTTCAGCCTCGCGGCGCTGCGCGGCAGGTACGTCGTGCTCTTTTTCTACCCCCTGGACTTCACCTTCGTCTGCCCCACCGAGATCCTGGCCTTCGACGAGGCGCTCGAGGAGTTTCGCACGCGAGACGCCGAGGTGGTCGGCGTGTCGGTGGATTCGCACTACTGCCACGCGGCGTGGAAGCGCACCGACGTGGACGTCGGTGGCATCGGCCCCATTCGTTTTCCATTGGTCTCTGACCTCAACAAGGAGATCGCCCGCAGCTACGGCGTCCTGCTGGACGAGGGCATCGCGCTGCGCGGCCTCTTCCTGATCGACAAGCAGGGCATTGTGCGCCACGCCCTGATCAACGACCTGCCACTCGGCCGCAGCGTCGACGAGGCCCTGCGGGTACTCGACGCCTTGCGCTTCCACGAGCTTCGCGGCGACGTCTGCCCAGCGAACTGGCGTGACGGCGACGACGGCATCGAGGAGTCGCAGGACGGGATCGTCGATTACCTTTCAAAGTACGCCGCCAAGGAGTGAGGTTTTCTCACAGGGTGCGTCCCGGTCTCAAAAGGAAAAGGTGCCGAAAAGAAAGGGTGCCAGGTTCATACATTCGGCGATTCTCCCCGGACGCCCGCCTCGAAAGACCGAATATGCGAACCTGGCACCATTAATTATTTATTCGTGAAATCGGGCGACGCCTCGAGGATGGCCGCCTCGATCTCCGCATCCGGCTCCGTCTCGAAGGGTAACTGCGCCTCCCACACGAGGATGCCGCCGTCGGCCATGAGGCTCAGGTACAGCCTTTCGTCCTTCAGCATGTAGCCGCGCACGTACTCGGCCTGAGCCGCCACGCGTTCGTCGAGACTGGGCGGCGGGCACAGCGCGCGGGTCATCGCGAGCGGGCCGAACTCAAAGCGGCCGTTTGTTGGGTCCGCGCTGGGCTCGATCGTCCACGTGCCGTTGGCTCGATTGCAGTTGAGCCGCATATTGACCGTGCCGTCGGCGTTCAGCCGCATGGTGTAGAGAAATGGGTCTTCCGGACGGACCGTTCCGACGGCGTCGTCCATCGACTGGATCCCAAACAGGTACCAGTCGGTGTCCGCGAGTGGGCCACCCGGTGCGCGGGCGGTCGCCCCTTGCGGAGTGGCCCCGGACTCGGGCTCAATCGAAACGGTCTGCTCAGGGGCACCGGTGGTGTCCGCGGGCCCGCCGCAGCCCACCAGAATGACTGCGGACAGCAGAAAGCCAGCGGCGATCAACGTACCAGGTGCAACGCGAACTTTTCGATCCATGGCTCTCTTCCCTTTCATTCAATTGGGTGTTCAATCGGGTGCCGAACTTCGCATTGCCTCATTGTTCGGTGAAACGTATGCAACCGAAACGACGGCGGGGAGACACTTCATCTGACACGTACCGAGGCGGCCGTCCGAACGAGCTCAGGCAAGCTTACGGTCGGGCAATCCAAAATGAACGCGGGAACAACGCGTTCATGCGAAACGTGGCACGTATTCGGTCCCTATTCGGACCCGGCCTCTGCTCCTGCCTCGGCGTCGGCTTCCTCCTGGATCTTGCCGGCCGACTCGAGCATCTCCTTGACCTTCGCTGTCGCCGCCGCGGCCTGCTCATTGAGCATGGCCGCCTCGTCCGCGAGGTCGGCGATGGCCGCGGGCGAAAGATCCCGGCCGAGGTAGAGAATCTGATCGCTCAGGTTCTGCATCACCGGCCCGAACTCCTGGCCGGCCGCGGCCAGGGTCTCGCCGAGCGTCACATAGCCCTGCTGGGCGACCTTCATCCGACCGGCGCTCTTTTCCCGGAGGCTCTCGCTGGAGATGCTCGCGAGGTCCTGCTCCCAGGCCTTGAAGAACTTGTCCGCCTCTTTCTTGAGCCCGTCAAGCTGCTTCTTGACGCCGTCGATCTGCTTCTCCGTTCCCTTGTAATCACTGACCAGCTTCTTGTAAGCCTTCTGATTGTCCTTGGCTTCCCCGTTGATGATCGAGTTGTAACCGGTCAGCGCCGAACCGAGGCTGGCGAGCGCGTCCCGCGCCGCCGTCCTGGAGGCCTCGCCGGCCTTTTCGAGGCTCGCGGTCTGCTTGGCGCTCTTCTTCGACTGCGCTTCGGCCGTCGGCGCGGCGAATGCGCAGAAAAGGGCGACGACGAACACCACCGCGCGACCCATCCAGTGATCCATCCATCTCATGATGTAGCCTCCTCCAGTTCTCACGTTATCGTCGGGACAGGTGGAAGAGTATACCCGACCCAGCGCAGCTTCAGGACCGTCCTCCTCGACACGTTCGCTGCATCTCTACCGCTGGGGAGCGATGTTTCCACCTCCAGGAATCCCCACCGGGTCAGAGCCCGACACTTCGTCGCCCATCGCTCGAGGACAGATGTCGGACATGGGGCCAAGTCCCTGGCTTTCGACACGGAAGTTCATCGAGCCGGGCGTGCCCCAGTCGATGGTGAAGACGAACACCGTCTCGTAATCGCTGTTCGGCCACTCTGGCACCTTGGCCTGGCTTCCAAAGCGGGCCAGCATCACCTCAAAAAAGGTGCCTGGCAAAAAGGTGCCTGGCACGCAGTTCGCAGTTCCGCAATTGAGCCTTCAAATACGGAAATCGGTGCCTCACGCCTCGAAAGGTGCCTGGCACGCAGTTCGCAGTTAGGCTTTAGGAGCTTCGGAAGTTCAACGATCGCTCTGGTTGCCACAACAACCTAAGGTACAAAAGCCTGGCACTCAGACTTCGTCGTCACCCATAGGTGCCGAGGAGCGGGCGAAACTTGAAACCCCGAAGGCGTCCCCGCCCATCGTGTGGAGCTCCACCGAGATCGAGTTGGCTCCTCGCACATACCGCTGCACCGCGACTTGCACGAATCCGTATTCGTGATAAATCTCCGCGCCGCCGGTAAAAAAGGTGCCTGGCACGCAGTTCAAATCGTACACCGGCTCTCAATGGAATACTCCCGGCACCGTGATGGGGGTGGAGCATCTGGAGGTTGATGTCCCCCTCCTATCATCCCGATGAAGGGAGCGAACCCATTTCACCCCCCTGTCATCCCGACCGAGGGAGCGAAGAGACCGAGCGGAGGGATCTGGGGGGCGGCTTTCGGAACGGCGTTGCCTTGAGCCCCCACCCAGATCCCTCGGCTCGCTGCGCTCGCTCGGGATGACAGTTTGAGAGACTTCGCTCGCTTCCCGATAAATCAGCATTGGGCCGCGAGTCCCGACCCAGTCCAGAACCTCATGATTGGTTGTGGCGGCCCAACGGGCCCTGGATGTTTTTGAAGAAAACCCGCGCTCCGAAGAGCGCGGGTGGTTGGTTGGTGATTGACTGTCGGCTACTTGCGCGGGAAATTGATCTGCGCCTGGGCCGCGGCCAGCCGCGCGATCGGCACGCGGAAGGGCGAGCAGCTGACGTAGTTCATCCCCGCCAGGTGGCAGAACTCGACCGAGTTCGGCTCGCCGCCGTGCTCGCCGCAGATGCCGACCTTGAGGTCGGGCTTGGTCGCGCGGCCCTTCTCGATGCCGGTCTTGACCAGGACGCCGACCGAGTCGCGGTCGAGGATCTGGAACGGGTCGACCGGCAGGATCTTCTTGTCGAGGTAGTCCGGCAGGAAGCCGCCGATGTCGTCGCGCGAGAAGCCGAAGGTCATCTGGGTCAGGTCGTTGGTGCCGAAGCAGAAGAACTGCACCGACTTCGCGATCTGGTCGGCCGTCAGGGCCGCGCGCGGGATCTCGATCATGGTGCCGTAGAGGTGCTCGATGGAATCGACGCTCGTACTTCTTGCAGACCTCGGCGTGGACCTTCTCGGCGATCTCGAGCTGGTCGTCGAGCTCGGCCCTGGCGCAGGTGACCGGGACCATGATCTCGGGGAAGCACTTCTTGCCGTCCTTCCGCAGCTCGGCCGCCGCCTCGAGGATGGCGCGGATCTGCATCTCGGTGATCTCCGGGAAGGTGACGCCGAGGCGGACGCCGCGGTGCCCCATCATCGGGTTGATCTCGTGCAGCTCATCGGCCCGGCGGTCGAGCTCGGCCGCGTCGATGCCGAGGGCGGCGGCGAGCTTGGCGCGCTCGTCGGCCGTTGCGGCACGAACTCGTGCAGCGGCGGGTCGAGCAGGCGGATGGTCACCGGGCGGTCGTCCATGACCTCCAGGGTCGCCTTCATGTCGCGCTTGACGAACGGGAAGAGCTCGTCGAGGGCGGCGCGGCGTTCGGCGACCGTGCCCGACATGATCATCTTGCGGAGGAGGAACAGCGGCTCCTCGGAGCCGGCGCCGTAGAACATGTGCTCGGTGCGGAAGAGGCCGATGCCCTCGGCGCCGAACGCGATGGCGTTGCGGGCGTCCTCCGGGGTGTCGGCGTTGGTGCGGACCTTGAGCACGCGGATCTCGTCGACCAGCTTCATGAAGTCGACGAAGCGCGGGTTCTCGGTGGCGTCGATCATCTGCAGGGCGCCGGCGTAGACCAGGCCGCGGGTGCCGTTGAGGGTGAGCACGTCGCCCTCCTTGAAGACCTTGCCGTCGGCCGTGATCTTCTTGCCGATCACGTCGATCTCGAGGGCGCCGGCGCCGACGATGCAGCACTTGCCCCAGCCGCGGGCGACCAGCGCCGCGTGGGAGGTCATGCCGCCGCGGGCGGTGAGGATGCCGACCGCGGCGCGCATCCCCTCGACGTCCTCGGGGTTGGTCTCCTCGCGGACCAGGAGCACGGTCTTGCCGGCCTTGGCCCACTCGACGGCCGCCCTGGCCGTGAAGACGATCTGGCCGCTGGCGCCGCCCGGTCCGGCCGGCAGGCCCTTGGCGATCGGCTGCGGCCTTCTTCTCGGCGGCCGGGTCGACGATCGGGTGCAGCAGCTCGTCGAGCTGCTCGGGCTTGACCCGCATGACCGCCGTGCGCTCGTCGATCAGCTTCTCGGACAGCATGTCCATGGCCATGTTCAGGGCCGCGGTGCCGGTCCGCTTGCCGGTGCGGCTCTGCAGCATCCAGAGCCGCCCGTCCTGGATGGTGAACTCGATGTCCTGCATGTCGTGGTAGTGCGCCTCGAGCTTGTTGCGGATGCCGTCGAGCTGCTCGTAGACCTCGGGCATCGCCTTCTCCAGCGACGGCAGGTGCTGGTTCTGGTCGTTCTTGGTGTCCTCGTTGAGCGGGTTGGGCGTGCGGATGCCGGCCACCACGTCCTCGCCCTGGGCGTTGACCAGCCACTCGCCGTAGAACTTGTTCTCGCCGGTGGCCGGGTTGCGGGTGAAGGCCACGCCGGTGGCCGAGTCGTCGCCCATGTTGCCGAAGACCATGGTCTGCACGTTGACGGCGGTGCCCCAGTCGTCGGGAATGCCCTCGATGCGGCGGTAGGAGACGGCGCGCTTGCCGTTCCACGATCTTGAACACGGCGCCGATGCCGCCCCACAGCTGCTCCTTCGGGTCGTCGGGGAACTCCTTGCCGAGCACCTCCTTGACCTTCGCCTTGAAGCGTTCGCAAAGGTCCTTGAGGTCCTCGGCCGTCAGGTCGGTGTCGGTGGCGTAGCCCTTGGCCTCCTTGAGCTCGTCGAGCATGCGGTCGAGCTGCTGGCGGATGCCCTGGCCCTCCTCCGGCTCGATGCCCTCGGCCTTCTCCATCACCACGTCGGAGTACATCATGATCAGGCGGCGGTAGGCGTCGTAGACGAACCGCTCGTTGCCGGTCTTGGCGATCAGCCCGGGGATCGTGGCCGAGCACAGGCCGACGTTGAGCACGGTCTCCATCATGCCGGGCATCGACGTGCGCGCGCCGGAGCGGACCGAGACCAGGAGCGGGTTCTCCGGGTCGCCGAACTTCATGCCCATGATCTCCTCGACCTTGGCCATGGCCGCGTCGACCTCGGCCTCGATGGTCTTGGGGTAGTTGCGGCCGTGGTCGTAGTAATAGGTGCAGACCTCGGTGGTGATCGTGAACCCGGCCGGAACCGGGATCCCGAGGCTCGCCATCTCGGCCAGGTTGGCGCCCTTGCCGCCGAGCAGGTTCTTCATCTTGGCTTCGCCGTCGGCGGTGCCGCCGCCGAACGAGTACACGTACTTCACATCACTCACTTTTCTCCTCCTTCGACCTGCAGAATTGAAAGATCTGCAAGTTCGGAAAAATCACGTCCAAGTTCTTTGAGCAGCGCGACCCGGTTGGTGCGCTGCTTCTCGTCCTCACACATCACGAGCACCTCGACGAAGAAGCGCTCGAGCACGTCGGCCAGGGGCTCCATGGCCGTGAAGGCCTCGTCGACCTTGCGGGCGGGCAGGAGCTTCTCGAGGGCCGACCGGAAGCTCCGCGTGGCCTCGTGGAGCTCGCCCTCCTCGGGCTGGGAAAAGAGCGTCGTGTCGACCGCAGCATCGGGCTGATCCGCGGTGATGTTCTTCACCCTCTTGAAGGCCAGGGCCAGGCTGCGGAAGCTGTCGGCTCCGCGCACCCGCTGCAGGGCCTCGGCGCGGGCCACGGTGTTCGGCAGGTTGGACCACCCGACCGCCATCACGGCGTCCGCAGTATCGCCCGCCACGCCCGCCACGTCGGTGAGCCAGCGCCGGACCCGGTCGGCCAGGAAATCAGTGACCGCTGCCGCGAGGTCGCCGTTGTCGTCCACCGAGAAGCCCTCGACCGCTGCGACCGCATCCGCGATCGCCGCGTCGAAGTCCAGGTCCCAACCGCTCTCGACGACGATCTTCACCGCGCCCTGGGCGGCCCGCCGCAGACCGAAGGGGTCCTTCGAACCGGAGGGGCGTTCGCCGACAGCAAAGAGCCCCGCGACCGTGTCGAGCCGGTCGGCGACCCCGAGGAGCTTGCCGATCCCGGACTCCGGTACCGCACCTTCGAAGCCGCCTGGCCGGTAGTGGTCGCGCACCGCGGTCCACACCTCCCGGGAGGCGTTCTCGAGACGCAGATAGTGCCCGCCCATGATGCCCTGCAGCTCGGGGAACTCGCCCACCATGTCGGTCAGAAGGTCGGCCTTGGCGAGGGGCGCGGCGGTCCGCAGCACGTCGCGGTCGACGTCCGCGTCAACGAGATCCGCGATCGCGGCGGCAAGCGAGGCCACCCGCGCCGCCTTGTCCCCGAGCGACCCGAGGACGCGGTGGAACTCGAGCCGCCCGAGACCGGACGCGTGATCGGCCATGGTGCGTTTGCGGTCCTCGGCGAAGAAGAACCCGGCATCGGCCAGACGGGCGCCGATCACCCACTCGTTGCCCTGGCGAATCAGCCCTTCGGGGTCGTCCCTGCGGTCGGCGACCGCGAGAAAGGCGGGTTGCAGGTCACCTTCGCCGTTTTCCAGCACCAGGCACTTCTGGTGGTAGCGGAGGGTCGTCACGACGACCTCCGGCGGCAGGTCGAGGAAGGTCTCCTTGAACGAACCCGCCAGCAGCCCGGGCCACTCCACCAGCTCCACGTGTTCGGCCATCAGCTCGGGATCCGGGTGGACCCGCGCACCGGCAGCCTTTGCGAGGGTGTCGGCCAGGGCCTCGATATCTCGCCGGCGAACAGACGGATCCACAACCACGCTGCACTCGGCGAGGGACGCCACGTAGTCGGAGGCCCGTTCCAGCGAGATCCCACCCGGCGCGTGCACCCGGTGGCCCACGGTCACCCGGCCGGAGGCGATGCCGAAGAGCTCGACCGGCACGACGTCGTCGTCGAGCAGGGCCACAACCCCGTGCACCGGCCGCACGAACTGGTGGCGGCCGTCGCCCCACCGCATCATCTTCGGAAAGCGAAGGGCCGAAACCACGGACGGCACCACCTCGGCGAGGATCTCGGCCGTGGCCCGTCCCGCGTGCACCACTTTTGCCGCGAGGTACTCGCCCTTGTCGGTCTCGATGCGGCCGATCTCGGTAAACGGCAGACCCACCTTGCGCGCAAACCCCTCACCGGCCGGCGTCGGCCTGCCGTCGTCGGCGACCGCCACCCGGACCGGCGGTCCGGTCACCTCCTCGGTGCGGTCGGGTTGGCGTTCGGGCAACCCCTCGACCTGCACCGCCAGACGGCGGGAGGTGGAAAAGACCTCGACCGTCGCATTGGCAAACCCGGACTCTTCCATCCGGGTGGAAAAAAGCTCCCGCAGTTGGCGCCGTGCGCCCGGCAACGCAGCGGCCGGGATCTCCTCGGTCCGGATCTCGAGCAGGAAGGTGGCCATCAGCCGTCCTCCCCGTCGCCGCTCTCGGGACCGCCGCCGAGCGGGAAGCCCAGGCGTTCGCGCTGCGCGAGCGAGGCCTTCGCCGCGGCCACCGCATTGCGGCGGACGCGGGCGATCAGCCCGACCCTCTCGGTCACCGAAACGGCGCCGCGAGCGTCCATGAGATTGAAGAGGTGTGAGGTCTTGAGGGTCGCCTCGACGGCCGGGATCACCAACGGCGGGTCGTGCTCGAGACAGCGCCGGGCCTCGCCCTCCCAGTCCTCGAAGTGGCGGCGCAGCATCTCGACGTCGGCCACCTCGAAGCCGTAGACCGAGGCCTCGCGCTCGTCCTCGAGCCGGACCTGGCCGTAGGACACGCCGCCGCCCCACTCGATGTCGTAGATCGAGTCCTTGCGCTGGAGAAACATGGCGATGCGTTCCAGGCCGTAGGTCAGCTCCGCCGTGATCGGCGCCAGCTCGATGCCGCCGGCCTGCTGGAAGTAGGTGAACTGGGTGATCTCCATGCCGTCGAGCAGGACCTGCCAGCCGACCCCCCAGGCGCCGAGGGTGGGCGACTCCCAGTTGTCCTCCTCGAACCGGATGTCGTGCACCGCCGGGTCGATGCCGATCGCCCCAAGCGACTCGAGATACAACTCCTGCACCTCGTCCGGGGACGGTTTGAGGATCACCTGCAGCTGCAGGTGGCGTCCCAGACGAAAGGGATTTTCCCCGTAGCGCGCATCGGCCGGACGCCGCGACGGCTGCACGTAGGCCACCCGGTAGGGCTCGGGCCCCAGGACCCGCAGGAAGCTCTCCGGATGCATCGTGCCCGCGCCAACCTCCAGGTCGTACGGCTGCTGGATGATGCAACCGCAATCGGCCCAATATCGCTGGAGATTGAGGATCAGAGACTGCAGGTCCACGGTGCCTCCGGGGCGTGTCACACGAGCGGAAAATATACCACGACGGCGGGATTGAGGGGGAATTATCCGAAAACGACACGTCGCCCACCCACCCGCCCGATTTCGGATTTCGGATTTCGGATTTCGGATTTCCCACCCACCCCCCCCCACCGACTTTGAAAGCCCCGAGTGCTCAGGGTGGGTGGGACCGCGTGCGGCGGAGGTGCCATTTTCAATATTGTTGGACACACGAACAATCACGTCGGTAGAACAACCCGGGCCAACAATGTTGAAGGTGGCTCCTCCCGGGAGGTGCGTTCTGAAAAGCGGGTTCACTCGAACGCTCGAGGGCGGTGTGATGGCCGACGTTAAGCAGGTCGGCGGGAGCCGCTACAATACCTCCGGCGGAACCTGAGAAGGAGGCTTCCCATGGGTAAAAAGGTCGGTGTCGTACTTTCCGGGTGCGGCGTCTACGACGGGGCGGAGATCCACGAGTCGGTGGTGACCCTGCTGGCCATCGACCGCCTCGGCGCCGAGGCGGTGATCTGCGCCCCCGACGTCGCCCAGATGCACGTGGTCAACCACCTGACAGGCAAGGTCGTGGAGGGTGAGGAGCGCAACGTGCTGGTGGAGTCCGCGCGCATCGCTCGCGGCGCCATCAAGGACGTCAAGAAGGTCTCGGCCGATGACCTCGACTGTCTCATCCTGCCGGGTGGTTTCGGCGCGGCCAAGAACCTGTGCGACTTCGCGGTCGCCGGCGCCGACTGCGCGGTCAACCCCGACGTGGCCGCCCTGGTTCGAGCGGTCCACAAACAGGGCAAGCCGGTGGCGGCGGTGTGCATCGCGCCCGCTTTGCTCGCCAGGGTCCTCGGCGACGAAGGGCCGGAACTGACCATCGGCAACGACGCCGGAACCGCCGGCGCCCTCGAGGCGATGGGCGCCGCCCACGTCGAGTGCCCGGTCCGGGAGTTCGTCGTCGACCGCGAGCGCAAGATCATCACCAGCCCCGCCTACATGCTCGCCAAGCGGATCTCCGAAGCCGCCGACGGCATCGAAGGCACGGTCAGGGCGCTCTTGGAGATGGCGTAAACGTATTCACAATCAGCCCGTCGGCAATCCGGTGAACTCTCCAGGCGACTGAGGAATGATGTCATTCCGAGCGAGACCAGAGGTCGAGTCGAGGAATCCGCTCGGCTCGCTGTACTCGCTCGGGACAAGCCTGGGGGGTGGCTACAGGACCGCTGTTACCTGAACCTCCCACCCAGATCCCTCCGCTACGGCCCTGCGGGCCTACGGTCGGGATGACAGGTCAAAAAGTTCTCGTCGCGAGAATACTCGAATGACGATCGCAGGGTATTCCGTATCAGCCGATTTGACAGCCGTTGAAACGTTGATCACCAGTACCGTTCGACGAAGATTTCGCCGGGTTCGCTGCGGCTGTGTTCGCGAAAGCCCTCCCCGGCGAGGATCGCCACCATATCGTCGATCATCGCCGGGTTGCCGCACAGAAAGACCGAGGTGTTGGCGGGTGAGGGCTTGAGCCCCCAGGTTTTTTCGAGCAAACCCTCCCGCCACAGGTCCTGGACGTAGCCCGCGGGCCCGCCCCAGGGCACCGGTTCCTCGGCCGGCCGGCTGATGATCGAGTGGTAGGAGAAGGCCGGGCTCAGGCGATCCATGGTCAGCAGCTCCGACTGGTAGCCCAGGTCCCACGAGTGGCGGGCGCCGAGAAAGACCGCGACCCTGCGGTCTCCCGCCTCGTGCAGCATCGTCCGCAGCATGCTCATGTAGGGCGCGAGACCGGTGCCCGTGGCCACCAGCACGAGGTTGGAGTCCTGCGGCGCCTGGTCGAGGGTGAAGTTGCCGGTGATCTTCGGGCCCAACCACAGGCGGTCCCCGGGCTGCAGCGCAAACAATCGGGGGGTCAGACCACCCGACCGCACCAGCGTGATGTAGAGCTCGAGATATTCGCGGGCGACCGACGAAGAGGCGATCGAGTAGGCGCGGCGAATGAGGCGCTCCGGTTTCGGCGGTTCCTCCTCGGTGTCGGAGCCGGAACAGCGCGGCGCTTCAGGCGGCAGGCCGAGGACTGCAAACTGTCCGGGCTTGAAATCGGGGAGGTCCCAGCCGTCGGCCGCCACCCTGAGAATCATCAACCCGGAGGCCACCTCGTACCGCTGCTGAACCACGGCATTCAGTTCCTGCTTCGCCATCAACCTCTCCCCGACCCGAAAGCGCTCCGAAGTGTACACTGCCCGCCGATGTTCGGGCTCGACACCGTTTTCACATCCCTTCCCCAGCTGCTGCTCGCCTGTCTGGTTCTCGCGCTGGCCGAAGCGGTGTACGTGACGCTCGGTTTCGGCGCGGGGTTGATCGCCGTCGGCGGTCTTGCGCTGTTTCTTCCCGAACTGCGCGACGTCGTCGTGCTGCTGCTCCTGGTCAACCTGCCGGCCGAGATGTGGGTGGTATGGACGTCGCGGCGGGACATCGCATGGCGCGGCGTGCTGGTGCTCTTTTCCGGCATCGCAGTCGGCATCCCGGTCGGCACCTGGCTGCTGCGGTGGGGCAGGCCGGAGATCCTGCTGGCGGCCCTCGGCCTCTTCCTGGTCGCCGTCGGCGCGGTCTTCCTGTTCTCACCCGCGCGCAGCGGCCGCACCTGGCCCGCCTGGGTCGCACCACCGGTTGGCGTGGTGTCGGGTCTGCTCACCGGCCTCTTCGGCACCGGTGGTCCGCCGCTGGTCCTCTACTATCAGCTCGGCGGCGCCGGCAAAGCGGCCTTTCGCGGCCACCTGATGGCGATCTTCCTGCTCATGACCGCAGTGCGGGTCCCGTCCTATGCGCTGTTCGGGCTCATCACCCCGACCCGGATGTGGTCGGCGCTCGTGGTCCTGCCGGCGGTGCTGGCGGGCGCCCTCCTCGGCAACCGCATCCACCTCGAGCTCGGCGAGGAGGCTTTTCGGCGGATGGTCAGCGGCGCGCTGGTGGTGATCGGTCTCCTGCTGCTGATCCCCAACGGGTGAGACCCCCGATATACTCATTAGGGATGTCGAACGAGATCCTCCATCCCGAGCCACCCGTAGCCGAGCAGCCGGATTCCCGCCTCACCCCCGAAGGACCGCAATTCAGACTTTCCGGGCGAGAGTGGGTTCTCTTCGCGGCGGTCCTTCTCTTCTACGCCGCTACCCGGCTTTATGGAATCGTCGACTACCCGATCTACTTCTTCTGCGACGAGGCGCACCAGGCCAATCTCGCGCAGGACCTCGTCGCCAACGGCTTTCACGACCATGACGGGGTTTTTTGTCCGGCCTATTTCCGCAACGTCCGGGTCTTCAACCTCGGGCTGTCGGTCTGGGTCCACGCCCTGCCGATCGCCGCATTCGGCAAGACCATCTTCACGGTGCGGATGACGTCGGCCATGGTCGGCCTGCTCGGGGCCGCGGCGCTCATGCTGGCGCTCAAGTGGTTTTTCGGCGTCCGGTTGTGGTGGGCCGGCGGGCTGGTGATGGCCGCCTTGCCGGCCTGGTTCCTGCACTCGCGGACCGCCTTCGAGACCGCCATGATGGTGGGTTTCTACGCCACCTTCGTGCTCGCCTACCTCCTCTACCGTGAGGTGTCCGCGTGGTGGCTGTCCGCCGCGATCGTGTGCGGCGCCGCCACCTTCTACAGCTATTCCAACGGCCAGGGGGTGATGTTCGTCACCTGCCTGCTGCTGCTCATTGTCGACTGGCGATACCACTGGAGCGTCGTGACCCGCCACCGGGGAGCGGCGGCGGCCGCACTGGTGGTGCTGCTGCTGGTCACTGCGCCCTACGTTCGTTTCCGCTATTTCCTCCATCCCGAAATGATGGCGACCCATCTCGACGACCTCAACTCGTACTGGATCGAGGAGATCCCGCTGAGCCGCAAGGTCGGAATCTTCTCGAAGACCTATCTGCGCGGTCTCGGCCCGGGCTATTGGTTCACCGAGGACACCACCGAGCTCGTTCGCCACCGCATGCTCGGCAGACCGCACCTGCCGCTGTGGCTCGCCCCGGCAATCCTGATCGGGGTGGCAGTGTCGTTCGCCCGCAGCCGGCGGTCGCCTCCCCACCGGCTGCTACTGATCGCGATCCTCGCCGCTCCCTTTTCAGCTTCGTTGGTGGACCTGCGGATCACGCGCGTGCTCGCCATGGTGGTGCCTGCCACCCTCGCGGCCACGGTCGGCCTCGAGTGGTTTCGCGTCCGGCTGCAGCGCTGGTTTTCAGAACGCGCCCTGGCGGCCGCAGTGGGTCTCGGGCTGACCGTCGCCACCGTGACGATGACCCACGACGCCGTGGTCAATGGTCCGCTGTGGTTCTCGGATTACGGGATGCAGGGGCTCCAGTGGGGGGCGAAGGAGATCTTCGCCGAGATTCACCAACGTCTCGACTCCGCGCCTCGAGACCACCGGATCGTGATGTCCCACCTCTGGGCGAACAACACCAACTCGTTCGGGGAGTTCTTCCTCGACGAGGAAGAACGACAACGGTTCTCCTGGGGAACGCTCGAGGACGTTGTACGGTCACGCAGCCCGCTCGTCGAACCGAATACCGTGTTCATCCTCACGGCCGAGGAGTTCGAGCACGCGCGAGAGAGCCCGAAACTGCGGATCGACCCGTCGTTCGAGATCATCCCGAACCCCGCCGGACAGCCGGCCTTCGTCATCGCCCGCCTCGCCTACACCGACGACGCCGACGCCTTGTTCCAGGCCGAGGCGATGGTGCGCCGCCAGATGGTCGACAGCGTCGTTGTGATCGGCGGCGTCGAGGTCGCGGTGCGCCACCCGAAGCTCGACATGGGAGAGATCTCCGACGCCTTCGACGGCAACCCGAGGTCGATCGCGCGCACCCTCGACGCCCAGTCCACCTTGCTCGTGCTCCGATTCGCGAACCCGCGACCGGTCGCCGGGGTCCGCCTTCACCTGTGGACCGAGGTCTACCGCATCCGGCTGCAGGTCGTCCGCTCGAACGGCGAGGAGGTCAGTGTGACCGGAAGCGCCGACACCCGTGCCGACGGCTCGCCGTTCGAACTCCTTCTTTCCGAGAGAGTTGAGGACGCCGACCACCTGCGGCTGACGATCACCAAGCGCGGCGATGTCCACGTTCACATGCGCGAGATCGAGATTCTCGACTGAGTGCGGACTGGCTGCTGAGGCGGTGAGGCACTGAGGCAGCTCAAAAGGCCGTGGATCCGGCAACCCTCCCCACTACCTCAACGCCGGCAAAGCCGCACCGCGAACTCTCCATCGAGCACCTCGAGGGATACGGCTCTCATCGAGCGCCGTCGGGCTCGCTCCGCTCCAGCCTCTTTCCGGTGCGGAGGAAGTGGTTGAGCTCCGCTTCCCAGGTCCTCATGAAGCCCTGGAAGTGCTTTTCGGTGAACTCGCCGATGGCGCGCTTGCCGTGGTCGCCGAGAGCCGTGTAGGCGTAGGTGATGTCCGCCGTGCAGGCGGCGTCGCCGGCGTCCGCGAGCGCGACAGTGATGGTCCCGATCACCACGCCCGGGATGACCTTGACGATCTCGAGCCGGTGGTCGACGGGATCGTGGACAGTCATCAGCCACAGGGCATCCTCGGGTATGCCGGGGGTGACGAAGATGCAGCCGGGCTCGGCGACCCCCGATTCCGAGATCACCAGCTTCGGCCGCCAGTCCTTGACCCACTCCGTTTCCCGCACCGGGCACAGGAGCGGGAAGACCCGGTCGGCCGGCGCGCACAGGTGTTGGGTGAAGCTGCGGCTGACGCGACAGGGTTTTTCGACCTGCATGATCCCCTCCGATGTCCGTTACCGGTTACGAGAAGGGTACACCGTCCGGCGGCGACAGTGAAATGGCGCCGCGGCAGGAGCCGACTCAGCGGGTCGAAAAACCGAGCCTACCGGGAAAGGCCGCTCGAACTTCGGGCCACTCCAGCTTGAGCCACGGCGTGTGCTCGTCCGGTCGCTCGCGCAGCGCGCGATCGAGATCGGCTGCCGACATCCACCGCCATTCGGCGACCTCGCCGGGGTCGGCCCGCACCGGGTCGGTGCTGCGGCCGATAAACACGGAGCACATCTCGCGTTCGGACCCGAGGTCGCCGAACCGCGCGAAGTAGTCGAACGTGTAGAGGTACACGAACTCGCTCTTCATCCCCAGCTCCTCATCGAGGCGCCGGTGGACCGCGTCGGCCAGGACTTCGCCGCGCCGCGGGTGGCTGCAGCAGCTGTTCGACCAGAAACCGGGCCACAGGCGCTTGGTGCGGCTGCGGCGCTGCAACAGGAGGTCACCGTCGTCGTTGAAGATGAAGAGCGAAAACGCGCGGTGGAGAACGCCGTCGCCGTCGTGGCAGGCGGCCTTCTCGAGATGGCCGATCTCCTCGTCGTCCTGGTTGACGAGGATCAGGAGATCATTCTCGTTCGAGTCGACCCGTTCAGGCAATAGAGACCTCGAAGGCTTGATACCCGCCGGCGTTCATCCCCTGGATCACCTTGTCGGGGTTTTCGGGGCAGAGTGCGATCATCGAGCCGCCGCCGCCACCACCGGTGAGCTTGGCGCCGAGGGCGCCGTTTTCCCGCGCGATCTGGATCAGCTCCTCGAGCTCCCAACTCGAAACCTGGAGGCTGTTGAGCAAACCGTGACAGACGTTCATCAGGTCGCCGAGCTGTTCGAGATCGTGCATCTTGATCGCCGCCAGCGCCTGTCCGGTGAGGGCGTCGATGCCCTTGAAGACGCGATCGATCACCGGCCGGTTCTTGTCCCGCGCGGCGCGCACGCGGGCCACGGTTTTCGCGGTCAGGCTCTCCGACCCGGTGATGCCGATGACGAATCGGATCGGTTGCTTGAAGTAGAGCTCCTCGATCTGCGGCGGTGAGCCGGCGCGGTAGATGATCGGCCGGCCGTAGGTCGCGACCGTGTTGTCGATGCCCGACGGCGTGCCGTGGGCCACCTGTTCGGCGAGGTACGCGTAGCGGTTGACATCTTCGTCCGACAGCTCGAGCTCATAGTGCAGATCGAGGGCGCGGATGATCGCCACCGCGACCGCCGCCGACCCGCCGAGCCCCATGGCCCTGGGGATTTCCGAGTACACCTCGATCCGCATGTCGCGGTTGCCGAGACCCAGCTTTTCGAGGATCAGCGCGCCGATCTCCTCGATGGCGCTGCGGTTCTTCGGGTCGGCGTGGAGCCGCTGCTCCATGCCCCAGCGGGGCATCACGATCCACACGCCGTTGTCGGTGTCCACCACCCGTGCATGCACCGCCAGTGGGATCGGAGCGGCGATCGCCCGTTTGCCGTAGACCACGGCGTGCTCGCCGAAGAGGATGATCTTGCCGTGGCCGCAACCGGTCGTCGCGTCGGTCGGAGCCGCCCCGCCGACGGGTCGCGCGACCGACGCCACTTTGACCTCTTCAATCAGCTCCTTGGCCTTCCACACCTTGATCTCGCCGGATTTCACGACCCGCTCGACCACGGTGTCGAAGAGTTCGGGCGGAGCGCCGGCGGCCGACACCACGCTGCGGGCGTGCAGGGTCATGTGACCCTGCTGGATGCCCTCGGTGGCCAGCGCCCGCAAAGCCGCGAAGTTCTGCGCCAGACCGACGGCGCCCATGACCTCGGCCAACTCCTTCGCCGACTCGACACCGAGCAGCCGAAGGTTGAGGGCGACGGTCGGATTGGACTCCAGCGAACCGCCGACGGTGCCGACCTTGAGGGGGATCTCGATCTCACCGACCAGCGCTCCGTCCTCATCCTTCCGCCACCGGCTGAGAGAGGTGTAACGGCTGCCGCGGGCGGCGAAGGCGTGCGCGCCGGCCTCGATCGCGCGCCAGTCGTTGCCGGTGGCCAGCGCGACCGCGTCGATGCCGTTCATGATGCCCTTGTTGTGGGTCGAGGCCCGATAGGGGTCGATCTCCGCGAACTCGCTGGCGATGACGATGCCGTCCCGAACCTGCTCGCCGTCGAATCCGTTGGCCGTCAGGCCCTCCACCGGCACCCGCATCCGCGAGCGCACCAGGGCCCGGTCGGTCAGATTGGAAAGGATGCGCAGGAAGACCTTGCCGCCGGTGATGCCTTCGACCAACGACGCCACACCTTCGCACATCGTGTTGACGAGATTGGCCCCCATGGCGTCCCGGGTGTCCACCAGCAGGTGGACCACCAGCATTTCCGCTTTGCCCGGCGCCGGCGGGAAGAGGTAGACCTCGAGGTCGCGCGCCCCGCCGCCCCGCGCCACCAAGCGCGGGTGGAGGCTGTTGGCCAGGTTGAGCACCTCCTCCTTGCGCTGCAGGAGCTTGCTGCGCGCCTGGGTGGGACGGAGAACGTCCATGACCTGAATCTGCCCGATGAGAACGGGCTCGCCGCTCGTCGATTCGAAGCCGCCGAACGCCCGCGCCGTCTTGGCTGCATAGCTCACGGCGGCGACAATCGACGGCTCCTCCACCGCCATCGGCACCACGTAGTCCTTGCCGTTGATCAGGAAGTTGAGACCCAGGCCGACGGGCAAACCCATGACGCCGACCACGTTTTCGATCATGGTGCCGGCGTTGTCCAACGACAGGACATTGCGGCCGGCGAGGAGGTTCTTGTAGTCCTGTTGGGAGATCATTCCCCGGTCACGGATGGCCCGCACACGCTCTTCGATGCTGAGCTTGTGGAAGGCCGGGATACACGAGTCCTTCATATGGTTGGGACGCTCCAGTTTTTTTTCACGCGGCATGGCAGCTCCTCCGGTAAGCCTTCCCGCAGCAGCACTTTATAGCAGATCAGCACACCGTGTCTCCAGGTCAACCACGGATCGGCGTCTCACATTCCAGCCACAACCGCCCCGGAGATGTCCAAATCCAGGGCCGGGGTCGCGAAACCGGCGGCTCCTGCACGTCGGCAGAACTCCTCGAGCCTGTCCTCGTCGGTACTGAAACCGACCCCGAAATCACCGCCGCCGGCGCCGCTCGGTTTGTAGTGAACGCCGCTCTCTTCTGCGAGCGTCCGGAGACGGCGGTGTGGGTCCGACACGACGGGCATGTCGATGGCTCTGCCGAGCAGTCCCAACGCCTCCCAGAACCGGTCGACGGCGTCGAGGAACCGGAACGGCTCGTTGCGGGCCAACGCGTCGACCCCCCGCTCCGATGCCTGCCCCAGGAGATCGAGAGCCCCGTCGACGCGGGCGGCCCCGCCCGCCCGCGCGGCATCGAGTCGTTCCAGGAAGGAACCGGTGGCGGCCGGCCGACCGGTCCACACGAAGGCGCGGAAGATCCCGTCGGGCCACTGGATCGGGGCGATCCCCGCCACGGACCGACCGGCGCCGAGCTCGAAACCGACCACTCCCCCGCACAGGCTCGCCGCCACGTCGATCCCCGACCCGAGCCCGCCCTGGATCTCACGGTGGAGCGACACCAGCGTCCGCAGCCACTCCAGATCCGCGGCACAGGATTCGGGGATCCGGCCCGTGACGGCCGACGCCAGGGCGACCGTCACTGCCGCGCTCGAACCGAGACCGAGTTTGCGGCGTTCGCCCGGGCCGGAATCGAAAAAAGCGGTGGTGTCGAGCTGCAGCGCCTGCGGCCGTGCCGTCAAGGGGTCCAGCAGACCGCGCGCGATCAAGCCCCCCAACACCCGCTCGACCAACACCAGGCGATCGCCGCTGTCGCGATCGCTCCAGCGGACGCCGCCCGACGGTTCGAGGACACACTCCGCCGACTCCACCTCGAGCACGGGAGCCGTCACGACCCACTTTTCCCCGGGAACCTCGCCGACCGTGACCACGGCCCTCCGGTTGACCGCCATGACAACGGCCGGTGCGCCGAAGAGCACCGAGTACTCACCCAGGAGCACCAGCTTGCCGGGCGCCGAGACGCGGCTCGAGGTGCTCATTCCTCGACCACCCGGGCACCGCGACCGAGGCCGCTCTCCAGCACGTGGTGAACGCCCGGGACCGCGGCGAGCTCGGTGCGGACTTTGTCGAACGCTTCGGGCAGGCAGACGGCCTTGACCTGCGGGCCCGCGTCGATGGTGAAGAAGACCGGCACCCCGTCGGCCTGCAACCGGCGCACCGCTCCGATGCAGTCGACCGTTGCGCCGTTCCAGTAGACGAGACCGGGCCGCGCCGACAGCATCAGACCGTGCATCTTGAGGCAGCTGGATTCGCTGACGGCGGCGAGGGCCATGAAGTCGCGGTTTTCGACCGCCGATCGCGCCCCCGCCAGATCGGCCGGGCTCGACGCCACCCAGGCCCGGTAGTAGGGAGACGTCCGCTCGGTTCGAACCATTCCCTCCGTCGAACCGATCGTCTTGGGCCCGGTCTCGGTCACCGCGACCGCCACCCGGAGCGGCCACGCCTCGGGCGCGAGGAGCTGCCGGGTCTCGGTTCGCCGGCCCGCCGCGGTCAAGCTGAGTTCGACAAACCCGCCGAAGATCGACCGTGCCGCCGAACCCGAGGCGCGCCGCGCCAGTTCGGCCAGATCGCCGGCGCTCAGACCCGATCCCAGGGCGGCGTCGGCGGCCACCACCAGCGCCGCGAATCCCGACGCCGACGAGGCCAGCCCGGCGGCCGTGGGAAAGTCGTTGTCGCTCTCGACCGTCGCATAGACGTCGATGCCGCGCGCTTCCGCAGGTCGTCGAGACAGGCCGACACCCGGGCCGCCATCGCCGGCGCCTCGCCCCCGGCCAGGAGAAACCGGTCGGCGCTCAACGTCTCGTCGAAAATCACCCGCGTTGTGGTTGTCAACCGGTCGAGGGTGATCGAGAGCGAGCCCACCGCGGGGAGGTTTTCCTCGACATCGCTCTTTCCCCAGTACTTCACCAGGGCGATGTTGGGGTGGGCGATGGCTGTGGCCTGCATGGTCGCGCTCTCGGCACCTTTCGTTCGCGCCCGGATCATATCGCGAATGAACCGGGCACGACGGCACGATCCGATCATCCACCCGAATCGTGGCGATGGTGTGGCAGCGGATGGGAAATGCGCGGTGGGAACGACTCCCGTGGATCGTTCGAACGTTAGAACGTTGCACGTTTGAACGTTTCCGCCCACCCCCCGGGTTTTGCCGGCGCGAGCCCCGGATGTCGGGGGGCGCGGGTGGGTGGAACGTTCAAACGTTTAACGTTTTAACGTGTTAACGAAAATTCGGGCACGGGCACGGATCACGGCGGATACCCGGTGATCTCGCGGATCTTCCGGTAGAGCGGCTGCAGGCGGCGGTACATCTTGAGGTAGACCTCGCGGTAGAGCCCGTCGTAGATCTCGCGGTTGGCCGGGTCCGGTTCGAAGGTGTCCCTGACCCGCGTCATCTCGGCCACCGCGGTTTCGAAGTCCGGGTGGAGACCCACGCCCACCGCGGCATCGATGGCGGCGCCGAGACCCGAGGTCTCGTAGACGTGCGGCCGCGACGCCGGCAAGCCGAAGATATCGGCGGTGATCTGCAGGGCGGCATCGCTCTGCGATCCGCCTCCGGCCACCCGCACCTCCTCGGCCCGCACCCCGCTGCGCCGCGCGGACCGTTCACTGCCTTCGCGCAGCGCATAGGCCAGACCCTCGATGATGGCGCGGTAGATGTGGGCCCGGGTGTGGACGTCGCCGAAGCCGATCATCGCGCCCTTGGCTTCCGGCCCCGGGATCTTGACCCCCGGCGACCAGTAGGGCTGCAGCACCAGTCCCATCGCGCCCGGCGGCACCGCCTCCACCAACTCGTCGAACAGCGCTTCGGGCTCGATCCCGCGTTGCTCGGCGATCCGCAGCTCGCGCAGCCCGAACTCGCGTTTGAACCACGACACCATCCAGTAGCCGCGGTAGATCTGCATCTCGAGGCTGTAGGCGCCGGGCACGGCCGCCGGGTAGGGCGGCAGCATCGGAATCGGCTCCACGTAGCGCCGGTGGGTGGTGTTGATCGTGGCGCTCGTACCGTAGCTCAGGCATGCCACTTGAGGATCGACGCACCCGGCGCCGAGCACCTCGCACGCCTTGTCGGCAGCGGCGGCGATCAGGGGCAGTCCCTCCGGAATCCCGGTCGCACCCGAGGCCGCCGCCGTGATCTCACCCAGCACCTGTCCCGGCGGTACCAGTTCGGGCAGCATCTCGGAATTGACGGACAGGGCCCGCCACTTCCAGTCGCGAGAGCCCGCCCACCGGAGCTTCTTGTAGTCGAAGGGCACGTAGCCCACCTGACAGCCCGTCGAGTCGACGAACCGCCCCACCAGTCGGTGGGTCAGAAAGCCCGAAAGGAAGAGGTACTTGTGGGTGCGCCGCCAGATCTCGGGCTGGTGGACCCGCAGCCAGTTGGCGTCGGCCTCCGCCTGAAAATGGGCGACGGTCTCGTGCATCCGTACCGCGCGAAAGGCGAGACCCCAGAGCCCGCCCACCGGTTCGGTCCCCTCGCACCGCCGCTGGTCGAGCCACACGATGGCCGGCCGCAGGGGTTCCCCCGCCGCGTCGACGTTGACCATGGTCGCGCGCTGGGTGGTGAGCGCCACCGCCGCCACCGCCTCGCGCGGCACCGGACTCTGCGCCCACAACGCCCGGCACGCCTCGCCCAACCACCGCCACATCGCGAGCGGGTCCTGCTCGGCCCACCCCGGCTGGTCCGAGTAATAGGGCTCGACCTCGACCCGGCTCTTCGCGACGAGATTTCCCCGGACGTCGAAGAGCAGCGCCCGCACGCTCTGCGTCCCGTAGTCGATCGCCAGCAGATGGTCTTTGGAGGTCATGACAGCATTATCACCCGACCCTGAACACGCTGAAAGGTCAACGTTGAAACGTTTGAACGTTGAACGTTTCAACGTTTGAACGTCAAGGGATCGAGAGTACACTCATGAGACCGAATAGCCCAACTCAGGGCGTTCGATGGAGGCACCGATGGGCCGCTCGTACTTCTGTCCGCACTGCCGCAAGCTCCTCAACCCGGGGACCAAGGTGATCTTCCTGGTCGACAACGGGCCCGGGCAGGAGCTGGTGCTGCTCAGCGCCACCCTTGGCGACTACTCGGTGGTCGCCTCCCGGTCGATGAATCTCCTCGAGGGGGCGATCTACGTCTTCCGCTGTCCGCTGTGCCGCGCCGACCTGACGTCCAAGGTCGACAACAAGCTGGTCGAGCTGCTGTCGCGCACCGACGCGGACGACTCCCCGGTGCGGGTCACCTTTTCGCGCATCCACGGCGAGCACGCGACGTTTCTGATGGCGGACTCCGGCATCGACCGCTTCGGCGAGCACGCCGACCGCTACGCGGCCGTCAACTTTTTCGGCGCCGCGGCCGACCCGGAAAACGGGCACGGCTGAGACGGGCTGCCCGTTCAGGACTCACAGTCGCGGCAGGGCGGCCGCCGCCCGCGTTCGGCGTCCCCTGGACGCCTGCGGGGCAGAGTCCGGCATCGAGGGTCCGCTCTCTGACGGCTCTACCGGTCAGAACCTCACGCGCGCGAAGACGCTGACGTCTTGAATGTCCCAGTTCAGGGCGCCGTTCAGCAGGTTGCCTTCATCGGTTTCAATGCCCGCCCAGTCGACGTCCACGGTCGCCAGGTTGAACGCGGCGCCGAACGACCACCGCTTGCCCGCCAGGTACTCGATGCCGGCGTGGCCGACCCACTGGGTCCCGTCGATGTCCCCGACTTTGACCCCAAGCCAGCCGAGACCGGTGATGAAGCGCCAATGGTCGGAAAACAAGCGCCGGTACTCGAAATAGAGGTAGGGCAGCGGGCCGGACGCGGATTCCTGGCTCCTCCCATCATCGGCAGCGTTCAAGCCTTCCCACGACAGGTCCGCCGTGAAGTCCATCCACCGGAAGCCGAGACCGAACCCGGCCGCCCAGCGCTCCTTGACCCACGGGTAGAATGCGTAGTCGATGAAGGTCTGGGTGATGTCGAAGTCCAGGTCGAGCGTGGCATCCACGGGAATGATCTCGTCGCCCCAGTGGATTTCTTCTTCGACGTGGGCCGACGTACTGCGCTCGATATCCTGCCAGCGGAGGCCGACCCGGTGGCGCTTGGAGATCTGCCACTCGAAAGCCAGGGTGGGGATGGTCTTGTCCGTCGCGAGACCGAGGTCTTCGAAGTTGAGGGTCGTGCCCTCGCCGAGGATCTCGGAGTCGAGCCGTATATCGGTCGAGATACTGATCCAGCTGGCTTCGACTTTCAAGTTGAACTTGTCGAAGAGGGGCCCGTAATCCTGTTGCGCCTGTGCCGGAACGGCGGCCAGACACACGAGCAGACCAAACATCAAACCGGTAATGGTGGCGTGCCGGATATTTTTCATGGTTCTGATTCCTCCTTCGCTCCTCGTTGCCCGAACATCATACGCCCGGAAA
The DNA here is from genome assembly GCA_963823345.1 of Candidatus Sulfomarinibacteraceae bacterium. Classification (GTDB taxonomy): domain Bacteria; phylum Acidobacteriota; class Thermoanaerobaculia; order Thermoanaerobaculales; family Sulfomarinibacteraceae; genus Sulfomarinibacter. The sequence goes on from CAWGLE010000002.1 coordinate 42,643, forward strand.
TCGTCAACCGGTTCGATCATCGGGATATTCGCATCGGCGGCGGTCCTCCCGGGCTGTGCCTGATTTTGTTATAACAGCTTCGCGCAGCGGAGTCGCAGGGGGGCCCGCCGGACCTTGCACAGCCGGGGAGGAATTGCCATGCAGCTCAACGACAGTTCTCTGGTGCATGCCCGGGCATTCGTCGACGGTACCTGGATTGACGCCGACGACGGCACGACCTTCGCCGTGACCAACCCGGCCACCGGCGAGGTGATTGCCGAGGTCGCGAGGTGCGGCGGCGAGGAGACCCGGCGCGCCATCGCTGCGGCCGCAACGGCACAGATCGAATGGCGGCAGAGGACGGCCTCCGAGCGCTCCCGTCTCCTGCGGCGGTGGTTCGACCTGATGATGGAGCACCAGGAGGACCTGGCGCAGATCATGACCGCCGAGCAGGGCAAACCGCTCGCCGAGTCGCGCGGCGAGATCGCCTACGGCGCCGCTTTCCTGGAGTGGTTCGCCGAGGAGGCCAAACGCATCTACGGCGACGTGATCCCGCCACCGGCCAACGACCGGAGAATCGTCGTCATCAAACAGCCGGTGGGCGTCGTGGCCTGCATCACGCCGTGGAACTTCCCCAACGCCATGCTCGCGCGCAAGGTCGGCGCCGCCCTGGCGGCGGGGTGCACGACAGTGTGCAAGCCGGCCACGGCGACCCCATTGTCGGCGTTTGCCATGGCCGAGCTGGCCGCGCGGGCCGGCATCCCCGCGGGCGTGATCAACGTCCTCGCCGGGCGCACCGGCGCGATCGGCGACGAGCTGACCTCCAACCCGATCGTCCGCAAGCTGACCTTCACCGGCTCGACCGAGGTCGGGAAGAAGCTGGTCGCCGACTGCTCCGGCACGATGAAACGAACCTCGATGGAGCTCGGCGGCAACGCCCCGTTCATCGTCTTCGACGATGCCGACCTCGAGACGGCGGTCAAGGCGACGCTCGCCAGCAAGTACCGCAACGCCGGCCAGACCTGCGTCTGCGCCAACCGCATCCTGGTGCAGGACACCGTAATGGAGGAGTTCTCCGGAATGCTCGCCGACGCCGTCACGGGGTTCAAGCTCGGCAACGGCGCCGACGAAGGCGTGACCATGGGCCCGCTGATCGACGACGCCGCGGCCGACAACGTCCGCGCCATGATCGACGAGGCCGTCGCCAAAGGCGCAGAGGTCCTGATCGGCGGCGGCCGTTCTGCGCTCGGCAGCCGTTTCGTCGAGCCCACCGTTCTGTCCGGGGTGACCAGCGACATGCGGGTCTTCCGCGAGGAGATCTTCGGCCCGGTCGCGCCCCTGGTTTCCTTCACGACCGAGAGCGAAGCCGTCGCGATGGCCAACGACACCGAGTTCGGCCTCGCGGCCTATTTCTGCGCCCGCGACGTCGGCCGCATCTGGCGGGTGGCTGAGGGACTGGAGTACGGCATCGTCGGCATCAACGAGGGCGTCATCTCCAACGCCATGGCGCCCTTCGGCGGCATGAAGGAATCGGGCAACGGCCGCGAGGGCTCCAAGTACGGCCTCGACGACTACCTGGAGATCAAGTACCTCTGCATCGGCGGGATCGACAGGTAACGGGTTTTCAGCAACGACTCTGATGGTGGGCCAAGGCCCACCCTACTTCGGACCCACATCTCGAGCCGAATGGCAGGAATGAACCGTAACCACGAAGACACGAAGCCACGAAGGATTTCACCAGGATAATTCTCTTTGTGTTGTTCTTTGTGTCTTGGTGCCTTTGTGGTTGTGACGTGTTGACGGCCGCGCGATCCTGAAGGTGGGCCAAGGCCCACCCTACTTCGGACCAGCAAATCGAGCGGACTTGTAGGGTGGGCCTTGGCCCACCTTCAGAGTCGCTGACGCTTTGGTAGCTCCAGGCTCGACTGTCATGCGGTCGTTGTGCGCAGCAATCCTCGCGATGGGTCTATCATCATTCCACCATGCGAAAGGTGAGACGTCTGGCGGCCGTCATTCTGACGACGGTTGCAACGGTCGCAATCGGCCTGTGGCTCCTGCGAGACCAGCCACGTCGTATCGTGCAGTCGGCGCTGGCCGAACGTCTCGGCGCCGAGGTCGCGGTCGGCAGCCTGCACATCGAGGGTCTGCACGAGGTCCGGCTCGGTCAGGTCGTGATTCGGATGCGCGGCGCGCCCGGGCTGCGGGAGATCCGCATCGATGAGATCGTGGCCCGGGGTGCCGTCGGCGACATGTCCAGGGGTCGTTTCCAGTCCCTGCAATTGGCCGGCCTCGAGGTCGTGGTGGACCCGGCTGCCGGCGCCGTGTGGCCGACCGCAGCTGGACCGCAGACGGTGCCCGAAGTGGCACGATTCGAAATCCCCGCCGGTCGCCTCACGCTGCTTTCGCCCGACGGTGACAGCCACATCGATTTCACGGCCGACCTGAACGACCTCGGAATCGTGCCGACCGGGACCGTGATGTTCACCGGCGACCGGCTCCAGCTCGATCCCCTGCTCCGGCTGGTTGGCCTCGACGTTCCCGACGGCCTGCGGCACACGCACGCCGAAAGCCTGACCGCCGAGCTGCGTCTGGCCGCAGACCTCCCGCGGTTCGCACTCAGTGCTCGTGCCGACCGGATCTCGTTGGCGGGTCGGCCGATGGATACCGTGGCGCGGCTCGAAGGCACCGTGATCGAGGAGGCGCCGGGCGTCGTCCGCGTCGTGCTGGTGCCGTCGCTGCCGTCGGTCGGCGAGGCGCGAATCGAGGCGACACTTACGACATCACCGTGGAGGGTGACGTCGTTGCGAGCGCTGGCCGACGGAATCGATGCCGCTGCCTGGTTGGTCCCGGCGCTCGATCTGCCCCCGGGCTGGAACGTGGTCGGCGGCACGATCGATGTGGAGGTCGGCGGCGATCCCGCGCGGGGGTTCGCCATCGACGTGACGGCCCGCGATCTCGACGTCGCAGGTTCGGTGCCCCTTCGCGGCAATCTCGCGGGGAAAGTTGAAGTCCGGATCGACGACGCCGGGGCCCCGACCGGCCGGATCGAACTCACCGGCCGGATCGCGAGGCCGCCCAACGGGACCGCCCCGAGTCCCGTACTCGACGCCGTGCTCCCGGCGACGTTCGATGCGACGGCCGAGCTGCCCTCCAAAGGTCGTCCCGTCTCCGGCTCCCTGACGCTGGCCACCGCCGCGGCGGGCGACCTCGACCTGACGGGTACAGCAGCGCTCAAGGCACCGGTGCAGCTCGACGCACGCTGGAGCTGGAGCGGAGGCGACCTCGAACCTCTGGTGAACCGGTTCGCCCCGGATGCAGCAGCGTTGATCCCCGGAGGCCTCGTTGTGGCGGGCGAAGTGGCGGCCCGCGGACGGCTCGGCGGCAGCCTCACGGCGCCAACCGTGTCCGGAGAGATGTGGATCCGCGATCTCGCCGTTCGCTCGGGTGGAACGGCCGCCGGGGATCCCCCCGGCTGGCGGTTCACCGGCGAACACCCGGTCGCCCGCTTTGCGTGGACGCGCGCGAAACCGACGATCGAACTCGAGGTGCCCGACACCCGGCTGACCGTCGCGATCGATCCCCTGGACCCGGTGCCGGTCGCCCTGCACGCGTCGGCGACGGTGGACAGGGTGAGCGGCGGAGTCGGGCTCCGACAGGTGGTCGTCGACGCCGGCGGTCTGGGCACGGCCAGGCTCGAGGGGCATTGGCAACCCACCGGGCCCGCTCTCGGGCGGTTGGCGCTCAGGGTCGATGACCTCAGCGGCTGGGTGCCGCTTGCCGCGCCGGTTCTCGGCGACTCGCTCGGCGACGCCACCGCCTCCGGGCGCGTGACGCTCGAGCTCGAGGCGACGAGAGACGAGACCGGGTGGAGCTTCGCCGGTCCCATCGAGATGGCGGGAGCGGGCCTCAGTGCAAGTGACGGGAGCCGCGTGATGGAAGGGCTCGAAGTCAACGCGCAGCTCGAGGGCGTTGGCGGTCCGGGCATCGGTCTGAAGGCCAACGTGGCCGCCACCCTGGGTGGATTTCAGGTTCTGTGGGGCACGCACTTTGCCGACTTCACCGAGCGCCAGGCGGTGGTGAACATCGACGCGGCACGGGGTCCGGACGGCGACGCGGCGGTCACGGTGCAGCTCGAGCTGCGTCCCCAGGCCGCCCTGACAGGCACCCTCCGGTTTGCCGCCGGAGCACCGGCCGCTTGGGAGGGATCGCTGACGGTCGAGGACATCGGTGGGTTCTGGGAGCGCTACGTCACGGCGCCGTTCCAGGGCACGCTCGGCGCTGCGGGAGACCTTCGACTCGAGGGCGGCGGGTTCAGGACGCGACTGAACGGCACGGTCGGCGGGGCGGTGACCGTGACCGGAGATGCGGAGCTGGACCGGCTTTCGATCGCTTCCGCGGATGACGGCTCGAACGTGGAGAACCTCCAGATCCAACTGCCGGTGGACCTCGGTTGGACCGCGGGCGGTGAGATGCAAGAAGGACAACCGCAGCGGGGCTCGCTCACATTCGACAGCGCGTCCGTCGGCGGGGTGCAGCTGTCGGCAACCGCGACCGAACTCAGTGTCCTCGGGGACACCGTGACTCTGACCGGCGGCCTCCACCTCCCGGTCTTCGGCGGCGAGGTCGTGCTCGAGAATGTCGAGCTCGCCGAGCTGGCACGATCGAGCCGCCACCTGGCGGCGTCGGTCGAGCTGCTCCGTATCAGCCTGACCGAGGTGGCACGGGCGCTCGGCCTGCCTCCGCTCGAGGGCGATGTCGCGGGCCGGTTTCCCCGGGTGCGATTCAGCAACGGCATCCTGACGGTCGACGGGACGGGCGAGCTCTCCCTGTTCGGCGGCACTGTGACGTTGCGCGACATCGCCGGCTCCGACCTGCTCACCCGCTACCCCCGTCTGAAGTTCTCGGCCGACTGGCGGGACATCGACCTCGCCCGGCTGACCCGCACCTTCGATTTCGGAGCGATGAGCGGCATCGTCGAGGGCCAACTCGTCGACTGCGAGATCTTCCGTGACGTACCGATCGGGTTTCGCGGCGTTCTCCGGTCGGTTCCCCGCAAGGGGGTGCCGCGGCGGATCTCGCTGAAGGCGGTCAACAACATCGCGATCGTCGGTACGGGCAGCGGCCTCGGGTTCCTCGACAGCGGCCTCCGCCGGTTCATCAGCAGTTACGCGTACCATTCCATCGGTATCGAGATGGCGCTGTCGAACGACCACTTCCTGCTTCGCGGTCTCGAGCGACGGGGCGATCAGGAGCTGTTCGTCAAAGGCAGATTTCCACTGCGGCTCGACGTCGTCAACGTCCAACCGGGCATGACGGTGTCGTTCCGGACCATGATCCAGCGCCTGCGGACCCTTGACGTAACGACCGCGACACCGCAACCTTGAGGAGTTTCCAACCAACGGAGGACACGAAAATGAAACGCTCGATCGTGATCGGACTCGGGTGCGCCGCTGTACTGGCGGCGTGCATCACCATCAACGTCTACTTCCCGGAGGCGGCGGTCAAGGAGCTGTCGCAGCAGATCGAGGAGGAGGTGCAGAAAAAGGCAGCGGGCGAGCCGACGCCGGCCCCCGAGCCGACGCCGACACCGGTCGCCCAGCCCGAGGGCGGCGCGCCGGAGAGCCTGCTCTCGTGCATCCTCTCCCTCGGCGCGACCACTGCGTATGCGGCAGCAGGATCAGGTCGCGGCACCAGAGATCACCAACCCGGCGATCCGCAAGATCATCGACTCGCGCGCCGCAGCGGCTGGATGCGATCAACGCCCTCAAGGCGAAGGGCGTGATCGGCGAGAGCAACCAGGCCCTGCTCGTGATCCGCAACCTCGATGCGATCCAGGGACTGAAGGAGCGGGCCGACGCGCAGAAGCTGGTCAAGGACGAGAACGCCGACCGCGAGCAGCTGTTCAAGGAGATCGCCGCGGCCAAGAACGTCGATCTCGCGCAGCTGCCGCAGATCCGCGCGACCTACGCCGCGACTCTTCGGGAGAATGCGCACCCCGGCGACTGGATCCAGCTCCCCGACGGCAGCTGGGTCCAGAAGTAACCAGCCACCGCCCAGCTGCCGAGCTTCTCGTCGAGGGCCGGTCGCGGTCATGCGACCGTGCCGAACAGCGCTCCGACGCCCGCGGTCAGCGCCATGGCGAGTGCTCCCCAGAACAAGACGCGCACCGCGCCCACCACCTGGCCTGCGCCGCCCGCCCGAGCAGCCGCGCCCCCGAGCAGCGCGAGAAACACAAGGGAGGTCGCGGAAACCAGGGGGATCAGGCCCCCCTCTGGCGCGACGCCGGCGACCAGAAGGGGCAGGACCGCTCCAGCGGCGAAGCTGGCGGCCGACACCACCGCGGCCTGGATGGGACGCGCGCTGAAGGCTTCGGAGATGCCGAGTTCATCCCTGGCATGCGCGCCGAGGGCGTCATGAGCCATCAGCTGCACGGCCACCTGCTTCGCGAGCGAGGGATCCAGCCCGCGAGTGACGTAGATCGCCGCCAGCTCCTCGTGCTCGTTCTCGCTGTCGGAATCGAGCTCTGCACGCTCACGCGCGAGGTCGGCATGTTCGGTGTCCGCCTGTGAGTGGACGGACACGTACTCACCCGCAGCCATCGACATCGACCCAGCGACGAGTCCAGCCACTCCAGCGACCAATACCTCGCTATGGGCCGAGTGCGCGGCCGCGACGCCGAGCACCAGACTCGCCGTCGAAACGATTCCGTCGTTCGCGCCAAGTACCGCCGCCCGCAGCCAACCGATGCGATCTGTGAGGTGACGCTCCTTGTGATGTCCACGCATTTCCGAACCCCCATAGGACCACGAATTACCGCCGTACCCGAGCGGCGCCCTCTCCCGGGCCCATCCGCGAAAGCGACTTCAACGTGATCTCTCGCCTGCGGTCAGTGCCGAACACGGCCGGCTGAAACGCTTCCAGGTCACGGCTGTGGGTGACGAGAATAGGCCACTCTCAGTCCCCCTCGGAAGCAGGGATCTTACGGAACGCTCGGCAACGGGGTGGTTTCTACCTATGTCGCGCTCCTCATTTCGGGTAGTAAGTGCGCTTACCGGGAGGGCATCCGGGGATTAGCTTTGAGGCACGCAAGGCAAAGGAAACACTCTCATGGAGCCCGATTCTACTCTCAGGAGGTCGCATCGCGAGGTGCCGAGAGGTGTGGCCGGGGTGGACTCGGTCCAGAGCGGCAGCCGCGACACGGCCCGCAAGCGACAGCCGACCGTCCTGACGCGTGTCCTCCGCGCCCTGCGCCACGCCCTCCCGCTGCAAGCCATGCGTCGGCGCCGGGCGGTGGTTCTCGCCGTGGTGCTCCTGCCCGCAGCGCTGCTCCTCGTGCCGGCGGCGTGGCTGGTCCACCGCGTGTACTTCGACCGCACCGGTCTGCCGGAGCTCGACGCGTTTATCCGTTTCGAACCCCCCACGACCGGCGTCGTCCTCGACGCTCACGGCCAGGTACTGATCGAGCTGGCGCACGAGTACCGGCGGGTCGTGACCTACGACGAAGTACCGCTCATTGTGCGCCAGGCGATCCTGTCCGCCGAGGACAGACGCTTCTTCACCCATTCCGGTGTGGATTACCGGGCCGTTCCGCGGGTCGTCACGAAGGCAGCTGCAAGCTCCCTCCGTAATTGGTGGCATGGCGATCGTGGGTTGCGGCTGATCATGCCGCAAGGAGGTTCGACCCTCACGCAGCAGCTCGTCCGCGGCTACTTCCTCCGGGACCTGACAGGCCGCCCCGACGGCGACCCACTCTTCCACACCGGCCTCGCCCCGCCCCGGATCCTCTCGGCGGTTCTGGGAGCCTCCGCCATGAACAAGCTCCTCCGGAAGATGGAGGAGGTGCGCCTGACGCTCTGGCTCGAACAGGAGATGCGTCGACGGTATGGTTCGCAGGAGCAGGCCAAACGCGAGATCTTCGCGCGCTACGCCAGCTTCATCTACCTGGGCAACGGCCGTTACGGCTTCGCATCGGCGTCCGAGTACTACTTTGGCAAGCCCTTGTCGAGCTATACGCCGGATGACGCGGGCGACGCGGCGCTGCTGGCCGCGATCAGCAAGGCGCCACGTGACTACGCCCCCGTCCCCGGAAACCGGCGGACGCTCCGCCGGCGCAATCTGATTCTCGCCCTGATGGCACGCAACGGTTTCATCCCGGAGGAACTCGCGAAGCGATGTGAGGGCGAACCGATCCGCGTCGCCGCCGTCAGCCCGATCAAGACCAACGCCCCCGCCGCGATCGACCACGTGCTCGACGAGCTGACCCGGCAAGGTGCGGGCCGCTTCGGCGTCGAAGACCTCCTCCAGGGACGGATCGCGGTCCGCTCGACGATCGACGCGCGCGTGCAGACGATCGTCAATGAGGCCCTCGAAAGTGGTCTGGCCCGGTACGAGCAGCGGCACCCCAGAGGGAAGGGGTTGATCCAGGGCTCCGTGGTCGTGCTCGGCAACGCCGATGCGGCGATCCTGGCCGAGGCTGGCGGGCGACAGGTCTACGGAGATCGCGACACGCGCTACTCCGACTACAACCGCGTCACGGCCTCATTGCGCCAGCCCGGCTCCGCAATGAAGCCGCTGGTGTTCCTGGCCGCGTTCGAGTCGGGCATGGACCTCGACACACCGGTGCCCGACGAACCAATCGGCGTGCAGGACGAAAGCGACGACACCGTCAAGTGGATCGCCAATTACGACAACCAATTCAAGGGCCCGATTCCGATGCGCCAGGCCCTGGCCGAGTCGCGCAACGCACCGGCCGTGTGGATCACGCGGGAGATCGGCGTCAAAACCGTGATCCGGACCGCCCATCAGATGGGGATCCGCACCCCGCTGCGGCCGTACCTCAGCACGGCGCTCGGTGCATCGGAGGTGCGCCTGCTGGAGCTGGCGGACGCTTATCGCGCCATCGCCTCGGGCGTCCTCGCGGAACCGCACGTCATCGATCGCGTGACCGACGCTTCCGGCAACGAACTTTACGAGGCGCCGCGGAGCGCGGTCGAGATCCGCTCCTCGGGTCTGCGCGCGATCCAGGAGGGGCTCCGGGGTGTGATCCGGCTCCCGTACGGCACTGCCCACAGCCTCGCTGGCCGCGATTTCCCCGTCCCGGTGATGGGTAAGACCGGCACAACCAGCGATTGCCGCGATGCGCTGTTCGTAGGGTCGACCTACGGTACATCTGGGATCACCGTGGCGGTCCGGATCGGCTACGACGACAATCGTCCCATGGGGCAACGGGAGACCGGTGGGCGCACGGCGCTCCCGATCTTCCGCGAGATCATGGTCCGCGTCTACGAAGACCAGCTCGTCGGGCAAATGCCGCGCTTCCCCCGCGAGATCGAGGACGGGATCGACCAGTACCTGGCAATGCAGGCGGAAGCGGAGCTGAGCCGGACCTGGGTCGGTTGGTTGGGGCGCGGCCCCGACGTCCCGCTCGTGGGAACCGGTGCAGCGATTCTCGGATTCGTTCGGCCCGTATCCGAGTAGAAGCCAACGTGCTGCGGCTGCCCGCCGCTGCTCGCGTCGGGGATCTGGGGTCATCACGCGAGAGGTGTTTTCTACCTAGGTCGCGATCCTCATCTCGGGTAGTAAGTGCGCTTCTCCGCGCGGCTGACGAGGACTAGATTCTAGATTAGACAAGACACGTTCAGGAAAGGACGGTATCTCATGAACATGAAGAGCGTAGGTGTCGTAGTAGCAAGCTCGCTGGTCGGCGTCGGGCTGCTGGCGTTTTCGGGGTGCTCCTCTTCGATGGTGTCCAAGAACACGCGGCAGACGGATTCGGCGATGACGTCGGCGGTCGAGAATTCGCTGCAGACCAACGACAAGGTGAAGGCGAAACACGTGGAGGTTCAGACCCGGGAGGGCGTCGTGTACCTGACCGGTGTGGTGGACACGGAGGAGGAACGCCGAGAGGCCGCGCGCGTCGCGTGGAACACCAAGGGCGTTGACGGTGTGGAGAACGATCTCACAGTCGGCGAGAGGACGGTCGGGAGCTGGATCGACGACGTGCTGATCAGCTCGACCGTCAAGACAAAGCTCATCACAAACTCCGAGATCAAGGCCGGCGACATCGACGTGAGCTCCTCACAGGGGGTCGTGACGCTGATCGGCCGCGTCAGCTCCAATACCATCAAGAGTGACGCGGAGCGCATCGCCCGCGGCACCAATGGCGTCACGGATGTGAACAACGAACTCACCGTCGGCAAGAAGAGCTCTTAGGCTCGGCGGAACTGGAGGTATGTGATGCTCTGGACAATTCTGGTCATTCTGTTGGTGCTCTGGTTGCTCGGTCTGGTCACCTCGACCACGATGGGCGGCCTGGTTCACGTCCTGCTGGTGGCGGCGGTGATCATTCTGATCGTGCAGCTCGTCTCCGGACGGCGCGTCGTCTAGCCCGCATGATTCGTGCGGTGCTCGTCGCGACGGCGTAGAAACGGAGGCACAATGAGCGCATTCAAGATCGCAGTGGCCCTGGTGATCGCCGCCGGCATCGCCGGGCTGGTGTACGGCGGTATTGCCGCCACCAAGAGGACCCAAGACTTCAGGATCGGCCCGCACGGGCGGTCGATCTAAGACTCGAAATTCGTCACCGTCCCGGTGTGGGACGGTGACAGTGCGACCGAAGTTGGTGGGGGGCTGCTCCTTCTTCGCTGGAAGGACCAGCTGTACATCTATCGGCGCCTGACTCCCACGATGGCGCCCGGACGCGCGGCCCCACGCGGCCCCAAGGGCCGCCAGAAAGAGAAGATGTCATGAAGAGCAAGAGTTTTGTGTTGATGATGGTGGCGGCGATCATGCTTGTCTACGGGGTCGCCGAGGCGACCGAGGTGACCCTCAATCAGGTGACCTTCCCCGAACGCAATCAGATCGAAATCGATTTTGTTTCTGACCAGCGCGCGCCCGAGGCCACAATGAATGCCGACGTCGAGTATGGCGAGGGACAGGCCGAAATGAGCATTCGCTACAAAGAGATGAAACCGGCGATTCTCTTCGGCGGCGACGTCACCTGCTACGTCTTGTGGGCGGTGACTCACGACGGCACGGTAGAGAACATGGGAGAGCTGTGGGTCCGGGACGATTCAGAGTCCGTCGAGTACTCGACCGGTCAGAAGTCCTTCGCGATGATGGTCACCGCGGAGCCCCACCCGCTGGTCACGGTGCCGTCCGACCTCGTCATGTTTCGCTCGCTGGCGGCAGAAACCAAAAACGCGCCGTCGGAGAGCTTCACCTTTTCGGAGTTTGGTCCCGCGCCCCGAATCGAGTACCCGTCGGTGGCGAACGTGATCTGGGACCGCACCGAGCCGCTCGATCTTCGTCAGGCCCAAAAGGCCTACGAGCTGGCGGTGGATGCCGGGGCCGAAACCTACGCGCCGACCCAGCTGTTCCGGGCTCGGACCCTCCTGGCTCAGGCGAGCGGCTTCTCGGCCGCGAATAAGGAAAAGGAGACGGTGGATTACAGCCGGCGGTCGCTGTCGCTGAGCGCAGAGGCGTTGCAGGTGACTGCGAGACGCAAGGAAGCGGAAGCAGTCGAGGCGGAGATCGCCCGCCGGACGGCGGAGATGGAGGCCCTCACCACGCGGGCCGCTGAGGCCGAGGCCAGCGCGGCCGCAGCTGCAACCGCCCTCGTGGAGGCGAATCGGGCCATCGAAAAGGTCCAGCAGTCTCGCACCGAGGCGGAGGCGGCTACGCTCGCCGCCCAGGGCGAGATCGCCCGCCGGACGGCCGAGATCGAGGCTCTCACAACCCAGGCCAATGAGGCCGAGGCGGCCAACGCGGCCGCAGCTGCAGCCGCCCTCATGGCGGCGAATCGTGCCATCGAAGAGGTCGAACAGTCTCGCACCGAGGCGGAGGCGGCTGTGCTTGCCGCCGAGGGTGAGCTCGCCCGCATCGAGACCGAGCGTGCCGCGCTCGTGGCATCGGTGTCTACCCTCGAAGAACAGTCGGCGGCACTCCAACGCGAAAAGGCCGAACTGTCGGCACGGCTTCAAGGGGCCCTGTCGCAGGTCGCCGAGACCAAGGAGTCGGCGCGCGGGATGATTGTCAGCCTGCCCGACATTCTCTTCGACCTCGACGAGGCCACGTTGAAGAACGAGGCCAAGATCGTGATCGCGAAACTGGCGGGGATTTTCCTCATCCTCCCCGAGCTCAATCTACGGGTGGAGGGGCACACGGACTCCACGGGCAGCGCTGACTACAACCAGGGGTTGTCCGAGCGCCGTGCATTCTCGGTGAGGGATTTCCTCGCCCAGCAGGAGATCGGGGGTCAGCGCATGGTCGCGGTCGGCTACGGTCTGACACGCCCGGTGGCCGACAATTCCACCAGCGATGGTCGGGCCAGCAACCGCCGGGTCGAGATCGTCATCGCCCAGGGAGTGATCTCCGCCGATTGATCAGGGGCGGCATAAATTCAGTCCGTGCAAGCGGTTCAAGAGAGGCTCTTGAAATGGCAAGGGGCCCTGTTTGTGGCATGACCGTAGACAGTAGATCTCGCTACACAAGCACGCATGCGGGACAGACCTCCGTGTTCTGTTGCGCTACCTGCAAGACGAAGTTTGACGCGGAGCCCGGACGGTACGCGGCCGCCGCCCGGGCAGAAGTCCAACGAGCGAGTCGGCCATGATGCGCGATGGATGGTCCGGGATGATGGGTGGGACCGGGTTTTATTGGCTCGTCGGTGGTCTGATTTTGGTGGTCTTGATTCTCGCCTGGGGCCTGGTCAGGAGGCGCTCGCGGGATGGCGGCTAACACCTGAGCCTCTTGAAAAAATCGCAATCGGGAGGGCGGGGATAAACCCCGCCCCTACGGTCCGCCTGGCGTTTAATTATTGTAGGGGATGGGTTTACCCCCTCCCTTTCGAATATTTCTGCGCCGCGAATCTGTTCACCAGCCGATTTCAGCCCCCCACGGGCGGGCCGTAAACGACCCGCCTACGCTTGTCAGAGAATTCCTCGCCCACTTGATTTCGAATATTGCAGGACGCTGACCTCGCTGCTCCGGTGCAAACGCTGGAGTCGCGATCAGCCGCGGCCGGCGTCACCCACGCGCCTGAAGTCGATGAAACCGCGCTCCACGTCGGTGCGGAGGAGTTGCACCCGAACGCGGCGGCCCACGTCGAGGCCGGCTGAGCCCTCGACCACCTTCCCTTCCACGGGTGGCTTGAAGATGCGCACCCAGGTGCCCTTGGCCGCGGCGCCGGTGACGATCGCGTCGAAGCGCTCCCCGACGTGCGAGGAGAGCAACAGCGCCGCCGCCGACTTGGCGACCTGACGCTCCACCTTGTTGGCCGCGTCTTCCCGGGTCGTGCAGTGGGCGGCGAGCGCGACGAGCTCGTCGGGCGCCGTAGGGCGGCGGCGCCCCGACCAGCGCGGCCTTGACCAGCCGCTGCGTGACGAGATCCGGGAATCGGCGGTTGGGCGCGGTCGAGTGGGTGTAGTCCTTGACCGCCAGACCGAAGTGACCGGGCACGGCCTTCCCAGGGAGATCGACGGCGTATTCCCCGGCCCCGAGCAGCTTGACCACGGCCAGCGACAGGTCCGGAAAGCGGAGCGGGTCGGCGGCCCGGCGCCGGGCCAGGAAGAGCGCGAGGGAGTGCGTGTCGGGTGCGGCAGGGAGCCGCTCGCCGACCTCCGCGGCCAGCTCGACGATGCGGTCCCAGCGCTTCGGCGTGCGCACCACTCGGCGCACTACGGGGAAGCCCTTGCCTGCCAGAAAGCGCGCGGTGACGCCATTGGCTGCGATCATGAAATCTTCGATGAGCTCCTTGGCGCGGTTCTTCTCCTGGGCAGCAAGGTCCTGGATCCGATCCACGTCGAACACCGCCCGCGTCTCGACGGTCTTCAGTTCAAGAGCGCCGTGCTCGTGCCGGAGCCTCCTGAGCTTCTGTGCCGTCGCGTCCTGGAGCCGGAGGGTGGCGTCCAGGCCGGGTACCGAGGCAATCGCCTCCGGCAAGGACCCACTGCCCTCCAGCCAGACCGCGACGCTGTCGTAGGCGAGCTTGGCGTGGTTGTGGACGAGGGCCTGGTAGAGGTCGGCACCCTCCATGGAGCCGTCCTCTCCGATCGTCATCTCGACCACGACCGCCGGCCGATCCTGCCGATCGGCGAGCGAGCTGAGGTCGGTGGACAGCCGCTCGGGCAGCATGGGAAAGATCTCGGCGGCCGTGTAGACCGAGGTCGTGTTGGTCTGCGCGTGGGCGTCGACGGCCGACCCCCTGGCGACGCGGGCGTCAACGTCCGCAACCGCGACCAGCACCTTGACAGCGCCTCCGGGCAATGCCTCCGCCACGGTGAGCTGGTCGAGGTCGAGTGAGTCGTCGTTGTCAATCGAGGACCAACTCATGTGACGCAGGTCGCGCGCCCCAGCCGCCGGCTCGAGCCTCGCCCCCATCCTCGCCAGCTCCGCCGTCACCGCAGGCGAGAAGTCGGGCTCCAGGCCGCGCTCGAGCATCGCCCGGTGCGCGATCCGCCGCAAGGTGGCGCGATTGGAACCGGCGTCGCTCGCCATGACCCGACTGTACATCAGTACACGGGACTGCGGCGGCGGAGAGTTCGCGCGCCCGAGTCATTCACGGATGGCTACTCAGCGCCGGCCGCGCCAGTAGTATCCGCCACCGCCAAACAGAAGAATCAGGACAACAATGATGATCAGAGTGTTGGTGCTCATGGTCTTTCCCTTCTTTCTCATCCCTCTGGGATTTCCTCGATGCTAACCCTCCGGCACGTCATCGGAAAAGAGCGCTTTCTACCCGGAAAAGCCCCGTAGTTCCTACTCAGCTGCCGGCGCTGCTTCCGGGTAGAAAGTGCGCTTCACAGCGGCGGACCACGGGACTAGATTCAAGATGTCAACCCAGAAAGGCAGGCAGCTCATGAAACGCTCGATCATCAGCACTCTTCTCGGAGTGGCGCTGCTCGCGCTCGGTTCGGTGGCGGTGGGCGCCGACGAGCTGACGGTCAGCTCCATTCTCTCTGCCTACAGGTCCGGCGCCCCGGCCGAAGGGATCATCGCGATGGTCAACAGCCCGGCCAACACCGTCGCCATGACGGCTGCCGACATCGTCACGCTGCGAAACGCAGGCGTGCCGGAAGCGGTCCTGACCGCGGTCTGGAACCGCGTCCCGGCGCCCACGCCGGCGCCCCTACCGCTCCAGCCCGACGATGCCCGCCTGGTCGACCTGGTGAGCCTGATCGCGTCCGGGATGTCCGAGGCCATCATTATCGAGCAGGTCCGACAGTCTGAGCAGGCGTACAACCTCTCGGTCAACGACCTTCTCTACCTGAAGCAGAACGGCGCCAGTGAAACCCTGATCGCGGCCTTGATGGCGACCAGCACCGGAGCCTCGGGCACGTCTGCCACCGCGCTTGGCACCGCTCCTTCCGAGCTGGTCTTCGACGACCTGGTGCTGGTGAAGAAGGGGCTCTTCGGGTTCTTCTCGAAGGACCGCCCGGGTCGCCTGGTCATCGATGGTGACACGCTGAGTTGGAAAGACGGTCGCGGTTCAGACAAGAGCTTCCGGTTTGAAACCTCGGGCATCGAAAAGGTCGCGTTCACGTGCGAGGCGCGTTCCTCCGGAAACTTCTGCTATCAGATCAATTTCTCGATCGTGAAGGGCGACGTCTACCGGTTCCAGGACAGCCGCCGCGACTCGGGCTCCAACGCTGCTGTCGTCGCGGTCATGGAGGCGCTGCGGACGCACTTCCCACGCCTCAACTTCGGGACGCCGACCATCGGCGATTGATTTTCTGCAACTGCCGTGCACCGGGTGCGCGGCCATGACACGGATCCTCGGGATCCATACACAAGGGAGCCGCAATGGTGAAACAGGAAGCACGCGGAAAGCTGGAACAGCTGCAGGGGCGGGGCAAGGAACTCGTCGGCATCCTGACCGGTGACAGCACGCTGGAGCTGGAGGGCGATCGGCAACAGACCAGGGGTGAGGTCGACGAAAGTGTCGGCAAGGCGCGGCGAAAGGTCGGCGAGCTCGTGGACAGGGCCGCCAAGAAGATCAAGGGCTGAGTCGAAACACTCCCTCCCGGCAGCCTCCCCAGCCTCCTGGAGAGGGGGCTCAGGAGGGCAATCGAAAGGAATGCGTCATGTCGATTTCAATTCCGGCACTTCTGGTTCTGATCGTGATCGCGGCAGTGTGCGGCGCCCTTGGCAAGGCCATCGCGGGGAGCGTTCGCGGCGGGCTGCTCGTCTCGATCGTTCTCGGCTTCATCGGCGCCCTGCTCGGGCCCTGGGTGGCCGGCGTGCTCAAGCTTCCGGAGCCCTTGATGATCAACATCGGCGGGCACCCCTTCCCGGTCCTGTGGTCGATCATCGGCGCCGCGCTCTTTGTGGCGATCATTCACCTGATCTCCCGGCGGAGGTAGCGGGGGCCGCTTCCGGGCAACCTGATCCTGCTCCCCGGCCCCCCGCGAGGCCGTCGGGAGCCATGAACCGAGAAGCACGAAAAAAAGGAGAGTAGAGATGTCGATAGCAAAAGTTTCCGAGATCAGCACCACCTCGACCAAGGGCTTCCAGGATGCCATCGAACATGGCATCGCGAGGGCGAACAAGACCCTTCGCCACGTGAAAAGCGCCTGGATCAAGGAGCAGCAGGTGCGGGTGAAGGAAGGGCTCATCACCGAGTACCAGGTCAACATGATGGTGACGTTCGTCATCGATGACTAGTGCGCATTGCTCAACGGCTTTCGTCGCGAAGGCGGCGAGACCACGCTCGCCTGGCGCTCCGGACAGGGCGGCCCGTTGCACCAGTGGCGTCAAGGCTGTAAACAACGAACTCACCGTCGGCAAGAAGAGATCTTGGGTTCGGCGCGGGACTGGAGGTTTGTGATGCTTTGGACAATCCTGGTCATTCTGTTGGTCCTTTGGCTGCTTGGCGTGGTCACCTCGACGACGATGGGCGGTCTTGTCCACGTCCTTCTGGTGGTGGCGGTGATCATTCTGATCGTGCGGCTCGTCTCGGGACGGCGCTTGGTCTAGGGCGTTCCGCCGGCGATGAGGTCGTCGGGCGCCGTTCTGGAGTCGACAGACAACGATGAGGACACGAGCCATGCCGAACGGGCGGCCGGGTCCTCGATTCTCAACACGCGCCTCGACCGCTTCGAGTCGCAGGTCCCGTGCGGCCGGTTCAGACGCTGCCGGAGCTCGGAAAAGGGGGACAAAATGAACGGACTCAAGATCGTGGCGATTCTCCTGATCGCCGCCGGCGTTATCGGCCTCATCTATGGCGGCATCACATATACAAAATCTACCCACGACACCAGCATCGGGCCGCTCACGGTTTCGGTTACGGACAAGGAGACGGTCAACGTGCCGGTGTGGGCCGGAGTCGGCGCGATCGTGGTCGGCGCGGCTCTGCTGCTCGTGCCCAAAAAGGGCTAGCGTGCGGTGGTGTCCGGGCGCGCAGTTCGAGGAGCGAGATCCAGCGGTCCGAGCGGAGAGCCCGAGAAAGGTCGACCCCGATGGCGCTGATCAACAGACAGATCACGCTCGCTTCACGGCCGGTGGGGCTTCCCGAGGTGTCGAACTTCCAGCTCGTCTACTCTCCGCTGCCCGCGCTTTCGGATGGCGACGTGCTGGTGCGGGCGGTCTACCTGTCGCTCGATCCCGGTCTGCGAGAGCGGATGAGGGATGCCCGATCCGATGCCGAGACGGTAGGCATCGGAGAGGTCCTCAGCGGCGGCGCCGTCGCCTTCGTGGTGGAGTCGCTGGACCCCGAGTTTCGAGCCGGCGACGCCGTCGAGGGCGTTCTGGGGTGGCAGGAGTTTGCCGTCATCCCGGGGCACGAGCTGAGGAAGATCGACCCCACCCTCGCCCCGATATCGACGGCTCTCGGAGTGCTCGGCCTGCCCGGGCTCACGGCGTTCTTCGGCCTGCTGGACATCGCCGGCCCACAACCCGGCGACACAGTCGTGGTGTCCGCGGCGGCCGGTGCGGTGGGGATGATCGTCGGTCAGATCGCGAAGATCAAGGGCTGCCGCGTGGTTGGGGTGACAGGTTCCGAAGCCCAGACCTCGTGGTTGCTCGACGAGCTCGGCTTCGACGCAGCGTTCAACTGCGGGACCGTGGCGGATTGCTGTGAAACCCTCCAGGAGCTCTGCCCCGCCGGCATCGACGTCTATTTCGACAACGAAGGCGGGGCTGTCACCGATGCGGTCATGCGACTGATCAACCCGAGAGCCCGGATCTCCGTCTGCGCGCAGATCTCGCAGGACAACCTGGCCGAGCCCGAGGCGGGGCCGCGCTGGCTGGGCCAGTTGATCCTCAAGCAGGCAAAGGTGCAGGGGTTTCTGGTCTCCAACTTCGCCGCGCGATTCCCCGAGGGCCTCGAGCAGCTGGCGACATGGCTGAAGCAGGGGAAGCTGAAGTACCGGGAGGATGTCGCCCATGGCATCGAGGCCGCGCCGCAGGCTTTCATCGGGATGCTGAGGGGAAAAAGCCGGGGCAAGCAACTGGTACGGCTGTCGGAGCTCTAGCCTGCAGATCTCACCAGCTGTCGACTGCGGCCAACGATACATCCTACCCAGCCGTGTTTTCTCGCCTGGCCACGGCGCCTCGTCGCCCTCGTGACGAAACCTGGTGAGATATGTGGGTTAGATCAGTTTGTTCTCCTCGGCGTAGGTCACCAGGTCGACCCGGCTGGTCAGACCGAGCTTGCCCATCAGGTTGGCGCGGTGGTTTTCGACGGTTCGCACAGAAATGCCGAGCAGATCGGCCACCTGCCGGTTGGTGTTGCCTCTGGCAAGCAGGCGCAGGACGTCGAGCTCGCGGGAGGTCAGATCGAACCCGGGCATCGCGCGCCGGTGCTCCGTCACCACAGGTTTGTTCAGGAGCGCGCGGGTCATCGCGGGATGTACGTAGATTTCGCCGCGAACCGCAGCACGAATCGCCCGGATGATCTCGGCCTCGTCGGCCCGCTTGATCACGTAGCCGGAGCCGCCCACACGCAGTGCTTCGCGGAGAAGATCCTCGTCCTCGTGCATGGTGAGAAACAGCACGAAGACCTCCGGGTGCTTCTCCTTCAGCCGCTGCGCCGTCTTGATGCCGTCGTCCGGTGGCATGGTGATGTCGAGCAACACGAGGTCGGGGTGCAGCGTCTCGACAAGGCGCAGCGTCTCCACGCCGTCCGCCGCCTCGCCCACGATCTCGATTTCGGGGTCGACTTCCAACAACGCCACGATGCCGGACCGGACCACGGGGTGGTCGTCAGCGACCAGTATTCGCACCGGCAATCGGCACCTCCACCACGACCGTGGTCCCCGCCCCGGGCGCGCTTTCCACCGTCAGAGTTCCTGACAGGGCCTCGACCCTTTCGTGCATCCCGACGAGACCGAGCTGACCCGCGCGTTGAACCCGCTTTGGGTCGAAGCCGTCGCCGTCATCCTCGACCATCACCATGACCCGGTCAGCGCGGCGTTCCGACAGGACGTCGACCCGGGTCGCGTGGGCGTGCCGGACGACGTTGGTCATCGCCTCCTGCACAATCCGGTAGAGAGCCGTTTCCATCTCGGGCGGCAGACGCTCGCCCGCAAATCCACGCGCCTTGAAGTGGACCTCGAGGCCGAACCTGGGCCCCGCTGCATCCGAGAGCTGGCGAAGGGCCGCCTCGAGTCCCAGGTGATCGAGGCTCGCCGGCCGCAGGTCCGCGGCCAGGCGGCGCAGGCCTTCGATGATCGCATCGGTGGTGTTCCGGAGGGTCGCCAGCCGTTCGCTGACGTTTTCGCCACTTTCGACCTCTCGTTCCAGCAGCTGCAACCCATAACGCAGCGAAGCCAGGGCCTGACCCGCCTCGTCGTGAAGCTCCCGCGAAAGGCTGCGCCGCTCACTCTCCTGGGCTTCGATGAGACCACGCGACAGCATTCGCATCCGCACGGTTGCCGCCTTCATCTGCTGGAAGAGAATCGCGTTCTCGACGGCCACCGATGCCTGCGAGGACATCGCCTCGGCGAGCTTCACGTGCCCCTCATTGAAATAGTCGGCCTCACGCTTGGACAGCGAGAACAGCCCGGCGACGTCGCCCCGCGCGAACAGCGGAACCCCAAGCCAACTCGCCTCAGCCGAGCCATCCGTCGGCAGGCTCCAGCCGGGCCAGGTGCGAACGTCGGGAATCAGCACCGCCGAGCCGGTGGTCAAAATACTGCTGACGACGGGATGATCAGCAGGGTCGAGCTCCGATCGCGCGTCGGGCGGCAGAGGTACCACCCGGTCGCCATCGAAGATGGCACGCACCGAGACTCGCCTCGCCTCCTCGAGGAGCATGACGCTGGCGCGGTCAAAAGGGACGATCCCGCGCAGGTGCTCGAGCAGGGTCGACAGCACGGCCTCGCGGTCGAGGCTGCGGGTGAGCGCTACGGTCGCCTCGCGGAGAGCGTCGGCAACGGTCCGCGCGTGTTGCTCGGCGTCGAACGCGAGTCGCCGCTCAGTCACATCCCGGGCGACGCTCAGCACCGACTGGATGTCACCCCCCGGCCCGGGTTCCGGAACCAGGCGGCAGTCGAAATGTCGGGTCCCCTCCGGGGCCGGGAAAGCGAGCTCGAAATCCTCAGGCCGTCCGGTCACGAAAACATTTCGCAAGGCCGCATCCCACGGCTCGATCAACTCGGACGACATTCCCAACTCCTGCTTCGTCTTTCCCACGAGGGCCCGAAGTGGACTTTTGGTGATGCTCTGTACCGAGGGGCTGACGTAGAGGAGGCGGAGGTCCCCATCGAAGCGCGCAACGAGGTCGGGCAGGTTCTCGACCAACGTCCTGAAATGCTGCTCGGATTCGCGCAGCTTCGTGGCCCCCTCGACAAGCTCTCTTTCGAGAGATTTGCGGTTCTCCTCGAGGCCATTGACGGTGCGGCCCCTGAGCAGGGCCACGGCGACCATTTCGGCGAATACCTCGGCGAGCCGGGTGTCGGCTGCAGAGAATCCCCCGGGCCTGTTGAACACGCCGAGGAGACCCGCCACGTCGCCCGCGATGACGATCGGCGCGAGCAAGGCGCTTTCCGGGATCGAGAGGCGGCTGGAGGGAGGCACATCCGCCGTGCCCGTCGACAGGTCGTTGTCGAAGACGGCTCTCCCCTTGGTGGCACGCGCACTCAACCGGTCCAGCGGCGCGGGCAACCCGGCTGCACAGTCGAACTCGAGGCTGCCGGGATCGAAGCAGCTGACCTCGAATCCCTCTTCGCCCGCCTCGCCCACGGCCACGAGGCCACCATCCGCGCCGAGGATCGTCTTGCATGCGTCGAGGATCGCTGCCGCAGCGTCGGTGAAAGCACGATTTTCGAGCACCGCCCGCGCCGCCGTCAGCAGCGCTTCAGCCTCAGTGCCGCGGCCGTGTTTCATCCCCCGTGCTCCTGCAACTTTCTCACGACGCCATCCCCGCGTTGCGACAATCTCTAATTGATCCTTCGGACCGTCCCGTGGTCGCTTCGCGGGACAGGAGGAACGCGGTGGGGCCGGATATCCTGCAACGAAAATACTACAGTTTCTGATGGTGGGCCAAGGCCCACCCTACTTCGGGCTCGCATCTCGAGCTGAGTGGTCGGTTTGAACCGCAACCACAAAGACACGAAGCCACGAAGGATTTCACCAAGATGGTTCTCTTTGTGTTTTTCTCCGTGCCTTGGTGCCTTTGTGGTTGTGACGGCTCGACCGGCTGCGCGATCCCGCGATGATCTGGTTGATTCTGAAGGTGGGCCAAGGCCCACCCTACTTCGGACCCGGAGATCACGCGGAGTTGTAGGGTGGGCCTTGGCCCACCTTCAGAGTCGCTGGCGATTGCGACGGCATCAAATGGAGGCCCGGAGGGCATTGAATCCTCTGCTACCATGAGCCGACCACCGTCATCGGATTCGAGGTTTTCATGCGCTTCATGTCACTGGTGTTCGTGATGTTCACAATCCTCGCGGGTTTCGCACTGGTCGCCCCAAGCCGCGCGGCCGACGCGCCACCGCTCGAGGTGGTGGAGTCGGTCGACCTCGACCGCTACCTCGGCCGATGGTACGAGATCGCGAGCTACCCGGCGTGGTTCCAGAAGGAGTGCACGGCCACCACCGCCGACTACTCCCTACGGGACGACGGACGGATCAAAGTCGTCAACAGCTGCCGCAAGGGGACGCTCGACGGAAAACCCAAACAGTCCACCGGCCGCGCCAAGGTGGTCGAAGGGAGCAACAACGCCAAGCTCAAGGTCTCCTTCTTCGGGCCGTTCTGGGGCGACTACTGGATCATCGACCTCGACCCCGAATACCAGTGGGCGGTGGTCGGCGTGCCCAACCGCAAGTACCTGTGGATCCTCAGCCGCACGCCGCAGATGAACGAGGCGGTGTACGACGGAATCATCTCCCGCCTCGAGGCCCAACGATACGATCCCGCGCGGCTCAACCGGACGCCGCAGGTACCTGCAGGAGGGGCCGAGTGAAACCGCTGCCAAACTCCGGGAGAGAGGGCGGGGATAAACCCCGCCCCTACGGTCTTTCCGAGCGTGGTGGGAGAGAGGGCGGGGATAAACCCCGCCCCTACGGCCTTTCCGGGTGTGGTGGGCGAGAGGGCGGGGATAAACCCCGCCCCTACGGTCTTTCCGAGCGTGGTGGGCGAGAGGGCGGGGATAAACCCCGCCCCTACGGCCTTTCCGGGCGTGGTGGGCGAGAGGGCGGGGATAAATCCCGCCCCTACGACTTTTCGGGCGAGGGCTGAGTTGCCTCCCTCGTGCAAACCGTTGTTGTCATTCGGCTCCCGGTGGCTTGTGATGGTAACGATCAGTTGGGGCTTGCGAGCACGCCGGGCCGCCGATCGGCATCGCGCCGAACACCCGCTGGAACCGCCCGATCGATCGAGCCCCCGCGCGACGTTGGCCACGTTCGTCGATTCCATCGACGAGGCGTGGGTTCTCTACACGGCCAAGGACCCTTCGGTGCGCGAGGTCTTCGCCAGAGCCAGGGGCTGCCTCGACCTCAGCAACGTCCCGCCAATGGTCGCCCACGAGTTCTCGGCGAAGAGCGCTCTGATGCTCAAGGAGGTCCTGGACCGGATCGAGCTGCCGCCCGAGACCGACATTCCTGACGCAGCCGAGGCGGCCGCACAGAACCTCACCCGATGGACGGTCCCCCACACCGAGATCGCACTGGTCCGGATGACCGAGGGTGATTTCGCCGGGGAGTGGCTGTTTTCGAAGAGCACGGTCGCCCGCGCGAATGAGTTCTACGAGAGAGTCAGGAGCCTCCCCTACCGGCCGGGACGGCTGGGCGGTCACATCGAAGAGCTGCGGTCAGGGACCGACGCCACCCTCATCGGAAAGTTGGTCTCTGTGATGCCGTCATCGGTCAGGACAGAAATCAACGGCATGTTGGCGTGGCAGTGGGCCGCGCTCGGTCTGCTGATTCTCCTCCTGGCCCTCGCGGCCGCGGCCGTCGCCTGGGTCGGCCGCCGGTGGTCGGCGTCCCACCTTCCCGGCGCGCGCCTCGGGGTCTATTTGTTTCCGCTGATGCTCCTCGCGACGCCGGTTATCGGTAGATTCATGATCCGACGGATCTTTCTGCTTCCCGGCGAACCCGTCCTGTGGGTGCGACTGGTCTTTACCGTCGTCGGGTCCCTCGGACTCGCGTGGTTGTTGGCGGTGATCCTGACCAGGATCGGCGGTCTCGTCGCGGACCACGGGTTCCGTGAGGCTCGTCCACTCAAGAAGCAGTTGGTGCGGGTCGTGTTCCGCATCGCCACCATCATCGTCGTCACCGCCGTCGCCGTCATGGCGCTGCAGAGGCTCGGTGTCCCGGTGACCGGTCTGATCGCGGGGCTCGGCGTCGGCGGTCTCGCCATCGCCCTCGCCGCCCAGAGCACCCTCGAAAACTTCATCGGCGGCATCATCCTCTACGCCGACCAACCGGTGAAGGTCGGAGACTTCTGCAAGTTCGGCGACCGCCGCGGTGTGGTCGAAGACGTGGGGCTGCGTTCGGTCAAGATCCGCACACTCGACCGTACCATCGTTACGATTCCCAACGCCGACTTTGCCAAGCTCCATTTGGAGAACCTGGCGGAGCGCGACCGCGTCCTGCTGCGCGAAAATCTCCGCCTACGGTACGAGACGCCACGCGCGCGACTTCAGGCACTGATGGTGGATCTCGAATCCATGCTCAGAGAGCATGAACGGATCGCCGAGGAGCCGGTTCGGGTCCGCTTCACCGGGTTCGGCGAGTACTTCCTGGAGATCGAACTCTACGCCTACGCGATGACCAGCGCCTGGCCCGAGTTCCTCGAGATTCGCGAGGACGTTCTGCTCAAGGTGATGGACATCGTCGAACGATCCGGCACCCGGCTCGCACTGCCGACCGGCGTCCGCTACGTCGAGGGTCCGGGAGCTATAGAAAAACCGCCGGGAACGGTTCAAGGCACGATGTGAGGATCTGTCGGTGAAGCGACGCCGGGTCGTCACGATCGCTGTCGTCCTCGTCGGTGTGCCGGCGGTCGCGGCAGCGTGCCTCGTGCTCTACCTCCGATTCGCCGATCTCAGCGGCTGGCGCGACACCGTCGCCGAAAAGGTATCCCAGAGCCTCGGCCGTAAGATCACCATCGCCGGCGAGTTCAAGCCCGAGGTCGGTCTCACGACCCGGCTGACCGCCGGCGGGATTTCGCTCGCCAACCCCGACTGGTGCGACGACGGGACGATGGCGTCGGTCCGGCGTCTGGTCGTCGAGCTGGACCTGTGGTCTCTGGTCTCCGGTCCGCTGACGATCCACGACATCGAGATCGAGGGCGCGCGGGTCGTTCTCGAAAAGGACGCCGATGGACGGGCCAACTGGGACTTCGACACCGGCGAGAGCCCGAAGACGTCAACCGGTCCTCTGGAGTTGGCGCTGCAGCACGTCCTTGTGAAGGATGTGCAGGTGGCCTGGAGCGAGCCCTCGCGAGCCGCACCTCTCGTGGCCGGGATCGACCGCTTCGAGATCACCGGAGACCCCGCCGGGATGCTCGATCTCGAGTTTGACGGTACCGCAGGCAACCGTGACCTGCGGATCGCCGGCCGAATCGGCACCCTCGCGGGTCTCCTTCAAGCCGCAGCCGTCGACTATGACCTCACCGGATCCCTGGACGGGGTCCGGTTTTCGAGCCAGGGCACCATCAAAGAGCTGAAGACGCTCGACGGCGTGCATGTGACGGTCGACGTTCGCGGCGACGACCTCGGTGATCTGCGCGATCTGATCAACCTGCCACCCGAGCCGGGCGGCCCGTTCAGCGTCACTGCAACCGTGTCACCGGACGACGAGGGCGCGGACGTCCGACTCGACGCGGAGGTCGCCGGCATCACCGCCGAGGTGGGCGGGACGGTCGACTCGCTCGCCAGACCGAAGATCGTCGACGTGACGGTAACGGCGTCGGGGCCGAACGTTCGCACCCTGGGCGCGCTGACCGGCGTCGCGGGCCTCCCGGACGACGGGTTTTCAGTGTCCGGCGGCGTTCGCTGGGAGGGTTTCCCGGTCACCTTCAGAAAGGTGGACATCGCGGTCGGCGAGAACACGCTCTCTGTGGACGGCAGACTCGGCGCGCCGCCCGAGATGACGGGTTCCGATTTCTCGCTGATGGGGCAGGGCCCGGATCTCTCGACTCTCGGTGCGCTCGCAGGTCTCGACCTGCCCCACGCAGGCTATTCGGTCACGGGCCGTGTGGTGCGGGTGGCGGCCGGCCTCGAGGTGGAGGACGCGGAGGTCCGGATCGGACGCACGGTCGTCCGGGTTGACGGAACCATGGGCGACGCTCCGAGCCACACCGGCACCTCAATCACCGTCCACGCCGAGGGGCCCGACCTCGCGCTGTTCGACGGCCTCGTCGGGGCGGAACTCCCGGGCCAGGCGTTCGTGATCGATGGCCGGCTCGCCAGGAGCGATCACGCACTCACCCTCGAAGAAGTCACTGCACGTGTCGGCACCATCGACCTCCGGGTCGAAGCGTCCCTCGCCACCGGGAAGGGTCTCACCGGTTCGACCCTCAGAGTCGACGCTCAGGGGACCAATGCCGCCGAGCTGCGGGCTTTGATCGGGCTGCGCCATCTTCCGGCCGAGGCGTGGACCGCCCGCGGCGGGATCACCATCGTCGATGACGGCCTCGAGCTCGACGGGGCGTCGGTCACCGTCGGCAGCCTCGAGGCCCGCGGCAACGGCCGGCTGTCGACCACGCGGGGCCTCGTCGGCACCGATCTCGAGCTCCACGCCGGGGACTCCGATCTGTCGCACGCGATGCCGTTCTTCGGAGTCGACGGATTCCCCCGGGTGCCGGTCCGCGCGGACGGCAGGCTCAGGGTGGAAGAGGCGGGCATCCGCCTCGACGGCACGACCGGCACGGCCGGGGACATCGAGGTGGCGGTGGACGGCCTGATCGGCAAGCCGGGTTTGGATGGGACCATCGGTCACGTCTCGGTTCACGGCCCGCGGCTTTCGTCCCTGGGACCGTACCTCCGACTCGAAGGGTTGCCGCCGGCGCCCTTCTCCATCGCCGGCGACGTCCGGGTCGATCACGGCACCTGTGTGCTCGAGGGTCTTGTCGCCGGGGTCGAGGACAACCGCATCGCGATCGACGGCACGGTGATGCCGGTCAGGGACCTGGTGGGCACCGATGTCCTGATCGAACTGACGTCGCCCGATCTTCAGAAGGCCGGCCGACTGTTCTCCGGTTTCGCCGCGCTGTCCGATCTCCCTCCCGAGCCCCTGACGCTGACGACCCGCCTGCACATCGACGACGCAGGGTACGAGCTCGACGGATTTCGCGCCACCCTCGACAACGCGGTGGCGACGATCGACGGCCGAATCGGCGCTGCGTCGGATCTCGCGGGCACGAACCTCACCGTCACGGCCGACGGTCCGAACGCCTCGTTGTTCTCCGCCCTTACGGGCGTGACGGTCCCGGTGGCGCCGTTCAAGGTCAGCGGCCGCATCGCGCGCACCGAGGACCTGTTCATCTTCGACCGCGTCGCCGTCCGGCTCGGCGGCCATGCAGTCGATCTCCACGGCAGCCTCGGCGAAAAACCGCACCTGATCGGCACCGATCTCGATCTCCACGCGACGGGGCCGGGAACCGGGCTGATCGAAGATCTCACCGGTTTCGACAAGCTGCCGGACGAGCCTTTTTCAGTCGCGGCCATCTTCCGTGGCACGCCCGAGCGGTTTACGGCCGGCAACCTCGAGATCACCCTCGGCGAATCCGACCTCAAAGGCGCGATCGAGGTGGACATCCGGGACAAACCGAGGGTCAACGTCAACCTCTCGTCGGGCCATCTCGAGCTCGGAGAGTCGGCACCTCCCCTGCCCGGCGAGGAAGACCAAACCCCGGCCCCTCGAACCGGGCCCGGCAATTCGAAAGCCGGTCCGGTGTTCTCCGAAAAGCCGATCGATTTCAGCTGGCTGCAGCGCGTTGACGCCGACGTCGACGTCTCGATCGACACCCTCCGGATGCCGCTCGCCAGATTCCAGGATGTCCGGTTGAACGCGCAGTTGGTCGACGGTCGCCTCGATATTCCCCGCCTCGCCATGACCGGTTCGCGCGGTGGGAGCGGGTCGGGTACTCTGGTGCTCGAACCGATTGCCGACGGCTACCGTGCCGACGTGTCGTGGGAGCTCGATACTGTCCGGTTCTCCCTGCCGGATGAGGACGCCCCCGACTCCGCAACCGAGCCGGCCTTCGATATCGACGTGCACGTGCAGGCGCAGGGAAAAAGCCCGCGCGAGCTCGCGAGCTCCAGCAGCGGATCGATCCAAATCGTGGCCGGCAGGGGGATGATGAACAACCGGCTGCTCGACCTGGTTTCGGCTGACATTCTGCTCACCCTGCTCAGTGCCTTCAACCCGTTCGCAAAGGACAACCTGGCGACCGAGCTCGAGTGCGGCGTCGTGCTATTTCGCATTGATCAGGGCGTCGCAACCATGCAACCGATGGCGCTCCAAAGCAACAAGATGACCATGCTCGGGAGCGGCCGCATCGATCTGGAAACTGAAAAACTGAATCTCGATTGGGTCACCAAACCGCGCAAGGGCATCGGCATCTCGGCGAGCATGATCACCAACCCCTACATCAAGCTCGGCGGCACCCTCTCCAAACCGGCGATCGAGCTCAAGCCCATGCAGGCCATCGCCTCGACCGGCGCCGCCGTTGCGACCCTCGGCATCACCTGGGTGGCCAAGGGCATGCTCGACCGCGCGTCGGCCGACAAGAAGGTCTGCACGAAGGCCCTCGAGGAGATCGCCAAGGCGGACAAGGCCAACTGAGGGGGGAGGGGCGGAGGGGCAGGGGCGGCAACCGCGTCGGCCCGGCAGATCACTGCGGCGATCTGGCACGCGAGACGCGTGCCCCACAAAATGCCGAGCTTGGAGCGTTTGTGGGGCAGCCGTCCCGGCTGCCATCGCAGGCGCTGGTCGCTGTACTCCTGATTTCAAACCCGGGCATTGCCCTTCTCATGGAAATCCGGGTGATCCAACATACGGACCGAGATGGCCACGAAGAACGGGGCCCGGCACTGTGGCCGGGCCCCGGAATCTTTGTCTCGATATCGCTCTTCACCCAGCCGCGGCGTCGTGGCCCGCGGTATTCGGTGAAGTTGTGCGGACTAGAAAATCCAGCCGATATCCAACGAGATCACATCGAAGCGCGGCGTCCCACTGGCATTGTCGAAGTCCATCCACTGGCTGGTCCAGCCCAGCTTCATGAAGGTGGTGTCGTTGTCAAACGTGTAACGGAGGCCGAGCGCCGCCTGATAGGAGAAGGCGTCGAGGGTTTCGGTCGGATAACTGGTCGAGCAGACGTAGCCCCACCACGGGTCCCACCAGCACCAGGTGATGGGCGGGCCGTTCGGGATGTTGGTGTCGATCCAGGTCCAGCCAATGCCGGCGCTGACGTAGGGAGTGAGTGGAGTGTCCATGAAGTTGTAGACCAGGTTGGCCGACGCGGTGAACGAGTCGTACGTCCCCCTGATAAAGACGGGGTTGAGGTCCTCGTCGAAAGCGTTCGCATCGTAGCCGACCCCGGCCCACTGAAGACCGAAGGTGGTGGCCAGGTTGTCGGTGAAGTTGTAGCCGCCACCGATCGAGAAGCCAAAATCGTCGTTGGTGTCGATGCCCGCGCCTTCTTGCCCGTCCACCGTGGTACCGAGCTGGTAGAAGGTGCCGAGGTTGAACTCCCAGCGGCCCTCGCGGTCCTGGGCGTCGGCCGTCGGCGCAACGGCCAGCAGCGCGAGGGTCAAGGCGGCGACGGTGAGCGTCGTCGCGATTCGCAGCATTTTCGTGTTCCTCATGTTTCCTCCGTTCCATTCGCTGTTTCGATTGTTCTTTTCAGGGCCGAACCAACCCGGTCATCTCACCGCAAACCGACACGAGCACTTTGGAATTCCCGCATTCCCTCCTTACGAGTTTTTTCTGTGGCCGATAGGACGTGACCACCGTGGTGGTACGCCCGACCACCTTCTGTGTTTCCTTTTCTTCAGCCCGGAAAATCGGTTGCCTTCGAGCGCCGGATGGCCGCTCAATGCGTCACTTCACGCTTGGGGGCAACCGATATCGGTCATATCGTAGCCTTTGGACAGGAGCCTTGGAACTCGTAAAAATACGGGGCGCGGGCGTCACCCGCCCGCGTTGGGTTCCTCCGGAATTGCATGAGGTCGAAAAGGGGCCGTTGAGTTCGCGGAAACAGCTCTGAAGGTGGGCCAAGGCCCACCCTACTTCGGACCCGGGAATCGAGCGGAATCGCAGGGTGAGCCACGACCCACCCTTCGGACCCGGGAATCGAGCGGAATCGTAGGGTGAGCCACGACCCACCCTTCGGACCCGGGAATCGAGCGGAATCGTAGGGTGAGCCACGACCCACCCTTCGGACCCGGGAATCGAGCGGAATCGTAGGGTGGGCCTTGGCCCACCTTCAGATCCGCTGCGGTCGGGTAAGGCCTCGGCCCGTGCCACCCCATCAGAATTGGGATGAACTGAAGGCCGGGGATCACTCCTGGGCGACGGGCTCCCATTCCGGACCGGGGTTGTAGACTTTCATGGCGTGGTACCGTTCGAGGGTGTCCGGCCCGAGATCCTGCTCGTAGACCACGCCGTCGTTGCTGACGATGAAGGTCATGACGCCGGTCACGCCGTAGTCCACCGGGGCGGCCGCAAGCGCAAAACCGCCGATCATGGCACCCTTGACGACGAAGTCCAGCTCGCCCAGCGGTGCATCCGGGCCCTGGCCTTTGAGAACCTTGAAGTAGTAGCCGTGGTACGGGCTGGCCTTGTCGTCATAGCCCTCGGCGATGACCCGGGCGATACCCTCTCCAACCGGCCCCTGCCAGATCCCGTCCGCGTCCTGCCACGCCAACCCATCCTGCGTACCGGGAGTGCTGATGATGCGCTGCGCGTACTGGTTCACGAGGGCGCCGTCGTGTTTGACCATGGCGTACTCGTGCTGCGCCTCGACAAAGCCGAGACAGATGTTGATGGCATCGAGCTCGTTGCTCCCGATACGGCGGAAGAGCAGCTCCTCACGGCCGGCCTCGGCGTCGAAGAACCAGCGCCCGCCCGCCTCGACGATCGGCATCGGCAGCGGCCAGTCTTCGACCCCCACCCACAGGGAGGCGACTTTCGGGTCGTCGGGATCGCGGACGATCTGGTTTTTTTCGCGTGCCACTGTCGCAAAGGCCAGGCCCTGGTTTCGATCGTGAACCGGGTCACCAGTCACCACCAGGTCCACGCCGTCCGGCCCGAGGATCCGGGTCAAGGCCTCGACGTCGTAGGTCTCGGCCGCGGCGACCAACGCCTCGGCTGCCTCTTCGGGTGTCGTGAAGACCTCCTGGCCCGCGGCAGGCGTCTTGCCGGAACCTGACCCACACCCTCCAGCAAAAACCAGACTCGTCGCCATAACCAGGAGACCGAGCCCGAAACGCGCGACGCGCGCGCACCGCGGCACCAGATTCTGAAAACGGTGTGTCACGTTCATCGCATTACCTCCGCCGTCCGCCGCCGCCCCGGGACCCCATCGACCCCATGCTGGATGCGCCCCGCGAGCTCGCCGAACGGGCGCTCGCGCCGTTGAAGCCGCTCGAGCTGCCCCCAAATCCGCTGGGGCTTCGTCCGCTGCTCGGCGGAATGCTGCGGTTGCCGATGTGGTCGGCACCACCGAGGCTCCCGGTCGGTCCGGCACTCCCTGCCCGGTTGGCGGTGCCCGCGCTCGGCGCCCGATTCGCAGCGCCGGCACTCGGCGCCGTGCTCCCCGCCCGATTGGCAGTGCTCGGCCCCGTGCCGGCCGCCCGGTTCGCGGTGCTCGGCCCGGCACTCCCCGCGCGATTGGCGGTACCGGCGCTGGGGCCCTGCTGGCGGGCGCTCGCCTGCCGGCTGCTCAGGGAGTCGCCGCGCGCCGATCCGCCGTATTTGCTCGCCGTCGCCTTGTCCGCGTACGGCGCCCCGCCGCGGTGGTTGGCATTGTGCTGCCAGTTGCCGCCGCCCGCGTTGATGTTGGTGTTCCGATTGAAATTGTTGTTGACGTTGATGTTGATGTCGTTGTGTCCCCACCCGCACCCGCAGCAGGAACCGCCCCAGATCGCGGCGCCCCAGGCGACCCCGACGCTGAACGCGACGAACGCGCCACCGGGCGGATACGGGGGGTAGTAGATCGGCGGGTACGGGTAGTAGACCGGTGGCGGGCCGTAGACCACGGTCGGGCTGTAGGACGGTACGTAGATCACCTCGGGTTGGGCGGGCTGGACGACGATCACGGTCTTCTGCTCGACCACCTCGGTTGCGACCACCTGCTGTTCATTCGACTCGAGGGCGCCGTTGTCCTGCGCCTTCTTCCGCATCCGTTGCACGGCGTCCATGACGTCGGCCTGCTGGGCGAGAAAAGCGTTGCCGAGATCTGTGGCCCACTGGATATCATCGGCGAGCCGTTCCACCGCTTCGGGCACCGCCGCCATCGACTGGATGCTCGGGTCCCAGGGCTGCCCGGCCACCGCCTCGGCCAGTGCGTCGCCCTCGAGCCCGGGGTTCTTCTCCAACCACTGCTGGAGCTGGATGAGCTCGAGCGGGTAGGTGGAAGCGACCAGCACCTGCGCCAGCAGCGGGTCGGGGTAGAGGGCGATCGGCGCGACCAGCGAGTCGAGCTCCTCCGAGCGGGATCCCGGCCGGGGCCTCCTCGGTCGCGGCGGCCGGTTCCTGGGCCCGCACGAAAGCCGCGCCGCTCATCTGGACGATCACGGCGGCCACCGCGATCACCGCAACAGCCCCTCTTCTCGGTCGGAACGGAATAGTCGCTGTTTTCATGACTGTGAACCCCCTTGCGCCGGTGTCCGATCGGCGCGCCGCCTGTTGTGCCGCACCCCAGAATAGAGCATAGAGCATAAAGCATCACGCCATGGGAAGAGTTCCTCGAGATCGGCAATTCAGGTCTGTCCGCCCGGTTCCCGCTCCACCAGTTACGGCCGCAGCGCGTCCTCGGCGGCGAGCATGTCAGTTCGCGCTCCCAACCGGACCAACAGGGCGACCAGCACGCGCTCCGCGTCGCTCATCTCGGCGCGCGTCGCGACGACGGACCGGGCAACGTCCGGTCTGTCCGTGATCAATCCATCCACGCCACGGCTTATGGTGGTCAGCATCCACGCCGGGTCGTTGACCGTCCACACATAGACGTCCTGACCGGCGCGGTGGGCCCGGCGCACGAACCTGGACGTCGCCATCTGCGCCTCGACCGCCAGGAAGTCGGCGTCGAGCGAGGTCAGGTCGCCGAACGCCTTGGCAGCGAGCACGCCGACCCGCCAGTTCGGCCGCAGCCGTTTCAAGGCGCCGACCATGTGGTGGTCGAGCGACATGAAGATGCAATCGTCCTCCATCCCGGCCGCCTCGACGACCGACGCCACCCGCTCTTCCAGCTGCTGGTCGTGGCCGTACGACTTGAGCTCGACGATCACGCGGACCTTGCCCTTGCAGACCGCCAGCGCCTCCGCGAGCGTCGGCACGCGCTCGGCGGCAAACTCCGCTCCGGCATGGCTGCCGATGTCGATCGAACGGAGCTCCGCCGCTTCGGCTTCCCAGATCTTGCGGGCGTCGCCGGCCACCTTCATGAGGTCGCTGTCGTGCGCCACCAGCACCACTCCGTCGGCCGATTCCTGGACATCGAGCTCGACGAAATCCGCGCCCTGCTCGATGGCCAGGCGGAACGCGGCCAGCGTGTTCTCGGGCGCGGTTGCCGACGCTCCGCGGTGCGCGATGACCAGCGGCACGTCCTGCCGTTTCGTCACGACCGTGGCCATCGTTGCGAAGCCGACAAAGAAGAGGGCAACGAGGGCGGCGAGGGTGGCGATGGTCCGCCTGGACAACTCGACGGGTGCGCCGAACCGCCCGAGGGCTGCCGGCTCCGGCACCCGCACCTCCGCAGGTTCGCCGATCCTCAGATACAGCGCGACGATAGCAAGCGCGAACAGAGCCGCGTTCACGATGCCGGCCGCGAGCACGGCCGCGGCCCAGACCAGAGCCAGCCCGGCAATGAACAGCAGAAGCGGAACCAACGAGCCCGCGAACTGGGGCGCCAAACCGCGGCCGACGAGCTCGGGCAGCCAGCGCGCCGCATTCGCCGACGCGACGGCGATGACGGCCCAGCCCGCGATCACAACCACGATCAACGGGCGGGAGCCGGCCGAGCGCCGGGCGCTCTCGGCGAGGGCGCGGCGCGGCAGGACATTCTCGAACAGGACGATCGGCAGCGCGAGCGCCCACCGGGCCACCGTCCGCACCAGAAGGGCCGCCAATGCGGCAAGGATCAGGCCGGTGATGGCGGCGGCCGCAACGAAAGCGGGTGGGTGCTGCGCCAGGTAGAAGTTGATGTCGTGCTCGCGCAGCAGGGCGTACGTACACCAGGCCGATCGCGAGTAGAAACGGCAACAGGCCGACCAGGATGCGCACCACCATGTTCGCGGTCAGGGCGAGCACGTGTGCCGACCGCGACGCCGAAAAAACCAGAGCGCTGCGCGCGTTCACGGGCCGGCCCTTGGCCGCGGCGAGCCCGATCGCCATCAGACAGGCCATCTCGAGGGCGGTGATGGCCAGGATGGTGGCGCCTCCGAGGATGAGCGCCACGACTCCTGCGCGGGTGGTCACGAAGAACAGCAGGATGTCCGCATCAGCAACGACCCTCGTGTGGGTGCGCGACAGCAGCCAGTAGAGGAAGAGGGCGGTGGCCGGGGTCAGCAGTGCGAACGCCACCGCCTTGTACGCGATGTCGGTGAGCGCCAGGCTCGACCACGAGCGCCGAACGTCGCGAACGACCTCGGTCGCAACCTCACGTACCTGCTCCCACATGATCCACCCCCGAACCGCCGTCAGCGGCGGCGCCTCGACCCGCTCTTCAGTACCCTCACGATAGGGCTGCAGTCTGGAGCACACGACTCGACAAAGCAACTCGGAGTTTCCGCTGCACTGCCCTCGTAGTTTTTCGGGTATCCGTTCCACCCTCGCTCCGCTACACTCTTGGCGTACATCGACCGAAGAAAGAGTGTGGTTTTCGTTGACTACAAATTTCAAAGGAGGAACAGCATGAGACACGGATCGAAATCACTGATATGGGGAGCTTCCCTGCTGATGGCCGCCGGGATCCTGATCATGGTTGGCACGACGGCGTCGGCTCAAGAGCCCGCGCCCCAAGCCGAGCCGCAGCCCGCGGAGACCCAACAGGCGCAGCCCGCGCCGCAGCAGGCCCCGGCCGAACCGGCGGCGCCGCAAGAGAAGGCGGCGCCCAAGATCTACCAGGCCGAATGGGAGATCGTGGTCGAGGGCAGGGCCGAGGCCAATGGCATACTCTCGCTCGTCTACCAGCCCCTCGGCGGTGAGGCCACGTTGGTCAAGGTCAACGTCCTCGCCAAGGCCAAGAAGAAGGACATCGCCGGGGATCTCGCCAAGGAGCTCGCCTTTGCAACCGGAGCGGCGTGCAAGGTCAAGGCCAACGACAACAAGGTCAACGTGAAGCTCGCCAACAAAAAGTCGCCGACCATCCACCTGGCGATCGAGACCCAGGCCGTCAACGGCGTCTCGGTGCGGGTCGGCAAAGGTTAGCTCGGCCCCCGTCCCGGCTCGCTCTTTCCCTGTTGCGGAACCGGCTCGTCGGCGACACGCTCGACGTGTGGTCTGCAACCGTGGTAAGAAGGACCCCCCAACGCGCAAGAACGCACAGGAGAGAGCCATGATTGGTCGAACCGACACACGAGAGCCGCGTTCATGAAGACTCCCATCGATTCCCGTACTCAAGGGCTGACCGCAGCTGTCGCGTGTTGCCTTCTCGCCTGCGTCGGCTGCGCGAAAGAGGCGCCACCGGCACCGGAGCCGACGGTTCGGGCCGTCAGGCTGTTCGAGGTCGGCTCGGAGAATCTTCTGTCGCAGCGGGAATACCCCGGCCACATCACGGCCGCCACCGAAGCCCAGGTCAGCTTCGAGGTCCGCGGTCGCATCCTCGAGCTGCCGGTCGGCCAGGGCCAGCGGGTTCGCGAGGGCGACCTCCTGGCCCGGATCGATCCGAGCGACTACCAGGCGCAACTCGATGCCTCCATCGCCCAACGCAACGCCGCGCTTGCCGACTACGAGCGATTCGAGGAGCTGCTGGCAAAGGACGCCGTGTCGCAGCGCGACTTCGAGAGCCGCAAGCGGAACTGGGAGGTGGCCGAGGCAAACCTGCGGATCGTGGAAAAGAATCTCGCCGACACCACGCTCCGGGCCCCGTTTGCCGGGCGGGTCGCACGGACATACGTCGAGCGCTTCCAGAACGTCCAGGCGCAGGAGCCGATCCTGCTACTGCAGGACGACCAGCACCTGGAGATCGATGTCTCGATCCCCGAGGCTGCACTGCTGCGAATCGGAAGCTCCATCGATTTGCGGACTCTCAACAGGCTGCTGAACCCTGTCGTCGCGATTTCATCCCTGCCGCCTGACACCACCTTCCCCGCCCGCCTTCAGGAGCTCGCCACCGCGGCCGACCCGACGACCCGCACCTTCGAGGCCACGTTCGCGTTCGACGCACCGGCCGAGATCCTGATCCTCCCCGGAATGACCGCGTTGGTCAGGATGAGTGCCACCATCGATGAGCTCGGCGCCGGTATCGCCGTCCCGGCGAGTTCGACCGTGATCGACGCCAGCGGTGCATCCTCGGTGTGGCGGGTGGACCGCGACACCATGCAGGTGCACAGGGTCGCCGTAGAGCTCGGTGAGCTGTCCGGCGACTCGGTCATCGTCGAGCACGGGCTCGAGCCCGGCGATCTCATCGCCGCATCGGGAGCAAACCAGCTTCGCGAGGGCATGCAGGTCCGGTCGTCGGAGACGCCATGAGCTCCGCCTTGGGCCCACGTGACGGGAAAGGCGTGTTCGAACCATGAAGCTCGCCGACACCGCCATCGACAACAAGGTCTTCACCCTCGTCCTCACCGTCGTGATCCTCGGCGCCGGCGTGATGGCCTTCCAGGGCATGAGCCGCCTCGAGGATCCGGAATTCACCATCAAGGACGCCCTGGTCGTGACACCGTACCCCGGCGCGACCGCCTACGAGGTCGAGGAGGAGGTCACCGACTCGATCGAGATCGCGGTGCAGAAACTCGGCCAGCTCGACGAGATCGAATCGCGCTCGGTTCCCGGGCTCTCGACCGTGACCGTGACCATCAAGGACAAGTACGACAGAAGCACCCTGCCGCAGGTCTGGGACGAGCTCCGGCGCAAGGTCAACGACGCGCAGGGCGATCTCCCCCCCGGGGCCGGGCCGTCAATGGTGATCGACGACTTCGGCGACGTCTACGGCATCTTCTTCACGGTCTCGAGCGACGACTACTCGTACGCCGAGCTCAAGGAAGTGGTGGACCTGCTGCGGCGCGAGCTGCTGTTGGTTGAGGACGTTGCCAAGGTCGAGACCTTCGGCGAGCGGGTGGAAGCCGTCTACGTCGAGCTCGACCGCGACCGCATGTCCCAACTCGGGATCTCGCCCGACATCATCGTCAACGAGTTGCGCGAGAAGAACCTGGTCGCCGACGCCGGCCGCGTCCAGGTCGGCTCCGAGTTCATCGCCATCTATCCGACCGGCGAGTTCAACGACATCGCGGACTTCGAGAACATGTGGCTGAGCGGCGGCAGCGACCAGATCTTCCTGCGCGACGTGGCGGCCGTCCGGCGCGCATACCTCGAACCGCCGGCCAATCTGATCGTGCACGACGGCCGGCGGTCGATCGGGGTCGGCATCTCGACCGCCTCGGGCGGTAACGTCGTGGTCATGGGCCAGGCCGTCGAGCAGAGAATGCGCGAGCTCACCCAACAGATACCGCTCGGCATCGAGATCGGCATCGTGTCCCTGCAATCGGGAGCTGTGACCACGGCGATTGCCGGGTTCGTCACCAGCCTGTGGCAGGCGGTGCTGATCGTCATCGTCGTGCTGCTCTTCTTCATGGGCGTGCGCTCGGGGCTCCTGATCGGGTTCATCCTGGTACTGACGATCGTCGGCTCGTTCATCTTTCTGGCGCCGATGGGCGTGGCGCTCGAGCGCATCTCCCTCGGCGCCCTGATCATCGCCCTCGGAATGCTGGTCGACAATGCCATCGTCGTCGTCGACGGCATGCTGGTCCGGATGCAGTCGGGATCCAAGCCGCGTGACGCCGCCACCGAGGTCGTTGCGCAGTCCGCGATGCCGCTGCTCGGTGCAACGGCGATTGCGATCCTGGCCTTTGCCGCCATCGGCACCTCCCAGGACGCCACGGGCGAGTTCTGCCGCTCGCTGTTCCAGGTTGTCATGGTGTCGCTGCTCTTCAGCTGGGTCACGGCCGTCACCATCACCCCACTGCTGGGTATCATGTTCCTCAAACCGCCCAAGGGCGACCCGGGGGCCGACCCCTATCAGAGCCCGTTCTACCGACGGTTCAAGGGCGTTCTGAAAAGCTGCATGCGCTACCGCTGGGCCACGGTCGTGGTGGTGCTCGTGCTCTTTGCAGGATCCCTGTGGGGATTCAAGTTCGTCGACCGCAGCTTCTTCCCGTCGGCGACCCGCCCCCAGTTCATGGTCGACATGTGGTTGCCGCTGGGCACCGACATCAGCGAGACCGGCGCCCGCGTCGCGGAGGCCGAGCGCCACATCCGGGGGCTCGAGGGCGTCACCCACGTCACCTCGCTGGTCGGTCAGGGCGGTCTGCGCTTTCTCCTGACCTACCAACCGGAGAAGCAGAGCAGCTCGTACGCCCAGCTGCTGGTGGACGTCGACGACCCGGGGAAGATTGACGGGCTGATCGAAGAAATCGAAACCCACCTCACCGCGACCTATCCGAACATGCTGGCCTACGGCGCCAAGTTCCAGCTCGGCCCCGGCAGCACCGGCAAGATCCAGGCACGCTTCAGCGGCCCTGACCCCGACGTTCTGCGCCAACTCGCTGGAGAAACCTCGGACATCTTCCACGACCATCCCAACACCAAGGCGGTCAGGATCGACTGGCGCGAACGGACAAAGACCCTGCGACCGGTCCTGGCCGAGCAGCGCGCGAATCTCGCCGGCATCGGCCGGGTCGATGTCGCCAATGCCGTGCGGGAGGGGTTCCAGGGCCGGACCGTCGGCCTCTACCGTGAAGGTGATCTGCTGCTGCCGGTCGTGCTGCGCGCCACCGAGGACGAGCGGCAGAATGTCGAGAACATCAACCAGCTGCAGATCTGGAGCCCCAGCGCGCAACGCATGATTCCGCTGCGGCAGGTGGTCGAGAGTTTCGAGACCTCCTCCGCCGATGAGATCGTGATCCGGCGCGACCGCAAACGCACGCTGACCGTCTATGCCGATCCGATCAGCGGCTCCTCCACGTCCCTGTTCGGCGAGCTGAGGCCGCAGGTCGAGGCGCTGGAGATCCCGTCCGGCTACACGCTCGAGTGGGGAGGCGAGTACGAAGACTCGGCGAAGGCGCAGGGCGCCCTCGTTGCCAGCCTGCCGATGTTCTTCATGATCATGGTGCTGGTGACCATCGCCCTCTTCAACTCGCTGCGCCAGTCGGCGGTCATCTGGCTCAACGTGCCGCTGGCGCTGATCGGCGTCACCGTGGGACTGCTGGCCACCCACCAGCCCTTCGGATTCATGGCCCTGCTCGGATTCCTGAGCCTCTCCGGCATGCTGATCAAGAACGGAGTGGTGCTGGTCGACGAGATCAACCTCCAGGGCAAGACCAAGGGCACGTTCGACGCCATCGTCGACTCGGCGGCGAGCCGCCTGCGCCCGGTGGCCATGGCGGCCTCGACCACCGCCCTCGGCATGATCCCACTGCTCTTCGACGCCTTCTTCGTCTCGATGGCGATCACCATCATCGCCGGCCTCATGTTCGGCACCGTCCTGACCATGTTCGTGCTGCCGGTGCTCTACTCCATCTTTTACCGGGCCAAGCCCTCGGAGGTGTCGGGATGAAAAATATCAAGGCATCCATCCTCCTGGTGTCGCTGGCCGCGGCCTTTCTGACCGGGTGCACCACGGTGGGGCCCGACTACGAAGCCCCCGTTTCCACCGTCCCCGACGTCTGGTTCGAGACCGCGGTCGCGGGAGTGACCGAGGGCGACGCGTCCCTCCAGACCTGGTGGACCCAGCTCGACGACCCGACGCTGGTGTCGTTGATCGAGCGCTCCGGGGCCTCGAACCTCGACCTGCGTGAGGCCGTCGCCCGCATCAACATTGCACGCGCCAACCTCGGGATCGTCTCGGGCGAGCGCCAGCCGAGGGTGGACGCCGTTGGTGAAGGCTCACGCTCCCAGCTCAGCGACAACGGGGCCCTCGACCAGGTGGCGCCCGCCGACGGCTTCAAGGCCCAGAACCTCTTCAACCTCGGCATCGACGCCAGCTGGGAGATCGACGTGTTCGGACGCATCCGACGTTCGATCGAGTCGGCGCAGGCGTCCTACGAGGCGTCGCTCGAGGACTACCGCGACGTCATGGTGACCCTGTTCGCCGAGGTGGCTCGGAACTACGTCGGCGTGCGCGAAACCCAGAAACGGATCCAATTCGCCGAGACCAACGCCTCGGCGCAGCGGGCCACGCTCCGGCTCACCCGGGAACGCCACGACGCGGGCGCGACCTCCGGCCTCGACGTGGTCCAGGCCGAATCGAATCTGCGCAACACCGAAGCCCAGATTCCCAGCCTCAAGATCCAGCTCAACACCTACCTCAACGCGCTGGCGGTCCTGCTCGGCGAGTACCCCGGTGCCCTCGATGAAGAGCTGGAGCCCGAGGCGCCGCTGCCGCTGCCTCCGGGCGAGCTCACCGTCTCCATCCCCGCGGATCTGCTGCGCCAGAGGCCGGACATCCGCGGCCGCGAGCGCGCGCTCGCCGCCCAGACGGCGCGGATCGGCGTTGCCACCGCGGATCTCTACCCACGCTTCTCGCTGTCGGGATTCTTCGCCGTCTCCGCCCGCGACATCGGCGATCTCTTCGACGGCGACAGCGTGGCCTGGGGCATCTCGTTGCCCATCCGCTGGCAGCTCTTCGACCGCGGCCGCATCCGCAGCGCCATCGATCTCGAGCAGGCGCGCACCGACCAGGCGCTGGTGGCCTACGAGCGCACCGTGCTGCAGGCCTTCGCCGAGGTCGAGAACTCGCTCGTCGCCTACTCGCTCGAACGCACCCGCCGGGATTCGCTCGCCGCCGCCACCGCTGCCACCCAGCGCGCGGTCGAGCTGGTCTCGATCCAGTACCAGGAGGGCCTCGCCGACTTCCAGAACGTCCTCGACATGGAGCGCTCGCTGTCGACCCAACAGGATCAGCTCGCGGTCAGCGAGGGGCAGATCCTGCAGGACCTGATCGCCCTCTACAAGGCGCTCGGCGGCGGCTGGGACCCGAACCAGGAGCCGGCGCCCGAACCGGAGAGCTGACGAAAAATGCGGGATGTGAAGGCTGCGACGACGCTCTTCGTCTGCCTGCTCATGCTCGGCGTCACCTCGACGGCGGCGGCGCAGACTTTCGAGATCACGCCGTTCGGCGGTTGGCGGTTCGGCGGCGGCTTTGCCGACCTTGAGACCGGCGCAGATCTTGACCTGGAGGACTCCGTCAGTTACGGCGTGATCCTCTCGATCCCGTGGAACGACCCGCCCCGGTCCCGCGCCGAGCTGATCTGGAGCCGCCAGGACACCACCGTCAGCCCACCAAACGCCGGTGATCCCCTGCTCGACCTCGACGTGCAGTACCTCCACATCGGCGGCATGGTGCCGTTCAAGACCCCGAACGACCGGCTGGAACACCCTGATTTCGGGGGGTGCCGGTGCGACCTTCATGCGACCCGGCACCGACGGCGCGGGGTCGGAGGTCGATTCTCGCTCAGCGTCGGCGTCGGACTGCTCTATCACGCCTCGGACCACATCGGGATTCGACTCGAAGCGCGCGGGTGGTTCACCTTCACCGAGGGCGATGCCGCGGTCTTCTGCGCCGGCGGGTGCGTGATCGCCTTCTCCGGCAGCGGCTTCGGCCAGGGCGAGCTGACGGCGGGGCTGCAGATCGCGTTTTGACCCGGTGCCAGCCCGCAGATCCGTAATTGCGAAGGCAAAACCACGGACCTGCACCAATGCGACAGCCGGGCGGGCTTCGGTCCGCCTGTCGTCTATTGCTGCGCACCTCGATCTGCTGCGAATTCCCCCGTAGAGACCATCGACAGGAACTCCTCGAATGGTACCCCGTCGACGCCACCGCTCCGATACCGTTGGCTGCCCCGGTAGACGACGAATCCCCGGGTCACGATGCCCGCATCGAGGAACTCGTTGATGGTCTTGGCGTACTCGGACCGCCACCGCCGCGAGTTCTTGACCTCGATCGCGACAGATCGCGATCCCTTGGTCCAGACGAAGTCGATCTCCTTCGATC
The DNA here is from genome assembly GCA_963823345.1 of Candidatus Sulfomarinibacteraceae bacterium. GTDB lineage: Bacteria > Acidobacteriota > Thermoanaerobaculia > Thermoanaerobaculales > Sulfomarinibacteraceae > Sulfomarinibacter. The sequence continues at coordinate 84,433 of CAWGLE010000002.1, forward strand.
CGGGCGTGTTCCAGTAGGAGATCTCGCCGCCGAGCCCTTGATACGCTATGGCGGCGCGAAGCTCGTGGAGCAAGTAGCCCTCGAGCAGCGCCCCGCTGTCGGCATCCGCCAGAGGCTCATCGACCACGTCGCGGATCGCGCGCACCACACCCGGATCGAAGAAGTAGAACTTGGGCTTGCCGGCCTCGCGAACCTTCGCCCTCGGCTGCCACGCCGGAACCAGGTGCCCGACCAGGGTGTCGACGAGCGTGTCGAAGAAGCGCTGGACTGTCGTGCGCGCGACTCCGGCATCGCGTGCGATCGCCGCCTGGTTGACGACCTGCCCGTGCATGATGGCCGCGACCTTGAGGAAGCGGTGAAACGAGCCGAGGTCCTTGACCAGGGCCTCCTGTTGGATCTCCTGCCGGAGATAGGTGTGGACGTAGGCCCTGAGCTTGTCGACGCGGTACCGCTCATCGCAGAAGATCCCCGGGAGCGTGCCGAACCTGAGGGCGTCGTCGAGGCTGAAGTCGGAGCCGACTTCTTCGGCCACCAGCGGGAACATCGCGCGTTCGATGACGCGCCCGGCCAGCAGGTTGACATCGAGGCGTCGCAGCTTGCGGGCGCTGGAACCACTGAGTGCGAACTTGAAGCTGCCGCCGTGGCGGGAAATGAGGTCGTGGACCTCGTTCAGCAGCCCGGGAAGGCGTTGGACCTCGTCCACCACGACCCAGGACCCGGGAGGATGGGCTTCGACTCGCTCCCGAAGCAGGCTCGACGACCCGAGCAGCGGGAGGTAGTCGTCGTCGAGCAGCAGGTTGAACCACAGAGCATCGCCGAGGTGTTGGCGCAGCCAGGTGGTCTTTCCGGTCCCGCGGGGTCCGAAGAGAAAGAACGAGTGATCCGGAACGGTGGCACGTCGTGGATACATCACGGGCATTTTATCATGCAAAATGCCCGCGAATAGGGCAGTGCTGCGCCGAGCGAGGGGTGCGCATGGCTGCCAGGTCCGCAGTTCCGAAGTTCTGGTAGGACATTCACCGGATTCACAACATGCCGCGTCAGCGCAGATCTCGCGGAGTCGAGGCGAGGGCTCCATGCAGCGAG
>CAWGLE010000003.1:0-473236 GCA_963823345.1 Candidatus Sulfomarinibacteraceae bacterium
CACATTTCGGGAGGACCCGTAGGGTGGGCTTCAGCCCACCTTCAGAGTCGTGCACCTCCGGGACGAAGCCGAGGGATCAGCAAGGATTCTGATGGTGGGCCAAGGCCCACCCTCCGCGAGGCACACATTTCGGGAGGACCCGTAGGGTGGGCTTCAGCCCACCTTCAGAGTCGTGCACCTCCGGGACGAAGCCGAGGGATCAGCAAGGATTCTGATGGTGGGCCAAGGCCCACCCTACGCCAGGCACACATTTCGGGAGGACCCGTAGGGTGGGCTTCAGCCCACCTTCAGAGTCGTGCACCTCCGGGACGAAGCCGAGGGATCAGCAAGGATTCTGATGGTGGGCCAAGGCCCACCCTACGCCGAGGCACACATTTCGGGAGGGCCCGTAGGGTGGGCTTCAGCCCACCTTCAGAGTCGTGCACCTCCGGGACGAAGCCGAGGGATCAGCAAGGATTCTGATGGTGGGCCAAGGCCCACCCTACGCCAGGCACACATTTCGGGAGGACCCGTAGGGTGGGCTTCAGCCCACCTTCAGAGTCGTGCACCTCCGGGACGAAGCCGAGGGACCAGCAAGGATTCTGATGGTGGGCCAAGGCCCACCCTACGCCAAGCACACATTTCGGGAGGGCCCGTAGGGTGGGCTTCAGCCCACCTTCAGAGTCGTGCACCTCCGGGACGAAGCCGAGGGACCAGCAAGGATTCTGATGGTGGGCCAAGGCCCACCCTACGCGAGGCGCACATTTCGGGAGGACCCGTAGGGTGGGCTTCAGCCCACCTTCAGAGTCGTGCACCTCCGGGACGAAGCCGAGGGATCAACAAGGATTCTGATGGTGGGCCGAGGCCCACCCTACGCCGGGCACACATTTCGGGAGGGCCCGTAGGGTGGGCTTCAGCCCACCTTCAGAGTCGTGCACCTCCGGGACGAAGCCGAGGGATCAACAAGGATTCTGATGGTGGGCCGAGGCCCACCCTCCCTTTTTCTGCCCACCGGCCAGGGGCCGGTGGGCAGAAAAAGGCCCCGGTCCGAAGACCGGGGCCGAATGTCACAAAGTGACGGTGATTAGAAACGGACGCCGAGCGAGAACCGGAAGGTCCGCGGCGTCTGGAAAGAAGTTTCAGAGGTCGGCTCGCCGAAGGTCGGGCCGTAGTTCCAGTTGACGCCTTCCACCGGGGTCTCGGTGAAGGGGTTGAAGGTGTAGTTGCCGTTGGTGTCGACCACGTTGATCGTGGTGTTGCCGCCGATCTGCCCGTCGTTGTTGAACGCGTTGAGGAGGTCGAACTGGGCGAACAGCTGCACCCCGGCGCCGATCGTGAAACCGTAGTTGAGCGCGATGTCGGTGCTGGTGATGTTGTCCCAGTGTTCCGCGCCGCGCTTGCCGAAGTAGTAGGTCGCGGTGGTCGGCGGGCTGATGTAGCCGGGGTTGGTGACGTACGGACGCACGTCGACCGTGCCGGTCAACGAGTAGTTGTTGCCGGTGACGTAGTTCCATAGGAGCGACGCCGACAGGCTGTGGTGCTTGGTCGAGATCGCGTCCCACACCACCCAGGTGCGGAACTGGTTGCGGAGGTCGCTGGCGGTGTAGCCGTCGGGGTAGTTCCACGACGCCTCGTTGTACTCGGGGTACTCGAGGGCGCCGCCAGTCACTGCACCGGAGGCAGAGGTCTCACCGTCGAAGTTGCCCTTGGCGGTGGAGTAGGTCCAGCTCGCGCCGAGGTCCCAGCGGTCGCCGATGCGGTACTGGACGTTGGTGTGGAGACCGTTGTAGGTGCGGTTGTAGACGTTGCCGGTGTCGTTGCCGATCAGCAGCTGGTCCACCTCGCCGACGTACCCAGTGTCGACCGTGCGGCCGAGCTCGGTGCGACCGATGTAGAAGGAACTTGCGTCACGGTAGACGTAGTCCATCCGCACCACGCCGCGGTTGCCGAGCCGCTTGGTGAAGCCGAGGGACCACTCGTCGGTGTAGGGCGAGTTCAGGGTCCCTTCCTCGATCACCGGGGTGAAGCCGGGGAAGGAGCCGCCCGAGAAGCCGGGCAGGGCAGAGACGCCGCCGTTGGCCTGGAACCACGCGTACCAGATGGCGATGGCTTCGTCCTGGGTCGTCAGGTTGGAGTAATCGCCGGTCAGATAGGCTTCGCAGTTGACGCACGGGCCCTCGTACTCCAGCCGGGTCCAGGCCGGCGAACCGGCGTCGGAGGAGCTGTCGCCGATGCCGTTGTTGAGCGCCGCGGTGTACTGCGAGAACGAGGCGTTGATGACGAAGTCGCCGTCGGCCTTGATGTCGTAGGCGACGCCGAGGCGCGGGGTCACGCGCGAGTCGTTGGAGACCAGGTCGCCCGACCCGTTGACGCCGTGGTTTTTGTCGTAGCGGACGCCGACGTTGAACGACCAGTTGTTGTTGAGCCGCCAGGTGTCGTTGGCGTAGAGCGACTGGGTCTTGAAGTCGGTCGGGTTGGGGGGCCCGAAGATGGGCGTCCAACGGTAGTAGGTGTCGCGGGGGAACCGGGGGTCGCCGTAGGGAGCGAACACCGGGAAGATCGAGTTGTCGCCGAGAATGATGGCGTTCGATCCGTAGATCCGGAAGTCCGACCCCTGCTGGTGGTTGTCCTGGATGCGGATGTCGGTGAACTGGTCGTAGCCGACCACCAGGTCGTGGGTGCCGAGCTTGTCGCCGGTGAAGAAGTAGGAGCCCTTGATGTACCAGTTCTCGTTGTTGCGCTGCTCCTCGAGGCACTCGGGCGCCGAGCAGAAGGTCGGGGTGTGGTAGCGGGCCGAACCGCGCGACTGGTCGAGCAGCAGGGTGCCGCCGATGATGTCGGTGGTCGGCGAGCCCGACCCGACGCCGATGTCGTAGTTGCGCTCGGAGTACAGACCCTCGATGAAGAAGTTCTCGGTGATCACGCCGGTGTAGTTGGCCGACCACATGTCCTGCGGGTCGGTGCGGTTGGGGTTGAGGCTCGCGAGATCGAGGATGATCGCCGAAGTCGGAGTTGATCGTGGCCTGCTCGATCTGGGCGTACGAGCCGACGACGCGGTGGTCCTTGGTGATCGACCAGGTCAGCTTGCCCTCGTAGCGCTGGTTGTCATTGCTGTAGGAGTAGGGGATCAGGGTGTAGTCGGTCTGCCGGTTCTCGGTGAACTCGGTGTCGCGGGCGGCGAGGAAGAACCACAGCGCGTCCTTGAGGATGTAGCCGCCGAAGGTGGCCTCGTAGATCGTGCTGATGTCGTCCAGCCGGTCCGGAGACAGTTCGTTGCTCCCCACCCACTTGTCGTTGGAGAGGTTGGCGCGGAACGAGCCGGAGAACTGGTTGCCGCCCGATTTGGTCAGCATGTTGACCACGCCGCCCTGGAAGCGGCCGTACTCGGCCGACACGCCCGAGGTCGAGGTCGTGGTCTCGAGGACGGCGTCCTCGATGTAGATCGGCAGCGACTGGCCGCGGATGTTCTCGTTGACCACGACGCCGTTGATCAGCCACAGGTTCTCGTACGACTGGGCGCCCGAGATGGTGATGCCGTTGATGCCGGCGTTGTTGACGCCGGGAACCATCAGCGACGCGGCGTCGATGGTCCGGTTGATCGCCAGCTTCTCCTGGAAGTCGAGCGGGACGGTGGTCTGGGCGACGATGTTCTGCGAGATGGTCTCGCCGGCGCCCACGACCTCGATCTCGCCTTCGAAGCTCTCGTCGACCATCATCACGTCGAGACGCTTCACCTGCTGGTTGGAGACCTTGACGCCTTCGGCGGTCTGGGTCCTGAAGCCCTCGAGGCTGAAGGTCACGGTGTATTCACCGGGCGGCAGGAAGGGCGAGATGAAGTCGCCGTTGGACTGCGAGATGACGACCTTGTCGCCCTGTGCGGCCGGCGAGCTGATCTGGATGGTCACCCCCGGGAGTCCTTCTCCGTTGTAGGTGATGGTGCCGCTGATCGAACCGGTCAGCGACGTCTGGGCGGCGGCGGGAACGGCCGTCACGGCCACGACCACTGCCAGCAACGAATACAGAATGCGTCGATTCATACCCAATTCTCCTTGTAGAAAAAAATTGAACGAAACGAAGAGTGCCTTCCTCGCACGAATTCCTCCTCCCTCCTGCGCCATCCTCCTTTCCTCTTTCGCACGACGGCGGCGGCAGACGAACTCCGGCTTCCTCCAACCGGACCGCCGATGGCGCCGCTCGTGATCAACATTTCAGGTTGCGGACGATCCTTCATCTTCAAGCCAGGTAGTTATGCAAATTCCGTTCCTCACGAGACGTGCGATCCCGCCGCTGCACTCACCTTGAGACACAGAATCGAATCCGCGAACGCGGGTTGTCTTTCCCTTGAAAAACAAGGACTTCAGCTCGCCAGCCATCCGGGCACTCGAGCGGTGATTCCGGCGATGAACCGCGTGCCCCGGGGACGGCCGGTTCTCGAGCATTCGGGATTCCGGATTCCGCGCCCGGGACCGATCCGGAATTCCGGACGGGTGGCGGCGCCGCCGCCCGGCTATTGACCGAGGTCGAAGGGGACCTCGAGACTCGACTCCTCGAGCTCGACGATCAACTTCCAGCGCCCCGGCTGGATCCCGCCGGCGACCGGGAACGCGAGCATCCCCACGCAGAGCTCGTTCTGGCTGACCCAGATGGCGTCGCGCGTCGAGCCCGTCCCGGGGAGCCGGAGGAAGTTGAGGTCGCACGCCCGCTTGCCGCCCCGGGTGGCCACGAGCGGCTCCGAGGCGACTGCGGCGCGGCGAAGCGTGCTCTGCAGCTGCGGGTAGGCGTCGATGAACTCCTTTTGGGTCGGCAGCGGGATCCGCCGCCCGTCGGGCGTGCGCACCGACACGTCGCCCACCGTGACCTCGATGGAGGCCGCCCGCTGACCGGTCAGAGCGACGTCGAAGATCAGCCACTCGTCGCCGAGGCTCGAGTCGGCGAACTTGTAGCTCACCACGCCCTCGAGGTCCGCGCCCACCGTCCGCACCTGGGTCCGCCCCACCTGGGTGACGCTGGGTTTGACCGGCCCCGCCGGTTTCGCGTCGCCCGAGCCGCTGGACCCGCAGCCCGTCACCATGATCGCGACGGTGACTCCAACGGTACCGCACACTGCAAACTTGCTCATCTTCATGTCGGCCTCCCCTGAACGAAGCAGATCACTTGCTGTAACTCAGGATCTCCCTGGCGATGGCGGCGTCGGGGTCGTCGGGCGCCAGCTCGATGAAGCGCTCGAGATTGGTGCGCGCCGCTTCGGCGTCGCCCTTGTTGAAGGACGCCATCCCGAGGATGAACACGGCCTTCGTCTCGGCCGGCCGGACCCGGAGGACGAGGTTCATGAGGGCGATGGCCTCGTCGTAGAGGCCGGCGTCGTAGTGCTCCACGCCGCGTTTGAAAAGTTCCTCGGCCGCGTAGTCGGGATCGACCTCGGCCAGCATCGCCGCGTACTGCATTTCGACCTCGTCGTCGCCGCGGGCAACAGCCATGTCGTAGGCCAGCCTGATGCCGAGCGCATTCTCGGGCTCGAGCGCCAGCACCGCCTCGACCTCGCGCCGGGCACACTCCACGTCGCCGTCCTCGTTGCAGATCGCGGCCAGGAACACGTGCGGCTGCACCAGGGTGGGGTCGACCGCCACGGCCTCCTCGAGGAGCGTCCTGGCCTTGACGCGGTCGCCCGCCCGGTAGACATCGATCGCCTCGTTGTAGATCCGTCCGGCGGCCTCGGAGTCGCCGCCCATGGCCCGGAGCGCCGCGACCGCGTCGTCGGCGCGGGGGTCGCCCGCGCGCCGGTAGGCGTCGTAGCGGATCTGGAGGGCGCGGGCATCCGACGGGTCGAGGACCAGCGCCTTCTCGGCGGCGGCCGCGGCCTCGGCGTAGTTGCCCTGCAGGTAGAACACTCCAGCGAGCCCGGTCTGGGGCGCCGCCAGGGTCGGATCGAGCTCGCCCGCCTTGGCGTAGCGCTGGGCCGCGGTGTCGAGATCGCCCGCGTTCTGCGCCTCGACTCCGGAGTTGTAGACATCCGCCGCCTGACCCCTGAGCATCGCCGCCGGGTCCGCCGCCCGTCCGCCCGACCCGGCCGGCCTCATCACGAACGTCACCTGGGTGGCCCCGCCCACCGTGGCTCGCACCTGTTCGACGACGGCGTCGTAACCCTCCTTCTCCAGCTTGTAGGTATAGGTGAAGGTGGAGTCGGCGTGACCGACCATGAAACGGCCCTTTTTGTTACTCGTGGCGGAGTCCGCGTAATTCACGAGGTCCGGTGTCGTAATCGTCACGTTCACACCTTCGATGGGGTTGCCCTCCACATCAACCACCTTGCCGGACACCCGGCCCGCGGCCTGGGCGGAGGCATCGCCCGCAACCAGGGCCGCAACCGCGCTGATACACACAACGATGAAAAGTCTCCTGAAGTGCATCATGACTCTCCCTGTCACGCGTCCGGTGTGGACGCCGAAAATACCTGATAGGACGACTGCCGCGTCAGCCGGTCGAAGAGACCGACGGCTACGCGGTAGGAGCCGGGCTCCACCAGCAACTGGAGGTCCACCGACAGATTCCTGGTCGCCATCCGCTGATACTCGGACCGCGGAATGTAGATCTCCTGCACCCGGTGCTGGAGGTCCGCCGTCTTGCCGCCGGTGTCGCGCAGCGACACGTAGAGGACCACCTCGCCCACCAGGTTTTCGCCCTGCGGCAGCAGAGCCACCGATTGAGTGGGAAAGGAGACCCTCAGAGGCAGGAGCCAGCGGCCTTCCTGGGCAGCGGTCGGTTCTCCGACCGAGGCGCCGATCTTCATCGGGTTTTCGTCGATGTCGAACAGGAGAGCGGACATCACGCGGTCCTGCACCTCCGTCTCGCGGCTCTTCTCGACGAAGGTTCGGCGGTAGCGGACGTCGAGACCCGGGTGGTTGGGGAGCTCGACCTCGACCCGGTGCACCCGATCGCCACCGACATTGTTGATGGGATAGCCGAGGGAGTAGTAGGTGAAGAGGTCCTCGCGGATCTTTTCGAAGCCTGCCGCAAAGTCGTTGGTGCCGACCGTGGAGAGCCCGCCGGTCGACTCGGCGATGTAGATCAACGGTTCCTCGCTGTTCATCTGACCGATCGCCGCGGCCGCCGGATCGCCGGCCACGGAGCGCTCGGCCGACCCCCCCAGCTGCGGCGTCAGCCCGCGGGCGTCGATGGTGTAGAAGACCATTCCCTGCGAGGTCGCGGCCGCAGCCAGATCACGGTAGTCGGCCCGCTGGTTGAAACGCGCGGTCAGACTCAGCAGGGACACACTCTTGTAGAGGTTGGAGAACTCGTAAAACAGGTCCTTGCCGACCACCATGGGCAGCCCGCTGGAGACGTAGATGAGGCACTTGCGGCCCGGCAGCCCGGTGAGCCCGGATCCCACCATACGGACCGACGCGATGTCGCGTTGGACCTCGGCGGTGACCTGTTCGGCGTATGAAATGAGGTCGTCCAGCACCAGGGCAGCCTTCTGCGTGAGGGGCTCGTCCCTGCCGACGCGGTTTGCCTCTTCGTTGCGCAGGCGATCGATGTCGCGCTGGAGGGCCGCGTGCTGCGACCGGTTCGCGGTCCTGCCGCCCGTGCTCTTGCGCAGCTCACGCAGGGCGGCGGCGAGCTCTTCGGCATTCGATGTGAACGGCTGGATGACGTGGGGCGAACCCTGATTGGCGACGATCATCGCCCGGACGTTTTCGCGCACCGTTTCGGCGAGGAACTGGCGCAGGCTCGAGAGCACGCGGTTGCGGTCGAAGGGCATGAGGTTTTCGTCGTCGACGTAGACCACGATGTGGATGGGCTGGATCTCCGGAGCGGGCGGCGCGTCGACCTCGTCCGCGGCGGGAGGCTCGACAGCGGTCGCCGGCACATCAAGGGCGGTCCTCCGGGTCTCGTTCAGCAGCAGGAAGTTGGTGATCTCGCGCCGTTCACCGTCCTGGGAGATCCGGAAATCGTCGATCTCGAGGTCGGTCACCGGCGTCCCGTCCTTGTCGCGGACGAAAACCTCCAGGTTGACGATGGTGACCTCGACCTCGTCGATGAAGGCGAGACCGCCGACCACCTGCCGATCGTCCTGGGTTTCTTCCGCGGTCCAGCCGACGAGACCTGCGGCAGCCATCAGCACGATCAGCCCGGCTATGCTTCGTTGACACATCGCTCGCGACGCCCCTCCGCGCGCCAGTGTAGCAGGACGAACTTCGAGGGTCGTGGGAGGGCACCCGCCCGAAGATCAACTCTGATCGAGTGCTTCGTTTCCGCTCGGTCCCCCGAGCCGACGCAGACCGTCGCCCGGTTCGAACCAACTGACGTGCGAATCGTAAAACACGTGCGCGGTCGGCGCGCGGTCGATGGGACCATCCATGTGGGCAAGGGCGATGTGGATTTCGGTGGGCCACCTCTCGCCTTCGAAAAAGAGGGTGCTGCCGCACCGCGCGCAGAACCCCCTTCGCGCAGTCGCCGACGATTGGTACCACGCGATCTGGCCATCGCCCGATGTCACGGCGAACTGCGGCCGCTCCACCCCGAACCAGGTCACGAAGGCGGCGCCGTGGGCGCGCCGGCACAGCGAGCAGTGGCAGTGGGCGCACCACTTCGTCGGCGGCGTGACCTCGAACCGGACCGCGCCACACAGGCACCCGCCACTCAACACTGCGTCATCCGCCATCGGTCTTTCTTTCGTCTCGAGTCGAACCTCGAACGGTGAACGTTCCAACGTTCAACGTTCAAACGTTTCAACGTTGAGTCATTTCGATCTATCCCGGATCGGCGTGAACCATCTCCGTCATGATCCGGTCGGCGTGGGCGGCGTCGATCGACACGAAGGCGACCCCGACGTCGAAACCGCCCTGCTTGGCGGGCTTCTCCCACACCACCCTGCCGATGGCCTCCACGACCTCGTTGTCGACGGTGAGCATGAGGCGCAGGTAGGAATCCACCCCCAACGACTCGATGCTGTTGATCATGAGTCCGCCCGGCCCCATCTGCCGCGCCATGGCCATCTCACGCTGCTCCGCCGGGCCGATGCGGTGAATCAGGACCACGTTTTCGGTCGGAATCCTCGGAAACTGGCGCCGCGTAGGTGTGAGTTCGTCCTCAAGCATGCAGGTACCTCGCCCACCATTGTACCGCGAAGGCGCTCACGCCACCCGGCAATTTCGGATTTCGGATTTCGGATTTCGGATTTGGCCCCCACCCGCCCCCGCATTGCGAGGTGAAGGGAGTTCGTGAAAACCGCGTGCCCACTGCCCGAAACGGCTCATGGAGCGACGAGAAAGGCAGGCGTGATCCCGTTCTCGGAGCCTTCAGACTCTCAGAGACGGCTGAGTGGAAAATCCGAAATCCGAAATCCGAAATCCGAAATCACGATCAGGTGGGTCTGTCCTCGACGACGACCCCGTCGCGGATCTCGACCATGCGGTTGGCGCGGCCGGCCAGCGCTTTGTCGTGGGTCACGACCACCAGGGTCCTGCCCTGCTTCCAGAGGCCGTCGAGCACGCTCATGACGTCCGAGCCCGACCCGGTATCGAGGTTCCCGGTGGGTTCGTCGGCGAGCACGATGTCCGGCTCCATGGCCAGGGCGCGGGCGATGGCCACCCGCTGCATCTGCCCACCCGAGAGCTCGGTGGGTTTGTGTTCGACCCGATCGCCCAGGCCGACGGCCTCGAGTTGCTCGAGGGCCCGACGACGCCGTTCCTTGCGGCCGACGCCGCCGAAGAGGAGCGGCATCTCGACATTCTCCAACGCGCTGAGCTGCGGCAGGAGGTTGAAGTTCTGAAAGACGAAACCGACCCGCCGGTTGCGGATATCGGCCAACTGATCGCGGTCGAGCCCACTCACCGCCTCACCGCCCAGCCGATACTCGCCGCCGGACGGGGTGTCGAGGCATCCGAGGAGGTTGAGCAGCGTCGACTTGCCGGAACCGGAGGGGCCGACCACCGCCACGAACTCCCCTCCCTTCACCACGAGGTCGATCCCGCGCAGCGCCTCGACCTTGATCTTGCCGGTGTCATAGACCTTGGTGATCGCCCGCATGTCGATGATGTGGCCGTTCGGACTGGCGCGGTGACGCTTCATCTTGCTGAATGACCAGTTCATGATGACTCCTCTCGACGCAGCTCAACAGCTTCGATGACCGCCAGTCCTCACTTGCGAATTTCGGCCCGCGTTTTCCTACGCTATCAATCCGGCGGCCAGGGTGCGCCGGCTTTGAAATCGCGAGATCCGAAATTCGAGCTTCGAGAATGGGCCATCGCCGTCACTCGTACCTCAGTGTTTCTGCAGGGTCCACCGTCGCGGCGCGCCGCGCCGGGAAGTAGCCGGCGAGGATCCCGATACCGCCCAGAATGGCGGCGGTGGCCGCCGCGATCTGCCAGGAGAGCGTCGGTTTGCCGAGGAACTCCATCGCCTGGTTGCCCTCCACCGGGACCAGGCCGAGGAGCAGGATCATCACCACCGCGAGGACAAGTCCCAGGGCGCCACCCACCAGCGTGTAGGAAAGACCCTGCAGGACGAAGGGACCGGTCACCCACCCGCGGCGGGCGCCGAGCGCCATCTGCACCCCGATCTCCCGGGTCTTTTCCTTGACCACCGCGTACATGATGTTGGCCACCCCGATGCCGCCGATGAGCAGGGTCAAGGCGCCGATGATGCCGAGAAACGCCTGCAGGCCGATCATGATGTTGGCCATGACCTTCGCGCCCTCGACGGTGTCCCAGAGCCCCGTCACCTGTTCGTCGGTCGGGTCGAATCGGAACCTCGCCGCCAGCGCCTGGTTGAACTGCTCGCGGGCGATCGGCATGTCCTCGGCGGTCTGCGCCTTGAAGACGATGTTGGTGAGCCGTTGCCGCCCGAACTGGGCCGCGAAGGTGGTGATGGGGATGACCGAGCCGTCCTCGTCGGGCCCCTTGTAGGTGCCCATCTGCATCTTGTGCTGGAGGACGCCGATCACCAGGTACGGCACCCGGTCGATGAACATGGTTTCGCCCACCGGGTCCGTATCGCCGAAGATCTCTTCGGCCAGGGCGTCGCCGAGGAAGATCACCCGCCTTTTTTCGCGCTCGTCGTTGGCGTTGAAGAAGCGCCCGCCCGCCTGTGCGAAGTGATGGCGCATCTCGCCGTACTCCCAGTTGGCGCCGGTCACCCGTCCGGTGATGGTGGTCGTGCCCCAGGTCATCGAGCTCGACCAGCTCGTCATCTCACCGATGACGCCCGAGGCGGCCGTCAGACGGCCCCGGAGGTAGGCGATGTCATCCATCCGCGGCCGGATCGGACGCCCCTCCGGCAGACCCTGCCAGACCTTCGAGGTCTCGCCGGGCCACCACACCGCGATGTTCTCGCCCATTCCGCGACGGCCCTTCATCATCTGCAGCTTGAGCCCTTCACCGAAGGACAGCAGCATGATGATCGCCACGGTCCCCCAGGCGATGGCGGCGATCGTCAGGGCGGCGCGCTTGCGCTGCAGCGACGAGGCCTTGACGAAGAGCTCGCCGACGACCCGCCAGTCGAGGAACCTCACGCCGCACCCCCACCCGAATTCGGATTTCGGATTTCGGATTTCGGATTTCCCAACCACCCAACCCCACTTTCACGACGGGTGGGTGGGGGAAAAATCCGAAATCCGAAATCCGAAATCCGAAATTTCATTTCACAAGCTCCTAGAGTTTCATCGCGACCACGGGGTCGAGCAGCGAAGCGCTTCGTGCCGGGAAGTAGCCGGCCACCAGACCCACCAGCCCGAGGATCGACGCGGTCATCATGGCGAGACCCGGCGACAGCGTGGGCAGACCGACGTACTCCTCGAGATTGGTGGGGAATGCCGCGCAGATGGCGTACGAGATGCCGAGACCGATGGCGCCGCCGATGGCCGTCAGAAACATGGTCTCCAACATGAACTGGGCGAGGACGGCGCGGGAGCGGGCCCCGAGCGCCATCTTGATCCCGATCTCCCGGGTGCGCTCCTCGACCACCACGTTCATGATGTTGGAGACGCCGATGCCGCCGACGATCAGGGTCAGCACACCCATGATGCCGAGGAAGATCTGGAAACCGAGCATGAAGGCGTCCATGAAGACGAACATCTCGCTGGTGTCCCACACCTGGATCGCCTGGTCGTCATCGGGATCGAAGCGCAACCGACGGCTGAGGGCCACCCTGACCTGATCGTTCAGCATCTCGTTGAGGTCGGGGGACGGCGCCTTGTAGATGAAGTTGTCGACGTACTTCTGCCCGGTGAGGGCGCGGAAGGTCGACTCGGGGACGATCATCTTGGAGTGGTCGCGCCCCGAATAGGACGAGTCCTGCTCCTTGGGCAGCAACACGCCGACCACCAGGAACGGCGACCCGTGGATCATCACCGTCTCCCCGACGGCGTCCCTGGTCCCGAACAGATCCTCCGCCAGCTCGTTGCCGACAAAGACCACCCGGCGGCGCTGCGAAACGTCAATCGCGTTGATGAACCGGCCGCCGGGCGCGGGAATCATGTTGCGCATCGTTCCGTAGGCCGGCGACACCCCGGAGACGTCGACCGACCGCTGGCGATCGCCGTAACGGGCGATGAGGCCCTCCGAGTACTCGCCCGAGATCCCCGCGATGAGCGGCACCTGGGACTGGAGAAAGTCGATGTCCTCCTCCATCATCCGCATCCGGCGGCCCTTGCCGAGGCCCTCGAAGGTCATCGAGGTGCGCATCGGCCAGGCGATGACGATGCGGTCTCCGAGACCGGCGGTCGATTTGATCATCTGGCGGTGGAGCCCGTTGCCGAAGGCGAGCAGGAGGCTCACCGCCACCGTCCCCCAGATGATGCCGAAGGTCGTCAGAAAGGTCCGCAGCTTCTGGCTCCACAGATCGCGCCCCAGCTGGCGGAAGAACGAACCGAAGCCGATCATGCCACCCACCCACCCGGATTTCGAATTTCGAATTTCGAATTTCGGATTTCCCACCCACCCGGCCCCGCTTTCACGACGGATGGACGGGGGAAAAATCCGAAATCCGAAATCCGAAATCCGAAATTGTCCATCAGCTGATTTCCTTCGGCGGCCGCTGCACGACCTGATCGCCATCGGACAGGCCCGAGGTGATCTCCACGTTGAGGCCGTCGGACAGCCCGAGCTCGACGGCGACCTTGCGCGGTTCGGCCTCGGGGCCTTCGCCCGGAAGCTCGACGAAGGTGTGGTCGTCCTCGAAGATCACCAGACGCTCGGGGATGAGCACGATGTCGGTCTTTTCGCGGATCACCACATCCGCGTTGGCCGAATAGCCGGCGCGAAGCACCACGTCCTGTCCGGGGTCGAGCTCGATCTCGACGTCGAACAGGGTCGCACCCTCGCTCTTCTGCGCCTGGGGCGCGATCCGCTCCAGATGCCCGGTGACGATGTCGTCGGGAAGGGCGCCGACCTTGATCCGGCACGGCATCCCGACCGAGATCTTGCCGACGTCGATCTCGTCCACGGTTCCCTTGAAGATCAGATCGCCCATGTCGGCGACGGTGGCGAGCTCGGTCCCCGGTTGGTAGGAGGTCAACGGCACCACGGGGTCGCCGACGTTGACGGCACGGGACAGCACCGTCCCGCTGGCCGAGGTGCGGATCAGCGTTTCCACGCCGCTGCCGCCGGTCACCTTGCCGCTGCGGGTCAGGTCACGATTGTCGGAAGCCTGTTGGTAGGCGATGCGGGCCAGGTCGTAGGACTCGCGCAGGGCGTCGAGGTCGCCCTTTGACATCAGGCCGTCGTCGACCAGCTCGACCCCGCGCTCGTAGTCCGCTTTCGCCTTGAGATAGCTGGCCTCGGACGCCTGCACGCCGTGGTCGACATTGAGAAGTTCCTGAGGGGTCGGGTCGGGTGCGATCTCGAACAGCGGATCGCCGGCGCGAACCGTGTCGCCGACCTCGACGACGCACCGCTTGACGATGCCCGAGATCTTCGACTTGACCTGGAACTTCTCGCGCGGCTCGATCTGCCCCACCGCCAGCGCCTTCTCGGTGATGGAGCCGATCTCGGCCGCGATCAGGGTGTTGCCGTCCTCGTCGCTGGCTCGCGACCCGACCCACGCGTATATTCCGCCGGCTGCCCCGGCCAGCACGACAACCACTACGAGAAGCCTCAGTACCTTTGCCATCATCTGCCTCCGTCGATCGAGCGACCCAACCACAAGTACGCAGGTTCGAGACCTCAAGTTCTCGGAAAAATTTCTCGGTCACCGTCGCTTATTCACCCGATCCCTATGAGATGCACGCGATCGGACAGGGGTTTGATCCGCTTGACACGCCGGCGGGTTCCGGAGAATCTGGCGGGCGGGGAGGGACCGCCATGCGGAGGCACGTCACACTGATCACCGGCGCGGGAGGAGAGATCGGCCACGGGTTGATCGAACGGCTCGCGGCCGATGGCGACAGTCCGATCATCACGATCGATCTCAAACCCCTCGAACCCGGGATCCGCGATCTTGTCGAGCAGGAGTACACCGGCTCGATCCTCGAGACCCACCTGCTCCAACGCATCCTCTCCGAGTACCTGGTCGACACGGTCTACCACCTGGCGGCGATCCTCTCCACCCGGACCGAGTTCACGCCGGTGACCGGCCACGAGATCAACGTCGAGGGCACCCTCAAATTGCTCGACTTCGCGCAGGCTCAGGGCGAGTCGCACGGCCGTCCGGTGACCTTCCTCTACCCCTCGTCGATCGCGGCCTACGGTCTGCCCAACCTCGAAACCAAGGCGAAAGCGGGTGCGGTACGCGAACACGAGTGGAACAACCCGACCACGATGTACGGCTGCAACAAGCTCTACTGCGAGCACCTCGGGAGTTACTACGCCCATCATTACAAGCAGCTCGCGGCCGAGACCCTGTCCGGAAAGGTCGATTTCCGCGCCATTCGCTTTCCCGGTCTGATCTCGGCCGTCACCGTGCCCTCCGGCGGCACGTCGGACTACGCGCCCGAGATGATCCACGCCGCGGCCCGCGGCGAGGCCTACGCCTGCTTCGTGCGCCCCGACACCCGGATTCCGTTCATGGTGATGCCGGACGCCGTCGACGCCCTGGTCCAGCTCGCGACAGCGGACGCCGCGGGTCTCGGCAGGGACGTCTACAACATCACCGCGTTCAACCCGTCGGCGGAGGAGATCCGCTCGCTGGTGCTGGCCGGATTCCCCGACGCCCGGATCAGCTTCGAACCGGACCTCAAACGCCAGGCCATCGTGGACAGCTGGCCCGCCGATGTGAACGACGGGGCCGCGCGCGCCGATTGGGGTCTGGCGCCACGGTTCGACCTCCAGCGCGGTTTCTCGGATTTTCTGATTCCGCGAATCCGCGATCGTTACGCCTCCGCCGCGAAGGCATGAGGTGTCCCGTCCGTCATCGCGCGGTGGGCCCGGAAGGTACTGTCGGTTGGTTCCTTCTCATCTCCCGGTCGACATTCGAGGTGACCGCGGTCGCCGCACGCCACATTCATGGCCGAGCGCAGAAATGCCTTATTCGGAGACACTTCCGAAATTCCCGGCCGCGTCCAAAAACCGCAAGATGTAGTGTTGACAAGGCTCGGGGGCCCAATATATAGTGGGTCGAGTCGAGTCTTTTGAATCCGCGAACCGGTGATCCAAAACAGATCTGTAGGGGGAGTTTTGCGCCGGATAGCGGCCACCGCAGGGGAGGTCGGGGGCAGAACATGAAGGTCACGCGCCGTTTGACACGCGCCGAGCACGACCCGTACGAGTCCATCGAGTTCGTCGAGAGGTCGTCGGAAATCCGCAACCCCGACGGCAGCCTGGTGTTCGCCATGGAGGGCGTCAAGGCGCCGAAGAGCTGGTCCCAGGTGGCGGTCGACGTCCTGGTTCAGAAGTACTTCCGCAAGGCGGGCGTGCCGCAGTTCGACGATGAGGGAAACCCCGAGATGTCGGAGGGCGGCGAACCGCTCACCGGCCCCGAGCGCGACGCCCGCCAGGTCTTCGACCGGCTGGCCGGGTGTTGGACCCACTGGGGCAGGGAGCACGGCTACTTCGACACCGAGGACGACGCCGCCGCGTTTCACGACGAGCTGTGCTACATGCTCGCCGGGCAGTTCGCGGCGCCCAACTCGCCGCAGTGGTTCAACACCGGGCTGCACTGGGCCTACGGCATCACCGGACCCGCCCAGGGCCACTGGTACGCCGATCCCGAGACCGGAAAGCTCAAGACGTCGTCGAGCGCCTACGAACACCCGCAGCCGCACGCCTGCTTCATCCAGTCGGTCGCCGACGACCTGGTGAACGAAGGCGGCATCATGGATCTGTGGGTGCGCGAGGCGCGCCTGTTCAAGTACGGATCGGGAACCGGCACCAACTTCTCCCAGCTGCGCGGGCACGGAGAGCCGCTCTCCGGCGGCGGCCGTTCGTCGGGTCTCATGTCCTTCCTCAAGATCGGCGACCGCGCGGCCGGCGCCATCAAGTCCGGCGGCACCACCCGCCGCGCGGCCAAGATGGTGTGCCTCGATCTCGACCACCCCGACATCGAGGAGTTCATCTCCTGGAAGGCGGTCGAGGAGCGCAAGGTCGCCGCACTGGTGACCGGTTCGCGGCTGCTCAAGCGCCAGCTCCAGGAAATTCTCGACGCGTGCTTTCCGAACAGCTCGGGCGAGCCGGTCATGGATGTCGAGAAGAACTCCGACCTCAAGACCGCCATCCGGACCGCACGGCGGCTCGGCGTGCCTGACGGGTCGATTCAACGCGTGCTGCAGCTCGCCGCCCAGGGCGTGCAGATCTACCCCGTGGAGGAGTACGACACCGACTGGGACTCGGACGCCTACTACACGGTTTCCGGCCAGAACGCCAACAACAGCGTGCGGGTGCCGAACGCCTTCTTCGGCGCTCTCGAGGTCAACCGCGACTGGACGCTGGTCAACCGCACCGACGGCGCGGTCGCGAGGAAAGTCCCCGCGGCCAAGCTGTGGAACGACATCACCCTCGCGGCGTGGGAGTGCGCCGACCCCGGACTGCAGTACGACGACACCATCAACGAGTGGCACACCTGCCCGACCAGCGGGCGGATCAACGCCTCGAATCCCGTGCTCCGAGTACATGTTCCTCGACGACACGGCGTGCAACCTGGCGTCGCTGAACCTGGTGCGTTTTCTCGGCGAGGACGGCCGCTTCGACGTCGAGCTCTTCCGCCACGCGGTCAGACTGTGGACGATGGTGCTCGAGATCTCGGTGCTCATGGCGTCGTTCCCGAGCCGCCGCATCGCCGAGCTCAGCTACCGCTACCGCACCCTGGGTCTCGGCTAC
The DNA here is from genome assembly GCA_963823345.1 of Candidatus Sulfomarinibacteraceae bacterium. Taxonomy (GTDB): domain Bacteria; phylum Acidobacteriota; class Thermoanaerobaculia; order Thermoanaerobaculales; family Sulfomarinibacteraceae; genus Sulfomarinibacter. Next base: position 17,229 of record CAWGLE010000003.1, read on the forward strand.
GCCAACATCGGCTCGCTGCTGATGCGCCTGGGCATCCCCTACGACTCCGACAAGGGCCGTTCCATCTGCGGCGCCATCACGGCCATCATGACCGGCGAGTCGTACGCCACCTCGGCCGAGATGGCGGGCGAGCTGGGTCCTTTCCCGGGCTTCGAAGAAAACCGCGAGCACATGCTGCGGGTCATCGGCAACCACCGCCGCGCCGCCTACGACGCTCCGGCCGAGATGTACGATGGCCTGACGATCAGACCCGACGGTCTGGCGGCGGAAACCACCCCGCCCGATCTCCTCGCTGCCGCCCGCGACGCCTGGGACCGCGCCGTCGAGCTCGGCACCGAGCACGGCTTCCGCAACGCCCAGGCCACGGTGCTCGCGCCCACCGGCACCATCGGCCTGGTGATGGACTGCGACACCACCGGGATCGAGCCCGACTTCGCCCTGGTGAAGTTCAAGAAGCTGGCCGGCGGCGGTTACTTCAAGATCATCAACCAGGGCGATCCCGTCGGCGTTGGCGGCCCTCGGCTACACGGCCTCCAGATCGACGAGATCGTCGCCTACACGATCGGCCACGGCACCCTGAAGAACTGCCCGACCATCGATCACGAGGCGCTGCACGCCAAGGGCTTCACCGACGAGGTCATCGCGCGCATCGAGAAAGCCCTGCCCACCTCCTTCGATATCGGCAACGCCTTCGCCCCGCACGTGGTGGGCGAGGAGTTCCTCCGCGGCCTCGGGATCAACGATCACGAGCTGGCCGATTGGAGCTTCGACCTGCTCGCACGACTCGGTTTCACGAACGAGGAGATCGAGGCCGCCAACACGTGGGCCTGCGGCACCATGACCGTCGAGGGCGCGCCGCACCTCGCCGAAGAGCACCTGCCGGTCTTCGACTGCGCCAACCGCTGTGGCAAGAAGGGCACGCGCTCCATCCGCTACGACGGTCACATCCTGATGATGGCCGCCGCCCAGCCGTTCATCTCGGGCGCCATCTCCAAGACCATCAACATGCCCGCCGAGGCGACCCTCGACGACATCAAGCGCGCCTACTACCTGGCCTGGCAGAAGATGCTCAAGGCCGTGGCGCTCTACCGCGACGGCTCCAAGCTCAGCCAGCCTCTGGGCATCGCCATGGACCTCGAAGAGGAAGAGTCGCTGGCCGAGGCGGTCGCCACCGGCGACGCGGCGAAGGTCGCCGAGTCGATGGCCGAACGGGTCGTGATCCGCTACCAGGCACGGCGCCACCGGCTGCCCGGCCGGCGCGCCGGCTTCACCCAGAAGGCCTCGGTGGGAGGCCACAAGGTCTACATCCGCACCGGCGAGTACGAGGACGGCTCGGTCGGCGAGATCTTCCTCGACATGCACCGCGAGGGCGCCGCGTTCCGATCGCTGATGAACTGCTTCGCCATCGCCGTGTCCCTCGGTCTGCAGTACGGCGTGCCCCTCGAGGAGTACGTCGACGCCTTCGTCTTCACCCGCTTCGAGCCTTCGGGGATGGTCGGCGGCCACGACCGCATCAAGATGGCGACCTCGGTCATCGACTACATCTTCCGCGAGCTCGCCATCACCTATCTCGACCGCGACGACCTCGCCCAGGTGTCGTTGGACGACCTCCGCCACGACGCGGTCGGCACCGGCTCCGACCAGCACAAACTCCCGCCCAACGACGAGGACATGGCCGAGGTCCACCCCATCGCCGTCAACCAGAGCGGCGGCCACACGGTTTCCGCCTCCTCGGCGAAGGCTGTCGCCACCGGACGCACCGCCACGAGTTCTCCGGGGGACCGGGCCGCGGCGGCCGCCCAGAAGGCGCGCTACATGGGCTACGAGGGCGACCCCTGCCCCGAGTGCGGGTCGCTCACCCTCGTCCGCAACGGCACCTGTCTCAAGTGCGACTCGTGCGGAGGAACCACGGGTTGCTCCTGACGGAGCAACCACAGTTTTGAGTTCTCAGTTTTGAGTTTTGAGTTGTCACCTACCCGCCCCCGAATATCGGGGGCTTTTCGATTCCGGCCCTCGTACGGCGGAGCGAACTCCTGGGAAGCGCGTCCGGATACGTGCCGCGTCCACCGGACGTGCCGTCTCAAACGATGTTGGGAACTCGGACTCTCTTTGTTGAGCGTATGCTTCAGACCCAATCATCGTTTGAGGGGGCACTCACGGGCAACAGCGTGGTGAACATCGGGATGACCATTTCGGGACATCGCCTCTCGGAGTGAACATCCGCCCGGCAGGCGGGACGCCTGCCCCACAATGTCCTCCGCCAGGTGAAACGCCTTGACGTCGGCAATGCCCAAGTCAATCTCCCCGCCCCTCGGAAATCCGCCAGCGCGAAGCGCGCGGATTTCCGAGGGTGGGTGGGTGGGGGGCGGGGGCGGGCCACTCAAAGCGAGGGTCCCTCACTCCCGACGAACCGCCCGCCGGCGCGCCCCTGGGCGCGCGGGGGCTCGAGGCTGGTCGACCGAGCGCTCGCGATCGGTCGACCAGTCACGAGCACCCATGGCCGCGATCCCCGATCGCGGCCGGCGGGCCCGGGGCACGCGTCAGTCCGCGAGAGCCCCCAACGAGGGAACGAGATCGGCGGCGGTGGCCATGTCGCCGGCCATGTAACGGTCCTGCACGAGCCTGGGGACCTGTGCCCGCAGGCGGGCTGCCGCCTCTTCGAGCCGCGGCGAGGTCTTGAGCGGCCGCTGGAACTCGAGCGCCTGCACGGCGGCGAGGTACTCCATCCCCAGCACCGACCGCGTCAGCTCGATCACCCGCGCGAGCTTGCGCGCCGCCCAGGTCGACATCGAGACGTGGTCCTCCTGGCCGGCCGAGGTGGGGATCGAGTCCACCGATGCCGGGTGCGCCAGGGTCTTGCACTCGCTGACCAACGCGGCCGCCGACACCTGCACCATCATGAAGCCGGAGTTGAGCCCGGCGTCGGGCGAGAGGAACCGCGGGAGACCGGAGAGGGCCGTGTCTACCATCCGCGCCAGCCGTCGCTCGGAAATCGAGGCGAGGTCGGTCAGGGTCGCCGCGAGGTAGTCGAAGACCGCGGCGATGGGCGCGCCGTGGAAGTTACCGCCGGAGATCAACCGGCCCTCGGCGAAGACCATCGGGTTGTCGGTCGCCGAGTTGAGCTCGATCGTCAGCACCCTGGCGGCGTGCTCGAGCGCATCGCGGCCGGCGCCGTGGACCTGTGGTGAGCAGCGCAGCGAGTAGGCGTCCTGGACGCGGCCGCACTCGCGGTGGGACTCGCGAATCTCCGAGCCGACGAGCAGCCTGAGGAGGCGGTCGGCGCTGGCCACCTGGCCGGGGTGGGGCCGCGCGGCGTGGACCGCCGGGTCGAAGGCGGCATCGGTGCCGGCCATCGCATCGAGCGTCAACGCACAGATGACATCGGCGGCATCGAGCAGCCGCCGCGCGTCGGCCACTGCGAGCGCGCCGACCGCCGCCGACGCCTGGGTGCCGTTGATCAGCGCGAGACCTTCCTTGGCACCGAGGTGCAGGGGTTCGAAATCGGCGGTTGCCAGCGCCTCGGCGCCGGACATCCGTTGACCCCCGACGACCGCCTCACCCTCCCCCACCAGCACCAGCGCGAGGTGGGCGAGCGGGGCGAGATCTCCCGAGGCGCCGACCGAACCCTGGCTCGGCACCACCGGGTGCACGCCCGCCCCGAGAAGATCGAGAACCCGCTCCACCACCTCCGGCCGGCACCCCGCGTGACCGGTGGCGAGCACGTTGGCGCGCAGCAGCAGCATCGCGCGGACCACGTCCTCGGCGAACGGCTCGCCGACGCCGCAGGCGTGCGACCGCAGGAGGTTGAGCTGCAGCTGTTCGAGCTGATCCGGCGAGATCCCGACCTCGGCGAGCTTACCGAAACCGGTGTTGATGCCGTAGACCACCTCGCCCGAAGCCAGGATGTCTTCCACGACCCGGCGGGTTTCCGCCACTCGCGCCCGGGCACTCGTGTCGAGAGTCACCGCCACACCGCGTCGGGCCACGGCCTCGACTCCGTCGATGTCGAGAGTACGACCGTCGACCACCACGGATTCGGTCATTTCGGCGCCCTCAGCCCGCGGCAAGCCGGTCGATGAGATCGATGTAGGCCTGCATGGCTTCGTCGGACGTCATCCCGCGCCTCTTTTCCCAGGCGGCGTACTTGGCGGCGCCGCGGAAGTCGAACCCCGACGGCGCCTCGCCCTGGACATCGCCCACGGTGGCCTGTTTGTACAGCCCGTAGAGCTCGAGCAGGGTCTCGTTCCCCTGCGACGGCAAGCCCTTGCCCTTCTCGATCGACGCCTCGAATTGTTCTTTGAGGTTCACGTCAATTCCTCCCGACGGGGCATTGTAACCGGGAGCGGAATTTCGGATTTCGGATTTCGATATTTTCATCGCAACTCCCGGCCGAACGTGAATGCCTGGGTGCTCCTTGGCGATTTTCCCTCCCGGGAAGAGTCTCCGGACACGGCCCGCGTCCACCGGACGTGCCGTTCTTGAGGATTTTGCGAACGCGATACGCCGACACGAGCAGGAATTTCGGTCGCAAATATCCTCAAGAGGGGCACTCACGGGCAACACCGCCGTGAGAATCGGGATGTTCACTTCAGAAGAGCGTGATGAAAGCCCCTCTGCGACCGCCGTATTTCTATTTCATCCTTTCTCGAATCCGGTCGTAGACCTCGCGGCGGTGGCCGACTGCGACCACCAGGATTTCGAGCCTTTCGTGCGTCGCGCGGTAGACGATGCGCCAATCGCCCGTCCTCCACGAGCGGAGACCGCGCAGGGTGAGCTGGAGGGGTTTGCCCCGCGCAGGGTCCTCGACTAATCGCTCGATGGCGGCCCGGACCTTGGACCTGACCTGCGGATCCAGACCCCGGATCGCCTTGGCCGCAGATCTGGTGTAGTTAACCTGCCAACTCACCCCAGACCTCTTCGTGCGACACGACCTCACCGCGTTCCGCCTCGTCGAGGCCTCGACGCACGGCGTCGGCCAACCCGTCGTCGGCGAGGATTTCGAGGGTCTCGAGCAGGCCCTCGTACTCTTCCACCGAGACCAGCACGCCGGCCGGCCGCCCGGACCTGGTGATCACCACCCGTTCACCCATCTCCGCCACCTCCGAAAGCAGGCGGGCGAGATGGGTCTTGGCGTCGGAAAGGGTGACTGTGCTCATGACAACTCCAAACCAGAATATAAGTCTGATTTCTGGTCCTGTCAATTGACCACCGACCGCACGTCACGGCAACGCCCGATCCACCCACCCACTCGGAGAAACCGCGAATAACGCGGATAAACGCAGATAACCGGTCCGCGTGCGGCGGAGTGAACATCCGCCCGGCAGGCGGGACGCCTGCCCCACAAATGCCACCAACAATCTCCGGCAGGTGAAACGCCTTGACCTCGGCAATGCCCAGGTCAATTTCCTCGACCCTCTGAAATTCTCGCCGGGCGCAGCCCGTCGGGAATTTCAGAGGGTGGGGAAGCAGGAGCGGAAAGGAGCCGCGTGCGGCGGAGGTGCCTGGCTCCCGCCATGATGTTGTCCTCGACATCATGGCGGCGTGCCTGGCATCCTCTCGGGAAGCGCGTCAGGAGACGCGGGTGCTCTCGAATGCACGAAAACGGCAGGACCCCGCCGCCAACCTAGTACGGCGAAAAACCGCCGGCGGTCCAGTGGTCCTCGCGGACGCCGTTGTAAAGCATCTGCAGAGCGTCGAGGTGCTGCTTCTCCCAGTCAGCGAGGAACTGGTAGAACTCCTTGACCTCGGTCTCGGTGGTGTTCTCGGCCGCTCCCGAGAAGTACTTGATGGCGTTGGTCTCGAGCGTCATGCCGATCGACAGCACCCCGAGCTCGAAGCTGGCGCCGTGCGCCTGCTTCTTGAACTCGTCGGTGAAGATGGTGCCGGTGAAGGCCCTGAGGTCGGGGTCGCGGTGCGGCATCTTGAAGGCCGCCAGGCCCTTCTCTTCGTACGATCCGATCACCGACTGCAGGTAGGCCTTGTGCTGGACCTCGTCCCGCGCGAGTTTGTCGAAGAGCTCCTGCACCGCCGGCTTGGAGGCCTTCTCGGCGGCCATCGAGTAGAAGGTGTAGCCGTCGACCTCGATCTGATAGGCCTTGCGCAGGATCTCGCGGATGTCGTCATGGGTCATTGAAGCCTCCTAGGGGGTGCCAGGTCAGACGATTCCGACGATCTTCCCTCGGCAGTCGTATTATCGAAGAACATGTCCAAGATCGTCGGAATCGTCTGACCTGGCACCCTCACGCTCCTTCCTCAACGGCCAACGCTTCCCGGTCGAGCGGCTCCGGCCGAATCGCCGCCTCTTCGACCGGAACCCAGGCGATGGCGCCGGTCGGGCAGAAGGGCACGCACCGGGGGTCGCCGCCGCACAGGTCGCACTTCTGCACACAGTGGTAGGTCTCGTCCCACAGCATGTTGCCGAAGGGACACGCGGCGACGCACATCCGGCACGAGATGCACCGCGAGCGCGCCATGTCGATGGCGCCGGTTACGGGATTGCGCACCAGCGCCTGGGTCGGGCAAACCGCCACGCACCCGGCCTCCTCGCACTGGAAGCAGACGATCGGCGTGCCGAGCTCGGGGCCCCGGCGGTGGATGTTGATGCGGGTCTTCGCGGGCCGGCCCTCGGAGCCGTGGGCGAAGGCGCAGGCCAGCTCGCACTTGCCGCAGGCGATACAGCGTTCGACGGAGACCTTGTAGATCATCTTCATCACTTCACCACCTGCAGCTTGGCGAAGGTCCTTGCCATGTCACGCCGTTTCGTCGTGTCGGATTTTTCAAAGTAGGTGATCGGGACCCCGCTGCGTTTCGCGAAGTGCTCGGCCTGCTCTTTGGTGATCACCGCCTCGCCCGTCTTCGCATCGCGCAGCATCTCGAACTCGCGGCCCCAGATCGAACGCCGGCTGTTCGAGGTCTCGTAGGGGATGAAGTCGGTGGGGCAGATCTCGGCGCACGCCAGACAGCCGATGCAGTCGGGCGGCGGTTGGTTGAAGGGCGGCGCGATCTCGCGGCCCCAGCCGCGGTTGACGCTCGCGATCGCCGACACCCCGATGTGGTCGCAGACCCGGGTGCAGAGACCGCACAGGATGCAGTCGGTGGGTTCGGGGTTCGGCTCGTACGAGGTCGCCTCGATGCCGTGCTCGCGGGCGACCCTCTGCACCAGCGGCGTGTCCGGGCAGCGGGCGAGCAGCAGATCGAGCACCACCCGCCGGGTCTCCACCACCCTCTCCGAGTCGGTGACGACCGTCATCCCCTCGGCCACCGGGTGGTTGCACGAGGTGACCACCTTGAAGTAGTCATCGTCCCAGTGGGCCTCGGACATGTCGACCACGCAGAGCCGGCAGCCGCCCCACGGTTCGAGACCGTCGAACTGGCAGAGGGTGGGAATCTTCACCCCGGCCGCCCGGGCGGCGTCGAGAATGGTGGCGTCGGCACCCACCGTGACGCGGCGGCCGTTGACGGAAAGCGTCGGCATCACACCACCTCCGCTGGTTTGAGCTCGTGTTTCGGAAAGGTCCGGATCGAGTCGGTGGGGCAGACCTCGACGCAAGCGCCGCACGAGATACAGGCATCGTGGTGGATCACGTGCATCTCCTTGACGACCCCGGTGATGGCGTCCACCGGACAGGCCTTGAAGCACAGGTGGCAGCCGTCGCAATCGTCCATGATCTCGAAGGCGGTGAGCTCGCGGCAGACCCCCGCCGGACAGGCGTGGTCTTTGATGTGGGCCTCGTACTCCGAGCGGAAGTAGCGCAGGGTCGAGAGCACCGGGTTGGGCGCCGACTTGCCGAGCTCGCACAGGCTGCCGAGCCGCATGCCCGACGCCAATCGCTCGATGAGCTCGATGTCGCCGGTCCGACCCTTGCCGTCGATGATGCGGTCGTAGATGGCGACCATCTGTTTGAGACCCTCGCGGCAGGGAGTGCACTTGCCGCAGCTCTCCTCCTCGAGGAATGCGAGGAAGAAGCGCGAGACATCGACCATGCACGTGCGGTCGTCCATCACGATCATGCCGCCGGAACCCATCATGGAGCCGGCCTCGGTGAGCTTCTCGTAGTCCACCGGCAGGTCGAGCAGCTCCTCCGGAACGCAACCGCCCGAGGGGCCGCCGGTCTGTACGGCCTTGAACGGCCGGTCCTTGAGAATCCCGCCGCCGATGTCGTAGATGATGTGGCGCAGGGTGGTGCCCATCGGCAGCTCGATGAGGCCGGTGTTCTTGACCTTGCCGACCAGCGAGAACGCCTTGGTCCCCTTCGATTTCTCGGTCCCCATGGAGGCGAACCAGGCGCCGCCGCGGTCGATGATGGCGCCGATCCCCGCCCAGGTCTCGACGTTGTTGAGCACCGTCGGCTGGTCGAAGAGGCCCTTGGCCGTGGAGTGGACGTACTTGGCGCGCGGCTCGCCGGTCTTGCCCTCCAGCGAACGCATCAGAGCCGAGGACTCTCCGCACACGAAGGCGCCGCCGCCGCGCGAGATCTTGACGTCGAAATCGAAACCCGAACCCATGATGTTGCCGCCGAGCAGACCGTACTTGCGGGCCTCGGCGAGCGCGATCGTGAGGTTGACCACCGCCAGCGGGTACTCGTCACGAACGTAGATGAAGCCCTCGTGCGCGCCGAGCGCGTAGGCGCCGATGATCATGCCTTCGAGCACCGAGTGCGGGTCGCCCTCCATGATCGAACGGTCCTTGAAGGCCCCCGGGTCGCCCTCGTCACCGTTGCACAGGACGTATCGCCGGTCGCCCGGCGCCGACTTGCACGAGCGCCACTTGCGGGCGGTCGAGAACCCGGCGCCGCCGCGGCCGCGCTGCCCCGAGGCCGCCACCTCGTCGATGACCTGGTCCGGAGTCATCCCATACAGGGCCTTGGCGAGACCTGAGTATGCGCCCTCGGCGATCGCGTCGAGGATCGAGGTCGGGTCGATGCGGCCGATGTTGCGCATCGCGACCCGGACCTGGTTCGCATAAAACGGGATCTCGGCGTACTGCTCGATGCGTTCGCCGCTCACCGGCTCCTTGTACAAGAGCCCCGGAATGACCTCGCCGCCGATCAGGGTCTTCTCGACGATTTCTTCCACCCGGCCCGGTTTGACCTTGGTGTAGAGAATGCCGGACGGCCGCAGGGCCACCAGCGGCCCGCGTTCGCAGAAACCGTGGCACCCGGTCGACTTGACGAACAGGTTGACGTCGGCATCCAGACTGCGTTTGGCGATTTCGACCGCAAAGGCCTCGGCGACCTTTTTCGCGCCGGAAGCGAGGCACCCGGTGCCGCAGCACACCAGAACCTGCTGGGTGCGGTTGGCCTCGTTCTCACGGGCCTGGGCCTGCAACGCGTTGAATTGGTCCCTGGACTCAATTCTCATCGTCGCCTCCCGCCGCCAGATAGGTCGCCATCCGGGCGGCCTTGGCGCTGCCGCGGTAGGTCTCGCCGACGATCATCACCGGCGCCATGGCGCAGGCGCCCACGCAGTTGACGGTCTTGATCGTGAACTTGAGGTCTCCCGTGGTTTCGCCGGGTCCGATCCCGAGCTGGCGCTGGAGCTCCTCGACGAGCTGGCCGGCACCACGGATGTGGCAGGCGGTCCCCGTGCACACCTTGACGATGGTGTCGCCCTGGGGCTCGAGCGAGAACGCCTTGTAGAAGGTCGACACGGAGAAGACCTTGGCCAGCGGCACGTCGAGCGCTTCGGCCACCCGCTCGAGCACGTCGCACGGGAGGTAGTTGTAGGCTCGGTGCACGTCCTGCAGGACCTGGATCAGCGCAGGTTCTGCGGCCGGGTATCTGCCCAGGATGTCCTCGGTCATCGTGAGGTCGGAACACGGTGTTTCAACCATCAGGCCTCCATCACCTTGTGCGCCGCGCCGAGCTCGTAGCCCTTACGCAGCGCTTCGATGTTGACGTCGATCACCGCCGGCTTGGCGGCGAAGGTCTCGCGGATGACCGCGATCACCTCATCCACGGAGACCGCGTCGGTGGCGCCGAGGTAGGCGCCGAGCGCCACCATGTTGGCGCCGCGCGGGTTGCCGAGCTCGGTGGCGATCTGGTTGGCCGGCACCTCGATGACCGTCAGGTCCTTGCGGTCGGAACCGCGGTTGATGAGCGACGAGTTGATCAGCAGGAGGCCCCCCGGGCGGATGTCCGGTTCGAACTTCTCGAGCGACGGCAGATTCATGGCCAGCACCGCGCGGGGCGAGCGGATGACCGGCGAGCCCACCGGTTTGTCGGAGACCACCACCGTGCAGTTGCAGGTGCCGCCGCGCATCTCGGGGCCGTAGGACGGCAACCACGAAACTTCTTTGCCTTCGTGCATGCCCGCATAGGCCAGCATCTTGCCGATGAGCAGGATCCCCTGCCCACCGAACCCGGCCATGATCACTTCGCTCTGCATGCCCCCTCCACTCACGTCGTCAACGGTTTCGGTTCGCGGCTGCCGCTGTCGGGCGTCTTGAACACGCCGACCGGGTAGTAGGGCAGCATGTTCTTCTCCAACCACCCGGTCGCCTCGGCCGGCGGGAGGCCCCAGTTGGTGGGACAGGTCGAGAGGATCTCGACCAGCGAGAAACACCTGCCCTCGACCTGGTAGGTGAAGGCGCGGCGCAGCATCTCCTTGGCGTGGACCGCGACCAGGGGATTGTGGACGGTGGCCCGTGCCACGAAGGCCGGCGTGCGCAGGGTGGAGATCATCTCCGCCACCCGGATGGGGTGGCCGGTTGAGTCGACGTCGCGTCCGAGCTGGCAGGTGGTCGCCACCTGTCCCGGGCATGGTGGTGGGCGCCATCTGGCCGCCGGTCATGCCGTAGATGGCGTTGTTGACGAAGACCACCGTCACCTTCTCGCCGCGGTTGGCGCAGTGGACGATCTCCGCCATCCCGATCGAGGCGAGGTCGCCGTCGCCCTGGTAGGAAAAAACGATGAGGTCGGGCCGTGCGCGCTTGACGCCGGTGGCGACCGCCGGTGCGCGGCCGTGGGCGGCCTCCTGGAAGTCGCAGTTGAAGTAGTTGTAGGCGAGCACCGCACACCCCACCGGCGCCACGCCGACGGTGCGTTCCTTGACGCCGAGCTCGTCGAGGACCTCGGCCACCAGCCGGTGGATCAGACCGTGGGTGCAGCCCGGGCAGTAGTGGGTGGTGACATCGGCCAGCGCGAGGGGGCGGGCAAAAACCGTCTCAGCCATGGTGCACCTCCACCGAGCTGCCGTCGAGAATGGCCTTGACCTTGGCCACCACCTCGTCCGGCGACACCAGCATCCCGCCCATCCGGTTGGAGAAATGGACCGGACGGCTCCGCGCGAGAGCGAGCTGGACGTCCTCGATCATCTGGCCCGCGGACAACTCCACCACCAGCACCGCCTTCGCCTTTTCGGCGGTCATGCGGACCGCGGCGTAGGGGAAGGGGAACAGGGTGATGGGCCGGACGAGGGCCGCCCTGATGCCTTCCTGGCGGAGCTCTTCGATGGCTGTGGAGCACACCCGCGCCACCGTCCCGTACGCCACGATCGCGACCTCGTAGTCCTCATCGGCGCCCTCGGTGGCGTAGCGGACCTCGTCGGCGACCATCAGGTCGTACTTGGCCTTGAGCTTGATGTTGTGCCGCTCGAGCTCCGCGGGATCGAGAAAGAGGGAGTTGATGATGTTGGTGGGCCGGCTGCCGTCACATCCGGTGGCCGCCCAGGTCTTGGGCGCGAGCTCCTTGATCGGCCGACGACCCTCGGGAAATTCCACCGGCTCCATCATCTGACCGATGAGACCATCGCCCAGCACCATCACCGGGTTGCGGTAGAAGTCGGCGAGATCGAAGGCGTCCTGGACGAGGTCCGCCGCCTCCTGGATCGACCACGGCGCCAGGACCAGAACCCTGAAATCGCCGTGGCCGAGGCCCTTGGTGGCCTGGAAGTAGTCACCCTGGCTCGGCAGGATGCCGCCGAGACCGGGTCCCGCGCGGACGATGTTGACGATCACCACCGGCAGCTCCGCACCGGCGAGGTAGGAGATGGCCTCCGCCATCAGCGACACGCCCGGTGACGAGGACGACGTCATGACCCGCTCGCCGGTGCCGGCGGCGCCGTAGATCATGTTCGAGGCCGCCACCTCGGACTCCGCCTGGACGAACGCGCCGCCGATCTGCGGCAGCCGCATCGACATGTACTCGGGGATCTCGTTCTGCGGGGTGATCGGGTAGCCGAAGAACAGCTTGCACCCGGCCTGCACCGCCGCCTCGCCGATGGCCTCCGAGCCTTTCATGAGTTTCTTGGCCATGGCAACCCCTCAGTACGAAAAGTAGTGGTACATGGTCCCGTTGACCTTCATCTCGATGGCCATGTCGGGGCAGGTGATGCAGCACAGGCGGCAGCCGATGCAGCGCATCTGCTCGACCACCTCGGCGTAGAAGTAGCCCTTGGTGTTGATTTCGCGGCCCATACCCAGAATCTGCTGCGGGCACGCGTGAACGCAGAGCTCGCAGCCCTTGCAGCGGTTGGGGCTGATCACGATCTGCGGCATGAACGCTCCTTTCTCAGCTGACCACGAAGAGCGGCCCGGTGGTGCGCCGCTCCAGGGTTTGCGCAAACGGCGGCCGGACGATGCGCTTCAGGGCGATCACCGGACACTCGAGATTCTCAAATGAGAGCTCACCCGCCAGGTCATCAGCGACGGTGACCGCCACCAGCGGGATCGCCGCCAGAGCGGCCGTTTCGAGGGCCAGCGCGTGACCCTCCATTACCACCTCGGCGGTGGTCTCCTCCATCAGGTGGGTGTTGGAGATGAGGCCGGTCACCGGGACGCGGCCCACGGCTTCGATCTCCCGCACCATGGCCAGGGCCCGCTCCGCGTCCGGGGTCGAGGGACGGCGGAAGTTGAGCACCAGGAGGCACTCGGTCTCCTCGATCGGGACCACGTCGGAAAGCGACCCCAGCACCCTGGCCCCGACGTCGTCGCCGCCGACATCCAGAATGATGTGTCTGCGGTCGTGGCGGAGGGCACTGCGGATCTGGGGAACGATGATCGGCAGGTCGGAGTGGACGTTGGCGCCGGTGGGCGCGAGCAGTTCGACCCCCGCATCGGCGAGGATGGCGCGCGCCGCCCGCGAGCGAAAATAGGGTTTGACGACGTCGAGATCGGCGAGGGTGACAGGCACACCCGAAGCGGCCAGCCGGAGCGCCCCGTTAAGGGCGATCTCGGTCTTGCCGCTGCCGAAGTGGCCGACGAACGCTGTCACCCGCTTCTCAAACAAACCCTGACTCCTTGCCGCTGGACCCCGCGAGACCGGGCACTCAGGATACCCCACCCCTGACCTGTCTCTCAAGATATGTGAAATTTTTCACGATTCCAAGTTACTTATTGAGACGCAGTTACATGTCGAGCCGGGCTTCGCGTTGGGTTCAGGATCGACCTTTCGATGTCGTTTCAGCGCGCATCCGAATGCGCCGGGCGGCGCATTCGGCGTATCCGTTGCAGCCGCGGCACACCGGGTCGTCGACGAAGCCGAACTCGCTCGGCGCGCACACCGTGATGGAGGGATCCTTGGCGGCATCGAGCTCAACGAGCAGGGGCTCGTCTTCGGGCGCAACCACGCCGCCCTCGAAGGCGCGCGCCTCGGCGGCCCTCACCAGGGGGTCCCAGGCACGATTCCGATCCTCCGCCCGGGCGCTCTCGGCCCGCACCTCGACCTTGGCCCTGCGATTGGAGAGTTCGAACGCGATCTTGCGGCGGGTGGGCAGCCGGCGCGTGGCGAGAAAGAAAAGGTAACCGGCTGAGGTTCCGGCGATGTTGGCCAGACCGGCGACCAGCCCGAGGGACAGACTCGAGTAGACGAGGATGGCCGCGGCGACGATCGCCAGGTACTTGACCTTGACCGGGATGATGAAGAACAGCCGGAACTCCACCTCGGGAAAGAGCGTCGCGAAGGTGAACAGGAGGCACGAGCTGAAACCGAGATCGCCGAACAGCGGGCGCCCGATCAGGGCGGCGGTCACCGACGCACCGAAGGTGGCCACCAACCAGAAGACGAGGAACCGGGGCGAGCCCCAGCTGTCCTCCAACGGTTTCGCCATGATCCACAGCACCAGCATCGAGATGAAGAACCAGAACATGCTCGACCCGTGGACGAACTGATAGGTCACCAGGGTCCACGGACGCGAGCTCACGAATCCGGGGATCAGGGCCAGCGCCTGCTGGCTCGCCTCCATCGTGGTGCTGAGGATGAAAACCGCGAAGTGGGCGAAGATCAAACCCTCGGTCAGATGCCATTGTTCACGCTGGATCATCGTCGCCCGAGCCTCCGTTCCATTTCCTCCTGGCTCAAACGGAGGATGATGGGCCGTCCGTGGGGACAGCGGTAGGGGTTGTCCGTCGCCAACAGATCGTCGAGGAGGCCGCGCTGTTCGTCGGCCGACAGACGGTGATTGACCTTGATGGCACCACGGCACGAGAGCGAGGCCGCCAGTTCCTCCTCGAGCTCCCGCGATGCGTCATCGGGCACGCCGTCAAGGGCGGTCGCGCGGTCGAGGACGCTTTCGACGACCTCCCTCACGGCCTGTTGGTCGAACTCCGGCGGGACCGAGGAGACCCGAATGGTATCGGGCCCGAACAGCTCGGCCTCGATACCGACCTTCCGCAGAATCGCCTCCACACCGGGAAGAGCCGCGGCGTGGGCCTCGTCGACCTCGATCAGGCACGGGGTCAGCAGACCCTGGGAGGGCGCCTCGCCGCCGGCCAGACGCCGCCGGATGCGGTCGAAGAGGACCCGCTCGTGGGCCACGTGTTGATCGACGATCACCAGCCCGTGGTCGTCCTCCAACAGCAGAAAGGAGTTCCGGTACTGCCCGATGAGGCGGCCGAACGGTGTGTCGGGGGCCCCGGCTCTCGCGCCCGACCGCACCCGCGGGTGGTCTTGATCCGGGCGCCAGGTCATCTTCTCGCCGTGGTCACCGGCCGGCGGCCCGATCGACACCTCGCCGTAAGCCGGGTGATCGAAGAGCGCACCGCCACCCGATGCGGCGTGCCGGCTGCGGATCATCTCGCCGTACCCTCCAGCCTGCGGATCCGCCACCCGGCGGTGGGGCGCGCCATCCTCGAGCGCCCGGACCTCGATGCGGCCCTGGGAGGCCGCGACACCCTCCCGCATCGCCCTTTCGATGAGCGCGAACACCGAACCGGATTGCGAAAATCGCACCTCCGCCTTGGCCGGGTGGACGTTGACATCCACCTCGTCGGGCGGCAATCGCAGATCGACCACCACTCGCGCGCCGCCAAACCCGCTCCCGGCAGACCGCAAGACCCGCAGCACCGCGCCGACCACGAGGCGATCGCGGACCGCCCGCCCGTTGACCAGCAGGGTGAGAGACGGCCGTCCGCTGCCGCCGCCCGGCGCCAGCAGACCCCGCACCACGGCCTCGCCGGCCGTCGCGCCGAAGGCGACGACACGGTCGGCGCTTCGCCACAGGTCCTTGAGCCGCTGCGATGCGTCGGCCACCGCCGGTGCGTCGATCAGCACCCGCGAGCCGTGGCGCAGGACAAAGGCCACGTCGGGGCGGGCCAGCGCCGCGCCCCACAGGATCTCCTGGGCGTGGCGCAACTCCGTCTCGGGCGAGCGCAGGAACTTGCGCCGCGCCGGGGTGTTGAAAAAAAGATCACCGACCTCGACGGTGGTGCCTCGGGCTCTGGCAGCGCCGTCGGCGGCGAGAATGCGCCCCCCTTCGACAGTCACCCGCACGCCGCCGCGAGCCGGATCGGCGGCGGTCACGAGGACAAACCGCGAGACCGCCGCGATCGACGGCAGGGCCTCGCCGCGAAACCCCAGGGTGGTGATGTGGTCGAGGTCGCCGGCCGCGCTGATCTTGGAGGTGGCGTGGCGCTCGAGCGAGAGGACGGCGTCGTCGGCGTCCATCCCGCACCCGTCGTCCGACACCCGCACCCGGCTGCGACCGCCGTTGACCAGATCGACCTCGATCTTCGTCGCCTCCGCGTCGAGGCTGTTTTCGACCAGCTCCTTGACCACCGAGGCCGGCCGCTCCACCACCTCACCGGCGGCAATGCGGTTGATCAGACCGTCGGACAGGACGTGGATGCGGGACACGAGGGACATGATACCGGTACTGGATACCAGAGAGCCACAGCCCCAGGCGAATCAACGCAAAGGCGCAAAGACGCAAGGGCGCAAAGCCAGCCACCCGGGTTGCCCACAGGTCACGCAGTTTTCGGACTGAACGCAGAGGCGCGGAGACGCCGAGGCGCAGAGGGTTCCTTCCTACGGGATCTTCCGGCGAGGTTCCGGCCGCAGGGCGGCCTGACCGTCGGGCCGAGACATCGCCTCGAACGGAGACTTTCGTCACGACGTCTCTGCCCGACGGCCCACGCTCGAGCAGGCACGACAACGGCGGAACCGACGCGCCCCCGGCGCGTAGGCCGGGGAAGCGTCCGTCCGTGAGGGATGCTTGCATCCATCGCGGACGGGCACTTCCCCGGGAGCCGGCGATCCCGAGATCGCCGGCCTTCCGCCGGGCCACTCCAGGCAACCTCGTTGCCGCAGGTACCGCTCCTTTGCGCCTTTGCGTCTTTGCGTTGGATTCCGGGGCGGGGATTTTGTGACGACTTGGTGTTTTTGTGTCTTCGTGGTTGCGACGAAGCCTGGCTCTGTGTCCTCTGTGCCTCTGTGGTTTGCCCGGTGCGATGGATCTGGGTTATCTGGGTTATCTTTGGATAAAACATGCGGTGGGGCGGGCGGGCCCGCCCGCGTCACTTCACGTTGTTGAAAACCGAGAGGTCCGGTTTGGAGTCCGGGGTGATGATCCGGCTGGTGTCGGCGAGGTCTTCGCGGATCAGGAGGTCGATGAGGTGATCGCGGACCGCGGATTTTCCACCCTTCTTGTACAGGCGCATCACCGTCGAGGGCTTGAGGTGAATTCCCGTCATGTGTCTGAGGTACTGGCAGAAGACCTTGGATCGGGACATGAACGAGGCCACGAGGATGAACAGCAGGAGGGCGATCGCCGCAACCGCACCCAGCTGATACATGGCTGCGGGCCCGAGGTCGAGAAAATCCAGATCCATGATCAATCTCCGTCGTCGTCCGGTATGTCTTCATTGAGCGCGAGGGTCTCGTCGACTTCTCCGAAGAAATTGTCGGGCACCAGCACCTCGCGCCCCTTCGACCCCGCCAGCGGTCCCACCACACCCTCCTTCTCCATCATATCGAGGAGTCGGGCGGATCGCGTGTAACCCAGCCGCAGCCGGCGTTGAATGTAGGAGGCCGAGGCCTTCCGGGTCTTCACCACCAACCGCGCCGCAGCCTCATACATGGGATCCGAAAGATCATCGACCTCTTCGAGGGTCGTCCCGTTGCCGCCGCGCTCCGGCGGTCCGAGGGGCGCGTGGGAAAGGACCTCGCGGTGGTACTCGGGTTTGCCGAACCTCTTGATATAGCGGACCACGCTGTGGATCTCTTTTTCGGTGACCAGCGGCCCGTGCAGCCGCAGGAGGTTGCCGCTGCCCGGCGGAAGAAACAGCATGTCGCCGCGGCCCAACAGGTGTTCGGCGCCCATGGAATCGAGGATGGTGCGCGAGTCGAAACGCGATCGAACCCGGTAGGCGATGCGGCACGTGAAGTTGGCCTTGATGATGCCGGTGAGAATGTCGACCGAGGGGCGTTGCGTCGCGCAGATCAGGTGGACGCCCACCGCGCGCGCCTTCTGTGCGAGCCGGGTGATCGACTCCTCCACGGCGCGCCCGGAGGTGATCATCAGGTCGGCGAGCTCATCGATGACGATCACGATATAGGGCAGGGGGGCGAGATCCGGATCCTCGCCGTCGCCCTTTTCGGCAAGCTTCTTCTTTGCCAGCCGCAACTGTCCGGGATCCCGTACGAGCTGGTTGTACTGCTGCAGGTTGCGGACGCCGAGCGCCGCCAGGACGTGGTATCGGTTGTCCATTTCCGCCACCGCCCAACCGAGAGCATTGGCGGCTTTCTTGGGGTTGGAGATGATCGGGGTCAGGAGGTGCGGGATGTCGGCATACACGCCGAGCTCCACCATCTTGGGGTCGACGAGAATGAACTTGACCTCTTCAGGACGCGCCTTGTACAGAATCGACATGATCATGGCGTTGAGGCCCACCGACTTGCCCGACCCGGTGAAACCGCCGATCAGCAGGTGCGGCATGCGCGCGAGATCGGAAAAGAACGGCTTGCCACGGATGTCGACGCCGAGGCTCAGGGTAAGCAGGGACTGGGCGCGCTGGAACTCCGGCGCCTCGACCAACTGCCGAAGCCGGATCACCTCGGGCTCCGGGCTCGGCACCTCGATGCCGACCGTCGCCCGCCCCGGGATACGGTCGATCCGGACCGATTCGGTGCGCAGCGCCAGCGCCAGGTCCTCCGACAGGTTCTGCACCGCCGAGATCTTCACTCCGGAGTCGAGCCGGAACTCGTAGGTCGTGATGACCGGGCCGGTGCGGATGTTGACCACCTCGCCGCGGACCTTGAACTCGCCACACTTCGTGGTGATCAGCTTGCCCATTTCGATGAGGGCCGCCGAGTCGCGCTCCGGCGCCTCCTCGGCCATTTCGAGAAAGGACTCCTTGGGGAGATCGTAGCTGTCGAGGGTCTCGACGAAATCGAATTCCTCCTGCACGTCGGGTGGGGTCGATTTCGGCTTGGCGTCGGCCTTCGCCCGCGCAGGGGACGGAGCGCGCTTTTTGACGACCCTCGGTTCGGGCGGGCCTTCGACGGCGGGCTCCTCGGCCTGCTTGCGCAGGATCCGGAATCGCCCGCGGCCCTCCACCTCCTTGACGGTCAGCGACCCCTTGTAACTGTCGTCACCCTCGATCCGCTGGATCTGCCGCTCGAAGACCCGTTGCTTTGCCTGAGCGTCCGCCTTCTCCCGCATCCGGTCGGATCGCTGCCGACGCCGTTGGTGCCAGTGCTCGCGGATTCGTTCGGACAACCGATCGGCATAGGCCCCCGCCGAGGCGCCCGAGATCAGCAGCACGCCGATGACCAGGAGAAACGACAACACCACCACGCCGCCCACCGGACCTGCAAACCCGGTCAACAGCTCGGTCTCGGCGAGCCCCACGAACCCGCCGGCCGACACCCGGCCGTCGCGGAAAGGCAGGTCGGTGCCGACCAGCGCCGCGAACCCGGGCAGCGCCAACAGGATGGCACCCCAGCCGACGCCGACGATCCGAGGGTTGGCCATCGGCGACTGCCGGAGCAGCCTCCACCCGATCACCGCTCCCGCCACGGGCAGGATGAACGAGGTGATGCCGATGAAATTGAACAGTGCAGCGGACAGGGTCGCGCCGAGCCAGCCGGCGAGATTGTCGGGCGCCGACCTCAGGGTCGAGGCGTGAAAGGGGCTCGGGTCGAGCGGCGAGTGGGAGAGCAACGCGACCACCACCAGCAGCGAGCCCAACAGCAGCGCCACCGCGACCGCTTCGCGGACCACCCGCTCTCTCACCGCAGCCACCCCCACACGATGACAACCATCCCGAGCGGAATGCAGTACCAGGCGAAGCGGTGGAAGATCCGGCTCGAGACCGTCTTGATCACCACGACGAGAGCGAGGTAGCCCGCGATCGCAGCCGCCGTCGCTCCGATCAGACAGACCAGGCCGAACCCGTTGGGTTGGTGAAGCGGCAACCGCCATGCGCCGAACACCTCGAGAACGGCGACTGCGGCAACGGCCGGCACGGAGAGCAGGAACGAGAACCGGGGAGCCCACGTCCTTTCGAGGCCGCCGGCCAAACCCGCGGCGATGGTCACTCCGGAGCGCGAGAGACCCGGGAAGACGGCCAGGCCCTGCGCCAGACCCACCGCGAGGGTCTGCCGCCAGGTCATCGTCTTTTCATCGCCCGGTCCGCCGCTCAGACGCGCCGTCGAGGCGACGACCCCACCCGTGACCACCAGGGCCACGCCGACCCACAGAGGTTTCACAAAGGCTGCGACCGCGATGGAGCGCAGCGGAAAGGCCAGCACGGCAGTTGCGATCGTCCCGAGGGCGATCAGCCCGATCAACCGGTGGCCGTTGCGGGTGGAAACCCACTCGACGATGTGGCGGCGTTCGTACCACACCACTGCGGCTGCGGTCCCCACGTGCAGCATGGCGTCAAACACCACGCCCGGTTGGCTGAAGCCCGGTATCAACATCTGCGCCAGCGCCAGGTGACCGGAGGACGAGACCGGGAGGAACTCGGTCACTCCCTGGAGTACGCCGAGGAGAGCAGCCGTCCACAACGTCATCCGAGGCGACCCGATCCGGGTCGCACCCCACCCGCTCGAAGGCGGTTCAACAGACGAATCTCAGTCCGCAATTTCATGCCCCTCAAATGGTATCACTTCCCGGCAAGTCCCTGCCAAGGATGAATTTATGACTGACGGGATAGCCGAATCCAGCCATCGAGGGCGACCGTCCCGGGGCGCTGGGACGGATCCAGCCCGGCGGCCACGATGGCTGCGGCGTCGCGCGACGGGGCGACGGCGTTGTTCAGCATCTTCCGCGGCTTGGTGAGAGCGTGGGCGGCGAGAGCGAGCGCAGCCTCGATCGTCTCGCGGTCATACTCCGCCGGCCGGAGATCGACGGCGAGAACGCTCGAGACCACCTTCGGCGCCGGCCGGAAGGCCCGTGGAGAAACGTCGAAGAGGAGTTGCGCCTCCCCCCACGCCGCCCTTTCCAGTGCCAGCAGGCCGTGGCCGCGGCTCCCGGGAACCGCCACCACCCTGTGGGCCACCTCGCGCTGCAGCATCACGACCAGGCGGGTGAAGAGGTCGTGGCGGGGCAGGAGCCTGCGCAGAATGGCCGTGCCCACCGAATACGGAAGGTTGGCGGCGACCTGCCACGGCGATTCGGCGGCCGCCAGTGTGGTCGAGGTCCTCGCGAAGGGCGTCGACATGCCGGATCTCGAGACCGCGGCCGCCGAATCGCTGGCGAAGTGGCGGCACGAGGTTTTCATCGAGCTCGAGGGCAAGCACCCTGTCGAACCTTTCGAGCAGGGGTTCGGTCAGCGCGCCCCGGCCGGGACCGATTTCGAGGACCCGCGGCGGTCGGTCAGCCAGCGCAGCCACGATCCTCTCGGCGACGCCGGAGTCGACGAGGAAGTTCTGACCCAACCGGTGGCGTTTCGGTCTTCCCATGGAAGAGTCATGAGTTTTGAGTTTTGAGTTTTGAGTTGAGGACACTTTTCACCTGCACGGTCAATCGTGGTGAAAGGGAACTCAAAACTGAAAACTCAAAACTCAAAACTACCTCTTGCACGCATTGGCGAGGGTGGCGGCGAAGTGTTCGATCTCGTCGACGAGTTCGTCGCAGTCGCCCAGAGCGCCGATGCGGCTGACGATGGCCGAACCCACCACCACGCCGTCGGCCTTCGCCGCCACCTGCGCAACCTGCTCCGGAGTGGAGATCCCGAAGCCGACGGCAACCGGCAATCGAGAAGCTCTGCGGGCGGCCTTGATGTTGTTTTCGAGCTCCGCGTCGAGGTCCTGACGCGCCCCGGTCACCCCGGTGCGCGACACCAGGTAGAGAAAGCCGCCGCCGAACTTCGCCGCGGCCTTCATGCGCTTGCGGCCCGAGGTGGGCGTGACCAGCATGATCAGATCGAGCCCGGCCGGATGCAGGGCCTCCTCGAACGGCGCCATCTCCTCCGCGGGTACGTCGGTGAACAACACTCCGTCGACCCCGGCCGCCGCCGCGTCCACGGCGAATTTTTCGAGGCCGTAGCGAATGACCGGGTTGGCGTAGGTGAACAGCACGATGGGGAGCCCGACATCCCGACGGACGAGCGCAACGGTCGCCAGCACCCCCGCCAACGTCGTCCCCGATGCCAGGGCGCGTTCGGCCGCGCGCTGATTGGTCGGACCGTCGGCGATGGGATCCGAAAACGGTACGCCCAGCTCGAGAACGTCCGCTCCAGCCCGATCGAGGGCGTGGACGATGTCGACGGTCCGCGCGAGATTGGGATCGCCGGCGGTCACATAGGGCACGAAGGCGGCCCGCTTGGCTCGCCCGGCGTTCCGGAAGGCGTCGCGCAGCCGGCTCACGCCCCACCCCCCTCGACCAGCGCCACCTCGCCCAGATCCTTGTCCCCCCGCCCCGACAGGTTGACGAGGATGTTGGTACCCAACGACATCGGCGGCGCCACTCTGGCCGCGTACGCGACGGCGTGGGCGGACTCGAGCGCCGGGATGATCCCCTCGCACTCGGCCAGGAGGTGGAAGGCCGCGATCGCCGCAGCGTCATCGACAGTGGTGTAGACGACCCGCCCGCTCTCCTGCCACTGGACATGTTCCGGGCCGACCGCCGGGTAGTCGAGACCTGCCGACACCGAATGCGTCCTCAGCACCTGGCCATCGCTGTTCTGAAGCACCCGGGTCCGCGTTCCGTGGAGTATGCCCGGCGCGGCGCTGTCGGTGAACCGTGCCGCGTGCTCGCCCGGCTCGAGACTGCGTCCGCCGGCCTCGACCCCCACCAGCGCGACCGCCTCGTGGGGAATGAAGGCCGTGAACAGCCCGGCGGCATTGGAGCCCCCTCCGACACACGCCACGACCAGATCCGGCAGCGTCCGGGTCGCCGTTTTGAACTGCGCCAGCGCCTCGCGGCCGATCACCGTCTGAAAATCCCGCACCATCATCGGGTAGGGGTGGGGACCGAGCACCGAACCGAGGATGTAGTGGGTCGTGTGGACGTTGGTGACCCAGTCGCGGAGCGCCTCGTTGATGGCGTCCTTGAGGGTGCACGAGCCTGCCTCCACCGCCACCACCTCGGCCCCCATCAGCCGCATCCGCACGACGTTGAGCTCCTGGCGCCGCATGTCCTCCGAACCCATGTAGACGCGGCATTCGAGCCCGAGCAGGGCGGCGGCGGTCGCCACCGCCACCCCGTGCTGGCCGGCGCCGGTTTCGGCGATCACCCGCTCCTTGCCCATTTCGCAGGTCAACAGGGCCTGGCCGAGCGCGTTGTTGATCTTGTGCGCCCCGGTGTGGCAGAGATCCTCCCGCTTGAGCCAGATGCGGGCGCCGCCGAGCCGGGCCGACAACCGCCGCGCCTGGTACAGCGGGGTCGGCCGGCCCACGTAGTGGGTCAGCAACTCATCCAGCCGCGCCTGGAAGCTCCGGTCGCGGGAGGCCTTTCGATAGGCCGCCTCGAGCTCGGCCAGCGGGGCCATCAGGGTTTCGGGCACGAACCTGCCGCCGAAGTCGCCGAAATAACCGCGGGCGTCGGGAAGCCTCTTCATGAGCCATAGATTCTACCCGAGTCTCGCGAGGCACGTTGTGAGTTTTGAGTTTTGAGTTTTAAGTTGTCCCCATTCATCAGGATCCCGCCAGGTGGGACGGTCGGAACTCAAAACTCATAACTGAAAACTCAAAACTGGTGCGACCCGTCAGGGTCGCAGCCGCTCGATCACCTCCGCGCTCACCCACCAGATGTCCGAGCTGCCCTGTCCGGGCCGGATCGAGAGATCGAGGAGCTCGCCGATGGAGCGGCCGGTCAGGGGGAGGCCCGCTTCCTCGTCGGTCCGGGATGACATGAAGAAGAGGACCTTCCCGTCGGGCGACAGCGAGGCCGACCACTCGCGGCCCGTCGGCTGGTTGATCGCCGGTCCGAGGTTGATGGGTTCGGACCAGGTATCGTCGTCACTGCGAAAGACCACGGAGTAGTCGACCCCGCCGAGGTTGTCCTCGCCGCCGATATTCGGGACGATGACGAAGGTCTCGTCACGGGACACGAAGGCGTTGAACCGGTCCGTGCCGCAGTTGACCTGCGGCGGCAGGAGTTCGGGTTCGGTATAGACCCCGTCCACCAAACGGGAACGGTAGATCGAGGACTTCCGGTCTTCTCCCTCACGCGTGAAGTACAGGGTCCCGTCGGCGGTGACCGATGGGAAGTACTCGGGGGCATCGGAGTTGACCGGCGGCCCCAGATTGGCGGGCTCTCCCCAGCCGTCGCCCTCGCGGTCCATCACCCAGATATCCTGGTAGACCCACCCGGGCTTTTCCTCCTGACCGGCCTGCGGCCGGGTCGAGAGAAAGAAGAACCGCCGGCCGTCGGCCGAAATCGCCGGTTCGATGTCCAGGTAGCGACCCGAGAACGGCGCCACCTCCGGTTCGGACCAGCTGCCGTCCACCTGGCGCGTCACCATGATCATCGTCCTGTCGCCGAGGGTGACCGAGAAGTAGAGCTCGCCGCCATCGGGCGTCATGGCCACGTCCCGGGTGGCGAGCCCGGTCGAGACCACCCCTGGCGCGAAGAGCCGGGGTTCGAGACCGGGAGGTTCCTGGCCGAGATACGGCCCACGCATTTCGGGCCGTGCGTTGGCGCGCCCTTTCCCGGCGTCGTCAACGCCCATCGGTGAACAGGCCACAACGACGCAACACAGACCAAGCGCAGTGAGTCGAGTCGACATGAATTCCCCCTCAGAAGACCTACGGGAGAACGGCTCAGTGGTTTGCCGAGCGCACAGCGGCGATGAACCGGCGGATCTTCCGGTGGTCTTTGACTCCGGGTGCAGCTTCGACGCCTGACGAAACATCGACCAGGTACGGTCGGCTGATACGAACGGCGTCTGCGACATTCTCCGGCGTGAGGCCACCGGCAAGACCGAAACGAAGATCACCCGGCGCCTCCGCCAGGCGCTCCCACGCCCACGCACGACCATCACCCGCCCCGGGGTCGAACAACGGGAGACATCTTTCAGAAAGCTCGGCGACGCGCCCCCATTCGATCCCGCCCTCGACCCGGACCCGGCGGATCACGCGGCCCCCCAGAACTTCGAGAAAAGAGTCGGGTTCGTCGCCGTGGAGTTGGACCCAGTCGAGACCGAGCTGCGCTCGAACCTGGAGCACCTCGGACAACGGCGCGTCCAGAAAGACCCCGACGGTCTCAGCGCCCCGTATTTCCCGGATCCAACCCGCCGTATCCGGCACCAGCATCCGAGGGGTCCCGGGTCGAAAAACGAAGCCCAGCAGATCGGCGCCGGCGGCGACGGCAGCCTCGGCGTCCCCTGGCCGGGTGATGCCGCAGATCTTGATCAACACGAGGAGGCCGGGGGTCGCATCGACCGGCGGCCCCTCACGCTTTCGATCGTGAGAGCCGGCCGTTGAGTCGCCGAACCTCGCGCTCCGGATCGCTGGAACGAACGAGGTGCTCGCCGACCAGGAATGCGTGGTAACCCGCCTCGCGCAGTCGGTCGATGTCCTTGGGCGAGGTGATCCCGCTCTCGGCGACCCGGATCCGGTCGTCAGGGATCCTGGCGGCGGCGGCCTCGACGCGATCCAGGCGGATTTCGAAGGTTGCGAGATCGCGGGCGTTGACGCCGATGATGGCCGCCCCCGAGTCCACCGCCGGGCCGGGGTCCTCGTCGGCGAAGATCTCGAGCAGCACCTCGAGCCCGAGCATCTCGGCGGTCGACAGAAGTTCCTTGAGACGGTGCGGGCTGAGGATCCGAGTGATGAGGAGCACCGCGTCCGCTCCGAGCAGGACGCTTTCGAAGAGCTGCCGCCGCTCGAGGATGAAATCCTTGCGCAGAACGGGAACGTCCACCGCCTTGCGGACCTCGATCAGCCACAGGGGGTCGCCGGCGAACGAGTCGCGCTCGGTCACCACCGAGATCGCCGCGGCGTGGCCTTTCGCGTAAGCCTGAGCGAGGTGAACCGGATCGAATTTCTCGCGGATCACGCCCGCCGACGGCGAGGCCTTCTTGCACTCGGCGATGATTTCGATGTCGGGCCCCGCCAGCGCGCGTCGCAGCGACCGCGGGCGGGTCCTTCGCTGCTCGACGAGTCGTATCGCGGCCCGCTCGAGACCGGGCGCCTCCGGCGTCCACTGGAGTCGTTTGCGGACATCCGCGACGATGTTGTCGAGAATCGACTCAACCATCCCCGGTGATCTCCATTGATCGCTTCCCCAGTGACTCCAGTATAGCCAACCCCGCACCCGACCGAAGGAGTTCCCGCGCCATCTCAAGACCACCCTCGAGATCCGCGGCCTTTTCGGCAACCCACAGGGCGGCGGCGGCGTTGACCGCCACCGCCTCGGCGGCGGCTGATTCTTCCCGCCCGCCGAGGATGTCGCGCATCCGGCGGAGGTTTTCGTTGACGTCGCCTCCCGTCAGGCTCTGCGGGTTGTCGACGACGATTCCGAGTCCCCCGGTTCGACCTTCCACTCGCCGGCCACGCGGCCGTCGCGAACCTCGAGGACCCTGGTCGGTGCATTGACCGAGATCTCGTCGAGCCCGTCTTCGGAGTGAACGACCAGCGCCCGAACGGCGCCCAACTCGGCGAGGGCGCTGGCCATCAGATCCTGGACCTCGGGCCCCCACACGCCGATCACCTGCCGCGCGACCCCGGCGGGGTTGGTCAGTGGCCCGAGAAGGTTGAACACCGTCCGCACGCCGAGCGCCCGGCGCACCGGCATCACCGCCTTCATCGCCGGGTGCAGCCGCGGCGCGAACAGAAAGGCGATGCCGATCTCGTCGTGGAGAGCCGCCATCGCGGCCGGCGACACATCCAGGCGGACTCCGGCCGCCTCGAGCACGTCGGCCGAACCGCAGCGCGAGGAGACCGAGCGGTTGCCGTGTTTGGCCACCGGGACGCCGGCCGCCGCCGCCAGCAGCGCGGCCGCGGTCGAGATGTTGATGGTCTCGGCGCCGTCGCCGCCGGTGCCGCAGGTGTCGACCGCGCGAGCGGGATCCGCGATCGGCACCCGGATGGCGCGCGCCCGCATCGCCCGCGCCGCCGCCGCGATCTCGACCCCGGTCTCGCCCTTGGCCCGCAGCGCCGCCAGGACCGCCGCGACCACGACATCCTCGACGCCGCCGTCCATCACGGCCCCGACGAAGACCTCCATCTCGTCGCCCGCCAGATCGCGCCCCGCCAGGAGACGGTTGAGCAGCGGCTTGTGGTCGATGGCGGTCACGATGGGTCCTGACTTCGGATTTCGGATTTCGGATTTCGGATTTTCGCCCACTCTTCTCTGACCGGGAGGCCGGCGAGGCGCAGGAAGTTGGCCAGCAGATCGCGGCCGTCGTGGCAGAGGTAGGACTCGGGGTGGAACTGAACCCCGAAATGGGGCCGTGCGCGATCGCGAAGACCCATGATCGTTCCATCGGCCGTCCGGGCGGTGATCTCGAGCGTTGCGGGCAGGGAATCCACCGCCACCACCAGCGAGTGATACCGGGTCGCTTCGAACGGGTCCGGCAGGCCCTCGAAGAGCCCGGCTCCGTCGTGGTGGACGGGCGAGGTCTTGCCGTGCACCGGGGCCGATGCCCGCACGACCTCGCCACCGTGGACGGCGGCCAGCGCCTGGTGGCCGAGGCAGATTCCGAGCAGCGGCAGGTCGACCGCAGTCCGCACCACTTCCATCGTGACGCCGGCGTCCTCGGGCACTCCGGGCCCTGGCGAGATGACGATGGCGTCGGGTCTCAGCGCCAGCAGTCCGCTCACGGTCGACGCGTCGTTGCGCACCACCTCGATCGGCGTGTCGCCGACCTCCGCCAGCTCCTGCACCAGGTTGTAGGTGAAGGAGTCGTAGTTGTCGATCATGAGGATCATCCCGCCACCCTCCCACCCAATTCGGATTTCGGATTTCGGATTTCGGATTTCTCGACCCGGCCCCTAAAGCCAATTCCCGGGGGTGGGTGGGGGCAAATCCGAAATCCGAAATCCGAAATCCGAAATCTATCAATCATGGTCGGTGCCTTTGGCAGCAGCTTCGGCCATGGCGACGGCCTGGACCAGGGCGCCGGCCTTGGCCGTGCATTCAGCCAGCTCGGACGCCGGAACCGAGTCGAAAACGATGCCTGCCCCGGCCTGGATCTGGACGCTGCCGCCCCGTTCGACCAGGGTGCGGATCGCGATGCAGGAGTCGAGATCGCCGTTGAGGTTGCGGTAGCCGATCGCACCGCCGTAAACGCCGCGGCGGACCTCTTCGAGCTCGTCGATGATCTCCATCGCCCGCACCTTCGGCGCGCCGCTCAGGGTCCCCGCCGGGAAACACGCGAAGAGCGCGTCCCAGGCGTCGAGGCCGTCCGCGAGGCGGCCCTCGACCTCGCTCACCAGGTGCATGACGTGGCTGTACCGTTCGACCTCCATTTCGCGCACGACCCGCACCGTGCCGGGCGCCGCCACCCGGCCGATATCGTTGCGGCCGAGGTCCACCAGCATGACGTGCTCGGCGAGCTCCTTGGGGTCCGCCTTGAGCTCCTCTTCCAATCGCTGGTCTTCCACACGGTCGGGATCGCGGCGGCGGGTTCCCGCGATGGGGCAGGTCGCCACCTCATCCCCGGTCACCCGCACCAGCATCTCCGGGCTCGAACCGAGGATCCGCGCCTGGCCGGTGTCGAACAGGAACATGTAGGGTGAGGGGTTGGTCAGACGCAGCATCCGGTAGATCTCGGCCGCGTTGCAGCGGGCCATCTTGCGCCACCGCCGCGACAGCACCACCTGGAAGATGTCGCCGGCGAGGATGTGCTCGCGCGCCCGCGCCACCGCCGCCATGAAGCCTTGCTCGCTCGGCGTCGCCCGCCAGCCGTCCCAGGATCTCACCGCCGGGGGGATGACGTGCGGCTGTGACCCGCGGATCGGGAGGAGCAAGGCCCGATGGAGCGCCACCAACCTCTGCCGGGCCGCAATCCAGGCCGCCTCCGGGTCGCCGTCGACGCGGGCCGCAACCACCAGCAGCAACCGCTGCCGCGCCCGGTCGAGTGCCACGATGCCGTCGTAGAGCCCGAACCACGCCTCCGGCAGGCCGCCCTCGTCGCTGCCGGTGTCCGGAATGTCTTCGACCAGACGAACCGCATCGTAGCCGACATAGCCCATGGCGCCGCCGGCGAACGGGGGAAGCCCGTCGACCGGCGCCACCCTGCCGAAGTCGGTCGCCGCCCGCAGCTGCTGCAGCGCGTCGCCTTCGCGCGGCGCCCCGTCGACGAAAACGGTGCCGTTGCGGACCTCGACCACCCGGAACGGGTCCGCGCCGACAAACGAAAACCTCGCGGCCCGCTCTCCGCCCTCGACGCTCTCGAGCAGAAACGCGTTGCGGCCGCCGGTGGCAAGGTGCGAGTAGACGGTGAAGGGCGTCACCGTGTCCGAGGTCAACTCGAGCACCACCGGCACGACGTCGTAGTCGCGGGCGAACCGCTCGAACTCCTGTCTGTCGGGTCGCACCTCCATGCCGCCTCCTCGGAATCGAAGGCTCATTGTGACGCAAACGGGGGGAAGGGTCTAGCAGTGGGGCAATGAGGCAGGGAAAAATGAGGAAAAGGGGCCATCGCAATTTCGGATTTCGGATTTCGGATTTCGGAATTGATGCAAAGAAGCATGGTTAGAAGTCAGTTACCCCATCTTCTTGGGATCCGTTTTTGAACCCGGGGAGGACAGGGAAAATCCGAAATCCGAAATCCGAAATCCGAAATCGAAGAAACCCCTCGTGTACAATCCCGCTCTCTGAGGGAGGAACCATGTCGCGCCCCGTCATTACGATTGCCGACCTCGCCCAGTACGCCGATCAGGAAGTGACCCTCAACGGATGGGTCTACAACTGGCGCAAGAAGGGCAAGCTGCGTTTCATCATCCTGCGCGACGGTTTCGGTTACCTGCAGTGCGTGGTCTTCCAACCCGAGGTCGACGAGGCGGTGTGGAACACAGCCGTCGAGCTCACCCAGGAGTCGTCGGTCGCGATCCACGGCAGGGTGGCGGTGGACGAGCGCGCCCCGGGCGGGTTCGAGCTCAAAGTGAACGGCATCGATGTGGTGCACCTCGCCCCCGAGTACCCGATCGGCAAGAAGGACCACGGGCCTGACTTTCTGCTCAACCACCGCCACCTGTGGCTGCGGTCGAAGAAACAGCACGCCATCATGCGGGTGCGTTCGGAGGTCGAGTTCGCGATCCGCGATTTCTTTCAGACCCGCGGATACACCCTCATCGACTCGCCCATCCTCACTCCGGCGGCGTGCGAGGGTACCTCGACTCTGTTCGAGACCGAGTACTTCGGCGAGACCGCCTTTCTCTCGCAGTCCGGCCAGCTCTACCTTGAACCGGCGGCGGCCGCTCTCGGCAAGGTCTACTGTTTCGGACCGACCTTCCGCGCCGAGAAGTCGAAGACCCGGCGCCACCTGACCGAGTTCTGGATGGTCGAGCCCGAGGTGGCGTGGCTGCGGTTCGACGGGTTGCTCGATCTGTGCGAGGAGTTTCTCTCCCGGGTCGTGGCGCGGGTGCTCGACCGCTGCAAGGATGATCTCGAACGGCTCGAGCGTGATGTGTCAAAGCTCGCACCCACGACCGAGGGGAAGTTCCCGCGCCTCGACTACGCAGACGCAGTCGCCAAGCTCCAGGAGCTCGGATCGGACATCCAGATGGGCGAAGACCTCGGCGGCGACGACGAGACCATGCTCACCGAGCTGTACGACCGCCCGCTCGCCGTGACCCGCTACCCGGCGGCCATCAAGGCCTTTTACATGCAGCCCGACCCGCAGGACCCGACCCGCGCACTGGCGGTCGACGTGCTCGCCCCCGAGGGCTACGGCGAGATCATCGGCGGTTCCGAACGCAGCGATTCGCTCGAACACCTCGAGCGACAGATCGCGGCCCACGGCCTGCCGCGCGAGGCCTTCGAGTGGTACCTCGACGTCCGCCGTTACGGCTCCTTTCCGCACGCCGGGTTCGGGATGGGGATCGAACGCTGCGTGGCGTGGATCTGCGGCATTTCGCACCTCAGGGAGGCCATCCCGTATCCGAGGTTGATCAACCGGTTGAACCCCTGACCCCGGGGAATTTCGGATTTCGGATTTCGGATTTCGGATTTTCGAGCCGCTCCCCGAGGCCAATTGGCGGGGTACACTCGCGACGGGAGTGGTCGATTGCTGGGAGATCCGAAAGTCCGGTTGGCGTATGTGGTGACGAAAGTGGCGGTGTTCGGGGTTGCCGCCCTCGCCACCTGGCCGCTGTCGCGGATGATCGGACCGAAAGCGTGGATCGGCCTCGGCATATTCGGAGCGATCCTGGCGGTGATGACGGCGTTCGTCCTCAAGAGTTCCTCCCGCCACCCCGGCGCCGGTCCGGCGGACGAGGCATCGTCTCTCGATGATGCCGTCGACCCCGAACACCCGTTCGAGCTGCCGGTCGAGGACAGCATCGATCTCCACCCGTTTGCACCGCGCGATGTGCCCGACGTCGTCGACGCCTACCTCGAGGCCGCGCACGAAAAGGGATTCCGGGAGGTGCGGCTGATCCACGGCCGCGGCATCGGTGTCCAGCGCGACCGGGTGCAGAAGCTGCTCGGCCGGCACCCGTTGGTCTCGGGTTTTCACGATGCGCCGCCGGAACGCGGGGGGTGGGGCGCGACCGTGGCGTATCTCAATCCGGTCAAAACGTTAGAACGTTAATACGTTCAACGTTTCGCACCTCCGCCGCACGCTGGCTTTCCGCGCTCGCTTCCCGGGAGGTGCCAGGCTGAAGCCAGGCACCTCCGCCGCACGCGGTCCCACCCGCCCTGAGCACTCGGGTGCTCATTGTCGGTGGGAGTGGGGGTGGGAAATCCGAAATCCGAAATCCGAAATCCGAAATTCCGAATTCCGAATTCAGCCGTCCACGGCCTCGGTTGTCATCCCGGTCACCGTGTAGCCGAGCTTTTCAATTTCGGCCTCGAGGGTCTCCACTTCCACCTTGCGGGAATGGTAGACAACCTCGGCCTTCCCCTTCAGGTGGTCGGCCGATACCTCGATCACGGCGTCGGACTTTTCGAGAGTCGAGGTGATGGCGGATGAACACGCGTCACAGTGCATGCCTTCGATCGTGAACGTGGTGCGGACCGTGTCCTGGCCGGCGCACGCGACCAGATTCAGCACCGCACCCGCAAGGACGGCGGCCGCCACCGTAGCGGTCAAGGTGGGTCGCATTTTCTACTCCTCCTGCGGCGGGCGGTCGCGAACGATCGACATCAGGAACTTCGGGTCGACGGTGTCCGTCAGACGATAATAAATGGTCATGCCGTCGCGACGCGACCGCACCATGCGCCCGGAACGCAGCCGGCTGAGGTGCTGCGACACCGCGGCGGGCGTCATCTCGAGGATGGTCGCGAGGTCACACACACACAGCTCACCGGTTTCGCCGAGCAGGTGCATGATCTTCAGCCTGGTCTCACCGGCCAGCAGCGCGAAGTGCTCCGATGTCCGGCGCAGCCGGACCGCGTGGGTGGCCAGCATTTCTCTCAGTGAACACAGCTCGGCCGACGAACGGTCGGGCGACACACACTCGACAGGGGCCGCGGTCATTCCCGGCCTCGGCATCCGGCGGCTCGCGGGGCGATCGGGTTCAATATCAACATATCGCTATTTTAGAATGAACTTAAGGAATGTCAAGACATCATTGCAGGTTTTCCGGGCAAGGAGACTCGATGGCCCCTTCGCCGGACGGCGCGCAGCCCCTCGTGGTGTGGATGGACGGCAGGTGCAGACTGTGCCGCCGGTCGCAGACGTGGTGCGAGCAGCGCGACCGCGACCGCCGCATCGTTTTTCGCGACTTCCGCAGCGCCGACGACGCGGAGCTTCCGTTGCGCCGCGACGCCCACGAAGGCTCACTGTGGGTGCGGGCGGCCGACGGGAGTCTCCACGGGGGTTTTACAGGCTGGCTCCTCATCCTGCACGAGCTTCCCGGTTGGCGCCGGTTCGCGCGGGTCGCCGCGGTGCCCCCGTTCAGGTGGTTCGGCCCGCCCGTCTATCTTCTGGTGGCCAGATTCCGCCACCTGGTCCCGTAGCCTCCATTTCTCACCAGGTTTCGTCACGAGGGCGGCTGGGTAGGATGCATCGTCGGCCGCAGTCGACACCTGGTGAGATATGCAGGCTGGTCACGGCCAGCCCGGCGCCGGCACCCCCGCCGCCGCGAGACGTTCGAAGAGCGGCCACTCGGTCCACCTGCGATCGACCACCCGGGTCACCCGCTGCAACCCGACCACGGCATTGCTCAACAGGACCTCGTCCGCGACCGCGACGTCATCCGCTCCGATATCGCAAACCTTCACTCGCAAGCCGAGGGTCGCGCCGTTTTCCAACAGCCACCGCCTCATGACGCCGGGGAGACACCGCTCGGGAGCCGGTGGGGTGAGGAGCTCGGTCCCCTGGCGGACCCAGACGTTGGCGACGGAGGTCTCGAGGACGTGACCCGACGCATCCACCAACAGGGCGTCGTCCGCGCCTTGCTTGCGGGCATGGTCGAGGGCGAGGTCCCACGTGTGGCGGTTCAACATCTTGTGTCCGGCCATCGGCGGTACACCCGGCCAGCGTTCGATGACCAGTCGAACCGGTTGGGTTGCCGGGCCGCTCTCGTTCAGTTCATCGGCGGTTGCAGACACGCGCCATGGAGAGTCGATCCCGGCGCGGCCGACGACTCTCACCCGAGCCGGTCCCCGCAGGCCCTCCGCCGCCAGGAGCCCGCACACCGCCTGCTCATCCGGAAACGGGATGCCTTCGGCGGCGCCGAGCCGGGCGAGGCTCATCGCCAGGCGCTCGGAATGCCACGCCCACAGCAGCGGACGGCCCTCGTCGCAGCCGACGGTCGTGAACGCGCCCCAACCGACGGCGCGGCGTTTGCGGCGAGCCCCGACGTGCAGCAGACGGCCGTCCCGCCACTCCCAGCTCATGAATCCGCCCCCACCAACCCGAGCCAGCGGGACACCTTGATCCGCGACTCGGCCTCCTCGGCGGCGGGATCCGACTCCCAGACGACGCCGCACCCGGCGGCGAATTCCAGACGGCCGCCCACCGACCAGACCGATCTGATCGGCAGCGCCATCTCCAGATCGCCCCGCCCGTCGATCACGCCGAGCGCTCCCGCAAACGGGCCCCGGGGGAGGGGCTCGAGTTCGGCGATCAACGACATGGCTGCGATCTTGGGGCAACCGGTGACCGAACCTCCCGGCGCCACCGCGGCCAGGGCGTCCCACCACTCGAGGCCTGACCGCATGCTCCCCGTCACCCTCGCGACCCGGTGGTGGACCGCGGGGTAGCTCCGGACAGAGCCCGCATCCGCCACCCGGACCGAACCGGGCTCGCACACCCGGCCGAGGTCGTTGCGCTCGAGGTCCACGATCATCGCCAGCTCCGCCCTCTCCTTGGGGTCGGCGTCGAGTTCGGCCGCGAGTCCACGGTCCTGCGCTTCGGACCGGTCTCGTCTCCGGGTCCCCTTGATCGGACGGGTTTCGAGCTCGGCGCCCCGGCGGCGCAACAACAACTCCATCGAAGCGGT
The DNA here is from genome assembly GCA_963823345.1 of Candidatus Sulfomarinibacteraceae bacterium. Taxonomy (GTDB): domain Bacteria; phylum Acidobacteriota; class Thermoanaerobaculia; order Thermoanaerobaculales; family Sulfomarinibacteraceae; genus Sulfomarinibacter. The sequence goes on from CAWGLE010000003.1 coordinate 51,449, forward strand.
GACCAGCTCGCCCTCGGGAAAGTGGAATCGCGCGAGGTAGTCGGGAATCCCGCCGACGCACGAAGCCTCGACAAAGGCACCGAGTGAGCCCGGCCACCCGACGACGGTCATCCGCCGGCTCAGGGTCGCCTGATACACGTCGCCGGCCGCGATGCTCGCGCGGATCCTCGCCACCGACGACCGGAAGGCGGCGGCGTCGAGGCTCCACCGGTTCTGCGTCGGACCGCCAACCGGGGCTGCGTCCGCGATCGGCACCGTCTGCAGACGCCGCGGCTCGATCAACAACACCCCGGCAGGCAGGCCTCCGTCACCCGGGTGCGCGGGAAGGCCGCCTGCAAATCCGGCGCACGCCTCGTATCCGAGCCATCCCACCGCCCACGGGGCGTGGTTCCGAACCGATCGCGACGGCCACAACGCTCGCAGCGCGGCCTCGAGATCGGGCCAGCGCGCGACTTCTCGGCCGTGGTCTTCGTCCACCCAGATCGAGCCGCGGCCGACCAACCGGCGGTAGGCCTCCCAGCGCCCGTTCCACGGCTCCCAGCCCGGGCCGAGAAGCTCGGCGCTCAGCCCCTGTCGAGTGGGACGAGGTTCGGTCAGGGCCGCCAATCGTCCACGCGGACCGGCGCACCGAGGCTCCAGCCCTCTCCCTCCACCGGCGCGACAAAGATGTCTTCGTCGACCATCACGGGCCGGTAGCGGGGCATGCAGAAGAAGACCCACTTCCCGTCGTCGGTGGGCGCGGCCTGGGTGAACACGGCGCGATGAGATCCCGGCAACCGCAGGGCGACCACCTGTCCCTTCCGGTACAGCAACTGTCTGTCCTGCCGGCAGAAGAAAAGCTCGTTGTCGGGTCCGGTCCGCGAACCCCATTCGCTGCCGAAGGTACAGATCTCGGGCTGCAGCGGCAGCGGACCGGTCTCCACCGCCGGATCGTAGAGGAAGAGATCGTCGCGATCGCGGCCGCCGCGATCCGACCCGAACACCATCTTGGTTTGGCTCCCCGTGAGGAACACGGCGTCATGGGCCTGGCTGCCGATGCCCTCGATCATCTCGACGGCTCCCCATCGGGCGGCGGCGCTCGGCCGGCGGGCCACCCCGACCCACGGCGCCTCGCCTTCGGCGACCACGGTCACCACGCAGAGCGTTTCGTCCTCACTGACCCAGGAGACCCGCTGTTGGAGGGCACCGTCGAGATCCGGAAACACCACCAACTCGGGGGCGCTCCAGCCGTCATCTCCCAGTTCGCTGCGATAGGTGCGTTGGGTGATGCCTCCACCTTCTTGAGGCTCTGCGAGGCCGTCGCGAAGGGCCCCGTGCCAGGTGTCCTCCGGTGTCGAAGGCGGGCGCAGGCTCGCGCTGAAATAAAGGACCCGCCCGCCAGCCACCGGGACCGGCGCCGCCTCGGAACCGGTCGAGTTGATGCGCTGCGGGTCGTCGGGTTCCGACGCAGCGGAAGGCGTCAACTTCGGCAGCTTCCAGAGACCGTAGGTCGAAAAATCCATCAGCATGTCCGCTTCGAGCCGAAGGTCGGATGAACCGAGAATCCGGGTGGTGCCGGGGACCGGCAGGACCACGACCTCGGTTCCGGAAGGGATGTCCTCGAGCTCGGCCGGTCCGTCGTCGGCGATGACGATGGTTTCGGGGCCGACGGTCACCGTTGCGATGAGGCCCTGTTCGACCGCTGGGGTGGGCTTCCCGACTTCCGCCTCGGCGTTGCGCAGCGCGCGCGGCGGGCCGACCCTGATCAGGACGGTCCACAGCGAAGGGTTGCCGGCGTCGGGCGTCACCTCGACCAGGTTGCCGAACACCTCGGCGTCGGGTTGGGCTGTCGGTCTGGCCGGATCGAGAAGGTCACAGCCGACCGTCAACACGACGAAAAAAACAACTCCCAGAAACGCGGCAGTTCGCATGCAGTCCCCCTCGGTCATAGAAGCATACCGGCAATCGTCGCGGTCAGACACGACGCGATGGCGCCGCCGAACATCGCTTTGAGCCCAAGCTGGGCGAGGTCGGTTCGTCGACGGGGCGCAACCGCAGAGATACCGCCGATCTGAATGCCGATCGACGAAAAGTTGGCGAAGCCGCACAGCGCATAGGTGGCGATGATCAGCGATCTCTCTGAGATCGCGCCATCCTGGAAGTACGAGCTCAAGACGCCGTAGGCCACGAGTTCGTTGAGCGAGAGCTTGATTCCGATCAGGTTGCCGACCAGGGCGCCGTCCGCCCAGGAGACGCCCATCAACCAGGTCAGCGGCCGCAGCAGCGTACCGAACAGCGTTTGCAGGGAGCCCGGTATGACGCCGGTGAACTCGCCGACCACCGGCGACATGCCGCCCGAGCCGTAGGTCACGTAGGCGCCGTGCAGCAGCGAGCCGTCCACCAGCGCGTCGACCCAGTTGAGGACGACGTCGAGCACCGCGATCAGGGCGATGAACCCGACCAGCATCGCCGCAACGTTGACCGCCAGTTTGAGCCCGTCGGAAATACCGTTGGAGGCGGCCTCGATGACGTTGCTGCCGGACTCGATCTCCGGCAATGCGATGTCGCCGGCAGTCATCGAGTGCTCGAGCTCGGGATAGATGATCTTGCCCACCAGCAGCGCGGCCGGCGCCGCCATCACGCTCGCCGCGATGAGATGACCCGCCGGGATGCCCATCGCGATGTACGCGGCGAGGACGCCGCCGGCGATGGTGGCGAAACCGCCGACCATGACGGTCAGCAGCTCCGATCTCGTCATGTCGTTGAGAAAAGGTTTGATCAGAAGCGGCGCCTCGGTCTGGCCGACGAAAATGTTGGCCGAACACGACAGCGTCTCCGCGCCGCTGGTGCCGACCGTCCAGCGCATGAACCTGGCGATCGCCTCGATCACGCGCTGCATGATGCCGAGATAGTAGAGGACGGCCATGAAGCCGCCGAAAAAGATGATGGTCGGAAGCACCTTGAACGCGAACTGGAAACCGAAGCCCGGCCAGCTCGCCGCGCCGCCGGGAAAAAAGTGCTGCGGATCGGCAAGGTTGCCGAACAGGAACCGGGCGCCGAAATCAGAGAGGCTCAGAAAAGCGACCACTTTTTGACTGAAGGAAGCGAAGATCACCTGTCCGTAGATATTCGACGCGATCAGCCACGCCACCCCCGACACCACGAACAGAACACCGAGCGGCGCCTGCGCGCGCGGCGCGACGCGGAACCTCGCATTGGCGAGGAGCAGCACCAGCACGACGACCGCCGCCCACCCGGCCGCCATGGGTCCCAGAAGACCCAGGATGACACCAACCACACCGGCGCCCGCGACGATCGCCGCCACCGACGTCGCCGACCGATCACCGGCCGTCCGGTCATGACGCAACTGGTAGACCGACAGCAAAGTCGCCAGGACCCCCATGCCGACAAAGCTCCAGAAATCCTGACGCAGGATGATGACCGCAAACAGAATCTGCATCCCGAGACCCCAGAACACGATCCGCAGCTTCACGTCGCGCTTGTGGTAGGACATCGCCCAGGCGAGACCGAGCAGCGCCAGGACGCCGAGGATGCCGATAAACCGCATGGAGGACCCTCCCGGTGTGACACTTTACACTGCCCGTGCCCCGCACGAGGAAACCCGGTAAGATGTAGGGGAGAACAATCGAATCACGGCGACCGGCCCGCCCGGGCGCCGACGGGAGCAACGCCTTGGCGATGGACATCGAAACGGTCAGATTCATGCGGCGCCTCTTCGGGGGTCTGTGCGCGCTCATCGGCGCCGCCGCGGGCTATCAGTACTACGCCATGCTGGGTGCCGTCGGAGGTGCAATCATCGGCTACGCCGTCGGATGGAACCTGGTCGACCTTTTCAAGGGCCGCGCCCGCAAGTGACGACTCCGGTCTCCAACGGAGCAGGCCCTGAGGGTCGCGTGACGTGAACAGGCAGGAATTCGAGGCGGTCGTGGGCGAAGCGCTCGACAGGCTGCCGCTCGAGTTCGCCGAATTGCTGTCGAACCTCTCGATCCAGGTCGAGGATCGCCCCGATGCCCGGACCATGGCGGACCTCGGCCTCGATCCCAGATTCGACACCCTCTTCGGCCTCTACACCGGTGTCCCCCTCGACGAGCGGGGCGGCTGGTACGGCAATGTGCTGCCGGATGTCATCGCGCTCTACCGAAAGCCGCTGCTCGCCGAGTGCCGCGACCGTCGTGAACTGATCCGCCAGATCCAACTCACCCTGTTGCACGAGATCGGCCACCACTTCGGGTTCTCCGAGGAAGAGATGGAGGCCTGGGAGCACGAGTTTGCCGGGCTGGATACTCCCGACCAACACGCCTGACCCACTCCTTCAACGTTTCAACGTCGAACCTGCTCCGCCCACACGACGTAGCGCCAGCGGCCTCCGGGGTTGACGGCGTCGAACGGCCAACAGGTGATCAGCACCAGCGTGGGCTCGGTCGTTTCGGCGAGGACCTCGGTCTCGCCCTCGTCCACCACAGCGGTCGCCGTCACCCGGTAGGTCGTGATTCTCCCGGTCGCGTCCTCGACCAGCACCGGGTTTCCCTCGACCAGATCTTCGAGACCGGCGAAGTGGGTGTCGCGATGTCCGGCGATCACACAGGTCCCCGATGCACCGGGGAGCGCCGTGCCGTCGAGGTGTCCCGGGGCGAACGCCAGGTTCCGGCCGCTCGCCCCGGCCAGTACGACGGAGTCGCCGTCGGGCAGGATGACCCGCGCCACCGGCCACGCGTCCGCCCACGGCCACGGCCGGACGCGCTCCCGCCCGGACTTCGTTTCGGCCCACGAGTTCCGGAGCAGGACCTGGGCGAGCCCGGCCTTGACGTAGATCCACGCCCCCCGCCCGCCCTGCACCCCGCCGACCGCGAGGAGCAGGACGGAGAGGGCGGAGGCCACTCGTCGACGCATCACATCACCGAACGAAAGCCGCGCAGGGCGACAGCCAGTGCCACAGCCAGCAATGCGGTCAGCAGGTGGAAACGACCCGGCGTCGCGCCCCTGGGGAGATTCCCGAAGACCTTTTCATAGTGCCAACCGGCGGGGAGGTTGGTGGGGACGGCCCCACTTTTCAGTGCGGCATCTTCAGGCCGGCTGGGCGTCACGTCGACCGCAACAAGACTCGTGTACTTCGACACCAGGTGGTGGGCGAGGGCCACTTCGAGCACCCGGCTCCGGACCTCGTCCTCGGGGACCCCACGCACCCGGTCTTCCATCAGGGCCGCGATCTTGCGTCGCGCCCACAGGCGGTTGATGCCGGCGCTCTCCTTGCCGACCGACAGTTTGACGCCGGTCCGCCAGGCCTGATGGGCGCGCACGCCGGACGCCGCAAGGTCACCGTGCACGGTCGCCAGCCGAGCGGTCACCACCACCGGTTCGCCCGCGTACAGATCGGGGATTCTCGCCGGCCAGGTCTCGGCATCGGGATCGGGCCACGCCAGTTCGATATCTGCGAGCACCGGGTTTTCGAGCTTGGCGAACAGCTCGCCCATCTTCAGCGACACCTCGGACGGGCTGCCGATGTGGGTGAAGCTGCCGCGCCCGAAGGATGCCGCCCGCTCCATGAAGTGCGAGTTGGGCGCCGAGCCGATGCCGACCGTGAACAGACGGCTGCGTCCGAGCCCGCTGTCGATGGCGGCGAAGAGCGCGTCCTCGTTGCCCACGCACCCGTCGGTGATGAAGATGATCTGGCGCAGCGGTGTGGGTTCGGCGCGGTCCTCGAGAGCGGCCAGCAACGGCCCCATGATCTCGGTGCCGCCGTTGGCGTCGAGCCTCTCCACCCACCTTTTGGCCTCGGCCACGGTCGCCGGCATTGCCGGACGGCTGTCGGGCCAGAGGACGGTGAAGCGCGAGTCGAACTCGATGATGTTGAAGAAGTCTTCGGGCCGCAGTTGGTCGACGGCCATCAGCAGCGCCTGTTGCGCCTGGAGGATGGAGGCGCCGCCCATCGACCCCGAGGTATCGATCACGAACACCGTCTCCCTCGGCAGCCGCACCGACTCCACGAACTCGTCCGCCGGCGGCATCACCATGGCGAGTACGTAGTACGCCCCGTCCCGCTCTTCGGTGAAGACCGCGGCCCGAGGCTCCCTCCCCCGTTCCGGCACCCACTCGAGCACGAAATCGCGATCGGCGAAGGCACCGTCGAGGACGATCTGGCGGACGCCCTCCTGGTCGGCCGAAATCTGCGCCGGGTGGGACGGGCAGATGAGCCGCTCGAGCGGCATGCCCGCATCGAGGGTGAGGCTGAGCTTGACCGGGTTGATCTTTCCGGCGTCCGGGTGGAGCACCGGCGGGGTGATTCGCGAGCCATCCGGGACCTGGTCGGTGTCGAAGGCCCAGCCCGTCCCCTCGGACGCCGTCTCCACCGGCCCACCCGGGATATAGCGCGGGCCGACCACCATCGGAAAGCGCAGTGAAAACCTCCCGGAGTCGTACTCGAGGATCTCCTGGTAGGCGATGCTCACCGCGACGCTTTCTCCCGGTCCGATGTTGGCGACCGACGTGGTGAAAATGTTGGGCCGCTCCTGCTCCACCAGCGACGCCTTTTTGCCCTCGGTTGCTGCCTTTTGGTAGACCTTGCGGGCGGCCTCGCGTTCCTGGACCTCGCCCTCGATCACCCGATCGCCCACCACCAGCCGCATCGCATGGACCGCGGCGCCCTGCGGCAGGGGAAAGACGTAGACGCCCTCGAGCCACTCGCTCGAGAGATTTTCGAATCGCTGCTCGACCACGGCCTCCACGACCAGACCCTTGACGGTGATCTCGACCTCGGTGCTCTGCACCGGCACCTCGAGGTACCGCCCCGGCGTCGCGGTGGCGGCCAGCAGGCTCCCCTGCCCGATCTCACCGAGACCAACGGTCTCCTCGCCCTCCTGGGCGAGGCCGACCATTGCGATCGCAACCAACGCCACCGTCGCCACGCCGCTGAACAACCTGGATGCCATGTTTCACCTCCGTCGTCGTCCTGATCCGCCCATCCCCACCTTCGCTGGAGGAGAGGGCGAAACGACGCACCTGAAGGGGAAAGACGGCGGCGGAGTGTGGCGATACGAGGGCAGGGGAGCGGAGGAGCAGAGTAGAACGGCTCTCCTCATCTGTCATCCCGACCGAGCGAGCGGTGGCGAGCGAACGGAGGGATCTGAGCGGGGGCTCCAGGCAACGACCTTCCGACAGCCAACCCCCAGATCCCTCCGCTCCGGCCCTTCGGGCCTCCGGTCGGGATGACAGCCGATGAGAATCACCGATGCCGACGCCCCCTCACCAGACCTCCCCTGCTCCCTTCCTCAACCAGCGGGTGGGCGGGCGGGAAATTCGAAATCCGAAATTCGAAATCCGAAATTGGACAGGGTGGGTGGGTCAGTATTTCGCAGCGATGGGGTAGCGGCGGCCGATGCCGAAGGCCTTGGCCGTGAGCTTGATCCCGGGTGCGGCCTGGCGGCGTTTGTACTCGCTGCCGGTGATCAGCCGCACCACCTGGCGCACCGCTTGCGGGTCGAGACCCGAGGCGATGATCTCATCCACCGACAGGTGGTCCTCCACCCAGGCCTCGACGATGCGGTCGAGCACCTCGTAGGGCGGCAGCGTGTCCTGGTCCGCCTGGTCCGGCCGGAGCTCGGCCGACGGCGGCTTCGTGAGGGTCGACTCCGGGATCACCTCGCCCGCGGCGTTGAGGTGGCGGGCAAGATCGTAGACCAGGGTCTTGGGCACGTCGGAGATCACCGCCAGCCCGCCGCACATGTCGCCGTAGAGGGTGCAGTAGCCCACCGCCAGCTCGGACTTGTTGCCGGTCGCCAGCACCAGGCGGCCGAACTTGTTGGACAGCGCCATCAGCACCGCGCCGCGGATCCGCGCCTGGATGTTCTCCTCGGTGACATCTGCGTCGAGGCCTGCGAACAGCGGACCGAGACCTTCGAGATAGGACTCGAAAATCCCGTCGATCGGAATCAACCGGAACCCGATGCCGAGGTTTGCGGCCAGAGCCTCGGCGTCGGTGACGCTGCCTTGCGAGGAGTAGCGGGTGGGCATGGCGACGCCGAGCACCTTGTCGGGCCCCAGCGCCCGGGCGGCGATCGCTGCGGTCAGGGCCGAATCGATGCCGCCCGAGAGCCCGAGCAGCACCTTGTCGAAACCGCACTTCCGAACGTAGTCGCGCACACCGAGCTCGAGCGCCGCCAGCGCCTCCGCCTCGCGTGACGAGGCGCAGTCACGGATCACGCCCGGCCGGCCGGCGGCGCCCCTGGCCCCGCGCAGAGCATCCTCGGGGAGGTCGTACACCAGCAGGTCCTCGGCAAAATCACGCGCCCTCGCCACCATCTGGCCGTCACCGTCGAACACCAGGGAGTGGCCGTCGAAGACGAGCTCGTCGTTGCCGCCCACCTGGTTGGCGTAGACGAAATACCGGCCGGAATCGGCGGCGTAGCGGCGGATCAACTCGCGGCGCTCGGCCGCCTTGCCGAGCTCGAACGGGCTGGCCGACAGGTTGACCAGGAGCTGCGAGCCGCGGTGGATGAGCTCGAGCACGGGATCGCGGGTGTAGAGGCTGCGGCCGTCGAGATCGGGGTCCGCCCACACGTCCTCGCACACCGAGACCCCGATCCTGACGCCGCGGAACTCGAGCGGCCGCACATCGTGGCCGGGCTCGAAGTAGCGGGCCTCGTCGAAGACGTCGTAGGTGGGGAGCAGGCACTTGTTCGCGCGCCCCACCACCTCGCCGCCCTCGCACAGGGCGACCGCGTTGTGGAGCGGCTTGCCGGTCCCCGACAGGTTGCGGTCGACGAAGCCGACCAGGATGCCGAGCCGGTGGTCGCTGAGCCGCGCCACCCGCTGCAGCTGTTCGAGGTTGCGGTCCACGAAATCCCGCCGTTCGAGGAGGTCGCCGGGCGGGTAGCCGACGGTGGCGAGCTCGGTGAAGATCACGAGGTCGACAGCTTCGGATCGCGCCTGATCCACCGCCGACGCCATCTTTTCGTAATTGGCGTCAAAGGCACCGATCGTGTAGTCAATCTGCGCGATCGCCACCCGCATGAGACCGAGCCTCCCGGCCCCAAGGATATACCTTCTGCAATTCTCGGGTTCCGGCGGGGCCGGAACCCGAGAGTTGCGAAGACACCAACCCCGCCGGAGGGGCCCGGCGGGGCGGCGAGGAAGGAGGAGAGCAGAACGATCGTTCGTCCCTGATCTCATTCCTTATACGGGGGAGGAGGCCCCCGCGTTTGGTGGCCGTCGTCATCCCTGTGCTAGCATCCTCACGAGGTCTTTCAATCAACCCAGGCATGCACCTGACGCCGGAGTAGGGAGTCAAGATGCTGGAACGAATCGGTCATTACCGCATCGTCGCCGAGCTCGGCCGCGGCGGCATGGGTGTCGTCTACAAGGCGCACGAGGAGTCGCTCAACCGCTTCGTCGCCCTCAAGGTCCTCGGCGAGCACCTCACCGAAGACCCCGCCCACGTGGAGAGGTTCCTGCGCGAGGCGCAGAGCGCTGCCCGCCTCAACCACCCGAACATCGTCCAGATCTACGCGGTCAGCCAGGACGCGGGCCGGCACTTCTTCGCCATGGAGTACGTCTCCGGTCAGAGCCTGCAACAGATCCTGCGCTCCCGAGGGACCCTCACCTCGATCCAGACGGCACGGATCGCGCTCCAGACCGCCTCCGGTCTGGGCGCCGCCCACGAGCAGGGCATCATCCACCGGGACATCAAACCGGCCAACCTGATCATCGATGAACGGGGACTGGTCAAGATCGCCGACTTCGGCCTCGCCCTCATGACGGCGGCGGTGTCGCGGTTGACCGCCACCGGCATGTTCATGGGCACCCCGGGTTACCTGTCGCCGGAGCAGTGCCTCGATCAGAACATCGACCACCGCACCGACATCTACTCGCTCGGGGTCACCCTCTTCGAGGCGCTCAGCGGCAAGACCCCGTTCACCGGCGACAGCCCGCTGGCGCTGCTGCGGCAGATCATCGACGTCGAACCGCCCGACCTCGGCGAGCTCAAACCGGATGTCGAGCCCGAGCTCCGCACCCTCGTGCAGCGCATGATGGCGAAGGACCGGAACCTCAGGGTCGCGAGCTGCGCCGAGTTGATCGGCGGGCTCGAGGCGTTTCTCGTCGCGAAGGGTGCGGCCGGCACCCTCGTCGAACGCCTCGCGGTCTCCTCTTCCGGCGGCGCCCCTCCGCCACCGCCGCCCTCCGCCCAGATCGAAGAGCTCGACTCGGGTCCGACGATGGCCGTCTCGGGCGATCTGCCCGACCCCGGTGCGCCGCCGGTGACCAAGCCCGCGGTCGATGATCGCGACCCCTTCGTCGTCGAGTCGGCGCCGCTGCCGCGCCCGCCGTCAGGCCGAGGGCGCAACCTCGCCATCGCGGCCGCACTGGTGGTGGTTCTCGGACTCGCGGCGGTGGTTGCGGGCGGCGTGTTCGCGTGGCGATCCGGGTTCTTCGGCCTGGCCGGGAAGGGATCCGATGCTGCGCAGAAGGACGCGGCATCGACCCTGCCCGCTGCTGCCACGGCACCTGCCGACCTTTCAGCCGACGCCACGACAGACGAGGCCGCGGGCCAGACCATGAACGAATCCGGGACCGACGCGGCGGCCGCCGGGCAGAGCCCGCAGCCGGATCCAGCTGTCCCGATCCGGCCGACCGTTGCCGTCGCCCAGAAGATCGGGCCCTCCGAGTCTGCGGAACATTCCCCGGAGGCACAGCGCGAAACCGGATTCCAGCCTGCGGATCCGCCGGCCGCGGCGGTACCGGCCCCGCAGGGCACGGTGGTGATCGTGGTGGGCGATCCGCTCCTGGCGGGAGAGGCCGAGACCTACATGGAGGACGCCTTTGCACGGGCCGGGATCCCGCTCGTCGACGAGGGCTCGATACCCGGCATCAGCTCGTTGATCGGCAGTGGCGAAGTGCCCCGTCCCGGCGAGGTCCACGCCATGCTCAAGCCTTACGTCCGGCACCTCGTGATGGTGCGCATCGAGTACCTGGGAGAACGACCTCTGGTCTACATGGGTCAGCGGGACATCGCCTACCAGGCGCGCGTCTCGGTGGTTCCGATCGACGTCCAGACGGGCGGGGCGATGGAACAGCCGAGTCGTTTTCGGGTCGAGTACACCCACCTCAGCGCCCAGCGCGTCGTGGAAAAGGAGTTCCGGCAACCCACCTTCAGGGTGATTGACCTGATCAGGTAGTGCCGGCCCGGCCTTGGGTCGATAACCCGAAGGCCATGTTTTCGTAAACGCACTCCAGAGGACTCCACGACGGGAGGCATCACTGGCGTGTGCTCACCCTTTCCGGCCCGGATGAGGCGATGGTGACGAGGCGTGCAGTTGCTCTCGCGGCGGTCTGGGCCGCGTCCACCCTTCTGATGGCCGCGGCAGCTTCCGCGCAGGACTGGGGATTGCCGTTGCGCGGCGAAGAGGCCGAGGAATTCCTCAGGACGGCTGCCGTCCTTTCGGTGCGGCCGTTGAAATCCAAGGCGGTGACCCGACCGATGAAGGTGGAGCTGTCGGACGGCACGCGGTCCCTTTCCGCGGTCTTCAAGACGGTCGACGAGTACGAACCGGTCAAACGCTTCGACAACGGCGAGGTGGAGCTTCAATTCACCGACTCCTTCGAGTACGAGATCGCCGCGTACGAGCTGGACACCATGTTGGGTCTGGGGATCGTGCCGCCGGCGGTTCGGCGCCGCATCAACCGGGATGTCGGTTCGCTCAGCCTGTGGGTCGAAGGCGCGATGACCGAGTGGGAGAGGATCGAGGTCAAGAAGGCACACCCCCCTGACCTCGAGGCCTGGAACGAGCAGATGTACACCATCCGCCTCTTCCTCCAGTTGATCGCAGACAGCGACTACACCAACATCAACAACCTGTTGGTGACACCGGATTGGAAGATCTACAAGATCGACTCGTCGCGGGCGTTTCGCAACACCCTCGAGCTGCGCCGCGAAGGCTCTCTCGAGAGGTTCTCCCGCCGCGTCCTCGCGTCACTCAGGGCGCTCGACCGGAAGGAGCTCGATCACCGGCTCGGTCCGTGGTTGACCAAGAAGCAGATCGAGGCTCTGTGGGTGCGCCGCGGCCTCGTCCTCGAGCTCGCCGACCGCCGCGTCGCCGAACAGGGCGAGGCGGCGGTGCTGTTCGACTGAACACGGGCTATGGGCTATGGGCTATGGGCATGCCATGATCTCGACTACTCATCAGACGGTCACCGCGTGCGGCATTTTGCCGCCCCTACCCGGAAATCGCTTTGCGGCTGGAGGGGCGGGACATGTCCCGCCCGCTTGATCGCGACATCTGCCGGATGCTGGACGCATAGCGCAGAGCCCATGGCTCACAGCGCGGGTTGGGCGGGTGATCAGTCCCGTCGCCCCCCGAGCAGGCCCGACCGCACCAGGAAGTACAACAGGGTCGCCAACGAGGATGCCACGGCCGCGACGTAGGTCATGGCCGCGGCGTTGAGCACCTTGTCCATGCCGCCGCGCTCGTTGGTGCCGACGATGCCCTGTTGCACCACCAGGGCTTTCGCGCGATTGGAAGCGTCGAACTCCACCGGCAGGGTGACGATCTGGAACAGCAGCACCGCGGAGAACAGCACGGCACCGATCATCACGATGCCCTGTCCCGAAGCACCTCCGGAGGACATCGTGAGAAAGAGCCCGATCATCATCACGATGTACCCGAGGTTCGAGCCGATTCCGGCCGTCGGCACCAGCATCGAGCGCAGCTTGAGCGGTCCGAAGTGCCGGGCGTGCTGGATGGCGTGGCCGGCCTCGTGGGCGGCGATGCCGACGGCGGCCAGCGACCGTGAATCGAACACCCCGTCGGACAGGGCGAGGGTCTTGTTGACCGGGTTGTAGTGGTCGGACAGCATGCCGTGCGAGCGGGTGATCTTCACATCGCGGATGCCGGCCCCGTCGAGCAGACGCGCGGCCGCCTCGGCGCCGCTCATGCCGGACGACACCGGGACCTTCGAGTATTTCTTGAAGTTGGCCTTGGTCCGCCAGCTCGCCCACAGCGAGAAGATGAACGCCGGCGCGATAAACAGGAAGTACAGGGGATCGAACATCATTGTCGGGCCTCCATCGATGCGTCCGCTCGCTGCGGCCGCATCTGCACCTGATACTACCGCGGAACATCGCCGAATATTTCATGGCCCCACGGCTGTGGAGACGGTACCATCCCAGGCGGAAAAGGAGGGATCGTGACGTCTCGACCCGGGGGTTTTCTCGTCCATGCGCTGATCTTCGCCGGCTTTCTCGCGGCGGCGCTGGCTGTCTTTTCGTTGTTCGGCGGGGCCGAGATCGCGGTCGGAAATGTCGTTCTCCGTGCCCAGACGGGGTTCATCGTACGCTCTCGTTCCTCCGCCGGCCGCCGCTCTCGACACGGCGCCCTTCGACTTCGCCGGGGAGGGGCCTTCCGAGGCTCTCCCGAAGAACGTCATCATCATCCTGGGAGACGGCATGGGCATCGGCGCGGTCAGCGCCGCCTCGCACCTGTTGTCGCCGCCCGGCATTCCCCTGGCCATGGAACGTGCACCTGTCGTCGGCCTGATGCACACCTGGGCGGCCGACATCCTCGCGACGGACTCGGCCGCGGCCGCCACCGCCATGGCGACGGGATACAAGACCGACAAGGGCGTGATCGGGTTGCTGCCCGACGGACGGGCGGCGAGGACCCTCTTCGAGGCGGCGCGAGGCGCAGGGTTCGCCACCGCGATAGTGACGACCTCCGGTCTCGGAGATGCGACTCCCGGCGGGTTCCTCGCCCACGTGACCTCTCGCGACGATTACGATCAAGTCCTGGCCCAGGTGCTCGATTCGGGAACCGACATCCTGATCGGCGGGGACTGGTCGGGCAAATCCAAGGCGATGCGCAAGCCTGCCTATCGGGATGTTCTCGAAAACGCCGCAACACGGGGCGCCGCCTCTGGGATCACGGTGGTCCACGACATGCAGGGGCTGGAAACCGCCACCCCACCGCTGATCGCGCTCTTCCCGCCCCGTCCCGACATGCCCCTCCAGCACGGGCCACCTCTGGTCGAGACATCGGCGCGCGCCCTCGAGATCCTGGACAACAGCGGCACGGCCGTTCATCGCTCTTATCGAATCCGAGGCCACCGACGAGGCGGCCCACTCCAACGACATGGAGGCGATGCTCGTCGCCATGAGCGAGCTCGACGACGCCGTGGCGATGGTGCTCGACCGCTTCGCGGCGCGCAACGACACCCTGGTCCTGGTGATCGCCGATCACGAGACCGGCGGCCCCCACCTGCTCGAGGGGGAGTTCGAGGGCGGCCGGGTCGTCGTGCGCTGGGCCCACGAGTACCACTCATCGCAGCTGGTGCCGGTCTTCGCGTTCGGACCCGGTTCGACCGCTTTTTCCGGGGTTTTCGACAACACCCGGTTCGGGGTCCGGATCGCGCGGCTGCTCGACCTCGAGGACTTTCCTCAACTGGCCGATTCTCAACAGAATTGACCGATTTCGACGACTCTGATAGATTTCCTGCTGTTTCAGCCGCCCGATCGGGGCGGCACATCACTGTCAAGGACGTACGATGACAATTCTCGACGGTCTCAAACGACTCCTCCTCGGTCCGGAGCAGCAGGCGATCCCGGTGCTCGGCCGCAACGACCGCTGCTGGTGCGGCTCGGACAAGAAGTACAAGGCGTGCCACCTCGCCGCCGACAACCGCAAACGCATGGCCGAGCGCACCACCGCCGGCAGAGCCCCGCAGCGCGGGATGTTCTGAGCCGCTTCGTTCAGGAGTATTCGGCGCCCCCTGCGTGTTGGTCCATGAGGAGCACATGATGGCCGACATGAAGGTTCTCGAGGATTTTCCGCACGACCACGGCGCCGGGGCTCTCGACGAGGTGCTGACCGGCGTGGTCGACGAGCTGCTGGTGCAGGGCGATCAGCTGGCGACGCCGCTGCGCAAGACCTTTACCGGCCACCCCCTGCCGTCCCGTACCGAGGTGGTCGAGATGGTGGACCTCCTGCGATCGGTGGTCTTCCCCGGCTACGTCGGCAACCGCGACGTCACCGAAGACAGCCTGGGGTACCACCTCGGCGCCGCCCTCCACCGCGCGTCACTGATCATGGTCGACGAGGTTCACCGCGGTCTGTGCTTTGCCTGCGCGCGCGAGAAAGACACCCGGACGCCGGAGCTGTGTCTCGGTCGCGCCAAGAGCATCACCGCCGACTTTCTGCGCCGGCTGCCCGAGCTTCGGCGCAAGCTCGCCCTCGATGCGGTCGCGGCGTACGAGGGCGACCCGGCCGCGCCGAGCCCGTCGGAGGCCATCTTCTGCTACCCCGGCCTCCTCGCCGTCACCTGCCACCGCATGGCCCACGAGCTGTATCTGGCCGAGGTGCCTCTGATTCCCCGCATCATCTCCGAGCACGCCCACAGCCTCACCGGCATCGACATCCACCCCGGTGCCACCATCGGCGAGCGCTTCTTCATCGACCACGGCACCGGCGTCGTGATCGGCGAAACCGCGACGATCGGCAACCGGGTCCGGATCTACCAGGGTGTGACCCTCGGCGCCAAGAGCTTCCCCCTCGACGATCACGGCAATCCGATCAAGGGCATCCCGCGCCATCCGACGATCGAGGACGATGTCACGATCTACTCCGGCGCCACCATCCTCGGCACCGTGACCATCGGCAGGGGCGCCGTCATCGGCGGCAACGTGTGGTTGACCCGCAGCGTCCCCCCTGGCGGAACCATCTCCCAGACGCGGCCGACCACCGAGCGCTTTCAGGATGGCGGCGGGATCTAACGACAGTTCTGAGTTCTGAGTTTTGAGTTTTGAGTTGCCGGCCGCCCTCCCACCGACAATCAGCACTCGAGTACTCAGGGCGGGTGGGACCGCGTGCGGCGGAGGTGCCACTTTGAACATTGTTTGACCTTCACGCGTTCACGTTGGAGGCTCGATTCGGACAAACAATGTTCGGGGTGGCTCCTCTCGGGAAGAGCGCGCTGAACGACGGTTCGCCTCGCTGCCGGCACCCTGGGTTTTCAGGGCCGCCACCCAGGGGTCACCGCGCGTAGTACGGGTTGCTGCCCGAGGCGTGGTCGGTGTCGTCGAGCACCCTCTTGATCTCGGGGACCTCCTGCAGGATGGCCGTCTCGATCCCGTCTTTGAGGGTCACCTTGGACATGCCGCAGCCCTGGCACCCGCCGCCGAACTGGATCATGGCGGCATCCCCGTCGACGCCGAGCAGTTCGACCCAGCCGCCGTGGCCGGCCAGCGAAGGCGCGATGCGCTCGTCGATCACTTTCTGCACCTTCTGCGCCAGCGGGTCGTCCCACGTCACCACCGACTGCGGGTTTTCGAACATGAAGCCGGAACCGCGGACGTCGGTGACGAAGTCCACCGTCGTGCCTTCGACGCTCTCCGCCGTCTGCGGATCGAGGTAGACGTTGAATACCTCCTGGTCGACCACGGCGTCGGTCTCCGCCGTTTCACCGTCCGCCACCAGGGACAGTTCGTAGCGGAAGCGATGGCGGCCCTGACGGTGCGCCACGACCCGTACGCCGAGGGGGGAGCCTTCGGCCATCTCCATGTACTCGCGGACCTTCTTCCGCGCATCTTCCGTGAATGTGATCATCGCTCTCTCCTTTCGGCGCCGGCCGGCGCCGCGGCACCATCGTACCAGAGATCGTTGGAAGGTTAAGACGTTGAAACGTTACACGTTATCTCTCTCCCAGCGTCACTGGAAACTCGAGCCGCCCACCGTCTCGGAGAACGACCACAGTGACCTCGTCTCCGGGAGCGTGGGCTTTGAGCAGTGCCGAGTACGAGCGCAGATCGGCCACCGCCTCACCGTCGAGCGCCACGATCACGTCGCCCGTGAGGATTCCCGCCCGTTCGGCGGCCGAGCCGGGCATGACCTGTTGGACGCGCACGCCCTCCCCCTCGAAACCGAAGTCGGGCATCGTGCCGAGGCTCGCCCGGCGCTCCCCTTCGGGCCGGGCGGACGCAGCCTCCGCCCCACCGGCTCCGGCGATGGTCACGGTCAACGCCTCGGTACGCTCCGCGAGATAGCCGACCGCCTCGTGGGCCGCCTCGGTCACCACCACCAGACCTTCGGCGTCGATGGTCTCGACGGTATCGGTCGGCCGGTGGTAGTCGGCGGTCGGTCCGGTGAAGAGCTGCACCGCCGGGATGCCGTGCTCGATGCAGGCCACCTGATCGGAGGCGTCGAGGGGCTCGGTGACGACCGAGATCGGGGCGCCGGTGGTGTAGCCGACACCCATGAAGATGAAGCGCCACTCACGGGCCGAGTCGGCGTTGAGGACGTAGAGCTTGCCGTCCGCCAGCCGCCCGACGGTGTCGAGGTTGACGCACGCAAACGGCTGCACATCGGGCGGCAGGGAGTCGAGAAGGTGGCGGGAACCGACAAGACCGGCCTCCTCGCCCGTCACCACCGCAAACACCACCGGCCGCGGGCGCGGCGGTTCGGCCGCCATGGTGCGGGCGAGCTCGAGCAGCACGGCCACGCCGGAGGCGTTGTCATCTGCACCGGGGTGGATCATCCCTTCGTTCCCGGCCCGGACATCCGGCCACCCGGTGCCGAGATGGTCGATGTGGGCCAGCACCACCACCGGCTGCGCGTCGAGCTGCGGGTCGCTGCCGGGGACCCGCGCCACCAGGTTGACGAGCTGCATCTCCATTTCGGGTTCGCCGCCCCTGAAGCTCCAGGACTGACGGAATCCTTCGGAGCCCGCCGGCTGAAGACCTCCGTCCGCCAGACCCTGCTCGACGATCGCGGTCGCCCGGGCGAGGCCCTCGCTGCCGAGACCCCGTCCGGCAAGCTCGGGATCGGCGAGCGCGCCCACCGTACGCCCCAGCACCTCGGAGTCGTATGCCGGGGGCAGCTCGGCCAGCGGTTCCCGCGGTGGCAGGTTCAGCGCCGGCATCGGACCATCCGTCAGGTTGCGCACCAGCGGCGAGGACAGCGGCTGCCACATTCCCTTGGCGACATTGTCGGGCTCGGGGCCGCGGAATCCGAGGTACGAATACCGGGTGTAATGGGGCAGCTTGCGCGCCAGACCGGGGATGGCGGCCGCGGGCGAGGCGGCGACCCAGCCGACTGCGGCCTCGGGGTCAGAGGTCGAGCGCGCCACGAGGACGACCGAATGCTCGGCGCGGGGCAGCCGGTCGGATGCCATCGCGATCTCTGCATCACCCACCACGACGCCCTGGTCGGCCAGCCGGCCGGCGATCTCGACCGCGAACAGGTTGTTCCAACCGAGGACCCAGGCGGAACCGGCGGGGAGCTCGTCCACTTCGGCGTCGATCACCACCCGCGGTTCGGCCGGACGCGCCCAGTCCACGGCCAGCTGCCGCCACGCCGCCCGCTCTTCCTCGGAGGCGGCGCCCGGCAGGACGAAGATCGGGCTTTCCGCGCCGAAGACGGTCGACAGGGCCGGCGGCACCTCGAACGGATCGAGGCGGCGCATGACGTCGAACTCCGGGTCGACATCCACCCGCAGAGGCCGCGCCGGGCACGGCACTTCCACGATGCAGTCCCGACCGCAGGTGCCGGCCCCGGCCACGATCGCCTCGTCCCGGCCCTCGACCGTCACCGCCACCGGCACCGAGATCGGGAACGGGTCTTCGTCCTGGACCTGTCGCAGGTGGACGGAGACTCGCCACGGGGCCTCTCCCGGGGAGCCTTCCTCGGCACGCGCCTCGTGAATGACGATCTGCGGCGCGCCGGTCCGCTCCACCCACTCCCGGACGAACGGGCCCCAGTCGCCGCCCGAGGCGTCGGTGAAGGCCGCGGCCAGGTCGGAAAAGGAGGCGCGGGTGTAAATGTGCTCGGTGTTGAAGAGCTGAAGTGATGCGAGAAAGCTCTCGTCGCCGACCGACCGACGGGCCATGTGAAAGAGCATCAGGCTCTTGCCGTAGCCGACCGCCTCTGACGCTGCGGACTGGCGCGAACCGAACGTCGAGAGCGGGAAGTCGTCGCCCGCCGATACCATGTCGGTGAACTTCTTGAGGGTCGCGCGGCGGTAGGTGGCGCCCTCGCCGCGCTGCTCGGCAAACAGATGATCGGCCATGTAGGCGGTCAGACCCTCGCACCAGTTGCCGGTTTCGAAGTCGACGTAGACCGAGTTGCCCCACCAGTTGTGGAGCAGCTCGTGGGGGTAGGACGAGGTCAGGATCCACGGGAAGCGGATCACGCGCGGGCCGAGGAGGGTGAAACCGGGCATGCCGTACCCGGTCTCCCAGAAGTTCTCGACCAGAGCGAAGGAGGCGTAGGGGTAGGCCGGGAGCATCCCGTTGTAGAGATCGAGGTAGCGGGCGGTGGCGTCGAGGTAGCGCTGGGCCAGTGCCGGGTCGTCCTCGCGGAGGAATGCGAAAACCTCCACTCCACTCGCGGACCGGGAGTACTCGTGCCACGGTCCTGCCACCAGGTAGACCTCTTCGGTCGGATGTTCGAGGCTCCACGCGGTCGTCCGCAGCCCCTGGCCGTCGATCTCGTGGCCCTTCCGGCGGCCCTGGGACACGACGTCCCACGGCGGCGCGAGCCCGGCGACCGTGAGATCGAAGGTCACCAGACCGTCGCCGAAGCTGGGCACCCAGAAACTGGTCCCGGAGAGGAAGACACCGCTCGGGTCGATGATCCCCGGAGTTTCCGAGAAGCTCCGCTGGTATTCCTCCCCGGCAGTCGCCAGCGGGTGGAAGATCTCTCCCTTGTAGGCCACCTCCACCGGACCCGAAACCCCGGGTTCCGGCACCAGCCGGAAGGCCTCGAGCGGCACGTTGTCGGGCACGGTGTCGGTGGTGGCGTTGATCCCGAAGAACCCCGCCTCGACCGGACCGCTCAACGGCTCCAGACTCCAGCCAGGAGTCTTGACCTGCGGATTCAGCCCGGCATGAAGGACGAAACGGTAGGCGCCGTCCGCATCGGCCGTCACCGCGCCGGCTGGATTGACGCCGTCGATGACCTCCACCGTGTGCGCATCCGGGCGCAATCGAACGTGCAAACGATGGTGGAGTACCTCCGCGGTGACCGCCGTGCCCGCGATGGACAGCAACACCGACACCGAAACAAAAACCAGACCTTTCCTCATCATGCCGCCTCCGTCGGGTATTCTACCCTTGCGAGGAACGGCGCGGCCGACATCCCGTTGACCCGGAGGTGCCGCAGCAGCAGACCGTTCCCGGGGGGATGCATGTTCGCAGTCATCGCCGGCACCAACCGGCCCGGATCCAGGACCCTCATGGTCGCGCGCAAAGCCCGGGAGATCCTCGAGGCTTGTGCCGAAGACGTTGTTCTCCTCGACCTCGCGAAACTCCCTCCGGACCTCATGGCCGGCTCCAGCTACGCCACCAAGCCGGACGGGTTCGGGCATTTTCAGGACACGGTTTTCGCGGCACGCGGGGTTGTCACCGTGGTGCCCGAGTACAACGGTTCCTTTCCCGGCATCCTCAAGTACTTCATCGACATGCTGCGTTTCCCCGAAAGCCTGCACGAGATGCCCGCGGCTTTTATCGGCATCTCTGCCGGTCCCTGGGGAGCGGTGCGGGCGGTGGAGCAGCTCGAAATGATCTTCCAATACCGCCACGCCCACCTGTACGGGCGCAGGGTGTTCATTCCCGACGTGGGCAGCGCGATGGACGACGCCGGAATGATGACCGACCCCGCCATGGCGCGCCGGCTCGAGACCACGCTGCGCGGGTTCGCCCTGTTCTGCCACCGGCTTCACCCGGGTTCCGATGCCGAAACATAAAATTTCCACCCGGAAGGACCGCGTGGACGGTCCATGCGAACCGGGATAAAATCCGCGAGACCGCTGAAAGTACTGGAGGTTCTCATGCAGATCCAAAAAGCCCTCATCGTGGTGGCGGTGTTCATGCTGGCCGCGGGAACCGCTTCGGCGGACCTCAAAATCGTCAAGATGGAGCACACCGACGGCTTCAACGCCATGGGGCGCGATACGCCGCCCACCGAACAGGAGCAGGTGAGTTGGCTCGGTGCGGACCGGATGCGGATGGATCAGGGCGACCGGAGCACGATCATCCGGCTCGACACCAAGAAACTCATGGTTCTCAACCACGACGACAAGACCTACAACACCCTCGACCTGCCGATCGATCTCACCCAGTTCATGCCCCCCGGCATGGCGGATCAGATGATGGCCATGATGACGTTCGATGTCACGGTCACACCGACCGACGAGACAAAAACGGTGGGTGCGTGGAAGGTGCGCCGGTACGACGTCACGATGACCTCGAAAATGGCGAGCTCGACCATGACCATGTGGGTCACCAAAGACGCCGCGTTCAACCAGGAGGCGTTCTACAGCATGTACGAACACCTCAACAGCATGAATCCGGGTCTCGCCGACATGGCCACGGAGATGCGCAAGGTCGAGGGACTGGTGGTCGAACAGGACAGCGTCACGACGATGACGGTGATGGGCAACGTCACGATCAAACGCACCGAGAGAGCCACGTCAATCGAAGACCTCACCCCGCCGGCGGGCACCTACGACCCGCCCGCCGATTACACCGAGGAACCGTTCGACTTCATGGGAGCGTTGCAGCGGCAGTAAATTTTCGGCCGTCCGCCGCTCAGGAATCGCACGACCATGACGCCGCCAGCAGGGTCACATCGTCGTAGGGCGTGTGTCCGCAGGTGAAGGCCTCGATCTCCTCGATCAGGTAGTTGACGGCCGCCTGAGGATCGGCCGGGGCATCTTGCAGCGACTGCACGAGACGCTCCTCTCCAAAGAAGTCGCCCTCCGGCGACTGGGCCTCCACCGCACCGTCGGAGTAGGCCAGCAGGAGGTCGCCGGGGTCGAGCCCGATTTCCAAAATCCGATGCCCGCCCGTGCGGAGGGCTCCCAGCGGCAGCCGGTGCTCCGGCATGGCCAGGCACTCCACGGCTCCCGACCGGCGCCGGAGCAGAGGCGGCGGCTGCCCCGCCAGGGTGTAGGAGACGCGGCTCTCGCCTCCCCTGAAGGCGAGATAGCCGAGAGCGACGAAGCTGCCCACCTGGTACTCTCCGCCGCGTCGGCCCCCGCGCAGCGCGTACAGCCGTTCGTTGGCGAGCCGGAGCAGCTCCTCGGGCTCGGGATGGGCCAGAGCCACCGATTTGAGAACCTCGTGCGCCGCCATCATCATCAGCGCGCCGGAGATCGACTTGCCGGACACGTCGCCGTAGACCACCGCGTGTTCGCCGTTCACCCTTCCCGGCAGCTCGGCAAAAAAGTCGCCCCCGACCTCGCGGGCGGGACGGCACACGGCGGCCAGCGACCAGCCTTCGGCGGCCGCCAGTTCGCTGGGCAGCAGCGAGGCTTGAATCGACGCCGCAATTTTGAGCTCGCGCTCGAGCTCCGCCTGGCGCGTCCGCTCGTCGAGGAGGATGCTGGTTTCCAACGCGATGGAGGCCTGGTTGAGCAGACCGCGCAACAGCTGGAGCTCTTCCTTTTCGAACGCGGTCTGGCCGGCCTTGGCGGAGAGCAGAATCACACCGACCGCGCGGCGGGTGGTGGCGAGAAGGCCCGCGATCTCCACGCCCGCCGCACCCAGGGTCGAGGAAAAGTTCTCCACCTCGGGCGACAGCAGCCTGAGGGGCGCCAGGTCCTCGAGCCGCACCAGCGAGCCCTGACGCTTGAGCTGATCGTGGAGGATCCTGATGATGGGCAGCTCGTCCGGCAGGCTTTCCGGGCCCGCCTGGCGGACCAACCGGTCGCCCGAGATCAGGAACAGCGCGGAGAAATGCAGACCGAGGAGCTCGGGCAGCCGCTGCACCAGCTGCGCCACCACGGGGCCGATCTCGACCTCGTTGGTGAAGGCCTCCCCCATCTCGACCATCGCGCGCTGGAGGCGCAGCCGCTCGGCAAAGAAAAAGCGATCGACCGGGCCCTGCAGTCGCTGCCGCAAGGGCTCGAACAGGAGCACGATGGCGAGGGCGAAGATGACGGGAAAGTAGGGAGAGTCCGCGAGCTGCGTGCCGCGAAACAGCAGATTGAATGAGGCGATACCGAGAGCGTAGACCGCCGTCACCATCGCCGTGGTCACCGTGTAGAGCAGGCTCTTGCGCAGGATCACCCGGATGTCGAGCAGTCCGAACCGGATGATGGCGTAGGCAAAGGTGATGGGCACCAGGATCAGGGGCACCACGCCGTAGAACAGGAACCGCTCGGTGTTGAAAAACGACGGAAACGCCACCGCAAGGACGATGAACGGGACCACCCCGAACAGCGTGCCGAGAAAGACCAGACCGGCGCCGCGGCGTTGGTTGGCATCCGGGAGGTAGCGCGCGCTCAGACCGAGGGCGCCGAGCCCGAGCACCATGTAGCCCACCATGACCCACCAGTTGGTCATGGGAGCGCCGCTGATCAACGCCAACTGACTGTCCGTCTTGCGCGCCCACACCGAGGTGACAAAGTAGACCAGGGGCGGTATCAGATAAATCGGCAGCATCTTGGCGCTGATGTGCGACACCCACCCGAGAACGCGCGCGATGGGGTCCCGCCGCCACTCCCACACCGGCCGCGGGTAGATCAGGAAGAAGTGGAGAAACGCAGCCGGCAGAAAAAGCAGAGCGATGGTCCCGGTGTTGAGGACAAAGGTGTCGACCCACGAGTAGGAAGCGGGCCGCAGACGGCACACCAGGAAGAGCATGAAGAGGCAGCACATCGTGTAGAACACCCGCGCCGCGGGCAGGCGCGGTTGGCGCAGCACGACAAACGCGCCGACGCCGAAGAAGAGAAAGCCCAACAGGGCGGCGTAGAGGTAGGAGGTGTCGCCGATCTGCCGCCGCCCGAGCCCGACCTCGACCTCGAAGATGCTGCCGCCCGACCGCACCAGATAGGAGACCGAATCCCCGATCCGGTGGCGGTTGAGGAGCGTCTGGGCGTGGGTCTGCGAATCCAGGAACGTGCGGTCGATGCCGACGATCACGTCGCCCGGCCGAATCCCGGCACGGTCGGAGCCCGATCCGGGGACCACGGCGCGCACGACCCGCGCTCCCGGCACGTCCGCTTCCAGGATCACGCCATCGTACGGGTGCGGCAGGAACATGTCCGCAACCGAAAGGGCGGCAATCAGAAACGCGAGAATTCCGGGCGCCAACGTCACCGTCAGACGCCGTTGCGACCGCTGCATCACAACATCATACGCGTTCGGCGGGCATTCGGTTCGCGACCACGTCGCAGAAAATTCACCCTTCCGGGCTTTCAGCCGAGCGCTTTTCGCAACCGTCGGGCCTCGTCGCGGAGATCGCACGCTGCCGAAAGCAGCTCGCCGCCCCGGCTCCCCGACGCCGCCTCGTGGAATCCAACCGGTGCCGGCTCGTCGGGATCGCCGAGGCCGGCATCTCGTTGGCCGCGCATCCGGTGGCCGATGAGGTCGCGGATCTCGGCCGCATTGTCGACCCCCCGGAAGTACCCGAGGTGCATGTTCGCGGCCTCGGCGATCTCCTCACCGCCCTTCGAGCTTTCGCCGCCGCCGGCCGTGCGCACCCGCAGGTCGGCAATGCCGAACAGCCGCTGCAGCGGGCCCTGGCGGATCGACAGATTCTGGATGTTGGCGAAGGTCATCGTCTGCTCACGCACGGCAAGGAGACCCTCGCGGATCCTCAGCGTGGTGTCGGTGACCATGTACCAGCGGTAGCGGTAGTCGAGACGGACCATGAGAAAGGACAGCGGCAGCTGGGCCAGGAAACCGGCCACACCGACGACCTCGAGGACCCGCGCAAAACCGGTGAACATCCAGGCCGCCCCGAACTCGATGCGATCCAGAAACACGAGACCGACGATGAGACCAACCGCCGTACCGGCCTGGCGGATGACCCAACCCAACAGGCGATACCTGTAGAAACCCGGTGCGGCGTTGAACACTCTCAAGGTACCGGCGCCGCCCAGTGGCGGTTCAGGACGCGGCGGCACCATGAGTACGCGGGTGATGAACCCCTCGAGTGGGCCGTCAGCCATTGTCCGAGCTCCCGGCCCGGCGCTCGAGAGCCACTCGGATCTCCCGCAGTTCGTTGACCGCTTCGCGCAAGGCCGCCGCCACCTCGCCGTGGTTGCCGGGCGCGGGGTCGCGAGTCAGCGAATTCCCGGCTGTCGCCGGAGGCTGCCCGAGACCCCTGGCCCCACGCATCCGCGAGTAGAGAAAATCGCGCAGCGGACCGAAGTCCCGCACACCCTCGATCGTCATCTCGGCCTTGGAGCTGCCGCTCGCGGTCTGGATCTGGATCCGTGCCAGACCCAGCCACCGCTCGACGAAGTTGCTGGTGAGGTGGATGTCCTGGATGCGGGCGAAGGTAAGGTTGATTTCCCTGCGGAAGAGAACACCCCACTGCATCGACACGCCCTCCTCGGAAAAGCGGTAACGCATGGTGTGGTAGCGGAAGTAGAGGGGCACGAGGACGAAGGGAAAAAACGGACCGGCCGCCAGGGACGACAGCGCGTAGTAGGTCATCAAACTCTCGTGCGGCCGCTCGATCGCGAGGATCTCGTTGTCCGAAAGCGCCCCGGGAAGATCGGTTCCAGCCACTGTCCCACCTCCGTCGGCTGAGGGCCGCCGCCAGGATACCCGAAACGCCCCGGCCTCGAGCCGCCCACCCGCCCGGTACGCGGGACGCGCGCCCCACACGATATCTGGAAGGTTGGTGGGGCAGCCGTCCCGGCCGCCGGCCCGTCGGACGGGCCGGGAGCCAGGCACCTCCGCCGCACGCCGACTTTCCGCACGCACTCCCCGTGAGGATGCCAGGCACGCCGGGCCGTAGGACGGCCCGGGAGCCAGGCACCTCCGCCGCACGCGGTCCCACCCACCCTGAGCACCCGGGTGCTCATGATCGGTGGGGGTGCGGGCGGGAAATCCGAAATCCGAAATCCGAAATCCGAATTCCTACCTCACCCAACTCTGGTTGTAGCCCGGGTCCTCGATGGCGCCGGCAAAGGCAGTGGGCAGGAGCGGTCTGAAAGTGTCGATCATCACCGCCAGCTC
The DNA here is from genome assembly GCA_963823345.1 of Candidatus Sulfomarinibacteraceae bacterium. GTDB lineage: Bacteria > Acidobacteriota > Thermoanaerobaculia > Thermoanaerobaculales > Sulfomarinibacteraceae > Sulfomarinibacter. The sequence continues at coordinate 77,400 of CAWGLE010000003.1, forward strand.
GTCGGTCCGGGTCGTGCCGATGGACGCCTCGTAGGTGCCGGGGTGCGGCCCGTGCGGCAACCCGCGCGGGTGGAGGGTCATCGAGTTCGGACCGACCCCTTTGCGGGAGGTGAAGTTGCCCTCGACGTAGAACAGGATCTCGTCGCAGTCGGGCGACGAGTGGGGGTAGGGACAGGGGATGGCGTTGGCGGCGAAATCGACCACCCGCGGGACGAAGGAACACACGACGTAGCCCTCGCCGGCAAAGGTGGTGTGGATGGTGGGCGGCAGGTGGACCAGCCCGGTCTTGGGCTGGAAGGCGAGGATCGGAAAGACGAAGGGCCACACCTGACCGTCCCAGCCGACCACGTCAAAGGGGTCGTTCGAGAGCTCGAACGCGGTCAGCGAGCCGCCGTTCTGGACGATCAGCCGGCGCGGCGCCCGGAGGCTCTCGGGACCGCCATCGGGCCACGCGGGAGCGGCAAAATCGTGGTGGGTATAGGGCGCATACATGGAAAGCTGCCCCTCCGGCGCCCTGTACTGTTTGGGCACCCGCAACGGCGACCGCGCCTCCATCGTCAGGAGTGTCGAGGGAGCATCCAGATGAAAGCGGTGGGGCATTCCCTGCGGCACGTAGACGTAGTCGTGGGCGGCGAAGGTCAGCACGCCGAGAGGGCACTCGACCCGGCCGGCCCCCTGGTGCACGAAGGTCAACTCATCGCCGTCGGCGTTGGCCACCAGCGTCGGTTCGCTCTCGGTGGGGCAACCCAGCCAGACCCCGATATCGGAATTGGTGAACAACAGGCGGCGGCTCAAAAAGGGGCTGTCGCCCTGCCCGAGCCGGCTGCCCACGTAGTGGCTTCTGCGCAGCGGAGCGAGGGCCCGGCCCTCGGCCCACCCCGGGTGCCGGCCCAGGTCCTCCTGGCTCTCGACCCAGTGCGGCGGCCTGCGGTGCCAGAGAATCGTGTAGATGGACTCGAATCCCGCGCGGGTGAAGCAGTGCTCGTAGCAGAGAGACCCGTTCACCTCGAACACGGTATGAGGTTTTGCGGGGATCACGCCACGAGTGAGCCTGTGAATCACCTTGCACCTCCCACTCCAGATTTCGGATTTCGGATTTCGGATTTCGGATTTTCATCGCAACGTCTTTCAGATACGTGGGAGGGCGGGGGAACAATCCGAAATCCGAAATCCGAAATCCGAAATACCGTTCTCACGAGCCTGCTCCCGCTTCGAGCTGGCGCTGGGCGGCGAGACGCTGGAGTTGATCTCTCTCGATGGACTCGAACAACGCCCGGAAGTTACCCTCACCGAAGCCGCGCGCCCCGAAGCGCTGAATCACCTCGTAGAAGAACGGGCCGGCCTTGCTGTCGTCGTACAACAGACCGCCCTCGACCATGAAAATCTGCAGAAGATAACGGTCGTCCGCACCGTCGACGAGGATCCCCAACCGCTTGAGTTCGTCGACGTGCTGGTCGAAGTTCGTGACCTTTTGGCGCACCAGTCGCTCCGGCAGCATGTCGTAATAGGTCGCGGGGGTGTCCAGGAAATCGATCCCGGAACCGCGGAGATTCTCCACTGCGGAAGAGATGGCCGGGACGTGAAAGGCCACGTGCTGCACTCCCGGGCCCTGGTTGGCCTCGACGAAGGTGTAGATCTGGCTGGCCTCGTACTGGGGCGTGACCGGCTCGTTGTTGGCGAGCTTGATACCGGAGTCCGCGTCCCACATCACGATCGAAGCGAGACCGGACCCACCGGATCCGGGTCTGACGTCGGCGGTGTGGAAGTGGACCCGCCAGTACTCGGAAAAGCCCATCACGTCGCGCAGCCAGGTGACGTGCGGTTCGAGGGTGAGGAAGTTGGAGGTGATGTGGTCGATGACCTGGAAGCCGTTGGCGTTGGCTTCGGCGCCCGGGTTGAGGCGTTGAAAGCCCGGAGGCAGGGCGCCGGAAGCCCGCTCGACGAAACGGAAACGGACATCCCCCAACGGGGTTGCGATATCGAAGAACCGGTAGGGCCGACCCTGGTCGTCGGCTGCCTCGATGACGTCGCTGCAGAACGTGGCATTGCGTTCGGTCAAGACGGCTCGCGTGGCCTTGACGTTCCGCACCCGGAATCCGACCCGCCGCACCCCGTCCGGGTGGCGTTTGAGCCAACGGTCGGCGGCCGAGCCGCGCTCGCGGGAACTGACACAGATGCACTGCGCCTTGCCGGCGGTGAAGATCACCGCATCCTCGCCGCGCGACGCAGCCTCCCGTTCGCCGAGCCGCGCCACCTCGCTCACGTCCATCATCCTGGTGTAGAAGTTGCGGCTGCGGTCGATGTCACCGACCACGAACTCATAGGCGTCGTAGCCGACAATCCCCAGACCGGAGCCCTTTTCGCCCTTGTCGTTCATGCAAGCCTCCCCGAATGCGGCCCTCAGCATAACAAACTGTGGGACTGAGTCGCCGTCGCCGGGAGGCGTCATCCTCCCTTCCCCGCACCGCGGGCGGCGAGCCGTGAGGCGTGAAGCCTACCGATGCCGCTGAAAATCACCGGCGGCAAGCTCGGACTCGAGCTCCCGCCACAGGTTTTCGAGCGGGCACCTCATGATGATCAGGTCCTGCCAGGCGCCCGACTGGTCCCTGACGTGCTCCGGAATCAGAAACTCCTCGTGGAACCCCAGCCGCTTGAAGATGCGATGGGCGCCGGTTTGCGGCCGCATGAGTCGTGCCACGATGCGATCGGCCCGGCGCTGCGACGCGAGGTGGAACAGCTCGCGCGCCATGACCGTCCCGAGGCCGAGCCTCTGCCAGGGTCGGGCGACGATCAGACGCACCTCGGCGACGTTGTCGCCCCACCCGTGACCCTCGAGTTCGAGCGTTCCGTCGGCCACGATGTCGCCGTCGTGTTCGGCCACCATCCGAACCACCCTGTGTTCGTCGGTCTCCAGGGTCCGGCGTTCCACCAGATCGCGCCGGGTCACATCGACCCGCAGATATTTTCGATCCTCGGCCGGCAACGCGCAGAAGAACTCGTACGATCGCTGCACGTCGTCGGGCTGCATCCGCCGTACGGTAATGGAGCGCCCATCCCGCAGAGTCACAGTCTTCACGCTGCCTCGAAGCACGGTTGCATCGGCCGGGGTTGCTGCAGTCATCAGGACCTCCGTTCCGGTACCCGCGGTTTTTCCGTCAGCAATCGCCGCGGAGCGCCGCCAGGCTTTGAGATGAGTTGTCTGGTCTTCAAGATGCGGCCCGGAACGGGGAATGGCCAGGAATCGAGACGCAGAATCGAAAAATCCTCAACGCCGCTCGCGAGGAGAATGCCGACAACGGACCTCGTCGCGTCGGGTAGGATGCCCATATGGGTCGACGGCTCGCGAAGGAATGGCTTGCGGTGGCCGCATGGGTCGCCGTCATCTACGCGGCGATCCCTTTCGTGCGCTCCCTGCGCGAGGCGTTTGCGGCCCGCTGGCCCGTGGAGGCTCTCGGTTTCGCGGTGATGGCGATCGTGGCGGCCGCGACGGCCGGCGCACTGCTGGATGTGCGACGCCGCCGGCTCCGCGTGCGGATTGCCGACATCGCCTGGCTCGGTGGAATCGCAGCCGGATTGATGGTGTGGACCCGCCTGCTGATGGGACAGCCCGAGGAGGCGGTGCACTTCGTCCAGTACGGCGTGCTCGGGGTTCTGCTCTACCGCGCCCTCCGCCCCCACATCGATGACCCGGGGGTCTTCGTGGCCGGCGCTCTGCTCGGAACCATCGTCGGCACGGTGGACGAGATCATCCAGTGGCTGGTGCCCGACCGTTACTGGGACTTTCGCGACCTGGTGCTCAACGGCGGTGCATCGGTCGCCATCCAGCTCGCCCTGTGGCGTCTGGTCCGAAAGACCGATTCCCCCGTGAAACTCCGGACCGCACGACTGCTGTGCCGTCTGGTGGCCTGTCAGATCGCGCTCATCTCCCTGGTGCTGGCGGCGACGCCGCAACGGCTCGGATCGCTCGCACGCACCATGCCGTTTCTCGAGCCGCTCGCCGCAGGTAACGACGTGATGGCCGAGTACGGTTTCCTGCATGCCCTCGACGAGCGCACCGCCTTCCGATCGCGATTATCGCGCGGCGTGCTCTCCAACCTCGACCGCACACGGTCCGCCGAGGCGGCGGCGGCGCTCGACAGGTCGCAGGGTCGCCATGGCCGGTTTGTGCGTGAGGTGTCGGCGGCTAAGGACCCTTTCGTCTACGAGGCCGGGGTCCACGTTTTCGCCCGAGACCGGAGCCTGGCTGCGGCGCAGAAGCACCCCGAGGGGACGCGGGAACACCGCCGGTCGATGACGGCGGCGGCGCGTGAAAACCGGATTCTCGAACAGGTCTTCGGCGCCACCCTCTCGCGATCGGCTCGTGCCTGGCCCGACAGTCTCCGAGCCGCGGTCTCTTCCGCCGAGGACCCCGATGTGCGCTTCGTCAGCAGGGTCGCCGGCCACCTGATCACCGCCGTCGGCGAACCGACCCTGCGGTTCCTCATGCTCACCGCGCTGGCCCTTCTGGTCGCGGCCGACGTGTTTCTCAGTCGTTGGTTGCGTCAACCGGCGCGGGAGTGAAGAGATCGAAGCCCGGGTCGAACTGGGCCAGGAACTCGACGCTGAACAAGCGGTAGGCCACCCAGATCGGCAGCATGATCACCGTGCCCACGAAGGGCAGGGCCACCACGCAGCAGGTGAGCACGCAGACCATGCTGAAAAAGACCACGAAGCAGATCCCGAGACCGACGACGAACAGCCCGTAGAGGAGGAACGACAGCGGCCGGTTTTTCAACCACGGCAGGAAGTACCTCCACGCCTCGGTGGCCTTGAGCTCGAACTTGTACATGATCGGGATGACGAAACCCTCGAGAAAGAGCGCCACGAAGGCCGCGAGTATCCCGAAGGCGATCAGCACCAACACGCCGAGAGTCATGGCCGCGTACGACAGACCCGCGAGGGCGTCGGAAAAGGAGAGCGTCGCCGCCGGTGCGAAAAACAGCACCAGCAACACCATGACGACCAGCCCGCAGCACACGAGAAAGCCGAGACGCCACAGAAACAGCGAGTTGCCGAGCTCCCGCAGGCGGTGCCACGGCTCGACGATCTCGGCCCGATCGTGAACCACGTTGTCGAGGAAGATGAACTTCGCGCGCGAGGAGAGCCACAGGAGCGCCACCAGGATCGCCGCCACCGCCATGATGACGACGAAGAGCAACGGGATCCACACCAGAGCTCCGCTCGAGTCGAACAACGAGCTTCCGGGCGAACCGGCGAACGGTCCGTTGGCAAAATCGTCGTTGTCCATGACCCACTTCCAACCGCCGCCGCCGGCGCCGTCGGTGAGTCCGGCGAGCCATGCCGAAAAACCGAGCACGACCCACTTGCCGAGGTCGAAGGGGCGCCACAGGATGTGTTTCATCCTCTCCCATGCCAGGTTGAGCGGCGCGAAATAGGCAATCTGCATCGGTCCTCCCGTTGGCTGTCCCGCCGATTGTAGCCGGAGCGTCCGGTTTTCGGCGGTTCGCCGGGTCAATGGACGGCCTCGATCCGGCGCCTTCCAACCCAACAAACGTGGAGAGACGCCCGATCAGGGTTCGCGATTGGTGTCAACGGAACGTCAAAGTGACCACCACTCACCCGTCCAGGTTGTCCACAGATCAACCGGATTGACCCGGATTCCGGACCCGTGTTTTCAACGCAAAGACGCAGAGGCGCAAAGGCGCAACGATCACAAGCGTTCGAAGACGCGGCGAGGTCCTGGCCGTCGAACGACGGCCAGGGACCACAGGGTTGGGTCTCGCTCCAGACGCTGGCGTCTGAGGCGAGACCCACTCCTGTGGCCTGCGCTCCCTGAGCGCAGGCTTCGCCTTCGACCTTTTGAGGAATGATCCCGGGGCTCGGACGACCGCGTCCCGGCACGAACGACCGGACGGCACCGCCGGGCACTCCGGGCAACCTCCTTCCCGTCGGGATCGCGCCTTTGCGTCTTTGCGCGGGTGGGTGGACGGGTGGCTCTGCGCCTTTGCGTTGAATCGGACGGGCGGGGGAATCCGGGTCAATCCGGGTGATCTGTGGACACCTCTGCCGGTCTCAAGAGACTCTGCGCGAGGAGTTCGGCGATGTGCAGGGGGCGGGCGTCGGTGAGGTCGCCGATCTGGTGGCGGCAGCTGGTGCCCGACGCCACGACCCTGGCGCCGGCCGGAAGCTCGTCGATCAGACGCACCAGGGGTCGGGCCACCCGGTGCGACAGCTCGCGGTGGTCGGCGAGCATCCCGAAGGCGCCCGCCATCCCACAACACCCGGTCTCGAGCCACCGCGGCGCCACTCCCGGGATGCGCTCGAGCAGACCGACGACGCGGTGGGCATCCGACAGCGCCTTGGCGTGGCAGTGAGCGTGGACCGCGACCGCTCCGATATCCGCCACCAGGGGTAACGCGCCGGGCTCCCGATCGAGAAGACCTCCGATGAAGTCCTCGAACAGCACGCACCGCGCAGCCACCTCTTCCGCGCCGACGATACCCAGCTGGAGATACTCGTCCCGGAACATCGACCAACACGAGGGCTCGAGAAAGACGATGGGATCACTGGACCCGGCCAGGAGGCGCAGGTTGTGCTCCGCCGACCGCCGCACCCGGTCGAGCAGGCCGCGGCTGGCGGCGGGCCGGCCGCAGCACTTCCGGCCGGTCGCCAACGCCACCTCATAGCCTGCGGCCTCGAGGACCTCCACCGCCGAGCGGCCGACACCGGGCTCGTGGTACCGCACCCAGGTGTCGTCCCACAGGATCACCCTGCCGCGCCGGCCTCCGGTCGTCTCCCGCTCTCTGAACCAGCTGTCGAACCGCCGGACCGCGAAGGGCGGGATGGGCGCCTCCTCGTGAAACCCGAAGACCTTCTGCAAAAGGGCGCGAACACCGCGGTTGCGAAGACTCCAGTTCGCGAGGCCCGGCGCCAGCGTCCCGAGGCGGCCCAGGAGGTCGGCCGATGCGATCATCCGATCCACCGGAGGCACGCCGTGCCGGCGGTGGTGCGCGTGCCGCAGTTCGGCCTTGAGCCGCGCCATGTCCACGTTCGACGGGCACTCGGTGGCGCAGGCCTTGCACGCGAGACAGGTGCCGAGGACCTCGTCGAGTTCGGCCCCGCCGGTCTTCGAGGGGCCGTCGAACCTCCCCTCGAGCGCGGCGCGGATGATGTTGGCCCTGCCCCGGGTCGAAAGGGCCTCGTCCCCGGTCGCGACAAAGGTCGGGCACATGACCGGCGGTTCCTTGCGGCAGCCCCCGCATCCGTTGCACTGTTCGAGGTTGGACACGAAACCGTCGTCACGACCCACCCACGCGAACGCCTGATCGAACGGGAGTTTCAACTCCGAACCCGCGCCGAGGCGAAGGTCGCGATCGATGCCGTAACGTCCGTCACCGATCACCTTCCCCGGATTCAAAACACCCTTCGGGTCGAAAAGGGCCTTGAGGCGTCGATTCGTCTGCATGAGCTGCGCACCGAGATGGGCGTCCATGTACTCGGCCCGCGCCATGCCGACACCGTGCTCGGCGGCAAGCGACCCCCCGAACCGGCGGCACAGATCCGATACCTGGTCGGCCACCACCCGCAGCTTGGCGATGTCGTCCGCCCGGTGGAGATCGAGGACAGGCCGCACGTGGAGTTCGCCGGAGGCGGCGTGACCGTAGAACGAGGCTTCGAGACCCAGCGGCTCCAGGATCCGGCGGAGGCCGGCGACGTATTCCGGCAACCGCTCGGGCATGACGCACACATCCTCGATCCCGGGGACCGGTTTGGCCGGCCCCTTGCGGCTCGTCACCAGCGACAGCCCGGAACGCCGCAAGCCCCACACCAGCTCCGCTTCCGCCGCGCTCGCGCACGCCAGCGTCCGCAGCCCGAGGCCGCGGCGGAGGAGTTCGGCCAACCGGTCACCGTCGTCGTCGAAGAACTCGACCAGGAGGATCGCCCTGCACGGCTCCTCGTCGAGCCGCAGCAGGTCCCTCGCCGCGCGGAACGCCCGCTGCCCCCGGGTTTGGTCGAAGACGGCATCATCGAGATGCTCGATTGCCGCCGTCTCGAGATCGGCAAGCTCGACCGTCGCCTGCAGAGCCTCCTCCACCGAGGCGAAGAAGACCACGCCCAGGCTGCGTCGCGCCGGCCGCGGCACCACCCGAACGACCGCCGAGACGATCCCCGCGAGCGTCCCCTCGCTGCCCGCGACCAACTGGGTCAGGTCTCCCGGAGCGCGCAGCGCGCGGTCGAGACCGTAACCCGGGCACCGCTTGACGAGACCGGCGGGCAGGCGGCGTGCGATCTCCTGCGAACTCTCCGCAAGCAGCCGGTCGGCGGCATCGCGGATCTCTCGGAGGCCATCCTCGCCCCCGCCCACCGTGGCGATGGTGCCGTCCGTCAGAACCACCTCGAGCGACTGCAGATGATCGGCGGTCGTTCCGTACACCGGCGCGTGCGCCCCCGAGGAGTTGTTGGCGATCATCCCGCCGAGGGTGGCGCGCGACGACGTCGCGACATCCGGCCCGAACCACAGACCGTGGGGTGCGAGAAACGCGTTGAGCCGGTCGAGCACAACCCCGGCGCCGACCCGGACGGTTCCGGCCTCGAGGTCGAGTTGCGCAATGCGGCAGTTGTGGCGTGCGAAGTCCACCACCAGCCCGCTGCCGATGGCGCCGCCGGCAAGCCCGGTGCCCGCCCCCCGTGGCGTGACCTCGACCCCGCTGTCGGCCGCTGCACGGAGCAGGGCGGCGGCCTCGCCGGCCGAGCGGGGGAACGCCACCGCCGCCGGCTCGACCCGATAGATCGACGCATCCACGGCGTACAGACAGCGGGTCAGACGATCCGTCCGCACCTCGCAGCCGGACCCCGTCAGCGCCGCGTCCTGTGGGGCGGTCAGTTCAGCCACGGGGCCATTCTACAGCGGTGCAGACTGGCAGCAGACCTCGGCCGATCAGTCCTCGCGGCCGAGCCACCTGTACACCAGACCTCCCAGGACCCCGCCGAAAATCGGCGCGATCCAGAACATCCACAGCTGCGCCACAGCCCAACCGCCGACGAAGACAGCCACGCCCGTGCTGCGCGCCGGGTTGACCGAGGTGTTGGTGACCGGAATGCTGATGAGGTGGATCAGCGTCAGACCGAGCCCGATGGCGATCGGCGCAAAACCCTTGGGGGCCCTCGCGTCGGTGGCGCCGAGAATGATCACCAGAAACATCAGGGTCATCACGACCTCGCACAGAAACGCCGCACCCATCGAGTAGCCGTCGGGCGAGTGAACGCCGAAGCCGTTCGAGGCAAAGCCCGCAGCGACGCTGAATCCGGCCTTGCCGCTCGCAATCAGATACAGTACCCCGCCGCCGGTGATTCCGCCCAACACCTGGGCGATGATGTAGGGCAGAAGCTCTTTCGTCCCGAACCGTCCGCCGGCCCACAGACCGATCGAGACCGCCGGGTTGAGGTGACAACCCGAGATATGGCCGATGGCGAAGGCCATCGTCAACACCGTCAGGCCGAAAGCGAGGGCGACGCCGACAAATCCGATTCCCAGATCGGGGTAGGCCGCCGCGAGTACCGCGCTGCCACATCCCCCCAACACCAGCCAGAATGTACCTACAAACTCAGCCCCAAGTCGCTTGGACATCGAAACCCCCCGTCGTTTGTTTGTCGTTTCTGGAGACAGATACTAGCATCGACTGATGGACAGACGATCCCGCCGCATCCCCGATGACCTCACACCCAATGGGCCGGCCGTTGCGCGGGCGCGCCTCGGCGACGTTCCCTACGACCTGACGCTCAGCAACCCGACCGCGTGCGGCTTCGCGTACCCACCCGACCTGCTCGCCGCTCTTGGCGGCCCATCGGCTCTGAGCTACCACCCCGATTCCCGGGGCCCGCTGTCCGCCCGTCGGGCGGTGGCCGCCGAGTATCGACGCTGGGGCCACGAGGTGGACGCCGACCGCATCGTGCTCACCGCTTCGACCAGCGAGGCCTACAGCTTTCTGTTCAAGCTCCTGTGCGACCCCGGCGACGCCGTTCTGGTGCCCTCGCCGTCGTATCCTCTGTTCGACCACCTGGCGCGGCTCGACGCGGTCGAGTCCCTGACCTACGGGCTCGACTCCGACGCCGGCTGGCGTATCGTTTTTTCGGACCTGGAGGACGCGCCCGAACGGGTTCGCGCCGTGGTGGTGGTGCATCCCAACAACCCCACCGGTTCGTTCGTCCACCCCGCGGACGCCGACCGCCTGGTGTCGCTGTGCCGCGACCGCGGGTGGGCGCTGATCGCCGACGAGGTCTTTTTAGGCTTCCCGCTCGACGGCGGCCCGGGCGCGGACCGGAGTTTCACCGTGGTCGAGGACTGCCTGTGCTTCGCCCTCGGCGGGCTTTCGAAGTGCGCCGGGCTGCCCCAGGTCAAGCTGGCGTGGATCGTGACCGGCGGACCGGACGGCTCCGTCCGCTCCGCCCTCGAAGGGCTCGACTACGTCGCCGACGCCTACCTTTCGGTCTCGACCCCGATCGCGGCCGCAGCCCCGGACCTGCTGGCGGCGGGCGAACGGATCCGTCCCGAGATCTGCGCCCGCTGCCGCGCAAACCTCGACACGATGCGGCGTCTCGCGGAGACCGAACAGTCGGTGCGCGTCCTCCCGGTCGGCGGCGGGTGGAGCGCCGTCCTCCAGGTGCCGGCGGTCAGGGATGACGACGAACTCTGCGTGGCCCTGCTCGAGGAACGGGGCGTGGCCGTCCACCCCGGCCACCTCTTCGGCTTCGGCCGCGGCGGCTTCCTGGTGCTCAGCCTGCTCCTGCCTGAACCTGTTTTCGCCGCCGGCGTCGGCCACCTGCTGGCCGCCGTGAGAGCCGGCGCAACGGCGGAGGAGCCACGATGAGTCGTGACCACTCCGGCCCGGGCGGGCCGGCGCGGCGCCGCCGGTGGGCCGTCACCGGCCTCGTCGCCCTCGCTCTCGGTGTGTTCCTGGCGCAGCTCCCGTACCCGTTCGCGGTGGTGACCGAGCACTCCGAGGGAGGGCTCGCGACCCTCGGGGACCACCGCGCGGCCGCGGCGGCGGCCTTCGCTTTGATCGCCGCCGGCGCCCTGCTTCTCGGCGCCCTCGCCCGCCCGACCCTTGCGAGCCCGTTCTTTCCGGCCTGCCTGCCGGCGGTGACGATCACGGCGCGGCCTATCGGCATCGCGCTGCTCGCGATCGCGGCGGTGCTGCTCGCGGCGCTCTGCACACTGGCACGGCACGCCGTCGGGCCGGCCTGGTATCCGCCCCTTCTGGCCTCCGTACTCGGCCTGGCAACTGCGGGGCTGTGGGCTTGCGACACCGGTTCGCCGCCGACATCCCCGAAAACGGCAGCCCTCGGCCGCTCCGACCTGCTCTGGATCGGCTTTCTGGCGGCGACGGTCGGATGGACGGCCACCCGCCGCATCGGCCACTGGTACTACTCGTGGATCGGGGACGAGGTCTCCTTCTTCGAAAAGGCCAGGGACCTCCTCAGTGGCCCCCCGGCCGACATCTTCAACCTGTCGTTCGCCCACTCGAAAAATCCGGAGGCCGACTCTCTCTACCAGTCGCTGTTCCTTCGGATGTTCGGGGAAAATGTCACCGGCTGGCGTCTGGCCGAAGTCGCGGTGGCGGTGGTCGCGGCAGCCCTCGCCTACCTGATCGTCGTCCGCGTGACCGCCCCACCCGGCGAGGGTGGCGGGACCTCGGGTCGCCTGCCCGGCGTTGTTGCCGGTCTCGTCGTCGGGTGTTCCGCCTACACCCTCGCGTTCTGCCACATCGGCTACAACAACCTCCACACGCTGGTCCCGCCGCTGCTGATCGTCCTCTGGTTGACCGTGATCGCCTCGCGGCCGTCGGCGACCCGCCTCTTCATCCTCGGTTGTCTGACAGGCCTCTGCCTCTACACCTTCCTGGCGACAACAATATTCTGGCTCGTGCTGGCGGTGTTCTTTGCTCCCGGGTTGCTGTCGCCGGGTCCACGCGGGCGCTTCACCGCCGCTGCCGTCGTGATCGGCGGCCTGGTCTGCACGACCCTGCCGATCCTGACTGCGAACCAGACGCCGCTGATCGAAAACCTGAGGGCGAGCCACGCGCTCGGTTTCGGCGCCGACAGAAGCTGGGTCGCGGGGTGGGCCGGCAGCGCCGGCGTCTTCTGGCACAACAGCCGGTGGTTCGACCACCACGTGGCCGCGTCGCTGCTCGATCCCTTCGCGGGCGCCCTCGCCGCCATCGGCGGCGGCGCCGCCGTCTTCGCCTTCCGACGTTCGCCCCTGGACCGCTTCCTGCTGCTGTGGTTCGTCCTCGGCACCCTTGCCGTCGCCGTCACCAACCCTCTCACCTCGCCGAGCCTCACCCGCCTTCTCTTTGTCCTTCCCGCTGCAGCCCTCCTGGCGGCACGCGGTGCGACCGTCCTCGCCGACATCTTCGAGGTCCGGCTGGAGCTGTCACCGCGAACCGTGACGGCGGCAATGCTGTCGACCGTCGCGCTGATCGTTGTCGCCAACTGGCGCCAGTTCTCCACAGTCGTTCCTCTCCGCCTGCCGCCCGCTCCCTTCACGTCGACGGTTCGCGCCCTCCAGGAACACCCCGGGTCGCCCGTCGTCGAGATCGCTTACCAGATCGACCCCAATCGCCTGGTCGCGCTCGGCCCGTATCCGGTGCTCGCCGCCCGCCACAGCTGGACCACCCCGACCAGGCTCGCCTCCGATGCCGATCGCCTCGACCCGGCGACCGTCCTTCTGGTCTTCTACAGCCGCCGTCTGGCCGACACTGTTGATGAGATCGTGAGCCCCCGTTGGACCGGGTCGTGTTACTGCGAATCCGAGGGGCAGTGTGTGGTCTGGATCTTCGAACCGACCGCCCGCAGGGACGGCGACAACCTGCCAGGCCCACTCAACCCGGTGCAGTGAGGTCGAGAATCCTCCGCACCTCGGCGCCCGACAGGCTCTTGTGGTGCATGAGTTCGTCGGCGAGGCTCTCGACCGCCGTCCAGTGCTCGCGCAGCACCCGTTCAAGATCCTCCCGCACGTCCTCGAGCAGCGGCAGCACGTCCTCGCAGTCGTCGACCAGCTTCATGGCGAGGCGAACCGCCGCGTCGAGGTCCTCGCTGGTCTCGTCCCAGCCCCCGCGTCCCGAGACCATCGCCTCGGCGACGGTACCGGCGAGCACGCACCGCAGCTGGTTTTCGACCACTTCGAGGCTCGCCCGGTTTCCCCTTCCTTCATCGAGGTCCGTGGCAAAACGCAGGGTCTCGGTGGTGCCGGCGTGCTCGGTGTCGCCGACGATTTCGACCCGCGTCAGGACCTCGCCGTAGAGCTCCGACGCCAGCGCGTGACCGGCTTCGTGGTAGGCGGTGAGGCGTTCGGGGCTGGTCACGCGGTCCTCACTGAAGATCCGAATCGGCCATGGTGTAGAAGAAGTTCTCCGAAACCCAGGGGATCGTGAGTTCAGGGTCGAACGACCGCGCGGTGGGCACGATGCCGAGGGGTTCGCTCTCGCGGGTCCAGCCGGCCTCGAGCAGGCCTGAGGTCAGGAAATGCCCCCCCGGCAGCCAGGTCTCGATGTGGTCGACGTCGCGGGCCGCGAGGTCCGCGGCCAAACGACCGGAGAGGGCGGCGATCACACCCCGGTCGGGCGGCGTCACGACGTCCACCAGCCGAGCCGTGCCCCCGTCGACGCCGACCACCGCGTAGCCTCGAGGACGGCGGGTGATACCGGAGTGGACGATGTACACCCGGTACTCCCGCTGGGGGTTGCGGAAGAACCGCCAGTCGACGAAGGCGGCGTCCCGCACCGCCGCCAGCGGGTAGTGGCCGGCGACCCCCGTCCAGACCCGGTCGAGCTCCTTCGAAGGACGGTTGATGAGGCGTACCGAGTGGCTCAGGAACCCGCCGGGGCGGGCCAGCTCCCGGGTCGGCCCGCGCAGGTAGGCGACGCCGCTCGGAAGCTCGCTGTAGTGGAGGTACTTGGCGCCGATGTCGAAGTGGTAGCGGCCGGGGATGCCGTAGTAGAGCACCGAGTCGCCGCCGGCGAAGAGCTCGAAGAAGACCTCCGCCGCCTTGATGAAGAGACCCGTCTTGCGAACATCGGGGTGGCTCATGATGTCCATGAGCTGGACAATCTCCACCGCGCGGCCGTTCCAGCGGGCACGGTACGGGACGCCGCTGTACATCACGACCGCGATCTCGCCGCCCGCGTCGAAACACACCAGGACCCGCATCCCGAATGGGTTGTCGACGTACTTCCACCGCCAAAGGTCGGGGTCAAGCGACCTGCCGAAAGCGAGCTGCCACAGATCGAGCACCGCCCGCTCGTCTTCGGGGCGGTAGGGTCTGGCGGTAAACGTGCCCGCCTCGAGCTCGATGGTCCTTGCAGTCACGACGCCGTTTCCTCTCTCTCGTCGGCCGCCGCTCCAGGACTGCGCCGACGCTTCGATCGTACCGTACCCGATCCGCCGAAAACCGTATACTGGGCCGCGATGACGTCGACGATCCGACGGCTCGGCGGTTGGGGGTTCGAGGGACAGAGCCTGCCGCCGTCACGGCAGCTCCTCGAATGGCTGGCCGCGCGCATCGGCCTCGCTGCCCACCCGGTGCCGGCGACGGCCGCCGACCCTCCCGACATCGACGCCGAAGATCTCGGCGTTCTACCGGCCGATGTTTCCACCGATCCCTTCGACCGCCTCGGCCACGCCCGCGGCCAGGGGCTCGCAGACGTCCTCAGGGTCCGCATGGGCGCCGTGCCGGCCCTCCCCGACGCCGTGTGCAGGCCGGCCACCGCCGACGAGGTGGCGGCCGTGCTGTCAGTCTGTGCCGAGCGTTCGATCCGCGTCATCCCCTGGGGCGGCGGCACCTCGGTCACAGGCGGCGTCAACGTCCTTCGCGGCGACGCGCCCCTGCTCACTCTCGATCTCGAGCGGCTCAGCGGCTGCACCGCGGTCGACCCGGTCTCGGGGCATGCCGTGTTCGGCCCTGGCACCCGCGGCCCGCGGGTCGAGTCGGAGCTGGCCGCCCACGGCCTCACCCTCGGCCACTACCCGCAGTCCTGGGAGCTGGCGACGGTGGGCGGCTGGGTCGCCACCCGCTCCTCGGGCCAGGAATCGCTCGCCTACGGCCGCATCGAGGACATGGTGGCGGGGCTCGAGATGCGGGCGCCGGCGGGCCGGCTTCGCCTATCGGCCGGGCCGGCTTCGGCCGCCGGTCCCGACCTCAAACACCTGGTGATGGGGAGCGAGGGCCGCTTCGGCGTGATCACCGAGGTGACCCTGCGGGTCCGCCCGCGTCCGCCTGTCACCGAGGTCGTCGGCGCCCTGGTGCCGGACATCGAACGCGGCCTCGAGGTGGTGCGCGAGCTGGTGTGGCGGGAAACCCCGCTGACCATGGTGCGGCTCTCCGACGCCGCCGAAACCCAGGTCGCGATGGCGGTCGGCCTCGGACGGAACCGGCTGGCGCCGTTGATCGACCGCTATCTCGCCCTTCGCGGCATCGGCGGCGACGGCTGCCTCATGCTGATCGGCGCCGCGGGCGACCGCGACCGGGTGGACGACACCCTGGCCTCGGCCCTCGACGTCGTCGCCTCCCGCCGCGGCGTGTCGCTCGGCCGGCGGCCGGGGCGGCACTGGCTGCGCGACCGTTTCCGCCACCCCTATCTGCGCGAGTCGCTGCTCGATCTCGGCTTCGCCACCGACACCCTGGAAACCGCGGCGCCGTGGTCGGCGGTCGCCGACCTCCGCAGCCGCGTCACGTCCGCCCTCGAGGGAGCGCTGGCCGGCGACGACGAGCGGGTGGCGGTGCTGTGCCACGTCTCCCACCCCTACCGCGACGGTGCCTCGCTCTACTTCACCTTCTTCTTCCGCGCGGCCGCCGACCCCGAGCAGACCATCGCCCGCTGGGCCCGGATCAAGCGCGCCGCCACCGAGGCCCTGATCGCCGGCGGCGCGACCCTCAGCCACCACCACGGTATCGGCCAGTGGCACGCGCCGTGGCTCGAACGCGAGATCGGCGGCGACGGCGCCGCAACGCTCGCCGCGGTCGCCGGGCACCTCGACCCGGCCGGCATCCTCAACCCGCACGTGCTGCTCGACCCGGCCGACCGTTTGGAGAGGTGAGTGTTTCACCCGCAGTGGCGCGCGGCATCGCTCGATCGGCTCGGCAACGGGTTCGACCTGGTGGTGATCGGCGGCGGCATCACCGGGTGCGGCATCTGTCTGGACGCGGCGCAGCGCGGCCTCGACGTGCTCCTGATCGACAAGGGCGACGTCGCGTCGGGCACCTCGTCGCGGTCATCGAAGCTGATCCACGGCGGGCTCCGCTATCTCAAACAGATGCAGTTCCGGATCACCCGCCTGGCGTGCCGCGAGCGCGACCGCATGCTCGCCCTCGACCCGCACCTGGTGTACCCGATCCGCTTCCTGTACCCGGCCTCGCACGGTGACCGCACGCCCGGCTGGCAGGTGGATCTCGGTCTGTGGATGTACGACCACCTCACCGCCCGACCCGAGAAGCACACCCAGATCGATCTCGACCGGCTCGCCGAGCTCGCGCCGGACCTGCCGACCGACGGTCTCGACCGGGTCCTCGCCTACACCGACGCCGTGGCCGACGACGCGCGCCTGACCCTGGCAGTCGCGGCCACCGCCCACGCCTACGGGGCCGCGGTGCTGACCCGCTGCGAAGCCCTGACCGCTACCCGTGACGGGAAGGGCCGCGCCTCCGGGTTGGTGGTGCGTGATCTCGAGAGCGGAAAGAGCCACCGCGTCGCAGCGCGCCTGATCGTCAACGCCGGCGGCGTGTGGACCGACGCGGTGCGGGAGCGGCTGGGGCTCAAGGGACGCCGGGTCCGCCCATCGCGCGGTATCCACCTGATCCTGCCCTCGGCGACGGTCCCGATCACCGTCGCGGTGTCGCTGCCCTCGCCGGACGACGGCCGCCCCGTTTTCCTCGTGCCCCACCCCGAGGGCGTGCTGCTCGGCACCACCGACCACTTCTACGACGGTACCCTCGACGACCCCCGACCCACCGCCGACGAGGTCGGCTACCTGCTGCGCGCGGCCCAGACCGCCTTCCCCACCCGCGGCATCGACGCCGCCGCGGTGCGCGGGACCTTCGCCGGTCTGCGGCCGATCCTCGACATCCACGCCGACGACCCCTCGGAGGCGAGCCGCGAGGAGGACATCTGGGAGGAAAACGGCATCCTCTCGGTGTCCGGCGGCAAGCTCACCACCTGGCGCTCCACCGCCGAGGCCGCGGTGGACTCCGCGATGGAGCTGCTTCCGGAGGAGGTGACCCGCCAGGTGGGGCGCTGCATGACCAAGGGCACGCCACTCGGCGGCCTGGCGCCGCGCGATCTCGGGCGTCGTCTCCATATCGCCCTCGGTCTCGAAGCCGCGGTGGCCGACGGTCTGGCGCGCAGGCTCGGTTCGACGGCCTGGATCGCGACCGAGCTCGCGCGGGGAAAATCCGAGCTCCGTCCCCTGCGGCCCGGGCTCGACCTCTCGGCCGCCGAGGTGCGGGCCCACTGCCGGTGGGGTGCCGTCCTCCACCTCGAGGACCTGCTCCTGCGCCGGGTGCGGCTCGGCATGTGGGAGCCCGACACCGCCCGCGACCTCGTCCCCTTCCTGCGGCCCATCCTGCGCCGCGAGCTGGGGTGGAGCTATCGCCAGTGGCAGGACGAACGCGAGCGCTTCGCCGCCGCCCTCGAGGGGTGGACGATGGGGGGAGTTCGGAATTAGGAATTCTGAGTTTTGAATTTGGAATTTGGAATTTGATTCCCGCCCTCCCTCCCCTGGAAATTTCGGATTTCGGATTTCGGATTTCGGATTTGCCACCCGACCCCCCACCGACAATCAGCACCCGAGTCCTCAGAGCGGGTGGGACTGCGTGCGGCAGAGGTGCCTGGCTCCCGGCCCGTCATGGCTGTTATGATCATTCCCTCCGAGGAGGCATCATGCGTTGGCCTGTCATTCTGATCGTGGTCGCCGCGCTTTTCGTGCCCACCGTGGTCCACGCTCAGGAAACCGAGCTCGTTGTCGTGCCGGCGGTGGCCTACGGGCTTCCCGGGTTCGGCGGGAACCTGTGGACCTCGGAGGTCTACTTCACCAACCCGACCTCGGCCCGCGGGACGGCCAGGATGGGGTACATCCTCCCCGGATACACTGTACCGCCGGACGCCTGGATGAGCTGTGAGTGGACGGGGCCGTGGACGCTGCACCTCGACGAACACAGCAGCGCTCGGTACGCGATGGGTTCCGATCTGTGCGAGGCGCAGGAAGCCGTGGGCGCCTATGTCTTCGAGGTCAGCAAGGAGATGGTCGTCTCGTCGCGGATGGTCAATCACGACCCCGAGGCCATCGCCTCGTGCTGCCCGTTCCTGACCGGGTTCGGCACCGAGGTCCCGGGAATTCCCCTCGACGAGCTGCCGCAGGCGGGCGCCCACCTTCTGCCCGCCCTCGTCTGGAACCCCGACCGCTGCGGCCCAAGGACCTTCGACACCTCTGTCGGCTTCGCCAACCCCTACGACGTCGAGGTGAACGTCACGATCGATCTCGCCGGCGACAGCGCCGACCCCTCGAACCCCGACTTCCCGCAGAGCTTGACGGTGCCGCCCATGTCCTGGCAGCAGATCGCCATCCGCGCCCCCGCGTCCGATGCCGCCACCTGCGGCGAACCCGAGCTCTTCGATCTCCGCATCGACATCGACGGCCCTCTCGCCATCTACGCCTCGGTCGTCGACCGCGGCCGCCAGGACGGCCGCGTCGTGCTGGCGCTACCGATCGAATAGTCGATCAGCTGGGACATCGCTTCCAGTCGACAGTCAAAAAAACACTCCCACCCCTCGGAAAACCAGGACGGGTCCGACCCGCCTGGTTTTCCGAGGGCGGGTGGGCGGGGGGCGGGGGCGGGACACTTTCGGAGCGCGCCGTACCCTCAGCCCAAGCCCGCCCCGCGCGCCCCTGGCGCGCCCGGTCGCTTCCGGCGGGTTCGAGGAATGCTCGCATTCCGAGGACCCGACGTGAGCGACCGGAGCCGCGGGCCCTGCCCGCGGCGGGCGGGCGCCGATCGGAAACGGACATGAATAGAACGGCGGGCCGCAGCCCGCCGTTCGAGTGATCTAAACCGGTTCGCCCTACAGAGCCTTGATCGCGTCCACCATCGGCGGGATCACTGTGAACAGGTCGCCCACAACGCCGTAGTCGGCGATCTTGAAGATCGGCGCGTCCGGGTCCTTGTTGATGGCGACGATGATCTTCGACGAGCTCATGCCGGCGAGGTGCTGGATGGCGCCGGAGATGCCGCACGCGATGTAGAGCGAGGGGCTCACCACCTTGCCGGTCTGGCCGACCTGGTGGGAGTGGCTGATCCACCCGGCATCCACCGCGGCGCGCGAGGCGCCGACCGCGCCGCCGAGGGCGTCCGCCAGCGACTTGATGAGGGCGAAGTTCTCGGGGCCCTTGATGCCGCGGCCGCCGGAGACGATGATGTCGGCCTCGGCAACATCGAGCTCACCGCCGCCGGCCGCCGCCAGTTCCTTGACCAGGGCGCGGATGGAGAGAGTGAGACCGTCGAGGGCAACCACCGCACCTGCGCCGCCGAGTTCCTCGGCCGCAAAGACGTTCGGCCGCAGGCTGATGACCTGCGGGGTCTTGCCGGCGGTGGTGGCGGTGGCGAACGCTTTGCCTGAGTAGACCGGCCGCCGGGCGCTGAAAGCCTCACCGTCGAGGGTGAGCCCGACGACGTCGGCGAGGGCGCCGACGCCGAGCCGTGCGGCCACTCGCGGCGCGAGGTCCCTGCCCATCGCGGTGCCGGCGAAGAAGATCGCCGAAGGCTGCGCCTTTTCCACCGCCTTCGCAACCACTTCGGCATAACCTTCGGCCGAGTACAACCCGAGATTGGCGTCATCGGCGACATAGATCGTGTCGGCCCCCCAGGCGCCGAGCCCGGCCGCGGCGCCGGCAATGCCCGAGCCGGGCAGCACCGCGCTCACTGCCGCTTTCTGGCGCTTGGCTTCCGAGATCGCCTGCAGCGAGGCCTTGCGAACCTCGCCGCCGCGCTGCTCCACGAATACCAGGATATTTGCCATCATCGCCCCCCTAGATCGCCTTCGCTTCTTCGCGAAGAAGTTTCACGAGCTCGGCCGCCGCCGCCGACGGGTTGTCCTCGCCCTGGATGATGGTTCCAGCCGATTTCTCGGGCGGCAGCTCGAGGGCGGTCACCGTGTAGAACGGGTCCGCACCTTCCTCGATGCCGAGGCTCGCCACCTCGACCTTTTCGACCGGTTTCTTCTTGGCCGCCATGATGCCCTTGAGCGCCGCGTACCGGGGCTCGTTGAGGCCCTTCTGGCAGGTGACGAGCGCGGGCAGCGGGCTCTCGATCTTCTCCCTGCCTCCCTCGACGTCGCGACCCGCGGTCAGCGAGCTGTCGCCGACCTCGAGCTCGATCACGGCGCCGACGTGCGGAATATCGAGTATCTCCGCCAACATCTGCCCCACCTGGCCGCAGTCGGTACCGACACCCTTCACACCACACAGGATGAGGCCGTACTCCTTGCCCTTGATGACTCCCGCCAGCACCTTGGCGATGGTGAGGCTGTCGCCAAGGGTTTTCTCGCCGCCGATGACGTGCACCGCCTGGTGCGCTCCGCGGGCGAGACAGTCGCGCAGCGCCGGCTCGGCCGAGGCCGGGCCGTAGGTCACCACCGTGACCTCGCCGCCCTTGGCCTCGGTGATCTGCAACGCCTCTTCGAGAGCATATTCGTCATACGGCGACACGATCCACTTGATGCCAGTCCCGTCGATCCTCTTGCCGTCGCCACCCAGCTTGATGACCGACGCCGTATCTGGAACGCTGGCCACGCACACGATGCAGTTCACGGCTTGCCTCCTTCTCGATAGTGTCGTGAAAATGAATGGGTATTCACAGGCGACAGTGTAACACTTCTTTTCCGGCCGCCCGCGGCCGGAAAAGATGCCGGCTCAGTCTTCGTTTTCTTCGCGGAGGCGGTGGATCTCGCGGTCGTAGGTCTCCATCACCTGGTGGTGGCGGAGCAGCCCGATCACGGGCGCCGGCGGCTCGCCCCCCAGAACCGGCAGGATCTCCCGCCGGAAGGCGGTGAAGCGCTGCACCGCGGTGTGGAGATCGTCATCGGGTTCGAGGTAGGCGATACCGCGGGCGCTCACTCCGAGATCGGAAGCGACGAGCAGCGGCCACACCTCAGGGGTCGCCATCACGCGGCGCACGTCGTTGATGCTGAACATCCCCTCGACGACGCCGCTGTCATCCACCACCGGAAATGCATACTGATCGGTGTCGGCGACCAGATCGAGAACCGTCTCGAAGGACGCGCCCGGCGGCACCGTGATGATCCTCTGGTCCGGGTCCATGACCTCGCGAACGGTCAGCCGCTCGAGGATGTCGATCTGGAACTCGCCGATGTGGGCGGGGGAATCGACCCTGCCCGGGACCTGCGCCTCGTAGATGCTGACCCCCCGCATCAGGAGATAGGCGACCGACGAGACCAGCATCATGGGCACCAGCAGTCCGTAGGAGCCGCTCATCTCGGCGACCATGATGAGGGAGGCGATGGGCACCTTGGCGACCCCGGCGAAGAACCCGCCCATCCCAACCAGCACGCACGCGGCGGTGGGCGGCGCGAACTGCGGCGCCACGCGCTGGGTGAGGTCGGCGAACACGGCCCCGGTGACGCCGCCGATGACCAGCGACGGGGCGAAGACGCCGCCCGAACCGCCCGATGAGATCGTGAGCGAGGTGGCGAGAATCTTCGCCGGCACGAGCAGGAGCAGGACCTTCAACGGCAGTTGTTCGTCCAGCGTCAGCTGCAGCCACCCGTAACCGCCGCCGAGCACCTGCGGCACGGCCATGGCGAGCAGGGCCAGCAGCAGGCCGCCGACGGCCGGTTTGGTCCAGGCGGGGATCGGCATGGGCCGGAAGACCTTGTCCCGCATCCCGTAGAAGACCTTGACGTAGATCACGCCGACCACCGCGACCACCATTCCCAGGATCAGATAGGCCAGCAGTTCGTGCGGCCGCGCAAAACGGATGTCGGCGGTTTCAAAAATCGAGTTCCACCCGGTGAGAGAGGCCACCACGATGTAGGAGACGATCGACGAGATGATGGCCGGTATCAGGGCCTCCGACTCGAAGTCGGGGTCGGAGTAGAGCACCTCCACCGCGAACAGCGCGGCGCCGAGCGGGGCCCGGAACATGCCGCCGACGCCGGCCGCCACGCCCGAGATCACCAGCACCCTGCGGTCGTGATACCCGAGATGGAGGATGTCGGCCAGATAGGAGCCGAACCCGGCGCCCACCTGGGCCACCGGTCCCTCGCGACCCGCCGAACCTCCGGACCCGATTGTCAGCATCGAGGTGATGAGTTTGACCGGCACCACCCGGCGGCGGATGACCGCCCGGCCGCGATGGTAGGCGTTGATCACCGCATCGGTGCCGTGGCCCTCGGCCTCGGGGGCGAAGGTGGTGACGATCCACCCCACCAGGAGCCCGGCCAACGGCAGCACCACCAACAGCATCCATGGCCGTGCGGGCATGCTCCAATCGTGAACGGCGGCCTCGCCGTGACCCGGCGTATGGAAACCCACCACATCGCCGAGCAGAGCCGAGCTGATGCCGCCGACGCCCCAGGTCAGGAGGGTCCCGCCGAGGCCGGCCACCACGCCCACCACGAGGGCGAGCACCATCCAGCGACCGAAGTTGAAGAGGTCGACCCGGCTCGCGAACCTCGCGGCTCTCGCAATCCACGATTGAATGATGGGGGACATGGGCGCCTCCGGCCGCGAATTCAGCGGGCAGGAGGCTGGAGGGTCGCCGCGGCAACCATACTCAGTCGATCCGGCCGATGGCCAGACAGGCGTTGGTGCCGCCGAAGCCGAAGGAGTTGGTCAGCGCCACCCTGATCTTCGCATCGCGGGCGGTGTGAGGCACGTAGTCGAGGTCGTTCTCGGCATCCGGTTCGTCAAGGTTGATGGTCGGCGGCACGACGCCGTTGGCCAGCGACAGGACGATGACCGCGAACTCGAGGCCCCCGGCCGCCCCCAGGAGGTGGCCGGTCATCGATTTGGTCGACGACACCATCAGCTTTCTTGCGTGGTCGCCGAAAACCCCCTTCACCGCTCGGGTCTCGACGACGTCGCCCTGCGGCGTCGAGGTACCGTGGGCATTGATGTAGTCGACGTCTTCCGGGTTGAGACCCGCGTCATCGAGGGCGCAGCGGATCACCCGCTTGGCGCCGTCGCCGTCCTCGGAGGGCGCCGAAATGTGGTAGGCGTCCGAGGTCATGCCGAATCCCAACACCTCGGCGAGAATCGGGGCGCCGCGCCGTTTGGCGTGCTCGAACTCTTCGAGCATCACGATCCCCGCACCCTCACCCACCACGAACCCGTCGCGGTCCTTGTCCCACGGCCGTGATGCGCGCTCCGGCTCCTCGTTGCGGGTGGACAGGGCGCGCATGGAAGCGAACCCGGCTATTGCCAGAGGGGTGATCACGGCTTCCGAACCGCCGGCGAGGATCGCGTCCGCGTAACCGTGGCGGATGTAGAGCAGGGCGTCCGCGATGGCGTGCGCCGACGTCGAACATGCCGTGCAGGTCGCGGTGTTCGGGCCCTTGGCGCCGGTCCGGATGCTGACCACACCCGAACACATGTTGATGATCGCCCCGGGTATGAAAAACGGCGACACCTTGCGCGGTCCGCGATCACGGACAACGTCGCGCTGGCGCTCGATCAACGGAAACCCGCCGATCCCGGACCCGATCACGACGCCGACCCGGGTTGCATTGGCGTCGGTGATCTCGAGACCGGAGTGTTCGAGAGCCATCTGCGACGCCGCCAGCGCGAAATGGACGAAGAGGTCGAACTTCTTGACCTCTTTCGGCTCGATCCAGTTTTCCGGGTCGAAACCCTTGACCTCCGCGCCGATGTGCACGGCGTAGTCGGTGGTGTCGAATCGCGTGATGGTGGAGACACCGCTCCTGCCCGCGACGAGTCCGCTCCAGGTCGCCTCGGTCCCGATCCCCAGGGGAGAGACCAGGCCGACCCCTGTGACCACCACGCGTCGGGACATCAGCCGTCCAGGTTCTGCTTCAGAAACTCAACCGCGTTCTTGACGGTGCCGATCTTCTCGGCCGCTTCGTCCGGGATCTCGACCCCGAACTCTTCTTCAAAGGCCATGACGAGCTCGACCACGTCGAGCGAATCGGCTCCGAGGTCGTCGACAAACGATGCCTCGAGCGTCACCTTGTCGGCGTCCACGCCGAGCTGCTGAACGATAATTTCCTTGACCTTGGCTTCCACATCCATGCTCAGCCCCTCCTCGTTGTTTTTTGGCAGTATCGATTACGCATCGAGCCGCCGTCGTGTGAACCGGCGGCGGCCCGAAACCCGGCGTTCCCTCCGGCCGAGCCGGATTCGATCCGCCGGGTGGGTTGAGCCGAACGCCCTTCCACGCTCACCCAAGCTCGTGACGCGGCTCCAACCGCATGCTTGGACGACGTACGTGATAGCACACAGACTCAAACCACGCAAGAGGCCGAGTATTCCTTGACATCACACTCTGGAAGGAGTATTCAGCCAGATACGACCGCATTCGGTCGCGGGAAGGGGATGCCGATGGAATCGTATCTCACTGCCAAGGAAGCCGCGGACTACCTCAAACTCGCCGAGCGCACATTGGTTCGGCTTGCCCACGAGGGAAAGATCCCCGGTGTCAAAATCGGCGGGCAATGGCGATTCCGTCGCGCGCTCCTCGACGAGTACCTGGACACGCTGGCTTCGGAATCGGTGGCCACATCGGGCACCACCCCCAACCAGGTGATCGACGCGCCGATGGAGGAGATCTTCACCGTCGAGCAGATCCTTCCGAAGCTCGAGGCCGGAAACCGGCCCGAGGTCATCCACGCCATGGCGGAGCACGTGACGAATCTCGGGTTGGTCGAAGATCAGGGGTGGCTGGAGGCGGCGCTGGCCGCACGCGAACGCCTGGTTCCGACCGCGGTGCCCGAGGGCGTCGCGTTCCTCCACGCCCGCCGCCGCGCCGCCGACAAGTTCCCCAAACAGTTCATTGCCATGGGGCGCTCTCCCGAAGGCGTGGTGTTCGGCTCTCCCGATATGGGCAAGACCAACATCTTCTTTCTCCTCGCTCTGCGCAACGACGCCCTCCACCTGCGCTGGCTCTCCCGCCTGGCCTGGATCGTCCGCAGCCCGAGCCGGTTGGCACGGCTCATGGAAGCCGATTCGGCGCGGGCGATTCACGCCGTCATGCTCGAGGCGGCCGGTGAGTTGCCGGGTGCGCTGCGGCCCACCGGAGCCCCTGCGGGCCGTTAGCGGACAGTTCTTAGTTTTGAGTTTTTTAGTTTTGAGTTCTTAGTATTCTGCTCTTCGCTTCTTGGGAAGGGTGTGAGTGAACTCAAAACTCAAAACTGAACACTCAAAACTGACGCGACTGCGTCTACAATGGTCGGCCTATGAAAATCGCTTTGATCGGCAGCCATGGCGTCGGCAAGACGACCCTCTGCTTCGAGCTCGCGGCGGCCCTCAAACGCCGCAACATCGACCTCGAGATGGTGCGCGAGGTCGCCCGGCGCTGTCCCCTCCCGATCAATCAGGAGACGACCGTGGCCGCCCAGGAGTGGATCCTCCACACCCAGGTCGCCTGGGAAATCGAGGCCTCCTCGAGCCGGGACACGGTGCTCTGCGACCGCTCGGTGCTCGACAACTACTGCTACCTGGTGCACGCGGCGGGAACCATCCGGGCGTGGGAGCTGTACATCGACCACTGGATGCCGACCTACGACCTCCTGGTTCACGTCCCGATCGCGGAGCGGCCCTCGTACGACGGGGTGCGTGCGGTGGACCCCGGGTTCCAGGAGACCATCGAGACCCTCCTCGAAGGCATGGTGGCCGCGCGCGGCCTCAAACCCCTGCGTCTCTCGGCGGCCGCCAGGGGCACCTGGTGCGAGGCCATCATCGACCATCTGCTGCCGCGGCTCGAGCCGACCCTGCCGCTGTTCTCCGAGGACGAGACTCCGTGAAACCCCGCCCGCATCCCATTCACGGCCGCGTCGATGACGCGGCGGTCGACCTGGTCGAGATCATCGACGGATCGGTGGCTCAGCTGTGGGAGACCATCGAGAGTCTGGAACGGCTGCAACCGCGCAACCTGGAGCGCTTCCGGGTCTCGATCTTCGGTTCCGGCCGGATCCTGGAGTCCGACCCTCTCTGGGCCGAGGCCCTCGAGCTCGGCCAGCGCCTCGCCGAAACCGGTTGCGGCATCGTCACCGGCGGCGGCGGCGGGCTGATGCACGCCGTCGATCTGGGTGCCTCCCGCGGCAAGCTCTCAGGCCCCGCCGAGGGTGACCTGCCGATCCGCCTGGTGACTGACGACGAGGCCTCGCCCTTCGTCGAACGGGTCTACCGGCACCGCACCTTTTTTTCGCGTCTCCACCACTTCGTACGGCTGTCGTCGGCCTTCATCGTCCTCCCCGGGGGTATCGGATCGACCCTCGAAGCCATGATGGTCTGGCAGCTGCTCCAGGTGAAACACCTCCCGCCGATTCCGTTCCTCCTGTACGGCAATCACTGGCGGGGGCTGTTGCGTTGGATCGAGGAAGAGTCCCTTCGTCTGGGTTATGTCAGCCGAACGGACGCCGAATTGCCGATTCTGGTCGACTCGGTGGACGCTGCAGTGGAGCTGATCCTGCAGACGAAAGCGGATTTCGATCGAAAAAAGGCGACCGCCCCGGGAACGGTACAATCTCCTCCGAACCATGATGAGCCGCACATCGAGCCCTGAGATCGTCATCACAAACGGCCTGGTGATTCCGATGGTCCGGGATCACGAGTGGTTGGAGGGTGACGTCACCGTTCGCGACGGACGGATCGTGTCCGTCGGCGGGGCCGCCGCCGTTTCCGACGATACCGTCGTTCTCGACGCCCGCGGTGCGGCGGTGCTGCCGGGTTTCGTCCAGGCGCACGTCCACGTCGTGCAGTCCTTGCTGCGCCACCAGGCCGACGGCCTCGAACTGCTGGACTGGCTCCACCACCGGACCTGGCCCTACGAGGCGGCCCTCGATGGGGACGGCGTGGAGACCGCGGCCGAGCTCGGAATCGCCGAATTGCTGTGCGGCGGTACCACCACCGCGCTCGATTTCGGGACCACTCACGATCACGGCCGCGTGTTCGCGGCCGCCCAACGGCTCGGCATCCGCCTGGTGTCCGGCAAGACCCACATGGACATCGGAGACGACGTCCCTGCGGGGCTCCTGGAGGATCGGGACCGCTCGCTCGCCGACGCCGCGGAGCTGGGCTCGAAGTGGAACGGTGCGGCCGGGGGCCGGTTGCGGTACGCGGTGGCGCCGCGCTTCGCCCTGTCGTGTTCGCCGGAACTGCTCGAGGCGTGCGCGGCCCTTGCCAGAAAACACGATTGGCTGCTGCAGACCCACGCCTGCGAGAACCGGACGGAGGTGGCGGAGGTCCGCCGGATCACCGGTCTTCCCACCATCGACTATCTCGCCGCACGAGGACTGGTCGGCCGGGATGTGGTCCTCGCCCACGGCGTTCACCTGTTGCCACACGAGGTCCGGTGTCTCGCCGAGAGCGAAACCACCGTCTGCCACTGCCCCGGAGCCAATCTCAAGCTCGGTTCGGGCATCGCCGATGTTGCGGGCTTGCTCGGGGCCGGCGTCCGCGTGGCTCTCGGCGCCGACGGTCCGCCGTGCAACAACCGGTTGTCGATCTTCCACGAGATGAGCCTGGCCGGAACCCTTCCCGGCATCAGCCGGGGCCCCGCAGCCCTGGGGGCGTGGCAGGTGCTGGCAATGGCCACCAGGGAAGGTGCCGCGGCTCTCCGCCTCGAGAACGAGATCGGCACCCTCGAACCCGGGAAGTCGGCGGATGTCACGGTGGTTGACCTGGAGGAGTGGTCGATGCTGCCCGGAGGCGACCCGGCGTCGAGGATGGTCTTCGGCGGCAGCGCGCAGATGGTGCGCCACGTGGTGGTCGACGGGCGGCCCGTGGTTCTCGACCGACGGCTCGTCACCGGCGACCCCGATGCAATCAGACGGCGGATCGCAGAGGTCTGGAAGGCGACGCAACAACGGATGGAGTCGACATCATGAAGGTTGGACCGACAAGCACTGCCATCGACCATCTCGATGAATTCCTGGCGGCAAAGGACTACGGCAAGGCCTTGATGGCGATCGAATCCGAGCTCAAGAAGAACCCTGACAACCTCAATTTGCGGCTGCGGCAGGCCGACATTCTCGAACTTGCCGGGGACCGCAAGCGCGCGATCTTCATCCTTCACAACATCGCCGAGGGCCAGGCTCTCGACGGGTTCTACGCCCGTGCCATCGCCGTCTACAAGAAGATCCTCCGGCTCGATCCCGAACAGGACGTGCACTCCCAGCTGGCACAGCTGATCGAGGACGACCGGAATTCGAAGACGGCGGACCGTCGGCGACGCAAGGCCGGGGCCGCCCTCAGCGAGCAGGCGTCCGATAACGCACAGGATCTCAAGGAACTGGCGGCGTCCTCGCTGTTCGCCTCGTTCAAGAGGGAAGCGCTGATCGAGGTCCTCGCCTCGACCGAGGTGCGCTCCTACGACTCGGGCGACATCATCGTGACCGAAGGCGAGGCGGGTTCGAGCCTGTTTCTGATCGTCAGCGGCCTGGTCAAGGTCTTCACCAAGACCGAGGACGGGGCCAATCTGCAGTTGGCGGAGCTCGGCCTCGGAGATTTCTTCGGCGAGGTCTCGTTGCTGACAGGGAGGCCGCGGACGGCGACCATCACCGCCCACACCAACGTCACCGCCATCGAGCTCGACCGCGCCAGTTTCGACGCCATCGTCAAAAACCACCCCGAGGCACGGACGACTCTCGAGTCCTTCTATCAGCGCCGCGCCGAGCAGACTGTGGAGGCGGTGATTCGACGTCTCCGGGATCGCCATGGATCGGAGAACGGAGAGCCGGACGGGTCATGACGGTTCGCAACATCCTGGTGTTCGGCGATCCCCGTCTGGAGGCCGCCAACCTTCCCGTCGAGGATTTCGGAGACGCCTTGCAGTCGCTGATCCAGGACCTGTTCGAGACCGGGTGGAAAGCGCCGGGTCTCGGGGTCGCCGCACCGCAGATCGGGGCCAACCTGCGGTTGGCGACCATCGACCTGTCAGTGGGACGCGACCCGGGTGACCGCATCGTCCTGGCCAACCCCGAAATCACCCACCGCCAGGGTCGCGCCACCCTCGAGGAGGGATGCCTCTCTTTTCCCGGCCTCTTCACGACCATCCAACGCCCGACGGCGCTCACCGTCCGCGCCCAGGACCAGAGCGGCGAGTGGCGGGAGATCGAGGCCGACGGGCTCCTGGCGCAGGCGGTGTGCCACGAGGTCGATCACCTGAACGGCGTGTTGCTGACGCACCACCTGCGGGGCATGAAGAAGAAGCTCTTCATGCGTCGGGTCGAGAAGATGCGCAAGCTCGGCATCTGGCAAGGCCCTGCGTAGCAGGGCCAGCCGTTAGCGGTTAGCTGTTAGCTCTCAGGTCGGGCAAAGCTTTTGTTGCTAACAGCTTACAGCTAATGGCTGACAGCTACATCAGAGGCCGGTGGGCAGCTCCTCCCGCGGGTTGTTCTGATAGAGATCGGCCACCGCTCGCGCCGCCTTTTCACCGGCCGGCGACATCACCTTCGGGACCACGATCTGCACCGTGTAGAGGTGATCGCCGTACGCGCGCGTCCTGGTGTTGCGGACTCCCTTGCCGCGGAGCCGGAAGGTGCGCCCCGAGTTGGTCCCGGGCGGCACTTTCGCCCGCACCGGCCCGTGCACGGTCCCGACCTCGATCTCACAGCCCTTGTAGGCTTCGGAAAAGGTCACCGGGATCGTGGTGAGGATGTTGTCCCCCTCCCGCTTGAAAAAACGGTCGCTGCGAACCTTCGCCCGCACAAAAAGATCGCCCGGAGAGCCGCCTTCCTGACCCTCGGCGCCCTTGCCCGCCACTCGCACGCGCTGGCCGTCCGCGACACCCTCCGGGATCTTGACCCGCAGCCGCTCGGTGGACACGAGAATCCCGGAACCATGGCAGCTCGGGCAGACCTGGCCCCCGGTGTTGCCGTTGCCGCTGCATGCAGTGCATCGGACCTGTCGTTGCACCGGGATCGTCACGCTGGTGCCGCGGATCGCGTCGGCAAAGCCGATTTCGACCTCCAGCTCGTGGTCGCCGCCCTTCCTCGGGCGCCGTCGGCCCTGGCCCGCGCGGCGGGCGCCGAAGAGGTCTCCGAAAAGGTCTCCCAGGTCCTGGAACCCACCCCGCCCTGCTCCGGCATCACCGAAGTCGACCCGAAAACCGCCCGCATCCTGCCAGGAGGAACTCGCCCGGCGGAACGGGTCAAACCCCGCGTCAGCGCCGCCGTCGACGCGGCCGAAGGTGTCGTACTGCTTTCGTTTGTCCGTGTCCGACAGCACCGAGTAGGCTTCCTGGATCTCCTTGAACTTCGTTTCGGCGTCCGGGTTGTCCGGGTTGACATCCGGGTGGAACTTCCGCGCCAGCTTGCGATACGCCTTCTTGATCTCGGCGGCATCCGCCCCGCGATCGATCCCGAGAATGTTGTAATAATCGACCGCCACATGGCCTCCAGCACCGGCGCCACCCGTGGCGGCTCCCCGGCTTCTCCAAAATATGAGCGAGTTCTCATAATATTTCAACTACGGGTCGGGGCCTCCACCGCAGCCGCCCCGCGAGGTGGGCTCACCGGAGTCCGGGATAAAATGGCCGTTATGGACCCGGTTTTCTGCCTCCCGCTCCTCCTGGTGGCCGTGCCCACCCGCACCAGGACGTCGATCGCCCTGTTCGCCGCAGGTCTGGTGACGGCCGCGGTGTTCAATTTCTCGTGGGTGGCGGACCGTTTCGAGTTCGCTGCCCTGCCCACCACTCCCCTGACCGGGCTGGTGTCGCACCCGAGCGTGCTGGTGTTTGCCAATGCGGTTGCCGGCGGGCTGATCGTGTGGGGGCTGATCCGGATTTTTCTGACGGCCACACCGCAGCAGCGGCTGGTGAGAACACTTATCGCCCGCGGCGATCTTCGGGGAGCAGCCGAAATGCGCCTCCAGGAGGGGGATCTCAAGGGCGCGTACTCGCTCCTTCAGAAAGTGCGGGCGTGGAACGAGGCCGCCAAGGTCGCGTTGCAGCTCGGTCGCGAGGATGACGCCGCCGAGTTCCTGCGTCGCGCGGGCGGCCACCATCTCGGAGAGGCGTCGCGCATCTTCAGACGCTGCGGCAACATTGCGTCGGCGCAGAAATGCGACCGCGAATTCGCCGAGTGGCTGACCAGCCGAGGGCGCTATGAAGAGGCGGTCGAAATCTGGATGCGGGCGGGAGAGGCGAAGAGGGCGGCCGGTGCGGCGGTCATCGCGCTCGACGAGGGGCGCTTCACGTCATCGCATCCCGCCTTGCCGGCGGCGCGCCGCGCCGTCGAAACCAGGGGCGACCACCGGGCGCTGGCACGTCTTCACGAAGTGGAAGGCAACTGGCACGCCGCCGCCCATGCGTGGCGGGCGGCCGGCGAGCACGCCCGGGCGGCCGAGATCTTCCTGAAGTCCGGGGACATGCACGACGCCGTCATCGCGGAATCCGACGCGGGCCACCATCATGAAGCGGCCAGGCTGCGGATTCGCCAGCTCGAAAAGCTGCGGGAACAGCTGGCATCGGCGAGGAACCGCGGCACCACGCCGGAGGAGATTCTCCGGCTCGAGGACAGGATCGAACGTGAAGAGGAGACGCTGATTCAGCTCCTCGCCGAGCTCGGGATGCGGCAGGAGATGGTGGCGGTTATCGGCGCCTCAGGTCGGGCCGAGGACGCGGTGAACAAACTCGTCGCACGCAACGAAGAGGCGGAAGCTGCGGACCTCGCCATCAACGCCCGGTTGTGGACCACGGCGGCTCCGATTCTCGAACGGCTCAACCGCTGGGGAGAGGCCAGCGACATGTACGAGCTCGGCGGCGACGTGGAAAGCGCCGCCCGATGCGCCGAGCGTGCAGGCGAAGACGAACGCGCCCTCCAGCTCTACCGCGGCCTCGGCGCTGTCGACCGCACCGCCCACTGTATGGCTCGTCTCGGGTATCTGCAGGACGCCCTGACCGAACTCCACCGGGCCGGTCTCTTTGGCGACGCGCTCGAGGTGCTGCAAAACCACCCAGGGCCGATTCCCGATATCCCCCGGGTCATCCTCGACCTCTCGGAGTGGGCCAAGGCGAACCGCTCGCACGAGGCCGCCATCGCCTGTCTGCAGCGGGCGGTGGTCGGAGTTGCGCTCCAGCCGCAGCGCCTGGGTCCGGCGATCGCGCTCGCCGAGGAGCTCTATGCCGCCGGTGAGAGGGACGCAGCTCTCGCCCAGTCGGAGCGGATCCTCGCCTTTGATTTTTCCTGCGAACCGGCGCGACGCCTCCGTATGCAGATCAACACCGACCAGGGCGACCGCGCGGCTCTGGGTTCCGCGGTCGGCAGCCGGGGCGGAGCCGGCGGTTCGTCGCGCACTGCGCAGCACCGCTTCGAAATCCTGACCGAACTCGGTCGCGGCGGGATGGGCGTCGTCTACAAAGCGCGCGACACCCGCCTCGAGCGGGATGTCGCCATCAAGGTGCTGCGGACGACCTCCGACGAGGAGGCCGCCCGACTCGGTCAGGAAGCCAGGGCGGCAGCCACGCTCAACCATCCGGGCATCGTGATCATCCACGATTTCGAGACCGGATTCGACGGTTACTTCATCGCCATGGAGTACGTGCCCGGTGAACCCCTCGACAAGGTGCTCAAGAGCGATCCCGTGAGAATCTACAACCTCCTGCTGCCGATCCTGCAGCGGGTCGCCGACGCCGTCGCCTATGCCCACGACCATCACGTCATCCACCGCGACCTCAAACCGGGCAACATCCTCCTCACCCCGGGCAACGACGTCAAGATCCTCGACTTCGGCATCGCCGCCCGTCTCGAAAGCAGTGACGGCAACCTCGCCACGGTGTGCGGAACGCCGCTCTACATGGCGCCAGAGCAGATTCGCGGCGAGGCCCCCACTCCGGCCACCGACGTGTATGCGTTCGGCGCAACCGCCTTTCACCTTGCGACAGGTCGGCCGCCGTTTTTCAAGGGCGACGTCATCGATGCCCACCTCAACACGGCCCCGCCGGATCCGTTGGATCTGGCGCCGGATCTCGACCCGGACCTCGCCCGGGTTATCCTGAAGTGCATGGAAAAGGACCCCCTGCACCGGTTCGGCGACGCCCGGCAGCTTCACCAGGCCCTGGGAGGGCTCGCCCGTTGAGGCACGGGTTTTCGATCACCCCCCCCGCGGTCGCCGGCGACCGCCAAGGCCAGATTCGATGAACCTCCGCGACCTCTGGCGGCGGCCGGACACCCGGTTTCTGTTCCTTTTTCTGATAATTCTCGGTTTGAGTTTCACGGTGGTCGCTTTGCGGTCGGTCAACGACGCGGTGGTTGTCCCCTACACCGCCCTCATCGCACGCGTCTCCGGCGCGATTCTCCGGCTCTTCGGCGAATCGGCGACGGTTTCCGGGTGCATCGTGAGCTCGCCACGGTTTGCCGTGGAGATCTTCAATGGCTGCAACGGGCTGATCACCAGCCTCATCTTCGTGTCGGGAGTTCTCGCCTTCCCCGCGAAATGGCCGGCCAAGGTGATCGGCGTCATCGGCGGGCTGCTCGCGATTCAGGTGATCAACATGGTGCGCATCGTCTCGCTTTTCTACGTCGGCGTCTTTTTTCCGGCCTTGTTCAACGATGCCCACATCTACATCTGGCAGTCGGTGGTGATCCTCGCCGGCGTCGGTCTGTGGATCGGATGGGCCCACTTCTTCGCCGGTCCCGGACAGCGCGCTTCGTGAAACCGCCCGGACGCCCACCCTACCTTCAGTTCCTCATCCGCCTCCCGCTCGCGCTGTGCATTGGCATGGCCGTGTGGCTCGCGTTGCGGCCGGCCATCGAACCGGCCGTGGCCGGTCTTGCCCAGACCCTGATCCGCGCGTACGAGTATCCGCGGGTGACCCGGCTGGTCACCGACGCTCACCGGGTGCAGGTACGGCGTTCGGACTTCCGGACCGACTCACAGATTCCGACCGTACCGCTGACCGAAATCACCTTCAACACCATCGTCCTGTTGGCCCTGTATCTGGCCCTCCCGCGGCCCCTGTCGCGGCGCCAGCTCGAACGCCTTTTCATGGGGGCCTGTGTCCTGTATCTGACCCAGGCGTTGAATCTCCTGTTTCACGTCAAAACCCTGTATGCGATAGGTCTGGGGGATTGGAGCCAGCAGCACTACTCGGATCTGGCGCGCAACGTGTACGGCTTCTGGCGGTATTTCACCGATCTCCCGGGACGTTTTTCATTCCCCTTTCTCATCTGGCTGGGGTTCAACTGGGATCTCGTGATGGATATCCTCGGCGCCCCAGGACCGGACCGGGGTGCGCGAAAGAAGAAGTCGAACCAGGCGAGGTCGCGGTAGGGCGCGCCTGTGGGCGGTCTTTTCTACGATCTGCCGCGGCGAAGCAACCGGTAATCCGGGATGTCGTAGTCCTTGATCTTCGCGATCAATGCGCCCCGGGACAGATTGAGATCGCGCGCAGCGCGGCTCTGGTTGCCCTTCGCGCGGCGCAGTACGCGATCGATCAGCAGCCGTTCAACCGCCGGAATCACGACCTTCAGATCATCGTCGTGGAGCACCGCCACCGTTTCGTCGCCAAGCCCTGAGCCGGCGGCCGCCGCCGTCCCGGGCGCCGTCACCGTCATCGAACCGCTCACGACGCCGCGGACCG
Source organism: Candidatus Sulfomarinibacteraceae bacterium (assembly GCA_963823345.1). Classification (GTDB taxonomy): domain Bacteria; phylum Acidobacteriota; class Thermoanaerobaculia; order Thermoanaerobaculales; family Sulfomarinibacteraceae; genus Sulfomarinibacter. The sequence continues at coordinate 112,225 of CAWGLE010000003.1, forward strand.
GCTCTCCCTCCGGGGTCGCCGACACCAGCCGCCGAAGCTCGCCGAGCAGCTCCGCCACCTGTCCGGTGAAGCTGTGGGTGAGCAGAGAGTCGAGGGTGTCGAGTTCGATGCCGCGAATCTCCTTGCCCTGTTCCGCACCGACCGCTTCGATCATGCGAACGATCAGCAACGGCAGGTCTTCTCGACGTTCCTCGAGGGGCGGTACGCGGATCAGGTGACGCCGCACGAGCCCGAGCAGGTCTTCGCCGAGCGGGTTGTCAGAGGTCGTCGCGAGGCATCCCTCGTCGGCGGTCAGAATCCACCGCACCTTGGAACCGTAGCCGGATCCGAGATCGTGCGTGATGGCGGACGCGGTTTCCCGCTGGAGCTCGGCGGACATCCGGTGGGCGCCCCGGACGATGACCACGCCGCCACCGGCGTGTTCAGCCAGGCCCCGCGCACCGACCACCGTCGCCGACCCGAACAGCTCGGCCTCAACCGCGCGATCATCGCCCCCCCGGACCTGGATGACCCTGATCCACGGACGGCCGGTCGGCCGGAGGGATGCGATCAACGAGCCGAGAAAGGCCCGCCCCGAGCCCGCCCGGCCGTACAACAGGACGGGGTCCGCCGATCGGGCGGCCGCGACAACAGCATCACGGAGAGTGCGGATCGAGAGCGAGGTTCCGGGCATCCGCTCTTCGACCTTGGCCCGGGCCGCGGTTTCCCACTGGCCGAGCAGGGCGCTCGAACCGGCAAAATCCGCCCAGTGCGACGCCAGCATCGCCACCACTTCGGCGAGGAGGATGCGGTCGTCCTCCATATCCTCCTCGTTGGTTTCGGCCAACACGTACACCCGGCTGTCCGCCGCCCCCGCCGGAACCGGATAGATCAGGACGTCCGGACCGCTGCCCCGCAATACCGCCACCCGATCTCCCCTGTCGAGTTCCGAGAAAGTGCGCGCCGGCAGCTGAGGAGCGTTTCCCGGCCACCGCGCGACAATCGGTTGCAGGAGACCCTGTTGATCGAGCCAGGCGATCATGCTCCGGCGGGCGGGGAAGGACGATTCGAAAAACCCCTCGAGAGTGGTCGCCATGTCGGCTTGTGCACCGCCCCGGAAGATCTCGAGCAGCTGCCGACGGCCTGCAGCCAGGCGGGTCGGCTCATTGAACAGGACGACCTCCGCCCGCTGGCGCGACGGTTCCGCCGATTCGGTCTCGGGGGAGGGACTCGAGGCCTCGTCGATCACCGGTTGCTGCGGTGCAGCATCCGACCCGGCGGCGTCCACCGCCGCATCCTCGACCACCAACGTCGCAGTACCGACCCGGATCTTGTCGCCCTCGTCGATCACTCCGCGCGCGCGGCGTTTGCCGTTGACCAGCACCACCTGCCGCTGTTGCCCCAGGAACGTGAAACGGTTGCCGCTGCGACGGATCACGAGATGGTTCGGCGCGACGCCTGGCACCCGCAGCACCACGTCATTACCGGCAGAAGCGCCGATCGAGATCGATTCCTTGCGGATTTCGAGTCTCTGCTCGGGCCCGCTGCCCGTGTCGATGATCAGCGTCGCCACACGCCCTCCGTGGTTCCGGGTCGATGGTCAGCCTGGCGACGCCGTCGGGTCACCACCTGCCCGCCAACCCCTTCGACGCACTCGAGTTGCACCCAGAGCTTACGTCGCCGACCCCGAAGTGTCAATCGCGAAGACATCTCACCGCGCTCGATCAACCGGGTTCCGGTGTGAGTCAGGTCACCACCGCCCCGCCGAGACGACCCGCGAGCACCACGAGTTCGTCGAGGTCCGGCAGGCCGTCGCCCTCGCGATCGGCCACCAGCATGCCGGCCACGCTGCCGAATCGCCCGAGGGGGATCAAGGCGGTGGCCGCCGGCAACTCGGCAACCCCGCACACCTCAGCCAGCCGCCGCGCCCCTTCAGTTTCCGGATCGACCTCCATCACCGCCGTCCCCGATTGAACCACCTGTTCGATGAGATCGACCCCACGGGACAGGGCGGTCGCATTGCGGTCGAGCGGATAGCCGAAACCGGCGCGACACCGGATGGTCCTGTCGTCCACGGTGAACACTGCACCGCGTGTGAAATTCTCGGACGCGAGTTGCAGCAGCGAATGCAGCCCGCGATCGGGACCGCTCTCCGACAGGATCGCGCCCACGAGATCGGACACCGACGCCGACAGCCCGGTTTCGACGCGCCGCTGCCGATTTCGCAGTTGCCGTTCCACCACGCTGGTCAGGTCTGCGGTAAAACGGGTCGCGGCCTCGCCGGTGTCGCCCCGGGGCGACGGCATGAGAAACGACACGCCGGCGTCGATCAACTGGTGGACCCAATCCGGATCGCCGAGCGGTGCGACCCACACCACGGGTACGGTCGGGTCCGCCGCGCACCCCTGACGGATCAGATCGAGCCAGTCGCGCTCGCGCCCGACCCGGGCCATCGCCTGCTGGTGGTGGACGACCAACACATCGAAGTTCTCGATTTCGACTGCCTCGGACATCGGCACCAACACCAGGCGCCATCCGTTCTGCCGCCAGTGCCGGTCGATCGAACCCCGCCACAGTCGTGGATCCTGGGCGATCACGCCGATCTCGGCAAACAACAACTCCCTCGGGGCTTCGGCCGCAAGATCCACCAGCATCTCGTCGAGCGGGTTGTGAGGCGGCTGTGACGGCAGGACGTGGATTCTGACCGCGTCGGAAGACAGCTGGAAGTCGAAGACCTCGTCGGTCAGCAACGAGTTGATCTCGGTGTCGGTGTCGATCGCTTCGGCGGCGGCAGCCAGGGACGACAGACCCAGAGCCCTGCCTTCGATCGGCGCGATCATCTGTGGTTGAAACGAAAACTGCCCCGCTCGGCAGGCGAGGACCCTGCGGGCCAAGCGGAGTTGATCCTCGGAGGGCTCACGCACGCGACCGCGATCCACTTCGAACCGGAGTTCGCCCTCCGCCGTCTCGAGCACCAGCACCCCGCTCGGTGATGTCGCCGACACCAGCCGCAAGAGCGCTGCGGGCGAAAGGTGTTCGAGGCTTCCCGACACGACCCGCCTCACGACCCCGGCCCTCCCGGCGCGCGGGTCGCACGCCCCTTCACGGTGAAGCTGTGGTATGCGCCGGCGCGGAGAACGAATGCGCGCCGCTCGATGACCTCGCCGCCGGCCTCGACTTCGAGCACCCAGCGGCCCGGCAGGAGACCGGAAAACCTGGCCTCAGGATCGAGGCGGGCGCGCCGGATCTCACCGCCGCCGCCCCGCAGCACCGCCAGGGGCTCCGTCGCGGACAGGTCGGCATCGACTCGGCACACCAGGTCCGCCCCCAGGTTGGGTCGCAGCAATCGTCCCGCCCGTCGCGGCAGCCGTGCGAGGCCGTCGTTTCCAGGGTCGAGAACCTGCACCCGTGGCAGCTCCACGACGGTATCGGCGAAGACCAGGTGTCGCGGGGTCACCGTCCACAACCCGAGCGTGGGGTCGCTGGGGACCCACCCCGCTGCCGGGAGACGGCATTCGATCCAGCGATGGGGAATGACCTCCCCATCGCTCACCAACAGCCCGCTGACCGTTCGGGCGTCGAAACCAGCGGCCCGCAGCATGGCGACGGCGGCGTTCGCCAGACCCGAGCAGCGGCCCCGCCCGCGGGCGATTACGGACGGGGCGTCCTGCGGACCATCATCGTCGACGTCCACGTCAAGGTGGTGTGCAACCCACTCGAGAACAACGGTCGCCGCCTCCCATGCGCCGAGGTCCGGGGTGAGCTTCTTGGACAGAGGCTTCGGCAGCTCGAATCCCTCCGGCACATCGGAGACGGCGGCGGCCGGAATCGCGCCATACGAACCCTCGGACCCGATCGGCGCGAGCGAGGTCACGACACGAACCTCGTACACCCCGCCGTCCACCTCGCGCACTTCCTGCACGTAGCCGTTGGCCGCGGCAGCAACCGGAGCCACGCCGGTCACGAGAAAACGAGCTTCTTCGCCGTGGGCGGTGAGCGCCGCCGCGAGTCCGATACCGAGAATCGCCGCTCTCATCCCACTTCGGATCTCCGTTTGACGAATCCGTCGAGCACGCCGTTGACGAACCGCCCCGAATCCTTGGCGCCGAATTTCTTGGCAAGCTCGATCGCTTCATCGATCACCACCGCATGCGGGGTGTCGGAGTCGTAGATCAACTCGTACATCGCGAGCCTGAGGATATTGCGGTCGACCGCCGCCAGCCGTTCGAGCCGCCAGTGCGTGGTCTGCCGCACCAGCTCGGCGTCGATCTCGGCGACCCTGGCCAGCGTCCCGCGCAGGAGCTTGTCGGCGAACTCGCGGACGCCTTCACCGGCGTTCTGCCACTCGTCGAAACCGAGCTGCATCTCCTCGGGTGCGGTGTCGGTCAACTCGTTCTGATACAGCAATTGGAGGGCGAGCTCCCGAGCCCGCCGGCGGGTGCCCACTATCCGGCCCTTCCTTCACGTCGATCGCGTCGCACGGCTGCAGCCATTACCGGCCCCGATCGAGCCTTTCGGTGAGTCTGGCCATCTCGATCGCCGCCAGGGCGGCCTCCCAGCCCTTGTTGCCCATCTTCGTGCCCGCCCGTTCCACCGCCTGTTCGAGGTTCTCGGCCGTGATCACGCCGAAGGTGATCGGAACACCGGTGCTGAGCGACGCCTGGGCAACCCCTTTCGCGACCTCCGCCGCAATCAGGTCGAAATGGGCCGTCCCACCGCGGACCAGCGCGCCGAGGGTTATCACACCGTCAAACCCGCCGCTCGCGGCGAGCTTGGCCGCGACCATGGGAATCTCCCAGGCGCCCGGTACGCGGACGATCGAGATCTGCTCCTCATCAGCACCGTGGCGGACGAGGCAGTCGATCGCTCCGGCCTCGAGCCTGCCGGTCAACGCCTCGTTGAAACGGCTCACGACCAGTGCGAACCGGAGGCCCTGCGCGTCGAGGTGACCTTCAATGACCTTCATCATCCCTCCAAAGCCTGCATTGTACCGCAATTACAGGCGTTGGGCCGACCCTGGACCTGTGCCCCGTGGGCACTCTTCGTGTCAAACCCCGGTGAGGATCGCCTCTTCGGCCAGACGGCGGCCGGCGGGGGTCGCGAGGACCAGTTCATCCGCCCGCGCCACCAGGTCGCGGTGCTCCGCCTCCCGCACCACCTGCCGCGTCCGGGTCTCGCTCCACCGCAGGTGTTCGTGGAGGCCGCGCAGACGGCACTCTTCGCGTTCACGCACCGTCTCCTGGTGGTGCAGGAGGTGCACCACCAGCATGCGGACGGCGAGATCGAGCCGCTGCGCGGTCCGGCGCCTGGCCTGCGCCGCCAGCCCCCGCCGCGGTGCGAAAATGAACGCCAGGGCGAACAACACCCCGCAGGCGACCGCCATCGAACCTGCGATCGAGACATCGAGAACGTGGGCCCCCGCATACCCCAGCACGGCGCTGGCGGCCGCCGTCGCTGCCGCCACCCACATCATGGGCGCGAACCGATCCACGAGCAGGTAGGCCGCAGCAGGCGGGGCGATCATCAGCGCCACCACCAGGATCGAACCGACGGCGTCAAAGGCCCCGACGGCGGTGACCGAGACCAGGGCCATCAGTGAGTAGTTGACGGCGGCGGGAGAGAAGCCCAACAGGGCGGCCAGACTCGGGTCGACCGTGGCCAGCTTGAGCTCCTTCCACACCAACGTGACCGCCACCAGATTGAGAACGAGGATCGTCCCCATGGTCCACAGCGCGCGCGGCCCGAGGTCGGTGCCGCCGATGATCATGCGATCGAAGGGGGCGAAGGCGAGCTCGCCGAGCAGCACCGAATCGGTGTCGAGGTGGACATCGCCGGCGTAGCGCGAAATCAGAATCACCCCGATCGAGAACAGCGCCGGGAACACCAACCCGATCGAGGCGTCCTCGGGGACAAGACGAGACCTGCGTACAGCCTCGATCAGGAATACCGTCAGGACCCCGGTGACCGCGGCTGCGGCCAGCAGGAATGGCGAGTTGAGATCGCGGGTGACGAAGAAGGCGACGACGATGCCGGGCAGGATCGAGTGCGAGATGGCGTCCGACACCATGGCTGTCCGGCGCAACACCAGGTAGGTGCCGGGGATCGAGGCTGCGACCGCCGTCACGACCGCGATCAGGACGATCTCGAGTTCCGCGCTCATCGTCCGTCCTCCGACTCACGATCGAGGATCTCGCGCGCCTCGCGGCGGCCGATCTCGGTGGGCGACCACAGACCGCTGTCAGTGCGCCGCGCCAGACCGCGGGCTTCCAGCCGATCGAGAGCACCGGCAACGTCGACGTCCTGCTGGCTCATGGTCCGCAAAACCGCCACGCTGTGCCCGTGCCGGGGATCGTCTTCGTGTTGCAGCGACAGGGCAAAGAGATGGATGAGCACCGGTTCCTGGGTGGGCGCCCGGCGCAGGCGGCCGAGGCGGATTGCGCGCCACATCAGGCCGCGGCCCGGGGCCAGCAGCATGGAGCCCGCGACCACACCGCTCAAGACCAGGACGATGGTCGGGCCGGTGGGCAGGCGCGGCACGAGCGAGCTGGCCACCGAGCCGGCGACACCGGAAAACACTCCGACCGCCGCCGCGATCACGACCATCGGCGCGAGCCGCCGGCTCCACTGCCTGGCCGCCGCCGCCGGTGCGACGATCATCGCGCTCATCAGGACCACACCGACGGTCTGCAGCCCGATCACGATGGCGACCACCAGGAGCAGGGTCAGGAGACCGTCGAGCCGGCGCACCGGCAACCCGAGGCTGGCCGCGAACTCGGGATCGAACGCGAGCAGCTTGAACTCTTTCCATAACGCTCCCAGCACCAGGAGGGCCACCGCCGCCAATACGGCCATGGTCAGGACGTCGCGTCGGAGGAGGGAAGCCGCCTGCCCGAAGAGGTAGGACTCGAGCCCCGCCTGCGCCGCGTTCGGCTGCTTCTGGATAAAGGTCAGGAGCACCAGGCCGAGACCGAAGAAGACCGCCAGACCCATCCCGAGGGCGCTGTCGAAAGGGACTCTCGAGCGGCGCACGACGATCGTCATCAGAAGAGTGGCGACCCACCCGGCGAGGGCCGCGCCGATCATGATCACGATCGGGACCTTGCTCCCGGTAAGCAGGAATGCGAGCGCGATGCCCGGGAGCGCCGCGTGGCTGACCGCATCCCCGATCAGGCTCTGCCGCCGCAGATAGGCGAACGACCCGAGCACGCCGCTGGTCGCACCGAGGATCGCGGAGCCGGCGGCCACCAGACGTAGCGTGTAATCGCCCAACAGGTCCATCACGCCCCGCCGGCGGCCCGCGCCGCCAACACCCCGACCCGACCCCCGAAGGTCAGGCGGAGGTTGTCTTCGGTGAAGACCTCGCCCACCGGGCCGGAGGCGAGGGCGCGCACGTTCAGAAGCAACACCGAATCGAAGTACTCGGGCACCGTCTGCAGATCGTGGTGGACGACGATGATGGTCTTGCCCGCATCTGCGAGGCCGTTGAGCACCTCGATGATCGCCCGTTCGGTGGGCGCGTCGACCCCCTGGAACGGTTCGTCCAGAATGATGATCGGGGCGTCCTGGACCAGCGCCCTGGCGAGCAGGACCCTCTGCTGCTGTCCGCCCGAAAGCTCGGCGATCGGGCGCCGGGAGAACGCGCCCATCCCGACCTGGTCGAGGGCGGCGACCGCCTGGCGGCGTTCGTTCACCCCGCTCCGCCGCACCCACCCCAGCCGGCCGTAGGTGCCCATGGTCACCACGTCCAGCACATCGGTCGGGAAGTCCCACGACAGGGTGGCGCGCTGCGGCACGTAGGCGATCTCGCCGCTGGTCTCGGTTCGCGGCCGGCCGAACACCCGGACCTCGCCGGCAACCGTGGGAATGAGGCCCATGGCCGCCTTGACGAGGGTGCTCTTGCCGGCACCGTTGGGGCCGACGATGGCCATCTTGACTCCCGCCGGCACCTGCAGATCGACGTCCCACAACACCGGTTGATCTTCGTAGGCGACCGTCAGATCCTCGACCTCGAGGGCCCAGACTGCTTGCGGTTCCTTCATGATCTCTCTCCCGGCAGCGGCCACGATCTTCTCACTCCACACCTCCGGCGACGGCAAGCGCGCCGACGACGGTCTCGACATTGGCGCGCACCGTCCCGATGTAGCTTTCCGCCGGCGTCCCGGGGTTGCCGAGCGAGTCGGAGTAGAGGCTGCCGCCGATCTCCACGGCAAAACCCCGTGCGGCGACCGCCTCCTGCAACGCCTCCACGAAGCGTTGCGGTACCGAGGTCTCGACGAACACGGCGGGGATCCTGCGCTCGACGATGAACTCCGCCAGCTGTTGGACATCGGCGGTCCCGGTCTCCGACGCCGTGCTCACCCCCAGCAGCCCACGCACCTCGAACCCATAGGCACGGCCGAAGTAGGCGAATGCGTCGTGCGCGGTCACCACCACCCGACTGCCGGGGGGAAGCTCGGCGGCGCGCGCGCGAATCCAGAGGTCGAGCTCTGCGAGCTCAGCGAGGTATTTCGTCGCGTTCGCGGCGTAGATGCCCTCCCCGGCGGGGTTCAACTCCGTGAGGCTCCGGGTGACGCAGTCGACGGTTTCGGACCACAGGTCGACGTCGAACCAGACGTGCGGGTCGTGAAGGCCCTCATAGCCCTGGAGCGGGATCAACCGGTCGTCCGGAATGCACTCGGCGACCGCCACCGTCCGGACGCCGCGCTGGTTCATGCCGGCCAGCACATCGGTCATCTTGCCCTCGAGGTGGAGACCGCTGTAGAAGATCGCGTCGGCCGAGCTCATCCGCCGGACATCGCCGGCTGACGCCTTGTAGAGGTGAGGGTCCACCCCCGGTCCCATCAGGGCCTCGACCTGGATGTCATCACCGCCGATGGTCCGCACGAGATCGCCGACGATCGTGGTCGTGGCCACGACCTGAATCGTGTGGTCCCGGGTCGTCACGTTCTCGTCACGCACGCACCCGCCGACGGCCGCGGCGGCCAGGAAAACGACGGCCAACCTCGCAGATCTCATGTGTTCTTCCTTTCCACCCACAGACGCCGGGCGAGTGACATGGGAAGGACCTGGCGGTCCCGTCCCACCGTGACGCTCACCGAGGCCTCGTCCAATTCGATGACCTCCACCCGGCTGCCGAGAGCCACGCCCAGCCGTTGCAGGGATCTGAGGCTGTCGCGGTCCTGCGCGCCGACCCTCACCAGCTCTCCGCGATCCCCGACAGCCAAAGCGTCGAGTCGCAACCACGTCTCCTCGGCAGGCATCTGCAGGTTCGCACCGGGGATCGGGTCCCCGTGCGGATCGTGCGTCGGATGCCCCAGGGCTTCGGCGATCCGGGTCTCGAAGCGCTCGGAGATCACATGTTCGAGCCGTTCCGCCTCCTCGTGCACCTGGTCCCACGAGTAGCCGAGCTCTTGCACCAGAAAGGTCTCGAGCAGGCGGTGATGGCGGAGCATCTCGAGGGCCACCCGTTTTCCGGATGGGGTGAGGGTGACGCCTTGATACCGGATGTGCTCCACCAGGCCGAGCTGGGCGAGGCGGCCCAGCATTTCGGTGACCGACGCCGGCCGCACCCGGAGCCGGTTCGCGAGCTCTTTGGTGCCCGCCTTGCCGCGCCGTTCCTGGAGCAGGAGGATCTGCTTGAGATAATCCTCCTGGCTTTCGCTCAACGTCGGCCGTTCGGATTCGCCGCGGGACGGTTCGAGGCTGCTCATGTCAAAATTAGGCTAACCTAACTCCGGTCAAATATCAAGCCATCCCAGGCGCCGGATCCGCTATGATGTCGCCGGAGGAACACCATGTGTGACAACGAGTTGCTGATGATGACCTGCCAACCCATCGCACCGGGAACCCCACCGCTGTCGGGCCACGATCTCGAGCACAAGCTGAGCCACGCCGAAGGGTGGGAGATCGACGGCGGCGAACTGGCGAAGACCTTCCAATTCGAGGACCACTACCAGACCATGGCGTTCGTCAACGCCGTCGCCTGGATCTCCCATCGCGAAGACCATCACCCTTCGATGGTGGTGGGCTACAACACGTGCAGCCTGCGCTACAGCACCCACACCGTCGGTGGGATCTCCGACAACGATTTCATCTGTTCGGCCAAGGTCGATCATCTGGTGGGCGACTGAGTGCCCACCTCGGAGGAGGCGTGATGAACGCGACCCGTTGTGTGTATGCGTCGATGGCCGTGGCAGCCGCTGCCGTAGTCACCCTTGCTGCCTGTGGAGCCTCGGGACCGCCGCCGGGCAGCCCGGAGGCGCTCTATATCGATCTCGGTTGCGCCAAGTGCCACGGCGACAACCGGGAAGGCCAACGTTCGGGGCCGCCGCTGGTCAAAATCATCGATCACTGGAATGAGGCCGAGCTCCTCGAGTACCTGAAGAGCCCGAGGACCTTTGTCGAGGCCAACCCGAGACTCTCGTATCTCGACGAGCAGTACCCGATCGCGATGCCGGCCTACGCCACCACCAGTGAAGAGGATCTGCGCAAGCTCGCCGAGTTCATTCTCAACAGCTGATCAGGCGCGGGCGCGCGACGGGCCGCGAAGCACTCGTGACGGCAGCAACAAGATCGAGTGCAGGAATTTGAAGACCGCGTCGACGGTGACGCCGATCAGGCGGAACGGCAGCAACACCAGCCACACGACGGGGTAGAGAAAAAGCGCCAGCAACGCCAGCGGCCAGCACACGACCAGCAGGATCAACCACAGCAAAAAGGTCCACATCTCGTCCTCCACCCATGATTACGCGGGACGGAGGGGTGTTGTTCCCGTCTCCGTCTCCGTGCCCGTCTCCGTGCCCGTCTCCGAATAGTGAACTCGGCGGAGATCCATCGGGCACGGAGACGGAGACGGGCACGGAGACGATTTCGCGCCACTCGATGGGTTTTTCCGGGCGTCGCCACTCCTATTTCTTGAAGACCAGGTAGATCGCTCCGGGTTCACCAGGCACCACCGCCATCTCCTCGAGCTCCCAGCCGCGCTCGGCTTCCACGTTCAGGGCTTGGGTGATCACGGGCATTGCGCCATCATCCGCCAATCGAACGAACTTATATTCGGTCTTGGCGTCGGCTTCGAGCACACCAGGGCCGAACACCACCAGGGCGAGGAGGACCGATCCTAGAATCACAGACACTGTATATCTCGCAATTTTCCCGCTGCTCATTTTTTCTCTCCCGTTCTCTTTTCGATGTTGCGCAGGACCATCACTCCGCGCCGCCGACGATGTGGATGAGGTCGCCCGTGGAGGGCTCCCAGCGGACAATCGCGCCCGTGCGGTCTTGGAAAATGCGGCCGGCATGGGGTGTGTTCTGGTACCAGAACGCCGTGACTCCCGCGCCCCACACATACTGCCCACCGAAATAACCGCGGCGAAGGCCCTCGGCGATGTGCAGTGTCTGCCCTGATTCGATATCGATGAGTTCCATGGTGCGACCCAGCTCCCGATCTTCCAGGTCCCCGAGGCGGCTCACGACCAGGCTACCCGCGACCGCCTCACCGTGAAGGTCGAGATCCGTCGCGGCCCCGAGGTCGTGCTCCAACCGGACCACACCGTCCGCAGATTCCGCCACCAGAAGTTCGTGCCCATTCTCCGCTTTCGAGAGGGCGACAATTCGTCCGTCTGAGAGGAAACGAAGAAAGCCCTTGATGTCGAGGTCGCGAATCACCGCGCCGGTCTTTGCGTCATAGAGGCGACGATGGGTCGCGGAGTCCTCGGTGTTTGTGGAATTCACGACGATACGCGTCACCTCTGCGTCCACCGCGATCCAGGACCGCGCCGGAATACCCTCGATTCGGGCGATTTCAGAAACATGTCCCGATTCAAGATCGATGCCCGCGATGAAAAGGGGCGCGTCGTCCACGCGGTCGCGGCGGGCGAATAAGGACAGATGAGAATCCTCGCGAAAGAAGACCAGCGCGTTGCGGAGATTCTCGGGAATCGAGATCGCTTGCACCAGGCGTTCGCTCTCGAGGTCGTAAACCGAGAGAACGCGCTCGGAGAGTAGCGCGAGGCGAGATCCGTCGGGCGACAGGTGTAAAGTGGCCCATCCCGAGACCACGATCTTCGTCTCCCGGATTCGAGGGTCGCGGTCCCGGAGGTCCGACCACCACAGGGTCCGCCCGGCTCCGTCGAAGTCCGAGGGTTCGAACATGGCCGCAGTGCTGCCGTCCGCGGAGTAACGAGTGTCGTACCAAGAGCGTGCCGATACCGGCAGCGCGATCCATCGCCCGTCTGCAGTGGAGACCAGAAACCTCCGCCAAACGTCGAGCCGCCGGGGCGTCGAACCCGCAACCTCGATCCATCCGCCGTCCGGGGCCACGGAGAGGACCTCAATCTGATGCAGGTCACGCGGCCCGAAATCACGCAACCAGGTTCCATATGCGGCGGTGCCCGCCACGAGAACACCGAGCACCAGCCACAACGTCACTGACAGCGCTCCGTGAGTGCGCCGGAGATCGGTTCGCCCCACTGCCGTGCCCACCAACCCGGCGGCTGCGAGGGCAATCACCGCCGCACCTACCAACAGCGAGCCGACCAGGCTCACCGCCTTGACGGCACCCACTAGCGCGAGAGGATGAACGGAGACCCACGACCCTGCGGCGATCGCCAGCAAGCCTGCCAGATCGAGGAAGAGCCACGCGGTCCGTGCCCGCAACATGACGCTCACCGCGTGCGACAGGAGGAGGACGAGGGCCGGCAGTCCCACCAGGACCGCTGCGGTTTTCCACCCACGGTAGCCATCGAATTCGAAGAGAAAGACCCCGTGTTCCACAAAAACCGGTGCGATCACCAATACCTCGGCAGTGAGGACGATGGCAAGGGCGGCCAAGGTCCTTCCCGCCCAGACCGCACTCCCGGCCACCGGTCGGGCAAAGAAAAACCCGAGCCGGATCGCCGAGAGGTCGCTGCCGATTACGGTGGCGCCCAGACCGCATCCCAACCCGAACCCGATCACCAGCACCAGCACCTGGCAGGAGGTGTTTCGGACATCGGCCGGATCGAAATGTTCCAGACCCGGCAACAACGGCATCAGTACTGCGATACCGGCAGCCGCTCCAGCGACCAACAGCATATCCAGTCGCGCCGCAAACTCGCGTTTGAAGATCGCCATGGCCGCCCTCATGACCGGCTCCCGTAGTCACCGCACACAGAAATGAAGATCTCTTCCAGCGGCAGGGATTCCACCTCCATCACCTCGACCGGCACCTGCTGTTGGAGGCGTTCGAAACGCGCCTCGCAAAAATGCTCGATCACGGCCTCGGTGGTACCGGACGCGGAGGCTGTTCTCACCGCCCCGAGGTCTTCGAGCGCCGCCGCGACCTGCTGGGCAGAGTCGTCGCCGGTCGCTCTGCAGGTGAGTCGACGGAACCGTGCCTTGAGCGACTCCAGGTCTTCGTCGATGAGAAGCGACCCGTTCTTGAGAACGCCGACGCGGTCAGCGATGCCCTCCACCCCGGCCAGATCGTGGGTGGTGAGAAAGACCGTGGTGCCGTGGTCGGCGAGGTCGCCGATCAGCTCCTCGAAGAGCTCCCGGCGGGCCACCGCGTCAAGACCGAGAGTCGGGTCGTCGAGGACCAACAGGTCCGGCGTCGCGGCCAGGGCGAGGGCCAGCGCCATCTGTTTCTGCTGGCCCTTCGACAGCCTGTCGAAGCGGCGGCGCCGGGGGACACCGAAGGTCTCGAGCCGGTCGAAGAAGGGGCGGCTCTTCCACCGCGGTGCGACCCGAACCATGAAGCGAGCAAGTTTCTCGGCGTTGGTTTCAGGAGGTATGTCCGGCTGCTCCGGCACCACCCCCACCCGCTCCATGATCTGTCGCCGTTCCTTCCAGGCATCGAGACCGAAGACGACGGGCGATCCCGGCCGACGCGCGACGCTGTCCGAGCAGGCAACGGACGGTCGAGGATTTGCCCGAGCCGTTGCGGCCGAGGAGGGCGTAGACCGAACCCTTCGCCACCTCGAGCGACAGGCGGTCGACGGCCGTCATCCGCCCATAGCGAACCGTCAGCTCTTTCAGTTCGACCACGGTCTCAGTCGTCATCACCCGCTCCTTCACCGCCCCCGGAGTCAACCTCATCCCACGCCTTTTCGACCGCCCGCAGGGCCTCACGCCGACCGGCACCAATGGCCCGAGCAACTCCGGCGAAGACCGCCGCACCGTCCGCGAGAAGACGGAGGCGTTCTTCGCTCCGATCACCCGCCGGAAGCTCGGCAACAAAGGTGCCCTCCCCGCGCCGCACGGTCAGCAGCCCCGCGTCGGTCAAACGGCGGTAGGCCTTGGAGACGGTGGCCGGGTTGATCCGCAGGGCGCGGGCGAGCTCGCGCACCGAAGGCACCGCAGTTCCCACCGGCAGTCGCCCCGACGCCACCTGGCGCCGCACGCCGTCCTCGATCTGCCGCCAGATCGGCGTCGCCGAGGCGGTGTCGATGTCAAGAAGTCGGAGCATGGAAAAACTCATGGTGTGTCACTGATGTAATACACTATAACACGAAGCCTCTCGTGTCAACGCACGCGGCTCGTTTCCGCAAGCCCTTCCCGTGAGGAGTCAGGCACGCCGGGCCGCAGGACGGCCCGGGAGCCAGGCACATCCGCCGCACGCGGCTCGTTTCCGCACGCCCTTCCCGTGAGGAGCCAGGCACGCCGGGCCGTAGGACGGCCCGGGAGCCAGGCACCTCCGCCGCACGCGGTCCCACCCACCCTGAGCACCCGGGTGCTGATTGTCGGTGGGGGGTCGGGTGGGAATTCCGAATTCCGAATTCCGAATTCCGAAATTTCGCTTCCACCTCCATGTTATCGTTGCGCCGATGAGGAGCAGCGCATGAAAGGCATCGTCCTCGCGGGCGGGTCCGGGACCCGTCTCCACCCGGTGACCAGGGTCATCAGCAAGCAGCTGCTGCCGGTCTACGACAAGCCGATGGTCTACTACCCCTTGAGCCTGCTCATGCTGGCCGGGATCCGCGAGGTGCTGATCATCTCCACCCCACGGGATCTTCCGGCCTACCGCGAGCTCTTCGGCGACGGCGGACGCCTCGGGATGCGCTTCGACTACTGTGTCCAACCCGCGCCCGGAGGGCCTCGCCCAGGCGTTTCTCCTCGGCCGCGACTTTCTCGCGGGCTCGCCGTCCTGTCTCGTGCTCGGCGACAACATTCTTCACGGCCACGGCCTCACCGGGATGCTGCGGGAGTGCGCCGGGCTGACCGCGGGCGCCCATATCTTCGGCTACCGGGTGCGCGACCCCGAGCGCTACGGCGTGGTCGAGTTCGACGGCGACGGCCGCGCGCTCTCGATCGAGGAGAAACCGCAGCGGCCGCGAAGCTCGTTCGCGGTGCCCGGGTCTGTATTTCTACGGCCCCGACGTGTGTGACATCGCGGCGGATCTCAAGCCGAGCCCCCGCGGCGAGCTCGAGATCACCGATCTCAACCGGCGATACCTCGAGCAGGGCCGCCTCAGGGTGACGGTGCTCGACCGCGGTTTCGCGTGGCTCGACGCCGGCACCCACCGCAGTCTCAGCGACGCATCGAACTTCATCGAGGCGATCGAGGAGCGGCAGGGGCTCAAGGTCGGTTGTCTGCAGGAGATCGCCTGGAACCAGGGCTGGATCACGACCGCCGAGTTCCGGCGCGAGGCCGAGGACGCCGGGGCATCGAGCTATGGCGACTACCTGCGGGCGGTGCTCGAGGCAGCGGAGGCCGGCCGTGCGGGTGATTGACGAGCCGCTGCCCGGAGTCAAGCTGATCGCACCCGAGGTCCACGAGGACCATCGGGGCTTCTTCATGGAGTCCTACAACCGCCTCCGTTGTGCCCAGCTCGGCATTACCGACGACTTCGTCCAGGACAACCACTCGCGTTCCGTGCGCGGCGTCCTGCGCGGGCTCCACTACCAACTCGGCCGGGCGCAGGCCAAGCTGGTACGGGCGACGCGCGGCCGGGTTTTCGACGTGGTGGTGGACATCCGTCGTGGAAGCCCGACCTTCGGACGCTGGGCGGGGGCCGAGTTGACCGAGGAAAACCGACTTCAGTTCTACGCCCCGGTCGGTTTTGCCCACGGCTTCCTGGTGCTGTCCGAATTCGCCGAGTTCCAGTACAAGTGCTCGGACTTTTACAGTGCAACGGATGAACGGGGCCTCCCATGGGACGACCCCGGGATCGCCATCGAGTGGCCGCTCGGGGGTCTCGAACCGAACCTCTCGGAACGCGACCGCGGCTGGACCCCCCTGGCCGCCGTTCAGGAGTCGGATCTCCCGGAGTTCGGAACGTGAGGTCCCAGCCCCACCGACCGCGTTCGATCCTGGTCACCGGCGGCGCCGGCTTTATCGGTTCGAACTTCGTTCGCCACGTGCTGGAGGCCGAAGGTGGTGCGCGGGTGGTCAACATCGATGCCCTGACCTACGCCGGCCACCTGCCGAGCCTCGACGGTGTGAGCGAACAACACCCGGACCGCTACCATTTCGTCCACGCCGATATCCGGGACGCCGAAACGGTGCGCAAGCTCTTTTCCGAACACTCGATCGACACCGTGGTTCACCTCGCGGCCGAGAGCCACGTCGACCGCTCGATCGACGGACCGCTCGACTTCATCGACACCAACATCGGCGGCACCGCCGTCCTCCTCGAGGCCGCGCGCTCGGCGTGGCGGGATCGCAACGATGTGCGTTTCCACCACGTGAGCACCGACGAGGTCTTCGGTTCGCTCGGGCGCGACGGGCTCTTCGAGGAGTCGACCCCCTACGACCCGTCGAGCCCGTACTCCGCGTCCAAGGCGGCCGCCGACCACCTGGTCCGCGCCTGGCACCGCACCTACGGCCTCCCGGTCACCCTTTCCAACTGTTCCAACAACTATGGGCCCTACCAGTTTCCGGAGAAGCTCATCCCACTGATGATCTCCAATGCGGTGGCCGGTCGGGAACTGCCGGTCTACGGCGCGGGCGCCAACGTGCGAGACTGGCTGCACGTGGAGGACCACTGCCGTGCCCTCCTCCTGGTGGTGCGCAACGGCGTCCCCGGACGGACCTACAACATCGGCGGCAACAACGAGCGGACCAACCTCGAGGTCGTCCACGCGATCTGCGACCTGGTGGACGAACTGCGGCCCGTGCCCGGCGGGGGCAGCCGCCGCGGCCTCATCCGATTCGTCGCAGACCGCCCGGGCCACGACCTCCGTTACGCGATCGACGCCTCCCGCATCCGTACGGAACTCGGGTGGGAGGCCTCGTACGACTTCACCACCGGTCTGCGCGCCACCGTCAGGTGGTACCTCGACAACGCCTCATGGTGCGAGGCCGTCATGGCCGACACCTACGACGGCTCACGCCTCGGGCTCAACACATAGAGTTTTGAGTTCTTAGTTTTGAGTTTTGAGTGCCCACTCCGGTCAATCGCTGACAAAAAAGGAAGCCCGCCAACTTAAAACTAAAAACTGAGAACTCAAAACTAGAATACGAGCTGCACCATGAGTCTGACGCGGTAGTCCAGCTGATCGGGCGCCTTGGCGATCGGCGCCGGTTGGCCGCCGATCACGGCATCCGGGTCGGCGGCAAACTGCCGCTCGAGCCGCGAGACATCCACCGCGACCTTGTTGCGCCAGCCCGGAAGGCAGTAGCTCACCGCCGCTGAGGTCTCGGTCATCGAGCTCTCGAGCGCCGGCGTCCAGGCCTCGCCGTTCCACACTTCGGGGACGCCCAGACCCGAGTCGACCGCCTTGTGATAGGTCGGGTCGACCAACCGCGTGATCTCCGCGAAGCGCGCGCGGACCTCGAGCTTTTCCGGCACGACAAACCAACCGAGGGCCGCCCGGAAGCCTTCGCGGTCGAAATCGTCGGCAAAGACCTCGTAGTCGTAGGATTCTGTGCCCCACTCGAGGTCCAGCGACCAGCCGCGATACCGGGTGACGGCCGCAAAATTGTAGCCGCTCTCGTCGAAGGTGTACGGGCTCTTTTCGGAGTTCAAATACACCGACCCGAGGACCCCGAGCTTGAACCGCTGGGTTTCTTCGGTGTCCCCGACCACCTTCCAGTCGACAAAGCCCCACGGGTGATAGCCGACCCTGAGAGCCACCAGGTGGTCGTTGCCGCTGTTGGAAAAGCTGGTCGACCCCCGCCCCTGCCAGATGCCGACCTGGTACTCGAAGGTCGGGGTCGTCGCGGTGCCGCGCTGGCCGCGAAGCTGAATGCCCTGTGAACGAAAGAGGTCCATGCCGCCGGTGGCGAAACCCGTAGGGGCGAACCAGATCAGGCCCAACCGAGAGGTCCCGCCGCCTGGGTAGCGCGGTCCCGGCAGGGTCGGGTCGCCGAGGTCGATGTCGGTTTCGCCGGAAAACAACGAGCGCTCGACCATCCCCAGCGCCGAGCCCGAGTTCATGAACTCGAGGCCGTAGGAGATCTTGTTGCGACCGGCGCCGAGACGCAGGAGGTCGGAGAACTCGTACTCGACCCACAGGTCGTTGGCGTTGATCCCCTGACTCGCCTCCAGTTGCACCTGGATCAGGTAGGTGAAGCGGGGGCTGCCCGCGAACCCGGTGAAAAAGAGGCGCGCGCGTCGGACGTAGAAGTTGGAGTAGTCCTCCTGGTTATGGAGGATCGCCGGATCATAATCGACGAAGGTGTATCTGGTCTGCAGGAGCCCGTTGAGCCGCAGGGCGAACCGGCCGTCCGCCGTTTCGAGGCGGAAGCCCTGATCGTAGAACACGCGCAGTGTGTTCTTCGGCTTCTCGTTCTCTTCGGCCGTCGTCATCGGTACCACGACAACCAGCGCAACGATTGTCGTCAGCAATGTCCTGAATGTTCTCATGGTCACCCCTGCAGTCTGCACCCGATGAGTATAAACCTCGTTTGTGTAAAATTTCACAAGGCTCGGAGCCACCAACCGAAAGCCTCCGGGTCAGTCGACCACGATCTCGAGGTTCTTGATCTTCTCCCACAGCGTCTTGCGGCTGATCCCGAGGAGCTCCGCGGCCTCCGCGCGCCGACCCTGAGTGGCCGCCAACGCGTTGCAGATCGCTTCCATTTCGGCGCGCTCGACGGCGGTCTGCATCGCAACCACCGGCGCGGGGCCGGCGGCGGCCGTGCCCGGCAACCCGCCGCGGATGTTCGGAGGCAGCTCGTCGACGGTCACCCGCGGACCGCGGCAGAACAGCACTGCCCTCTCGACGACGTTCCGCAGCTCGCGGACGTTTCCCGGCCAGGTGTGGGTCTCGAGCTTCTCGATCACCTCCTCGGAAAACCCCTCGATTTCGCGCCGCCGGTCGGAGGCGAACTCCTGCAGGAAGGCCTCCGCCAACAGCGGGATATCCTCACTTCGTTCGCGCAGGGGCGGGAGATCGATCGCGACCGTGTTGACCCGGAAGTAGAGGTCCTCGCGAAACCGGCCGCGACGGATTTCTTCTTCGAGCGAGCGCACCGACGCCGAGACGATCCGGACATCGATGTCGATCGGGCGGTTCGACCCGAGCCGTTCGATCTGGCGCTCCTGCAGGACCCGCAGCAGCTTGACCTGGAACGTCAACGGCAGCTCGCCGATCTCATCGAGAAAGAGGGTGCCGCCGCTCGCCGCTTCGAAACGACCGATGCGGCGTTCACTGGCGCCGGTGAAAGCTCCCTTTTCGTACCCGAAGAGCTCCGATTCGATCAGCGACTCCGGCAGCGACGCGCAGCTGACCCTGATGTACGGTTTGGTGCGTCGCGGCGAATTGAAGTGGATCGCCGACGCCACCATCTCCTTGCCGGTCCCGCTCTCCCCGCTGACGATCACCGAGGCGTCGGAATCGGCCACCAGCCGGATGAGCTCGAAGACCTCGCGCATCGGTTTCGACTTGCCGATGATGTTGGAGAACGAGTACCGCTGCTCGAGCTGCGCCTGGAGTCGGACATTCTGCTCTCGCAAGATCCGCACCGAGCACACGTTGCTGAGGCGGACGACCAACTGCGCCATCGAAAAGGGCTTGGCGATGAAATCGGTGGCGCCCTCGCGCATGGCCTCCACGGCTCGGTCCACCGTTCCGTGGGCGGTGATGATGACCACCGTCGTGTCCGGGCTGAGAGCCTTGATCCGTTTGAGAAGCTCGATGCCCCCGAGCCGCGGCATCACCAGATCCGAGAGCACGAGGTCGTGCTGGTGCTGCTCGAAAAGCGCCGCACCCTTGACCCCGTCCTCGGCCACGTCGACCGCCCAGCCCTCCTTGCGCAGCGCGTCGGCCATGGTGATCCGCAACAACGGTTCATCCTCGACGATCAAAAGGCGGTGACCGCAGATCTTCATCACATCTCTTCCTTTTCCCACTCGCCCGGCATCGCGGCCATGATGATACGAAAGGTCGTGCCGCGACCAACTGTCGATTCGAGCTCCATCTTGCCGCCATGGGCCGCGACGATGCTGCCGCTGACCGCGAGGCCCAACCCCGTGCCTTCACCGACCTCGCGGGTGGTGAAGAAGGGGTCGAAGACCCGGTCACGGATCTCGGCGGGGATGCCGTGTCCGGTGTCGCGCACCTCGGCGATCACCTTGCCGCCGCGCACGCGGGTCCTCAGATACAGGGTGCCGCCGTCGCGCATGGCGTCGAGGGCGTTCAGAACCAGGTTGAGAAAGAGCTGCTCCATCTGGAAGTGGTCGGCCTCGACCACCGCGGGGTTGGAGTCGAGGTCCATTTTCACCTCGACCCCGTGGGCGCGGAGCTGGTACCCCACGAGCTCGACGACGTGGCTGAGATTGTGGTTGATGGACGTCGGCTCGAGCAGGATCTCGCGCGGCCTGGCGAAGTTGAGGAGATTCGCCACGGTGCGTTCAATGCGTTTGAGGCCGTCGGCGATGAGTCGGAGGTAGCGGTCGCGCATCTCCTGGTCATCGGGGTTGTCCACCATGTTCTCGATGCTCGCCAGCACCCCGGCGAGTGGGTTGTTGACCTCGTGAGCGACCCCCGCGGCCAGCGTGCCCACGGCCGCCATCTTCTCGGTGTGAGCGAGCTGGACCCGTTGCAGCTCCTCCCGCTCGCGGGAGGCCTCGAGCTCGTTCATCATGAGGTTGAAGACCTCGGCCAGCTCGGCAACCTCATCGCCACGACGGGTCGGCGCCCGCACCGTGAGGTTGCCCTCACCGGCGCGTTTCATCATCTGGTTGAGGTTGAGGATCGGACGGATCAGCGTTTCGACGTACAGCGCGGTCATGATCGAGTTGCCGAGCATCAGAATCAGCGCCATGAATGCCGTCTGTCCCGCCACATCGCGAACCTTGCGCTCGATGGGGAGGAGCGAAAACCCGACCGCAAGGGCCCCTGTGGAAGCGTCCTCGACGTTCAACTGTGTCCGCACCTCGAGCACGGCTTCGCCTTCCACTTCCAGATCCTCGAACTCCACCGGCGGCGCCTGCTGGCGACCGGGGACGAAGGCCCGGTCGAACTGCCGGCCCAGCCCGTGGCTTCCAGAAGCGTGGGTCGCGATGCCGCGTCCATCGGTCACGATGACGTAGCGCATGACGTCCTGATTGCGGGCCATGATCTCCGACACAAAACGATCGATGAGTTCACCCGAACGGCTCTCGGGCTGAGCATGCTCCCGATCGAGATCCAAGATCGTAATCGCCATCGCTTCGGCGAGGCTTCGCCCACGGCTGACGATCGCCTCATACAGGGTCCGCCGTTCGTGGATCGTGCCGAGCACCGCGACCAGGGTCATGGTCACAGCGATCAGGGTGTTCGAGTAGAGAAAGAAGCGGACACGCAATCCGAGCTTGATCATCGATGCCCGACCTCACGGCTCCGCCACACCCGGATCGAAGGCCGCCCGCAGCGCGCGCCGAAGACCGTCACGAGTCCTCCACGATTCTCGACACCAGGTCACTGCAGTCGATCCCGTCTTCGAGCTCGACCACCCGCACCCATCCCCGCTGCCGCGCCCTGGCGGCGGCCTCGGGCCCGAGACACCAGGCGGTTGATGTCGGCGTCCACCCCGGGTTGTTCATCTCGTCGTCCAGCCAGTCGACCTCGGCCCGACTGCGCACCACGCATCCTGACAATGGCAAAGCCGACATCACGACTCGCGCGGCAGGAGTCACCGGCACCGGCACGATGACCATCTCGGCGCCCTGGTCTTCGAGGTGGGCGGCCATCTCCTGATTGGTTGCCGTCGTTACGAGGCGCTTGCCCGCCAGCGGCATCGCACCGAACCAATCGAGTTTTTTGACGTGGCCGATCGTCGGTCCGATCGCAAACAGGGCCGGGGTCCAAGCCCCGCCTCCTCGATCGCTGCGGTCAACCGGCTCAACGTCGAGACCACCGTCCGCTGAGCTGCGGTAGTCCCCTGCTGGACCATGGCCGCCGGCGTGTCTGGCGGCATCCCCGCCTCGATCAGATGCTCGACCACCGTCGGCAGCGCGGTGACGCCCATATAGCCGACCAGGGTGGCGTGTTCGTCCTGTGCGAGAAGGTCCCAGCGGACCTGGGGACCGTCGCCCTTGATCGCCTCATGGGCGGTCAATAGCGTCAGGCGCACGGACTCCCGACGATGGGTGGCCGGAATCCCCGCCCACGCCAGGGCTGCGACCCCGGAGGTGACGCCCGGTACCACTTCGAACGGGATGCCCTCCTCCGCCAGGACCTCGGCCTCCTCACCGCCGCGGCCGAAGACGTACGGGTCGCCACCCTTGAGCCGCACCACCCGCTTGCCCTCCCGCGCCAGACGGACGAGCAGGGCGTTGATCTCGGACTGCGGAATGGGGTGGTTGCCGGCCACCTTGCCGACCGGGTGGAGCTCGACATGGGCCGCCAGGTCGGCTGGCAGCGCCCCCGCCGCAAGGCGATCAAAAACGACGGCGTCGGCCTCCGCCAGCCGCCGCTTCCCTCGCACCGTCAAGAGGCCCGGGCAGCCCGGTCCACCTCCCACCAGGGCGACGAAACCGGAACCGGGCCGCCGTCCTCGACAGCCCCCGGCGGCTGCAGGCGCGGGGTGTGCGGTCGTCACCTTGTGATCGACATTCGTCTGCAGCCAGCCGCGTTCCTCGGTTTCCGTCGGCACCCGGGCCGTGAGGCCCTCACCATCGACCGTTGCCTCGAAGAACTCGTCGTAGACCTCACTCTGCTGCGACGGCTCGAGGTCGAGTGCGCGCACCGAGTCACGAAATCGCGCCGCCGCATCGAGCCACTCCGCCCACTCCGACCCGAACCTGCGTTCCAGCAGCCGGCGCAGCCGCGCCACTGCGAACGGCGCCTCACCCGCGGAACTCAAGGCCAGTTGCAGCGGGCCCCGCCGCACCCTCGCCGGCAGGTGGAAGGAACAGAATTCGGGGTCGTCGGCGACATTGCACCAGACTCCGTGCTCCTCGGCTTCCTCGAAGACCTGCCGGTTGACCTCGCGGTCATCGGTGGCGGCGATGATCAGCGACCACCGGCCCGCCGCGTCACCCCGGTAGGCGCGCCGTTCGAGGGCGATCTCCCCCTTGTCGGCCAGGATTTCCACCGGCTCCACGACATCCGGAGCCACCACGGTGACCTGCGCGCCTTCCTCGACGAGCCCCTGGATCTTGCGCAAGGCCACGGCGCCACCACCAACGACCAGACAGCGGCGGCCCCGGATTTCGAGAGTTACGGGATACATCTGCCCTTCCTCGGAGTGAGTCCCCCTGCAGCCCCCTCCAGTTGCGGGATTGTAACACCGCGCACAGCTCCAACACTACCGTTACGATTGCGAAACGGTCTCGTAAATACCTCACTCTGCTATGGCTTGTACCCGCCAACTCACACCGCCGCCGAGGTATCGAGCCCCGATCCCCCGTGCCGCAAGCCACCGGACAACCTCGGCGGATCGGGTGCCGTGGGCGCATACGACCAGGAGACCGCGGCCGCCGACCTCGCCCACGCGACCTCGCAACTCGCCGGCCTCGATTTCGGTCAGGTTTCGCGCCTGCAGCGGCCGTTCCGCCCGCTCCTCCGGCACCCGCACATCCAGCACATCGAGGGTGCGAAGATCGGTCAGCGGCGACATGGCCTCGACACCGTCGATCTGATTCTGGGCCGCCATCGCGAGCACCGCCAGGGGATCGAGCGCCGGGGCGTAGGGTGGTGCGTAGGCGTGTTCGACCGCGGCCACATCGTCGACCGTCGCCCCCCGCAGGATGAGCTGGGCCGCGACGTCGATTCTCTTGGCAACCTCGCCCTCCTCGCTCACACCCTGGACTCCGAGCACCCGTTGTGACGAGGGGTCGTAGACCAGGGTGAGGAGGATGAGTTTGGCTTCGGGCCAGTAGTGGGCCGTGTCTTCGGCGCTGATCCACACGCTGCGAACACCGAGGCCGTCGCTCCCGAGGCGAGCGGCCGTGCAGCCGACGGCGGCGATATTGAGGTCGAAGACCTTGACCGCGGTGGCCCCCGCCACCGGGCCGAAGGCGTCGTCGCGGCCGGCCAGGACGTTGGCCAGGACCCGGCCCTGGCGGTTGGCGAGCGAACCGAGGGGCACAAAGGCCGGACCGCCCGTCGCGGCGTGCCGGTTCTCCACACAGTCGCCCGCTGCCCACACGTGCGGCACCGAGGTCGCGAGCCGATCGTCGACCCTGATCGCCCGGCTCGCGCCGAGGGCGACGCCGGCGGCCTTCGCCAGCTCGACCCGCGGCACGACTCCCACCGCCACGACGACCACATCCGCCTCGACCGTGTTGCCCCCGGCTCGAATCGACACCCCGTCGTCGTCCGCCGAGATCTCTTCCACCGCCGCACCACACAGGACGCGCACCCCGTTCTCCCCGAGGTGGCGTGCCACCACCGCGCCGAGCTCCGGATCGAGGATTTCCGGGAGCGGATGGGCAGCGGCCTCGATCAGGGTCACATCGGCGCCCCACAGGCTGTGAAACGCTTCCGCGAGCTCACACCCCACCAGCCCGGCGCCGATCACGGCCACGTGGTCGATCTCGCCCCTCATGAGACCGATCTTGAGGGGCTTGACGTCGTCCCAGACGTGGAAGGTGTGGACCCTCGGGTGCTCGGGCTGATCCGGGCAGCCTGCGCGGTGCGGCGCCGGTCGCGAGCACCAGCTCGTCCCAGGGCAGTTCGCGGCTGTCGTCAGGTCCTTCGATGCGGAGGGTCCGGCCCTGCGGTGTCGATCGCCGACGCCCGCCACGGCGCGAGAACCTCGACCCCCTTGACGGCGGCGAAGTACTCCTCGTCGCGATCGGCGCCGTACGGAGTGCGGCGCAACGCGCCGAGCTCTTCGATGTCGCCGGAAAGCACGTAGGGAAGACCGCAGGCCCCGTAGGAGAAAACCTCGTTGGCCTCCACCACCGTGATCGACCACTCCGGCTGCAACCGCCGCAACCGGCACGCGCACCGCAAACCCGCCGCCGACGCCCCGACGATGACCACCCTCTTTTCCTGCTCGCTCATCACCTGCCGCCCCTCAATGAAGAGGCCCCCGCCCCCGGTAAGAACCGGGTGGGCGGGGGCATTCCGAATTCCGAAATCCGAATTCCGAAATCAATTACGCTTTCTTCAACTGCCCCCTCACCTCGAGCGCGATCTTGTACAACGCGGTCAGGACGAGCAGGCCGATGGCGTAGATCGCAAAGCTGATCATGAGCTCGGGCGCGGTCGGTGCATAGTGGACCACCCTGCCCAGCGGGTTGGGCACGAAGCCTGCGATCACCATGCCGAGACCCTTGTCGATCCACAACGAGAAGACCACGGCCACACAACCGAAGAGCAACCAGCTGTGGTTGCTGCGGGTCTTCGGGTTGATGAGCACGACCAGAGCGACGATGGCGAGGATGGATGACAGCCACATCCACGGGGCGAGGGTGTTCTCACCCTCGAGACCCATGAACAGGAACTGGAAGTGGCTGACGTGCTCGGGGATGTCGCTGTAGAGGGCCGTGAAGACCTCCATGAGCACGAAGAAGACGTTGATCGCCATGGCGTAGGTCACGATCTTCGCCAGGGTGTCGATGGCCTCTCTGCCGGCATCGAAGGTCGACACCCTGCGGACGAAGAAGGCCAGCAGAATGAGAATGGCCGGGCCGGCGGCAAAGGCCGATGCGAGGAAGCGCGGCGCGAGAATCGCGGTCAACCAGAAGGGCCGTGCGGCGAGACCGGAGTACAGGAAGGCGGTGACCGTGTGGATCGAGACCGCCCACGGGATCGAGAGCAGAATGACCGGTTTGAGCCACTTCGGCGGCGGCTCCTCGCGCCGTTCCGCCGACAGGGTGAAGGTGCTGATGATGACGTTCAGCACCAGGTAGCCGCTGAGGGCGACGGTGTCCCAGAACATCATCGAGCGCGGTGAGGGGTGGAGAAAGACGTTGAGGATGCGGTTCGGCATCCCCATGTCGACGAAGATGAAGAGCATGCACATGATGACCGCGGGGATGGCGAGAAACTCGCCGAGGATGGTCATCTTGCCGAACGCCTTGTAGTTGTGGAGGTAGTAGGGCAGGACGACCATCACCGCCGAGGCGGCCACGCCGACCAAAAAGGTGAACTGCGCGATGTAGAAGCCCCACACCACGTCGCGGCTCAGGCCGGTGATGGTCAGACCTTCGGAGAACTGCCAGAACCAGCAGGCGACGCCGCCGCCGATCACCACCAGCAGACCGAAGATCCACGTCCAGTACGATTTTCCGCCCGAGAGCGCCTTCTCAATCATGGCCACCCTCCTCCCCTTCGAAGACCTCGGCCGCCGGGGCGATCTCCATCAGCGTCCGCGGGTCCTCGACGATGTAGTACACCTCCGGTTGGGTCCCCAGACCCGATTTGCGCCGGATGGCGAGATGCTCGGCGAGCAGCTGGCGAACCTCCGACTCGGGGTCGTTGAGGTCGCCGAAGACGATCTCGTCGTTGTCACACACCTCGACGCAGGCCGGCTGTTCCCCGCGCGCCAGGCGCTCGTCGCAGAAGGTGCACTTCTCGACCACGCCCCGCATCCGCGTCGGGTAGGACTTCGTTCCGAGGTCGGCCAGGTTGGGGGCGTTCCGCGGGTCCTTCCAGTTGAAGCTGCGCGAGCCGTAGGGGCAGGCCACGACGCAGTAGCGGCACCCGATGCAGCGGTGCCAGTCCATCATCACGACGCCGTCGGCAGCACGCTTCCAGGTCGCCTGGGTGGGGCACACCCGCGTGCACGGCGGGTTGTCGCAGTGGTTGCACATCAGCAGGGTCGGTTTGTCCTTGAGATCGTCGCGGATGTAGTGGAACTCCTGCGAGTGAAACGCGGTTTCGAAGTCCTCGGTCCAGATCCACTTGACCTCGTTCTTGGGGTCGTCACCGAAATCCGGGACGCTGTGCGCCGAGTGACAGGCATCGATGCACTTCTGCAGAAGCTTGTCGTCCTTCGAGAACTTCCGCAGGTCGACGACCATCGCCAGGCGCTTGCCTTCGGTCGCCGGAGGTTCGTGCTCTCCGGTCCCGGAGGCGGTGGTGGTCACCGCCGCGGAGCCCGCCACGCCGACTGCGGAAAGGCCCGCAAACTTGAGGAATCCTCGTCTGCTGCTCTTCATCGCTGGGCCTCCCCGGGTGCCACGTGGCAGGACCAACAGTAGGGTTGGACCGCCGTGTAGGTGTGGCACGAATCGCAGAACTGGCCTTGTTGGAGTGGCAGTCGAGACACGTCTTCTGCAGACTCATCTCGTACTCTCGGCCGTTCAGCCGGCTGACATAGGTGCGCTCATCCTGCCGAACCACGTCGTCCCGCCACTGGTTCAGCAGATCCATGTGGTTGGCGCGCATGAACTCGGTGGCTTCGACGCACTGGGTGGCTCCGTTGGGCGGCAGCTGCAGCTCGGGCTTCTCAGCGGATGCGGCGCTGATCCGGTTGTACCACAGGGGTGACGTCGCGAGGACCGCGAAGACGGCGAGACCGGCGACGATCTTGCTGGCGTCATACATCGTCCTGCTCCTCCTTCTCCGGCACCAGGGGTTCGCCACGCAGATCGGTGGTCCGTTCGTTCTCCCCCTCCATGATGAGAGCGTTGCCCACCAGTTCGTGAACGCCGCTGACATCGACTCCCGGCGCCCAGTATTCGACCAGCGGCGGCAGCGTCGCGCGGTCGATGGCGCAGATGCAGGCCAATCGATTGACGTCGTTGTGGTCGCGCACCCACTTCACCGCATTGCCCCGCGGCAGGCCGCCGCGCAGCCGCATCTCCATGTTCTCGTCGTTGCCGAGACCGGCGCCGCCCGCGCAGCAGAAGGTGTTCTCGCGGATCGTGTTCTCCGGCATGTCGACAGAAGTTGTTGCACACCGAGTTGATGACGTAGCGCGGCTCGTCGAGCAGGCCCACCGCGCGCGCCGGGTTGCACGAGTCGTGGAAGGTGACCCGGAAGCGGTCGTTGCGGCTCTTGTCCAACTTGAGCTTGTTGTTCCTGATCAGATCCGAAGTGAACTCGCAGATATGGACCATCTTGGTGGAGGCCGCATTCGAAAACACCGTGCCGGTGAACGGCGACTTGGGAACTTCCAGGAAGTCCGCAGGGCCGTTCATGGTGTCCATGTACTGGTGCATCACCCGCCACATGTGGCCGCACTCGCCGCCGAGGATCCACTTGACCCCCAGCCGTTTGGCTTCGTGGTAGATCTTCCAGTTCAGTTTCTTGAGGTTGTCACTCCCGCTGAAGAGACCGAAATTGCCGCCGTCGGAAGCGTAGGAGCTCAGGGTGTAGTCGAGACCGATGTGCTCGAAGAGCATGAGGTAGCCGCAGAAGGTATACGTCCCGGGATCGGCAAAGTAGTCCGCCGACGGGATCACGAACAGGATCTCGGCCCCCTTGCGGTTGATCGGCGGCTCGATGTGGACCCCTGTGATGTCTTCGAGCTCGTCGCACAGGAACTCCACGTTGTCCTTGTAGGTGTGGGGCTGGATGCCGAGGTGGTTGCCGGTGCGGCTGCAGTTCGCCACCGGCTCCATGATCCAGTTGATGTTGAGGCCGATGAGGTTCATCAGCTCGCGGGCCGCCATCGTGACCTCGGCGGTGTCGATGCCGTAGGGGCAGTAGACGCTGCAACGCCGGCACTCGGTGCACTGGTAGAAGTAGTAGTACCACTCCTTGAGCACCTCCTCGGTCAGCTCGCGGCCGCCGGCGACAGCGCCGAGGATCTTGCCCACCGTGGTGAAATCCTGCCGGTAGATGGAGCGCATGAGTTCCGCCCTGAGGACCGGCATGTTCTTGGGATCACCGGAGCCGATGAAGAAGTGGCACTTGTCGGCGCACGCCCCACAGCGCACGCAGATGTCCATGAAGACCTTCAGCGAACGGTACTTCTTGAGGAGCTCCTCGAAGCCGTCGTGGATGATCTTCTGCCAGTTCTCCGGCAGCTGCCAATCGGCGTCGGTGGGCGACCACTCCCGCGGGTTCGGCATCCCCATGTAGTTGAGGTTCTTCGCCGCCGCCGGATAGGACCAGGTCCCGCGCCGCGCCTCGAAGTCCACGGCCGGATTCATCCAGTTTCTTCGCGGGGGAGTGAGGTCGATCTGAATCAGTTCTTGGGGGCTCTTCTCCGCCATGGCTCACTCCTTCTCCAAGGCGTAGCCGGACGCCTTCATCTTGTCGCGGAACTCATCCTCCCAGGCCGCATACGAGTGCCCCTGGATATCCGGATTCCACGGATTGATGTGGCGCCGGGCCCGGTTGTTGTTGGCGAGGTTGCGCGTCGGGCTCAAAAAAACCCCGGGAGCGTGCAGGAGCTTGGAGAACGGAAAGTAGATCAACAGCGCGCTGACCAGGAAGACGTGGACGAAGTACCACAAGCCGACCCCGACTGGCGGAACCATCTGGAACGAAGCCCACCCGGCGATCGCTGCCTTGACCTGCACCACATCGACCTTCTCGACATGCCGCATCAGGAAACCGCTGATCCCGATACCCAGCAGCAGATAGAGGGCGAAGTAATCCGACGGCAGCGAGATGTAGCGCACCTTGCCGTCGAACAGCCGCCGCAGCAGCAGGTACACCAGCCCCGCCGCCATCACGAAGGTCGAAATGTAGAAGACCGGCAGGCCGACCTGGAAAAATCCGTCGAAATCCTGCAGGGACTCGACCCACGCCGGCACCGGCTCGATGAAGAACCGGAAGTGGCGGAGGATGACGATCAGCATCGCCCAGTGGAACGCCATGGCCGCAGCCCACAGGGCCTTGTCGGCGATGTAGTTCACCTTCTCCTTGTCCGACAGCAATTCAACCCGGTGGTTCCGGAACAACGAACGGAAGAAGAGGACCTCGAGCGCCATGCGTCCGATGACGCCGGGCAGACCGCTCGGGGACTCGAGTTCGTTGTTGCGGATCCACGGCAGGGACTTGGCCTGGCCGCAGGTCGTGGGAATTCTGAACGCGACGGGCGATTGAGCCCAGCGCAAGACTCGATAGATGATTCCACCGAGAAACACTGCAAACGCGATCCCCGGGAGAATGACGCCGAGCCCGATGCGCAGGCCTTCCCCGCCACCCGCCCCGGCCGCCGCCAACAGCGCCAGAACGGCTACCGCGATGAGAGATATCAACGATCCCATGCCTCCGATCCCTCCTTTCTCTCGGTCGTGCAGGACCGGGAGACACACCTCATTCCGATGCAGTCCCCGATTCGCGAGGTCGCTGTTCGCGCCACGCCTGCATCCGTTCGAGAATCCCCAACGACTGGTTGCGGATCTCTTCGGCCCGGATCGACCACAACTGCTCGCGGCATCTCATGTAGACCTCGAAGCCGGCCAGTCCGAGGCGGTCGATACGGTGGTCGAACTCCTGCGATACCTCCGGAGAATCGGCAACGACGTCGCGGACGATCTTCTTGAGGTCGAAAATGAATCCGACGGCGGTTGACGGCGTGAACTCCTGCACCGCGCGCACGCGGATCACGAGATCGAGCGGCCGCAGAAGATCCCCGGCGGTGCTGCCCGCGATGACTCCGTCGAGGATGTCTGCGAGACCCTCGCGGAGACTCGCCCCGACCGGGTTTGCAAACCGGTTCGGTTGCTCCTTGAGGAAGGTCGCGGTCTGGTCCGGGTAGGCGTCGATCACCGACTCGATCCAGCGATCGAGCACCTCGTCCCGCCGCGCCGCCAGCTCGTCAGCGAACATACAAAGCTCCCTTTGCGGAACAGGTCCGCCGGCCGCCCCCGTCGGCGACGGGGGCGGGGCGGCCGTCGTGATCACACGCAGCCGGTCGGTTTCGGCAGGCCCGCGACTTTGCAGGCGCCCTTTGCCGGGCCCGACGGGAACAGCTCGTAGATCTCCTTGAGCTGGAAGCCGGTCTGCTTGCAGAGCTTGCGGATCATGGGCGCAACTCCGAACTGGAGGTAGTACTCACGCAGGTAGTTGACGACCTTCCAGTGGTTCTCGGTGAGCTCGCTCACGCCCTCGGTGCTGCCGAGCGCCGCAGCAACCTCCTCGTTCCAGTGTTCCGGTTCCTGCATGAAACCGTCTTCGTCGACTTCCACGGAAACGTTTCCCATTGCGAATGTGGCCATCTCAGTCCTCCTTTGGTTTGTCGGGGGCTTCCGCCCCGCTGATCTCGATTAACGTGACGTTTCGTTCCTTCTGTTTTTTGAGCTGGGCCTTTTCCATGGCCTTGACGAATTCCTGGGTCGGACGGTGGCCGAGCTCGATGGCGCGGCCGAAGTGGCGCTCGGCGGCGCCGAGGTTGTCCAACGCCAGATAACCCACGGCCGTGTAGTAGTGGGCGGCGCCGTGCTCGCGATCGAGCTCGATGACACGCTCGTTGCAACGGACCAGGTTCTGGGGATCGTTGAGGTACAGGTAGGCCTGACCCATGTTGTAGTGGACGATCGGCAGATCGTCCGTCAGCTTGGCCGCTTCCCGGGTCGCCTCGAGACAGCCCTGGAACTCCCACCGCATCAACCGCACGCCGCCGAGGTTGATCCACGCCTGGACCATGGTCGGGTCCAGCTCCACCGCCTTGAGATAGGCCTCCTCGGCCTGTTTCACGCGTCCCGACACCGTGTAGGCGAGGGCCAGGTTGTAATGCGCCGCCGCCTTGTCGGGGTTGTCCTCGACATCCTTCAAGCAGCGCTCCATCCGGTGGCGCTGGCTTTCATGCTCCATTCGCACCCTCCCTGTTCACGGCGAGCAGGCGGTCGAGAATCGCCTGCTCGCCGGGATCGTCTGTGTGTTCAATCACCACCAGCTGCTCACGGACCGCTGCAAGGAGCTCGGGCGCCGCTTCGGCGATGCGGCTCAGCGCGCGCAAGATCCCCGGCCGCAGCCCATCGTCCCAGAGGTACGCTGTCATCGGTCCGACGAAGGGTGCGACGAGAGCCGGGTTCCTGAAACCGATCTCGCCGATCACCGGCAGCATGGGGGCGCCGTTGGTGGCGGACTCGTCGTTGAGCGCCCAGAGGGCTCGGCGCAGGATCTCCCTGCCGAGCTCGGGACGGGTTGCGCCGGCGGCGCCCAGCGCCTCGGCTGCGTTCCGACGCACCCTCGCTTCGCTGTCCCAGAGACGGCCCTGCAGATAGCGGATGGAGCGTGGTTGTTCCAGGACCAGTTGTTCGAGTCCCTGACGATCCCCGCGGCTGAGCATCTCCATCACCATCTCCTTCAGCCGCATGCCGCTGCCGACCCGCCGCGCTCGCCGGCGAAGAGTGCCGCGAGGGCGAGGAAGCCGTCTGCCCAGTTCGGGGTCGCCCCCGCATGGAGATGGAGATAGGAGGCGAAGATCCGCCCGCGGTTGATGCCGTCGCGCTGGCCGCCGATGCCCGAGCCGCGTTCGACGCGCAGCACGCCGCGGTCGAGATCGCTGCCGGAGACGGCTCTGGAGTAGTGGAACTCGTGGCCCACCAAACGGGTGCCGGCGGGGAAGAACGGGTTGTCGCGGTCGGCCACTGCGACC
Organism: Candidatus Sulfomarinibacteraceae bacterium; assembly: GCA_963823345.1. Classification (GTDB taxonomy): domain Bacteria; phylum Acidobacteriota; class Thermoanaerobaculia; order Thermoanaerobaculales; family Sulfomarinibacteraceae; genus Sulfomarinibacter. The sequence continues at coordinate 145,007 of CAWGLE010000003.1, forward strand.
TCGTAGCCGTGGCCCTGAGGTGTCCGCCGCTGCTCGACCACGAGGTCGAGCACGCCGGCCATGGGATGCACCACGCCGTCCACCACCAACTCCCGCGCCAGGTACATGAGCCCCGCACACTCGGCATACACCGGCATGCCGGATTTCACCTGGTCGCGAATGCTGGAGGTAAACGCGGTGTTGGCGCCAAGCCGCGCTGCGTGCACTTCGGGGAAGCCGCCGCCGATGTAGAGACCGTCCACCGCCGGAAGCTCCTCGGCGGTTGCAGGGTCCACCGGCACCAGGGTCACCCCGGCAGCCCGCAGGAACTCCAGGTTCTCCGGGTAATAGAAACTGAAGGCCTCGCCTTCGAGATAGGCAATGGAGACCGGGAACTGTTGCGGCGTGTTCTGGGCCGGCTGCAATTCGAGCTCCGGCGCCCACTGGGCCGCCGCCAACAAACGATCGATATCCACACCCTCGGCGACCGCCCTGGCCGCCCTTTCCACGGTCGCTTCGGGGTCGGGGTGTTCGGCCGTGGTGACCAGACCGAGGTGGCGCCCCGGCAGCGGGTCGTCACCCTGGAGGCGGCGAATGGCGCCGAGCACCGGCGTCCCCGCCTTTCCGGCCACCGCTTCGCGAACGATGGTCTCGTGCCGGCCGCAGCCGACCCGGTTGAGGATCACTCCCGCGAGGTCGACCTCCGGGTCGAGCGCCCGGCAGCCGAGAACCAGCGCGGCCGCGGTGCGGGTCATCTTGGTGACATCGAGGACCAGCACCACCGGCGCCGCCAGGCGCCGGGCGAGCATGGCCGTGGAATGGCTGCCCTCCACGTCCACACCGTCGAACAGACCCCGGTTGCCTTCAACCAGGATGATGTCAGCGTCGGACGCCGCCGACGCCAACGAACCCGCCATCGCCTCGTCCGACATGAGAAACGTGTCGAGGTTTCGACAGGTGCTGCGGGCCGCCAGACCCAACCAGGCGGAGTCGATGTAATCGGGCCCCTTCTTGAACGGCCGGACCTTCAGGCCGCGGTCGGCCAGGGCCCGGGCAAGACCCAGGCTGACCAGGGTCTTGCCGCTGTCGCCGGCGAGGCCGGCGATGACGAGCCGTGGCACCGTGACACGCATCAATATCCGTCCGACCCCAGCCTCACTGGCCGACGATGAAGCCGCAGGGACACTCTTCCCAGCACTTCTTGCAGCCGTCGCACATCTCGGGCTTCTTGATCTCGAAGAAGTTCCCGTGGGACGGAGTCTTGGTCTTGCCGAAGACACTGTTCTGACAGTACATCCAGCAGTTCTCGCAGCCGAAGCACTTGCCGCAGCTGAAGCAGCGATCGATCTCGGCCAGGGCATCCTCCGCCAGCAGTCCCAGATCGACCTCGTCGAACGGGTTCGCGAGCCGGTCGCCGGGTTCCTTGACCTGGCGCTGTTTGCGCTCGGCCGGTTGGTACCAGTCGACCTTGAGCTTGTCGGCGCGGATCATCTCGCCCTTGTTCTCCGCCTTCGGCGTGGTGCCCTGGAGGTGGGCGTGGATCGCCAGGGCCGCCAGGCGGGCCTGACCGATCGAGGTGGTGGCGATTCCGAGGTTGATGTTGTCGCCGCCGGTCCACACACCGTCGATGCCCGTGAACCCCCAATCGTCGCCGTTGAGCCAGCCGTCGCCGAGCTCCGACGATTTCATGGCCGCGACGTCCGGTTTCTGACTGACCGCGGTGATGATGGTTTCCACCTCGAGCTCGTAGGTGTCGCCCTTGATCGGCACCGGACGGCGGCGGCCCGACGCGTCGGGCTCGCCCAGCTCCATCCGCTGCACCACCATGGCGCGGACCTTGCCGTCCTTGTCTCGCAGGACCTCGAGCGGCGCGGCGAGAAACTCGATCGTGATGTCCTCTTCGAGGGCCTCTTCGATCTCGCGTTCAATGGCCGGCATCTCGGTTCGGGTCCGGCGGTAGAGGATGGTGACCTCGGCGCCCATCTTGGACGCCACCGATGCGGCATCCGCACCCAGGCGCTTGGAGACCCGGGCGGCGTCGATGGCGGTGTCGCCGCCGCCGACGACCACGACCTTCCTGCCGAGCTCCACCTTCTTGCCGGAGTTGGCGTGGTTGAGAAATTCAGTGCCGGTCCAGATGCCCGGGCCCTCTTCGCCGGGGATGCCCAGATTCTTGCCCTGGTGGGCGCCGATGGCGATGTAGACCGCATCGTAATCGGAACGGATCTGTTCAAACGTGATGTCCCGGCCGATCTTGGTGTCGCACTTGAGCTCGACCCCGAGATCGACGATCCGCTGGATCTCGGCGTCGATGATCTCTCGCGGCAGCCGGTAGACGGGAATGCCGTAGCGCAGCATGCCGCCGGCCTTGGGAAGACCCTCAAAGACCGTCACCTTGTACCCGCGACGGGCCAGCTGGTAGGCACACGACAGGCCCGAGGGACCGCCGCCGATGACGGCGATCTTCTGGTCCTTGGCGCCCTCACCCTCGACCAGCTCCGCCTTGAGCTTGTGGTCGATGGCGTAGTCGCCGATGAAGCGCTCGATGGAGTTGATGCCCACCGGGCCGTCCTTCTGGCCGCGGTTGCACCCGGTTTCGCAGGGGTGGGGACACACCCGGCCCATCACCGACGGAAACGGGTTGGTCTCCATTTCGATGCGCCACGCCTGTTCGCAGGCCTCATCGAGGCTCAAGCCCAGCTTTTCGCGCAGGCTGATGACCGTGAGCCAGCCGCGGATGTCGTTACCGCTCGGGCAGTTGCCCGTGCACGGCGGCAGACTCTCCACGTAGCGCGGGCGCAACGACGAGATGCTGGAACCGCCGCCGCCACCGCCGCTCATCCGCGACTTCATCTTGCTCGATTGGTCTTTGTCCTTCTTCTTCAGCAGACCCATGAGATCGCCTCCTCAGTACCGGCTCCGTCCGCGCTCACGAGAGCTTCGACATGTGCTTTTTGAAATCGTCGAGCTCGGCGAGCAATCCGTCGTGCTTCTCCTCATCGGTCAAGAGGTAGTTGAGCAGGATCCTGTGCACGGGCTCGGTGGTCTGTTCCAGGAGCTCCTTGGCAAGCGCAATCGTCTGGCGCTCGAGCTCGTCGTGCGCCTCGATCTGCCCCCACACTTCCGCGAGGTCGTCCGGGCTCAGGGTGATCGCCTGCCTGGTCAGGCTGTCGATGATGAACTGTTGGACCCGGTGGTGCTGGACCGAGTCGTTGCGGATGATCTCCATGATCTGGCGGATCAGGAGATTGTCGGTTTTTTCCATGATCTGGGCCGTGGTTTCGATGGCGTCGCGCTCGATGCCCTGCCACTGGCGCAGGACGTCGATCGTGAACTTCTGCCGCTCGGGGCCCGAGGACTTTTTCTTGGCCATTCTCATCCTCCGTATCGGAAAGCACCGGAAAAACCCCCCGGGGCGTTGCCCCGGGAGGCTCGCGGTACTTATTTTTCGGGGAGCGTCACGTAGCTGCCGCCGGCATACTTGTAGGTGCAGCGACCGGAGTCGATGAGCTCGCGCAGGGCCTGCTTGCACATCTTCTTGTCCACTGCGTCCTCACCGAACTCATCGATCATCGCCTTGGTGACGTCCATGGGTTTCAGGTTCTTCTTGCCATAGGTCGACTTGACCAGCTCGAACATGGCGTCTGCGATCTGCGCGACAGTGACTTCAGCCATGGTTTCCTCCTAGTGGCGCAGCTGCGCCGTCCTCGTGAAGGTCTCACCCGCGTGCTTGAAGTCGTCGATGTGGTACTTGGTGAACTCGAGTTCGTTGAGTTCGAACCACTTCGGCCACCCTATCCGCTCGATCCACTCGCCCATGCGCTCGTGCTTGCGCGCGTTCTCGGCATAGACGTTGACGATCTTGGTGACCGCTTCGACCACTTCCGGCCAGCGCGGTGGATTGTTGGGGATGTAGGGAATCGCCAGTTTCGAGAACTTCGGAGTCGACCGGGCGTTGGAGACCTTGCCGCCGACCCAGATCGAGATGCCGTCGGTCTTGGCGTTGTTGATCTTCACCGCCGGGCACACCGTGTAGCAGTTGCCGCAGTACATGCACTGCTCCTCGACGATTTCGATGGACTGCACGCCGTCGACGGTCGCCGGTCGGATGGCGCCGGTCGGGCAGGAGGCCACCAGGGTCGGGATCTCGCACATCTTGGGCAGGTCTTTGTGGTCGATCACCGGCGCACGGGTGTGGACGCCGAGGACGGCGATGTCGGAGCAGTGGACCGCGCCGCACATGTTGAGGCAGCAGGCGTAGGCCAGCCGGAGCTTCGCCGGCAGATTCATGTTGTTGAAACGAGGCATGAGCTCGTCCATCAGCGACTTGACCACGCCGGAGGCGTCCGACGCCGACGAGTGGCAGTGGACCCAGCCCTGGGTGTGGACCGGGTTCGAGATGGCGTTGCCCATCCCGCCGATCGGGTAGCCGAGGGCCTCGACGTCCTTGATCAGGGGCTCGACCTTGGCCTCATCGGACAGCAGGAACTCGACGTTGTTGCGGCTCGTGAACCGCAGGTAGCCGTCGCAGTACTTTTCGGCGAGATCGCAGAACTCGCGGATCGTGGTGATCGCGAGCAGCCGCGGCGAGGCGGCGCGAACGGTGAACAGCTTGTCGCCCGATTCACCGACGTGCACCATCACGCCCGGTTTGAGGATCTCGTGGTAGTCCCATTTGCCGTAGTTGGCCTTGATGACCGGCGGGAGGAACTGTTCGTAATGTGGGGGACCGATGTCCGTAATGCGTTCTTCAGCCATTTCTTCCTCCCTTCCTATTCCGCGTCTTCGAAGATTTCGTCGTCGAAGAAGATGTACGGGTTCGAGCGCGGCGCCATCACCATCTCGGGGACCGGGTCGAGCCCGATTTCCGCGAGGAAGTTGGAGAGCCCCACGCGCTGGATGAACTCACCGGTGCGTTCGCGGGCCTTGCCGTGCTCGCCCCAGAGGTCCCAGATGGCCTCGGTCAGCTCCTTGAGGTCCTCGTAGTCCGACTCGGGATCCATCTCGAGGAAGGGCACGAAGACCGAGCACAGGAGGGCGCCGCCGACGATCGGGGCCTTGCCGCCGATGAGGATGGTCGCACCGCGGTCCTTGCCGGGCTTGAGGGCCTTCGGCATCACGTTGATGCAGTGCATGCAGCGGACGCAGTTGGCGTTGTCGATGTCGAGGGTCTTGCCGTCCCACTCGACGCACTTGGTCGGGCAGAGGTCGCAGATTTCCGTCTGGATGTCGACGCCGTTCTTGGCGTACTCGGCGACCTTTTTCTGATTGACCTGGATCTCGTCGCGCCAGGTCCCGATAACGGAGCAGTCCGAGCGCGCGATGGAGGCGACGCAGTCGTTCGGGCAGCCGGCGAACTTGAACTTGTACTTGTAGGGGAAGAACGGGCGGTGGAGCTCGTCCTGCCAGTTCTGGGTGATGTTGTAGCAGGCATCCAGCGTGTCGTAGCAGGCCCACTCGCAGCGCGCGGGGCCGCAGCAGCAGCTCGGCGTCCGCATGTTGGAGCCCGAACCGCCGAGGTCCCACCCGTTCTTGGTGAGGTCTGCAAACAGCGGCTCGATGGACTCGGTCGTTCCGCCCAAAAAGACGATGTCGCCGGTGGAGCCGTGCATGTTGGTGAGACCCGAACCGTGTTTGTCCCACAGGTCGCACAGGGTGCGCAGGGCGTCCGCGGTGTAGAACCAGCCCGACGGCTGATTGACTCGGAAGGTGTGGAACTCGGCAACTCCTGGAAACTCCTGCGCCAGGTCCGAGTAGCGCCCGATCACGCCCCCGCCGTACCCCATCACCCCCACCAGACCGCCATGCTTCCAGTGGCTGATGTGCTCTTCGTATGAGCGCTCGAGCTGCTGGATCGCGTCCCTGGTGATCGGTTTGTGGGCCTCCCTTTTCATCTCCTTGACGAAGCTCGGCCAGGGCCCCTTTTCGAGCTCGTCAATTAGCGGCGTCGATGACTTTTTCTCTGCTGTCATGGCCACTCCTTTCTAATGTGTTTGCGAAAATTCATTTCGGCGTCAGGTGTTTTCATCTTCCGTCCTTACATCAGCGAGCTGATGTTCGACCAGAACCTGGAGAACACCACCGTCGACAGGAAATAGCCGAGCGGCACGTTGACCATCACGCCGATGGTGAACGCCCAGAACGGCTTGAGACCGAAGGTCATGAGATCGGCAAATCGGGTCGACAGACCGATACACAGGAAGCACAACACGAAGGCCCAGGATCGCAGGTTTTTGATCGGGCTGATCACCTTCGTGAGGAGCCTGCTCTCGAACCAATCGGAGGCGAAGCGCAGCTGTTTGAAGGCGCCGATCTTGTCCTGGCGATTCGCGTCGTCGACGCGAATCGCTGATTTGAGGAGCTCGTATTCGTGAACGGTCATCGCCTCACCATCGTTGGCGTACGAAAGACCGTCATCGCCGATCTTCACCCGCGCGGAAAGAGCGGCGGGGACCTCGTAGTCCGAGAAATCGGCGTCGTAGACGATCTTCTCGGCCGAGCTCCTGTAGGTACCGGCGAAGGGCGCCTCGCCCACCCAATCCGCCGGCGGGCGCGAGCTGACCCAGGTCATGATGATCGAGGCGGCGAAGAACCCGAGGACGAACTTCGGGAAGCGTTCCCAGATGATGCCGGCCCCGACCGCCTTTTCGGACGCGTCCTTCTTCTCCCAGAACACCACCGACACCACCGCCAGGATCAGACACCAGATGCCGATCCAGATGTCGCGGCCGATGACCTTCATCAGGGTGAAGGCGTTGATCGGGTCATCCGGGTTGAGAAGCTCGCCGTTCTCGCCGCGGATCCCACCCGACTCGATGACCGCCGAGAGCTCGGCGACCACCGCGAAGCCTGCCGCGTCGGCAAACTCCGATGTCCCGGTCCAGGCGCCCGCTTCGCCCGGAGAAATCGGCACGGGTACCATCCACTTCACGACGATGCTGAGGACCAGGATCATGACGATGGCCCACACCGAGACGATGGCGATGGAGATGGCGATGTGGTCCTTCTTGGCCTTGACCGCGCCGCCGACGGCGATCGACGCCGACACCCCGCACACCGCGCCGCCGGCGCCGAGCACGGCCCCGAACTGCTTCTCGAGACCGAAGATCCGGGTGGCGGCAAAAAAGATGGTGAGCCAGGTGCACACCGACACGATGGTGGCCTGGAGAAAGGCGATCGGCCCGGCGTTGAAGATCAGGGTCAGCGGCAGGGTCGCGCCGAGCAGCACGATCCCGGTCTTGATGTAGTACTCGGTCAGCAGGCTGGTTTGGAACCACTCGGGAAGCTTGATGATGTTGCCGATGACGAGTCCGACCAGCAGCGCCAGCAACGGCGCACCGAGGTCCGCTTTTTTTGCCAGGTCCCAGGTCGACAGGTAGAAGACCACCGTGGAACCGAGAAAGAGGATGATGAAACCTGGAATGAACTGGCGGAGGTTGCGGCCCATCACCGCCATGGACAGCGTGAAGACCGCGCCGAAAACCGCGAAGATCACCAGATACTGGCCCAGGTTCTTGCCGAGGTCGGCACCCAGCGCGGCGGTGTTCGACCAGCTCCCCGGTTTGACCGCCCACGAGGCGATGCTGCCGCCGCCGAAATACACCACCAGCGCCAACGTCACGATGCCGAGACCGAGCCACACCGCCCAGTAATCCTCGGTTTTCCAGAGTTTCTGGAATTCGCTCCTCAACGCCGCGCCTCCCCCACTGCAGACACCTAACCGGTTGCAGGCGGTGCAACCCGTGTGCCAGACGCAGATCTCGTGAAAATTCCCACAAACCTCTGAGGGGATGACACTTTTTGGATCACGGACGGCAGTCTGGAGGTCTCTGGCGCGAATCCGGCGTTACTGGCGCGTAACAAGCCCGCGCGACGTTCTTGGCAATCGTTTCTGATCGGTAGCCTCTGCCGGACCGGCCGTTTCGTCGATCGGCATCACTGCGGACGGCTGCGACCGTCGGTTTCCGGGGCCTCGATCCCGAGATCGCGCATCTTCCGGTACAACGTGCTCGGGTGGATGCCGAGCTCCTCGGCCGCTGCGGAGCGGTTGCCGTGGTGGCGGCGCAGAGCATCCTCGATGTGCAAAACCTCGAGCGAACGGAGGGTCATGCCGGAACCGTCCGCCAGCCGGACCTGGCCTCGCACGCGAACCAATTCCGGCGGCAGGTGCTGGAGTTCGATCACGCTGCCGCGGCACAGAACGAAGGCGTGCTCGACGATGTTTTCGAGCTCGCGGGCGTTGCCGGGAAAGTCGTGATTCATCAGCAGGGCCATGACCTCGTCGGAGACGCCGACCACGTCCTTTTCCTGGATGCGGTTGAAGCGGTCGATGAAGTGGTCGACCAGCAGCGGGATGTCTTCGCGGCGTTCGACCAGAGGCGGCAGCTCCAGCCGGATGACGTTGATACGGTAAAAAAGGTCTTCGCGAAAAGCCCCCTCTTCGACCAACCTGGAAAGGTCGCGATGAGTTGCAGCAACGACCCGAACGTCGGAGGTCACCGGCTCGACGGAACCGAGCGGTTCGTACTCGTGCTCCTGGAGGACGCGAAGGAGCCGCATCTGCATGGCGGGCGAGATGTCGCCGATCTCGTCGAGGAAGATCGTTCCACCCTCAGCATGGGCGAACCGCCCCACCTTGTCGGTCCGTGCGTCGGTAAAAGCGCCGGCCTTGTGCCCGAAGAGCTCGGACTCCAGCAGCGTGTCGGGCAACGCACCGCAGTTGATGGCCACGAAACGCCTGTTCCGACGCGGCGAAAGCTCATGAATCGCACGCGCGAAGAGCTCCTTGCCGGTGCCACTCGCGCCGTGGATCACGACCGTACTGTCGCTGTCGGCGATCGCTGGCAGAATGCCGAACAGCTCCCGCATCGGCCGGCTGCGCCCGATGATGTCGCCGAGCGAAAATCGTGCTTCCAGCTCCTTACGGAGTTCCTCCACCTGGCTGAGGTCACGGAAGGTCTCGACACCGCCGACAAAACGTCCCGAATCGTCTCGGAGGACCGCGGTCGAGATTCTGATCGGCACCTTGCGTCCCTTGGCATCGATGATGAAAGCCGCATGGTTCACCACCGGCTCACCCGTGTCGAGCGTGTGGCGCAGTGCGCAACCGTTCTCGCAGATACTGGCGTGGAAGATGTCGCAGCAGCGTCGGCCGATCGCGTGCTGGCGATGCACGCCGGTGATGCGCTCCGCGGAGCTGTTGAAATAGGTGATGCGCCACTCGTGATCTACGGTGAACACACCGTCGGCAACACTGTCGAGAATGGTCTGGCTGATCCCCGGGTCGCCGGATTTCACAGCGGACACCCCCGTTTCGAAAGTAACGCCGGATCGCGCAATGTCAAGCTCGCTGCGACGTCGACACCGAATGTGGCATACTGAAAGCCACGCTGAAGAGGCGGCCGGGTTGACAACGTCAAGCGAACACACCACACCTGCTGGCGAACCCGTAAATGTTCGCCGAACCGAGAACCGGACGGAATGGGTTCTCGAAAGTTCCGGTGCTGCCGACACCCACGTGACCGAAAACGGCACCGGCACGAATCAGGCCCGGAGCGGCTGGCGGGCTGTCGTCGAGGCCGTAGCGGCATCGGTCGTGCTGGCTGCTGCCGCCGCCGTTGCCGCCAGATTCGGGTCGCCGATCGCAGCCGGCGCCGCCGTGATGATTCTGTCCGCGTTTCTGGGCGCGGCCGTTGTGGTGCGGCGCAATCGCCACCATCCCCCGGTCGCGGAGCTGCGCAGAGAGCTCGATCAGACGAGGCGGGACTACGGCCAGCTTTTTTCGGCGGTGCCCTGCTTCATCTGCGTCCTCAATCGTGACCACCACGTGATCGAGGCCAACGCCCTCTACAGCGAGGCGTTCGATGTCAGCGAACGGCGACTGTGTTACGAGATCTGCAAGCAGCGGAGTGCGAAGTGCGCGAACTGTCTGGTCGACCAGACCTTCGAGGACGGTCAAATCCACTCCAGCGAAGAGACCCTGATAACCCGCGAAGGTCATCGCATCAACGTCGTCGTGCACACGCGACCGGTCTTTGACGAAGGCAACCGGATCGCATCCGTCATGGAAGTATTCACCGATGTCACCGAGGTCAAGCAGCTGCAGCGGCAGCTCGCGCTGACCGGTCGCGCGGTGGCGGGCATGGCACACAGGGTCAAGAACATCCTCATGGGTCTCGAGGGCGGCATCTTCATCGTCAACGAGGGACTCGAGAACAACGATCGCCCGTCGATTGATCAGGGATGGGAGATGGTGGAGCGAAATGTCGGGCTCGTCACCGGCATTGTCAAGGACCTCCTCTTCTGCTCGAAGGACCGCGAACCGTCGTTCAAATCCGGGGTCTGCCCGCACGACATCGTGCGCCAGGTCCGCGACCTCTATGCTGCGCGGATGTCGGACGAAAACGTCGAGATCCGCACCGAGCTCAGCGAACCGGCTCACCGCGGAACCTTCGATCCCGACGCCATCCACAACCTGCTCTGCAACCTGGTGGCCAACGCCATCGACGCCTGCCGGTTCGATCCCTGCCCGGACAAACCGGGCCACACGGTGGTTATCCGGTGCTTTGCCAACCGAGAGGGGGCGACTGTTTTTGAGGTTCAGGACGACGGCGCCGGCATCCCGGAGAACCTGAGTCACCGGGTTTTTCAAGAGTTCTTCTCGTCGAAGGGCAGCGAGGGCACCGGTATCGGTCTGCTGGTTGTACAGAAAGTAGCAGAGGAGCACGGCGGCAGGGTGACGTTCGAATCGCGGCCCGGCCACGGCACGGTGTTTACCGTGGTCATCCCGAACACGCATCCTGAAACCGTGGACGGCGCGGTGACGTCCGATCTGAGCGAAGTTCGCGCGTGAAACCCTGACCCACAGGGTCGACTCTCATGCAGCGCCGATCAGCGTCTCCACCCTCTCGAGGAAGACCTCGCGATCGATCGGTTTCTCGATCAGCGCGTCGGGTTTCGGCAGGTTGTCGAGATCGCCGAAAAAGTCGTCGAGGCGGGTCAGACCGGTCAGCACGACGATCGGAATCGCCGTGGTTTTGTCGGAGGTGCGGAGGCTGCGATAGGCCTTGACCCCGGATTTTCGCGGCATCAACACGTCGAGGGTGATGAGGTCCGGCTGATGCGCCTCAGCCAGCCACACACCCTCCTCTCCGTCGGATGCCGACTCGGTCTCATAGCCGGCTTTCCGGAACAGGGCCTCGAGATACACGCGCATATCCTGTTCGTCATCGATGATCAGTACTTTCTTGGCCATGGTGTCCCCCCGATTCTTCGTATTCTAATTGCCCGGACCTCAGGTTCCGAGCGCTGCTCGCGCCTCGGGAGTGCCGATGCGGCTCAGGACCTCGCGGATTGGTTGCCGCAGGTTGGGGTTGTCCAACGCGCGAATGACACAGTCGACCAGGTCCGGATCCCTGAGCTGAGCGAGTTCGTTCGCTGCGCACTCGACGAGCTTCGGGTTCGCGCTGCCGAGCGCCGAGCACAGATACTCCACCGCCAAGCCGCCGGTTTCGCCGCCCTTGCGGGCAACGGTACCGAGGGCCTTGAGGGCCTTGTCGCTGCGCTTGAAACGGCCGATCGCCCTCACCCCGCGCAAGCCGCCGCCGTAGGCGTCGACGAAGGCCTGGACCGCCTCGTCCGTCTTGCGCTCGGGGGCCGCGGTTTCCGCGACGTCCGACAGGTAGGACTCGTCGGCGAAGTACTCGACCGCCATGCGGCGCACGGCCGCGCTGTAGCCCCGATCCTGGGCGATCGACTCGATGATCCGCCGGTCCGAGATCTTGGAAAAACACATGCTGATGAGCTCGACATTCGCCGGATCTTTCAGCAGGTCGGCCACCACCCGTTGCGAGAACATCCGCTCCACCGCAATCAGCCGTGCGTCGAGTGACTCGGCGTTTCTCGCGACCTTGTCCAGCATCAGGTCGTCGGTGAGGCGTGACACCGCGGTCAGCCGCACCCGCGGCGACTCGTCGGTACAGGCCACCTCGACCAGCTCGTCGAGGTCGTCGAGCTTTTCGACGGCTGCCAGCCTCACCTTCGAGTTGGTTTCAACTCGGCCCTTCTTCTGCGCGACCCCGCCCGTCTTCTTTCTCTTCTCCAGGACGCTCATTGTGTCCCTCCCTTCTCGAGGGTTCGAACCAGACCGCCGATGTCACGCGGCGGTGTCCGAGAGTGATTCATGAATCTCTCACCCATCGACCGCGCCCAGTGCACGGTCGACGGTCTCCCCGAACGTGTCGGGGTCGATCGGTTTGTCGAAAACCGCAAACGGTTTGCGGACCGCCAGGTGTCGTCCGGCAAGCCCGCTGACGACGATGACCGGGATCTCACTCAGCTCCTGCTCTTTGGACAGCTTCCTGAAGAAATCCGTCCCGGACTGGTTGGGCATCGCGAGATCGAGAATGATCAGGTCCGGCCGCTCGCGCTCGACAATCGTGAATGCCTCCCGACCGTCGGTCGCGGTGAGCGTTTCGTAGCCCCGTTTCTTGAGCACCGCGGTGAGAAAGGCCCGAACGTCGGCCTCGTCGTCGACCACCAGAATCCTGTGGCTCATTGCAGCCTCCATTGCAGTGGTGTTTCCTTCATGCCGCTACTCCTCGCGCTCGCGTTCGGTCAGAAATCTCCAGAACGGGATGAAGCTGATCAGGAGCACTCCGATCAGGATGTAGGTGGTGCCCTCGGTGTGGGTCAGAAAGTCGAACAGCGTGTGGTACATCTTCCCCTCCTCAGTGCAGCGCCGGGTAGTCCGGGTGGTCGTACATGATCGGCATGCGGCTCGCGAACCATCGGAAGACCACCACGCCGAGGGTGATCAACGACACCGTCACCCAGACCTCGGTCCACGCCGGCGTGTAGCGCATGGAGTGCGGCACCTGCCAGTTGAACGCGATGAAGGAGGCGTTGAACCGGTTGAGGACGACGCCGACGACCGTCAGTGCCGCTGCCGCCCGCGCCAACCCGAGCCGCCGCTCGCGATGGGCCACGGCGAACAGGATGCACGGCACGACCACGCATCCGATCAGCTCGACGAGGTACCACGCACCCCACCCGGTTGCCAGCAAGTGCCACTCGTTCTCTATTGACAGCGCCACCAGCTTGACCGCGAGATAGGTCGCGAGAACCACCGCCCCACCTTTGGCTAACCCGTAGTTGATGTCGCGGAACTGGTCGTCCGAGATCTGCACCTGATGGTGGAAGGCGCGGTGCGAGACCCACCCCTCGATAATGATCATGCCGATACCGGCGGCGATCGCGGAGATGAAGAACTGGACGGGAATCTGCGAGGAATACCACAGGGGGTGGAGCTTGGTCGGCGTCACCATGAACATGGCGCCGAGGGTCGACTGGTGCATGGTCGAGAGCATCAGCCCGAAGATCGTGAGCAGGATCGTCAGCTGTCCGACTAACCGGCGCCACCACTTGAGACCGAGCCACTCGAAGATCGCAGGCGTGGTCTCGATGAAGAGCACGGTCAGGTACAGGGCCACGCACAGTGAGACCTCAAACAGCGGCGACGTCGGCCCCGCCTGCTTGATGAACGGATAGGGAAGCCGCCACGGGCGACCGAGATCGGCGAGAAGCCCGATCACGACCAGCGAGTAGCCGAGGAACCCGGTGAGGAGCGCCGGCCGCACGACCGGTTGGTACTCCTTCATGCCGAACAGGAAGACGGCCGACGAAATCACGAATCCCCCGGCCGCGAGGGCGACCCCTGCCATGACATCGAATCCGATCCACAACCCCCACGGGTTGGTGTCGGAGAGATTGGTGGTGGCGGCGAGACCGTTCGTGAAACGGATGGTGAGGATGACGGCGCCACCGAGAAGGATGACCCCGGCGATCAGGTTGAACGGGGCGAAGATCCCGCTGCGACCGCTGTTTGATGCAGCAACGCTCATGACGGGCCTCCCTTCCCCTGCTCGGCCAGCGCTTTGCTGACGGCTGTCTGAACGGCACGCTCCTTGTCCTTCGCCGCTCTCTCCGCAGCCTGTGCGAGCTTGGCCTTCATTTCCTCTTCCCCCCGCGCCCGGGCCTCGGCCAGAGCCGCTTCGAGCTCGGCCTTGGCGAGCTTGTCCTTGCGCTTGGTGAAGGCATAGAACCCGGCCAGCAGACCCGGATAAATCGTCACGATCAGAGGCACCACCGACAGATAGCTGGTACCGATCGCGGGCAACGACTCGTGGGTGACGCCCTCATGGAGATCGAGCTCGCGGAAGGGGATGCCTGCGAGCATCAACCAGCTCGTTCCTCCGAATTCGTACTCTCCGAAAACATGATTGATATAACGGTCGGGGAACTTGCGAATCCGATCCCGCGCCACCTCGATGAGGTCTTCGCGCCGTCCGAAGGTGATCGCTCCTACGGGGCAGGCGTCGGCGCAGCCCGGGTTGAGGCCCTCCCTGATCCGCGGATAGCACATGGTGCAGCGCATCACCCGCGGGTCGATGGGGTTGTCGTACTCGTAAGCCAGGGCGTAGTACGGACACGCCATGATGCAGTAGCGGCAACCGATGCACACGTCCGGGTTGTAGAGAATCGGACCTTCTGGGGTCTTGGTGAAGGCGTGGACCAGACACACCGCGGCGCAGCACGGCTCGTTGCAGTGCATGCACTGCAGCTTGCGGTAGACCGGCGGCTCGTCGCCGTCGCCGTCGCGGTAGCGGTTGACGACCGTGAAGGCGGTCGCCGACGTCCGCCGCACTTCGTCGAAGACGTCGAGATCGCCGATCGGTTGCGGCGGCTCGGGGAGGGCGTTGACCTCGGCGCAGGCGACCTCGCACGATCGACAGCCGACACACAACGTGGTGTCGTGAAGGAGCCCGTAGCGACCGGGATAGCCCTCGAAGTGCTCGATCGTCCCGGCATCGACGGCACCCGCCGACAGCGCCCCCGCGCCCGCCGCCAGGGAGCCGAGAAACCCTCGTCTCGACATGCTCATGAGACCGTCTCCTTTGCAGCGTGGCAGTCGGTGCACCCCAGCTTGTCAATGCCCATCCGCTGGTGGCAGCCGATGCACTGGCGGTGGTAGGCCACCTTCAGCCCGGGTCTGTCCGTTCTCGCCTGCGCCGCGTCACCGTGACAGGCGCGACATTGCGGCGGGCGTTGGTCGTTGTCCGAGTGGTGGTGACACCCCTCACACCCGATTTCGACTCCACCGTGCAGCACGCTTGCCAGCCGAGACTTCCGGACCGCCTCGTCGAGCCGGACCATGATCTTGCGATGGGGCAGGGTTGACGCCTCGAAGGTCGAGCTCAGCACATCGATGACCACGATCTCGGGAAAATCGTCGGAGCTCGGCGGCAAGGGGGGGATCCCGGATGTGTCGGGGACGGCCGCCGGCAGCTCGGCGCCGGGCGCGACCCACGGGCCCTTATGGCACCCGATGCAGGCCGAGCCGGTCTGGCTCGTCACCATCCCTCCGTGACACCCAGCGCATGCACTCGCTGTCTGTTCCCTCCGGTGACAGCCGACGCAGCTGAGTGACGAGGACGCGCCGTGAAAAGCGTCCTCGAGGGTCACGCCACCACCCTCCCGGACGCCGGCCACGGTGTGGCAGGTGCCGCAGCTCTGAACGGTCAGGTGGTGGCAGCTGGTACAGAAGGCGGTTCGCGGCTCGTGGGCCGCGTGGTCGAAGGCCACCAGCCGTGACAGACCGTCCGCGCGGCGGATCCACATCTGATCTGGCTGGCCACGCATGAGACGCGGGATGACCTCGAGCTTCACGACCGCCTCCCGGTGGGCGGGGTCGTGGCAGCCGACACAGGCGGTCGGCCCCGCCTTCTTGCCATCTGCGACACGGTCGAGGTGGCAGGAGAGGCACTGGACGTGTGAGGCATTCCGGAGCGACAACGTCTTGCCCTCATCCCGCTCCAGGTGGCAGTCGCTGCACGCGTCCTCCTGCCCCTTCACATAGACCAGACGTTTCGACTCCTCTTCGTAGACGTGGTGGCAGCTCCGGCACTGGTCGTTTTCGTCCAGGTCTGCGAAGACCGCAACGTGGCGCGCGTGGAGCGAGTAATCGAACTCCATCGGCGCCTGCTCCGGTATCACAGCGTTCCGCAGACGATGGCACTCGCCGCAGGTCACAGGTCCCGAGTCGAGGTGCTGCGCAAGCCGCTGTTCATGGCACCCGAGACACCGGTCGTGGTAGGCGTCCATCAAATCGTCGGGGTCCAGAATGCCGGCGGCGGCAGCAAAATACGGGGTCAGTCTGCCGTCCTCGACGACATGGCACTGCTTGCACTGATCGGTCCCCAACGACGTGGCGTGGCGTGCATGGTTGAAATCGACCGGGGGCCGCTCGAGGTCGCCGAACCGCTCCGGGTAGGCCATGAGGATCATCCCCGCTGGCGCCGGCTCGGCCGGCGC
Organism: Candidatus Sulfomarinibacteraceae bacterium; assembly: GCA_963823345.1. Taxonomy (GTDB): domain Bacteria; phylum Acidobacteriota; class Thermoanaerobaculia; order Thermoanaerobaculales; family Sulfomarinibacteraceae; genus Sulfomarinibacter. The sequence continues at coordinate 161,357 of CAWGLE010000003.1, forward strand.
CAGCGGCAGCTGCGCGGCGATGGCCGCAGCGCCGAGGAGCCCGGTGGCCGCTGCGAGTGAGAGTGCTTTTCGGGTCGGTGTCATCGTCGAGCTCCTTCCATCAAGCCTGGGGTATCTCGATGCACTTGATCAGCAGCTCGCTGATGAACGACACGTGGCAGCCGAGCTTGTAGTAGCCGATGATGTCCTCGATGCCCGAGTGGCAGTTGTGGCACGGCGTGATCACTGTGTGCGCCCCGGTCGATGCGATCTGCTCCGCCTTGACCTTGTTGCTCTTCATGCGCGACAGCTTCCAGGGCGGCCCGCAGTTGATCAACCCGCCGCCGGCCTGGCAGCAGTAGTTGTGCTCGTACCGCGGGTCCATGTCGCGGAAGTCCTCACACAGGGCGTTGACCACGTAGCGGAGCTTGTCGTGGAGGCCCCTGCCGCGAACGATGTTGCAGGGGTCCTGGACGGTGACCGGTTCTTCGATCTTGCGGGCGATCTTGAGGCGTCCGCTCGAAATCAGCTCGTAGTAGTACTCGACGGCGTGGACCATCGGGATGGGCGGCTTGGTCCAGCCGAGCCACCGCGGTCCGTCGTAGACCGCCCCGCGATAGGCGTGGCCGCACTCGCCCATCACGATTTTTTTGACCTTGAGCTGCGCCGCCCGCTCCCAGTGCAGCCGTTCGACCCGGCCCATGGTCTCGAAGTCGCCCGAGTACATGGCCATGTTCGAGTTGTCCCAACCGTCCGTCGACGGCATCGTCCAGTCGGCTCCCGCGATGTTGAAGATGATGGCCATGTTGGCGATCAGCTGGGCCAGGATCTTCGGCTCCGGGCCGATCACCGAGTACATGATCTCGGCGCCCTCCTTGTCGAGCGGGATGCGGGTCCCGGCGAGCTCCGCCTGCGCGTCCTCCTCCTGCCACATCAGGGTGTCGATCCAGTCGTCCTGCTGCACCCACATCTGGTTCATGGTCGCGGCATGGCTGTTGGTGGTGTCCTGAAGGTACTGCGGCACCACGCCGAGCAGGTTGAGGATACGGCGGACGGTCATGATCAGATAGGCGATGTCGATCCCGAACGGGCAGTACATGCTGCAGCGCCGGCAGGCACCGCAATCGATGAAAGCGATGCGCGCCGCGTTGTGGAGGAACTCCGCGTCGACCTTTCCTTTGCGCCGGGCCATCTCCCAGATCGTGTCCTTGACCTTGGCCACCGGTGCGTAGTCCGGGTCGCCGTTGCGCGACACGTAGCTCTGGCAGGACTCGGCGCACAGACCGCAGTGGACGCAGGTGTCGAGGTAGACCTGGAGCCGCGCCGCCGACTCCTTGGTGAGCACCCTTTGGATCGTTCGTTCGATCCGTTCGGGGGTCAGCTTCTTGATGCCCTCTTCGACCCCGGCGTCCATGATCTGAATGTCCTGGAGATCAGCCATGCTGTGTTGCCCCCGTCGCCGTCGCCGGCGTTGCTGACGTTTCCATTACCAGTCCCTCGCGTGGCGCACCGCACCGAACTCGCTCCCCATGTAGGCGCGGGTGAACGCGAACCAGAGCAGGTGGACCAGCCGGGTCCACGGCACCAGCAGCAGGCACGCCACTCCGGAGAGACCGTGAACGATCAACGTCGGCTGGTAGGGGAGCCACTGCTGGTGTGCGACGTAGCCGCTGGCAAACGGCAGCAGGACGAGCAGTGCAAGCAGGAAATCCGAAGGGAAGCTGACGTTGCGGACCTCCGGGCGTATCAGGCGCCGAATGATGAAAAAGACACACGCTGCAACGACCACCAGGGTCATCGCATCGGTGACGCCTTCCGGCAGGCCCCACCACCGGATCCCCCACGACTCGCGCCACAACACGGCGTGGCCCATGGCAAACAGCGGCGTGACCAGGAGGCAGATGTGGAAGGCGAACGACACCGTGGTGTAGACCGGGTGCAGCCGCGTGTTGCGGCCCGCAAACGGAATCAGCCAGTGCAGGAGTGAGCGGGCGCCGTAGCGGGCGCTGAGTGTCGGGTAGACGACACGTTCCTTTTTTGCCAGCTGTCCCATCGAAATCAACCGGTAGATCAGCCCACCGAAGAACCCGATGAAAGCGATCCAGACCAGGGGTCCACGTATGATTTCGTACATCCACCCTCCCCAGTTCAACCTGAGAATCCGCCGCCGAAGGGAACGATCTGGCGAACGAAGGTCCCACCGTCGACCGCCCGGACCAGGAGTCGCTGTCCGTCGGAACTGAAAACCGGTTCCCACAGCGCTTCGAACCATGGGCTCCACACTTTGCCGTCGACGGCCAGCGCAAACCGCCCGTCCCGTTCCAACTTGGCCACCACCCGGTCCCCGGCCGGTGAAAAGACCGGGTCCCACACCATGTCGTAGGTCTCCGCCCACGCGACGCCGTCGACCGCAATGCCCCAGGCGCCTTTGCAGCGCACGGCTGCCGCCACCCTGCGGCCGTCGGCCGAGAACACCGGCGGCAGCACCAGGTCGTCAAAGGCCGTTGCCCAAGGCTTGTCGTCGACGGCAACCGTCCAGCTTCCGAAGGCCCGGGCCACCACCGCAGCGATCCTCCGCCCGTCGGGGCTCAGCCGCTGGTTCCACAGCTGCATGAAGCGGCTGTCCCAGATCGGGCTGCCGTTCTCCGTGAGGGTCCACGAGCCGTCGATCCGGGCCGGCGCGACGAGGTTGCGGCTGCCGTTCCGATAGGTCGGTTCCCAGACGCACCCGAAGCGACTCTCCCAGGGCAGTGAGTTCTCCGCCAGCGTGTACTCGCAGATATCGAGCCGGACCTCGGCCGCAACCCCGCTCCCGTCCCGGCTGATCGCCGGACCGTAGACGTTAATGAACTTCTTGGGCCACGGCTCGCCGTTGACGGCAATGCTCCAGGTTCCTTCCATGAACCCGAAGATGTCGGCCTCTGCCAGCGGCTCGACCTGAACCACCGCGGCCACCTGGGCGCCGTCCTCACTGACCGCAAGCCCCCGCGACGACTGGAAGGCCCGTTCCCAGCGCTGCCCGTTGACCGCGACGGTGTACTGCATGTTGTCCTTGATCTGGACCGCGACCACCGTGCCGTCCGCGCTGAAGACCGGGTTCCAGGCAAACTCCCACCGTTCCTCCCAGGGCTCACCATCAGCCGCCAGCGTCCACCCGTCGTCGATGCGGACCAACGCGTGCAGCCGACCGTCGGGTGCAAACTGCAGGTGCCACGCCTTTTCGAACTCGCCTTCCCACAGAGAATCGTTGACGCTGACCGCAAACGTGTCGGGCGCAGTGAGGACTGGTGCCGCGATCCGCTCTCCGTCCGGGCTGACCGTGAACTCATGAACCGTCGTCATCCGCTGCCGCAACCCGGCGAGGTCGCAGACCGGTTTGCGCCCGATCTCCCAGTCCCAGCTGTCCCGGTCCTTCATGCCGCTGCTCCCTTCGTCGAGGCGCCGCGACTCACGGTCTGAGCCCCAGCCGTCCCGGCGGCACAGCTGCAACGGTCATGCCCGGTCCCGAGGCGGTTCGGCAAGGGCCCCTAATGTGCCGTTTCGCTGATACTTAGAAACGCAATCACGATCAGATGACTCGTGCATTCCGCAGGAGAATCGACCCGGTACTATTGCAATCTGCGTCACTACCCTTCGATCGATCCGGCCGTTGCGCTCCTCGAAACGCGGCGTGTTCGGCGGCGCTGATCGGTGGTTGCAACCGGATCACGCATCGCGTCCGCCCTCCGTCTCGGGAATGAACCCCACGAAAGGGGGGTCGTCGCGTGAATGGTCGAGTTCATGGAGCGGTCGGTCGCCACCGACAACCACGATCGCGACCCTCCGCCGCGAGACCGGTCACCGTTTCCCTCGAGCTGGCACGTTCCCTGCACTGGAACGGGTATCAAACAACAGTGCGCAGAGCGAAAGGGGTGAACCATGGCCATCGAACAGCTGGACCGACACGAAGTGTTTCAGTTTCTGCGACCCGACCAGTTGAAGAAGATCAGCGACGTCGCCCGGGTTGTGTCATTCAAGGCGGGGGACACCGTGTACGAGAAGGGAGCCCGCGCCGACCACTTTTACATCGTGCTCGAGGGACAGGTCTCGTTGCGCATTCCGAGCCGTTCCGGGATCAGTATCCAGATCGACGAGCTCACATCCGGAGCGATTTTCGGCTCGTGTGTGTGCTTCCAGTTGGTGCACTACAGCTTGAATGCGCAATGCACCCGCGACTCGCGGCTCCTCGAGATTTCCTCCACCACTCTCAAGGAACTCATGGATCAGGACCTGGTGATGGGATACACGATCCAGACCCAGATCTCACGGATCTACTTCCAACGCTACATCGAGACCATGAACAAACTGCAGTCGATCGTCATGAACCTGCCTCTGGAAGCGGTCCGTACGGAATCGGCGGAGGCGCTTGTCGGGAGCTGAGTCGGGGATCGAGGATCAACCGGTCGGATCAGGTTCCGGCTCGGGCTGGGTTGTCTTCCGTCAGCGAGGCCCGCCCTGGGCCGGGTTTGTTCCTCAGCGAAGAACCTGGTTGCAACTCACCCCGTCTTTTCACGGCCTCACCCCGGGGGTTGACTCATATCCATTTTGGACATATGTTCGTAACTGGGAGGCCCATGGGACGACCGGAAAAGACCAGGACGATCGGCTGCGTGGCGCAGGGGCGTGGCTTCAAACCGGTAGGCCGGCCGGCCATCGAGCTTGAAATCGAGACCCTGCGGGCTGACGAGCTGGAAGCCCTTCGCCTCGCGGATCTCGAGGGTCTCTATCAGGAGGCGGCGGCGGAGCGCATGGGGGTCTCGAGACCGACCTTTGCCCGGATTCTCGATCGGGCTCGGGCGACCGTAGCCCGCTCGATCGTCGAGGAGAAGCTCCTGGTCATCGGCGACGGTCCGGTGGTCACCGGTCCCAACACGCCGTTGCCGTGCCCGGTGCACGGCGCGGGCAGGAGACGAGGTCGCGGTTGCCGGTGCGGCAATGCCCACCGCGCGGGAAGGAGACAGAGAGAATGATCATCGCGGTTCCGATTCGTGAAGGCAGGTTTTCGAGCCATTTCGGCGGCGCCGAAGCGTTCGCGTTCTACACCGTGGACGATGCAGAAAGGCAGGTGTCCCACCATTCGGTCGCCGCCCCACCTGAACATGGGCGGGGCGTCTTCCCGGTGTGGCTCGGCAAGCAAGGAGTGACGACGGTTCTCGCCGGGGGCATGGGGCCGAGGGCGTCAGGAATTCTCGCCGGCCAGGGCATCGAGGTTGTGTTGGGAGCGGACGGTGACGACCCAGACACCATGGTGCGCGCGTTCCTCGACGGCACGCTCACATGCAGCGGCGAGCCGTGCCACGACCACGGCTTCCACGATTGTGGACACGACCACGGCGGCGACGGCTGTGGCGGAAGGGAACTCGGCTAGGAGGACGAAATGCAGGGTCAAGGGCGTGGCGGCGGACGGGGATCAGAAGCCGGGTTCGGCACCGGGCGCGGAGCCAGACGCGGCCGGGGCTGCGGCGGCATGGGCGCTGACGGCTTCTGTGTCTGTCCGAAGTGTGGCAAACGATTCCCGCACCAACAGGGCGTGCCCTGTCTCGAGGAACGGTGCCGGGACTGCGGCGTGGCCCTCGTCCGGGAAGGATCCGCGCATCACCTGGAGATCCGACAACGCCGCGGCGAAACCATAAAAGGATGAAACCGCACTCGCCGACGGGCCCGTTTGCAATCCAGGGTTCAAGCCATGAAGAGAATTGGCATCATCATCTGTGACCGGTGGCGCCGGTGCGCCGGCGGCAAGTGCCTGCGGGCCATGAAAAATCGCGAGGGAGCCTTCGAACGGTATCGCAATGAGGAGATCGAGCTCGTCGGATACACCACCTGTGACGGGTGTCCGGGCGGCAACGTGGAGTACGCCCCTGCAGAGATGAAGAAGAACGGCGCCGAGGTCATCCACCTCGCCACCGGTTTGCTGGTCGGGTATCCGCCGTGCCCCTACGTCGACGACTTGAAGCGGTTCATCGAGGAGAAATTTGGCATGGAGGTGGTTTTCGGAACCCATCCCATACCGCAGAACTACCACGAAACGCACCAAGCCCTCGGGACCTGGACATCGCCGGCTTGGAAGGAGCGGATCAGGTGGACTTGACCGACGAGTCGATGCGAAAAGCTATGACTGAAGCCTGCAGGGTCTGCACTCTTGCGTCCGGAATCGCCGGATCTCGAGGGAACCGGGAGGTATCGGCGAACGACCCGAGGCGCACAAGGTACGTCGCATTTCTTCGTGTGAACACATGCAGCCGAGACCTCGAGGAATGTGTTACGAGTTGACCAGAGCACTCGAATCGCGCGTGCTCGAGAGGAGGTTTCATGGCAGATCAACCCGCAGGATGTGCTCGCGTCACCGGAGCCGTTCTGGGCGAACCGAAGCCCCACGCTCCCACCGGCGCCACCAACCGACCAACCGGTCAGGGAGGACCTCATGACTGCACGCGTCGGCCAGAAAGCACCTGATTTCAACGCCCCGGCCTACTTCGAGGGCAGTTTCAAGAACGTGCAGCTGTCGGATCATTTCGGCAAGTGGATCCTGCTCTGCTTCTACCCCGGTGACTTCACCTTCGTCTGAGCGACCGAAGTGTCGGCGGTCGCCGACAAGTATCAGGAGCTGCAGAAGTTGGGTTGCGAGGTGTTTTCGGTCAGTGTCGACAGTCACTTCGTCCACAAGATGTGGAACGATCACGAGCTGTCGAAGATGGTCGACGGCGGGATCCCGTTCCACATGCTGTCCGATCAGGCCGGCAACATCGGCCGCGCCTATGGCGTGTACGACGAGACGCAGGGGATCGAGCTTCGCGGTCGCTTCATCATCGATCCCGATGGGGTGATCCAGGCGATGGAGGTGCTGACACCTCCGGTCGGACGCCGGATCGCCGAGACCATCCGCCAGGTCCAGGCCTTCCAGCTCGTCCGCGCCAGCGGGGAGCCGAAGCAACGCCCGCCGGATGGATGCCCGGGGACCCGGTGCTCAAGCCCGGTCCGGCCCTGGTCGGCAACGTCTGGAAGGAATGGAAGCCAAACGAGTAAGAAAAAGCCGCCCGCTGTGGCGGGCGGCTTTTCTTTTTTTTCGACAGCTGCGATGGAATTCCTAATTCAAAATTCCTAATTCAAAATTAAAATTAGTGCCATTCCCAATCGATGAAACCGGGCTGGGCGTCGACCATGGCGTTGACGATGAGCTCGACCAGGCCGCCGTAGTAGATGCCAGCCTTCTCCCAGGCATCGTAGTAGTTGATGATGTCGCGGATCTGGCCCTTGCAGTTGGAGCACGGCGCGCACAGGTACTTCGGGTGCTCCTTGTCCATCGGCTCGTTCTGGAAGGCCTCGAGGATCTGGCGGAATTTCCGGCGCCCGGTCATGCGGTGGCGCCAATCCGCGAAGTTATGGCCCGACATGATGGCGAAGCCCGAGCCGCCGCCGCAGCAGTAGTTTTCGACGCCGTGCGGCGCCATCTCGCGGAAGCGGCCGGGCGGCAGGACCGCCTCGAGGATCTCGCGCTGCGGCGTGACGACACCCATCAGACGCACCAGGTTGCAGGGGTCGTGGAGGGTCACCGGGAAATCGTTGCGGCTGGGGTCGAGCTTGAGCTTGCCCGATCGGATGATGTCGCGCAGGGTGACCATGGAGCTCTCGCGCGGGATGTTGAGGTCGCCGGTCAGGATCTTATCGGCGATGACGGTCAGGGCCTTGTGGGCGTGGCCGCACTCGCCGAGCACGATCTTCTTGACCCCGAGTTTCTTGGCAGCGGCCGCGTGCTTGACTGCGACACGGGCGAACTGGACGTCGTCGTACCACACGCCGTAGTTGATGCCGTCGTAGGCGAGGGCTTCCGACGACATGGTCCACGACAGACCGGCGGCCTCGAAGACGGTCGCGAAGGCGCCCGGGTTTTCCGGCCACGCCATGATCTCGCCGGCGTTGTGGATCAAGAGGATGTCCGCGCCTTCGACGTCCCACGGCGTTTCGATTTTGATCCCGGTGCGTTCGGCGGTGTCCTCGTCGATGAACTCGATGTTGTCCTTGACGATCATCGGCGTCATGCCGGTCGACGAACCGACCGCGAGTTGCAGCACCGAACCGTCGTTGTGGATCTCTTTCGGGACGATGCCCATTTCCATCGAGGCGATCTTGCGGATCTCGCGCGACAACAGTGCGTTGTCGACCCCGATCGGGCAGGTCTGCGCGCAGCGGCGGCACAGGTTGCAGCGGTAGGAGAGCTCGATCAGCCGCGCCACGACCTCCCAGTTGAGGTCGATGTCGCCGTGGACCAGGGGGGACATCTTCTTCACATATTTGAAGTAGATCCGACGCAGGACCTCCGAGCGGTACATCGGACGGTAGAGCTCGTTTTCGCCGCTCTCCTCGTAGATCGGACAGGCGTCGGAGCAGGTTTGGCAGTGGGCGCAGTGCTCCATCGACATCTCGAAGGGCTGCAGGAAGGCCCAGTTGTCCTCGGTGCTCATGCACTTCTCGAGACCCCGCAGGAAGCCCTCGACCAGCCGGTCCTCTTCTTCCTTGTTCTTCGGCTTCGCGATGTTGACCGCGATGGTGTCGTCGAGGACGACGAACTTTTCGCGCGCCGCGTCCGTCAGTTGGGCGAACGGCGGCTCCTCGTCGATCTTGTCGAACGGCGGCGGCAGCGGGATCTGCTCGAACTGGTTGATCTGGGCCATCGGCCGGCCCGGGTTCCTGCCAATGTCCTTGACGCTGTCCGGTTGCTTCATTTTTCTTTTACCTCCGGCTCCTCGGTGGCCGCCTCGAGCCAGGTCTTCTTGCCGTCGCCCCTGATATGCGGCGCCGACCACGAAATCGGCCGATTGAGCAGCTCCTGGATGACTTCTTCTTCTTCGCCGCCCTTCAGGTTCGGGTCGTCCTTCCAGCGAATCGAGTGATAGGCGAAGTACTTGCCGATGAAATGCGACATGTGGGTCGTGGGGATGTACGCGGTCAGCAGGGTCAGCAGCACCGCCGACAACAAGACCATCAGCGCCGCCGTTCCCCCTGCAGCGAGCGGTGCCAGGTTGAAGGTCACGAGGTTGGCGACGAAGGCCGAGACGAGCGCGAACTGGCGGTCAAAACCGATGAACGTCGCCAGCGCGACGCCGAAGACGACGATGAAGAAGAGCAGGTTGAAGAGATCCGCCGGGGCCGTGTAATCCCTCAAGGAACGCGCGCGCCGGCGCCCGAAGAGCCCCAGCGCGCCGATGATGCCGAGGACCAGCCCGGCGCCGCCCAGGACGGGCAGCAGGGCGCTGATGATTCCATTCACCGGCGTCGCCACAGCTGTCGGCAGGAGGGCGCTCACCACCCCGCCGACCATCATCACGATGGTCGCCGCGGCCACCAGGTACAGACCGAAGTGGAACGGAAAGGACCATTTCCAAAGCTTGATGTTGTGCTCGCGCAGAGCCACCAGGAAGAGGATCTCCGGGACCATCACCTTGAGCTCGCCGAGCATCGACACCTCGCGCTTCTTGGTCCACCAGTCGCTCTCTTCGAGGTAGGAGCCGCCGTAGGCGGCCCGTCCCTTGCCCTCGTGGGCCACCGGGTAGAGCTCCCAGCGCAGGTGCATGGGCATCTTGGACCACATCATGAACCGCGCGACCACCGCGACGAGGAAGAACGCGAGGCCGATGTAGGCGATGATGTATGCGAGAGTAGTCATCATTAGCACTCCCCACCAGAGATTATAAGACCACCGCGAGAATAGCGAAACCCGCGCTGAGAAAGCTCCTGTTGTTGAGCCTGAGTCCGTTGTGCCGGGTCCAGGGTGTTGCACGCACCTCCGCGGCGTAGGCTCTGTGAAGACCACGATACCGGGGCAGACTCAAGATCACCGGAGGAACTCAAAACGCAATATTCATTCCCTAGCGAAATGCTCGGTATTCCGGGGCGCCGCAATCACGGAGGAGACCACCGACTGCTGTTGAAGTATTGCCAGCACACGAGATCCGCGACCGTTCGCGGGTCGGTTCCGAAACGTCTGCACCTCCACCCCGGCACCCCTTACCTTGCAGGGCCGGGGCATCGTTACAGATCGGTAACGGCTGTCCCAATGCGTCGCCGCACCCACCCGGGGATCAACGACAGTCCGACGAAGCAGACTGCGGCCACCCCCAGGTACCAGAGCGTCCTGCCAAGGTCGCCGGTGCGCACCGAACCGGCGGCAAAACTGTAGGCGATGGTCGCCGGCAGCATGCACGGAATCGTGACCAGGACGTAGGTCCTGAGGGGAATGTCGGTGAGCCCGTAGACGTAGTTTTGGATGTTGAACGGGAAAATCGGTACCAGCCGGGTGATCATCACCATCCGCCACCCCTGCCTGCGGACCCCCTCGTCGATCGCGCGCAGCCCCTGGTTCTTCGCCACCACGTTCTCGACCGCGCCACGGGCGACATAACGCCCGATGAGAAACGCCGCGACGGCACCGAGGTTGGCGCCGACGGTGGTCCAGACCGTACCCCACGCCGCACCGAAGATCAGCCCGCCGGCGATGGTGAGGATGAGCCCCGGCAGGAACAACACGGTGGCCGCGATCCAGAGCGCCACGAATGCGAGCGGCGCCCACCAGCCGAGACCGTCAAACCAGGCATCGAGCCGATCGATGTTGTCAAGGTTCAGAAGCTCGAAAACGCCGAAATGCCGGGCGGCGAGGACGCCCACCACAACCGCGGCCACTCCGATCCCCAACCTCAACCGATCCGAACGGCGATGGCCGGTCCGGGTCTCGGGGGGAGATTGACCAGGCTTGAAGACAGAATGTTCGAGCTTCGGCATGGAGAGCTCCATTGACCGGAGTCAAACCGGTTGCCGTGTACTATGACCCCCGGGGCCGATCGGTAACGGTTTGGAGCCTAGCCTGCATTTCTCACCAGCTGTCGGCCGCGGCCGCCGATGCACTGCACCCAGCTGTGCTTTCTCATCTCCGGGTGCTCGACGTACTGTCAAGTACGCCTCCGCGCCCGTCGAATCGAAAACCCAACTGGGCACAGCACCTCGGCGGCCTCGCTTCGAAACCCGGTGAGAAATGCAGGCTAGGGCTCTTCCCCCGCCACCATCCGCGCGACCATGTCGGGGAACCACGATTCGTCCGGGAGTTGGACCATCCAACCGTTGACCACGTAGGTCGGCGTCGACCGCACGCCGAGGGCATTCCCGAGGTTCATCTGGCGGTGCACGGCGTCGATGGAGGGGTCCCGGAGGTAGCAGGCGAGGAACGCGTTCTCGTCGAGACCCTGTCCGGCGACGAAGTCAACCGCGGCCGGGGTCACCTGGGCGACCTCCATCTCGCGCTGCAGCGAGTAAAACGTCTCCTTCAGGGGAATCAGTGATTGCGGGTTCTGGCGGGCCACGCACCAGGCCGCGTTGGCGGCGCGAAAGGCCCACGGGTGGATCATCGTCAAAGGGAAACTGACCATCCCGTGGCGGATCGAGTCGCCCTGCGCCTCGAGGACCGACTGGATCATCGGCCACTTGTTCTTGCAGGCCGGGCATTCGAAATCCGAGAACTCGACGATCTCCACGTTCGACCCGTGGCCGGCCGAGGTGTCCCACACCACCACATCGGACCCGGCGAGCTGCCGGCGCCGGACAGCCACCGGATCGTCCTTCAACGACAGTTCCGAGCCCATGACGAGGTATTTGCCGTCGGCGGTCACCCCGGCGCTGCGGATGGTATCGCCGTAGCCCGTGTCAATCACCAGATCGAGCGGCAGTACGGCGCCCGGTTTTCTCGGCCCCGTGTTCCATTTCACCTTGGCCTTGAGATTCATCGACGCCTGCATCGCTTCGGGCAGAAAACCCGACAGAAAGGTTTTGAGGGACTCCGTGTCCTTGCCCATGCCCTGCGAAGGCAACTCGCCGATCGAACCCATCCAGATCGTGTCGGCGCCGTCGTCGATCAACGCCGTGGTTGTTCCGGACAGCATTTCGCTCGCACAGGTGCGTTCGACGGTGACGAATCGGTACGACCCCACCGACGTCTGATGGCGGGTGTTCTCCAGGAGCCGGAACGCCGAGTCGGGATACCACGAAATCGAGCGCTGGAGAAACCGCATCGCCCTCGGATCGGGCTCCGGCGTCGGGACCGACTTCTTGTCCTGTGCCCCTGACGGAACACCAAAGCCCATCATCACCACACAACCAGCAAACGCCAAGTGGCGGAGTCTCATCCTCATTCAAATCTCCCAAACGAATTGTATCAGCAGCCCGACACCGCCGATCCGACCGCACCCGCGCCGGGCAATCGGCCCCCGCAGCGGGGGATTGCCGCCGCCGAAACCTCCCGCCTACCCTTTTGCGGCTTTTTCCTCGGCCGGAGCGGCATCAGCCGCCGGGGCCTTTTCCGCCCCCGGCAGGAGCCCCAGGGCCTCGCGAAGCTTCACCTCAAGGTCATCGGCGACGTCGGGGTTGTCCTTCAGGAAGTCACGGGCCGCGTCCCTGCCTTGACCGATTCTGGTCTCGCCGTAGGAGTACCACGAGCCGGATTTCTGCACCAATTTGTGCTCGACGCCCAGATCCAGAAGCTCGCCGGTGAAGGAAATGCCCTCGCCATAGAGGATGTCGAACTCGGCGACCTTGAACGGCGCCGCCACTTTGTTCTTCGCCACTTTGGCCTTGGTGCGGTTGCCCACCACCTTGTCGCCCTGCTTGATCGAACTGGTGCGCCGGATGTCGATCCGCACCGAGGCGTAGAACTTGAGCGCGCGGCCGCCGGTCGTGGTCTCGGGGTTGCCGAACATCACGCCGATCTTCTCGCGGACCTGGTTGATGAAAATGAGGCAGGTGTTGGACTTGGAGACGATGCCCGCCAGCTTGCGCAAGGCCTGGGACATCAGCCGCGCCTGCAGCCCCATCTGCGCGTCGCCCATGTCGCCCTCGAGCTCGGTGCGCGGCACCAGAGCGGCCACCGAATCGATGACGATGGCGTCCACCGACCCCGAACGGATCAGGGTCTCGGCGATTTCCAGGGCCTGCTCTCCGAAATCGGGTTGCGAGATCAGGAGTTCGTCGAGGTTGACGCCGAGCTTCGCGGCGTACTCCGGATCGAGGGCGTGCTCGGCGTCGATGAACGCCACCAGCCCGCCGGTCTTCTGCGCGTTGGCGATGATGTGCAGGGCGAGCGTGGTCTTACCCGACGACTCCGGTCCGTAGATCTCGATCACCCGGCCCCGTGGAATGCCGCCGACGCCGAGAGCGGCGTCGAGGGTGAGCGATCCGGAGGGGATGACGTTGACCCGCATCTTCGGCTTTTCGCCGAGCCGCATCAGCGAGCCCTTGCCGAACTGCTTCTCGATCTGACCGATAGCGGTCTCCAATGCCTTCAGTTTGTCAGCCTTCTGACTCATGAGTAACTCCTTGCTGCGGGTGCAGCGTGGCGGGACCCGTCCATCCTAGGGGTGCCCCCGCGGTGCGTCAAGGTCCCGCGGTCGCGGGCACAAACGTCAACTGTGAAAGCACCACCCCGAGCTCCCGGTGATCTTGTGATCCGGCGCCCGCGGGTCGAAAGGGAACACTCGCGATCTCGATCTCCACGCGACCGTCTGCCGGGGCCCCTGATGGCAGTTCGATCGCGACCTCCACCGGCTGCGACCTGGAATCGATCGGGCCCGCGACCCACTCGCCTCCGAGCCTCAGCCGGGTCTCGGGGGAGGTCGGGCGCGGCGCCCAAAAACGAAGGCGCAACGTCCCGGCACCGGCTGTCACCGTCAGCACCGCCTGCGGACCCAACCACACGCCCTCCCCAACGCCTGCAAAGTTCTCTCCGCCGAACGCGCCGGCAAGCTCGACCTGCAACGCCTCGCGCTGCCACTCGTGAGCCACCGGGCCGTTCCACCCTCGCGCGGGGTCGAGCGCACGGATCTCGAAGACCTGTGCCGCCAACGGCCGCCTATCCGCACCGCCCGGAGGAACACCGCGGGCGCGCTCGATGCTCAGCTCTGATGCCCGGCCCGCGACACCGGACGGTCCTGCCAACCACAGCCGCGTTTCGCCGCTCTCGCCGCCGACGGTCGCGCCGCCACCGTCACCCCACCTCACGGTGACGGGGTCGGTGCCGCGGGCCGGCCGCAGCGCGACACCGAGTTCGGCGCCGGCTGTGAGCGGCGGCACCAGCAGCACCGCGTCGGCGCCACACCACATGAACCGCCTTCCGCTGCCGGTGTGCTCGGCCGGCCACCAACCGCGGAGAGGCAGGGCCACATCCTCGAGCACCCAGGCCTCGAGAAAACGCTGCTGAGTCAGAGGCTGCAAGGCGGAGGAAACTCCCGCCCAGCGGCGCTCGACGCCGAACAGGGGATCCGGGTAGAGCTGGCGATGGACCGTCGCCACCAACCACGGGCCCTCGACGCCCGCCCACGGCTGGGGGTCCCACGGCGACAGGACCCACGGAGGCGTCGGTTGACCACGGCTTTCGAGCAGGTGCCAGAGGTAGGAGGCAAAGGGGTGGAGCTCCGGCTCGAGCACCACCGTACGGTCGTCGTCGAGGGCCTCGGTGAGAGCGCCCTGGACCGCCCGCCAGGCGGGGAGCTGGGTCGTGTGCTGTTCCGCCACCAGCGGCAGGCCAGCGGCACCGAACCACCCCGCCAGCCCCAACAACCCGCCCACGGCGGCGGCCGGTGGTACCGTCGTTGCGGCCGCAGCCACCAACGGCGCCAACGCCATCTGCACTCCCACGGCATAGCGGCCGTAGGTGCGGTTCTGCAGCCACACCAGCTGAGCAGCCGCCACGGCGAGGGCAACCAGCCACACCACGGCGCTCCGCCGCCCCCTCCTCCGCGCCCACACCACCAGACCGATCAGCGCCAGCGCGAAGATCGCGGTCGCCGGCGCCACCCCTGCAAGCCCCTTCACCAGGCCGAGGTCCGGATACCCGCCGAAGTTGTCCACGAGGCGCGAAAAATGCCGCCGGGAATGCACCGAAAAAGGCGCCCAGAAGGCGCTCCACCCCCCCTCGGCCCGCATCATCAGCAGAACCGAGATCACGCCCGCCGCAGCGCCCGCGACCACGCCCGGCACCAGCCGGCGCAGCGGCCGCACCGACCACGCCCCGGCGAGCCACACCACGGCGAGCACCGGCAGCAGGTGGGGGCGCACCAGGAACGAGGCCGACACCAGCAGGGTGAAGGCGGTGGCCCGGGAACCGCGAAGACCGCCGATCAAAACCGCCACGGCGGCCAACACCAGCACCGACGCCGCGGTCGTGGAAAAACCGCGGACGGCGTACAACCAGGGGCCGGGCGCCGCCAACATCGCGAACCCGGCTGAGGCGGCCACCGGGGGCGACGCCACCTGCCGGCCGATCGCCGCCAGCACCCACAGGGCGGCCACCGAAAATGCCGCCGACGCCACCTGCAGGGCGAGCAAAGGGTCGCCGGTCAGCGGCGTCAGCAGGTGGCCGATGGCAAGCCATCCCGGGAAGCCGGGCGGGTGGGGGAAGTGGGCGGCGAGCTCGAAGTGGAGGATGCCGCGCGCAAACAGGGTCTCGTCCCACTCCCATGGGCCGTTGGCCAGAAAGGCGAACCTCGAAACGACCACCGTCGACGCCATGAGCGCAGTCACGACCGCATCGAGAGCGCGGTTTTTCAACCCGAACAGCAGCAGTCCGTCCGGCTTGACCGCGGTCACTGCGGTCCCTCCGCGGCGGGCGCCAACTCGCCGTGAATCCTGCCCTGGAGGTCGAGATCGAGAACCGCCGCCGAGATTTCGACCTCTCTCCGGGCCGCGGAAAAGCCCTCCGCACATCTCTCGGGTCCGACCCTCGTGGTAGTGGCCAGATCGATGCAGGCGCCATCCCCGAGTGTCCCGTCCCCCTGCAGAAAGAGCAGGTGATCATCCCGCCAGCAACCGTACTCCCCGACCACCTGCCGGTTTCCGGGTCCACCGAGGAGGTTGCGACCGACAAAGGCGTAGGGGGCGGGGTCGACGCCCAGCAACGCCAGGAGGGTCGGCGCCACATCGACGTGACCCGCAACGGTCTTCCGTTCGCCGCGCAGTTCCTGCGCCCCCGGCACCCGGATGAAGAGCGGCACCTCCTGGCTGAGGTACCAGCCTTCAGGGTCGTGGCTGGCGCCCATCACCGACGCGATTTCGGGCCGCCACGGGAATCCTGCATCGTGGTCCCCCCACACCGCGACGACGGTGGAGCCGGCCAGCCCGGAGAGCTCGAGTTCTTCCATGAAGGATGCCAGCGAGGCGTCGAAAAAGTGCATGGTGTGAAGGAAATTGCCAAACGGTGTCCCCGCCCACCGCCCGACGTCGAGGACCTCGAGATGCTCCGGGAAGCCCTCGAATGGGTGGTGGAGTGAAAGCGTCAGGAGGTAGGCGGCGAAGGGCTGATCGAGACCGGCCAACCGGCGCCCGGCCTGGTCGAGAAAATCGCGGTCGCTGAGCCCCCAGCCGACGGATTCGCCGGGGGAAAAGTCCTCGACGAACAGGCTCTCGGCGTAGCCGTAGGCCCGGTGGGTGGTTCGGCGGTTCCAGAACGAGCCGTCGTAGGGAACGGCCGAAAGGGTGGTGTATCCCCTCCCGCTGAGGATCTCCGCCAGACCGGTGAAGTCGTTGCCGGCACGGCGAAAGGCGGCGGTACCGCCGGACGAGGGCAGCAGCGACACCTGGGTGGCCAGCTCGCTGTCCGACGACCGGCCCTGTGCGGTCTGGTCTGTGACGTTTGAAAACCACAGAGCCTCCTCCGCCCACCGGTTGAGGAAGGGCGTGACCTCCCGGCCCTCCACCTCGAGACCGATCACGAAGCCCTGGAGGCTCTCAACCTGGATCATGATGAGATTGTCGCCCGCAGCGGCGCCGAAGAAGGGCCCGACACCCGCGCGCAGCGGTGCACGGTCCCGGAACCACGCGACCACTGCGTCATACCGCTCGGGGTCCAGCTCCTGCGCGGCCAGCGAGCTCTCGGCCCAACGGCCGAGATCGACGGCGTGCAGGTTGAGCACGCCGATTTCCCGCGCCACCAGCACCCTGCGAAAGACCTGGCGCAGCAGCTGCGGCTGCCGAGCCGCGAGCCCGACCGCCGCCACCGCTCCCCACGCCACGGCAGTCGCCAGGACGGCCGCCGCCACCCGCCGGGTGTGCCGGTTCGCTTTGCGGCCGAGGCGGGACGAAGCGATCGCCAGCACCATTCCCGGCAGGAGATCGGCCCACAACCACAGATCACCGCGCTCCACCAGGGAACGAACGCTTGCCTCGACCCGGCCTAGCTGGCCCAAACCCGCGAAAGCCCCCGGAGCCGGCAGGTCGCCGAAGAACCGCAGGTACACCGTGTCGCTCCACAGAACAAAAGTACCCACCGCCACCACCAGCCAACACGACCACCCACGCCATTTTGCCGGCACCAGCAGCAACCCCAGGGCGAGAGCCGCGGCGCCACCAACCATCAAAGCCTGGCCGTCGGCAGTGGCGGTGGTGCCCGCCGACACCAGAACCGACCCCTGCTTGACCACCAGCGACCCCGCGCACCAGAAGACGTCCGCGACCGCCAGCGACGAGACGAGAAGACCCGGTCCTCCGCGCACCAGGACCGAGGCCGCGAGACCGGCCGTCAACAGGCTGAATACGGCCCACCAACCGGGGTCGGCAACGACGTCGGCGACCACCATTACCCGGTGCGAGGGCGGCGGCTGGGCCGCCCGATCGGAAAACCAACAGACGCCCTCCTCGACCATGTCCCACTGCAGCCGGAAGACGCCCGATTCGCCAGGTGCGACGACCACGACCGCCAGATCCGCGGTCTCTCCCGGGCCGACCGGCGCCGCCACAGCGCCGCGTCGCCCCTCGCGGTTCACCATCGCGCCGTCGCGATCCAGCCAGTGGTAGGAGAGGGCGAATGTGTCCCCGGCCGGCCAGGTGCGGGCGCCATCATTGCGCACCGCGAGCTGCACGGTCGTCTCCCCGCCTGAGACCATCACCCGCGGCGCGCGCCCGCCGACCACCGCAAACGCGTGGCCGGCGACCACACCGACCGCGACCGGTTCGACCGGCGTCGGGTCCTGATCCGAGACCCACAGCTCGCCCTCGCGCACCACGTCCCACACCAGTGCGAACCTGCCGGGTTCCCGCGGCGCCTCGACCGAGGCGATCAACGGCACCTCCGCCCCTGCGCCGACCACTGCTTCGAACGCCGTCCGGCGCCCGTCCCACACGACAGGGCTCCCGTGCTCGTCGAACCAGTGATAGGAGAGGAAATACCCGCTGTCGGGGGGCCAGGGTTCAGCGCCGTCGTTGGCGACCACCAACGCCACCGGGACCGTTGCGCCGGCCTCGATTTCCTGCAGCGGTTGCTGGCTGACGATCCGCAGGTCGAAAGCGGGTCGCGGCAGTTCGGCAGCACCCCCCGCACCGCCGGAAATGAAGAGGACTGCTGCCGCAACGGCCCCGATTCGCCACCCCATCTGTCCCGCGAGTATAGCCCTCACTCTGCGGGCGAACCCGGGGCCGTGCGGCGACCCCTCACGGTTCATGAAGGACCGGCACGGGGCCTCCGTTCACTTGGCGGGATAGCGCTCGTCGAAGATGCGGATCACCGTGTCGGTGACGTTCGCCGCATCCGCGATGTAGATGAGAGGCTGCGCCTCGAGCGTGAAGATGGCATCGAAATCGTTGGCCTTGCCGTACTCGCTGGCCACCTGACCCAACCGCAACGCGACGTCGCCCAACATCTCGCCCTGCTTGGCGTCGAGTTCCCGGTTGAAGGCGCGCCCCGCATCTTCGAACTCCCGCCGCGCCTGGACGACATCTTTCTCGAGCTGCGCCACGACCTCGGCCGAGGCCACATTGCGCTGCGCGGCGAGCTGATTGGTCAGTTCCACCGCACGGGTCCGCAGCTCCTCGAGTTGCGCCTGACGGGGTTTCGCCCAGTCTTCGAGCGCCTTGACCTGAACCTGTCCCTGTTGGGTCGTCGAAACGGCCTTTTCGACGTCGAGGAAGCCGATCTTGCCGGCGGTCGCCGGCACGGCAGCCAACACCATAAGAAGAACCAGCACCCATCGCATCAAGCAACGCATATCCACCTCCAGAACAGCGAAGGATTTTAACACGCGATGAGGGCCACGGCTTTTGACATTGCCTCCCGATGGGCCGAAACTTGCTACAGTTTGCGGAATGACACCACCCAACCGGTCCGTTTCCTGTTCAGGGAAGGCCGAGACGTCGGAGAATTCTGAGAGATGACGCACACCCGGTTGTTGTGCCTGATGCTGGCGGTCGTCGCCGCGGCGGCGACCGCGATCGGCTGCGCCTCGACCGCTTCGACCACCACCCAGGCCCCTCCCGAAGTCGCCGAGAAATCGCCCGAGGCCACGACCCCTCCGGCCGCGGCTGCAGACGAGGGCGGCGGTTCCGGGGGCGGCGGCGAGGCATCCGGCGACGGTTCCGGAGAAGGGGCGGGCGGCGCGCCATCCGGAACCGGCGGCCCGCCACCCGGTGGGGGCGCCGCCACCGCCGACGAAGCGGCCGCAGCCCTCGAAGCCGAGCTTGCCGCCTCCGCCGGCGAGTTCGACGCCAAGATGCTCGAAGAGCTGCGCCGCCTCGCCGCGGAGGCCGCCACGAGAACCGATGACGACGGTGCGTCGTCCGGCGGAACCGGCGCCGGCGCCGGGTCGGGAGACAACGACGGTGCGGAGGGCTCCGGCGGGGCCGTCGGTGCGGGCCCGGGCGCCGCCGGATCGCCGGCTGTTCCGCCCGATGTCGGTGACGGTTCGGACGACGACATCGTCGCCCGGCAGTTGCGGGAAGCGGCGATCGCCGAGCAGGACCCCGCGTTGAAGGAAAAGCTCTGGGATGAGTACCGGCGCTACAAGGCCTCGGTCGGCGGTTCACCGAAAGGCGACTCATGAGCGAATTGGTCGGGAAATATCAGCTGATGCTGGTGACGGTGGCGGCCGTGGCGGCTGCGGCTTCAGGGTGCTCGTCGCAGTCCACCAGCCGGCCGTCGCAGGCCCAGGCGATCCAGGCCACCACCGAGATCCCGAGGGATCAGCTGTTGGATGTCGGGATCGAGGTCCTCGACCCCGGGCTTCCCGCCCAGGGCGAGCCGGTGCCTGAGGACGTGTTCCCGGAGCTCCGTCACGCCGAGGCGCGGTTCATGGCCATCCGCCTCGAAAACACGATGCAGGCCACCGGTCACTGGGGAGCGGTCCGGGTGCTGCCGGGTGACCAGGGCTTCACCGACCTCGATGTCACCGGGACCATCCTCCTCTCCACGGGATCCAGGCTCGCGCTCGACGTGCGCGCCGTCGACGCCACCGGGCGGGTGTGGTTGGAGCGGCGCTATCGGGGGGACGCCAACGACCTCGTCTACTCCAGCACCCAACCGGTGAAGACCGACCCTTTCCAGTCGGTGTACAACGAGATCTCCAACGACCTCCTGGAGGTCCGGCAGAAGCTGCACGCCGGTGAGATTACGAACATCCGGCAGGTCTCCCGCCTGCGCTTTGCGGCCGATCTCGCACCCGAGCCGTTCGACCACTACCTGTCGAGGAACAAGAAGGGCATCGTCTCGGTCAAACGGCTGCCGGCGAAGGACGACCCGATGATCGCCAGGGTCGACAACCTCCGCGCCAGCGAAAACCTCTTCATCGACACCCTCGATCAGCACTACGCGGCCTTCTACGACGCGATGCTGGGCCCCTACGAAAGTTGGCGCAAGTACACGTACGAAGAGGAGCAGGCCTACAAGGCCCTCAAACGCAAGGCCACGACCCAGAAGATCCTGGGCGCCCTGGCCATCCTCGGCGCTGCGCTCGCCGACCCCGGCTCATCGACGACGGCCATGATCCGCGACGCCGCAGTTATCGGCGGGATGGCCGCGATTCACGCCGGCATCACGAACTCCAAGGAGGCCAAGATCCACGCCGAGGCGATTCGTGAACTGGCCGCTTCGGTGGAGACCGAGTTGCAGCCGATGGTGATCGACGTCCAGGGGCAGACGCTCCGCCTCGAGGGCACCGCCGAAACCCAGTTCGAGGAGTGGCGCCAGCTGCTTCGCAAGATCTGGAGCGACGAAACCGGCCTCCCCGTGGACCCAAATCAACCCGTACCACCGCCCGGTGGATCGAAGAACGGAACGGTCGGGGGACCTCCCCCCGGCATTCGTTGAAGATGGCGCCGGACGAGCGCCCGCCGCACCTGCAACCGCCGCCGAGGGCCCCCTTCCCGGCCGGACGCCCCATCTCCGGCGACCGCGATGACGAAGATCGGCGATCGGCCGGCCTCCGCAGGGCCGGGCTGGCGGCGCTTTTCGCCGCCCTCTCGATCGCCCTCGTCGGCGTCTTCGTGGTGCTGCCGCGCTGGGCCGCCAGCCGGCCGCCGACCGCCGACCGGCAGCCACCGATGCCTCCGACGACTGCACCCATCCCCGGCACGGACGGGGACCCTCCGGTGGCGGCGGCGGTCCCCACGCCGGTCAGGGTTCCCGCGCCGCAAACGCAGGCGATCACCGCGAGCGCCTCGCCCCCGGTCGCTGCCCCGGACGAGGCAGAGTTCGTGGCGGCGATGTCGCGCGGCCTCGCCGCGCTCGAGACGGACCGGTGGCAGACGGCCAGGGAGGCCTTCGAAACAGCCGTCAGTCTCCGGCCCGGCGCACCGGAAGCCGCCGACGGCCTCGCCAGGGCCGGCGCCGGCGAGCGACGTTCCCTGGTGAACGCCGGGACCCGGCGGGGCCTTGAGCTCGAGACTTCGGAAGCCTGGGCGGAGGCCGAGCAGGCGTACGCGAACGTCCTGGCGGTGGAGCCCGAGGCCGCGGCCGCGCTCGAAGGTCTCGAGCGGGCCGACCGGCGAGCGAAGATCGACGCGCAGTTGGAGTACCACATCAACAACCCGCAGCGGCTCTCGTCGCCGCAGGTGTTCGACGATGCCGCCGAGCTCCTGGCCCGGGCGCGCGCGCTCGATCCCCGCGGCCCCCGACTGGAGGGTCAGCTGTCCCGGCTCGAGGCGGTTCTGGTCGCGGCCTCGACCCCCGTCCCGGTGGTGCTGGTGTCCGATGAGCTCACCGAGGTCGTGATCTACCGGTTCGGCCGGTTGGGGACGTTTTCGCATCGCGAGCTCAGTCTGCGGCCCGGGACCTACACCGCGGTCGGCAGCCGGGACGGTTTCCGCGACATCCGCGTCCAGTTCAACGTCCGAGCGGGCGCCCCGCCGCAACCGGTGACGGTCGTGTGCACGGAGGCGCTGTGACCACCCTGACCCTCGATCTGGGAGGCCTGCAACGGGTGTTTGCGGCGGAGGATTTTCCCCTCAGTCTGGGCGGCCCGCAACCCCATGTCCCCCTCACCGGGTGGGTCGACGACGGTCCGGCAGCCTACCTCGGTCTGGACCACGGCGACATCTTCATCCAACCCGCTACGACCGCTCCCGGCTCCCCGGTCGTTGCCTGCAACGGCGTCGGGCTGACGACGTCCAGGTGGCTCGACGACGGCGATCAGATCACGATCGGTCCGGTCCGGCTCCGGTTCAGTGCCGCGGCCGGCGGCTTCCGCCTGGTGGTCGAGGGTCCGGCCGAAGAATCTCCGCCGCCCGGCGGCGGCGAGCCCGGAGCACTGTTTCAACCGGCGGCTGACATCGCACCGATCCGACCGGCTGCGTTCACACCGCAGCAGGGGTCACCAGCGGCCCGGCGGAGTTTTCGCCCCCGCCCGCGCGTTCTCCTGCTGGCGGCTCTGTTCGCCGTGCTCGCCGGCTGCGCCTGGTACGTTCTCACCGCGTTCTCGGTGGCCGTGGAGACCGACCCCCCGGCCGACCGCCTGACGGTCAACGGTGGCATCACTCCCGGGTTGCGCGGGCGATACCTGTTGCTGCCCGGGACCTACCGGCTGCAGGCGGAGCGATCCGGCCACCTCCCCATCGACACCTTTTTCGATGTGGGGCCGGGGGCCCCGACGACGCTGCGTTTCTCCTTCGAACCTCTCGGCGGGTTGGTTTCGTTCCGGTCGCGGCCGGTGACGGGGGCAACGGTCGAGATCGACGGCAGGGCTGTCGGCGCGACCCCGATCGACGACCTCCCCCTCGCCGCCGGCGACCACGCCGTGGAAGTGTCCGCCGCCCGCCACCTCCCCCACTCGGCGAGCTTCCGCATCGAACCCGGGGACCCGCCCAGGACCTTCGAAGCGGATCTCGTACCGAACTGGGCGCCCGTCACGGTCGCAAGCTCACCAGCCGGCGCCGAGGTCCGGATCGACGGCGTGGCGGTCGGAGCAGCTCCTGCCACGTTCGAGGTGGAAGCCGGGTCGCGAACCCTCGATGTCCGCAAGGCCGGATACAAGCCGGTTCGCCGCGCCCTCGAAGTCGCCGCCGGCGAGGCGGTCGATCTCGGCGTCGTCACCCTCGCGCCCGAGGACGGCCGGCTCGCCGTCACCTCACGCCCAGCCGGCGCCACCGTCACCGTCGGGTCGGAGTACCGCGGCACGACGCCTCTCGAGATCGCAGTGCCGCCCGGCGCCCCGCTCGAGGTGCGCGTGTCGCTCTCCGGCCACGCCACCTACTCGACCGGCGTCACGGTGGCGGCGGGGCAACGGGTCGAGGTGCAGACAACCCTCGCGATGCTGACCGGAGAGGTCGTCATCACCTCGCAACCCCAGGGTGCGGAACTTCTGATCGACGGGTCGCCTCGTGGCAGGACAGGGATGACCCTCGAACTCGAAGCGCGCCCGCACGAGATCGAGGTCCGGCTCGAGGGCTACAAACCCTACCGGACCACCATCACCCCCGAGCCCGGCCTCACCCGGGCCGTGCGTGCCGCTCTCCAACCCGCCGGGCCGGAGGCGCTGCCGCGTTCCATTACCAGCCCGCAGGGTGTGGATCTGGTGTTGGTCGACCCGGGAAGATTCACCATGGGCGCATCCCGCCGCGAACCGGGACGCCGAGCCAACGAGGTCCTGCGCGAGGTGGAGATCACCAGACCCTTCTTCCTGGCGGTCCGCGAGGTCACGAACCGCGAGTTCCGGGAATTCCAGAGCGGCCACCTGTCCGGAGCATACGGCGGCTACAACCTCGAGATCGACCACCACCCGGTGGTCAACGTGACCTGGGAGGACGCGGCCCGGTACTGCAACTGGTTGAGCGAAAAGGCGGGGCTGCCGCCGGTTTACGTGGAACGGTCGGGGACCCTGGTGCCGCGATCGCCGCTGCCGATGGGCTTCCGCCTGCCGACCGAAGCGGAGTGGGCGTGGGCGGCGCGCTACGCCGGTTCGTCAACGCCGTCCAAGTACCCCTGGGGTGACTCGCTCCCGGTGCCGCCCGGGGCGGGCAACTACGGCGACGCCTCGGCCGAAGACATCCTGCACGGCGCGCTGCCCGACTACCGGGACGGCTATCCGGCCACCGCGCCGGCCGAGAGCTTCTCGGCCAATGCCCTCGGCCTCTACAATCTCGGCGGCAACGTCGCGGAGTGGGTGCAGGATTTCTACACGTTCACGCCGAGCCCGCCCGGGGTGGTCGAGCGCGACCCCACCGGCCCGGCAACCGGCGCGCAGCACGTCATCAGGGGTGCGAGCTGGATGGACACGATCGTGACCGAGCTGCGGCTGACCTCCCGTGACGGCGGCGACCAACCGCGCCCCGACCTCGGATTCCGGATCGCCCGCAGCGCCGAATGAACTGGAGAACCACATGAGACGTCATCTTCGACCCGCCATCACCGCCGCCCTGCTGGCCGTGGCCGCCGCCCTGCTCTTCGGATCGGGGCTGCTCACGGCCGGGGCCGGGCCTGCACAGACGCCTCCGGGCGCGGAGACACCTCTCCCCGACTTCAAACCATCGGAGGAGCTGCCGGCCGATGCCGCCGTGGCTTTTCCGACGGACATCTGAGGCGACGATGCGGCGCAACGACTCTGTCGACTTCGTCTTCCAGCTGATTTCGCTGATCGTCGCCCTCATCCTCGTGCACGCGGTGTACGTGACCGTGGTGCGCCCCAAGGCCGACGCCTTTCTCGTCGAACAAGCGGCCCTGGCGGCGGCCGACCCCGAGTACGTCGAGCAACGCTCGGTGTGGGTGATCGTCAAGGACTTCGAGCAGGAGGCGTGCTTCGTGCTGATGCTGTGGGCGATGGCCATCATGGCCTCCAAGGGGCTGACCACGGCGCGCGAGAGCCGCCTCCTGGAGACCGAACTTGTCCCGGTGGCCGACGGCGTGAGGATTCTCCCCGAGGACTCCCGCGAGTACGCCCGCCAGATCGAGACCCTCCCCGACGACCAACGGCGGCTGCTCCTGCCGCGGACGCTGCTCGCCGCGCTTCACAGATTCGGGGCGACCGGCAGCATCCAGGACGCCTCCACGACCGCCCGCGACGCGGCGGAGACCGAGTCCGAGCGTCTGGATTCGGAGCTCGCGATGGTCCGCTACATCGCGTGGGCGATCCCTTCGATCGGTTTTATCGGCACGGTGCGCGGCATCGGCGCCGCCCTCGGCCTCGCCCACCGCGCCGTCGAAGGCGACATCACCGGCGTCACCCGCAACCTCGGCGTCGCCTTCAACTCCACCTTCATCGCCCTCCTGATCTCCATCATCCTGATGTTCCTCCTCCACCAGCTGCAGCTCCGCCAGGAACGCCTGGTGCTCGACACCGGGATCTACGTGGACGGTCACCTGATCAGCCACCTCCAGGCCGGGCGGGCCGCACCCGACCCGCAGCGACGGAGCGCCTGACGGCATGGAACGCGCCGCTCTCGTGCTGGTGGACTCGGGGATCACGGCGGTCAGCTCGAGAGGCCGGGTGTCGGCGCCAAACCCCGGTCTGGCACTCATCGAACCTGGGACCACGCTCGTCGGTACGGACGCCCAGCGCGACGCCCGTCTCAAACCGAAGAGGGTCCACAGCCGATTCTGGCAGGAGTTGGGCACCACGCCTCTCGCGCGTCCCTTCCCCCACCACCTCCGCACGGCCGATCTCGTCCACGCCCACCTGTCCGGGGTCTGGCGGCTGGCCGGACAGGAGGCGGAGGAGGTCATCTTCGTCGTACCCGGGGTCTACAACCCGGAGCAGCTGGCCCTGCTCCTCGGCATCGCCGCGGCGGCCCGCATCCCGGTGCGCGGGCTGGTGGACCTGGCGGTGGCCGCCGCCGCCGATCGCGCCATCCGCCGCCGCTGTCTTCATCTCGACCTGCACCTCCACCGTGCGGTCCTGACCGAGCTCGACCGCGGAGAGGCGGTGGCGCGCGGCCGGGTGTGGGAGGACGACGCCGTCGGTCTCCTCGCGCTTCACGATCTCTGGGCCCGTACCGTGGCGCGCCTCTTCATCCGCCAGACCCGCTTCGACCCCCTGCACCTCGCGGCCACCGAGCAGTCGCTGTACCTCGAGCTTCCCCGCCACATCTTCGAGCTCACCGAGCGCGAGACGACCCGCATCTCCATCGCATCGGGTGGACGACAGCACGCCGTCGATCTCGAGCGTCGTGAGATGGCGGAGGCCACGGCCGAGGTCACGGACAGGCTCTCCTCCTGGGTGCACGAGCATGCCGGCCCGGAGGAGACGACCGTGCTCGTCAGCCACCACCTGGCGTCGGTGCCCGGCCTCGTCGATCGCCTCAGGGAAAGCCCGGACATCGAGGTCGCCGTTCTCCACCCGGCGGCGGCGGGCGGCGGCGCCCTCGGCCACGCCGATCGGATCGTGACCGAAGGCGGCGCCCTGCCCTACGTGACCCGTCTTCCAGGCTATGACGCCCGGCCACCTGGACCGGTGACGGTTGCCGTCACGCCGCCGCCCGGCAGAGGACCGCAATTCACCGCCCCGACCCACCTCGTGGTCGACGGCGTCGTGCAGTCGATAACCGAGACCCCGGTTTTCATCACCATGGGCGATGGAGAACCGCAGGTCAGCATCCGGCGGCTGGGGACCGGGGTCGTCGTCGAGGCCCCGCCCGGGGTCAAGGTCGTGGTCAACGGCCGCCCGGTGGAATCGTCGGCCGCCCTCGCCGCAGGCGATCGCCTGCTGCTCGGTGAACCGCCGCGCGAGGTCCTCCTCGTGACGATGGTGCCGTGAGATGCGGGCCCGCGCGGTCACCCCGATCGGGTTGTCGTTTCTCGATGCCATGACCTGCGGCCTCGGCGCCGTGATCCTCCTGTTCATGGTCATCAACGGCGCCGTCCGGGATCACGAGGAGCGGGTCACCAGCGACCTCCAGGCCGAGGTCGACCGCCTCGAGATCGAGGTGCTCGACGGCCACCGCCTGCTGGTCGAGCTGAAGAACTCCACCCGTGAAATCGAAGATGAACGTGTCCTGACGCAGGGTCTGGCCCGCCGGCTCATCGAGTCGCTCGAGATCATCAGGGTCGAGCTGGCCACCTACGAGTCGACGACGATGGCCCGGCGCGAGCATATCGACCGGCTGCAGGCCGACCTCAGATCGCTGGAGGAGGACGCGAAACGCCTTTCTGCGTCGCTGCCCTCCGACGAGACCCCCGGGTCGAGCGAGCGTCTGCACGTCGGGGACGGCGACCGGCAGTACCTGACCGGCCTCAAGGTCGGAGGACGCCGGATCCTCTTCCTGGTCGACGCCTCCGCCAGCATGCTCGGCAGCACCATCGTCGATGTCATCCGCCGCCGCAACCTCCCCGACGCGGACAAGCTGCGCGCCGCCAAGTGGCAACAGGCGGTGGCCACCATCGACTGGCTCACGACCCAGATCCCGCGCGACAGCCAGTTCCAGATCTATGTCTTCAACACCGACGCGGCCCCGATATTGCCGGAGCGGGGCCCGGTGTGGCTCGACGGTTCGGACCGGCGGGTGCTCGACGCCGCGGTGGCGGGGCTGCGCACCGTGATCCCGGGCGAGGGCACCAGTCTTCACAACGCGCTGGCGGTTGCAGGCGGCCTCCGGCCTCCACCCGACAACCTGATCCTGCTCACCGATGGGCTGCCGACCGTCGGCGACAGTCCGACGACCAGCCGGACCGTCAGCTCGAAGCAGAGGGTGAGGCTGTTCCAGCGTGCCGTGGATCGGTTGCCCTCCGGGATCCCGGTCAACGTGATCCTCTTTCCCATGGAGGGAGATCCGATGGCCGCGAGCGAGTTCTGGAAGCTCGCCATCGCGACCCGCGGCTCCTTCATGAGCCTGTCGAAGGACTGGCCGTGAAACGGCGGCGGCGCGATTTCGACGTCTTCTCGCTGGCGTTTCTCGACGTCATCTGTTGCGGGTTCGGCGCCATCGTGCTGTTGCTCGTGCTCACCAAGATCGGCGAGCCACAGGTCATCGAGGTCGCCCGGTCGGATCTCGACGGGCGCATCGCCGCCCTCGAAGCCGAGCTCTACGAGATCCGGGGCGAGACCGTGATCTTCGAGCGGCGGTTGCAGGCGCGCCGCGAACAGCTGTCGGTAGAACAGTCGCACATCGCCCGCCTCCGCGGCGACCTCGAGGAGATCCGCGGCGAGTACGCCGGCAGCCGCCAGCTGTCGGAGGTCCAGGACATCCTCGAAGGGAGACTGCTGGCGGCCCAGCAGGAACTCACCGACGAGATGCGCCGGCTCCTCGAGCAGAGCCGTCGACGGCGCACCCCCGACTCCGCGGTCGGCGGGATACCCGTCGACAGCGAGTACATCATCTTCGTCATCGACACCTCGGGTTCGATGTTCCAGTATGCCTGGCCGGCCGTGGTCGAGAAGATGACCCAGGTCCTCGACACCTATCCCAGGGTCAAGGGATTGCAGGTGATGAACGACATGGGGCAGTACATGTACTCGCACTACGCCGGCAAGTGGATCCCCGACACGCCGGGACGGCGCAAGGCGGTGATCGACCTCCTGAGGTCGTGGAGCCCGTTTTCCAACTCGAGTCCGGTGGAAGGCATCACCCGCGCCATCCGCACCTTCGCGAGCCCGGATCACCGGATCTCGGTCTACGTCTTCGGCGACGAGTTCACGGGCACCTCCATCGACGAGGTGGTCCGCGAGGTCGACCGGCTCAACACGGCCGGTCCCGACGGTCTGCGGCGGGTGCGGATCCACGCCATCGGTTTTCCGACCGTGTTCTCGGTTCCCGGCGCCAGCGATCAGACCGGAATCCGGTTCGCCACCCTGATGCGCATCCTGTGCCGCCGCAACGACGGCACCTTCGTGGCCCTCAACTCGACCAGCCCCTGAGGCCGAACGTTGTAACGTTTCAACGTTTTAACGTTGAACGTTATAGAATGGAGTCATGACCGATCCTCAAATCGGGGCCGTGGCGACGAGGCTGCTCGTGGTCGAGGACGACGCACCGCTCGCCGACGGCCTCTGCCGCAACCTCGAATTGGAAGGGTTCGGTCTCGAATGCGTCGGCTCCGGCGAGGCCGCCCTGGACGTGCTCGCACGGGAATCCTCCGCGTTCGATCTGATGATTCTCGACATCATGCTGCCGGGTCTCGATGGGTTCGACGTGTGCCGCCGGCTGCGCACCGACGGCAACCGGATACCGATCCTCTTCCTCACCGCCCGCGGCAGCGATGCCGACCGCATCCTCGGTCTCCAGGTGGGCGCCGACGACTACCTGACCAAGCCCTTTCTGGTGGAGGAGCTGGTCCTGCGCGTCCGCGGCATCCTCCGCCGGTCGGAATGGGCGAAGACGCCGGCCCCGACCGGGCCCACCGTCAAGGTCGGAGAGCACGAGGTCGATATGAACACCATGCGGGCCACAACCATCGAAGGGACGGTACCGCTCACCGAACGCGAGGTCATGCTGGTGCGGTTCTTCGCCGAGAACGAGGGTCGGGTCCTGACCCGAGGCGAGCTCCTGGAGCGGGTCTGGGGTTATTCGTTCGACACCTCGACCCGCACCCTCGATACCTTCATCCACCGGCTGCGGAAACACTTCGAAGACGATCCCAGACAACCCCTCCACTTCCACACCGTCCGCGGCGTCGGCTATCGCTTCACCTCCGAACCCGAGGAGTGAGTCTCTGAGTTTTGAGTTTTTAGTTTTGAGTTTTGAGTGTTGCGTGTTGAGTTTCCAGGTTGACGTCGTGGGGCTCGCCAAGGGCTAGTGGCCACCAACCGAAAACTCAAACCTGAAAAGTCAAAATTAAGAATTCCTCTCGATGCCAAGGTCTTTCATCTTCCGCCACAGGGTGACCCGGGAGATGCCGAGGCGTTCCGCCGCTTCCTGCATCCGCCACCCGCAGCGTTCGACGACTTCACGCAACACCCTCTTTTCGAGGGCGGCGAGCGGGTTGCCGGTCTTCATGAGCTCGTCCACCAAGGCGGTACGAAAACCGTCCAGCTGGAGATGGTCGAGGTCGATCCGGTCGGAGGCGGCGGCCAGGGCGGTCGCCAGTATGCGTTCCACCTCCTCGAGCCCGCTGCCGCCGGCCAACAGAACGAGTTGCTCCAGAGCGGCCGCCGAAACGCTCTTCCCCGGCGCCAATTCGTCGACCCAGGCACCGATCATCCGGGCCAGATCGTCCGACAGATCATCGAGTGGCGGCAGTTCCCAGATTTCGGGGCCGTCCAGGTCGTCGTTCAGGGTCGGCACCCCGACGATGACCCGCCAGCCGGCCGGGCGGCGCTCGTCGATTTCTGAAAAGACCCCGTTCCCGTAGGCGAACACGGTGCCCGGAGGCCACGGAGTCGGTTCGTCCCAGGCCCCGCCCCACATACTGAACAAACCGTCGGGCAGGCCCGAGAAACGATGGATTGTCCGCGCCACATCGAGGCACGAAGGGCGATCCCCGACCACGACGAGGTCGCAGTCCCGGGCGGCCAGTTCCGCGGCCCGCCGTTGCATGGCGAGGGCCGTCTCGGACTGGCCGCAGGTGAAAAACCCGGGTCGCGGCTGGTTCGGTCGCAGGATCTCGACCGCGCCGTGGAACTCACCGCCGGGATCGGCGAGCGGGATGACCGTGACATCGAGATGCAGGGCGCGCCCGTCAACCGAGTGGTAGACGGTCGCGAAATTCTGCACCGTCTCCAGACCCGTTTCCAGTGCGAAAGTCAACGGGCAGGCGTTCTCGCAGTCCACGCCTCTGGTCGTCAGCCGGCACCGACCGCCGACGGGCTGACCCTCCTCGTAACCCAGCAACCGTCGGGCCGCCTGGTTCACATGCCGGAGGATGCGCTGGTGATCGAGAACGATCACCGCCTCGCCAAGCTGATCGAGCACCCGCAGCCAACCGCCGCCGAGATGATCTCCAGTGTCGAACGTCACGCCTCTATAACAGCGCGGCTTGCGGCTTTTATTCGCGCCGGGTCCGCAGAGGTGCCGGAACTCCGGCCCGCGCACCCGACCCGCCTGAGGAGCGGGCTCTCACTCAGCGTTCGATCTCGAACTCCGGTTCGGGGACCGGTTCCGGGTCGGCGAAATACACGGCCGAGTGCGCGATCGGCAGGAACATGACGTGAGTCCGTCCCTGGATCTGAACCTCGACCTGATAGTAACCGTTGTTCGAGATGGAGACCAACGTCGCCGCGGTGCCCTTGGCGTCGATGAGCGGGCAGTAGACTGAGACCTTCCCGGGAATTTCCATGCGTCGGCTCCTTTCCCGTGTCTTCGATTCTATCAGGATTCGTCGTCACCACGCGGGCTGATCTCTCCGTACTCCTTGAGCTTGCGCTGCAGCGTGCGGAGGCCGATTCCGAGAAGCTCGGCCGCCCGCGCGCGGTGCCCGTCGGTGTAGTTCACCGTCCGCAGGATCAGCTCCTTTTCGACATCGGCCATCGGCCGCGGCTCCCAGACCGTCGACTGGTACACGGTCTCGGGCGCCGGGGTCTGGGCCCGGTACTCCGCCGGAAGATCTTCGAGACCGATCTCCTCGCTCCGCGAGAACAGCACCATCGACTCGATGACGTTGCGAAGCTCGCGCACGTTGCCCGGCCAGCCGTGCCGTTTGAGGGCCGCCAGCACCGCGGGATGAACACCGCGGACGGTGCGGCCGAACTCGCGGTTGAAGAGCTCGAGAAAGTGCTGCACGAACAGCGGAATGTCCTCCCGCCGCTCCCGCAGTGGAGGGATCTCCAGGGTCACCACCTTGAGCCTGAAGAAGAGGTCCTGGCGGAATCTGCCCTGCTCGACCCATTTTTCGAGGTCGCGGTTGGTGGCCGCCACGAGCCGGAAGTCGACCGGGATCTGCGAGGCGCCGCCGACCCGCATGATGTGGCGCTCCTCGAGCACCCTCAGCAGCTTCACCTGGAGGTCCGGCGACAGCTCGGAGATCTCGTCGAGAAACAGCGTGCCGCCCGAGGCCCGCTCGATGAGGCCGATGCGGCGCTGGTGGGCGCCGGTGAAAGCACCCTTCTCGTGCCCGAAGAGCTCTGATTCCAGGATCTCTCCGGGAATCGCGCCGCAGTTGATGGCGACGAACGGCCCGTCCGCCCGTGGCGAGTTCTGGTGGAGTGCGTTGGCGACGAGTTCCTTGCCGGTCCCGGACTCACCGACGACGAGAACCGTGGAACGCGTCGGCGCCGCCACCCGCGCCCGTTCGAGCAGCCGCTCCATCCCCGACGAGTGTCCGACGATGCCCTCGAACCCGAAGCTCTTCTCGAGGCGTTGGCGCAGCCGCCTGTTTTCGTCCGACAGGACCCGCCGCTCCAGCTGCAGCTGCACCCGCTGCCGCAGCTCCTGCATCTTGACCGGTTTGGTCAGGTAGTCGTCGGCGCCTTCCTGCAGCGCCGACACCGCGGCATCGACGTCGGCGTAGGCCGTGACCAGGAGAAACGGGAGGCGGGGATGTTCGGCGCGCACCGCACGCAGAAACTCGTACCCGTCCATCCCCGGCATGCGGACATCGGAGACGATGGCGTCCACCGCGTCGCCCTCGGCGAGGCGCTCGAGTGCCTCCTCGGCTGATGGAAAGGCACGCAGGGTGTAGCCGACCCGCTCGAGGGTCCGGGTCATCGCGTCCCGCGACCCGTCGTCGTCATCCACCAGAAAAATCACTGCCGACATTTCATCTCCCAAGCGAGTCGAGCATCTGCTGCAACCCGTCTTCGTCGAGGACCTCGACTCCGAGCGCGCCGGCCTTGCCGAGCTTGCTGCCCGCGTTCTCTCCGGCCACCAGATACGTGGTCTTGCTCGACACCGAGCCGGCGACCGTCGCCCCGAGGGCTTCGAGCTGTTCTTTGATCTCGCGGCGCGGACGGCCCAACGTCCCGGTGAGAACGAAGACCTGACCGGCGAGAGGCTCCTCGGTTGCCGGCCTCTCCTCTTCCCGCGGACTGACGCCGCGTGCCGCCAGCCGGGCGATGAGTTCTCGATTCTCGGGGGCCGCCATCCAGCTCTCGACCGACCCGGCGATCACCGGTCCGATGCCGTCGAGGCCGACCATGGATCCGGTGTCGGCACCGGCCAGGTTCTCGAGGCTGCAGAAACGCATCGCGAGGAGCCTGGCAGCACGTTCTCCGACGTGGGGAATCCCCAACGCGAAGAGCATCCGGTGGAGCGGTCTCCGCCTGGCCTCGTCGAGCTCGCGCAGGAGGTTTTCCGCCGACAGCTCGCCCCATCCGGGAAGGTCCGCGAGAACCGCGGCGTCGAGATCCCACAGCGATGCCTCGTCCGTCACGAGGCCCGCGTCCAGGAGCTGACGCAGCGTCCGGCTCCCCAGACCCTCGATCTCCATCGCGCCGCGCGAAACGAAGTGCCGCAACCGCGATTCCGTGACCGCCGGACAGAGCGGGTTGGGGCAGCGCAGGGCGACCTCCTCCACCGCTTGCTCCACGGCGGTCCCGCACACCGGGCAGGCATCCGGCGGCGCGATCGCCGCAGCGCCCGGCGGGCGTTCCGAGGTCACGACGCCGATGATCTTCGGGATCACCTCTCCGCCCTTGGCCACCCACACCGTGTCCCCCACCCGGACGTCGAGGCGCGCCACTTCGTCGAAATTGTGCAGCGTGGCCCGCGACACCGTGGTTCCCGCGATCCGTACCGGTCGCAGCACCGCGACCGGGGTCAACACTCCGGTGCGGCCAACCTGAATCGTGACGTCTTCGAGGACCGAGGTCTGACCTTCGGGAGGAAACTTGTAGGCCACCGCCCACCGGACGGACCGCGCGGTATGACCGAGCTCTTCCTGTTCGGCAAACCCGTCCACTTTGACGACGATCCCGTCGGTGTCGAAGTCGAGTCCGTGGCGTTCTTCCTGCCAGCGATCGATAAAACCTTCGACCTCGGCGAGCCCCGAACACCTCGTGAACCCCGGACTGACCGGAAATCCGAGATCGGCCAGCCAGCCGAGAGCGGCGACGTGACTTCCCAGTTGACCGCCGGCTGTCCCGACCACCTGGTAGCACCACAACGACAGCCGCCGCCGGGAGGCCTCCCGGGAGTCGAGCAGCCTGATGGAGCCGGCCGCGGCGTTGCGCGGGTTTGCGAACTCCCGTTCACCGGCGGATCGCCGCTCGGTATTGAGTTCGATGAACACGCTTCGCGGGAGGTAGACCTCGCCCCGGATTTCCACGAGCGGCGGCAGTCCCTCGAGCACGAGAGGCAGCCGGCGGATGGTCCGTGCGTTGGCGGTCACCTCGTCGCCGAGGGTGCCGTCGCCACGGGTCACCGCCCTGACGAGTCTGCCGTCGGCGTAGACCAGCGAGATCGATACGCCGTCGATCTTGAGCTCGGCGGCCAGCCCGTCGGGCTCGCGGCCGAGCTCCCGGCACACCCGGTCGTGCCACGCGCGGAGCTCGTCGCGCGAATAGCTGTTGTCGAGCGACAGCATGGGGACCGCGTGCGCCACCTGGTCGAGGCCGTCGAGCGGTTCACCTCCAACCCGCCGGGTCGGGGAGTTCGGGTTCTGCAGATCGGGGAATCTTGCCTCGAGATCTTTGAGCTCGGCAAACAACCGGTCGTACTCGTAATCCGAGATCGACGGCTCGGCGAGCACGTAGTATTGATGGTCGTGCCGGCGGATCTGCTCCGTGAGCCGCTGCACCCGCTGCGCGGCTTTCGCGTGCTCGTCACCCCTGGTCATCGTTTGCCCCGCCGGCGGCGGCGCGGCCGGGTCCGACGGCGCCGAGGCTGGTCGCTCTCGGGAGGCGCGTCGGGCGGCGCCTCGGGCGCACCGCTCGTGATCCTCGCAAGTCCTCGCGCCCACCCGCTGTGCGCCTCGGGCGTGATAAACCCCAGAGCCTCGGCAAAGCCGTGGAGGTCCCAGGCCACCTGAAAGTAGTCCTGGTGGGCCAGCTTGAGAACCTGTCGAGCGCGCTCGGGAGATCGCCTCATCTTGGTCAGCGTGAACAACCCCTGGTGGAGCTGGTGGATGGTCAGGTTGGAGAGATGCATGCTGGCCGCGGCGGGTTCGAGGATCTCCCGCAGACGCGCCAGCAGCTGCGCATTGTTGATCCGGCCGTTGCCGTCGGTCTCTTCTTCAGCGAGGCCGAGGAACCGCGGCAGAAAGAACGCCCCGATCAGACTCGCGTCGGCGAACTCACGTCCGGCGTTTATCCGTTCGTCGACCATGGTCAGAACCCGGACACTTTCGTCGGTGTCGAGGGGGAGGTCGGGGAAGGCGCGCGGGAAAAGACCGGCCCTGCGCCACGCGGCGTGAATGCCCGCGGCCTGTCCCGAACGCAGGCATTCGAGGAGTTCGTAGGTCAGCCTCGGCGATGACGCATCCGAGATCAGCGCCTGTTGGCGCTCGATGGCCTCGACGGTCCGCGGATCGATCTCGAAACCGAGCCGGACGGCGTACTCGAGCGCCCGCATCATGCGCACCGGGTCCTCGATGAAACGCTGGTCGGGGTCGCCGATGGTCCGGATGAGCCCGCGATTCAGGTCCTCGATGCCGCCGATGTAGTCGATCACGGTGAAGTCGGCGAGGTTGTAAAACAGCGCGTTGATGGTGAAGTCGCGGCGTCTCGCATCCTCCGCCGGCGTCCCGAACACCACCTCCTCGCGGCGCGGCGGCAGCGATTCAACGGCCGTTTCCTCCTCGGTGGCCTCCGCCTCGCCCTCTTCCCAGTCGTTGGGACTCTCGGGAGGCTCCGGGCTGGCGCGAAAGGTCGCGACCTCGACCACATGCCCCCTGAAGAAGACGTGCGCGAGGCGGAAGCGGCGACCGATGATTCGCGAGTTGCGGAACAGGCTCCGGATCTCCTGTGGGCGGGCATTGGTGGCGACGTCGAAATCCTTGGGGCGGCGACCGAGCATCAGATCGCGCACGCTGCCCCCGACCAGATACGCAAGGTAGCCAGCCCGGTGCAGCCTGTAGAGGACCTTGAGGGCCTCCGGCGACACGTCGCCCCGCGACAGCCGGTGCTGCGAGCGTTTCAGGATCCTCGGTTCGAGGTCCCCGGTGGATGGTGATTCCATGGCGTCGATCATCAAGTGGTCCGGCCGCTCGAGCGCAGCAGCGCCTCGGGCGCCCTGGCGAGCCTGAGTTGAAGAGGTGCCGGCTCAGCCATCGATGGACAGCACGATCTTACCAAACTGATCCGCACTCTCAAGTCGTTGATACGCCGCCCGGCCTTCGGCCAGCGGCAGGACCCGGTCCACAATCGGGCGCAGCTGGTGTGTGGTAACCGTCGTGATCAGCTGCCGCCAGTCGCTCCTCGAACCCATGGTCGAGCCGAAGATGCTGAGCTGATTCCAGAAGATCAGTCGGATCTCCTCCTTGGGGTTGGGGCCCGAGGTGGCGCCGCAGGTGACGATGCGGCCGCCCTTGGCAGCCGCCTTCAGCGACTGCATCCAGGTCGCCTCGCCCACCGAGTCGACCACCAGGTCGGCTCCCCGTTTGCCGGTCAGCCCCCTCACCGCCCGCGCGACCTGGTCGTCGGCCGGCAGGACCTCGTCGGCACCGAGGTCGCGGGCCCGCCGCAGCTTCTCGGGCGACCGCGAGGTCACGATCGCGCGGCAACCCGCCAGCTTGGCGAGCTGGAGACACGCGAGCGAGACCCCCCCGCCGATGCCGTGGATCAGAACGGTCTCCCCCGATCGCAGGGCTCCACGGGTCATCAGCATGCGCCACGCCGTCAGATAGGTGAGGCCGAAGGCCGCCGACTCCTCCCACGACAGATGGGCGGGCCTCGGCGCCAGCGAATCCGCCGCCACCACCACCGCTTCGGCAAACGTTCCGTCTCTGTGCTCGCCGAGCACCCCGAACGTCACGCACAGGCTCTGCTCTCCGGCGCGGCAGTACTCGCACCGTCCGCACGACAGCCCGGGGTCGAACACCACCTCGGCGCCGAGGTCGACACCCGTCACCCCCGGACCCACCGCTTCCACCACACCGGCGCCGTCCGCGCCGCCGATGTGCGGCAGCCCGATCGGAATCCCCGGCATGCCGCCGAGGACAAACAGATCGAGGTGATTCAGGGCGGCGGTCTTGAGCCGGATTCGAATTTCTCCGGGACCCGGGTCGGGCTCGGGCCGGTCGCCAAACAGCAGTTTCGCGGTGTCACCGTGTTCCTCAAAATAGAGCGCCTTCAAACTGACCTCCGGCGGAACACATTGTAGCCTGCATATCTCGCCCGGTTTTACGGCGGGGGCAACGAGGCGGGGTGGCCGCGAACCCGAAAACACCACACCCCGCCGAAGCGGGGTGTCGCGGTTCCACGGGTTCGGGCTGCCCGTCAGGGATTCTGGTTGTCGAGGACGAAACGCCGCTCACCGATAATACTTCGGCCGCCCCCGGTGTCCTCGGTCCAGACCACCAGGCTGTGCTCGCCGTCGGCGAGGTTTGCAGCGACGGTGTCGAGGAAGTACTCGAAGCCGGAGTTCCGGGTGGTGCTGGAGGGCAGCCACGGATAGCGCTCCTCGAAGTCGGGGGACGGCAAGCCGAAGTCGGCCTCGCCGTTGAAAACGCCGTCGACCCAGATCTCCACTGCTCTGATGTTTCTGTTGAGATCGTCGGCGAAGCCGGTCACCTCGACCACGCCGGCCACCCGCTCCATGTGGTAGGGCGAGATGATATCGCCGATGGCGGGGTCGTCAGGGTCGTCGTTGCAGTCGAAAATGACCGGGATCTGGGCGATGTCGGCGACGTTGTTCTCGAGGTCGCCGGCCCGCACCTTGAGGTAGTGCAGCCCCTCACCGTAACCGCGGGCGAGGATCAGGAAGTTGATGTCCATGAGGAAGGAGAAGCCGCTGTGCTTGGAGTTGGGCACGTCCACGTAGAGCCGGTGGACGTCCATCCTCTCGTGGCCGTAGTAGTTGAAGTCCTCTTCCGCGTCCGGCCAGTAGAAGCTCGGCAGGCTGGTGTTCTGGTAGTAGGTCCCGTCGAGGGGAACCGGGGCGTTGTCGAGCAGCAGCTCGACGTAGGCTACGCCGCCGAAGTCGGTGCGGCTGCCGACATCGAGCGCCCACCCGAAGATCATCTCCACGTTGTCGGGCTCGCCGTAGACGTCGCCCGACCATGGCGGCACCACGCCGTCAACCTCCTGGCAGCCGTCGGCGAACATCACGTGATTGGCAATCGGCCAGTCGATGGCGCCGAACGGCGGCAAATTCGAGCCGGTGTTGAAGGTCTGCACGAACCGGCGTCCAATCACCCGCGACGCGCCCTGGTTATCCACCGCCCGCACGGCGAGGATGTGAATTCCGTTGTTGAGGACCGTCGTGTTGAGCATGCGGACGAAACCAGCGTACTCCGCGTCGGGATCGCTCGGGAAGAGATGGGCGATATCCGGGCGGTGGACGCCCAGAACCGCGTTGCCCATCGCCAGACCGTCGACCAGAATCTCCACATATTCGACCGTCTCGTCATCGATCACCCACCCGGTGACCGGGAAGACCCCGTTCATCGGCTGACTGGTCCCCGGCAGTTCGAGAACCCCGAACGGCGCCTGGTTGATGTCGTTATCCACCGTGAACGACCGCAGCCCGTAATCCTCGACGGTGGCGTCGCTGAAGGTGATGCGGATGAACAGGGTGTGTTGCCCGTCCGAGTAGTCCCGCGAATCGAAGGAGGTCGCAAAGCCCGGACGTGCGTAGGGGGTGCCGGCATACCACGGATAGGCCTGGAGAATGTCGTAACGCGGTTGATCGAGGTCCGCAGTCGCCACGAACTCGTCGTCGACGTAGAGATCGATTTTGCTCACCAATGCGTCTTGCCACTGGCAGTTGTTCCACGTCCACTGCGGCCCGCACTGTTCACCGTCATCAACGACAAATCCGGTGACCGTCACAAGGCCAAAAACGGTGGCGCCATCGCCCGGCCTATCGAGCCAGAAAACGGTCTCCGCCTCGGCTGTTATCGGCAACAGGAGAGTCAGAAGAATCAGCGCTCCAGCACATCCCTTGTAACGCATGCGTGTCCTCCTCTGAACCGCAGTTCGAGCGAGCCGAATACGATCGTAATTATCATATACCACAGCATATCTACGGTCAAACAGAAGCTGAAAAAGATCAACCTTTTCCTTCGAAAATCTCACACATTCATTGACAACGGATGTCTCTGAAAGTGATCCGTATCACGTTTCCTGATCATTTCTCGAGTGGAATTTCGATCGAGCATTTGGACAATTCCTCGGCATGAATTCTCGCAGATTTGGCGAGAGCTTCGAGGTGGAATCCGCCTTCCAGAATGGACAGCAGCCTGCCGCCGCTCCAGGTCTCGGCGGCCGCTACCGCGGCGGCCGAGAGGCGCCGGAAGCCCTCCGTCGTCACCTTCATCCCGCCCAGGGGGTCCATTCGGTGAGCGTCGAACCCGGCCGCGACGATGACCGCGGCCGGTCGCAGACGGCCGCAGATTTCGTTCAAAGCCCCCTCGAAGGCGGCGCAGAAGGTATCGTCGTCGGCGCCGCCGGACAGCGGCACGTTGCGGGTTGCGCCCCGGCCGGGGCCCTCACCGACCTCGTCGGCGCCGCCGCTGCCGGGAAACGCCGGATACCGGTGCACCGAGACGAAGCCCACGTCGCCCCGGTCAAAGAACAATCCCTGGGTGCCGTCGCCGTGGAGGGCGCCGAAATCCGCGATCACCACCGGTCGGTTCCAGCTTCTGGTCACGACTTCGGCGGCGAGGGCCGTGGAGTTGAAGAAACAGTAACCCGCAGCCCGCTCCCGGTGGGCGTGATGGGATGGCGGCCGGACCACTACGAAGGCCCGCCGCAGGCGGCCGTTGACCAGGTCGAGACCCGCCTGCAGACACAGACCCGCAGCGGCCAGAGCCGCGTCGAAAGTGCCCGGAGAGACCCCGCAGTCGTGCGAATCGACCCAGCCCGCGCCGCGCTGCGAGGCTTCGCGAATCCGTTGGATATGCGCCGTGTCGTGAATCCAGGCCAGGGCGCCGAGGACGTCTTCCTCCGGTGGCAGCGGGCTTTCGCGATCCACCGCCCAGCGGCCCCCGACCCGGGCGGACAACGCATCGAGCACGACCTGGAGCCGATCCGGGGCCTCCGGGTGCCCGAGCCCCGGGCGGTGTTCCAGACAGAGTGGATGGGAACGGATGACGAGGGGCGGGGAGAGCGTCGGCGCGATCATTCCCTCGATCATAGCGGATGGCGCACGGGTCGGACCCTCCCGGAAGCAGCCGTTGCACACCGACTTTTCTTACGAGCTTCCCGAGAGGAGCCACTCTAGGCATTGTTTGCCTGCATGACCCGACCCGCTTGAACGATGGAGGATCAAACAATGCCAAGAATGGCACCTCCGCCGCACGCGGGCTTTCAGCACGCGCTTCCCGTGCGGAGCCAGGCACGCCGGCCCGTCGGACGGGCCGGGAGCCAGGCACCGCCGCCACACGCGGTCCCACCCGCCCTGAGCACTCGAGTGCTGATTGTCGGTGGGGGTGCGGACGGGAATTCAAAATTCATAATTCAGAATTCAAAATTCAATTGAGCTACCCTAGAGGCCATGGCGAACCGATCGATCCGCATCGCGGTGTCACTGGTCCTGATGGTTGCCCTTCTGGCGGTCTTTCTGTGGAACGTGAATTTCGCCGAGGTCGGGCACGCCATCGCCTCCGCCGATCCGCTGTATCTGGCCGGCGCCTGCCTGGTCGCTCTCCTCGCCTACTGGCTGCGGGCTCTGCGCTGGCAGTTCATCCTGCTTCCGGTCAAGCGCGTCCGCCACTCGAGCGTCCTCCTCACCACCGCGGTCGGCTACGCGGCGCTGTCGCTCCTGCCGGCGAGGATGGGTGATCTTATCCGCCCCCTGCTGCTGGCGCGCCGCGAGGAATTCCCGACGTCGGCCAGCCTGGCGTCGATTCTCACCGAGCGGGTTTTCGACCTGTGGTCGGTGGTCTTGTTCTTTCTGCTATTCATCCTCTGGCCACCGGCCATGCCGACCCTGGGCGACGAAGCAGGCCGGAATCTCGAACGACTCTCCGTCGCCGGCTACGTAGCGGGCGCCGGTCTGCTGGGCGGCACTCTGGTCCTGCTCGGCCTCTTCCGCTACCAGGACCGCTTCATCGAGGTTCTCACCCGGCCGGTGGCGAGAATCCGCGAGAGCTGGAGGCAGCCCGCGGCGAACTTCCTGGCACACTTTCTCGACGGGTTGCGGGTCCTCCAGCGGCCGCGCGATCTCCTGATCACCACCGTCGCCTCGCTCGTCATGTGGTACGTGATCTTCTGGCAGATCCAGATGGTGCTCTTCGCCTTCGACATCTTCCTTCCCCTGAGGGCGTCGTTCCTGATCGTCACCCTGACGGTCATCGGTCTCGCGGTCCCGACTCCGGGCGGGGTCGGCGGTTTCCACAAAGCCTCCCAGATCGGGCTCACCATGTTCTTCGGCATCGAGCTCAACCGGGCCACGGCCATCGCCGTCGCCTACCACGCCATCTGCTTCGTGCCGATCACGATCATCGGTCTGTTGTGCCTGCCGCTGTTGGGCGTCAAACCGCGTGACGTGGGCGCTCTGTCGATCACGGAGGGCAACCCGTGAACTGTCCCTTTTGCGGCCACGGCGACAACCGGGTGGTCGACTCGCGCGACGTGCGCGACGGCTCCGAGGTGCGCCGCCGACGGGAGTGCGCGGCATGCGAGCGTCGCTTCACGACCTACGAGCGGATCGACGAGGTGCCGACAACGGTGGTCAAGCGCGACGGACGCCGGGACAGTTTCGACCGCGAAAAGCTGCTCAACGGGCTGTTGCGCGCGTGCGAGAAGCGGCCCGTCGCCCGCCGCGAGCTGGTCGGGATCGTCGATGCAGTGGAGAGCGAGCTCGCCTCGCGCGAGGTTCGCGAGATGTCCACCGAAGAGATCGGTAATCTGGTCATCGACGAGTTGCGGCGCCTCGACCAGGTAGCCTATGTCCGTTTCGCGAGCGTGTACCGGAGATTCGAGGATGTCAGCCAGTTCATGGACGAGCTCAAACACCTGCTGAAGCAGCGCGACGACTGATCCAGGTACGAGGAAGGGTTTGCCGAAATGGCCGAAGCGCCAGAGGTCTCCGATCACATCGAGAACCCGGAAAAGCTGAACATCCCCGACGTGCTGCCGGTCATGGCGCTGCGGGATGCCGTGATGTTCCCCTTTGCCATCATCCCCCTGACCGTCGGCCGGGAGATCTCGGTTCGTGCGGTGGACGAAGCCCTGGCTCACGACCGGCTCATCCTCCTGCTCACCCAGCGCAACCCGCAGCACGAGTCGCCCGGCCCCGGAGACCTCTTCGAAATCGGCTGCGTCGCCACCGTCATGCGCATGCTCAAACTGCCCGACGGTACCGTGCGGATTCTCGTTCAGGGGCTGTCACGAGCCAAGGTGGACTACTTCAGCCGTACCGATCCATATTTCGAGGCCCGGCTCACCCGTCTCGAAGAGCCCGCCGCCAAACCGGCGGACCTCGAGGCCGAGGCATTCGTCCGCTCGATCCGCCAGGGGCTCGAACGGGTCAGCACGATCGGCCGCCAGATCTCGCCCGAGGTGTTGCTGATCACGTCGACCCTCGAGGACCCGTTGCGTCTCGCCGACCTCGCAGCGTCGAATCTCGGCCTCGAGGTGGCGGATGCGCAACAGGTGCTGGAAACGATCGAAGCGATGCCGCGGTTGCGGCGGGTCCACGAGCTTCTCGAACGCGAGATCGCCCTGGCTGAGATGCAACAGCAGCTGTCGTCCCAGGTCCGCGGCGAGATCGACCGCAACCAGCGCGAGTTCTTCCTCCGCCAACAGCTGCGGGCGATCCAGCAGGAGCTCGGCGAGGCCGATGACCTCGAGGGAGAGATGGCGGAGTACCGGGAGAAAGCGGCTGCAATCGGCCTCTCGGAGGAGGCGGCCGAGGCCGTCAACCGGCAGCTCAAACGGCTGGCGACCATGCACCCCGAAAGCGCCGAATCATCGGTGCTGCGGACCTGGCTCGACTGGATGACGACGCTGCCGTGGAGCAAGGTCACCACCGACAACCTCGACATCGCCGCGGCGCGCACCATCCTCGACGAGGACCATTACGACCTCGACAAGGTCAAACAACGGATCCTCGAGTTTCTCGCGGTGCGGCAGCTCCGGCCCGAGGGCAAGGGGCCGATCCTGTGTTTCGTCGGACCTCCCGGCGTCGGCAAGACATCTCTCGGTCGCTCCATCGCCAGAGCTCTCGGCCGTGAGTTCGTGAGGTCGTCGCTGGGCGGGGTCCGCGACGAGGCCGAGATCCGGGGTCACCGGCGGACCTACGTCGGCGCGCTCCCCGGGCGCATCATTCAGGGGCTGTCCCAGGCGCGCAGCTCCAACCCGGTCTTCATGCTCGACGAGGTGGACAAGCTCGGCGCCGACGTCCGCGGCGACCCGTCGTCGGCTCTCCTCGAGGTGCTGGATCCCGAACAGAACGACTCCTTCCGCGACCACTACCTGGGGGTGGTGTACGACCTCTCGAAGGTGCTGTTCATCGCCACCGGCAACGTCACCGAGACGATACAGCCGGCGTTTCTCGACCGCATGGAGGTGATCCGGCTTTCGGGCTACACCGAGGAGGAGAAGCTCGAGATCGCCCGCCGCCACCTGATTCCGCGTCAGGTGGAGGAGAACGGCCTCGCCGCCCACGGACTCGATTTCTCGGCGGCGGCAGTCAGCCGGTTGATCGGCGGCTACACGCGCGAGGCGGGACTGCGCAACCTCGAACGCGAGATCGGCTCGGTGTGCCGCAAGGTGGCGGTGCAGGTGGCTGAAAAACGCCGAGCCACCCACCGCGTCACCCCGGCCACCGTCGAGAGTCTCCTCGGTCCGCCAAAATTCCTCGACGAGCACCCGCTCAAGGCGGATCGCGTCGGCGTCGCCACCGGTCTCGCCTACACCGCGGTCGGCGGCGAGGTCCTGCTCGTGGAGGCGATCCCGCTTCAGGGCAAGGGCGATCTCGCCCTGACCGGTTCGCTCGGCGACGTCATGAAGGAGTCGGCGGCGGCCGCCTTGTCGCTGGCGAAGGCCCAGTCGAAGGCGCTCGACATCGCCGACGGTTGGTTCGACGGCCACTCCCTGCACGTCCACGTGCCGGCGGGAGGCATCCCCAAGGACGGGCCTTCGGCCGGCGTCACCATCCTCTCGGCGATCGTCTCGGCCGCGAGCGGACGGCCCGTTCGCCACGACCTCGCCATGACCGGTGAGATCACGTTGCGCGGCGACATCCTGCCGGTCGGCGGCATCAAGGAAAAGGTCCTGGCGGCTCTGC
The DNA here is from genome assembly GCA_963823345.1 of Candidatus Sulfomarinibacteraceae bacterium. Classification (GTDB taxonomy): domain Bacteria; phylum Acidobacteriota; class Thermoanaerobaculia; order Thermoanaerobaculales; family Sulfomarinibacteraceae; genus Sulfomarinibacter. The sequence continues at coordinate 205,802 of CAWGLE010000003.1, forward strand.
GCGCCGGTATCCGGGAGGTCCTGATGCCGGCGGAGAACGAACGCGATCTGGTCGACCTGGCGCCATCCGCCCGCCGCAAGCTCCGCTTTCTCTTCGTCCACACCGTCGACGAAGTGCTCGCAGCGGCGCTCAAGACACAGAAGTAGAATTTCGGATTTCGGATTTCGGATTTCGGATTTTCCGCCCACCCCCCGCAATGCTGGATGCGGGACGCTGGACCCCGTCCTCCCACCCGGCATGTGCGACGCCTGACCCACAGAAGCTGCCACAATACTGCACGGGAAGCGGGTCATGAACACCGGGCCGCCCTCAGGTCTCAATCGCGAAAAGAACGCGATCGTCTCTTTGAGGCCCTCGGCCAGACCCACCTTCGGTTCCCAACCCAGCTGCTTGCGGGCCAGCGTGATGTCGGGTTGGCGGACCTTGGGGTCGTCCTCCGGCAGGGGCACGAAGTCGATCTTCGAGGAGGACCCCATCAGACGGAGGATCTCCTCGGCAAACTGCAGAACCGTCATCTCGGCCGGGTTGCCGATGTTCATCGGCTCCACATAGTCGGAGTTGAGCAGGCGCCAGATGCCCTCGATGAGGTCGGTGACAAAACAGAACGAGCGCGTCTGGGAGCCGTCGCCGAAGACGGTGAGCGGTTCCCCGGCCCGGGCCTGGCAGATGAAGGTGGGCACGACCCGGCCGTCGCCGGCCCGCATCCTCGGACCGTAGGTGTTGAAAATACGGACGATACGGGTGTCAACCCCGTGGTGGCGGTGGTAGGCCATGGTGATGGCCTCGGCAAAGCGCTTGGCCTCGTCGTACACGCCCCGCGGCCCCACCGGGTTGACGTTGCCCCAGTAGTCCTCGCGCTGCGGGTGGACGAGGGGGTCGCCGTAGGTCTCCGAGGTCGAGGCGAGCAGGAAGCGGGCGCCCTTGGATTTCGCGAGCCCGAGCGCCTTGTGGGTGCCGAGCGAGCCCACCTTGAGGGTCTGAATGGGCAGCTTCAGGTAGTCGATCGGTGAGGCGGGAGAGGCGAAGTGGAGGATGTAGTCGAGCTTGCCGGGCACGTGAATGAAGTTGGTCACGTCGTGGTGGACGAAGTGGAAACCCTGACGGCCGAAGTGTCCTTCGATGTTGTCGAGCGAACCGGTGATGAGGTTGTCCATGCACACGACGTCGAGACCTTCGTCCAGCAGCCGTTCGCACAGGTGCGAACCGAGGAATCCCGCACCACCAGTCACCAGCGCCCGCTTCCTGTCCGCCATGCCGCCTCCGCGCGATCTCTTCGTGAATTGGTGTCAGGAAAGGCTCGACGCGCACTCACCGGACATCATCGAACCATCATACCTCGTCGACCGTCCCGAGAATGAGCCGTGGGGGCGCGACCGCGTCGGGGCCGATGAGAAAAGCGTCGCGGATGCGTTCGACCGTCTGCGGTTGATCGATCGCGCGCGCGCCAACCAGCAGGGTCGCCAGGGGCTGGCGTTTTTCGACCCGGTCGCCGATCCGCGCGTGGACCACGATGCCGGCGCCGTGCGCGATCTCCTCTTCCACCCGACGCCGCCCGGCGCCGACCGTCGCCGCCACCCGTCCCAGCTCCTCGCCGTCGCAACCCACGACGAAACCGCCGGATGCAGCCGTCACCTCCACCGCGGCGGCAGGTCGCGCGAGCAGATCGGGGTCGGGATCGCCGCCGTGCGCGATGACCATCCGCCGCCAGGCTTCGAGGGCTGACCCGTCGTCAAGGGCCGCGACCAACGCCGACTCGGCCTCGACAGGGTCCCTGCCGCGGAGCACCATCGCTTCGCGCGACAGGCCGATCGTCACCTCACGCAGCAGCCGATCCCCGCCACCGTCGAGCACCGCCACCGCCTCGTGCACCTCGCACGCCGTCCCCAACGCGGGGCCGAGAGGCTGGTTCATGTCCGTGATCACGGCCTGGCAGCGGACGCCGCTGTCGACTGCGACCTGGCGAAGGGCGGCCGCCAGCTCGCGCGCGTCGGCGATCGTCTTGCGAAAAGCTCCCGATCCGCACTTGACGTCGAGGATCAGGGTCCCGACTCCGAGGGCGAGTTTTTTCGACATGATCGAGGCCACGATCAGCGGCAGCGACGGCACGGTGCCGGTGACATCGCGCAGCGCGTAGAGCGTGCGGTCGGCGGGCGCGACATCGTCCGTCTGGGCGATGATCGCCGCGCCGCAGGCATCCAGGAGCTCCAGGGTTTGGCGACGGTTGCGGCTGGAATTCCACCCCGGGATGGCGTCGAGCTTGTCGAGGGTCCCCTGGGTGTGGCCGAGGCCGCGACCGGCCATCATCGCCACCGGGACGCCGACCGCGCTCAGAAGCGGCGCCAGGATCAACGAAACCGTGTCGCCGACGCCGCCGGTCGAGTGCTTGTCGACCACCTCGGGTCGGTCCGCCGCCAAATTCCAGGCCTCACCCGATCGCAGCATCTCGTCGGTGAGACAGCGGGTCTCTTCGGGGTTCATGCCGCGGCAGCAGATGGCCATCAACATCGCGGCCAGCTGTTCGCGGGGCAGCGAGCCGTCGGTCGCGCCGCGGACGAACTCCGCAACCTGGTCGCGGTTCAGGACCTTTCCGTCTCGTTTGGCCGCGACCGCCTCGACGAAGCCCATCAATTGTTGACGCCTAGCCGAGCTCGTTGAGCTTGAGCCGGGCGTTCATGAGGTACGGCGACTCGGGGAACTCCTCGACCAACCGCTCGAAGTAGCTCCGGGCGCGCTCCGGTTCGCCGGAGGTCACGAACACCTCACCCAGCTTGTAGAGCGCGGCGTCCCGCGGCAGACCGCCATCCTGCGCCACGATCATGGCCTCGAGTTCGGCGGCGACTTCCGCAACCTGCCCCGAGGCGAGGCGGAGCTCGATCAGATCGAGCGTGGCCAGCCGTCCGATGACGTCGTTGCCGTGTTCCTGTGACAGTTCGACCAGGGCCGTTCGAGCGTCGTCGACCTGGCCCCGGCTGAGAGCGATTCGCGCCAGATAAAGCCTCGCCATGTCGGCCTGGTCGGAGCGACCGTAGCTCTCCACGACCTGCCGGAAATCGATCTCCGCGGCGGCGACGTCACCTCCCGGCACCAGCGAGCCGGCGGCGGCGTCGCCCTCGAAGGTCTGCACCGCGTGGAAGAGGAGGATCGACGCGTCGTCAGTCCGCGTCCCCAACCAGGCGTTGACGCCCCACCACACCACCGCAGTCGCACACACCGCCCCGATCGCGGCCATCAACGGCCGGCGGTTGTCGGCGATCCAGCGGAAGATCACCTCCGCCGCGGAAACGAACTCGTCATCCTGTTTCAGTTGTTTACGGGTAATCCGACGTCCCATTCAGATCCTCCAACGGCGGCGCGACCAGACTGTCCGCGCACCCACCGCCCCATGGCACGCACAGGGGCTCCAACTCTAGGTGGACACCGTCATTGTGTCAACGTCGGGCGCCCGCGATCCCACGCCTGCCGGCGCCGATCTCACTCGCTGACAGCGCTCTCAGCCGCCACGGGCGGTACCAACCGGAACTGTTCGAGCAGCGGAAATGCGTCATCCGCCGTCAGGTCGAGGCCGAGCGGGGTCACGGTGACCCAGCCGCCGTTCATGGCATGGGAGTCACCGCCCGGCTCCGTTTCGAGCGGCGGTTTCCAACGGCTGCTGTACCACCGGGTGCCGTCCGAATCGACTTTCGCGAGCACGTATCGCGCTTCCTCCGATGGGTCGAGACCCATCCGGGTCACGCGGTATCCGCCGGCTGCGGTCGGTGCAAGCGGCACGTTGACGTTGAGGTAGACGCCGGTTGGCAGCCCCTCGATCCGCACCGCGTCGATCACCGGTTTCGCCCATCGGGCGGCGGCGGCAAAATCCGGTTTGGGATCCGACCAGTCGAGCTGCAGCGACACCGCAACCGCCGGAATGCCGGCCAGGGCGCCCTCGCGGGCCACCGCGACGGTCCCCGAGGTCCAGGCCCCCAGACCGTCGTTTTCGCCGCGGTTGATGCCCGACACGATCAGATCCGGCAGGTCATCCACGAGGAGTGCGGTGAGACCGATCCGCGCCACCGTCGCGGGCGTCCCATCGACCGACCACGCCCGGCATCCGGCCACCGGGGCGTGCTCGACCACCTCGATCTCGGTGCGGGTCACGAGCCCGTGGCCCGACACGCTCTGCTGGTGTTTGGGCGCCACGACCGTGACCCGGTAGGCCGGGTCCGCCGCCAGGATCGCGGCGATCGCCTCGAGCCCGGGTGCATCGATGCCGTCGTCGTTGCTGACCATGACGTGGACCGGTTCGGCGGCGGCCGCGAACGTCGCCGCTGCGATGATGATCGCCGCGCATGCCACTGAAGTCCGAAAAGAAACCATGAACGCCTCCTGCGGGTTGGCGGAGTGTAGCATCCGGCGCGCGCTGACTTTCCCGGCGTCCTTTTAGTGCCATCTAGAATCGCTCCGCGGGCCTTGGCTTTCCCATCCCGATTCCCGGGAGGAGCCACCTTCAACATTGTTGGACCGAATCGTGCCGCCGACTTGAATGCTCATCCATCCAACAATGTTGAAAATGGCACCTCCGCCGCACGCGGCACGCTACACTTTTCCGCGGAGGCATCTCTCATGGAGCATTTCAACCTCAGCCTCGGAGCCCACCTCCTGCTGTGGGTGTTCCCTCTGGTCCTCGTCATCTTCGTGATTGTCGAGAACACCCTCGACGGACCCGCGCGGGAGCCGCGGCGATGACCTCCCTCGACACCTCCACGATGACGACCGTCGCACTGGTGATGGTCCTCTACCTCGGCGTCCTGCTCGTGATCGGCTGGCGGGCGGCGCGGCGGACTCACGGGGGAGAGGATTTCCACCTCGCGGGGCGGTCCCTCGGCGCGTGGTCCGCGGGCATCTCGTCCACCGCCAGCTCCGAGTCAGGGTGGGTCACCCTGGGCGCGGTGGGCATGACGTTCACCTACGGCGTCTCCGGTCTGTGGTACGCGCCGGGCTGTCTGCTCGGCTATCTGGTCAACGTCTATTTCGTGGCGCCGCGTCTGCGTCCGCTCTCCGCAACCCACGGTTCGGTCACTCTCACCGATGTCATCACCCGTCGATGGGGCGACCCCCGCAACGTCCTCAGGGTCACGGCCACCACCATCATCCTGGTCTGCATGATGGGTTACGTCGCGGCGCAGATGACAGCCGCCGGCAAGGCCTTTTCCTCCTCCCTCGGTCTCGAGGGGCGGACAGGCTACCTGCTCGGGGTCGTGATCGGGGCCGTGGTGATCACCATCGTCACCTCGCTCGGCGGTTTTCGCGCCGTCGCCTGGACCGACCTCTTCCAGGGGCTGTTGGTGGCGGGCGCCCTGATCGTCCTGCCGTTGTACGCGGTCATGCGCCTCGGCGGCTTCGGCGCCCTGATCCAGGGTCTGGGCGCGATCAGCCCGGACCTGCTGACGGCGAGCGGCGACCGCATCGGCCCCGCCCTCTGGGGCTTCGTCATCGGCCAGCTCGGGATCGGTCTCGGCTATCCCGGGATGCCCCACGTCATCACGCGGTACATGGCGGCGCGGGACGATCGCGAGGTCCAGCGCCTGCAGGTCATCGCCATGATGTGGGGGGTCGCGGTGTTCTACGGCGCCGGTGTCGTCGGGCTGGTGGGCCGCGTCATGCTGCCCGACCTCGCCGACGGCGAGCAGGCCCTGATGGCCATTGCGCTCAAGCTCGTCCACCCTGCGCTCGCCGGAGTGCTGCTCGCGGCCGTGATCTCGGCCATCTTGTCCACCGTCTCGTCGCAACTGCTGGTCGCCGCATCGGCGGTGTCGTACGACGTCGTCGAGGAGACCCTGGGGAGGGCAAGGGACGACCGCCGCAGCTTGATGCTGGGGCGGGTCACGGTGGTGGTGGTCGGTCTGATCGGAATCCTGGTGGCGCTGACCGAGGTGCGCCTCGTGTTCTGGTTCGTGCTGTTCGCGTGGTCGGGGCTCGGCGCAGCCTTCGCGCCGCTGATCCTGCTCGCTCTCACCAAACGGGCCGTCAACCGCCACGGGGCGTTGGCGGCGATGCTCACCGGCGCCGGCGTGACCGTGATCTGGAACCTCGGGCGCGACCCGGTGGCGAACGCCACCGCCTTTGGAAGATCGTGGTGGATCGCTCTGCTGGCCGCTGCCGGGATTCTCATCATTGGTGAGGTGTCGCGAGCCTTCGCGCCGGCCGACCGGGTCGCGGTGGTCGCCGCAGCCGGTCTGACTGCCCTGTCCTGGTGGCTGGTCGGGCAATGGGGCCTCGACAACCTCTACGAGCTGGTGCCGGCTTTCTTCCTCGCCGGATTCGCGGCCCTCGCGGTCAGCCGGATCACGACGTCTCGACGTTGAACGTTCTAACGTTCTAACGTGTAACGTTTTAACGTTCTTGAGGCGGCGGCGTCATCCCGAAGGACAGCCTGACGAACTTCCGCGCCTCCTCCTGAAACGCCTTGAGCCTCTCGCTGTCCGCGTTGACCACCAGCCCGTGGCGTTCGAGGTTCGGGTTGCGGCAGAAGCCCTCCAGTGGCACACCGCCGATCCCGGTTTCGAGATAGAACGCCACGGTGGGCGATACCCCTCCCTCGTCGGCCATCTGGCGGCAACGCGGCGAGAGCTTGGGGACCGCGTACATCGACCCCTCCCAGTCGAAGGTCTCGGGGTCGGGCAGCAGCGGTTGTTCTTCGGCCATGAACTCGCCGAAGCGGTCGAAGGCGTCGCGCATCAACAACCGCCGCCTCCGCTGCAGGTGGCGTCCGATGCGCTGCGAGAGGCGAATCCGGTGCTCGGCGAGCTCGTTGTCGCCCAACGCGAACGGCGCCAGCAACGACAGCATCACCGCCTGCATGACATTGGAGGGCCCGGCCATGATGTTCTGCGCATAGCGGGTGATCCCATTGCGCAGTGCGCTCGACCGGGTGAGGATGGCTCCCGCGCGAAGCCCGGTCACTCCATGGCTCTTGGACAGCGAGTCGATGAAGAGCACCGACTCCTGATACCGCGGGTCTTCGAGGTACCACGCCAGCAGCTCGCGGTATCGGGGGTGCAGCCGAACGTACACCGAGTCGAGGATGATTCCCGCGTGCGGCCAGCGCTCGAGCACCGCGTCCACGAACGCCTTCATCTGCGCCGGCGGCAGCGTCCGTCCGGTGGGGTTGTTGACCGGCATCAGATAAACCCCGTCGATGTCGACGCCGTCCGGCACCTGGTCGAGGTCATCGGCGTGGGGGTCCATATCGGCCCGGCCCGGCGGCAGCAGAACGACCTGCATGCCCTGGAGGGCCATCTGGTCCATGGGGCACGAAAACGTGGGCACCGGCACGAGCATGGTGGCGGCGCTGATGCAACCGAGGCGGTTGCGGCGCGCTTCGGCGACGCCGAGCAGCGAGGCCTGCAGGGCCTGGTTGCCACCGTGGAAGACCACGATCTGCGGCGGCGACTGCGCCTCGTTTTTGAAATCGATGCCGAGCTGTCTCGACCACAGACCGCTCCACGCCCCGGTCACCGCCGGAAAGCCGATGGAGTCGAGGTTGTATCCCAGCGGGTGGGCGCCGAGCTGATTGAGCCATCCTTCGACGTGTCCGAAGGCCGCATCGAGCAGATTCTGCCAATCGTGGTGGAGATTCGGGTCCTCCGGATCGTCCTCGGGCACGGTCTGCCAGTCGAGGTCGCCGATCGCCGACGCCAGATCACCGTAACCCATCGCCCGCATCGCGCTCACGGTCCTGCTCATCAACCGGATGGGCGCGCTGGCGAACACCTCCTTGAATGACTCGAAGGTCTCCATCCGGACGTCTTTGGCGCTCCGCTCCACAGTGCCTCCTTCAGTGATCGTGGCCGCCGGCCTGCAGCACCCGCTCCCGCAGCTGGTCGAGGAAGTACTTTTCCTTGGGGTTGAGGGCCTGCGGTCCGTAGGCTTCGATTTTGATCCGGATGCGTTCGAATTCGTGCGCTTCGTCGGGGCTCAAGAGCGCCACTGATTGGGGCGACCGGCTTGACGGTTCGGGCCCGACGGGCCGGGCCGATCGCAGCCAGGCGAAGTACATCACGGCGCCGGCAAGGGCGCCGCCGAGGTGGGCTCCGTGGCCGATGGGCAGGCCCCCGCCCCGGGTCTGCGCGAAGAGGCCCCACAGGTCGATCCCGACAAACGCGAGGACGCCGATCAGGGCGGGCACCGGAACGATCCCCATGAGGAGGATCTTGTGGCGCGGGAACTGCAGCGCGTAGGCCAGCAGCAGACCGCTGACCGCTCCCGACGCGCCCAGAGCCGGGATGTCCGAGTTGCCCATCAGGAACGTCGAAACCAGACAGTGGCTGATCGACGCGACCACCGCCGCAACCAGATAGAAGATCACGAATACGCGGGTGCCCCACAGACGCTCCAGCACGGTCCCGAAGCTCCACAACACGAACATGTTGATCGCGAGGTGCCAGATTTCGTTGTGGGAAAAAGCCGCGGTCAGCAGCGTCCACACCAGGCCGTGCGCCACGTGGGTCGTGCTGACGAGAAAATTTTCGACCATGAACTGCTGCAACGACGGCATCACCGTCGCCGCCTGCCAGGCGAGAAAGACCAGGACGTTGAGCCCGATGATCACCGACACCGCCGGCGTCCGCGGCGGGCGGCGGCGCGGCGGCGGGCGGTAGTCCGTGGTCGGCGGTCGTTGGTACGGATCGTTCATGGGTCGTCCGCATTATGGCAGAGCCCGTGATAGCCTCGAAAGGGTAGGCGGAACGAGTCTCGGGAGTGTCTATGTCGAAACCGGCCCTCATCAGGTCAACCCTGGTCTGCATCCTTGCGGTCGCGGCATCGGGCTTCGGCTCCGACCTCGACGATCGCCTCAATCAGAGACTCAAAGGCGGCTGGGCGATTCTCGAGGTCGAGGTCTACTCCGCCTGCTCGGGCACCTACAGCGACAACCAGGTCGGCGACGCCGGGGTGGCCGCCAACGCGCCGTATCGATTCGAGGCGGGAGAGCTCGTCAAGATCGACAAGGTCAATGCCAAAAGACAGCGGGCGGATCTTCTGCTGAGCCTGGCCGTGCCGTTCCGCACCTCGCGTGTCGAGGGCCCGTTCGAGCTCTTCGACGAACGGGAGTGTCAGGTCCAGCTCATCGTTCCGGTTCCTCGAGAGGAGGTCAAGACGGCCGATGACGGGTCGGTGGTGAGCCGAATTGAACGACTGATGACCCTCTACCCGTCGCTCGATGACGCCCGCGACTCCGACTCGTGGAATGGGCGGGTGACCGAGCCGCTGCCCCCCGATTACGACCGGACCCTTGCCCGGTATGCAGCGTGGCAGGCGGAACAGACCAACGCCGCCGTCAACGATGCGGTGCGCCGCGCCCTTGCCGAAGCCGGCGATGTGGCTGAGGACCTCAGCGACGATGGCGACTACCTCGCCGGGTTCGCCGCCGGCGCCGAAAAGATGAGTTCGTTCAACACCACTGACTGCGCATCACTGCTCAGCACCTCGTTCTCCTTCCACGACGCCGAAGCCCCGGAGGACCGGGAAAAACGGTGGCGGGAGGGCTGGGAGGACGGCCAGGAGTTGATCTTCAACGTCCTCCTCGCCGAGCGGCTGCAGTCGTGCCGGGTGCCGGTGCCCCCCGTCCCATGATCGTCGCCGGCGTCCAGTTCGACATCGCGTGGGAGAACCCCAACGAGAGCTTCGGCCGCGCGGCTTCGTTGATCCAACGGGCGGTGGAGGACGGAGCGCGGTTGGTCGCGCTGCCGGAGATGTTCGCCACCGGTTTTTCGATGCGATCACAGGAGATGGCGGCACACGCCTCGACCATCCGGACCTTTCTCGCGGGCATGGCCTCCGCCTACGAGGTGTGGCTGGTGGCCGGATACGCCGAGCCCGGCGAGGCCCGGCCCGCCAACGCCTGCGGAGTTTTCTCCCCGGAAGGCGCCGAGGTGCTCCACTACCGCAAGATCCACCCGTTCTCGCTCGTCGATGAGGCCGAGCACTACGAGGCCGGCGACACCGTCGAAACCATCGACGTCGAGGGCATCCGGGTGACGCCGCTGATCTGTTACGACCTTCGGTTCCCCGAGCTCTTCCGGGCTGCGGCCGCCGCCACCGATCTGTTCGTGGTGATCGCCAACTGGCCGACCCGCCGTGCCCGTGCCTGGCGCGCTCTGTTGGCCGCTCGCGCCATCGACGATCAGGCGTGGGTGCTCGGCGTCAATCGCGTCGGCGAGGCCGAGGGCCACCCCCACCGCGGCGACACCAGCCTCCTCGACCCCTGGGGAGAGGTGGTCGCCACCCTGGCCGACGAACCCGGCGTGGTGCTGCACGAGGTCGACGCCGAAGTGGTGCGCCGGGCGCGGGAACACTTCGGTTTTCTCCGCGACCGCCGCCCCGATCTCTACCGCCGCCTCGAGGGTGAAGACGAGTAGGCTCGGTGGAACTGGGTCAGCGCAATTTCGGATTTCGGATTTCGGATTTCGGATTTTCGACACAGCTGCCCGGAGAAACCACGGTATTCCAGGTGAGAGACCCGCTCACCATGGGCGACTCTGAAGGTGGGCCAAGGCCCACCTTCAGAACTGTAGATTCTCCAGATTGACGTCTCTCCCTTCCTCCCTTTCTCCCTTTCCCAGGAATAAACCTCGTGGCGGCCCGCGCTATCCTGGGGGGAGAACGATGCCAACCACGGTCACGGTCAAGGTCTACTTCGAAGCCGCCCACCGGCTCCACAACCCGCAGCGGTCGGAGGCGTGGAACCGCGAGGTCTTCGGCAAGTGCAACAACCCGCACGGCCACGGCCACAACTACGTGATCGAGGCGTCAGTCACGGGTGAGGTCAACCCGGACAGCGGCTATCTGATCGACATGAAGGACCTCAAGACGATTCTCAACCGCTGCGTCGTCGATGACGTCGACCACCGCCACCTCAATCTCGAGGTCCCCTGGCTCGACGGCGTCATCCCGACCGCCGAAAACCTCGCGAAGGTGTTCTTCGAGCGGGTCGCTCCCGCCCTGCCCGAAGGTATCGCGCTGACCGCGTTGACGGTCCACGAGACCGACCGCAACAGCGCGACCTACACGAGTTCTTAGTTTTGAGTTCTTAGTTCTGAGTTTTTCATCCCGGGCCACTCACCGTCTGTCAAGATCATTGGCGAACTGCGGGTAACTCAAAACTCAAAACTGAAAACTCAAAACTAGCCGATGGCGGAGCCATCGGCTGCGTACTCCTTGAGCACGGGTTCGAGGGCCTCCCAGAACTCGCCGTCGGCGACCGACAGCGTGACCAGATAGACCAACGCCTCGTGGCCCTTCGCTGCAGCGAGGTCGCGGGCCGCTTTTTCCACCTTGGCGGCGTCGGGTCCCTCGAAGTCCTCGGGGAGATCGAGGGCGCCATCCTCGTGAGGCAGCCCCACCGCGTCCAGAAACCCGCCCATCAGCGGTCTGCGGTCGGCCATGTGGAGGTGGAACAGGTACTGGAAGAGGACGGTGTCGGGGAGGGCTTCGGCGATCCGGACAAGACGCCCGGCCACCTTTTCGGCGGGCAGCTGCCGCACCGACTGTTGCCGGAACTTGAGGTCCTTGGCGAGGGCCATCTCGAGGGCGGAGCGGCTTTCGCGGTCGGCCCCGTTCCAGAAGGCCACCGCGGCCGCCTTCTGTTCGTCCTCCGTCATCAGGTCCCACACCGCGTAGGGTCCGCGTTGCTCCACCGCTTCCATGAGTGTCATCTGATCGGCCATGTCATCCTCCTCGTCGCCCCATCAGCGTAGCGCAGCCCGAAATCCGAAATCCGAAATCCGAATTCCTAATTCCTAATTCCTAATTCCTAATTCTCCTAAATCTTGTACTCCCCCTCGTCGATCACCACCACCTGCCGGCCGTCGGGGTGGATGATCACCGCTCGTTCCACCTGGATCGGGTTGCCGGCGGCGTACACGATGTCCTGGTGGACCACGTTGCCGGGATTCGCGAAGTCCTCCACCCCGACCACCCCGCCGAGGTGGTCCGATCGCCCGAAGGCCCAGTGGAAGCCGGCCTTCTCGTCCTCGAGGACCACGCCGGTGACCTCGGCCATGTCGTTGACGCCGAAGGCCACCTCGGCGATGTTGGCGCGCGCCGGGTCGTCATCGAAAAACGCCGCATAGCGGTTCGCCACCGGTCCTTCGCCCTCGATCACCACCACCGAGTTGGCGACGACGTGGAACAGCACCAGCTCGTCGTCCTCGATGATCGGGATCGTGCCCGCGGTCCACGACGGCACCGCCTCGTGCTCACCCTCGTAGGGCACGATAAAGGTCTCGCCGGACGGCAGGTTGATGATGCGGTCGCCCTTTTTGCCGCGCGGCAGAAAACCGTCATCCATCTCCGCCGTGCGGTGCCGAAGATCGAACCAGCAGCGGTGGCCGGTCGAGAAGCGCACGTCGCACAGGCTCGCGCCATCGAAGGCGTCGAAGATCGCCCGGCACCGCGCCGCCACCACGGAGTAGTCGGCGGCGAGGGCCGTGCTCTCCATCCGCACCTCGACGCCCGGCATCGATGCGGCCCGGAAGTCCTCGTTGTCCTCCGCCACCATGGAGAGGGGCGCGGTCGCGGAAAACTCGGTCATCGCGACCACCAGCGTCGAGGCGCCCAGGGCCTCCGCCATTCCCACCTCATCCTCGCCGAGGCGCGCAGCGTCGGGAAGGTCGGCATTGTTGGCGCCGGTGGCGGCAAACGTCAGCATCGGCTGCACCGTGAAACCGCGCTCGGCCGCCACCTCGAGCATGGCCTTGCGCCACCGGTCGGCCATCGCCCGTCGCGCCCTCCACCCGTCGTGATCCGGAATGCCGTCGCGGGGAAGATCCACGGCAAAGGTCACCACCTCGCCGGGCTGGGGATCGAACACATCGGTCAAGAGCTTTTTGACATCGAACATCTGGCCTCCTCGAGCGAATGGGGTCGGCGCGCGATCTCACCCGCTCCGCCGGCGCCCGATTGTACCCGGATGCGCTATTCTGCGCGCCATGAGCAGACACGAGATCACCGCAGCCGTCGTCGGAACCGGCCACCTCGGCCGCCACCACGTCCGCATCCTTGCCGCCATGGAAGGCGTGCGTTTTCTCGGCGCGTTCGACAGCGACCCCGAACGGCTGGCCGGGATCACCGCCGAGCACGGGGTGCCCGCGCTGTCGTCGGTCGACGAGGCCGGCGCCGCCGACGTGGTGGTGGTCGCCACGCCCACCGTCGCTCACCGCAAGGTGGCGGGGATGCTGCTCGAGGCGGGATGCCACGTGTTGGTCGAGAAACCCATCACCGTCACCGTGGCCGAGGCAGAGGAGTTGATCGCCCTCGCCGACACCGCAGGCAAGATCCTGGCGGTCGGGCACGTCGAGTACCACAACCCCGCGGTTCAGGCGGCGCTCACGCTGGCCGACGGCGTTCGGTATCTCGAATCGCAGCGGCTGTCGCCCTTCACCGCACGCTCGATCGACGTCGACGTGATCCTCGACCTGATGATCCACGACCTCCAGATCACCCTCGCCGTGGCCGGCGAGCCTCCGGCCCAGATCCGCGCCGTCGGCGTGCCCGTGCTCACCGACAAGGTGGACCTCTGTCACGCCTGGGTGGAGTTTCCCGGCGGGCTGGTCGCCAACCTCACCGCCAGCCGGGTCTCGGCCGAACGCATCCGTAAGCTGCGGCTGTTCGCACGCGAGTCGTACTTTTCGGTCGACTACGCCGAACAGAGCGTGTCATCTGCGCAGCTGGTGCACGGACCCAAGGGCGTCGAAATCACGCCCCGGTTGGTGAACGTCGAAAAAGACGAGCCGCTCAAGGCCGAGTTGGAGGCGCTGATCGGCGCCTGTCGGGGTGAAGAGACGCGGTACGTCGACGGTCGCACGGGGGCGGCCGCACTCGCCGCCGCGATCACCATCAGGGAGTGTGTTGAACAACGTCTGTAAATGAGACGACTCGACGTCGGATCGCACCTCGAGCGATCGAGAACGCGGGAGGGTGGCCATGCAACCGAAATTTCAACTGCTCGACGAGGACCTGGCGGATCGGATCATCACCGAGGCGGGGATCGTGCTCGCCGAGGTCGGGGTCGACGTCGTCGACGACCGGACGAAGGCCCTGCTCGCGGAACACGGCGCCGTCGAAGGCAGCGACGGCCGGGTGCGTTTGAGCAAGAGCATGGTGGAAGCCGCGCTCGACACCACGCCTCTGAGTTTCTCGCTGTACGACGTCCTGGGCAACGAGACCCATCGTTTCGAAGGCCAGAAGACCCACTTCACCCCGGGATCGGCTGCGATCAACATCCTCGACCGTTCGAGCGGCGCGATCCGGCCGGCGGTGACCTCGGATCTGGTGGACCTCGCCAAGCTGGTGAGCCGCCTCGACCGATTCGACGCCCAGTCGACGGCCCTGGTGTCCTCCGACGTGCCCGAGGCCATTGCCGACAGCTACCGGCTTTTTCTGAACCTGCTCCACTGCGAAAAGCCGGTGGTGACCGGCGCCTTCACCATCGAAGGCTTCGATGTCATGCGCGACCTCGTGCTGGCAGTCCGCGGATCGTCCGAGGCCCTCGCCGAAAAACCGGTCGCCATGTTCACCTGTTGTCCCACGGCGCCGTTGCGCTGGACCGATGAGGGCAGCCGCAACCTCATCGACTGCGCCAGGTTGCGCATCCCGGTCGAGATCATCCCGGTCCCCCTCACCGGTTTCATGGCTCCGGTCACCCTGGTCGGGACCCTCATCCAGCACACCGCCGAGGTGCTCTCGGGCGTCGTCATCGCCCAGCTCGCGAACCCCGGAACGCCGCTGCTGTTCGGGGGTTCGCCGGCGATCTTCGACCTGCGGTACGAAACCACTCCGATGGGGGCCATGGAAACCACCATGCTGACGTGCGCCGCGGCCGAGATCGGCCGCCGCCTCGGGCTGCCGACCCAGGGCTACGTCGCGCTGTCGGACTCCAAGGCCATCGACGCCCAGGCCGGGCTCGAGACGGGGATGGGTGCGACCCTCGCGGCCCTCGCCGGTATCGACAACGTCTCCGGCCCCGGCATGCTCGACTTCGAGAGCTGTCAGAGCCTGGAGAAGCTGGTGGTGGATCACGAGATCTGTCTCATGACCGACCGTCTGCGGGCCGGCATCGAACCTCGCGACGACTTCCCTTCACGGCCGCTCTTCGAGGAACTCCTGGCCGAAAAGCACCTCCTGATCGCCGACCACACGCGGCGCCACGTGCGGGAGGAGCTGACGTTCCCGGGTCCGGTCATCGACCGCACGAGCCGCGCACGGTGGCTGGAGGAAGGTGGGGCGACCCTCGGGCAGCGGGCCGCGTCGGAGGTCGATCGCAGGCTTTCGGAATTCGAGCCGAGCCGGATCGGCGACGACGTCCGCCGCGAGCTCGAACGCGTCATGAGCTCGGCGGCGCGAGCCGCAGGCATGGATTCGCTGCCGGCCCGGCCCGCGGTCACAGAGGTTTGACGAGCTGCGCCCTCTCGACGGGGGGGAGATCGATCCACGAGGCAGCCAACCAGTTGACGCCTTCGAGAAAGGCGTTGGCGCGGTCGGTGTGGCGGCAGATCGATCGCAGAAGCTTCCAGAATGCGGGCGAGTGATCCGGGTGGAACGCGTGCGCGAGTTCGTGCGCTACGACCGCCTCGAGCACCCACGGGGGCATCATCTTGAGCACCGCGTTGAGACGCACGATCCCGGTCCGCGGGCTGTAGCTCCCCCACTGCGCGTGCTGGTTGGTCGAGAAACGGACCTCGGTCACTCGCGGAGGTTTCGCGAACTTCGCGGCCACCTTGAGCGCGATGATCCTCCCGGAGTCGTCGCCATTCACCGCGTCGGCGCGCGCGCGGCGGAGCAGTCGCCGTCCAAGCTCCACCGCCACGTCGCGGACTTCGCCCCGGGACACCCGGTGCGGCGCGCTGACCGCCAGTGTCGAACCACGCAGCCGTGCGTTGATGTTCTTCACCCGTTTGCGGACCACCACGAGGTCGAGGGTCACGCCATCCACGTCGATCTTGGTCGGTACTTCCGTCATGCCGTGCATGCTACTGATTTTCTCGCGGTTGTCACCTGCCCCCGCAAACTGGCGTCAAGGTTCCGCCTGTTACACTCGCCAAGGGACAGCGCATGCAGCATCAAGCCGCCGCGGATCGCGGGTCTCGGACCACGGTTGCCGATCATCCGGCCGGCCGCACGAACGGCGGAGCCCGCCGGTTTCTCGCGGCCGCGTTCGCCCTGTGCACTCTCTGCCTGAGCACCCCGACGACCTGGGCCGACTACTGGTACGAGCACTACGCGCGGGCGGAGTCCGCCCTCGCGAACGGCGACTGGAACGGCGCCGTCGAGGAGCTTCAGAAGGCACTGGAGCGCAAGGGGGATTCTGGAGCGAGGGTGCGGTCCTACGGCATGAAGGTCGTCGCGTATTTCCCCTACTTCAAGCTCGGCATCGCATACCACAATCTCGGGCAGTTCGAGGCGGCGTTGCAGGCCTTTCAGACCGAAGAGCAGATCGGGGCCATTCAGTCGTCCGCGCCCGACATGGCCGAACTCGAGCGATACCGGCGATTGGCGCTCGAAGCGCGCAGCGCGGCCGCGAGCTCCGAGGGCGAACGCATCGCCCGGATCGTCCGCGAAAGCCTTCGCGAGGCGGAGATCCTCCAACGTCAGGGCCGCCTCGAAGCCGCCATGGACGCCCTTGGTAAGGGACTCGCCGTCGATCCGGAGAATCCGGACGCGGGCGCCAGGATGGAGGAGTTGCGTACCGAGGTCGTCCGCCGGGACCGCCGGCAGCTCGACGAGACGCGGGCCGCGGACCTCGAGCGCCTCGGCCGCCGGGCGCTCGCCGAGGGTGAGACCGCCGAAGCCTCCAGCCTTTTCAGCCAGGCATTCTCGATCCGACCCGACGCTCAGACGCAGCAACTCCTGGAACTCGCGCGAACGCGGCTTGCGGCGGAGCTGCAGGCGGAGGAGGATGCCGAAGACCGGAAAACCGCGGTCACCTCCGGCCTGGCGCGCGCCCGGGAGCTCGAGGCCGCAGGGAGCTACGCGGAAGCCCTCGACCGGCTGCAACCGGTCCTGGCAACGAATCCGGAGGATCCGCAGGCCCTCGAGCTCCAGCGGCGAATCCTCGACGCGCAGAAAGACGCTGCGATCCGCTCCTCCCTGGATCAGGAAATCGAGCGTGCCGCATCCGAGAACGCGGCCGGCCGGTTCGAGGCCGCCATCTCAGCAGCCAACCGGGTCCTCGCGCTCGACGCCGGGAACGCCGCCGCTCTCGATCTGGTGCGGCGGTCGTACGCCGAGATCAGCAGCCGATTGCTCGGCTCGCGCACGGTCGAGAACATTCCGCCGGCGATTCGTTTCGCCGATCTCCGGAGCGACCGGCCGGACGGATCGAAGGTCGAGGTCGTGCGAAATCCGGATTTCCGCATCACCGGCGTGGTGATCGACAACTCACCGGTTGACGTCCGGTTTCAAGGCCCCGACGGCGAGCGGGTCGAAGGCCTCAGCTCCAGCCAGGCCGTGGGCGAGTACTTCGTCACCGAGTTCACGCTGACCGACCGGCTCGACGAGGGCTGGTCGACTTTCACGCTTGCCGCCACCGACAGCGCGGGCCTGAGCTCGAGCGCTGAGTACACCGTGATCTACGCGGCGCCGTTCCACCGGTCACCGTGGTTCCGGCTCGGGTTGGCGGCGCTGCCGATCGCTGCGTTCGCCGGAGTGCTGGCGCACCGGGCCCGGCGTCGCAGCCAGCTCGTCAAACGGCGGTTCAACCCGTACATCGCGGGCGCTCCGGTACTCGATCGCGCGATGTTTTTCGGCCGCGAACAACTGGTCGAGCGAATCCTGCAGACCATTCACAACAACAGCCTCCTCCTCCACGGCGAACGGCGGATCGGCAAAACCTCGCTGCAGCACCACATCAGGAGGAGGCTGCTCGAGCTCGACGATTCGCGGTACGCATTCTTCCCGGTCTACATCGATCTCCAGGGGACTCCGCAATCGCAGTTCTTCTCCACCCTCGCGGAAGACGTCTTCCACGAGCTCGCCGGGCCACTGGAAGGCGCCCGCCCCGGCGCCGACCTGGCGGACGGCGCGGACTACGGTTACCGGGAGCTGGTGCACGACTTGCGCAAGGTCATCAGGGCCCTCGAGGGGAGAACCGACAAGCAGGTCAAGCTGGTCCTGCTCATCGACGAGGTCGACGAGCTCAACGCCTACGATCCGCGGATCAACCAGCGCCTGCGCAGCCTCTTCATGAAAAGCTTCGCCGAAAACCTCGTGGCGGTGGTATCTGGGGTCGAGATCCGCAAACAGTGGGACCGGGAAGGCAGCCCCTGGTACAACTTCTTCGAGGAGATCGAGGTCACCCCGATCGGACGCGGAGACACCGAAGAGCTGATCACGCGGCCGATCAGGGGGGTCTTCAAGATGGCGCCGGACGTGGTCGACCGCATCGTCGAACTGACCGACCGCAAGCCCTACCAGGTACAGCGGCTCTGCATCGCCCTCGTCAACCGGATGTACGAGCAGGGTCGGCGGACGATCACCGCCGCCGACGTCGACGCGGTCAGCAGCGACAGCGTCTGACCCGTCCGAAAAACCCTCAACAGACCCTCACGGACTCCTCCGGATTCCCTCAAGCTTCGTCCTCGGCGGAAGGCGACATTGGAAACCGAGGAGGTTTTCCATGCGCCAGGTCCTGAGGATAGCCGTCCTTTCCTGCATTTCGATCGTCGTTGCCGCCACTGCCTCGGCCGAGAAGCGGTGGACGGTCACCGGCGAGGAGGTTCCCGGGTTTGCCGGTGTCGACGACATGATCCGTTCCGGGATGGTCCGCCACGACATCACCGCGTCGTCGGTCGCGATCACCAAGGACGGCCGCCTGGTCTACGCCCGCGGCTACACCTGGGATGAGCCGGCGGTCGAACCGGTTCAACCGACCTCGCTCTTCCGCACCGGCTCGATCGCCAAGTCGATCACGTCGATCGCGATCCACCAGCTCATCGAGAAGGGACTCTTGAGCTACAACACCCGGGTGGCGGATTACCTCGGGCTCGAACCCCCGCTCGGCCGGGCAGCCGACCCCCGGCTCGACCTGGTGACCGTCGACCACCTGCTCACCCACACCGTCGGCTGGGACAAGTACAACGGCGGCATCGACCCGATGGTTTTCCAAGACGTGTGGGTGGCGCTGTCGCTGGGCGTTCTGCCGCCGCCGACGCGGCACGAAATCGCGATGTTCATGACCGGCCAGCAGTTCCAGTTCAACCCGGGAGCCCGCTGGGCCTACTGCAACTTCGGGTACCTCCTGCTGCAGATGCTCGCCGAAAAGGCCGCCGGTGTCGACTTCCCCGAGTACGTGCACGAAAACCTCTTTCGCGCGGTCGGGGTCGGCCGCGCACGGATGGCCCGCTCTTCGCTCAGTGACCTCGCACCGACCGAGCGCAACTACGTCGGTGATTACGAGGGCGACCCCTATGCTCTCGGCTGGGAAAACGCCTACGCCGCGGGCGGCATGGTCATGTCCGCGCCCGATCTCGCTCGACTGTACACGGCGTTGTTCGACGACCCCGCGGCGTCGGGGCTGCTGAAGCCCGAAACCCTGAGGACGATGCTTTCCATGCCGTTCAACGCGTCCCGGGAGATCGGTTACGGCCGGGGATGGATCTTCGAGAAGTTCTTCGTCGACTCGGGCCACACCGTCGGCTGGCTGACCGATCCTGACGATGGCCTCGAGATCTACTCGCACGGCGGCGGCGGCCCGGGCGTTCACGCCATCGCCATGTGGCGAACCGACGGCATCGGTTTCTTCTGGGTCAGCAACAAGGACCCCCTGATCAACGACTTCGACGACATCCCCGAGGTCTCCGTCTGGCCGGAGCACGACCTCTGGGAATCCGTCGGGATCTCGCGCGGCGCCGCCGGCTCGGCTCCGGTGGAGTCGTGGGTTCCCTCGGTGGCCCGCGTTAACGGTGTCGGCGAAAGCGTCTGGCGTTCCGACGTCGGTCTGCTCAACCGTACTCAACGCCCCAACGAAATCCGCCTCAGGTTGTACAACGGCTGGAACCTCGTCGAGCGTGAGCTCGAGCTCGGACCCGGTGAGTCGCGCGTCGTCTCCGATGTGGTCGGCTGGTTCGGACAGAACGGCTCGGGCCCGCTCCAGGTGTATTCATCGGAACCCCTCACCGTCACCTCGCGCACCTACAACGACGCGCCGATCGGCACCTTCGGCCAGTCTTTCGACGTGGTCACCGGGACCGGCGGCCTCCAGTCCGGAGAGTCGGCCGTGCTCATGCAGCTCCGGGAGGACTCTGCCGCCCGTACCAACATCGGCATCTGCAACCAGTGGCCGCGCTCGGCCCGC
Source organism: Candidatus Sulfomarinibacteraceae bacterium (assembly GCA_963823345.1). Lineage (GTDB taxonomy): Bacteria > Acidobacteriota > Thermoanaerobaculia > Thermoanaerobaculales > Sulfomarinibacteraceae > Sulfomarinibacter. The sequence continues at coordinate 226,131 of CAWGLE010000003.1, forward strand.
GTCGAGATCGCCCTTCACGACGGTGACGGCACGCTGGTCGCGACTCAGCGGCGCCCCGTGTTGCCGCTGCAAACGGTACAGCTGAACCGCCCCTTTCTGCAGCTGGGAGGCCGCAACGATATCGTCTCCGGGTACGCCGTCATCACGGTGCTGGCGGGCCAGGACGTGTACGCCTACGCCTCGGTGATCGACAACACCACCGCTGACCCCTCTGCTATCCCGATGAAATCCGGCACCGGCTCGCGCCACCAGTGGGTCGCTGCAGCGGCGCACGCCGACGGCGCCCGGGGAAGCCTGTGGCGGACCGACGTCACCCTGCTCAACGTGTCCGGGCAGCCGGTGACCGCGGAGGTCACGTACCGCGGCGAGGATGGGGGCACCGGCGCCATGATCGTCCGTCTGCCCGCCGGGCGGCAGACGGTGCTCGGCGATGCAGTCGCACTCCTCGGGCAATCGGGCTCGGGCGCCATCGAGATCACCGCCGACGGTCCGGTGATGGCCGGCTCGCGCACCTACAACTCGAGCGGCAGCGGAACCTTCGGGCTCTTTCTCGACGGCGTGCCGGCGACCAGAACATTGCAGGCCCGGGAGACGGTCTGGCTGCCGCAACTTCACCAGAACGAGAGATTTCGCACCAACATCGGTCTCGTGAACACGGGCAGTTCGACCGCGCGGGTGCGCCTTGCCCTGTTCGCGGGATCCGGCGACCGGCTCGCCACGGCGCAGCGGACTCTCGAGGCGGGAGCGTGGCTTCAGCTTCAGGAGCCGTTCGCGCGGCTTGCCGGAAGATCGGACATCGACGCCGGCTATGCCTCGATCGAGGTCGTTTCCGGCACCGGGGTGATCGCCTACGCGGCGGTTATTGACAACGCGACCAATGACGGCACGGCCGTCCCGATGAAGCGGTGACGCGGCCGTGTGGCGCCGCTCGAGAAACAACGGGAGGACCCCAATGAACACAGGCGAACGGCCGCTCACTCCGCGCTACGGTGTCGCCGGCGAGCCGCGATCGGCCGACGTCGCGGTCACCGTGGCGACCGCGATGATCCTGTTGTTGGTTCTGGTCTTCGTCGCAACGCTCTGACTCAGAAACTCCAGATCACCGAAAGGGAGGCGGTGTCGACGAGATTGGAGAAATCGGCCGCCAGGTCAACCTGAAATGACTTGAATGCGAGACCGACGCCCACAGATACGTGGACCTCGTCCTCCCCGGGCGGAAACAACGCACGGTGTTCGGGGTCGCTGCTGATGCTGTGGAATCGGTGGTCCGGGTCGAGCCAGACGCCGACACGAAAGGCGAGCACGGGCTTGAGATCGAGCAAGGCGTACTCGGCGCCAAGTCTGAACTCGTCGCCGTCATCCGCCTCCAGGTCCACCCCGAGATCGAGATCAGGGTCGAGGCTCTCGATTTCCACCGGATCGAAGCTGCCGAAGATCGATGAATAGCCGACCCGGTCCCACTCGATACCCACCGCCAGCGCGCCGCCCGATGACCTGTAGGAGAGCCCCAACCCATACACATCCGGGAAGTGCATCGGGGTCGCAATACGAAGGATCGTCGCTCCCCGGGTGAATGCCGGATCGATGGCCTCTGCCGCCGGACCGGCTCGAACCCCGTATGTCAGCATGAACTCCGGCCCCTGACGGAAGAAGGCGCCAGCCCTCCATCCGTCGGCAAATGTCCACAGGAGACCTGCATTGAGTCCCCAATTCCCATCGTCGATCGTCATGTCTCCGTTGACGAGTTGCTGCTCGGGCAGGTAGGAATTCGGGCCGAAAATCCCCTCCTGCGTGTCGTCGTCCGGGAACGACCACTCGAAGGGAGCGTCGAGCCGGCCGCTGTAATACACGAGACCGAGGCCCAGGCTGAACCGATCGCTGATCTTGTAGGCGCCGGCGATGCCGTGGCCGACGATATCGAGTTCGGTCGACCACCGACGGTCAAACGACCGAAAGGTCTCAGAACCGGTACCACCGGTGTGAAACAAACCCTGAGTGGCGGTTTGGGCGCGGAAATTCGCCAGCTGGTGACGATACACGGCAAACGACCACCTCCCGTGAGGGTAGACGAACGAGAGAAACGACAGCCCGGTCAGCTGCTCGTCCGACTCCGCCAGCCGAAGCCCGCTCGAGGTGTCGAGCCCGATCCCGGTGGGCTCGCCCTCATACCGCCCACCCTCGATATACGGAGTCGAGAAACTCCAGTGCCGGATTTCGACCGAAATCTCCGGGCTCACCAGCTGGACCAGACCCGCAGGGTTGGCAAAGGCGGCGGTGGCGTCGTCGGCCAGGGCAGCAAAAGCCCCGCCGAGACCGAGGCTGCGTGCACCGGGATTGGAAAAGCTGAACTCAAAGGTGGCGGGGGTTTCCTGGGCGATTGCTGTCGCAGGCGCGACAGCAATCGCGGCGACGATGACGAGAAATGGTCGTTGAAACTTCACCTGTCGAACTCGGCGATCATGTGAACGCGCCACTCGAACCGCCCAGATCCTAGCACGAGGAACAGCCTCCGCCGAGCTTCACCGAACCCTCCGGTTTCCATCAGGTTTTCGTCGGACTCCAGCCATACCGTTAATTCTCAAAGGAGGATCCGGCAATGACGATCGTCCAGACCCGTTCACTCGTGATGACCTTCCTGGTTCTCGCCACCGCCCTCGCCCCATCACCGGCCAGCGCCCGAGACACCGAGCATCCCTGGCAGCTGCGGCTCGGGCTGGTGGCGATGGACTGCGACGCCAACATCGCCGAAATTGGAGCCTCGTCCGATGGCATCGCTCTCAGCACCGGGGTTGGAGGCGGTTTGGGTATCGGCATCGAGTACCGGGCGTCGCGGCGTCTCGGCCTCGATTTCGGTGTGCTCGCAGCCTCCCCCGACGTCGGAACTCAGATCGAGATCGGGTGGCACGGCGTGAGCGTGAGCTCCGGCATCACCGTCGCCCCGTTGACCATCGGGTTGAACATCCATGTGACATCCGGCAGCACGGTTGATCTGTACCTCGGTCCGCTCATCGCATACGTTGCCTACAGCGGTTTCGATTTGAATGTCGGGCCGGGCGTTCACGAGACCTTCTACACCTCGAATGACCTCGGGCTCGGCGCCAATCTCGGGATCGACGTCTTTCTCGGCAGGGGCCGGTGGTCGCTTTACGCCACCGTCAAGTACATCGACAGCACTCTGGCAGCGACTCCGGAGGGCGGAGACACCGGCAGGGTCGATTTCGACCCGGTGGTTCTCGGTTTCGGGGCCGGCTTCCGGTTTTGATCGGCGGAGCAGGGTTGTCACCGGATGACCCCCGTCATCGGGACCCTGGCTCCGGAGGGCCACTGATGACCGCGGTGTGCACCACCACCAGCGCTCTCCTCAGACTTTTCTGTCACCTCGGCAGAGGCGCCCATCACCACAGACCGTCGCGGCAACCTGCACCTGACACCCTCGAATTCCATGGACAAGGAGCCTTGATTCAGCGCATCCTGAGCACCATCCACAACAACAGCATCTTGCTGCGCGGCGGGCCGGGGTGCGGTAAGACCGCGGTGCTCCTCCAACTCAAGAAACGCCTCGAGGGCGGTGGCGACCCGTTCGAGGAGTTTTTCCCGATCTTCGTCGACCTCCACGAGGTCCCGGAAGACCTGCTCTTCGCCACCGTTGCCAACGCCGTCACCGAGCAGCTCTTCTCGACCGCTGTCGCGACCGGAACGGGATGCCCGCCCGCCGCTGGTCCGGGCTACGATCACCGCGACCTCACCCATGACATTCGTCACGAGCTGCGCAAACTCGGAAGGCGAAAGGGACGCCGCACGAGGCTGGTTCTCCTGGTGGACGGTATCGACCGGCTCAACTCGTGCTCCGCGAAAACGGCTCAGCGGGTGAGAAGCCTCTTCATGGCAAGCCTCGACGGGACCCTGGTGATGGTCGCGACGGCGGTCGAAATCGACCGAGACTGGGAAGAGGAGGGCAGCCCCTGGTACAACTTCTTCGAGGAAATCGAGTTGACTCCACCGCACGGCGAGGCGGAGCGAGCGCGGCGTCCGGGATAGAATGCCTCGGAATGGATCATCCTCAGACCCCCGAACCGACGATCGCGGTTGACCTCCGGATTGCGTCCTGGCTGGTCCAGCCGACGCTCAACAGGCTCTCACGGGATGACCGGGTCATCCAGCTCGAACCCAAGATCATGGATGTTCTCGTCTATCTCGCGGCCAACGCCGGGCAGGTGGTCTCCAAGAACGACATCATGGACGCCGTGTGGCCGGATGTCTTCATCACCGAATCGGTGATCACGCGGTCGATCGCCGGCCTCCGGCGCGCATTCGGCGACGACGTCCGTCATCCCCGGTTCATCGAGACCATCTCGAAGCGCGGTTACCGGCTGATCGCCGATGTCGCGATGGATGAGCCGTCCCGTACGACGCCGTCCGTCGCCGCACCGCCCGAGTCTGCAGCGATCGTCCGTGCCACCACTGCGGCCCTGCCTTACGTCATCGGCCAGTGGGTTCGCGGCGAGAAGTTCTACGGTCGGGAACCTGTGATCCAGGAGATTCTCGGCGGTAACCGCAACTGGCTGTGGTTGCTCGGCACCCGCAGGATCGGCAAAACCTCGCTCCTCAAACAGCTGGAGTTGATGGCTGCCTCCGCGCCGGACCTCGGTTATGTTCCCGTCTTCTGGGACCTCCAGGGAGCCGACAGCCCCGAGGAATTGCACCTGGACTTCGCTGATGCTCTGCTCGATGCCGAGGCGCACCTCGAGAGGGCCGGGATTCAGGTTCCCGAGATCCAGTCCGATGATTGTTTCGAATCCCTGGCGCGGCTTCGGCGGGCGCTGCTCGCGAAAGGGTTTCGGCTGCTGCTGCTGTGTGACGAGGTTGAAGAGTTGATCAACCTCAACCGTCAGGACCGTTCATTGTTGAGGAAGCTGAGGCGGGCACTGCAATCGCGAGAGGGCATCCGGTCGGTGCTGGCCTCCAGCAGCCGGTTATGGCAACTCGCCAACGCCGGTGAGGACACCTCGCCCTTTCTCGATGGATTCACACCCCCACTCGCCATCGGGCCGCTCGATGCGAACGCAGCGCGCTCCCTGATTCTCCAGACACAACTCCCGGACGCCTTCCAACCGAAGATGAGTGAACCCGAGATCGAACGCATCAGAGAGTTGTGCGGAGATCACCCCTATCTGATTCAGATGCTTTGCCGCCACACTCTCGATCGCGGAGATCTCGAAGCGGCAGCCGAAGAAATCCACAACGATCGCGCCGTCGCCTTCTTCTTCTCGGTCGATATCGATCTGATCAGCGACCACGATCGGGCCCTGCTGGTCGAACTCGCGACCTCTCCTTCGAAGCCCGCAAAATCTCCTCCTGACGCCGAACCCGAGAAATCGACAGAAAGACGCACGGGCCTGGCGAATCTCGTCAGTCTCGGTCTCGTCAAGAAAGACCCGGCCGGTCGGCACGACGTCGGAAACGAATTTCTCCGCCGCTGGCTGGTCGACGGTTTTTCCGGAAGCTGAGCCTTGCCGGCGGAAACGTCACGACGTGATCACGGCGGGTCGACCCCGGGCGGGCTGCCGCCACCGCGGCCACGTCCCTCCGACATGTACCGCGCCACGGCGCCCGCCACCATGACCGCGAGGTAGAGCTGACCGATCAGGGCCTCGATCCATGCCAGGGTGCGCGCCGCTTCGGACACCGGGGTGATATCGCCGTAGCCGAGGGTGGTCAGCGTGACAAAACTGTAATAGGTGAACAGCGGCAACAGACCGGCTTCTGAGGAGGCGGACTCGATGATGGCGTTGTTGGAGACCGTAAAGGCGGATGCGTTCGGATCGCGGAACTCCAGACGCGCGTACACCAGAGCGAACAGGATGCCGATAAAAATGTACGCGCACAGCGCGCCGAAGAGCCGCTCGCTGGTCGGGCGATCCTCACCCGACACATCGCGCAGGATGTTGAAGACCAGATAGCCGAAGAACACAGCGCTCAAAAACAGCACTGCATCGTTCTGTAACGCGGTGTCGGGCCGCACCGCGGCCACCAGCCTCGCGATGATCGCCGGCAGCCCGAGGGCGAGCGCCACCATGGCGTGCGCGCGATTCCGGACCGTGTGGACGAGCGCCGCGATGATCAACCCGGCGATCATGAGGTCGCTGACGTTGAGGGTGCCGATGAGGTTCGGCGCCGCCGCATCGGCGATGATCACCGCCAGCAGGGCGACGAAGATATTGCGGTACGGGTGTCGCTGAAAACGCTGGAGGATCGTTGTTGCCTTCATGACCGGCCGATTCTAGCGCGGGATGGGCAGGAGATTGACCAACCCCGCCCGCCGGCCCCGGATCCGCGTGTGTATGATTGGCGCGTACGCTTCGTCTCCCGGGGGATCACTCATGCGCCACATCGTACTCTGCCTGCTCGCCGTGTTCTGTGCAGCCTCTCCCACCGCCGCCGTCGAATTTCTCGGCGTCGACCTCTGCGAGGGCTCGGTGGACACCTCGGTCGTGCTGCCCGTGGGCTCGCCCCTTTCGCTGCAGAGCTCGGAGATCGGCCGCTACGGTGGGCTGCTGCTCCTCCTCACCGCCGACAACGGCGACATCATGGATCACGTCGACAATCTGATGTCCGCCTACACCGGCTCCCGCGGCACAGGTGATGCCAAGAAGCTGCAATGGACCGGAAACCAGCTGACGGCCTACGCCCAGCTGATCAAGAAAGGCTACGCCGCTCTCGCCGTGAGCACCACCGATGACTGTCTCGCAGCGGAAACCGACCCCGCGGCCGAGACCGGAAGCACCGTCGACATCCCGGAACCGGTGCCCGCGCCGGACCACGCTGTGGACGCGGTAGCGATCGAATCCACGGAGACTGCGGCCGGCGAAGCCGCCGCCCTTGCGGAGGAGACCCGGGCCGCTGAAGAAACCGAAGCTGCAGCCGCGGCAGCGATTGCCGTTGAAACAGAAGGCGAGAAGGCAGCCCCCTCCCCCGTGCCGCCTGCTGACTTCGAACTCAAGGGCAGGCTCAAACACGCCGCGGCCGAGGACGGCTGGGTTGACGTCATGGGCGTCGTCGTCAACGACTCGGGTGCCGCCTACGAGGTCGCCAGCTTCGACCTCAGCCTCTACGACGGCGCCGGCGACCTCATCTGCGTCGACACCATCTCGGTCAACCAGCTCCGCGACGGCCAGGAGCGCGCCTTCCGCTCAGCCATCCGCTGCCCCGACTACGATGCCGCGGCGGTCGCCTCCTGGAAGCTCCAGTTCGCCGGTGCGCACTGACCGACCGGGCTCTCCGGTGTTCCGCGACTCCCCGGGGTCCGGGTGGGGACATGCGCATCCAGGAGTGCTAAAATACTGATTATGATGGACCTTGAAGAGCGAAGCCGGCACCGCAGGGAGACCCTGGAGACTCATCGCGCGAGGTCATCCGAGGACGCGGAGGCCTGGGACCTCGACTTCTGGCAGCGCTGCACGCCGGAGGAACGGCTGTCGGCGCTGGTTGCCATCCACCGCGACGTCGCGCTGGTCACCGCCGGCAGGGGCGAAACCACGGGTCCGGGCGGCTGACGGATGGACACCGTCCGGGACTTCGAGGACATTCTCGGGCTTTTCGCACGTCACCACGTGCGCTATCTCATCGTCGGCGGCCTCGCGTTCATCTACCACGCCAAACCACGTTACACGAAGGACATCGACCTCTGGATCGACTCCGACCACGACAACGTGCGGCGCGCCAACCGGGCGCTCGTGGAGTTCGGCAGCCCGTCCATGCTGACGGTCGAGGATGCGGACGAGATCCTCCAGCTCGGGGTGGCTCCGAACCGTATCGACATCCTGCGCGAAACCATCGCCCTCGACTTTGCCGAGGTCTGGCCGCGCCGGATCGAAGGTCGCTACGGAGACGCCCCGGTCAACTGGATCGATCTCGACAGCCTGCTGGCCATCAAGAGCGCCATCGATCACCCCCGCCACCAGGAAGACGCACGGGTGCTCAGGGCGGTACGCGACCGCAACAAACAACGGTAGCGCGCGTCGAACTGCTCTACCTCACGGCAGTTCAGCATCTCGGTGATCAGTGTCCTGTCAAAGCACCCGCCACCACGGCGCGGCCAACACATCCGGAGCAATCCACTGGAGCGTGTCCCCGGTATGGAGCAGAAGGCCGGCTCTCGCCTTCCGGCCGTACTCGGCGCGGAAGGTCAGCAAATGGCGGGCATCGCCGAGGCGTGGGCGCGCAGAGGCCTTGACCTCGATGGGCAGAAGATGGCGCCCGGTCTCGATCACGAAATCCACTTCCTCGCCGATCGTCGATCGCCAATAGAAGATCTCGCTTCTTTCGAGGCGGGCGTCACGCCAAGCCAGGAGGTCCGTCAGAATCAGGTTTTCCAGATGCGCGCCGACAGGTTCGGCGCCTTCGGCCAGATGCAGGGCGATGGCTGTGTCACCCCAGTAAAGCTTGGGCGTCTTGATGAGCCGCTTCGTGCGGTTGACCGAATAGGCGGGCAGCCGCACCAGCAAGTAGGAAGTTTCCAGCAGGTTGAGATAGCGGCGCACGGTGGGCTGGGGCAATGCAACATCGCGGCCCAACTCCGTTTGATTGACGAGCTGTCCGAGCCTGAAACAGGCTGCCCGCATCAAACGGCGGAATTCGGGCAGCGCCGCCACCGCGGAAAGCTCCCGCAAATCGCGCTCGAGATAGGTCCGCACATAGCCGTCGAACCAGATCGCCCGGTCCTTTGCAGTGCGCAGATGCACCGCTGGAGTCGGGAAACCGCCTCGACGGGCCAGCTTGAGCCAATCCTCCGGCTCACCGCGCCGGGATTCGAGCAGCTCAAGCCAATCTTCGTCGGGAGTTTCGACGAGCTGATCCCAGAGCCCGCAGCGCCCGAGCCCCCGCTGCTCTTGCCGCGTCATCGGCCACAGGGTGAGATAACTCGCACGACCGGCCAGGGACTCGGAGACTCTGCGCATCAGCAGCAGATTTGCCGAACCGGTGAGCAGGAAGCGGCCGGGTTTGCGCCGATTGTCGATCGCCCTTTTTACGGCAAGCAACAGATCCGGCTCGCGCTGCACCTCGTCCAGGGTCACCGGAAGTGACCCCCCTACCAGCGCCTCGGGATCACGCCGTGCGGCGTCCACGACATCCAGGTCGTCCAACGAGAAGTAGGTTCGGCTGCCACCAGCGACGAGCTTCTGGACCAGGGTGCTCTTCCCCGTCTGGCGCGCACCTGTGACGACAACTGCGGGCATGACGCGAAGACGGTCGGCGAGGCTCTCGGAGACAAGACGGGGAAGAGGATAAACATTCATACCATGAATGATTATCATGCATCACATGTGTCGTCAATCAATGCAACATCACTTTCTCAAGAGCCCGGCCTGCCCGGGCGGAGTTCATAACTCGGCTTTTGGGGTGAAGTGGTGGTCCGGCTTCGCCCAGGCGGCTACGCCGGGACAGGCTTCGTCCAAAACTCTGTTTTGGACGAAGCCTGGTGCCGGAGGTGGGGGTCGGTTCCCGGCGAGAAGCAGCGGTCCGTGGCCGTGGCTGAGAAGGAAGGGCGGGTGGTGGTCAGCCTACGGCCACCCGCTGATTCCGCCGTGAGCTCGTGCGCCCGGCGCACGAGCAACCCACACGATGAAAGATGCCGGAGGTGGGGGTCGAACCCACACGACCATACGGTCAAGGGATTTTAAGTCCCCAGCGTCTGCCATTCCGCCACTCCGGCAGGAGATGGACTCATCTTATCCCGATTTCGGAATTCAGAGATTGAAGTTCGGGATGCCACCACTTCGAGTACTCAATTGCCCGCTGAGTTTCCAGGACTGCTTCCACGAACGGACTGCTGGTATTCTGTGCACATGAGTACCGATGAAAACGAAACGACGATCGAGACTCCGGAATCGGATTATCCGATCGAGATCTACACGGATGAACGGATTGCAGAGTTCCTCGCCGAAAATACGCTGACGGCCGAGGATAAGAAGAAACTCGAAGAGAAACTCAGGCAGCCAAAGGTCCCAAAGAAGTGAACCGTTTCAAGCGTTTTCATCGATCGTGAACACAAGAAAATCTGACGTGGTGATCTGCGGGGCCGGGATCGCGGGGATTTCGGTGGCGTGGCAGCTGGCGGTCAAGCACGGGATGAAGCACGTGGTGCTGGTGGACGAGCGTCCGCCGATGACGCTGACATCGGACAAGTCGACCGAGGCGTACCGCAACTGGTGGCCCGATCCCGACGATGCCATGGTGCGGCTCATGAACCGTTCGATCGACCTGATGGAAGAGATGGCTCTGGCGAGCGACAACCGGTTTCTGATGAACCGGCGCGGGTATCTCTACGCTACGGCGGATCCTCGACGGATCGAGCCGATGCGGGAAGTCAGCGGAGCTGGCCTCGAGCTACGGGGCCGGTCCGGTGCGGACGCACACCGGAGACGGCGGCGACCCGGACTACCGGACGGCTCCGGCCGAAGGCTGGCAGGACCAACCCACCGGCGCGGATCTGATCACCGACCGTGAGCTGATCCGGCGGGCGTTTCCCTATCTCTCCCCCGACACCTGCGCCGTCCTGCACGCGCGGCGCTGCGGGTGGTTTTCGGGACAGCAGCTCGGGATGATGCAGCTCGAGGAGGCGCGCGCCGCCGGGGTGGAGTTCGTCGAAGGCGGGGTCGAGTGGATCGAAACTGCGGGGGGCAAGGTCTCCTCGGTGCAGATTGCACGCGGCGGCGAGGTGCTCACCATCTTCACTCCGCGTTTTGTCAATGCTGCGGGACCGATGCTGGCCTCTGTCGGCGGGCTGCTCGGTCTCGAGCTCCCCGTCTTTTCCGAACTCCACCTCAAGGTCTCGTTCGAGGACCACCTCGGGGCGTTGCCGCGCGACGCACCGTTCACGATCTGGGAGGATCCGCAGCACCTGGAGTGGAGCGCGGAGGAACGGGAGTTCCTCGCGGGCGTAAAGGGGGGCGAGGTCGCCCTCGGAGAGATGCCCGCCGGTGTCCACATGCGGGTGGAGGGAGGCGGTGGCAGCCCCCATCTCTTGGTCCTGTGGCCGTATCACTGCGAACCGGTGGCCGAGGTCTTCCCGCTGTCCATCCCGGATCACTATGCGGAGATCTGCATCCGCGGGATGGCCACTGCGATCCCGGCCCTCGGAGCGTACGTCGAGCGGATGCCGAAGGCGTGGATCGACGGCGGCTACTACACCAAGACCCGTGAGAATCGGCCCCTGGCAGGTCCGCTCCCGATCGAGGGCGCCTTCGTCCACGGCGCGCTGTCCGGGTTCGGTTTGATGGCGTCGGCGGGGACCGCGGAGCTGGTTGCGGCGCACATCATGGGTGGCAATCTGCCCGAGTACGCACCTGCGTTCCGACCAGATCGGTATGACGACCCTGAGTACGTGGCGAAAATTGAAGGCTGGGACGACAGCACGCAGCTGTGAGAAACTGAAGGTGGGCCAAGGCCCACCCTACGTCGGACCCACAAACCGAGGGGCTAGGGGGCTTAGCCCACCATCAGAAATGTCCACGTACGTGGCGAAGCCGAGGGGTCCGAGGCGCGACTGAAGGTGGGCCAAGGCCCACCCTACGTCGGACCCACAAACCGAGCGGGCCCGTAGGGTGGGCTTCAGCCCACCATCAGAAATGTCCACGTACGTGGCGAAGCCAAGGGGTCCGAGGCGCGACTGAAGGTGGGCCAAGGCCCACCCTACGTCGGACCCACAAACCGAGCGGGCCCGTAGGGTGGGCTTCAGCCCACCATCAGAAATGTCCACGTACGTGGCGAAGCCGAGGGGTCCGAGGAGCGACTGAAGGTGGGCCAAGGCCCACCCTACGTCGGACTCACAAACCGAGCGGGCCCGTAGGGTGGGCTTCAGCCCACCATCAGAAATGTCCACGTACGTGGCGAAGCCGAGGGGTCCGAGGCGCGACTGAAGGTGGGCCAAGGCCCACCCTACGTCGGACCCACAGACCGAGCGGGCCCGTAGGGTGGGCTTCAGCCCACCATCAGAAATGTCTACGTACGTGGCGAAGCCGAGGGGTCCGAGGCGCGACTGAAGGTGGGCCAAGGCCCACCCTACGTCGGACCCATAAACCGAGCGGGCCCGTAGGGTGGGCTTCAGCCCACCTTCAGAACCCAAGAGAAAAGAAACCGCCCCCCTTTCAGGGGGAGGGCGGGTGGGAATTCCTAATTCCTAATTCCTAATTCCGAACTCTATTCTTCGTCCTCGTCCTCGTCCTTGACGGCCGCTGCGATGATCTTGTCCTGGAGTTGCTTGGGCACTTCGGAGTACTGGGCGAACTCCATGTGGAAGTCGCCGCGGCCGGCGGTGATGGAGCGCAGGGTCGGTGCGTAGGTCAACATCTCGGCCAGCGGCACCTGCGCCTTGACGGTGGTGATGCCGTCGGCGGAGTCCATGCCCTGGACGCGCCCCCGCCTGGAGTTGAGGTCTCCCATGACGTCGCCGAGGTGGTCCTCGGGCGTGTAGACCTCAATCTGCATGATGGGTTCGAGGAGGGTCGCCTTGCACTTGGCCGCGGCTTCCCGGAACGCCTTGCGGCCGGCCATCTTGAACGCCATTTCCGACGAGTCCACCGCATGCTCTTTGCCGTCGGTGAGGGTGATCTTGAAGTCGACCATCGGGTAGCCGGCGACCACGCCGCGCTCGGCGGCCTCCTGAATGCCCTTGTCCACCGCCGGCCGGTAGGTCCCCGAGATCGAACCGCCGAAGATCTTGTCGATGAACTCGTAGCCCTTACCGAAGTTGGGCTCCATGATGATCGAGCACTGGGCGAACTGGCCCGAGCCGCCGGTCTGCTTCTTGTGCCGGGTGGTCACCTCCGCGGACGACTTGATGGTCTCGCGGTACGGCACCTTCGGCTGGTGAAGCACGACGTTGACGTTGTAGCGCCGTTTGAGGCGACCGACGATCACCTCGACGTGGAGCTGGCCCGCACCGGAGATCAGCATCTCCTTGGTCTGCGGATCGCGGCCGACGCTGATGGTGGGGTCCTCGTCGCGGATCTTGGCCAGGGCCGCAGCCAGTTTGTTCTCGTCACCCTTGGATTCAGCCTCGAGGGCAAAACTGATGGCCGGCTCCGGGATGGGAACCGCCTCCAGCAGGATGTTCTTCTTGAGCTCGCACAGGGTGTCGCCGGTGCGGGTCTCCTTGAGCTTGGGGACCGCGCCGATGTCACCCGCCGCCATCTCGCTGACGTGCTCGACGTCCTTGCCCTGGATCACGGAAAGCGCGCCGAACCTCTCCGTCTCCCCGCGAATCGGGTTCGTGACATGGGCGTCCGCCGTGATGCCGCCGGTGAAAATACGGACGAGCGTGATCCGCCCTGCGAAGGGGTCGGAGATGGTCTTGAAAACGTAGGCGCTGAACGGGGAGTCGCCGGACACCTCGAGCGCCTGCTCCTCTCCGTCGACGGTCGCCTGAACCGGACGCCAGTCCGGCGCGGGAGCGAAATCCACAACGCCGTCCATCAGGGGCTGGACACCGATGTTCTTTCCAGCCGCGAGCGCATAGACCGGGAAGAGCTCGCGAGCCGTGATGGCCTTCTTCAACCCCTTGGCAAACGTCTCGGCGTCGAGCTCGCCCGCCTCGAGGTATTTCTCCATCAGGTCTTCGTCCTGTTCGGCGACCATCTCCATCAGGGCTTCACGCGCCGCCGCCACCTGTTCCGCCATGGCGGCCGGCACTTCACCGTCCTCGACCTTGCCGCTCTCATCGCGCTGCCAGGTGAAGGCCTTGCCGCTGACGAGATCGACGACGCCCGAAAATGCCGATTCCTCACCGATCGGCAGCTGCAGCGGGGTCACTTCGCGGCCGTACTTTTTCTCCAGGGCCTCCACGACGCGGGAGAAGGATGCCCGGTCACGATCCATGAGGTTGACCGCAAACATCACGGGCAGACCGTAGCCGGCTGCCGCTTTCCACATCTTGTCGGTCTGCACCTCGACCCCCGCGACCGCGGACACCATCATCAGTGCCGAGTCGGCAACCCTGAGACCCTGCATCGCGTCGGTGCTGAAAATACCGTAACCGGGGGTGTCGATGAGGTTGATCTTGACGCCGCGATGATCGACGTGGGCAATCGCGGTATTGATCGTGATCTTGCGGTCGTGCTCGTCCTCGTCGAAATCGGTGGTGGTGTTCGCGTCGTCCACCTTGCACAACCGATTCACCGCTCCACTGTCGAAGAGCATGGCCGATACCAGCGAGGTCTTGCCGGTGTGGGAGTGGCCGACCACCGCCACGTTACGGATATTCTCTGTCGCGTACACGGTCATGGAAATCCCTCCGCTCGTCGGGTTGGAACCCGGGCATGATTTTTTTCAGTCGCTGGTTGTCACCGCCGAGAGGTCTTCGCCGGTCAACAAACGATAGGCGTCCCTGTAGCGCGAAAGCGTGCCCTCGACCACATGGGGTGGGAGGGTCGGCGCGGGCGGCTCCTTGTTCCAGCCGCTGGCTTCGAGCCAATCGCGCACGAACTGCTTGTCAAACGAAGCTTGAGATCGACCCGGCTCGTATTCGTCGGCCGGCCAGAACCGCGACGAGTCCGGCGTCAGGGCCTCGTCCATCCACACGATCCGGCCGTCGCCGTCAACACCGAATTCGAACTTGGTGTCGGCGATGATGATTCCGCGCTCCAGTGCATAGTCGGCGGCGGCGCGGTAGAGCTCGAGCGTGAGGTCGCGAAGACGGGTCGCCGTCTCCTCGCCCACGATCCCGACCGTCCGCTCGAAACTGATGTTCTCATCGTGGCCGTCGGTGGCCTTGGTCGCCGGCGTGAAGATCGGGTGGGGGAGCCGCGCCGACTCCGTCAAACCCTTCGGGAGACGAATGCCGCAGACGGCTCCGTCAGTCTGGTACTCCTTCCAACCCGACCCGACCAGATAGCCGCGGGCGACGCACTCCACCGGGATCGGCTCCAACTTGCGGACCAGCACGCTGCGGCCCTCGAGTTCGGGGTGGTCGTTGAAGGGGGCGGGGAAGTCGGCCAGATCGGTGGCCAGGAGGTGGTTCGGCACGCGGTCGGCGAACTGCCGGAACCAGAACGTCGAAAGCTGGGTGAGGATGATTCCTCGACCGGGGATGCCCGGCGACAGCACGCTGTCGAACGCGCTGATCCTGTCTGTGGCGACCAGGACCAGGGCATTGTCGATCGTGTAGATGTCGCGGACCTTGCCCCGGCTCACCAATTTTCCGGATGGAATGGAGGTGGTGAGCAGGGCCTCGTGCATCGACTCAGGCTTCCTTGCCGGCGATCACCGTCTCGGCCTGCCGCGCCATTCGCGACTTGTAGCGGGCGGCCGTGTTGCGATGGATCACACCCTTGCGCCAGCCCACGTCGATCACCGACATCGTCTCGGGCAACATGTCTTTGACTTTGTCGGCATCACCTTCAGCCATTGCGGCGCGCATGAGGCGCATCTGGCGGCGAACGCGAGTCCGCACCGCGCGGTTGCGCATCCGACGTTCGAGCGACTGGCGGTGGCGTTTGCGCCCCTGCTTTTTCGTTCCCTTGATCGTGGCCATCGACTTGACTCTCCTTCAGTCGGATGCGGCGCTCACGGCCGCATCGGGTCGCACATCATAGCCGAAACTCTCGATTCAGGCTAGTCCCGGAAGGCAATGGGCTGTGGGCTATGGGTTCTGCGCCCTGAGAAGGCGGTAACAGACGAAAGGGAGGGGATGATGAACCCCTCCCCTACGGCTTTCAGGGACGCCATGCATCTCCAAGGGCGGGGGGGATCCCTTCCCACCCGCATTTCTGAAAACCGTAGGGGCGGGGTTTATCCCCGCCCGCGCGATCGAAATTACTGTTGGGCGCTCATCTCATGGCCCACTGCTCAGAGCGTTCGAGCCTACCGAATGGTGAGGCCGAGAGATTGCAGCTGTTCCTGGGCGAGCTCCGCCTCGCGGGTCCCGGGATGCTCGTACACGACATATTGGAGGTTCACCACGCCCTGGCCCTGGTCGCCCATCTTGAGGTAGATCAGCCCCTTTTTGAGCTGGGCGGCGGCCGCCTTGTCGGAGGTCGGATAATCCTCCAGCACCAGGGTGAAGGCATCGAGGGCCTGCTGGAACTCCTCCTGGGCGTCATAGCACTCGCCGATCCAGTAGAGGGAGTTGTCGGCGAGTTCGGTGGTCGGGTAGCGCCTCATGTACTCGCCAAAACCGTCGGCCGCCAGGTCGTAATTACCGCGCATGTAGTCTTCATAGGCGCTGCGGTACAGCGCTTCGGGGGTGGAGGCGCCCCCGGTCGGGGCCTCTCCGGCGGCCGGCGCGGCGGCACCCCCGCCGTCGCCGGGTGCGACGGTCACCGGCGGCAACACCGCGGTCGGCGCCGCGTCCTCACGAACGGCGGCAACCGCCATGGAGATGTTCTGCAGCTGGCGGGTGGTGACCTCGAGGCTCGCGTGCAGGGCCTCGATCTGCTCCTGCAGCTCTTCGACTCGGGACGCGAGGTCGGCGTTCGACCGCATGTTCTTGGCGGTCAGGTCCTGCATGGACTGCTCCATGGCCTTGAGATCGGACTTGTCGAGAACCTCGGTCTGGATGGCGTCGACCGATCGCTGGACATCGGTGATCTCACGGTGCAGCAGCGCCATGTCCTGGGAGGAGTTGCACGCTGACGAGGCGACGACGGCGACGAGTGACAGTGCGAGGACCGAACAGCGCATGTGATTCTCCTATCGTGCGACGATCACGAGGTGGGCCCGGCGGTTGAGTTGCCAGGCACTTTCGTTGTTGCCGAGTGCGAAGGGACGTTCCTCACCGTAGGAGATAATCTGGATCCGTTGCGACGGGATGCCGAGCAGCACGAGGTACTCCTGGACAGCGCTCGCACGACGTTCGCCGAGGGCGAGGTTGTACTCACGGGTGTTGCGTTCGTCGCAATGCCCCTCCACCAGAATCATGATGGTGGGGTGATTCTGCAGCCATGCTGCGTTCTTGGCCAGCGCCTCGCGGGCTGCCGGGGTCAGGTCGAAGCGGTCGGTGTCGAAAAAGGCGTCCTCGAGGTAACCCTGCGCGTTGAGCTGGACGAGGTCCTCGGGAAGCTCTTCCGTCACCTGCTCGGAAATGATGGTCTCGGATCCGGGCTCGTACACGACCTCTTCCCCGATCGAGGTGGAGGTGGGGGTGGCGACGGGAGTCGCCGACGGTTTCGGGGCCTGCACCTTCGAACCGCTGCTCTTGCAGGCTCCAATGGCAACGGCCATCACCACAGCCAACAGGGCTATCATCACTCGGGTCGCATTCCGCATTTTTCCTCCCACGCCCGTCGTTGTGACCTCACGATCAGCTGGAGTGGCGCTTCCTCTCGAACTGTGCGTGAACGGTCTGTGCGCGTCTACTGTAGCAGGCGATCTACCCGTCAACAACCGACGAGTGTGACCTGCATCAATCTTCTACGGCTTCGCCGTCCTTCAGTTCGAAAAGACCACCGCCCGGTCGCGCGAGCCGTCCCATGCGGTGCTGTTTTGCGAGGTAGTCGTAGACGACAATCGACCCCGCAACCGCCACATTGAGCGATGGAACCAGCCCCCACTGGGGAATCTGCACGATCAGCCGGGCGTCGGCGAGCAGGTCCTCGGGCACGCCGCCGACCTCCGCGCCGAGCAGGAAACACGGGCGCTCCGGGTACTCGGCTTCGAAGAGGTTGGTAGCGCGAGGGTCGAGTTCGATGGCGACGAGGTTCCAGCGCCCGGCGGCAAGGTGGTCGCGAAAGGCCTCGAGGTCGGCGACCTGGGTCACGGTGGTGTAGAGCTCGGCGGTTCGGGCAGCCTCCACGTTCCACTCGCGATCCCCAACCAGTACCACCTCCTCGGCGGCCACCGCGTGTGCGGTGCGAACCAACGACCCGATGTTGTGCTCCTTGGTTGTGTTCCAGCTCGCGATCACAAACGGCCGGAGGCCACGGCGATACTCGGCCCGTCGTCGCGTACGACGCTGGAGGCGCCGCTCCATGGCGAGTCGATGCTTGAGATCGTCCACTGCAATTCCCCGGGCAGTTTCGCACGGCGAAACCGCCCGGGGAATTGCAAAAAAACGAAACCCCGCGGTGGCGGGATTTCGTCGCGGCGGGTATGCCCGCCCGGGCCTTTTCATTTGGTATCGCGGCTGTGAGGTCCGTTGAACACCCGCGGTCCCTGGGGACACCTTCAATATGTGGCCGGTGCCGGATGGTGTCAAGAGGCCTCGTCAAGAGTGTTCGAAACGAGCAGTCCCCGCCGCGGGACCCGTTCACTTCCCGCGCTGTGCCAGCACCTCGGGGCCAAACGCGGCTGGAAGCAGTTCCGCGACCGACGTCCTCGTGCGGTCACCCTTCAGGTTCGCCAGGACCACCTGCAGGTCGCCGAACTCCGCCAGGACCTGTCGGCACGCGCCGCACGGAGACGTCGGAGGTGAGGTGTCGGTGACGACCGCGACAGCGATCAGCCGTCCCGCGCCCGCCGCCACCGCAGCAGCCACCGCGTGACGCTCGGCGCAGATGCTGAGCCCATAGGAGGCGTTTTCCACGTTGCAGCCAAGGTGGATTCCACCCTCGCCGTCGAGGATGGCCGAGCCCACCGCGAAGCCCGAGTAGGGGGCGTGGGCACGTCGGCGGACCGACCCCGCCGCCTCCACCAGACGATCGATCGCGGCTTCAGACAGCTTCATCATGAAGCCACTATACGCCCCGGACCCGGCCGCCGGCCCGTTCCTACTGCTTCTTCGTCCCCGAAGAACCGCTTGAAGGACTGCCGGACGAACCGCCGGACGGGCGGCTGCTGCCGGCGGAGGACCGCGGACTCGCGCCCGATGAGCGGGAGCTTCCCGCCGAAGACGACCGCGGTGCGGTTGTTCGACCGGGACTGCTGCGCACCGAGGTCGACGAACCGCCGCTCGGCGCCCCCGTCATCGAACGGGTGCCGCCGGTTGACGTCTGGGGGCGCCCGTAGACCGTCGAACCGGTGGGCGGGACGACGACCGGCCGCGAAACCGACGATCGCCCGGAGCCCGTCCTCGGCGCAATCACCTGGCGGCTTCCGGAGGACGCGCCCGCCGGAACCGATCCCGTCGCTGGGGCACCGTACATGGTCGGCCGGTAGAGATTCGGTTGCGCGAGACGGGTCGGGTTCGCGGTGCGGAACGGTGAGCCCCCGCCCGCCGTCAGGGTCTCGGATACCGTCCGACGGCTGGATGCCGCGGCGCCCGACCCACGGCGGCCGAGATCTCCGAAGGTTGTCGGCTGGGCCAGCTGCCGGGCCACCGCGGGATCGAGGTTGCCGTCCCGCGCCAGCAACGGACTGACGTCTGCAGTCGAGCGGATCTCCACGCCCCGGAAGACGCGCTCGATCTCGCCCCGCGGACTGGCCTCGGAGGGCGACCGCGTGGCCAGCGGCCCGCTCATCACGACCCCCGTCTGGTCGCCGACCGTCGGCATCACGCGCTCCCCCGGCTTGGCGAGCCGCGCCAGATTGGGGCTTGTAAAATCTCCGTCGGACACCACCGTCCAACCGCGGCGGTCCACATCGGCCAACCGCACGCGGCCGGAGAGATCGACGGCCGGCGCGGACGCCATCCGCGACGACGAGGCATCACCACCGACCCGGCCGGTCGCGGTGTGGGGCGGCGGCATCACATCGCGCCGCGGCGGTTGGTTCGCGCCGCTGCCGCCACCCGGGTACGACGGCCTGTAGGGAGGGTAGTAACCCGGGTAATAGCCGCCGTAATAGTTCCAGTACCAGTTGTTGTAGTACCCGTAGGGGCACCACCCAACGTAACCGGGCCACCACATCCAGCTCACCCAGGAGGGTCCCCAATAATTCCCGTAGGACCACACCCACCCGAACCCGACGTCGAAGTTCCAGGAGCCGTAGTGGTAGGGCAGCCATCCCCAGGGCTCGTAGGAAATCCACGCATAGCCGGTCGGCGTCCAGTACCAACGCCCTGCCTGATACGGTTGCCAGCTGCCGCCAACGGTGGGTTGCCACGCCCAGGAGTTGATGGAATCGACGTAGACCCAGCTGCCGTAGTTGTCGAGCTGGGCCGCCTGCCGCGAGTAACGAAGATCCACGTACTTCGCGCTCTCACCCGCTGCGATCTGACGGCGGGCTTCCACCCACACTGCGAAGTCGTCGCTCCGGGCGAGCTGACCCTCGCTGCGCTGGACCTCGCCGCCGCCCACCTCGGCTGCGGTTTCCGCCCGCACCAGCACACCACCGGTCGTCGTGGCGGCTTCCGCGAGACCGGACATCACTTCCACCCGCAATCCGCCCGAAGGCAGTGCCTCGAGACGGTAGAGGCCCACTTCGTCGAGATAGACCGTCGCCCCGCGGCTGTCGATCCGGGTCGGCTCGGGGTTCAGCCCATGGTCTCCGACTTCGACGACCATCGAGCCGTCGGCGAGGAAGATCACCGTCCTCTCTGACTCCGCATCGCGACTGAACGCCACGGCGTCAAGGCTGAGGGTCGTGTACTCGTCGAGCCAGACGGTGTTGCCGTCGGCGAGCACCACTTCCATCCGCCCCTCGCGGGCCGTGTCCACCCGATCGCCCGCCACCAGCGGCATGTTGATGACGGCCTCGATGGACTCGTCGCCGCTGGCCGGCAAAACTGTCGCGTACCGTTCCAGGTACGAAATGTAGCTCAATGAGGTCAGCTCGTCCTCGTCAGAGGCCACGGCCAGGTTGCTCAATGCGAGGATCGTCCCGATGATCAGGACCTTCTTCATGGTCCACCTCCATCTCGGCCGGGTAGAGTGCAACGGTTGTGCCAAAAGCTGGTAATTTCGAATTTCGGATTTCGGATTTTTCCCCCAGCCCTACCCCTGATTCTGGAAGTAACTGCGCGGCGACGCGGAGCAGGCCCTGACCTGCGATTTTTTGCGGGCGGGTGGGTGGAATTCCGAAATCCGAAATCCGAAATCCGAAATCGTTCAATCCCGCTTTAACCGCCGCATCTCCGTCACCTGCTGGGTCTGCCGCACCTTGACCAGCGTGCCGGCGGGGTAGTAACCGCCGCGGATGCTCGCGTTGGTGTAGGTCACCGAGCCCGGCCCCATCAGCACGCCGGGGTTGAGCACCGTGTTGCACCCGGTCTTGCAGCCGTCGCCGAGGATGGCGCCGAACTTCCGCAGACCGGTGTGGATGGTCTCGCCACCGGCATGGAAGGTCACTTCGCGGCCGACGTTCTTGACGTTCGAGCAGATGGTGCCGGCGCCGAGGTTGACGTCGCGGCCGAGAATCGAATCGCCGACGTAGGCCTGGTGAGGGGCCTTGGCGCCCGGGAGGAGGATCGATCCCTTGACCTCGCTGTGGGCGCCGACCAGGCTACCCGCGCCCAGCACCACATTCTGCCGGACATAGGCGCCGGTGCGCACCTCCACCCCCCGGTCGAGAATCGCCGGCCCGATAATCAGCGCTCCAGGCTCGACGGTGCATCCCGGAGCGATGAAGATCCGGTCCCCCATGAGGTGGACTCCGTCCGGCAGCTCCGAGTTGATGCTCCAGTCGTGCCACCCCTCGAGGTACTCCACCAGCCTTTTCCCAAGGCACGCCCAGACCGGCTCATCGCCGGGAAAGACCCCGGCGTGGGCAAAATCACCGACATCGAAGAAACTGCCGGCTCTGAAGTCGATCATGCGGGGATCTCCTCCGGGTCACGAGCCCGACGTTTGACGATCACCAGGGTCTGGTCGTCGGCCGGCGGCGATTCGCAGGCGAATTCGTCGACATCCGAAAACACCCGGTCGACGATTGCGATCGGGTCGAGGCGGCGGCTTTTCCGGAGGACGCCCAGGAGGCGGTCCCGGCCGTACTCCTCGCCGCTCTCCCCGCCCACCGCTTCCGTGATGCCGTCGGAGTAGAGAGCGAGGAGATCGCCGGGTTCGAGGCGCTCGAGTCCGCAGCCATACACCGCCTGCGGGTTCGGACCGAGGATCATGCCGGTGGTGGTGAGCTCGAGGGCGGTGCCGTCGACGCGCACCAGGAGGCCGGCCGGGTGGCCCGCGTTGCAGTAGATCAGGGTGCCGTTGATTTCGAACTCGGCGAGAAACAGGGTCACGAACTTGGTCGCCATGCGGCTGCGGTGGATGATCGTGTTGAGGCGCTGCACGGTCCGCGTGATCTTGAATTCCCGCGACAACCCCATGCGCAGACCGGTGAACACGTCGCGGACCTGGAGTGCCGCCGGCAGACCGTGCCCGGTGGCGTCGGCCACCGCGACGTCGAAGGTGTTGTCGTCGAGGGTGATGACATCATAAAAGTCGCCGCCCACGACCTCCGCGGCGACGGATCGGGCGGCGATCTCGAAGTCCCCGGGCTGGGGGATGTGCCGCGGCAGGATCGAGTTCTGGATCAGACGCGCGTCCTCCATGATCGCGACCATGCGTTCCTCGCGGAGCTTCTGGTTGACCGCGAGCCGGATGATGTTGAGCGTCGCGACCACGTCGTCGTGGTCCGCATCCAACGGCTCGACGTCGAACGACAGCACGTAGTGGGCGTCGGCCACCGCGATCGCCGCAAACCACTCCCGGGTGCCGAGGTCGGCCTCGAGCCGCTGGTCGAGCCGGGCGTCATCTCGGCGCATCACCACCGAGCCCATGTCGAGCAGTTGTTCGAATGGCGGGTAGGTCTTCCACACGCGCAGCCCGATGGGATCCCTCGAGGCGTCGCCAAAGGTCTCCACCAGCTCGTAACTGCCGTCATCCTGGGCGTAGATCCTGCCGCCCCGGATCCCCAGGTCCTCGGCGAAGTTCTCGGCGATGAAATCGGCGGCGCGGTGGATGGTCTCGAGCGGGGTCGAGCCGAGGGCGATCGTCTCGAGCGCACGCTCGATTCTCCGGAACAGGGAGATCGATGTTCGGGGCACGCCGGATGATGCCACGCGCCCGCCCCGGGGTGCAAGGAGGTAACCCGGGGCGGCGATCCGTCATAATGACCCGTCAGCGGGGCGGCGGACGGGTGGCCGCTGATGACTATATCGCCTTTTGGTGATATATTGCGAACGCGGTACTCCTGCCGCACCGGGGAGGACAGATGGCACGGATGAGCGCTCACAAGCTGCTGGCTGCCACAGCCGCCGCGTCGCTGCTGGTGGTCAGTGCGTGCAGCCGGGATGAACAGGCGGGGCAGCCGACGATCGCCACCGCGGTCACCTCCCACGGCGCGGTGGAGGTCGATTGGAGCAGAGACCTCCCGGCGGCGCTGGAGCGCGCGCGCGCCGAGGGCAAGCCGGTTCTCGTCACCTTCTACGCCGACTGGTGCGTGTGGTGCCGGAAGCTGGAGTCGACGACGCTGCGCGACAACGAGGTGAGGGCCGTGCTTCGGGACCGGGTCATACCGGTGAGTCTCGATGTGGACGGCGACGGCCGCGAACTGTCAAACATCTATCGCGTCGACGGTCTGCCGACCATTCTCATGCTCGACGGCAGCGGCCAGGAGATCGGCCGCATCCCCGGCTATATGTCGCCGACCGGCTTCCTCGAGCGGGTGGAAGGGTTCCTCCACCAGGGCTGATCTCTCTCGAGTTTTGAGTTTTCAGTTTTGAGTTTTGAGGTCCCGCACCCCCGGACAGCTCCCGGTACATGTCATTCCGGGCGGGTGGGTGGCAAATCCGAAATCCGAAATCCGAAATCCGAAATAAAAACTTAGCGTCCCTCTCCGCTCTCGGGATCGGCGGCGGCCTCGCGCTCCATCGCGCGCAACTCTCCGGGTGTCGGCGTGGGTTTGAGCCGCTCGTCGGCGACGTCGACGGCCTCGAGGGTCGGCATCGGCTCGCCGGGTTTGGGCACGTAGAACGGGACCTGGAAGGGCCACGGCAGCTCGTCGATGCCGGCAAGCTCCTCGCGGCACGGTTCGGTCGGTTCGGTGCCGTCGAGAAAGGCCTCGAGGATCACCGACGTCTGGTAGCCGCAGGGTGGAACGGCCCGCTCACCGGTGTCGGCGTCGACCGGTGTGAAGACCACCCCGGCCGGGACCTGGAAGTCCTCCCCCCGCTCGGCGGCGGTGAGGGTCTCGAGATAGGCCGCCATGAACGTGTCCCAGATCGGCTGTGCGGCCTTGGCTCCGGTCATCTTCCTGCCGATGGGGATCTTGCGGTCGCGGCCCACCCACACGCCGACCGTGATTCTCGGCGAGAACCCGACAAACCACGCATCCGTGTAGTCGTCGGTCGTGCCGGTCTTGCCGGCGAGATTGGCCGGCAGGTTGCGGGCAGACAGACCGGTGCCGCGATCGACCACCCCTTCGAGGACGCTGAGCACGAGATAGGTGACGGCCTCGGGCATGACCCGCTCGCTGCGCGGGAAAAACCGCTCCTGCAAACGGCCGTCACGGTCGAAGACCTCCGAAATGAAATAGGGCTCCGGGACCTCGCCGAGGTTGGCGATGCCGGCGTAGGCGCGAACGAGGTCGATCAGATGAACTCCGAGCGATCCCAGGGCGAGGGACGGATAGGGATGGAGCTCGGTGCTGATACCGAATCGGCGGGCGGTGTCGACGACCGCCTCGCTTCCCGCGAGCTGCTGGAGCTTCACCGCCGAGGCGTTGTAACTCATCTCGAGGGCGCGCCGGAGGGTGACGATCCCATAGTAGATGTTGTAGTAATTCTTGGGGCAGTAGGTCAGCTCGCCGGTACCGTCGGGCAGAAGGAACGGCGCATCGAACACCGTGTCGGCCGGCGTGAAGCCGTGCTCGAACGCGGTCAGAAACACGAAGGGCTTGAATGCCGAGCCGCACTGCAGAGAGGCCTGCACCGCGCGGTTGAACTCGCTGCGCTGGAAGTCGAAACCGCCCACCAGGGCGAGGATCGCCCCCGTCCGGTTGTCCATCGCCAGCAACGCGCCTTCGATATCCGGCTCCTGCAGCAGGTCGACCTCGAGGACCGCTCCGGGATCGTCAGGCAGTGGGTCGGGCAACCGCACGAGCACTACGTCGCCAACCTTGAGAATTCTCTGGAGCGAACTCGCACGGGTCCAACCCGCACCGTCGAGGGCCAGCTGCGCCCGACGGTCGGCAATCCGCAGCGCGGCCTGGCTGGCGGACACCTCGTCCACCACCGCCCTGACCATGCCGCCGGCCTCCAGCGAGATCTGTTGCCACGACGGGTCCTGATAGTCGTCGACCGACTCGACACCGCTCTCTCCGAGAACATTCGGCGGGCGGCGGTATCCGAGATCGTTCATCTCCAGCGCCACCAGCCCCTCGCGGACCGCCTTTTCGGCCACGGCCTGCAGCGCGGGATCCATCGTGAGGTGGACCTCGAGACCCGACGTGTAGAGCGCGTCGGTGCCGTAGCGGCTCTCGATCTCCTTACGCGTCATCTCGAGAAAGTAGGCCCCCGACTCCACCTTGTCGCGGTGCAGCGTCACCCCCAGCGGCTCGGCCACCGCCGCTTCAAACGCCGCCGGGTCGATGAACCCGAGCTCCAGCATGCTCGCAAGCACCTTGTTGCGGCGGTTGACAACGTTCTCCGGTCGTTTGATCGGATCGTACTTGTTGCTGGCGCTCGGGATCATCCCCGCCAGCATCGCCGCCTGGGCGAGACTCAGCTCGGAGGCCGGCTTCTGGAAATACAGCTGTGAGGCCGCCTCCACCCCGTAGGCGCCGTGCCCGAGGAAGATCTGGTTGGCGTACATCGTGAGGATCTGATCCTTCGAGTATCGCTTCTCGATGTCGAGAGCGAGCAAAGCCTCTTTGACCTTGCGGCCGAGCGTGCGCTCGCGCTGCAGGAAGAGGTTCAGAGCCAACTGCTGGGTCAGCGTCGACGCGCCGCCGCGCGAGCCGATCCTGCGGTCGAGGACGCTGTACCAGGCGGCGCGCAGGATCGCCTTGGGATCGACGCCGCCATGCGTGTAGAAGTCCTCGTCCTCGATGGCCACCACAGCCTTTTTGAAATGGTCGGGGATCTCCTCGGGGCGCAGGACCACCCGCTGCTCGAGTGCATACGAGGCCACCTGATCGCCGTCCGCGGCGTAGATGTGGGTGGTTGCCGCCGGCTGGAACTCGGCCAGAAGATCGACCTGCGGCACATGCAGGAACTGGGCGATGATCCAGCCCGCCAGAGCGCCGGCCACGCAACCGGCCACCGCCACCCACAGCACCGTGGTGGCAAGGGAGAGGGCCCGCTTGACCTTTTCAGGGGTCTCCTTGGCCGCCTTGCCCGGCGCCGACTTCTTGCGGATCGTCGGCAGCCCCTGCTTCGACCTCGCCGCCCCGTCGGATACGACCTTCTTCTTGATCACGCAGGGACTTTAGCAGATGCGGTCACCGGATCGGATGGCGGAATTGTGGAGAAGTGGGGGCGGTTTGGGTTCGGGCGTGGGGAACCCGCGTTGTAGTTTTGAGTTTTGAGTTTTGAGTTTTGAGTTCCGCCCCACCACCCGACGTCTAGGGGACGGTGCTCGCTCCAGGCGTTGGTGTTGCCCAACTCGAAGTCGTCCTCGAAGACGGTGTCCACCGATTCGTAGTCGAGGCACCCGGAATGGCTCGCGGCTTGCGAGGCGACGTGGCTGAACATGGTTTCTGGGACCCGTTCCGGTTCGGTGCCGTAGGGATGGCCCAGACCGAGCGTCAGGCTCAGGTTGCTCATCCCCGGCGACAACTGATGGCAATAACTCATGATGGTGCCGCAACCCTGCCCCCCGCCAGGACAGCCGCTCGGCAGGCCGCCCGTGCCGCAGAAGCACCCCGACGAACCACACTCGCCGGAGTAGCACCCGTCCACCGGATCGGCATTTCCGCCCACCCCCGAGTAGCAGTGCGTGTGTCGGGAGTTGAAGTTGTGGCCGACCTCGTGGGTGACGGCGACGATATCCCAGAGAACGCCGGGATTGTTGACGTCGAAGTTGCCGTTCATGCCCCCGATATAGGCGTAGGCCCCGCCGTAGTTGTCTATGGAGGGAGTCAAACCGGGACAGCTCGTGCCGAGATTGACGTTGAACCCGCCGCTGCACAGCACACCGACCCACGCGATCCCGGAGGTCGAGCTCTTGCCGCTAAAAAACGCTGCGGTCGTCCTCGATACGGCCTGACGGTTGTCGTTCCAATACCTTCCGAACTCATACAATCCACACCCGGGGTTGGACTGGGCCCACGGGTCCGTCTGTCCTTGCGGCCACAGCGAGAGATACTGGAGCAACCATGAGGTATTCGCCTCGGCGCTGTACATCAACGAGCCATAGGCAATGATGTCCGCGACGTAATTGGTGGCGTCAGTCGCGTTACCGAACTTGTTGAAAAACTCGTTGTCGGTCTCCACGGCGATCCGAGCCGTGTACGACGCCGCTTTTGTCGCCGGGATCGCCGCCCGCTTTTCAACGTCACGTGAAGCGGACTGATTCGACACCGGCGGCAGGCCGTCTGATCCACACTCGAACGCCGCCGCGTCGAATCCCAGCTCCACGTCGGCCTCGACCCGACGACTTTCGAACTGCCAATCACTCGACTTCGATGTGTTACGCCCCCCAACCACCCAATAATTTCCTTCAATAGCCACAAACCCACGCACCTCTCCGCTTTCCAAGACCGCGAGGTAAACTCGCGACTCCGACCGCCCCTCCACGTGACCCTTGAAATAGTCGTTTGCTGGTGGCTTCAGGAATTTGTCGCCATCCGCAGAGTGAAGGACAACCGTAGCGTCCGGAGAGAAGACCGGGAAGGGTTCCAACACTAGAGATTCGCTTGGACCGGTCTCCGAAAGCCGGACACTCAGAGCCATTCCGTCGAAATTCCAACCGGTCCCCCCTGGAAGCTCCACGGATTCAGCACCCGTCCCTTTAGGGTTTTCTCGCGCGCTGGCACTTCGCGGTCCGATACCCAGAGTCAGCCACACAACCAAAAAAGCTGCGCACCAACGAAAACTGGAGTTGTTCATGTCGAATCCTCCCAGCGGGTGCGCGCCCCCACGCAAACCACGGCCGAGACCATTCCAGAATATCAAGAGGTTCTGAGAGGAAAGAGGGTCGTTAACAGAACTTTGTCATTGGGAGGAGGAGCTCCAGGCGCCGAGTGCCGCCGGCCTCGAAGCCGTCGTCGAAGACCGTGCCTGGGGAGGATGCCTCGAAGATGCAGACTCCGGTGGCAGGGTTGACGTAGTTCGTGAGGATGCGGTTGATCACGGTGGGGTGGAACTCGAGGGTGCTGCCGCACCCGGTCAGGTGGCAGTAGCTCATGACGGTTCCCGGTCCGCCGGGGCATGACGTGGGGCCCGAGTAACAGGACCCCCCGGAACTCACACAGTGGTCGATCGGCGGGTTGTAGCAGTGGGTGTGGGGCGAGCCGAAGTTGTGGCCGATCTCGTGGCCCACCAGCTTGGCGTCGCCCGAGAGGTAAGTGGTCTTGAACACCTTCGAGAAGCTGTAGCCATAGGTCGTCGAACACAGACCGCCGATCCAAGCGATACCCGACGCCGAGTTCGGATTGGGGGATTTGCCGGAGAGCATGGCTGCGAGCGTTCTCTGCACCGAACCGTAGTGGCTCTTCCAGTAGTTCCCGAACTCGTTGAGCTCGGCGGACGAGGCGCTGCCGCCGCTGTTGACGCTGTAGGGGTCGCTGCCTGTCCTCAAGTAGGTCGTGCCCTGAATCAGGGTGACGTCGAGGTCCCGGGAGTACATGACGTTCATCGCCGCGATCAGATCGGCCACGTAATCGGCGGCGGCGCCGGTGTTGTTGCCGAATTTCTGGCTCAGGAGCTCGGTGTCGGTGTCGATCGCAAGCACCGCTTCCAACGGCACGGTCGACTTCTCGGCGGTCAGGGCAGTCGCCGGGAACGGCAGGTCGGGCAGCTCAGATGGTTGCTCGAGCTCTTCCTCTCCGCACCCCCAGTGCGCCGCCTGACCAGCGGCCCTCTCTTCTGCAGCGACCACACGAAATTCTGACGCCGCGCCACCCGGGAGGGCTTCCAGATCGAATGTCTCGCCGCCCGAGACCGACATCCCCGTCACGAGACCGCTCCTCGGGTCGAGGATCACCAGCACCCCGCTTCCCGGCTCGTCGTCGATTTCGCCGATGAAGTGTCTTCTCGGAGAACGCGGCAGCGGCCGCACACCTGTGTCAGAGACCTCGAAGATCCGGGTCTCCGGGCCGTACACCGACTGCCGTTCGAGTGTCACGGTCCGGCGGTCGCCGGGGGCCACCGGCCAGCGCTCGAGCCGGACCCGGCCTCCAGCGTCGACAGCGTTCAACGTTGCCCTCAGCCCGGCCGGCAGAGAGAAGCGTTCCTCGAGGAATCCCTCTTCCGAAACCTGGACCACGCCTTCGCCGGCTATGGTCACCACCGGCACCTCGGTCACGCCGACAGGCGCCGCGGCGTGAACCATCCCCGCGACCACCGTCGTCAGCACCGCCGTCACCGCCAAAAAAACCCGCCGTCTGGTATTCGCTTCCATGTCCTGCCCTCCCAGGAATAGCTCCTGATCAGAAGGTAGGGAGAGGCGGCCCCGGACGCTGTGACCCGGGTCATATAAGATCAATCGCAGATGCGAATGCTCATCGGATTCGGCGGCAACCTCGGCGACCCGGCTGCGGCATTTGCCCGCGCGCTCGATGCCCTCGCCGATGGGGGCTGGGTCCTTGGTACTTCGCGGCTCTGGCAGACCCGCGCCGTCGGGCCCTCCCAACCCGACTACCTCAACGCGGCGGCCGTCATCCACTGGCCGGGAGATCTCCGCTCCCTGCTCAGGCGCTGCCGCGAGCTCGAAGAGGCGGCCGGCCGCGACCGGGCGACCGAGGAGAAGTGGGGGCCGCGGGTGCTGGATCTCGATCTCCTGCTGGCCGACGGCGTCGTGTGCCGCGGTCCCGAGCTCGAGGTGCCCCACCCCTGCTTTCACGAGCGGCGATTCGCCCTCGAACCGGCAGCCGAAGTGGCCCCCGAGTGGATCCATCCGCTGCTGGGCCGCTCTGTCTCAGAGCTCGCCGACGCCGCGCGCCCCGCGGTGGATGACGGCGCCGTGAGAGTTCTGGATGTCGAAGAGGGTTAATTGCCGGGACCGACATGCCCGAGCAACACGAACGATTCTGATGGTGGGCTGAAGCCCACCCTACCGGTCCGCTCGGTCTGTTGGTCCGAAGTAGGGTGGGCCTTGGCCCACCTTCAGACTCGTTGCCGGTACGCTTGGGATGTCCGCCACCGCCGCCGCACGCGGTCACACATGTCTGGACGCTCAAGCTTTTACTTTCGGTGAGGGTTGTGGGCGGGAACTCAAAACTCAAAACTGAGAACTGAGAACTCGCTACGTGATCGGCCGCGAGCCCGGTTTGGCGATCGGCACGCCGCTGCGGCAGAGCGGGCAGTCGCCGGCGGACCAGGTTTCGAAGTTCGCGGAGACCAGGTGGCGGCTGGGCAGCGGCGCGAAGGGTCGTGGGTCGCCCGAGCGGTTGACCAGCGAGGCCGACGCCGAGGACCTCGCCGCCGAGGGCCCCGAGGACGGCGATCACCTCGCGGGTCGACTTTCCGGTCGTCACGACGTCCTCGACCACCACCACCCGCTGACCCGGTGCGAGACCGAAGCCCCGCCGCAGAACCATCCGACCTTCCGAGCGTTCGGTGAAGAGAAAGGGCACGTCGAGGGCGCGAGCGGTCTCGTGGCCGATGATGAGGCCGCCCATGGCCGGAGCGACGATGAGGTCCGGCGCCATTCCCGCCGAGCCGATCGCCGCCGCGAGCTGGCCGCCGGCGCGGGCGGCGCGGCGCGGGTGGGCGAGATAGAGGGCGCACTGCAGATAGTCGCCCGAGTGGAGCCCCGACGACAACAGGAAATGGCCGTGCTGGTGGGCGCCGCATTCGGTGAGCTCGGCAATCGTCACCGGCTCGCTCAATCGGCCTCCCGCTCGATGCCGTAGGCGCGCATCTTCTTGTAGAGGTTCGACCGCGGTGTCCCGATGACCCGCGCCGTGGCGGCGACGTTCCAGCCGTTGCGTTCGAGGTGGTGCAGGAGATAGGCGATCTCGGATTGGCGTTGGAACTCGGCCAGCGAGCCGATATCGAGCAGCGAGTCAACGGCGCCATCCGCTGGCTGCGATGGCAGGTCGACCCGTTGCACGGTGTCGTCGAGCTCCATGATGACCGCGCGCTCGACCACGTTTTTGAGCTCGCGCACGTTGCCCGGCCAGGCGTGTCGCA
Organism: Candidatus Sulfomarinibacteraceae bacterium; assembly: GCA_963823345.1. Taxonomy (GTDB): domain Bacteria; phylum Acidobacteriota; class Thermoanaerobaculia; order Thermoanaerobaculales; family Sulfomarinibacteraceae; genus Sulfomarinibacter. The sequence continues at coordinate 257,233 of CAWGLE010000003.1, forward strand.
CGAGTTGGCCGAGGGCCTCGTTGCTCCAGTTCTTGGGGCGGCGGTTGTACTCGCGGCAGAATTGACTGGTGAGATGGGCGACGAGCGGCGGAATGTCCTCCGGGTGTTCGCGAAGCGGCGGGGTCCGCAGCACCACGACTGCGAGCCGGTAGAAGAGATCCTCGCGAAATCTGCCTGCCCGGACCTCGGCCACGAGGTCCTTGTTGGTGGCGGCGATCACCCGGACGTCGACCTGGAAGGTCTGTCCCGCGCCCACCGGCTCGACCTCTCCGTCCTGCAGCACCCTGAGGACCTTGGCCTGGGTCTTGAGGCTCATGTCGCCGACCTCATCGAGAAAGATGGTGCCGCCGTCGGCCTGCACGAACTTACCCACCTGGCGCCGGTGGGCTCCGGTGAACGAGCCCTTCTCGTGGCCGAACAGCTCGGACTCGATGAGTTCCTCGGGGATCGCCGCCGAGTTGACCCTGACAAAGGGCTTTCTGGCGCGACCCGAGAGGTGGTGGAGGCGCCTCGCCACCAACTCCTTGCCGGTGCCGGACTCTCCCTGCACCATGACCGTGGCGTGCGACGGCGAGACCCGGGCGATCTCGTCCCGCAACTGGCGGATCGCCGAGCTCTCGCCGAGCAGCGGCGGTGGTTCCACGGCGGCGACACCGGCCCGCGCAATGCGTCCCTGGGCGACTGCCCCCCGCACCGCCAGCAGCAGGTCGGCTCGATCGGGCGGCTTCGTCAGATAGCCGGCGGCGCCGGCCTCCAGACACTGGCTGGAGGTGAACTCGTCGCCGTGACCGGTGAGGATGACCACCGGAATTTCGAGCCCCCGCTGGTGGAGGTTTTCGAGCAGCGACAAACCGTCCATCCCCGGCATCTTGATGTCGAGAAGGGCGGCGTCGGGCGGGTTGGCGTCGAGCTCTTCGAGCCCCCGGAAGGCGTCGCTCGCCTCCTCCACCTCGTAGCCCGCTCCGCTCAGAATGCGCCGCAGGACCTTCCGCACACCGGCGTCGTCATCGATGATCAGGACCGTGCCTTCCATGGCCCCCATGGTAGCAGTGTGAAAGGGGCTTGGGGCAGGGAGGCAATGGTGTCCTCCACCTCATAGCCTCATTCCCGGGTCGCGGGGCGACCGGTCACTGCCCCGGGCCCAAGCCAGCCCTACTCGACGTCGAACTTGACGCCTTGGGCGAGCGGCCAACCCGCCGCCGGCAGCGATCTGCGGACGACGGCCGGAAAGGAAGGGTGGGCGGAGGCCGGCCATCGGCCGCTCGCTGGCGGTGGTGCGTCGCCGCTCGCCCACCGTCCGGCCTGTCCCATCGACCGGCTGTTTCGGCCCCCGGGAGTCCCCTACTCCACGTCGAACTTGACGCCTTGGGCGAGCGGCCAACCCGCCGCCGGCAGCGATCTGCGGACGACGGCCGGAAAGGAAGGGTGGGCGGAGGCCGGCCATCGGCCGCTCGCTGGCGGTGGTGCGTCGCCGCTCGCCCACCGTCCGACCTGTCCCATCGACCGGCTGTTTCGGCCCCCGGGAGTCCCCTACTCCACGTCGAACTTGACGCCTTGGGCGAGCGGCAACTGACCGCCCCAGTTGATGGTGCAGGTCTGGCGGCGCATGTAGCCCTTCCACGCGTCCGACCCGGCCTCGCGGCCGCCGCCGGTTTCCTTCTCGCCGCCGAAGGCGCCGCCGATCTCGGCGCCGGAGGTGCCGATGTTGACGTTGGCGATGCCGCAGTCCGAGCCCTCGTGGGAGAGGAAGCGCTCGGCGGTCCGGATGCTCTCGGTGAAGACCGCCGACGAGAGGCCCTGAACCACCGAGTTGTGCATGGTCATGGCTTCGTCGAAGTCCGAGAACTCGAAGATGTAGAGGATCGGCGCGAAGGTCTCGTCGCGCGCGATGGCGAGATCCGGTTTCGCCTTGACGAGTGTGGGTTCGACGAAGAAGCCGGGGCCGGCGGGACGGCCGCCGCCGCACAGGATCTCCCCGCCCTGTTCGCGGACGGCCTCGAGGGCCGCGAAGTGGTCGTCGACGGCGCGCTCATTGACCAGCGGCCCCATCAGGACACCGTCGTCGAGGGGGTTACCGATGGTGATCGAGGGGTAGGCCTTGAGGAGGCGATCGATCACCTTCTTGGAAATGCTGGTGTGGAGGAACAGGCGCCGCAGGCTGGTGCAGCGCTGCCCGGCGGTGCCCACCGCGGCAAACAGGATCGCGCGCACTGCGAGCTCGATGTCGGCGTCCTCCGCCACGATGATGGCGTTGTTGCCGCCGAGCTCGAGGATGCTGCGGCCGAAGCGGCGGGCCGTGACCTCGGCGACGTGACGGCCCATGTTGGTGGAGCCGGTGAACGAGATCAGGGGGACCCGCGGGTCGTTGATCATCCGCTCGCCCACAGTCCGGCCGGGGCCGATGACCAGGTTGAAGATCCCGTGCAGCCCGTGCCGCTGCATCACCCGGTTGCAGATGTGCTGGACCGCGACCGCCGTCAGGGGCGTGTCCGACGAGGGCTTCCACACCATCGTGTTGCCGCACACCGCCGCCAGTGCCGCGTTCCACGCCCACACCGCCACCGGGAAGTTGAAGGCGGTGATGATGCCGACGACTCCGAGCGGGTGCCACTGCTCGTACATCCGGTGACGCGGCCGCTCCGACATCATGTTGGGACCGTAGAGCTGGCGCGACAGTCCGACGGCGAAGTCGCACATGTCGATCATTTCCTGCACCTCGCCGAGGCCCTCGGAGAGGATCTTGCCCATTTCGAGTGACACCAGGCGTCCCAGCGGCTCCTTGAAGATCCGCAGCTCGTTGCCGAGATCGCGGACGACATCGCCGCGCGCCGGCGCCGGCATCATGCGCCAGGTTTCGAAGGCAGCAGCAGCCGCTGCCACCACCTTCTCGTAGGCGGCCTCGTCGGCCTGGACGATGGAAGCGATGGGCTCTCCGTCGGACGGATTGACCGAGACCAGCAGGTTCTCCTCGTCCGGCGTGATCCACTCTCCAGTACACGCCCCGAGATTCGAGTCCTTGATCCCGAGCTCCAGGTGGAGCCCGAGGTCAGAAAAGAACTTCTTCATTTCACGCAAGATATCGGTCATCTCAACCCTCCCTTGACCCGCAGGACGCGCCCGGTCCAGGTTGCGGGATTGCCGTTCATCGCCGCGGGAGTGTACCCCCTCCCCCGACAACCTGCCAACCCCGGAAACCGCATTCGGATCCCCGGATGTCAGGAATCGTCGGTTTCGTCGCGGGTCGAAAAGTACTCTTCCCACTCGGTGATCTCGCGCGACGACAGCCGCGGTTGGACATCGGTTCGGGTGCCCTGCCGACGGCGACCGCGCCACTCGGCCAAAGTCCGCACGCCGGCGCCCATGGCGCGTGCACGGGCGCCGAGGGCGCGGTCATCGGTCACGACCACCCATTGCGAGGCGTCTCGTCCGCCGGGGATGAGCCCGACGATCACGTCATCAGCGGCGACGGCGCCGGAGTATCGAACTGTCGCACGGCCGAGGTGCTCGGTCGCCGGAGAGCCCCCGGGGGGCGGACCATCGAAAACGACGATCACCTGAATGGTCTCGTTGCGCACGATTTCCAGCACCCGCCTGCGTACTTCGGCCCGGGTGCGTTGTGCCGGCGGGAGGCGGTGGAGAAGGTTGTTGCCGTCGACCGCGATCGGCATCGTCAGCGCATCTGGCGTGCCCGCCGCAGCAGCCGCTGCAGCTCGCGCGCCCCGGCGATTTCTTTGTACATCCGGTTGGCGGCCTCGTTGTCGGGTTGGATCGCCAGCGCGCGCTCGAGCGATTTGCGCTGCCGCTCGACGTGGTTGCGGCGGCGCCAGAAATCCGCCAACTCGAGCCACGAGTCGACATGCTTGGGATCGGCCTCGATGGCCCGCCGCAGGCAGGCCAGGGCGCGATTGGCCCACAGCGGATTGCGCTGGAGGAGCCGCGCGAGCTTGAGCAGCTCACCCGGTCGTGGATCAAGAGCACACGCTCGCTCGAGGAGTTGGATCGCGAGATAAAACTCGTTGTCCCTGATCAGTTCGTCAGCCCGTTTGAGGTTGGCTTCGACGAGCTCCTTGCGCGCCTTGGGGTCGACCGACCCCCGTTTTGACGAGTCGATCTTGTGGCTCTCGGCGTCGACGGTCTTCAGGATCCGATCGTAGCGCTCCCTGGCCTTGTGCGAGGAGAGCACCTCGTAGGCTGCCCGCCCGCGCTCGACGATCCGCTCCAGATGCCCGACCATATCTCTGAGGTGGGGTCTGTCGGCAGCCTCGGGGGAGAACCGTTCCCGGATGTTCGTCCACCCGTCTTTGATCTCGGCGGGGTTGGCGGTTCGTTGCAGACCGAGAGCCTTGTAGTGATCGACCTTCGTGACGGCTTCCGAGAGCTTGCGGATGTACTTGCGTTCTTCGATTTGACGCTCGTTGAAGTCGCCGTGGTCGCCGGTGGCCTCTTCACCGCGCACGTCGTTCGCGATCGCCACTTCGATCTCGACATCATCGTGCGGATCCGGAGGCTTCACATCGGGAGCCCCGTCACCCTCGATGATGACGGTTCCCGACAGCATCAACGTGTACAGCGTGGTGTACAGCTGGGCCTCAGGCAGCGATGAGAGCCGCACCAGTTCCGCAATGTTCTTCGCGGCATCGAGACGGCTCAGCAGAAAGCCCTCGGTGGGGGTCAGCTCGACTTCCTCGACCATCTGTTTGAACGACGGCGAAAGAACCGCCCGTCGCGCCGGCGGGCCGATCACTTTCCGGATGGCCTCGATGTCCGAGAACTCGCGGGCCGCGGTCAGGATGATCTGCGAGGTGACGACGTTTGGCAGGGTGTCGAGTTGACCCTCGCCACCGCCTTCGACAAACCGGCAGGTGGTTCTGGGCGCCGCCGCGGCTCGCCGGATGATGGTGAGAGCCAATTCCTGGAGCTCGCGCTCGAGCTCGTCGGCGGAGATATAACCCCTCGCCACGAGGATGTGTCCGAACGGCGGCGAAGCGCCGCCGCCCTGGGCGAGCAGGACCAGCGCACGGTCATCCTCGCTGATCTTGCTGCGGCCCACCAGCCACATCCCGAGTTTTTCCTCTTCCAGCTGGGAACGTGCCGCCCGAATTTCGCCGTTTGTAAAGAGAATCTCGCGAGTGCTGGTGCCCGTCACCGCCTCCAGCGAGCCGGTCGCGCGGGCCGCCGCCAGCTCCGCCATCAGCGTCGGCAAAGGATTCAGCGCAGCCGTCGCGCCCACGAATTCACCCGCCCGATGCCGCGGACGGCCTTGCCTCGTCGCCGGTGAGCTCGATGGGATGGGGTTCGAAACCCTGCCGTCGAAGGGTGGCGGGAATCTGGCTGGCCGCTTTCTGGGCCGCGTCGCGACTGCTGAATTGACCCCACACCAGCTGCCAACAGGGTTGGCCGCCGCTCGAATCGGCCGCCACCGGGCGCACCGAATCAGGGTGCTGATCGGCCTTCTTGAGGACCCGTTGCAGATCCGGTGGTTCGCAGCCCATGTCGACAACCAGCGCCCAGTGACGTCCCGTTGGTTGCCCGCCTGCGGCGGAGGCGTCGCCGCCGGAGCGAGTGACCATCCAGGCGATCGCCAAAAGGATGATCAGCAACAGCGCCGCGCTGCCGACGATCCAACTGACCGGGATTCGTCGTCGTGGCGAGTCGGAATACCCTTCAGCCGGCAACAGGTCGACCTCGCTGTCAACCACCAACTCCGGTTCCGGCTCCAAAATGCCCGTGACCACCAGCGCAGCCAACAACCGGGAGACCTCTTCGAGGGCATGCTCGGACCGCCCCGCCACCTCCCGTGCGGTCCGTTCTCCGGTGATCTTGGACACGATCAGATCGGCGTCCTCCGACAACCTCAACGGCGAGTACAGCTCGATGAAGTTGGGCGCCCTGCTCAGCAGCACGTCGAGATCCGGCAAAATGACGGACGAGATCGAGCCGGAAGTGTCTGACAGCACCAATTCCACCAGCGTGTGGGTGATGGAGATCGTCGCCCCGGTCACCGCGTCGGGCTCGCCCTCGACGATCTCGAGTTCGCGGCGCGGGTCGAGAAGCCACTTTTTGAGATGTTGCTGCAGAAGTTCCTTGGCCGCACCCATCGCGTAGGTTTCGGCGATCTGCCCGTTGCCGGCGAGTTCGCGCGCCTCTTCGAGAAGGTCGATGCGTCCGATCGGCTCACAACTCAACCGACGACACAGCGCGCCGGTGTCGATGCCTTCGACGAACCTGATGCGGCCGTTGTAGACCCTGATGATCAGCTCACCGCTGTCCCAGCGCAGTCGCGCAGCGCCGCCTTCCTGGCGAGCGATCCACTGTGCCAGGCGCAAGATCTCGTGGGTGTCGGCCATGGCCACAGAATATTGCATCCGGCGTTGCCTTGTAAAGCGAGGCATCCGGTGCGCGGAATCACCGAAAGCTGCCGAAGCCACCATCAGATCGGCGCGCGATCGCGCCGCGGTCAACCCTCCGGCCGGATCTCTTCGGCGGTCATCCGCCAGGCTTGACACACGAAGTATTGCCCTCTACCATGACGATCCCAACGGTCTTCCGTTCGGGAGGTTAGCTCAGTGGCTAGAGCACCTGCCTTACACGCAGGGGGTCGTGGGTTCAAGTCCCCCACCTCCCACCAACTCCGGGCCACTACCATGCGGGGTCGTAGTTCAGTCGGTTAGAACGCCGGCCTGTCACGCCGGAGGTCGCGAGTTCGAGTCTCGTCGGCCCCGCCATGTTATTAAGTCGGCCGCCCATTCGGGCGGCCTTTGTTATGCACCAGGGGTCCTCGACTCGTCACTGCACCACCCGCCCCTGCCCCTCCGTGGTCGAGTCTCGTCGGCCCCGCCATACTCTCCGCGCCATTCGGGCGCTTGTATGCACAGCCTCGACTCGTCCTGCACCCCGCCCCTGCCCCTCGGGCGGCGTTTGGTTTGTGCGCAACCGTCAGGTACATCCCTCAGGTACGGCCCTCAAGTGCAGAGCTCGGGGGTGGGCGGGTGGAAATTCCGAAATCCGAAATCCGAAATCCGAAATCCAACAAGCCCTTACGTCACGACGACGCAGTCGACGGTGCCGTGGGCGTTAGGCTCGTAACCGTCCGCCTCCTGCTCGTTGAACCACTCGCCGTCGTCGCTGCGATAACGAAACCGGTAGGCCTGACCCTGATGCAACAACACCACGGCACTCGCCGTTCCGTTGCTGCGTCGGACAAAACGATCGGCGCCGGGACTCCATGCGTTGAACTCACCGACCACCGACGCCGGCAACCTGGGATCATCGATATCGAGGACAAAACTGACTTTGACTCCGTTGGATCCTTTGACCTTGCGTCTGTTGAGCATGGCGATCTCCTCTGCCTCGTAATGTGTGTCGCGTGACGGTTTTTGGCGACCCGATTGTACGTCACGGCCATGGTTCCCTAAGAACGCACACGCATCGTCCGGCTATTCCCGAATCGCCACACCGCCCTTCGTGTAAGATGCGACCAGGAATCGGTAGCAAAAATCATCATGCCCAACCCCCAGGTTCGTCCGTCATTCGATATCGAGGTTGATCTTGATCCGACCCTGCTGATGCAGCGGTTGCGGCGTCGTCTGCCGCAGTGCACGGGATGCGTCGGCATCTCAGTCGGTCCGCACGCCGAACTGTTCGTTCCCGAAAACGAGCGCCGCGTGTGGTCGCCGTGGCTCAGCGTCACCGTGCGCGAGGGCGGCCGGGGAGCCGTCGTGCGCGGCCGCTTCGCGCCGCACCCCAATATCTGGACGCTCTATCTGTTCCTGGCCTTCGGCCTCGGGTTCGCCCTTCTGGTCGGACTGACCTGGGGATACGCACAGTGGGCGATGGAAACGACGCCGTGGGCGCTCGTCAGTGCGCCGCTGGGAGCCCTGGCGATGGGTGCTCTTTATGGGATCAGTCTGATCGGACAACGGCTCGGCGCCTCGCAGATGGGGCAGCTTCGGGCCGCCCTCTACGAACTCATCTCTTAGAATTCACTCGAGATAACCGAGGGCCCGGAGCTGCTCGACGGTCTCGGCATCGAGGCTCTGGGTCGCCAACCGGTCGAGGGCCTGCAACCCCGTTGAAACCTCAACCAGCCACGACAGGAGACCGTCCGACGGCTGGGTCTGCGGTGGTACGAGGTTGTGAAGCTCTCCCGGATCCCGAGCGAGATCAAAGAGCTGGTGATCCTGTGGCTCGATACCGAGTATTTCTTTGCGGTCGTCGGAAATGATAGCGACCGACAACAGCCCTTTGGATCGCTTTTTGTCGCTGTCGTGCGTGCCGCCGTGGACCGCTCCGCGATGGGTCTGGAAATAACTGACGCCACCCGGAGGGGGTTCCTGGCCCCTGCGCGCATTCTCCGCCCAGCTCCTCCCCGGAAGACCCTCGGGCGGCTCGAACCCTGCAAGCTCGAGCAGGGTCGGCGCAATGTCCAGAAGAGTGGCCCGCGACGCCAGCTTGCCGGCGGGAATCCGGCCCTTCCAGACAAGCGCGAGAGGAATCCTCAACGACGGCTCGTAGAGGTTTCGACCATGCCCCCAATACCCGTGCTCCCCGAGGCTCTCACCGTGATCGGCGGTGAACACGATCACCACACTCTGGTCGTCGACAGCTTTCCGGACGCCCTCCAGCAGCCGCCCGATGGATGCGTCAACCGCCGCAATCTCGGTGTCGTACCGATCCCGTTTGGTGAGCCTGTCGTCATTGACGCCGAGCCGCTCGCCGTACTCCTGGTGAAAGCGGTAGGGTGCGTGCGGCTCGATATAGTGAACCCACAGCAGGAACGGGTGATCCGGTTTCCGCCGACGGTCCGCCTCCAACCACTCGAGAGCGTCGTCGGTGACGTCCTCGCTGGTGGCTTCCGAGTTGAGGATCCCGAACCAGCGCCGTCGCTCGAGCCTCTCCCCATAGGTGTCGAAGTGCTCGCCCAGGAGGGTGAGGTTGTCCTTCAACGTCCAGGTTCCGACGATCGCCGCGGTCGCATAGCCGTGTTGCGCCAGGATCTTCGGCAGCGAGTTCAAGTCTTCCTGCATCCGGAGCCCGTTGCGCGTCGCCGCATGCTGGTGGGGAGACAGACCGGTGATCATCGAACACATCGCGGGGCCGGTGAGCGGTTCGGGCGTCCAGGCCCGCTCGAATCGGAGACCGCCCCTCATCAGCCGGTCGATATTCGGTGAGGTGTCCCTGCGATACCCGTAACTGCCGAGATGGTCGGCGCGTAGAGCGTCCACCGTGATGATCACAATCGACGGCGGGGTCTCAGCGCCGGCCGGGACCACCCACACCACGCCGGCACACGCGAACAGCACCGCCACACCGACCCCTCGAACTCGTCCTGAAACAGCCACGGACACTCCCCATCCAGTCGCTCGGCCGCGCATTGTAACCGAACGGCGAGATCATTTTCCGCCCTTTCTGAACGAAGACCGTACCTTCCGGATCACGAAGGACGACCGACCGGAGCGACTCGCACGGCGTCATCCTGGGTTTTTGTTCAAATCCAAAACACATCTGCCGCCCCCCTCTGACCGCGTCAACCCCCTGTGCACCGGCGCCGGCGTTAGATGTTCCCGGTATGCCTCGACACGGGACATACCGGCTCGACCGGATATTCAAAGCCCAAAACGATACACCTGCTGCGACAGATCGTATTGACTTGATACAGAATCGCCCCAAAAACCGCGTTTCAGATGTGGCATCGTTCTTGCCATAGTGGAGCGCGGGAGGCAATTATGAGCACGAAAACATCTACCCGGACGTCCACCCTCGAGAACACGAAACGTCGGCAGCGCGGCTTTTCCGCCGTCGAGGTGATGGTCTCGATCGCCGTGATCACGGTCGTGGCCGGCGTCGTCATTCCACAGGTCTTCCACGAATTTCAGAAGGCAGAGCTCGCCAAGTGCAAGGCGGAGCTCGACCTGATGAAGGCGGTGGCTTACAACCTCGGGGACGGCCGCTACATCCCGACCCCCGATCAGTTCTGGGGCGAGGGATTCGGTGAAGCCGAGGATGGCGAGTACTACTACATCGTCGACGATCAGGATGCCAACAAGGGCCACGGCAACGACCTCGACGGCTGCGACGAGGACAACCCCGGCAACTCGCCGCGCTGCCCGGGCATGGACATCAAGTTCGTGGTCTTCTGCGCCCACAACCACGGCGAGCTCGCGAATTACGTCTATGCGACGGACCAGGACGCACCGACCGTGGTCCTCCCCGGCGAGGACGATCCCTTCAAATTCAAAGACCAGAAAGACAAGAATCAGGGCGAGGATCCCAAACCCGAGGGCAAGGAGCCCAAAAAGCCCAAGAAGACCAAGTAAGCACGCAAGCAACAGGCGTGGACCACCCTCCCACGACCTTTCGAGGCGGCCCGCGATTGGCGCGGGCCGTTTCCTTTTCGGTTCGTACCGACCGGCGGCCCCGCCCGAGAGGATGCGAGGCGCCTCCACCGCACGGGTTACACTGGGCGTGGCATGGATTCCTTCGACCGCAACTGGCGCGGGCTGCAGCTCGAAACCCTGGTCGATCTCTCGCTGACCATCGGCGGCGTTCTGTCCGAGGAAGAACTCGTGGAAGAGCTGCTGCAGCGTGCGGTGGGCACGTTGGACGCCGGGGCGGGCCTCGTCTGTACGCTCCACGCCGGCGGCCGGGAAGCCATCGTCCACTCCGAGCACCTGCCGCAGAACGTCGAGGTGGTGCGGTCGTTTTTTGACACTCACCTGCTCGAGGACCTCGCCGCCGGCAACGTCGCGCGGGCGCGGCGCTCTGCCGCGGAACCGCCGTTCGACCTGCTGGCCGCACCCATGTTGTGGCAGCAACGGTTGCTGGGCATGGTGGTCCTGGCGGACAAGGAAACCCGCGAAGGGCGGGCGGATTTTTCCGACGGCGATGCCCGGTTCCTGCTGTCGATGGCCAGCATGGTGGCGACCGCGGTTGCCACCGCCCGCAGGGTCGATGCCATCGAGCGCGAGCGCCAGCGGCTGGCGGACGAGAACCGCGCCCTGCGCGGAGTGGCGCTGCGTGAGGGCTTCGTGGGTGAGTCGCCGCAGATTCAAGAGATGCTGGAGCTGGTGCGGCGGGCCGCGCCCACCGGTGTCAACGTTTTGCTCCGGGGGGAGTCCGGGGTCGGCAAGGAGCGGGTCGCCCGGCTGCTCCACTCTTTTTCCGAACGCGCAACCGGACCGTTTGTCCCACTCAACTGCGCGGCTCTGCCGGAATCGCTGCTCGAATCCGAGTTGTTCGGCATCGAGGAGGGTGTCGCCACGGGTGTGCAGCGGCGCCACGGCAAGATCGAGCTCGCCGACGGCGGCACCCTGTTTCTCGACGAGATCGGCGATCTCTCGCTGGCGCTGCAGGCCAAACTCTTGCGGGTGGTCCAGGAGCGCGAGTTCGAGCGCCTGGGCGGACGGGAGCGCATCCCGGTGGATATCCATCTCGTGACCGCGACCAATCGCGATCTCGAATCCATGGTGGAGGAGGGCGAATTCCGCCGTGATCTCTACTACCGTCTGCGGGTGGTCGTGGTCGAGGTGCCACCACTCCGGCAGCGACGATCGGACATCCCGCTGCTCGCCCGCCACTTTCTCGAAATGTACGGCGAGCGTTTCAACCGACCGGCGCTGTCGCTCTCGCGAGACGCCCTCGCCGCGCTCATGAGCCACCCTTTTCCGGGCAACGTGCGCGAGCTTGAAAACTCGATCCAGGCCGCCGTCGCACTGGCGCCCGGCGACACGATCTCGGTGGACGATCTGCGGTTGGAGATCGAGGGGCGGAAGCCCTCAACGTCCGGCGTCCTGGGGTCGCTGGACGACCTCGTCCGCCATCACATTGAACAGGTATTGGAGACCGTCGGCGGCAATCGGCAGCAGGCAGCCGGGATCCTGGGCATCGACCGGACCACGTTGTATCGCAAGCTGCAGCAATTTGCATCAAAAGATGCAAAACGCGACAGTCATTCTAAGTGACATTAAAAGAATTACTTAGAAAAATATGATCTAGAAATTCACACTGAATGATGCAAATCACTACAAGTTCGACACCTCGCACCAACGACCGACGCTGGCACGCATATTGCCATGCTGTGCAGCGGAGGTTGTTTGATGCGATCACTGGCAGTCCAGAGATATTCGGCCGCGGCCGTGATCACGGGGTTCGGTGCGGCCGCCCTCCAGGCATTCTTCCTCGGCGTAGATTCTCCCATTCGACAACTCAAACTGGCGTGGACGCTGACGCAAGTTCTGCTACAGTTGTAGGCTCATCATGGAGGTGGTGCTGCACCTTCCGGTGGTGCCCAACGTGGAACTGGTGGCGGCCAAGGCCGTAGAAACCCTGGGGATGGCCCTCGGGATGCATCAGACTCGCGTCGAGGCCGCCAGCGTCGCCATGGTCGAGGCTTGCCTCAACGCCATGGAGCACGGTGGCGGACCGGTTACCGTTCGCCTGCGCAGCGGCAACCACGACGGGAGTTCCTGTCTGATCATCGAAGTCGAGGACCACGGGCAGGGCTTCAACCCTGAGCGGGCGCCGAAGAACAGTCCATCACGGGTCCTCGGTTGCGCATCGAAGCGGGGCTGGGGGTTGACGCTGATCCGGGAGCTGATGGACGAGGTGCAGATCGAATCCTCTCCAGGCAAGACTGTGGTATCGATGCGGAAGTATGTGGAGAGTGCACCATGAGCGAAGAGCGGATCAAAATTACGAGGGATTTTCTCGGCGACAGCGTGGGCCTGATTTCAGCCGCCGGGTACATCAACAACGAGGGCGGGCAGGCCATCGCGGATGCCGCCACCGAGCTGATGGGCCAGGGTTTCACGACCCTCCTCATCGATCTCGAGGGCACCCGCATCATCAACTCGATCGGAGTGTCGATTCTTCTCGAAATCCTCGAGAAGCTGATGGATGAGCAGGGCAGGCTCGCGTTCTGCAACCTCACGCCGACGATTTCCAAGACCTTCGAAATCATGGGTCTGGTGCAGTACGCCTCGATCTACCCGGATCGCGAAACCGCCCACGCGGCACTCAAGGGAGATGCATCTGTCTGATCTCCTGCGTCTTGCTGACATCGCACTCAGCGGTCGCGCCGGCCCCGACCTCCCGGAGGAACTGCTCCGGGCGGTGGTCGAGGAAACCGGTTCGCGCGCCGGAGTGCTCCGTCGCAACGCCACCGCCGTAGCGCGGTGGCCGCGGACGGTTTCGGCACAGGTGGAAGAAGCGACCGACGGCTGGAGCGAGATCCCGTTCGGGTCGGACAACGACAGCTGGTGCTTGCGCCTGCTCCACCTCGAACGCCTCGACGAAGCCGCGCTCGGCGCCACCCGGTTGGGGCTCAGCGCCTGGCAACTCCGCGAGGAGCTCAAGCGCACCAGGTTTGACGAGCGGTTTCACCTGTGGGAACTCGAGGCCATCCGGTCGATCGCCACCGGCATCGGCGGCATTCTCGACACCACAGAGCTCGCGGAAGAGCTCATCAGCCACCTTGTCGCCCTGCTCGGCGTGCGCAGCGCTCACCTGCACCTGGGAGATTCGCCCGACACCGCGGAAAACGCCGGCGGATTCGGACCGCACCGCCTCAGTACGGAGGAACTGGCCTCGGCGTGGCAGCAGGGTCTTTACCGCGATGATCTCGTGGCCCTGCCGTTGACCTCCGACTCGGGAACGCTCGGCGTGCTGGTCACCGCCGACAAGGAGGCCCGCGCGGGCACCGAACCTTTTGCCGCCAACGACGTGCGGTTGCTCGAGCTGTTCGCAGTCCAGGTCACCGTCGCCCTGGAGTACGTCCGCCTCACCCGTGAATCGCTCGAACGCGAACGGATGAAACGGGAAATCGAGATGGCGGCGGTGATCCAGTCCCACCTCCACCCGCAGAAATACCCCGCATTCGAGGGCTTCCGTCTGGCGGCGCGCTCTTCGTCGAGCCGGCAGGTGGCGGGAGACACGTATGACGTACTCCTCACCGATGGAGCGCTGATCGCAACGGTCACGGATGTTTCCGGCAAAGGGGTCGGCGCCGGGATGATCGCGTCCGGCGTCCACGCGTCGGTCCGGCTCCTGGCGGGAACCGCTGACGACCTCGCGGATCTGGCCGGGCGCATCAATCGCTACCTCGCAAGCGCCACCGCGGATAATCGGTTCGCCACCTTCGGCATGGTGAAAATCGACCCCGATGGAGGAATGCGGGCGATCAACGCGGGTCATCTGCCGTTGCTCGTCCGACGTGTCGACGGAACCGTCGAGCAGATCAACAGCAGCGGTCTGCCGCTCGGTATTCTCGAGGCGGCGACCTACTCCGAGTCCGCCGCTCTCCTCAACCCGGGAGACGTGGTCGTACTGTTCACGGACGGACTGACCGAGGCCGAGGATGGCGACGACGAAGAGTTCGGTGTCGATCGCGTCGCCGCGGTCGTGGCGTCGGTCGCGAATCCAACGGCGGACGGATTGTGCGACGCGATTCTCGAAGCCGTCGATGCCCACACCGGCGGCGCGCCGCTCCAGGACGACGCGACCCTGGTGGTTGTCGAACGGCTTCGCAACGCCGTGTGATCGAGCGGCCCGCGGGCCGGGTCAGCCTGCGTACAGACGTTCGATCAGTTCGGTGTACTGTTTCTCCACCACCCGGCGTCTGACCTTGAGCGTCGGCGTCAGCGTCCCGTCGTCGATCGAGAGCATCAGCGGCAGCACCGCGTGCTTTTTGATCTGTTCGTAGCCCGCGAGATCGGCGTTGGTGTTCCTCACGACCTCGTCGAAGATCGCGAGGACCTTCGGGTTGGCTGTCAGCTGTTCTGTCGACTCGTAGGCAATACCTTCGTCCGCCGCCCACTTTTCGAGACCTTCGACGCTCGGCGACAACAACACCACCAGGTAGGGGCGGCGGTCACCGATCACGACCGCGTTGTCCACCAGCGGTGAGCGTTTGAGCTCGGCCTCGATGGGCTGGGGAGCGATGTTCTTGCCGCCGGCAGTGACAATGATGTCCTTCTTGCGGTCGGTGATGCGGATGAATCCCTCGTCGTCGAGCTCGGCGATATCACCCGTGAGAAAGAAGCCGTCCTTGTCGAAGACCTCGGCCGTCTTCTCGGGGAGGTTCCAGTAGCCCTTCATCACCGACGGCCCCTTGACGCAGAGCTCCCCGTCGCCGGCGATCTTTACCTGGACGTTGGAGATCGCTCTGCCCACGGTTCCGAGCTTCGTTTCTCCGCTGGCGATACCGTTGACAGCCACCACCGGCGAGGTCTCGGTCAGGCCGTAGCCCTCGAGAATCCGGATACCGATGGAGTGGAAGAACTCGTTGATGAACAGCGGCAGCGGCGCGCCGCCGGAGACGCAGAACCGCAGTCTTCCACCGAGCGCTTCACGCACTTTTGACAGCACGAGCTTGTCGGCGAGCGCCATCGGCAGACCGCCGGAGGGCTGGCCCGCGAGTTGGCGCGGATAGGCCCTGGCGCCGGTCGCCAGCGCCCAGTTGAAGAGGGCCCTGCGGACGGCCGGTGCGTTCGCCACCTTCCCCATCACCTTGTCGTAGACCTTCTCATAGATCCGCGGCACGCTGGCGAACACGGTCGGTTTGATGGTGGTCAACAGATCGGCCACGTGGTAGACCGAACAGTAGGCCTTGGTCACGCCGCGGTACATGTAGAGGTAGCCGAGCATCCGTTCGAACACGTGGCACAACGGCAGGAACTCGAGGCAGAAGTCACCGGGGTCGACCACCGCCCGTTCGGCTGACGGAAGGACGTTCTGCACCAGGTTTTCGTGAGTGAGGGTGACGCCCTTCGGGTTGCCGGTGGTGCCCGACGTGTAAATCAGGGTCAGCAGATCGTTCGGTTCGACGCGTTCGGCCCGCTGCCAGAAAAGATCCTCGGATTCACCCGAACGCCCCGAGTCGATGACCTCGGCAAGCGGCAGGATCCCAGGTGAACACGGGCCCTCGATCTGGATGAGGTGTCGCAGTTCCGGGCACTGGCCGCGGATTTCGAGGAACTTCGCCATCTGGTCGGCGTTCTCGACCACCGCGGCGACCGAACCCGAGTCCCTGACCTGGTAGGCGATCTGCGCCGGCGTCAGGGTTCCGTACACCGGAACATCCGCGGCGCCGAGATCGATGGCGGCGAGGTCCACCATATGCCACTCGGGTCGGTTGTCGGTCAAGAGCATGACCCGGTCGCCGCGGCCGATGCCGATCTTCTCGAGCCCGCTCGCAAGACCCGCGGTCCGGGCGAGAAACTCGGCCGTGCTCAGCGCGACATGACCGTCGAGCGTGTAGTGGAAGTAGTGCTCTCCGCGCGGCGATTCCGTCTCGCTTCGATACAGGTCGAGGACCGTACGTGCGCTCATCAAACTTCCCCCCCGTGGTTTCGGCAGGGTGCGATGCCGTCGGTGAGCATACGAACCAGCGGCTGGTGGTACCGCAGGAGATCCCCCGGGTTGTCCGCCAGCAGCCAGCTCGTCACCAGCTCGTCCACGGCGCCGAAGACCAGGTTGGTCGCCAATCCGGGACTGATGTCTCGGCGGAACGCGCCCACCTCCTGGCCTCCTTCGATAATGTCGCGCACCCGGTTCAAATACTCGCCGAGTTTACCACGCGTGAACAGGCTCATGAACCGCCGGGAATGACGGGTTTCGATTTGCAGAACGTGCGCCAATGCGTGATCGCGGCCGAGGGTTTCGAGATGCAGTCGGATCATCACGGAGAGCTTCTGTACCGGGTCGTCGATCGAGGCGATTTCTTCGTCGAGGCGTTCGATAAAGCGACCGAGAACGCCGTCGAAGATCGACATCAGGAGATGCTCCTTACCGTCGAAGTACAGGTAGAGGGTGCCGTCCGCAACCTGCGCCGCCTCCGCAACGTCCGTCATCCGTGCGCCGAAATATCCCTTCGAGGCGAAGACCTCGATGGCGGCCCGCAGGATCCGGCGGTATTTCTGTTCGCGGGGTGACAACTCTCGGATGGTGTCGCTCTCGGGCATGATTCCCCCGTTTCATGAATGAGTGCTCATTCATGTTTCACCCGATCGCGGCCGGTGTCAAGCGGCGCAGCCGGCGGCGGGGGCGGTCGCCGCCACCACTCCGACCCGGCGGAATCGGCCCCGGGGATCACGGAACACAATAAATGACTTATAGTCAGTTATAGAGAACATGGGCAAAAAACGAGCCATCACGGAGGACGAACGGGCCGAGCGGCGCCGCCGGATTGTGGACGCGACCGCAACCCTCCTCAAACGGTGGTCGCCCGACGACGTCAACGTCGATCGCGTCGCCGCTCTCGCCGGCATCGCCAAGGGCACCGTCTACCTCTATTTCCGCACCAGGGAAGAGCTCGTGCTCGAGGTCATCGACCGGCACCACGGTTTGTGGCTCGATGCCCTCGCAGCGCGGCTGCGCGAAAACCGGGCTCCTCTGACCCCGGACGAGGCTGCCCGACTGACGGTTTCGACCCTGCTCGGCGACCCCCTCCTGGTGGGTCTGTACGGCCAGATCGGCGCCATCCTCGGCGGCAGCGTTTCGCCCGAGGCGGTGCACCGATTCCGCCTTCGTCGAAGCGACCGGATCGCCGCCACCGTTCTGGCTCTCGAGTCGAGGCTCCCCGGCGTGAGAGGCGTCGAAGCGGCGAGGTGGTTGTTGCGGGTCGAGGCTTTTGCGGCCGGGATCGCGCCTCTGGCCCGCCTCTCGAAAGCGGTCGGCGGGACTTTTGCTGACGCCGATCCCGCGGGGCTCCCCCTCGACCTGGAATCCGAACTGCAATACGTCGCGGTTACGATGTTGTTGTCCCCATGAAGGGAGATCAGTGGTCACCATGACAACTACCGCCCACCGGACGGCAACCCTCCTGTTGACGGGCATCGCCGCACTGGCTCCGACCGTGAACGCCCAGGAGGCACAGTTCACCGGCGAAGCCACGGTCAACATCATCGAGCTTCCGGTGCGGGTCATCGATCCCACCACCGGAAACGCGGTCACCGGGTTGACGGAGAAGGACTTCCGGATCTTCGAAAACGGACGCTCGGTGAAGATCTCGAACTTCGCAGAGATCGACCGGGCCGCACATCCCGCCGACCCCTCGGCCGCGGGGATCGCATCCGGCTCGCCGCCGCAACGCCTGGAGATGGTGTACTTCTTCGATCTCTACCTGATGCGGAAGGGAGAACGCGACCGCGCGGTCGCAGCCCTCCGCGAGCGGTACCGAGGATCGATACCGCCCGGCGAGGAGGTTTCGATCGTGGCCTTCGACGGTTCGCTGACCACGGGTGTCGACCGGAGTTCAGACCGCAGACAGGTGCTCGAGGCCCTCGACGACATCGCGAACATCACGCCCCGCGGCATGGAGCACGAAGCCGCTTTTACCCAGGGGCTGTCGGACGGGCCGGTAACCGGCACCCGCGACCGGTACTTCTATGAGCGCAAGCAGCGGAGCGAGGAGTACGTCTACGAGCTCGAACGCCGGGTCGGCCGGGTCGCCGGCGCGCTGTCCGCCACCATGGCCCGCTACGCGCACGCCGATGCCCGCAAGGTCCTGGTCGCGTTCACGCCGGGTCACCCGAGCACCCGCTGGGCGCCGGCCTACGCGTCGGTCGACTTTGCCAACGACGCCGCCACGTACCCCGCGAAGGGCATGTGGACCGCGCTCGCCGCCGAAGCCTCCGATCTCGGCTTCACCCTCTTCACCGTCGACTCATCCGGCATCCGGGCCGACACGCCCGGAGACTCGACCGAGCCCGCGATCGACAGCGTCGACCGTTCGCCCGTGGACACCGGATCCGCCGGAACGACCTCTCCGGATGCGTCGTCCGCTCTTTCCGATGCAAACTATGCATTCGGGTCGGACAACCGGCAGGAGAGCATCGGCCCCTGGATGGAGCGCGTCCGCAAGGACCTCCTCATCTCCGCCGCCGGCGACACCGGCGGCCAGGCCCTCTTCGCCGACCCGACCGGCGCCGTCGAAGATGTGTCCGCAGCCCTCGAGCACTACTACTCACTCGCCTACGTCGCGGACCACAGCGGCGACGGCAACCCCCACACCATCGAGGTCAAACTGCGCAAGAACCTCCCCTACGAGCTCCAGTACCGCCGCACCTATGTGGATCGGACGCCGAGCGACCGCGCGGCGACGCGGCTTCGCTCCGCCATGCTGTTCGGAGGCGACGCCAACCCGCTCGCCGTCCGCGTCGAGCTCGGTGAACCCGAAGGGCGCCTGAAGCTGGGCGCTGCGGGCTCGAAGAGAGTCCAGGTGCAGGTGCTGGTGAAAATCCCCATCGGGCGCCTCGAGATGGTCGAACAGGGGGATTCGTTTATCGGCCGGGTGGCGGTCACCGTCTTCAGCGAGGACGCCGCCGGGAACCAGTCCGAGCCCGCAAGCGGGATCGCACCGATCGCCGTCCCGGCGCGCGAAATCAGCCAGGCCCGGGCCCGGGGTTACTTTTCGTATGACCTGACCGTCGAGCTCGAAGGCGGCCGCCAGAAGCTCTGGGTGGGAGTCGAAGACCTGTTGAGCAACCGCACCAGCATCATGCCGCAGGAGCTGGATCTATAGGCGGACTCCACCACCCGGTCACTGCGCGAGCTCCAGACCGAGGGTGTTGGGCGCCAACCCGATTGCACTCGGGAGGTGGCTGCCTTCGACCCACACCACCCACTGACTCTGGAGACCCGCCAGCAGGCGACGCGAGACCTTGGTGAGCTTGCCGAAGTCGGAGATATCGGAAACCGGGCCCCAGGGCCCGTCCGCGACCCCTCGTTTGACGGACCACACCACCAGGGGCACGTGCAGCGCCCGCAGGTAGTCCTGAACCGCAGCAGCGCCGTAGATGCCCTCGTCCACGGGGTTTTCCGACAGCACCAACACCACCGTGCGCGGTCTTCCGTCGCCGGCGGCGCGCACCCCCGCCACCGCAACCGCTTCGGCCAGTCTCTGGCCTTTGACGGAAACCTCCTGGCTCGTCACGTGGGTCACGAGCCACGGCAGGCCCCAGCGTTTGACGTCGAGAGGCTGACCGATCGGAAACAGCATCAGCCCCCGTGAATAGGTCGGGTTGGCGAGGACGAGGTGAAACGAGTCCGTATCGGCCGCCAGCTCCACGTGAGCCTGACCTGCGGAGAGATCCCTGAACTGCTGCATCGTGCGCCGGCTGACGGCGCGGGTTCGCTGATCCGCCTGAGACCCCATCCGTTGCAGGTACGGCCACGCGCCCTGGTCGCGAACGACATAGAGGCGGGCGCCCGGACGTTCCACCGCCGCCACCTTCGCCGGCACGCCGCGGACCGAGAAAAGCCCTCGCAGATCCGCCAGCTCGAGGCGTTCGGACTCGTCGGCGACCACCGGCACCGCGGTGAGCTCGGTTGCGACCCTGCTGCCGTAGGTTCCGCCGAAGGTCACATCCTGCCGCGCCGTCACGCCATCCGGAAAATGAGCCTCGGCGCTGACGATGTGGATCAGCCGCGGATCATGGTCAGGCAACCTGAACCGGCCCCCCGAACCGCGTGCGAGCGCCGTGCCGTCGAATGTCACGAACACCGCCAGCGGCTGCAGACGCTCGCCACTTTCGGTGACAACCCGAACCGCTTCCGGATCACCCGACGGCCCGGCTTGGAAGACGATCTCCACCTCCGCGTCGGATCGGGGCAGGTTGACCAGTTGATTGGCGCGCCCGAGCTCGGAACCGTCCTCACTTCGGGCCACCGCCACCAACTCGTGCGGGCGCAGGGTGGGCCCGAAATCGCACTGCAGCTGCCAGGGCGGCCCGTCGATGATGCCGATGCTGCGATCGTCGAGGAGGATCTCCACCGTGGCGACCCCGGGGTCGACCGCCACCCGGACCGGCTGCATGTCGACCACCAGCCACAGGAACAGTGAGATGAACGTCACCATGTCGAAGCGCTCCGATAGTCTATTATTCCCCGAGACGCCGTTCACCACCAATCGGCAACCGGAAAAGGAGGCTCCACTGTCGGCCCAAACGTCCATCTGGCGCCAGTTCCCGCGTTCCTTCTGGACCGCCAACACCATGGAGATCTTCGAACGTATGGGGTGGTACGGATTCTACGCGGTTTCCACCCTGTACCTCACCAACAGCGTCGCCGACGGCGGTCTCGGATTCAGCTCCGCGGATCGCGGCGTCATCCAGGGTCTCGCCACGTTCTTCCTCTATCTCTTTCCGGCGGTGTTCGGAGCCCTCGCCGACCGCTACGGTTTCAAGCGGATGTTCCTCGCATCGACGGTGGTCATGGCCCCGGCCTACATCCTGCTGGCCGCTCCACGCACCTTCTGGGGCTTTCTCAGCGTCTATTTCCTGGTTGCGGTGGGGCACGGCATGTTCAAGCCGGTGGTGATCTCCACCGTGGCCAAGACCACCACCGAAGAGACCGGCTCCATGGGCTTCGGGATCTTCTACATGATGGTGAACATCGGCGGGTTCGTGGGTCCCGTGGTCGCCGGCGTGGTCCGCGGATGGGATTGGAAGTACGTCTTCTGGGCATCTGCGGGTTGGATCATCGTCACGGGCCTCACCTGTCTCGCGCTCTACACTGAGCCCGCGCGCGACGAGGAGTCGGAGAACCGCCGCAGTCTGCGCGATGTTTTTGCCGGCATGGTCGCGGTCGTCGGCAATCTCCGGTTCTTCATCCTCGTCTCCGGCCTCCTGGTCATGCTGGTGATGGGCTCGAAGTGGTGGAGCTTCCCGCGCGTCGCGCTCGTTTCCGGCGTCTGGCTCGCCGGCAACCTCCTGTTCGACGTCGCGCTGCGGGCCGCCCACAAGGATCAGTCGGCCCCGTGGCCGCTGCAGCCGATGCGGATCGGGGAGGGCCGCTACCTGCTGTTTCTCCTCCTGATGGCGGGGTTCTGGACCTCGTTCAACCAGATCTTCATGACGGTGCCCGAGTACATCCGGGATTACGTCGACACGACCGACCTGCAGGCAGCTCTGTCCGCGGCCGCCGGAGTGGCGGGCGCCAATCTCGACGGTTGGAGCCGGGCGCTGCTCGAGAACGGCCAGATCAAGCCCGAGTACATCATCAACCTCAACGCCTTTGGCATCATCTGCTTCCAGGTCCTGATCTCGTACCTGGTCCGCCGGCGGTCTCCCCTCACCAGCATCATTCTCGGGGTCGCGGTGACGGTGGCGAGCTTCCTGATCTACCTCGCCGGCGCGACCGGTTGGGTGGTGGTCGCCGCGGTTCTGGTCTTTTCAGTCGGCGAGATGTTGGCCAGCCCGCGTTCCAAGGAGTACGCCGGACGCATCGCGCCGCCCGAGAAGGTCGGCATGTACATGGGCTACTTCTACTGGTGCGTGGCTCTCGGCAATCTGTTCGGCGGCCTGGTCTCCGGTCTCGCGTACCAACACTTCGGGCCGGATGGAATCAACCGGCCCGGCGGAATGTGGGTGTTGTTCGCGGGCCTGGCTGTCACGACCGCCGGCGGGCTCATCGTCTACAATCGATGTGCCGCCCCGGCGGCTTCGGAGAGATCATGAGAATCTTCCTCAGGCGCCTCATCTTCATCCTCATCGTGGCGATCATCGCGACCTTCCTGTGGGACCAGAGAGACCGCATCGCTCTGCTGAACAACAACAACATCAGGATCCAGGGGGATTGGTACCGGGTCGAGATGAACTTCAAGGGATCGGACGTTTACACCTTTTCCGAACGGCTGATTTCCGTCAACAACGAGGTGCGGGGCTCGTACGAGCTGCGATCCAACACCAAGCTCGAGGTCAATCTCAACGAAGAAGTCAGGGACTATATCCTTTCGTTCGAAGACGATGACAACATGGTGTGGTCGGTCGAGGTGAAAGGGAAGACCGTGCCCTCCGTGCGCTGGCGCCGCTGACCCGCCGGAACCGATGTTGCCGATCCGTCATATGTGTCGCGCACCAATCGTCCGGTGAGGGGCGCCGGCGTCATCACGGTCCTTCTGGGCGGGCTGCCGGTGCTCGTCGCCTGGGTGGCGGGGCTCACCGGTCTGCTCGAGCCCCATCGCCCGGTCACCGATGTCATCGCCGAGGCGCTCGCCCTGCTTCTGATCGTTCTCGCGTGGCGCTTTCGCCGCGGCCGTCTGGCGGTGGCCGCGCTGCTGGTGGGCGCCTCGAACTTCCTGGTCCGCGGTCCTCTGGCGGATGCTGGCTCCGGGGCCGGCGCCACCCTCCTGGTCCTGGCCGTTCCGGTCCTCCTGGCGCTGCTCGCCCTCCTCCCCGAGCGCCCGATCAACCACTTCCAGATCCTGGCGTTGACAATCACCGTCCTGACCCTGAGCGTGATCGCAGCGGCCGCCCAAAGCACCGTCTCGGCGGCACCCGGGAACGGCGGGTTGCCGGACCTCGCGCTGTTCCTGGCCGCCCCGGATGTCGCGCGGCTGGTGTTCCTGATTGCCGCTGCGTTCGTAGCGCTCGCGTTCGCCGCGCGCCGGGAGGCCTTTGAGGGCGCGTTGCTGTGGGTGCTCGCTGCGGCGGCGCTCGCCCTGCTGCCGGGCCGGGGCCCCGCAGCGTCCACTCTCGCCTTCGGCGCCGCGCAGGTCGTGCTGCTCCTCGGCGTCATCGAGGATTCCTACCGCCTGGCCTACTACGACCAGCTCACCGAACTTCCCGGTCGCCGCGCGCTGGAGGAAGCCCTGCAGACTCTCGACGGCGATTACGCCATCGCGATGGTCGATGTCGACCATTTCAAACGCTTCAATGACCGCCACGGCCACAAGGCGGGAGACGAAGCGCTGCGGATGGTCGCCACCGAACTGCGCAGGGTCAAAGGCGGGGGACGCGCCTACCGATACGGCGGCGAAGAGTTCGCAATCGTGTTTCACGGCGCGACTCCGACGACCGCCCGCGAACACCTCGAGGTCGTGCGGTCGGCCGTCGCCAACCGCAAGTTCGCGCTGAGGGGGCAGGACCGCCCGCGCAAGAAACCCGAGAAACCGAAAGACCCGACGCGGCCGGCCCGCCTCATCTCGGTCACCGTGAGTATCGGCGTCGCCGGTCCGAACACCCGCCACGGCACTCCGGACATCGTCGTCCGAGCGGCCGACCGCGCGCTCTACCGGGCCAAGAACGCGGGGCGCAACCGGGTCGTCTCCGAGGGCGACACCAGGGCCGTCAGCAAAAGGTAGTTCAACCCGCGGCGAGCAAAGAGAGCCCGAGGGTCGCGGCGAGCAGGGTGTTGGTGGCGAGATTCCAGACCACGTTGGCACCGAGCGCTGGAATGGG
This sequence comes from Candidatus Sulfomarinibacteraceae bacterium, assembly GCA_963823345.1. Lineage (GTDB taxonomy): Bacteria > Acidobacteriota > Thermoanaerobaculia > Thermoanaerobaculales > Sulfomarinibacteraceae > Sulfomarinibacter. The sequence goes on from CAWGLE010000003.1 coordinate 281,409, forward strand.
AACCGGTGACGAGGGATCCGAAAAGGCCCACCGCAGAGGCTTGACCAGCAGCAGCGACGGCGCCGTGGCAACCAGACACAGGGGCGGCAGGGCGTGGACCGCAACTCCGGCCACGATCGCCACCGGAGTCGCCAGCCCGGCGGCAACATAGACCCATGCCGCAACCCTTCGACCGAGCAGGATCACGAGATTGCGGCGGCCGCCCCCCCGATCCGCCGACTCATCGGGGAACTCGTTCAAAAAGAGGAGGTTGAAGGTCATGAAAAATGCCGGCGCCGCGGCCCACGCCGCGGCCTCGCTCCAGGCGCCGTTCTGCACCAGCGCGGTGCCGATGACCGGGCCCGCACCGAGTCCGAAACCCGCCGCCACCTCGCCGACACCGATTCGCGCGAGCACGTCGGTGTACGCCACAACGGAAACCGCCCCGGCGAGGACGATCGGCAGCAGCACCCACCCAATTTGCCGCAGAAACCACACGCCGACGACGAGACCCACGATCGAGCACGCGACTCCGAACCGGAACGCCGTTCCGGTGCTCATGCCGCCGGACGGCAACGTCCCGCTGCCTCCGGAGAACGGGGTGGGTTCGGTGTGGAGATCGATGCCGGTGCGCATGTCGCTCCACTCGTTGAAGATGTTGACCGCCATGTGCAACGCCACCAGACCTGCCGCGGCGAGCAGCGTGCGCGGCCACGAGAACGACCCATTCCACGCCGCGGCCGCCGCGCCGCTCGCCACCAGGGTCGGCGGCAACAGGAGAAAAGGCGCGCGCGCGACTCCGGCAAAAGCAGCGACCGTGCTCATGCCGGGAGTTTACCCGAGAGCGGCGGTTCACCGCATCAGGTCGAAATCGGCAGCCGGCAGGGCTCGATCTGAACCACGACGTCCGCCACATCGGGGCCGTCGTTCACGAGCTTGCGGCGCACGGCCCTGGCGATGGCGTGGCCTTCGGCGACACTGAGTCCGCCGTCGATCTCGACGTGGAGATCGACCGCCAGCGACGAGCCGACGTAGCGCGTGCGAACCGCGTGCGCCGCCTCGACACCATCGACCTCGAGCGCGAGCTCCTCGATCCGCCGGCAGTCATCGACGGGCGCGCCGGCATCGACGAGTTGGTCGAGTGCCGGACGCAGGATGCGCCACGCCACCTGCAGAATCAGGAGGCACACGACAATCGCGCCGACCCTGTCGACCACCGCCCATTCGGGAACGATCAACGAAATTGCCACGGCAATCGCCGCCGGGACAGACGAGATCGCATCCGAGCGGTGGTGCCAGGCGTTGGCGACCAGGGCTGGAGAGCGCACCTCCCGACCCACCTTCGCCGTCCAGCGGTACATCCACTCCTTGATGACGATCGAGGCCAGGGCCGCGGCCAGCGCGATATCCGTTGGGGGCTTCGTCGAGTGGTGGCGGAGACCGCGGATCGCCTCGATCCCCAGTCCCACCGCGACCCCGCCGACCGCGAGACCGATGACGACGGTGATCAGGGTCTCGATACGCCCGTGTCCGTGCGGGTGGTTCTCATCCGCCGGGGCCGACCAGTAGCGCACACCGAGGATGACCGCGATGTCGGTCACCGTGTCGGACAGACTGTGAACGGCGTCGGCGAGAACCGCCTGGCTGTGACCGACGATCCCCGCCGCGACCTTGGCGCCCGCCAGGAGCAGGTTGATGACGAGGCCGACCCACCCCACCGCGCGCACCCGAGACTGCGGCGTCCGCTCTCCCATCGGCGTATTCTATCAGTCGTCGCAGAATGGTGCAGCGTGTCGATGCAGATCCAGAATCACGATGTGATCGCCGACCCGCACCGTTCCAGCGCCGCGGTGGACGAGGTTCTGCCCGAACAGAATCTGCCCGTCCTGCAGCCGGTAGGTGGCCAGCGTCTGCAGCGGCTCGCGCCCGCGCTCGCCGGTCTGTTGGTTGTTCGTCGTGATGACACAGCGCACACACGACTTGGCGACCGCAAAATCGACCTCGCCAACCCGCACCGTTCCCCAGTCGTCCTCGGCGTGCGGTCTGCAGCCGTCGACGACGATGTTGGGACGGAAACGGTCCATCGGCACGGGGAGATTGAGACGGTTGTTGAGCTGTTGCAGCGAACCTTCAGAGAGGAGCAGAAACGGATAGGCGTCGGCAAAGGACACCCGGTCCCCCGGCTGGGCCGCGGTGCTGCCGAGCGGGCGCGCATCGTCACCGGCCAGCCGCACCAGCCGTACACCGGCCCCGAGGTGGTCGGAAAACCACGCCGCGGCGGCGGCGCCCTCGTCGACCGCGTCGCACTCGTCCCGCCACACCGTGACCCGGACCGGCGATTCGCCGTCGCGTTGCAGCGGCACGTGGAGATCGGACAGGTGGGGAGCGGAAAGCAGGAGCCGGTCCCCGGCCAGTCTCACCCTCACCAGAGCCAACCTCGGATGCTCGCGCTGGCTCAGGAAGCGGCCGTCCTCGCCCACCACCATCCACCGCCGGTCCCACTGGAACCCGGTCGCCGTGACCAGTGCGGCATCGACCTGGATGCCGCCGCACGACTTCACGGGATAGACGTACAGACCGCTGACGTGAATCACTCGTTCCGTCCGTTGTAACGATCGACCGCACCGGCGGCGGTCGTGCGCGCCGGATAGCTGCCCAGGACTCTCAGGTAGGGGCACTCCCGCCGCAGCTCTGCGATGCCGAGGGCGGCCGACTCGGACTCGACCGAGCCCTCGATGTCGACGTAGAAGAGGTACTCCCACGGTCGGCTCGGGACCGGGCGCGACTCGAGCTTGGTCAGGTTGAGCCCGTGTTCGGCGAGGAGCTTGAGACAGTGGGCGAGCGCACCCTCGCGGTGGGGCGTGGTCAGGACCAGCGAGGTCTTGGCCGGAATCCGCGGATCGAGGGTGATCTCGAGGCCGGAGATGACCACGAACCGGGTCCAGTTCTCCTCCTGATCGGCGATGCCCTCTTCGAGCACCTCGAGCCCGTAGACCTCGGCCGCTTCGAAGCTCGCGATCGCGCCCTGGGTCGGTTCTCCGGCGCGCCGCACCTCGCGCGCCGCCGCCGCGGTGTCCTCGAACGCCACCAGTTCGACCCCGTCGAGACCGGTGAGAAAGCGCGAGCACTGGGTCAGGGCCTGGGGGTGGGAGAGCACACGGCGCAGAGCGGCCTTCTGAGCGCCCTCGACGCCGAGCAGACAGTGCCGCACGTGCAGGATCTCCTCGCCGACGATCCTGAGGTCGGTCTGGCGCAGAAGGTCGTAGGTCTGGTTGATCGACCCGGCGGTGGTGTTCTCGATGGGCAGGAAGGCGTAGCCCACCTCGCCGCTCTCGGCCATCGCCAGCGCCTCGGCGAACGTGCGTCGACCGACGAACTCCATCGACGACGATCGCGCGGCGAAGTACTTGGTTGCCGCGAGTTGGCTGTAGGAGGCGTCGATTCCCTGAAAGGCCACCCGCAACGCCCCCCGCGCCGACCGTTCCACCTGTTCCCTCTTGAGCAGGGCCTCTTCCTGGGCCTTGAGGGACATCGCGATGATCTCGCGGAAGATCTCGTGGGTGCGGAAGCCGTCGAGCCCGAGCTCGCGCGCCCAGCCCTCGACCCGGGCGAGGAGCTCGGTCTCCCGTTCGTGATCGCGCAGGAAGGAAAGGCCTTCCGCCTTGACCCGTGCGATGCCGGCCACCGTCTCGAGTCGTTCCCGCAGCACCTCGAGCAGGCGCCGGTCGACCTCGTCCAACTTGCCGCGAAGACTCGAAAGCGTGTCCATGGGCTGTGATTGTAGCCGTTGCACGCGGCTCAGGTACACTCAGGGCCGATGAACCCCGATGATCTGGTTGCTGGCATCGCCGTTGCGGCGGTGATGATCGGCGTCACCATCGCGGTCGTGATGATGCGGAGGGTCGGCCGCGAGCGCCTCATCCGGCTGGCGCCGGCCTTCGAGTTCGGGACCTGCAAAAAAGTGGGCCCCTTCGGCATGACGGTCGAAGGCCTGTACGGTGGTTTCACCTGCCGCTACACCATCCACCCGGCATCGCAGAACAACCCCGGCGGGGCGTCGTTGCGGATCGCAGTGACCGGCGCGGGCTCGTGGTCGGCGGAGTCCGCCGGCGCCGGATCCCGCCTGCTGGTGAAGGTGGGCGTCCTCGAGGATCTCGAGATCGGCGACCCTGATCTCGATCAGCGGATCCGGTTCACCGCCGATGACGGGAGCGGGCTGCGCTCGCTGTTCGGCGCGGACCACGTTCGAACCGCGTTTCGAGCGGTCCTCGCGACCGAGAACTTTGCCAAGGTCCAGTGCCGACCCGACCGTCTCGAAACCCGCTGGAGGCCGCGCGACCGCCGGCTCGACGAGGACGGGGACGTCCTGAGGGAACGCCTCGAAGCGGTCACCGGCCTCGCCACGGCCTGCGGCTGCGTGCCGCGAATGGCCTCGTGACAACGTTTCGGGGCGCCGTGAGGTCATTCTCCGTCCGTCGCCACCGACCTCGATTCGTTTGAAATCCGTGGTTTTGTTGTTATATTGAGACGCTTGTGTGGGTGCCGCCGTGGCAGCCAGCGAAAGGGTGAATCAGCTGATTCACCGGGACGAAACAGGGGGAGCCCGCGAGGGCGACGCACCCCGGAAGGAAAACGGGAGCGATGGCAAAGAAACTGTTCGTTGGAAGCTTGAGTTGGGACACAACCGATGAAGGGCTGCACGAGGCATTCGCGCAGTTCGGTGAGATCTCCGAGGCCAAGGTGATCTGCGACCGCGACTCCGGTCGCTCGCGCGGCTTCGGGTTCGTCACCTTCAACGATGACGAGGCAGCGGACAAGGCGATCGCCGCCATGAACGGCTTTCAGCTTGACGGCCGTGCGATCCGGGTCGATGTGGCCCAGGACCGGCGTAGCGGCGGCGGTGGCGGCGGTGGCGGATATCGTGGCGGCGGCGGTGGCGGCGGCGGCTATCGTGGCGGTGGCGGCGGCGGCGGCTATCGCGGCGGCAACGGCGGCGACGACTGGTAGACCGCGCACAACCCTGGATCATTCAAACCCCCTCGACCCGAGGGGGTTTTTTTTGGCCTTCGCAGCGTGTTTCGTGAGCCGTGCGGTGGTCCGTTACAATCTGAAGCATGACCACACTCACCCGGGTCGCAATCGTCGGTGTTCCGCTGGACGAAAACTCCTCTTTTCTCCGCGGCACGGCCGCGGCGCCGGAGCGCATCCGCGAGGCTCTCCACAGCCCGTCGTCGAACCTCAGCGCCGAAAACGGCATCGACCTCGGCGCCGATCGACGATGGCGGGACGCCGGGGATGTCGGCACCGTCGAGGCGCAACCCTCGTTCTCCGAAATCGAAGATCGTGTCGGTGGGCTGCTCGCAGCCGGCGGACGGGTCATCGCCCTGGGCGGCGACCACTCCATCTCCTACCCGCTGGTGCGCGCCCACGCACGCGTTCACCACGGTCTCACCATTCTCCACCTCGACGCCCACCCCGACCTCTACGACGAGCTCGACGGGTCGCGAATGTCCCACGGGTGCCCCTTCGCCCGTGTCATGGAGGAGGGGTTGGCCGACCGCATGGTGTCGCTGGGCATCCGCACCGCCAACCCCCACCAGCGCGAGCAGGCCACGCGCTTCAGGGTCGAGACCTTCGGCCCGACTGATGGCGTGACCGCGGTCCTTGCGAGCCTCGCGCCACCGCTCTATCTCTCCCTCGACCTCGACGTCCTCGACCCCGCCTTTGCCCCGGGTATCTCGCACTACGAACCGGGAGGGCTGTCGACCCGGCAGGTCCTCGACATCATCCACGCTCTGCCGTGTCCGCTGACCGGCGCCGACATCGTCGAGCTCAACCCTGACCGGGATATCCACGGCATGACCGCCATGGTCGCCGCCAAGCTGCTCAAGGAGATCGTGGCCGGGATGCTCGCAGGCTGATCGAACGACCGGCGACCATTACGGAAGGTCGCAGCTCTGCATCACCAGGTTGTTGATCTCGCCCGACAGCATCGCCCCTGGATGCGCCGGGTACTCGCAGAGCCCGGCGTGGTGCAGGGCCTCGTGAATCAACGCCACCGCCACCCGTTCGTCGGAGTGGGCGGTGACCTTGCGGCAGACCCATGTCGTCGGGCCGCCGACCTCGGTCACGGCGAACGCGTGGCGGCACCGCGTCGTCTGCCGTTGCGGACCGGCGGGAAAATACATCGAGCTCGCCAACAGGTCGACGCCTTCAGCTGCGAACGGTGAAAACAGCTCGGCGCACTCCGGACGAAGACGCACCCGTTCCGCCGCGATCTCGAACGCCCGTTCGACCTTCGAGCGCATTGCCTCGGGCATCGTGTGGTGGATCCAGGGTTCGAGACCTCGTGGCGGCGAAACGACGTCCGCGTACGAAAACCGCTTTGCCGCGTCGGGGGCCGAATACCTGCCCGCGCCGGTCGCATCCCCGGGTTCCTCGCCGCGCGCCGTCGCCGGGACGACCGATGCGATCACCGAGAACACGATCACGAGTCGCCGCCCACTCATGCTCCCCTCCCCGTCGGCGGGGCGGACTGCAGGGGCTACGGAAATCCCGGGTGTCGCCGTCCGCATCGGCGATCTCCCGGCAGCGCCGACTCGTTCGCGGCGCCGTTCGCGACGGGGCGATTCTCACCGCCTGTCTTCTCGACATGTCATACGTCGCAGGAGAGATATTGTTCTGTGATCACCCTTGCGCCGGCAGTTGACCTCGCGGACCTCACGCCGGGCGCCCGAACGTCTCAGTACGCACCGGTCGAGTTCGAGTTCGCAAAGGCGATGAAAGCCTCGTCGTCGTCTCCAGAGACCGCCTCGATGAAGCGGGCTGCGAGCTCGGCGGTGGCACCCGGAACATCCCAATCGAGGTCTTCTTTCTTGGTGAACAGCCCGAACCGCTTTCTGGTCCTGAAGTAACTGATGTGGAGATCGAAGGCACCGGGTCCGACGTTCATAAGAAAAACATTGCGGTCGGTCGTCCCGAAGCCCATGTTCGGCGGACAGGCCTCCTCCCCGGCGGCCTCCATTTCCTGCTGGCGATCGAGGTGCTTCTGCCACGGCCATTTGGAAAAGTGCTCGAGGGCTTCCTCCTTGCTCATGTTCACAACCGCAGACTCGAAATCCGGTGTTTGCGTCGAAACATCGACCCTCATACCCATCCTTCACCTTCCTTTCCCTCATCACATTGGTCCGACGATCAGTCGAAGAACCACCAGAAACAGCCCGAGGAACACGATCGCGAGCAGACCCACCCGGAGCATCCTGTCGATGGCGTCCTCGCCCCTGCTCACCCACCGCACGAGCCACGAAAGCGGTGGCACTCTGAGTGCCACAACGAACAAACCAGTGGCGCCGGCTACACCGAGAATCAACAGGAGGAACAGCCCCAGGTTCGCGGCGCACCAGAGAATCCAACCGCCACCCGTCGACGGGCGTTCCAGGCCGGTCGAGGAGACGAATATCCAGGCGTCGACGCCGAGCATCACAACGCCGAAGACCACCCCGATCACGGTCTGGATGACCGAGCCCCGCCGTGAGGTTCGCGTCTCACCATCAGGCGTCAATCGACACCGCCTCGTGATCCCTGAGGTGGTTCTGGTCGAGAACCTCCCCGCATTTGGTGCGGAAGTTGATGGGTTCCACGCGGGCGGTGCCGTACCGTTTTTTCGTCCCTCTTTCCTCAGCCAACTCGTTCATGGCGTCCCATCATAGTCCGAACCCGTGGTCGCAATTTCGAACCATCTCGAAGCGCCGGGAGAATGCGACGACCAAACGGATTCAATCAATCTGTTGACTGGACTACGTGCCACGTCGATGGTCGATTCCGATATGACGCCAGGCCAACTCAGCCGGCAGCCGCATCGGCGTTACCTGGTGACCGACAAGCGAAACCAGGAGCCCGAAGCGGCCCCTTCCCGACACGCGTGCGAGACAAATCTGCAACGCCCTGCGTGACACGTTTTCTGAGCGAGGAAAATGACTCATAAGTACGGAACTCGGTGCCAGGCACCTTTTGAGCTGCGGAGGTCGTCCTGCGAGAGCTCGTCGCTCGGCTCCCGGGTGAGCCGTCAAGGGCGCCCGACGCCTGAGGCGATTGATCCCGCCACGCCCTTCCATCACGCCAATGGGCCCTCCTGCGCGGGGAGGAGGTACGGTCGTTCCGCCCTTCAATATCCTGTTCCCGCTCGGCGTGAATTGTCATCCTCAACTCTGATTGAGAAACGCGCGGTTTCCTTCGCCCGGTACGTATTCTGACACCTTTTCGAACTGATTCGGTCCGGCAGTGTGTGGCGCCTACTGGAAATCCCGGATCAGCACCGCGTCGCGGGTGACCTCCTCGCGCGCCAGATAGAGCCACTTTCCATCCGGGCTCCAGGCGTGGGAGATGACCTGCCCGTGGTCGAAGTGGGTCAGCTGTTGGGGTGGCCCGCCGTCCAGCGGCTGGCGCCAAAGCTGGCCGCCGTCCCAACTAAAAAAGGTCAAAGCCTGGCCGTCAGGCCGCCACCGTAGCTGTTGGGTAAACACTTTATCCTGGAGGTCGAGGCTGATCACCGGCGCACCGCCCTCCGCGGGAATGACCTCGTACAAATAGGTAAGGTGACCGCGGTCGTCGGGGCGCCAGACTTTTATCGCGATATTCGCGCCATCTGGGGAGATCGCTGGCAATGACGCGTTGGTGGAGAGTAACACCGGATCTCCTCCCCCTGTCGGCTGTTTCCAAACCTCAGTATCCATACCTAATGAGCCTACGCTGCCCCGCTGTATGTACACGAACCAGGTGCCATCCGGAGCCAGCGACGGTCCGTATGCACCGTTTTCAGTCGCTGTCAGTTGCAGCGGCGGTCTTCCACTGAAATCAACGCTCCAGATCTGGCGAAGAGTGCCCGGGCCTCTGGCGGTAAACAGGATTTTGCCTTCGACGACAGAGATCCCCCATAGGTCTCGAACCGCTTCCGGGCCTTCGGTGTTGAGGCGCCGCAGGTCGTTGCCATCGTGATCGCATGCCCAGAGCTCCCACTTCTGTCCGTCCGGCGTGCGTTGAAAAACAACAGAGCTGCCGTCAGCGTCAACGGCTCCAACCCGCTCCCGGCTGCCACGAGTCAACTGGCGGATGCTGTTCGGTTCCTCACCCGGAGCGACGTAGAGATGCCCCACAGATTGTTCAAGAACAGAGGCAAGCACCTTACCATCGGCAGAGAGACTGACTCCTCGATAGTCATTCGGGTCGTTGGTGATTCGCTCGAGTTTGCCCTCATCAATCGACAGGCGCCAGATTTGGTTGCTCGCGGTGACACCAGGAACAGAACCCGTAATGAGCATCCCATCGCCCTCGGGGAGCCACTCCATGCTGGTGATTCGATTGAAAAGAACGTGATTCGCGATGGCGTGACTCGAACCCGTGCCGACGTCGAAGGCGAAGAGCCGCAAGCCCTCGGGAACACTCAGCGCGGTCGCGATAGTTCGACCGTCCGGCGACCACGCGACCGTAAACATGCTGCCGCCAATGGCCAACTCCCTTTCTCCCGATCCGTCTGCGTCAGCCACCATCAGAGCGGTCCCTCTGCCCTGGATGCCTCGCGGAAACGCGAAGAGCTGTCCATCCGGGGAAAAGGACGGCGGGCCGTCGGCGTCGCGGACCAATCGCCGCACCTCCCCGCCGAGAGTCGGCACACGAATTATCGATCCGATCAAAATCGTTTCACGGGGGTCTGGACATTGGAACACCACGTGCTCGCCGTCAGGAGTGAAGTTGACGGTATAAATGCGTGTGACCTGAGCCGGGACCACCTCCACCTCGCTGCCCGTGGCCACCTGGCGCACCCAGATAGAATCTCCGCCGGCTTCGGAGCGGATGTACGCGAGCTGGCGCCCGTCCGGCGAGATCGCGACGCCCCGGACCGTCCCCACCGAGGTCACTGGGGTGATGGTCATCGACTGAAAGGTAGGTGCCGAAACTTCGGTCGCCCCGTCTGAGCTCAGCCTGGTCAGGGCCCACCATGAGGCGGCGAGAGCGACGATGAGGGCGAGGGCCACCAGGCGATATCGCGTGAATCTCGATGCCGACGATCGGGCAGCGACCGGCGCGTCGTTGGTGGTTGCGGCCACGACCGGGATAGCGCCCCCGGTCCCGATCGAACGCAGATTGAAGGCGAGATCGGCCGCCGACTGGAATCGGGCGTCGGGGCTTTTTTCCAGACACCGGCGGACGGCGCGCTCCAACTCAGAAGGCAGCGTTACACCTGAGTCCGAGAGAACCGGCGGGTCCTCCTTGAGGATGGCGGCCGACGTTTCGGCGGTGCTGGTGCGGAGGAACGCCGTCCGCCCCGACAGCATCTCGTACAGTACGCACCCGAGGGCGAAAATGTCCGATCGCTCGTCCGAGTATTCCCCCCGAAGCTGCTCCGGTGACATGTAACCCATCGTGCCCATGACCGAGCCGGGCACGGTACCCGCCGGGGTCATGGTTTCAGTCTCGGCCTCGGCGTCGACCGCCACCCTGACCTGGGCCAAACCGAAGTCGAGGACCTTGACCCGGCCGTCGGCGGTGATGATCACGTTCTCGGGTTTGAGGTCACGGTGCACGATGCCCTTTGCGTGTGCCGCCGCCAGCCCGTCGGCGATCGCCGCTCCGATCTCGACGACCCTCCGCCAGTCCATGCCGTTGGGTGGAATGCCCCGTCGGAGGTTCTGACCCTCCAGCAGCTCGGTGACAGCGTAGGTGACGCCTTCTTCAGTCCCGAAATCATGGATGGCGAGGATGTTCGGGTGATCGAGTCTGGCAACGGCCTTCGCCTCGCGCTCGAAGCGGGCGAGACGATCGGGATCGCCCGCCACCTCCACCGGCAGCACCTTGATCGCCACATCGCGATCGAGCCGCTCGTCACGGGCGCGGTAGACCACTCCCATCCCACCCGCGCCGATCTGCTCGACGATGAGATAGTGACCGAGGGTCTGACCAATGAGGTCTCGCATTGTTGGGGTTCCCTGCGGGCTATGGTATCTCAACTCGCCTTGAACGCGGGCGAAGGGGTTTGGAGACCCGGCTCTCAGCCAAAAAGAGGTTCACCGCCCTTTGAGCATTCAGCTGGAGGTAAGAATCGGCTCGATGTCGTCGACGTCGATCTTCCGCCTTGCGTGCCAGAGGTCGTAGCTATCCTGCATCGCGAGCCAGCTTTCCGGAGACCTTCCGAGTCCCTTCGAAAGTCGAAGAGCCATCTCAGGACTGATCCCGCTCTGTCCGTTCAGCAACCTCAAAAAGGTCGAAGGAGACACACCGAGCTTCAACGCCACGCTTCGACGGCTCATGTCGAGGTGGGTCAGGAAGACGTCTTGAATAAACTCACCAGGATGGGGGGGGTTGTACATCGCCATTAGTGGTAGTCCTCATAGTCCACGGCGAATGCGTTTCCTCCTTCAAACGAGAAAACCACCCGCCAGTTCTTACTCACGTCGATTGCCCACGAGTTCTTCCGATCGCCCTTGAGGCGGTGAAGACGGAATCCCGGCAAATTCATGTCGTCGATACGTGTCGCGGTGTCGAGGGCCGCCAAACGCATCCTGAGTTTCTCTCCATGACCAGGTTGAATTCCGGCTTTGCTGCCCGTCTCGAAGTATCTCTGCAGCCCCTCATGCCGAAACGTCTTGATCACGATGCCATCGTAGCATATTGCGCATCACGCAACACGCCGGACAAAACCAGAAGGCCGCGAGCAACCGCTCGAGCATGCACATGGTTGCATCCGGGATTGAATGAAGAAGCAGGTGGTGCGCCGAGAGGGACTCGATCACGCCGCCGGCAGCGGTCCATGGCTGCGGCCGACCGATCGCGGGCTGATCACGTCGGAAACGCGGATCGGGCGGTCTGCCGACAGCCATCCGCTGGCGGTGGTGGGACGCCGCGGCCGGAGGCCGCGAGCAACCGCTCGAGCGTGCACATGGTTGCATCCGGGATTGAATGAAGAAGCAGGTGGTGCGCCGAGAGGGACTCGAACCCCCAACCTTCTGGTCCGTAGCCAGATGCTCTATCCAATTGAGCTATCGGCGCAGCTCAAGGAGACGCATTCTGCCACACGGCCATTCTCAGTGCAAGCCCAATGGAATTCTGAATTTTGAATTTTGAATTTTGAATTCGGAATGCTGCCCACCCAGCTTCGGCTGAGGGGCTGCGCTGAGGCACCCGTTGGCAGGCGGGACGCCTGCCCCACAATCTTTCAGGAACCCCACACCTGCCCCACAAACTCACGTTACTCCGTCAGGTGGCACGCGCAGACGCTGGCACTGCCCAGGTCAAAAATCCTCGCCCCTCGGAAATCCGCCAGCGCGAAGCGCGCGGATTTCCGAGGGTGGGTGGGTGGGGGGCGGGGGCGGGACGATAAAGCGAGGATGCTCTTTCACTCGAAAGCGTCATTACCGGTGCACCACAACAACCTGGTAGAGCCCGCAGGTGCGCCCCTGGCGCACCCGGGCGTGTTCTTCGAGGCCAGCGAGCGCTCGCGTTCGCTGGCCTCGAAGAACACGACCGAAGCCGCGGTCCACGAGACCGCGGCGGCGGGCTCCCCACGGAAGCTTGGAACAGCTCGCAAGGTTGTGCGTAGTATGCTTCGTTGCCAATCAAAGGAGGCGCAGTGGAAGCGATCCTCGAAATCAAGAATCTGAGCAAACGCTATGGCGAGCACGTCGCAGTCGACGACATCAGCTTCTCGGTCCCCCGCGGGTCGGTCTTCGGCCTGCTCGGACCGAACGGCGCCGGCAAGACCACGACCATCCGCATGATCATGCGGATCATCGCCTCGGACTCGGGCACGGTCCTGCTCGACGGAGTGCCGGTCGACGACGATCGCCGCCGCATCATCGGCTATCTGCCGGAGGAGCGCGGGCTCTACAAGAAGATGAAGGTGCTCGAACACCTGGTCTATCTGGGCACGATCCGCGGTCTGCGCCCCGGCGAGGCGAGGAAGCGAGCCTCGGCCTGGCTCGAACGATTCGAGCTCGCCGAGTGGGCGACCCACAAGGTCGAGGACCTCTCGAAGGGAATGCAGCAGAAGATCCAGTTCATCGGCACTATCCTCCACCGGCCGCCGCTGCTGATCCTCGACGAGCCCTTTTCGGGGCTCGACCCGATCAACACCCGCGCCCTCAAGGACCTGATGCGCCAGATGTCGGAGGAGGGCGTGACCATCGTCCTGTCCACCCACGTGCTGCCGCAGGTCGACGAGCTGTGCTCGGACATCTGCCTGATCAACCGCGCCCGGCCCATCCTCTACGGCCCGCTCGACCGCATCCGCGCCGACTATGGCGGCAACACCTGGCGGGTCAGCACCGGTGTCGAGGCAGAAGATCTGGCGGGTTTCAGGGGCGTCGCGTCAGTCCATCCGCTGAAGAAGGACCTCCTGGTCGAGCTCGAGGAAGGGCGGGAGCCGAACGATCTGCTCCGCGCCCTGCTCGACCGCGGCCACGTGGAGACCTTCACGCGCTTCATCCCGGACCTCGAGAACATCTTCATCCGTGCGGTCGAAGAGGACAAGAGCCATGCTGAATAGAATCTTTGCGGTCATCCGCCGCGAGTACCTGGAGCGCGTCCGCACCAAGGCCTTCTGGATCTCGACCCTGCTGGTGCCGGTTTTTCTCGGGGCGGTGATGATCCTGCCCGCCTACCTCGCCGCCCGCGGCGCCGGGGAGTTCAACGTCGCCGTGCTCGACCTCACGGGCCGGTTCTTCGAACCGGTGCAGACCGAGGTCGAGCGCATGCTCTCGGGGGACGACGAGAAACTCAGCGTCACGCTGGTCGAGCAGGCGCCGGGCAGCGACATCGAGGCGACCCGTGAGCGCCTCAAGACAGAGGTGGAAAACAAGGTCTTCGACGGCGTGCTGATCCTGCCCGCGGACCTGCCCGACGACGGGACACCTGAGTACGTGGCGCCCAACGTCTCGGCCTTCAAGCTGATCTCCGTGCTCGAACGCTCGGTCAACACGGTCACGGTCGCCGACCGCCTCACCGGCGCCGGTCTCGACCCCGAACAGGTCCGCGAGCTCACCCGCCGGCCCGGTCTCACGACCTTCAAGCTCGGCAAGGGCGGCGAGGAGACCTCGGACCAGGGCCAGAGCTTCATCCTCGCCTACGTCTTCATGATGATCATCTACGTCACCGTCCTGATGTACGGCATCTACGTCATGCGCGGGGTGCTCGAGGAGAAGAGCTCCCACGTGGTCGAGGTCCTGATCTCCACCGTCAGGCCCTTCGAGCTGATGCTGGGCAAGATCCTCGGCATCGGCGCGGTCGGGCTCACCCAGTTCCTGATCTGGGCGATCCTGATGGCGGCGATCTCGGCGCCGGGCGCGGTGGCGGCCCTCGGCGTCAGCGGCATGGAGCTGCCGGCGGTTCCGGCCCAACTGCTCGCGTTCTTCGTGATTTATTTCGTGCTCGGCTTCCTGCTCTACGGGACGCTCTACGCCGGTATCGGCGCCGCGTTCGACACCGAACAGGAGGCCCAGAACTTCCAGGGCCTGGTGACCATGTTCCTGGTCGTGCCGCTGGTGCTGATGATGCAGATCCTCAACCAGCCCGACGGCACGCTCGCCGTCGTGCTGTCGCTCATCCCCTTCTTCACGCCGATGCTGATGTTCCTGCGGATGACCCTGACCCAGGTGCCGGTCGTCCAACTCGCGGCGTCGGTGGTCTTCATGCTGGCGGCGATCGTGGTCGCCGCCTGGGTCGTCGGCAAGATCTACCGGGTCGGGATCCTCATGCACGGCTCGAAGCCGAAGCTGAAGGACCTCATTCGGTGGGTTCGCGAAGCCTAGCTTCGCAGTTTTGAGTTTTTAGTTTTGAGTTGTGAGTTTTTCGGTCGCCCACCCACCGCATGAGACCGGCACGAGCCGAGCGTTCACTTAAAACTAAAAACTGAGAACTCAAAACTAAGAACTAGCGTTGGGGTTCCGCGAGGAACGCCAGGGCGCGATCCGATTCGGCGTCCATGACCAGTTGCAGGAGCTGACCGTTCGCCGCGTCGGCGACCCGGATCACCCTGACCACCCCGGCCATGTCGGCGAAGTCGGGCACCACCTCGGCAAGACAGTTCGACGACCCGGTCAGGAAGTCGTCGTTCCACACCACTCCGGAGTCGTCCGGGTAGAGGGGCAGATAGTGGATGCCGGATTCCACGAGGTCGTTGAAGAAGTGGGTGCCGAAGGAGACGTCCGGAAGATAGGAGCCCTTCTTGCGGGCGATCTCCACCAGCACGGCGGTGCGGCTGATGTCGGCGTAGGTGACGGACACGCCGAGCCGGATATCGCCGCGGCTCCCCCACCGGCCCGGACCCATCAGGATGAACCGACGCGCCGGCAAAACCTTGTTGGCGGCGCCCACCGCGCGGGCGACCCGGAGCATGGCCTCCCTCGTTTCGAGAGCCTCGTAGTCGCGGGGGTCGATCAGAACGATGTACTCGAGGTCCGCAACCTGTCCCATCTGGACGTAGCGGTTGGCGGAGAAGATCTTTCGCGCCGGGAGCACGTCGGGAATCTCGACCCGCTGCGCCATGGCGCCGCGGCTGAGGGCGCGGCACTGCAGCATGTGCAATGTCTCGCCGTCGTGCGCGAACTCGACATCCACCGGTTCGCCGAGGCCCTCCTCGAGAAGGTCGAGCATGACCTTGAGGTCGCGGGGGAAGGACGATTTCAGCAGACCGTCAAAGGTCACGACCAGTTCGCGCGGGTCGACCTGCGCCATCACGCCCACCATCGGCAGGATCTGGCGGTCGCGGTAGATCGAGAAGATCCGGTTCATGGTCGGGATGTTGCGCCCGACCCTCTTCATGAACTCGTCGAGCGGCAGGCTTTCGAACTGGCTTTCACGGATGTCCACCACGTCCACGTCGTGCTGCGAGTAGCGGTAGACCTCGTCCGGTTGCTGCGTCGCCCGCAGGCCCGGTTGCTCGAGGGCGACCAGCACCGGGTAGTCCGCCACCGTCCGGTCGACGGCCCGGGTGCCGAGACCGAGCACCAGCCGGGCCATGCCGTCGGTGTGGCGGATTCGCGGCGACCACCGCATCTCGCACCGCGAGAAGGCGACGCCGGCGAAGACCGGGAACAACATGCCGCCGACCTCACGCCCCACCACCTCCTGGATGAGGATGCCCATCTGCTCCTGGAAGTCGATGAGACCGCGCTCGCGCCGGTACTCGATGGGGTCGGGGTGGAAGATCGAGGCGTAGACCTCGGCGATGGCGTCCTCGAGCGCGGCCAGGCGCATCTCGATGGGGCCGCGGTTGGGGATGAAGAGGCTCTTGTACTTGCCCGAAAAGGCGTGCCCGATGCGGTCCTCGAGAAGGCTCGAGGAGCGCACCACCAGCGGCACCTCGCCGAGCTTGTAGAGCATCTCGCCGAGACCCTTGTGGATGGTGGGCGGGAAGGCGCCGCTCTTGAACAGCCGCTCGACCAGGGGGTACTCGTTGCGGACCTCGTCGGGGGTCTTGTACTTGACGTTGATGAGTTCTTCGAGGCCGTTGTACTCGATGAACTCGAGGATGCCGATCGAAGGCAGGAAGTACGATGTGGGGACCTTGTAATCGGTGCTCAAGCGCCCGCGGCGCTGCGCCTTCTTGAGGATGGCATCGGCCAGGATGAGACCGGCGGCCTTGCCGCCGAGCCGGCCGGAGCGGCTGTCGGTGAGGATGATGTGGTCGAGCACCTCGGCGAACTCGCGGACCCTGATGAAGCGCTTGGCGACGGAGATGAAATCGAGCTGGTCGGTCAGCAGCCGCCGCACCAGCGCGGCGCGGGTGCCGATCACGTCTTCGCGCGGCGCCACCACGTCGCCCGGTGCGAAGTTGAGAAACTCGCGGATGGCGTCCCGCAGCACCGGCAGCGGTGTGTCGGGGTCCTCCGCCAGGCGCGCGCTCTCGTGGGCGAGCATGCGCTTTTCCACCTGCAGGATGGTGGCTGCGATCTTGTCCGGTTCCATGTGGCGCTCGGCGTACTCGAGCGCGAGGTCGTACAGCGCCACCCGGGATTCGCTGGAAAGCTGGGGCTTGGGCCGATTGGGGTCGTGAACCGGCCGCGCACCGCCGAGCTTGAGCGCTACCGCGAGGTCGTCAATGGCGTCGAGGTCGACCAGGCCCTGCCGCTGGAGATCCATGAGCAGGCGGCGGCACACCCTGTCCGCGAGGTCGGGTCGGCGGTCGCGGAGGTCGGCGAACTGTCGGCGCCAGTCAACCGGCATGCGACACCGGGGGAAGAGCGTCGATCGCGCGGTCGGGCAGCGGCTGCGAAACGGAGTCCATCACCATCTCGGATGATTGTAGCTCTTACTTTCGAGCCTCTTGCAAGAAACGAATATTCGCGGGCGGGACATGTCCCGCCCCTACAGCAGCTCAGTGGATTTCGAGAAGGGGCGCCATACATGCAGCCTGCGCGGTGATGGCATCGACGGTTTGTTCAAGAAGCTCACTCCGCAGAGGGGTCATCGGTGATTTCGGCAGCCGGCCTGAGGTCGCCAAAGTCTGCAAAAATCGGCCCCACCGTGGCTGCGTCGACACCCATCAGGGTCTCCCGACCGCTGACCCGGACCATCGCCCGTCCGCCCTCACCGAGAGGGGCGAAGAAGGTGAAGGTGATCTCCTCCGGTTCGCCGTCGTCCTCGTCGGCCTTCAGGATTAGCTCAGCGCGTCCCATCTCGGCCGTCATCGGCGCCATCAGGTCGTAGTCGGTGGCTTCGAGCCTGGACAGCGCCGTGAGCCGGTCGGTCACGCGGGCCTGGTCGGCCTCGCCACCGTCCCCGGCGAACCGCCACTTGAAGTCGGCTTTCTCGAGGTCGGCCGAGGCCGCGGGCGTGATCAGACGCATCGCTTCGACCTCCCAGGTATCGAAGGCCGCGAGCTTCTTCGACCGCCACAGCACGGGCGCCTTGGAGAGCCGGGTCCGCACCCTGTCGGCCGCCCAGAAGTAATCGGCGTCGCCGCGCCGGCACGCCACCTCGGTGCCGCCGCTGCCCTCGCGGGTGGCCCCAAGGTCGAGCCGCAGGGGCCCTTCGCCGTCGGTCCGCACGACCATCACCGAGTACTCGGGCGCGTCGAGACCGAGCGCCGCCCGGTCGACCTGACCGTCGAGGAACTCCTCGATGCGCAGCGCGCCGAGGTCCGAAACCAGGGCTTCGAGATGGTCGCGGTCCGCGATGTCTTCCATCGGGCTCAGGAGCCGCCAGTCGTCGCCGACCCGCACGGCGCTGATTCTGTCCTCGCCGGCCTCGATGTCGATGGAGGCGACCTGGTCGACCCGCAGGTTCGTGACTTCGCGCGACCTCCAGTCGTCCACGCCACGCTCGAGATCACTCAGGAACCAGCCCGGGACGATCGCGATCTCGCCGCCGGCATCGACCAGGATCGGCCGTTTCGACCCCAAAGGCATCTCGTCGCCGACCGCGAACGAAATGTCCGAACCATCCTCGAGGGTGAGGGTGACCTCCGCAGCCGGCGCATCCAGACCGTACTCGGCCGGGTCCGCCTCGCCGGTTGCCAGGCGCCGATCGGCCGACAGGTCGGCCAGGGAACTCAGGGTCGAGCCGACGGTCGAGGAGTCCGCGGGATAGTCGATCGGTTCGCGCAGCCGCCAGTCGTCGCCGAGCTTCTCGAGCCGAACCCGCCCTTTCGGGCCGACCACCAGGAGACCGGTGACGTCGTCCTCTTCGAGGCCCTGAAGGACCTTGTCGGCGTCGCGCCGCGCCTCGTCCGACGTCGGCTGATGGCGCTCGAAGAGGAGGATGTAGGCGCCCATGAGCACGACGATGGCTGCAAGGATGATGAGGTTTCTACTCTTCATCTGGTCCACCCTGGATTGATTTCGGATTTCGGATTTCGAATTTCGGATTTCCCGCCCAACCTCCCCCAAATCCGGGGTGGGCGGGGGTCAATTCGAAATCCGAAATCCGAAATCCGAAATTCCTCATGTTCAGTGCCGCCGTTGGCGCCACACCAGGATGCCGGCGAGGATCGCCGCACCGGGCATGGCGAGGAGCACCAGCAGCAACAGGTTTCGCATCTGCTGCTGGGTGAGGAAAAGACTGACCTGCTCCACGTCCCGCGGCGGGATGCCCACCAGGTCCTCGCGCGCGGCGAGCCAGTTGAAGGCGTTGCCCGCCAGCACCGCGTTGCCCGCGTTGGCGATGTCGAGATCGGTCATGAAGTCCGAATCGCCGAAGACGACCAGACGATACCCTGTCGACTCCGCTACCCCGCTCTCATCTGCTTCCAACTCGGCGCCGGGACCCTCCACCGCGACCGCCACCACGGCGGGCCCCGCGGTGTCGGCGGCGTCCAGGGCCACCGGTTCGCCCCGCAGCAGCATTCCGAGGTTGGTCTCGCCCCACCCCTCGTCCGACGTCCGGACGAGATCCTCGGCGGTCGCATCGTCCGCCGTCAGCGACCGCGCCACGGTGAACAGAACCGCAAAGCCCTCCAACCCCGTCGCCACCGGGTGCGATGAGAATTCCTGGAGGTAGACCGCCGACAGATCGTAAAACGGCAGGCGCCGCGACGGATCGACCACGAGGTCGTCGTTGACCGTCACGCCGCGGGCGGCGAGCATGGCCTCCAATCGGGTCGGCCGCATGGCGCCGGCCGGTTCGATCAGCGGGTCGAGGGCCACCAGCAGGCGGCCGCCGCGATCGAGAAAAGCGTCGAGGGCCGCGATCTCCGGTTCGGTGTAGGCGCGGGTCGGGCCGACGATGGCCACGACGTCGGCGTCGGCCGGCACCTCACCGGAGAGCAGCGACGTGTCGGCCGCCGTCATGTTCTCCCGCTTGAGGGTGTCGCCGAGCACCGACAGGCTGCGGTCGGCCGGACCGCCGCCACCGCCCTCCAACGCCGCCTCGCCGTGGCCGGTGGCGAAGTAGATCTTCGGCACGTTCGGCGCCACCAACGAGAGGATCGCGGAGGTGAACTGTTCCTCCCCCTTGAAGGCGCGCATGGTCGGGCCCTGGCCGTACTGCATGCCCGAATAGTCCATCTCCGCCATCTGGTCGGACGTGACGTACTTGGTGCGGTCGCCGAGCGCGAACACCACCGTGTCAGCGGCCTGGACGCCGAACTTTTCGGCGAGCTGCGTCGTCTTGAGGGGCTCCCGGTCGGGGTCGATGTACTCGACCGAGATCTTGTCCGACGCCGCCTTGTAGCGTTCGAGAAGCTCGCGGACCTGGTCGTACATCGAGGTGGCGGGGGTCATGAACACCACGACGTCGATCGCTTCCGGGAGATCCGAAAGAATGTTCACCGTCTTTTCCGACAGGGTGTAGATCTTGGTCGACGTCAGATCCGAGCGAACGAAACGACGCGCGCCGAGCCAGTTGACCATCACGGTCAGGGCGATTGCGAGGATCACGGCAACCAGACCCGAGACGGTGTAGCGGATGGCTTGCTGCCTCATCCGATCACCTCCACTTCTTGACTTCGAGAGATTTGGCGGCCAGGAACAGGAACAGCAGACCGACCGAGAGCTGGTAGATGACGTGCCGCGAATCGACGATGCCCTTGGCGAAATCGTCCATCTGGGTCCACAGGTTCATGTGGGCCAGAGAGGCCTTGAACATCGAAGCCGGCACCAGCTGCTCGACCAACCCGATCGAAAACAGCGCCACCATCGCGGCAAAAGCGATGATCGCGGCGACGAGTTGGTTGCTGCTCATGGTGCTGGCGAGGGTGCCCACCGACAGAAAGAGGAAGCCGAGCAGGAGCACGCCGACATAGCCGGCGGCGACCGGGCCGAGGTCGATCTCGGAATTCCGTTTGAGCACGACCACGTACAGGATGGTCGGCAGCCACAGCGAGGCGTAGAACATCAGCGCCGCCGTGAACTTTCCCGCCACCACCTGGGCCTCGTTGACCGGCGACGTGAGCAGGACCTCGATGGTCCCCGACCGCCGTTCCTCGGCGATCAGCCGCATGGTGATCACCGGCACCACGAACAGGAGGAACAACCAGAAGAAGATGGTGCCGCCGAAAAACAGCCGCAGCGGCGTCATGGCCGGGGTCTGCGGGTTGTTGAGGAAGGAAACGATGAGATAGAAGATGTAGCCCTGCATCAGCAGGAAGGCCGTCATCACGATGTAGGCGAGCGGCGACGAGAAGTAGGCGATGAGCTCGCGCCGGATGATCGCCCAGGTCTTACGCATGGGACACCTCCTCGACCGTCGCGGCCGCCACCGGTTCCTCGCGGGTCGTCAGGCGGACGAAGACGTCTTCGAGCGAGGCCTGCTGCTGAGTCAGGGCGAGCAGCACCCACCCCTTCTCCACCGCCATCTTGAAGACCGCCTCGCGCGGGTCGGCGCCGGGGCCGTGCTCGAGCAGGAAGCGGCCCGGCCCGCGCCGGTCGACGCCGACAACTCCGGGCAACGCCATCAGCGCCGCCTCGGCGTCGTCGTCCGCGCCCCTGAGCTCCACCGCCAGCGACGGGTTGCCGACCAGCTTGGCGCGCAGCGCGTCCGGAGTGCCGTCGGCGACGATGCGTCCGCGGTCGATGATGAAGACCCGCTCGCAGACCTGCTCCACCTCGGGCAGGATGTGGGTCGAGAGCAGTACCGTGTGGTCGCGGCCGAGCTCGGTGATGAGCTCACGCACCTTGATGATCTGGTTGGGGTCGAGACCCACCGTGGGTTCGTCGAGGATCAGGACCGCCGGCTGGTGGATGAGCGCACCGGCCAGACCCACCCGCTGACGATAACCCTTGGAGAGGGTGCCGATCACCTGCCGCCGGACGTCGCCGAGCAGGCAGCGGTCGACCACGTCATTCATTCGGGCGACGACTGCCGTTCGCCCAACGCCCTCGACGTCGGCACGAAAGCGGAGGTACTCGTCGACCCGCAGCTCCGGGTAGAGGGGCACGCTCTCCGGCAGATAGCCGACGTTGCGGCGCAGCCCGACCGGATCCTGGTCGAGGTCCACCCCCGCCACCACCACCCGGCCGGTGGTCGGCGGCAGGAACGCGGTCAGCATCCGCATCACGGTGGTCTTGCCGGCGCCGTTGGGGCCGAGGAAACCGAGCACCTGGCCTTCGGGCACGAAGAAGCTGAGGTCCCTGACCACCGGCTCCGAGACGTAGGTCTTGGAAAGGTTTTCCACTTCGATCATCGATCGCACCTCCAACCGTTCACCGCATCCCTGCTTTTTTGAGCCGGCAGGGGACGTGTGGTGCAGACCCCTCACCCTCACCGGCATCGCAAGCCCGTTGTCAGACGCAGAACGTAAGCAAATTTCGAACCAAATTCAAGGCCGAAAACAGAGTGTACTCTTTTCGGTTGCCGGTCAAAATGGCCGCCTGCCCGGAGCGGGGCCGAATCAACCCGCGGGGGGGCCGCCGGTGACGATCAGCATCAGGGTGGTGGAGCCGAGGGTGAACTCCCCCTGGTTGGGGATCTCCGCCTCTTCGGCCCGCTCGCCGCCGACCCAGGTGCCGTTGGTGGCGCCGAGATCCACCAGCACGACGTTGCCGCCCCGCACCTCGAGCATCGCGTGTTTGCGGGAGACCTCCGAGTCCTTGACCTGAACGTCCGCCGCCGATCCGCGGCCGAGGTAGACGCGGGGTTTGGTAATGGGAAAGACGCTGCCGGCCTGCGAGCCGGCGATGACGGCCAACGAAAAACGCTGGTCCTTGGGCAGCGGCGGCAGCTGCGGCAGCTCGGGGATCTCCGGCTCCGCCGCGCCGGCGGCCGCCTCGACACCCTCGGGCGAGGCACCGAACATCTTACCGATGGACGTGGCGTTCGACGGTTCGTCCAGGGGGTTGCGAACCTCGAACGAGTGGCTGCAGCTGGTGCACTTCACCTGTTTGACGTCGGCGCCGCCGAAACGCGCCTCGTCATAACGGTACTTCGTTTCGCACTGGGGGCAGGTGATGATCACCCGTTCCTCCTCTTCCTTGCCCATCCATGATAACAAGGAAAGGCGATGGAACGTTCAACGTTCCAACGTTAAACGTTTGAAAAGGCTACTCGGTAGCCGGATCTGTCCACCGGTCCATCCACCCAAGCACCTCCTCGTGCCACTGGATCGAGTTGAGCGGTTTGAGCACCCAGTGGTTCTCGTCCGGGAAGTAGAGAAGACGCGAGGGGACGCCGAGGCGCTGGAGGGCGTTGAATGTCGCCAGACCCTGGGTGTCGACCACCCGGTAGTCCAGGGCGCCGTGGATGACGAGCTCCGGGGTCTTCCAGTTCTTGAGGTGGTTCACCGGCGAGTGTTTGCGGTAGCCCTCGGGGTTGTCCCACGGCGTTCCGCCGTGCTCCCACTCCGGGAACCACAGCTCCTCGGTGTCGAAGTAGGCCATGAACTCGTCGAGGTTGCCGTCGTGGCAGACCAGCGCCTTGAAGCGGTCGGTCTGGCCCTGGATCCAGTTGATCATGTAGCCGCCGTAGCTGGCGCCCGCCGCGGCCATGCGCTCGGGATCGATCCACAGATGGCTGCGCAGGACGTAGTCGAGCCCCTTCATCAGGTCCTCAAAGGGCGCTCCGCCCCAGTCGCCGTTGATGGCGTCGGTGAAAGCCTGGCCGTAGCCGGTCGAACCGTGGAAATCGATCATCACCGTGGCATAGCCGTGGGCCGCATAGATCTGCGGGTTCCAGCGGTAGTGCCAGTGGTCGTCGAAACTGCCCTGCGGGCCGCCGTGGATCAGGAAGGCCAGCGGGTACTTCTTCGACGGGTCGCGGTCGACGGGATAGATGAAGTAGCCGAAGACCTCGTCGTGGTTCGCGCCGACGAAGGAGAACTGCTTGTACTCGCCGAAGGCGATGGACGGCCAGCCTTTCGTCGTTGTGGTGGGTGATGGGCGTCGCCTCGCCGTCGCCCGAAGGCAGCACGTACACCTCCTCCGGAGACACCAGGCTGTCCTGACTGAAGACCAGCCGGCCGTCGGCCAGCGGCCGCGGGTTGGAGTTGGTGTGACGGGTGAGCACCGCCGAGACCATGCCGTCGGACGGGTTGATCGTGAAGATCGAGTGGTTGCCCACGTTGTCGGCCGAGGCGTAGAGCTTGGAGCCGTCGGGCGTCCACGCCAGATCGCCGGGCGAGAGGTCCCAGTTTTCGGTCAGGGTGCGAACGGCGCGGTCGGCCCAGTTCATCAGCATTACCCGCCGCCGGTCGGCTTCGTACCCGGGCCGCACCATCGCCAGATAGGCGAGGGTCGTGCCGTCGGGGGAAAAGGCCGGCGAGCTGTCCCAGGCCGGGTTGGCGTCGGTGAGACCCTGCGCCGTCTTCGAACCATCGGTGGGCACCGCCCACAGGTCGAAGTCGGTGGACCAGGCCTCTTCCGACCCGTTCACCACCTTGGCCGTGTAGACCAACCACGCATCGTCCGGCGAGATCGTGTAATCAGCGTCACCGCCCCACGGAATCGTCGGGCAGTCGCCGTCCACGCCGGCCATCAGGTCGACCGGGGCGCCGCCGGCGCCGTCCTCGCCGATGGGAACGCGGAAGACGTGATTGCGGGTCCCGTCCTTCCAGGTGTCCCAGTGACGGACGAAGATCTGGTCGAAAACCATGCCCGAGGTTTTCGCCGCCTTTCGTTCCTCGAACCGGGCCGCCGTGCACCCAATCGGATCCTGACAGTCCGGGAACACCGCGATCCCCACGTAGAGGGCCTCGCCACTGGGACCGACCTTGAGTGAAACCACCGCCAGAGGCAGATCGGTCACCTGTTCGGCGGCGCCGCTCGCGAAGTTCCACCGCCAGACCTGGGTCGAGCCGCTGCGCGACGACAGGAAATAGAGCGCCCCGTCGCTGCGCCAACGCGGGTTCCAGTCGTTGGCGGGATCGGTGGTCAGGACCCGGGCACCGGTGCCGTCGGTTGCCACCATCCAGACGTCCTTGCGGCCCTTGTTGGCCTCGAGGTCCATCGTCGTCACCACGTAGGCGACGCGGCTGCCGTCCGGCGACGGCTGCGGATCGGAGACCCGCTCCATCGCCACCAGATCGTGCACGGTGAAGGGTCGTTTTTCGGCCGAACTCAAACCGGCGGTCAACAACAGGACGGCGGCGACAACGATCGTGCGACGGGTCATGGGTCCTCCCCGCCCGGCGTTCCGGGCGCAGGACATCCTAACCCAGCCGTGTGAACGTTGGCACGTTTGAACGTTCAACGTTCAAACGATAGCCGACATCAGGAGTGGAAGGACCAGGCGCCGAGATCGCCGGATTCGAGGTCGTTGACGAAGACGGCCTCGCCGGCTTGCCCGCGCTTGGCCGGCGTGGGAACCGCGGCGCTTTCGACTGTCGAAGCAATCTCCCCACCCTCGAAGTCCCACGTCGAAAGGACGGCTTCGGCGGCAGGGACCTGGGTGGCGACGACCGGAGAGGTTGCGCCGCCGCGCCACAACATCGTCGTGACCCCGACGCCCACGGCCAGCACCGCCGCGGCGGCAGCGGCGAGCCAGGCGTACCGGCGTCCGCCCACCGGCTGAAAATCGTTGAAAGCCCCAGCGACCGCAGCGTCCACCGCGGCGGTGGCGTCGTCGGCGAAGGTCGTGTTCCACCAGGAGGCGCAGTGCGGACAGGCCCCACGCACCGTCTCGGCGTGGGCGGCATCGGCATCGCTCAGCCGACCGCGGGCGAGATCCAGCACGAGGTTGCCGTGTTCGGGGCAGGTGGACAACTGCATCGATCCTCCACCTTCAAGGACGTCGACCCGGGCCGGGAGTAACGGTGGCGACGGTTCACGGCGTGCCTCCGCCGCGCATCTCCTCGAGCCGCGCCCGCAGCCGCTTGCGGGCCCGCATCACCCGCATCTTGAGGGCATCGGGCGAGATCTCCATTTGGACCGCAAGCGCCTCCACCGACACCCCTTCGGCCCGCGCGGTCAACAACGAGACGACCTCCTCGTCCTCACCCGCGAGTGCTGCCAGCATCAGCCGCACTTCGGACATCCTCTCGACCCGATCGTGGGAGTCGTCGCCGCTTTCGAGGTGCAGGGCCTCGTCGAGCACCTCCTCGCGCCGCACCGCCAACCGCCGCAGGTGGTCGCGCGCGGCGTTGGCGGCGATCCGCCGCACCCACGCCGGAAAGGTCCGCGGTTCCTTGAGGGAGTCGAGGCGCTGCCACGAACGCAGGGCCACGTCCTGGGCGAGGTCCTTGGCGGTTTCGCTGCACCGCACCCCGCACGCGAACAGAGTCGAAACCACGGCGCTGCGGTGGTCCTCGAGCAGCTCGCGAAAAGCTCCCAGGTCGCCGCGGCGCGCCCGCCGCACCAAACCCTCGATCCGGTCCCACTTGGATGCGTCGGTCATCTTCTCCACGATAGACGATTTCGGATTTCGGATTTCGGATTTCGGATTTGGCCCCCGCCCTCCCCCGCCTCTGGAACTGGGGTGGGTGGTGGAAAATCCGAAATCCGAAATCCGAAATTCGAAATGGGCGGGCGGGCGGAGGCCGCCGTGGTACCCTTCGCCGACGCAATGACGGCGAAGAACCACCTTCCGCGCCTGCTGCACGACCCTCGCCCCGCTCATCTCGTTCTCAAGGACGGCACCGTGTTTGCGGGTTGGGCGGCCGGTGCGGCGGCGGTGATCGAGGGCGAGGTGGTCTTCAACACCGCCATGACCGGCTACCAGGAGATGCTCACCGACCCCTCCTACCACGGCCAGATCCTGACCCTCACGACGTCGCACGTGGGCCAGGTCGGCGTCAACCCGGACGACGCCGAGTCGGACCGCATCTGGGCGCGGGCACTGGTGGTACAGGACCTCGACCTCGAGCCGTCGTCGTGGCGCGCGGAGCGCGGGTTCGAGGCGTGGCTCGAGGAAAACAGCCTCGCGGTGGGGTGGGGCTTCGACACCCGCGCCATCGTCCGCCACGTCCGCACCGCAGGCGCGGTCCCCGGTCTGTTGATCACCGACGGCACCCCGCCCGCAGAGCTCGCCGAGCGCGCGGCCAAGGCGCGCGGCACCGACGGCTGCGACCTCGCCCGCGAGGTCGCGTGCATCGAAGGCTACGAGTGGACCGGCGGACCGTGGATCTCTCCATCGCACCCCGGATCGATCGCGCACGGGGAAAGACCTCGGGTGGCGGTGGTCGACTACGGAGTCAAACGGTCCATCCTCCGCCGCCTGGTGGCCGAGGGTTGCGCGGTGCAGGTCGTGCCGCCCACCACCGCCGCGGCCGATCTCTTGCGCGGCGGCTACGACGGCGTCCTGCTCTCCAACGGTCCCGGCGACCCGGCGGCCGTGGACGGGGCACCGGCGGTGATCGCCGGGCTTGTCGGCCGGTTGCCGATCCTCGGCATCTGCATGGGGTGCCAGCTGCTCGGTCTCGCCCTCGGCGGACGGACGGTCAAGCTGCCCTACGGCCATCACGGCGGCAACCACCCGGTCCGCGAGCTCGCCACCGGCCGCGTCCTCGTCACCTCCCAGAACCACAACTACGTGGTCCAGGAATCGTCGCTGCCGCGCGAGGTGGAGGTCACCCACATCAACCTCACCGACGGCACGCTCGAGGGCCTGTCGCTGCCGCGGGCCGGGGTCGACGCCGTCCAGTTCCACCCCGAGGCCAGCCCGGGGCCCAACGACGCCACCGAGTTGTTTCAGCGGTTTGCCGACAGGTGCCGCGAAGGAATCATACCATGATTTCGGATTTCGGATTTCGGATTTCGGATTTGCCACCCACCCTCCCCCATTTCTCTGAGCGGGGTGGGCGGTCGGAAATCCGAAATCCGAAATCCGAAATCCGAAATTTTGGAGTGGGTGGCAGGGCGGTGAGCGCGAAGCCGTCCTCCGTGTGCATCCTCGGCGCCGGCCCGATCCGCATCGGCCAGGCCTGCGAGTTCGACTACTCGGGGGTGCAGGGGGTGCGGGCGCTGCGTGAGGAGGGATGCCGGGTCATCCTGGTCAACTCGAACCCGGCGACCGTGATGACCGACGCCCGGCTCGCCCACCGCACCTATGTGGAACCCCTCACCACCGCGACCGTGACTGCGGTCCTCGAAAAGGAACGCCCCGACGCTCTCATCCCCACCCTCGGCGGCCAGACCTCCCTCAATCTGGCGGTCCAACTCGAAGAACAGGGGGTGCTGGAACGGCTCGGCGTGCGGTTGCTCGGCGCCTCGGTGCGCTCGATCCGGCTTGCCGAGGACCGCGAGGCCTTCCGCCTCGCCATGGAGGCCGCCGGGCTGCCGGTGTTGCCCGCCAGGACCGTCACGACGGTCGAAGAGGGGCTGGCCGCCCTCGAGGTCATCGGTCTGCCCGCCATTCTCCGTCCATCCTTCACCCTCGGCGGCTGGGGCGGCGGAGCGGCTCGCGACCGCGCCGCGTTCGAACGCCAGCTCAAGCTGGGGCTCGAGGCCTCGCCCGTCCACCAGGTGCTGGTGGAGGCCTCGGTGCTGGGGTGGAAGGAGTTCGAGCTCGAGGTCATGCGCGACTCGGCCGGCGCCTTCGTGGTGGTGTGCTCGATCGAAAACCTCGACCCGATGGGGGTCCACACCGGCGACTCCATCACCGTGGCGCCGGCCCAGACCCTCACCGACCGCGAGTACCAGGTGCTGCGCGACGCCGCCCGCACGGTGCTCGACGCGGTGGGGGTGGCGACCGGCGGCGCCAACGTCCAGTTCGCGGTCAACCCCGAGGACGGGCGCTACGTGGTCATCGAGATGAACCCGCGGGTCTCGCGGTCCTCGGCGCTGGCCTCCAAGGCCACCGGTTTCCCGATCGCCCGCATCGCCGCCAAGGTCGCGCTCGGCCGCCGCCTCGACGAGATCATGAACGACATCACCGGTTCGACGCCGGCGTCCTTCGAACCCGCCCTCGACTACGTGGTGGTCAAGATCCCGCGCTTCACCTTCGAGAAGTTCCCCGGCGCCGACCCACGCCTCGGCACCGCCATGAAGGCGGTGGGCGAGGTGGCGGCCATGGGACGTTCCTTCGAGGAGGCCCTGCTCAAGGCCGTGCGGTCGCTCGAGGTCGACCGCGATTCGCTGGAGGCCCCTGCGGCCGTGGCGGCCGCCGACGACCGCGAGCTCGAACAGTGCCTGCGCGAACCCACCCCCGACCGTCTGTGGGAGCTCGCCGAAGCGGTGAGACGGGGTTGGAGTCTGGAACGCATCCAGACCGCGACCGCCGTGGATCCGTGGTTCCTGCGTCGTATCGGGGGACTGGTGGCGGCGGAGCGTGAGATCGCGACCCGCCTCGACGATGCCCGGGTGCTCGCGGCCGCAAAACGTCTGGGCTTCTCCGACGCCCACATCGGCCGGCTGGCGGGATACGAAACCGGCGAGGTGCTGCGGCGCCGCCTGGAGGCCGGGATTCGCAGGGTGCGGCGGCGGGTCGACACCTGCGCCGCCGAGTTCGAAGCGCGCACGCCCTATCTCTACGGCAGCTTCGGCGACGGCGACGAGCAGCCGACGCCGCGCCGACCCATCATCATCCTCGGCGGCGGTCCGGTGCGGATCGGCCAGGGGATCGAGTTCGACGCCTGCTGCGTCGAGGCGGTGGCCGGGCTGCGGGCCGAAGGCTACGAAGCGGTGATGGTCAACTGCAACCCCGAGACCGTCTCCACCGATTACGACGCCGTCGACCGGTTGCACTTCGACCCCCTCTTTTGCGAGGACGTCCTCGAAATCTGCGAGGCGGAGCGGCCGATCGGAGTCATCGTCCAGCTCGGCGGCCAGACCCCTCTCAAGCTCGCCGCCGATCTGGAAACTCACGGCGTGCCGATTCGCGGCACCCCGCGCGACGCCATCGACCGCGCCGAGGACCGCGGCCGTTTCTCCGGGCTGCTTTCAGAGCTCGGTCTGCGGCAACCGCCGGGGCGGATGGTGACCTCGGCCGCGGAGGCGGCGAGGGCGGCCGACGAGCTCGGGTTCCCGGTGCTGGTGCGGCCCTCGTACGTTCTCGGCGGCCGCGCCATGGAGATCGTCTACGGCCACGACCAGCTCGCCGAGTACCTGCAGCGCGCCGCCGCCGTCGACCCGGACCGGCCGGTCCTGCTCGACCACTTCCTCGAGCGCGCGGTGGAGGTCGACGTCGACGCGGTGGCCGACGGCGAGCGGGTGGTCATCTGCGGTGTTCTCGAACACATCGAAGAGGCGGGCGTCCACTCGGGCGACTCGGCCGCGGTGACGCCGCCGGTCAGCCTGCCGCTCGAGCTCCAGGCGGAGCTCAGACGCCAGGTTCGTCTGCTCGCCCTCGCCCTCGGCGTGCGCGGCCTCATCAACGTCCAGTTCGCGATCCAGGAGAACACGGTCTTTGTCATCGAGGTCAACCCGCGCGCCTCGCGGACGGTGCCGTTTCTGGCCCGCGCCAACGGCACGCCGTGGGCCGAGCTCGCGGCCCGGGTGTGCGCCGGCGCGCGGCTGGAGGCCCTCGGGGTCCACGACGGGGTGCCGACCGAGGTCGCCGTCAAGCTGCCGGTCTTCCCGTTCGAACGGTTCCCGGGGGTCGATCCTCTGCCCGGACCCGAGATGCGCTCGACCGGCGAGGTCATGGGGCGCGGCCGCACCTTCGGCGAGGCCTTCGCCAAGGCGGCGCTCGCGGCGGGTTGGCGGCTCCCCGAGGGCGGACGGGTGTTGTTGTCGCTGGCCGACCGCGACAAGGCGCGGCTGCCGGCGCTGGCGGCGCGGTTCCTCGAGCTCGGTTTCGGACTCGCCGCCACCGAGGGCACCGCAGCCGTCCTCCGCGCCGCCGGTTTCACCGATGTGCTCAAGGCCTCCAAGGTCGGCCAGGGGCACCCGGATATCCCGGAGCTCTTGGCCGAGGGCGCAGTGCAGATGGTGGTCAACACCGCCGCCGGGCAGCGCGCCGCCCGCGACGCCGGCTCGATCCGCCGTGCGGCCCTCGACGCCGGGGTTCTCTACTTCACCACCATCCCCGGGGCCCACGCCGCCGCCGAGGCGGTGTCGGCCCTGCGCCGTGGACAGCTGTCGGTCCGCGCCCTGCAGGATGACGCCTCGGGGCTGCCGAAATGGGCGGCGGCACTCGGAGACTCACGAAAAGTTCTGAGTTCTTAGTTTTGAGTTCTTAGTTTTGAGTCCCCACCCCAGCACTCGATTCCGGGGGTGGGCGGAAAGACAACTCAAAACTCAAAACTGAGAACTCAAAACTCAAGACTGGCGTCGAGCTCTAGTGCAGTGAAGTGAGCCGATATTCGGCGAGCAGGCGGGCATCGATCAGATCGTAGTCGCTGCCGTCGATCCGGAAATACTGGCGGCCGATGGTGTAGGCGCGCTCGATCTGCTGCTGCACCTCGTCCGGGTTGTAGAGCAGACGGAAGACGTGGCCGACCTGGAGATAGCTCACCATCGAGAGGTCGTCGGCGGTGGCAAAATCTCCGTCGCGGCCGGCGGACACCAACTCCAACCGCAGCCACTGGCCCTCGGCGAAGTTCGGACGATCGACGGTGAAAAAGGTCGCGTGCAGCCCCTGCGCGAGGTCATCGGCGACCACGGGCAGGGTTTCAAGATCCACGCCCCTCGGCAGCGGGGTTGCGATCACCCGGTACGGTCGGCCCCAACCATCCACCGCGCGCACCTCGTACATCTCGCGGACCGAAGGCGGTGACATGGCGGTGTCCGCGCCCATGAAGACCAGGGGAATCCACCCGCGAACCCTCGCCGTCGAGGACGAGGCCAGGACGCCGGCCCAATCGCCGTCGAACGGGGGGATCTCGTTTTCACGCACCATGTATCGGGAGGCCGCCGCGCCGATCTCGTGCATGCGGTGAATGGTCTCGAGCTCGGCGGCGCGACCGCCGTCGCCGACGGCCATCCAGTGCAGGGTCGTCGCCAGGTCCGGTCCGGGGCCGGTGGCCCGCAGCCGCAAAAACCCGAGGACGGGCAGCGCCACGAGGAGAGGGTAGACGAGGTAACGCCACCCGCCCTCGCGGAACCGCCGCAACAACGACGGCGGCGGCGGCGCCGACAGCACCGCGCTCAAATCCCAGCCGCAGTGGGGGCAGATGGTCGCCCCCACGGCCATGTCTCCGCCGCATCCGCCACACTTCATGAATTCCAACATGGGCATAGCGTACCGCAACCGCCCGCGCCGGCGGGCGGAGATTTCGAATTTCGGATTTCGAATTTTCCGCCTCCCTGACCACCGGGCCGAGCTGGATGATGCCGAGACTCGATGCCACCGGTCTCCGGGGGGTGGGTTGTCAGTGCCGTCGTCCCGTACGAGCGATCAGCCATCGGGTGGGTGCGGGCGAGACCTTCGCCAACCACCACATGAGCCGCAACTGGAAGGGGTGGAAAACCACCCGACGGGGCCGCCGCACGACGCCGAGGATGACCTCTGCGCAGCGCTCCGGGGTCGTCGTGGGAATCCACCCGCCGATCGCCGGGATGTACTGGTGCGAATCGGGGTTGGCCGCGAAGTACTCGCTCGAGACCTCGCCGAAGTAGACCATCGAGGTGGTCACGCCGGTCCCCGCGAGATCCATGCACAGGGCTTCGTGAAGGCCGCGCAGCGCCCACCGCGACGCGGTGTAGGCGGTGGCCCCGGGCCACGGCATCAACGACGCCGGCGAGCCGACATGGATGCAATGGCCGCGCCCCGCCGCCAGCATGGCCGCCATGAAGCTCCGGCAGACGTTGGCCGCAGCCAGGTACGGAGCGCCGATCATCTCCACGATCCCGCGCGGCGAGGTCTCCTCGAGAAACCGCCAGATCCCCGCTCCTGCGCTGTTGACCACCAACGAAGGCGCCGCCCACCGCGAGCGGACCCGATCGGCCATCGCCTCCACGGCGTCACCGTCGGCAGCGTCGAGTGCCTCGACCGTTGCCGCTCCACCGGCGGCCTCGATCTCGCCGGCCAGCTCGAGAAGCCGTTCGGCACGCCGGGCCACCAGCACCACCCGCCACCCTCCGGCGGCCAGCAAGCGGGCGGTGGCCGCGCCGATCCCGCTCGAGGCTCCCGTCACGACAGCCACTGAAAGGGAGTTCATCGTATCCCTCATTGTGTCTCGCTTTCCGCACGCGACGTTTCAACGTTTCAACGTTCAAACGTTACAACGTTCAAACGATTCCGGGGGGACGCCACCACGGCTTGAGCCGTTCGCTGAGGGCCTGCCAGGCGGCGTCGGTGTCGGCGATGGCGTCGCCGCCGAGCTTTTCCAGCAGGCAGTCGGCCAGGACGAGGGCCAGCATGGCCTCGACGATCACCGGGGCGGCGCCGATGGCGGTGACGTCGGATCGCTCCCAGGCGGTCTCACCCGGCTCGCCGGTCGCCAGATCCACCGACGGCAGACCGCGGCGCAGGGTGGAGATCGGTTTGAAGAAGGCGCGGACCACGAGGTCGGCGCCGTTGGTAACGCCGCCCTCGAGCCCGCCGGCGCGGTTGCCAGTGCGTTCGAGGTGTCCGTCGACCAGCTCGTAGGGATCATGGGCCTGGGAACCGAGGAGCGCCGCCACCTCGAGCCCGTCGCCGAGGGAGGCCGCCTTGACCGAGTGGATCGAGACCAGGGCCTGCGCCAAACGGCCGTCGAGCTTGCGGTCCCAGTGGACGCACGAGCCGAGGCCCGGCGGCAGACCGCGGACCACGGCGCCGACCACTCCACCCATGGTCTCCCCCGCCTGCCGCGCTTCGCGGACGGCCGCGACGAGACGATCCTCGTCGTCGGGTTTCGGGGTCACCAGCGGCGAATCGTAGCGCACTTCCGCGAGATCGTCCCAGGTGGGCGCTCCTGACAGCACCTCGTGGGGTCCCACCCGCAACACCGCGGACCGCATGGTCACTCCGTAGCGCGCGAGGAGTTGTGCGCACACGGCGCCCGCCGCAACCCGCGCCGCGGTCTCCCGTGCCGACGAGCGCTCGAGCACGTTGCGCATGTCCGCGAGCTGGTTGGTGGCGGCGCCGCCCGAGTAGTCGGCGTGGCCGGGGCGCGGCCGGGTGACCGCGCGTTTGGCGGCGGCATCGGCATCGACCTGCCACGGGTCCATCACCGCCGACCAGTTCTGCCAGTCGAGGTTGACCACCTCGAGGACCAGGGGCGAGCCGAGGGTGCGGCCGTCGCGCAGCCCTCCGGTCACCGTCACCTCGTCGCGCTCGATACGCTGCCGGCCGCCGCGGCCGAAACCGTGCTGGCGGCGCTGGAGCCAGCCGTCGATCTCCGTGCGAGTGACCTCGAGCCCCGCCGGCAGGCCCTCGAGAATCGCCGTCAACCGCGGGCCGTGCGACTCGCCGCCGGTGAGCAGACGCAGCCGTCTCACGGAGACCGCCGCGACCTCGTGCCGCCGGGACGGCGCACCACGGTCCGAAGCAGGGGGTAATTGGTCATGGCCCGAGGATACGCGGACTCCCGGCGCCTGCCAAGAACATCCCCACCGACATCTGCAGCACCGGTGGTACCATCGCCTCCACATGAAAAAGAGAATTTTCCAACCCGTCCTGATGGTGCTCGCCGCGGCATCGATGGTCGTATCGGCCGCCGAACCCGACACCGCGGCCCTCACCATCCTCCACACCTCCGATCTCCACGGCGCGGTCCTGCCGTTCAACGATTTTGCCAACCGGCCGTCGGACCGGGGCTCTCTCGCCCAGGTGGCGACCCTGGTCGCCGGGATCCGCACCGCGGCCGGCCACCCGGTCATGCTCTTCGATTCGGGCGACACCCTGCAGGGCTCCTCGCTCGAGCAGTTCGTCCACGTGCGCTGGGGTGAGCCGAGCCCCACCATCGACGCCATGAATCGCATCGGCTACCAGGCGATGGCGGTCGGCAACCACGAGTTCAACTTCGGACTCGGGGTCCTGCGGCGGGCCGAGGCCCAGGCTCGATTCCCTTTCCTGTCGGCCAACACCGTCGTTGAAGACACCGGCGAACCCGCCTTCCCCCCCTACCTGGTGGTCGAAGCGGGCGCCGTCAGGATCGGCGTCCTCGGTCTCACAACTCCGAATGTTCCAGGCTGGGAAAAGCCCGAGAACTACGCCGGGCTCCAATTCCAGCCGATGGATGAGGCCGCCCGCCGCTGGGTTCCGGTGCTGCGCGGCACCGAGGGTTGCGACCTCGTCGTGGTCCTGGCCCACACCGGTTCCGAAGTCGACCCGGAATCCGGCGAGCCCAACGGCACGGCGCACGAGAACTTCGTCTCGCGGTTGACCGAGGTCCCCGGCATCGATCTGCTGCTGACCGGCCACTCGCACGACGACATCCCGCCCCACCTGGTCAACGGCGTGATCGTCTCGCAACCCAGGGCCCGGGCGCAGCTGCTGACCCGGATCGACCTCTCGCTCGTGCGAGAAGACGCGGGCTGGAGCATCGCGAGCTGGGAGGGCGCCAACCTCGCCACGGGTACGGCGCCCGCCGACGCCGGGATCGTGCAGGCGAACACCCTCGCCCACCAGCGCCTCGCCGAAGCCCTCGACGGGCCCGTCGGCGAGGTCACCGCCGAGGTCCGGGTGGAAAACTGCCGGATCGAGGACTGCGCCGCGGTCGACCTCCTGCACGCGGTGCAGCTCGATGCCGCGGGCGCCGAGCTGTCGCTGGCGGCGCTGCTCAACGCCCACGCGCCGCCGCTCGCCGCGGGCCCGGTGAACTGGCGTTGGATCCACGCCTTCTACGTCTACCCCAACACTCTGGTGGCAGTGCGTCTGACCGGCGCCCAGGTGCGGGACGTCCTCGAGCACGCCGCACGGTTCTACGACGGGCTCGTGTGTCCGCCCGAAGGCGGCTGCACGGTGGTGACCGATGCCTCCATCCCGCACTACAACGTCGACACCATGGCCGGGGTGACCTACCGCATCGACCCCACCCGACCCGAGGGGTCGCGGATCCGCGACCTCCGCTTCGAGGGCCTGCCGATCGACCCGGAGGCCGCCTTCACCGTGGCCTGCAACTCGTACCGGTCGGCGGGCGGCGGGCTCTTCCCCCACCTCGCGGAGGCCGAGGTCGTGTGGCGCTCGTCGGAGGAGATGAGCGATCTGATCGGCGACTATTTGATGGCCCACCGGCCCTGGCGCCCCGTCGTGGACGACAACTGGTCGATCGGCCGCGATGTCACGGCCGAAGAACACGCCCAACCGGTGCCGTTGCCGTGACCCGCAGCAATTCTGAAGGTGGGCCAAGGCCCACCCTACTTCGGACCCACCGAGCAGGCGGATTCGTAGGGTGGGCTTCAGCCCACCTTCAGAGCTCAAGCACGCGGCTCATCGTTTCCGGAGAAGCCCGACGTTGGAACGTTGGAATGTTTGCTGCAGTACCATGAGGCCATGCAGAGACTGACCGTCGCGAGCAGGTACGGCGACTACGACATTCTGGCTCGCCCGGGGCTCATGAAGGACTTCCAGGAGATCCTCCTCGAAGAAGGCATCAACGCCCCCAGATCGGTGGTGACGAACACGACGGTTGCGCCGCTGTGGGCAGCCGCGGTTGCTGAATCCCTGGCCGTTCCGCTAATCGAACTCGCCGACGGTGAGGACCGGAAGCGGTGGTCGACCGTGGACGGCCTGCTCGGGCGGTGGCTCGACGGCGGTCTCACCCGAGGGGACTCGGCAGCGGCGATCGGCGGCGGGGTGCTCACCGACACCGTCGGGTTCGCGGCCGCGGTCTACCTCAGGGGCATCTCGTGGATCGCGGTGCCGACCACGCTGCTGGCCATGGTCGACGCCTCGGTCGGCGGCAAGACCGGCATCAATCTCGAGCAGGGCAAGAACCTGGTCGGCGCCTTCTGGCCGCCGCGTCTGGTGGTGGTGGACGTCACGACGCTTTCGACCCTGCCCGCTCTCGAGCTGCGAGCCGGGATGGCCGAGGTCGTCAAGACAGCGTGGATCGGCGACCACGATCTCCTGGCCGCGATCCCCCGCGGCCGGCTGAGCCTCGACTCGATGACGCCCGATCAGTGGCAGGGGCTCGTCATGCGCTGTCTCGCCGTCAAGGCGCGGGTCGTGAGCGACGACGAGCGGGAGGGCGGAGTGAGGGCTTCGCTCAACCTCGGCCACACCCTCGGCCACGCCCTCGAGGCCGCCACCGGCTACCGCCGTTTTCTCCACGGCGAGGCGGTGGCCTGGGGCCTGCTGACCGCGGCTCGGCTGGCCCGGAGCCGAGGCGTCCTGAGCGCATCGGGTGAGCAGGAGCTGCGGGCGGTCATCGGTGCTCTCGACACCCTGCCCACGATCGCCGACATCGATCCCGAAGGGCTGCGCGCCCATATCGGCCGTGACAAGAAAAAGGATGCCGAAGGCGTCGCCTGGGTGCTGCCGACGGACGACGGCGTGGTGCTCAACCAGCGGGTCGAAACCGACGAGGCCCTGGGAGTATTTTCGGGGTTGCAACGGGAATCGCAGAGAGGCCCGTGACCCGGTCGGCGAGGCGCCGTCTCACAGTCTCAGTATCTTCCAGAACTATGCTGTAAATCATTATTTCAAGACAACTTCCGTGCAGGTCCCTGAATACGATATTGCGTCTCGGCGGGCCTGCGCGCGATGCCCGAAATCCGCTCGAGTTCACCCGTCCACGGCGTGCCCGGGCGGCTTCATGGCGGTTTTACAGGGGGGTCGTTTTCGGATGTCCCAACGGGCTCCGGTGAGTGCTATAGTCCCGTGCATGGAAATTACCATAGGGAGGTTCGAATCATGAGGAAGGTACTGTATCTGATGTTGTGCGCCACCCTCGTAGCGGGTCTCGCCCACTCGCAGGGCGCCACCACCGGCTCGCTGTCGGGAACGCTGACCGATCCCAACGGCGATCCGATACCGGGCGTGACTGCGGTGGCAACCCTGACCACCACCGCCACCCGGTATGCGACCGTCACCGATGCCGCCGGCGTCTTCAGGATCGCCAACGTCAAAGCGGGCGGTCCGTACGAGATCGTGGCCAGCCTCGCCGGCTTCAAGACGCAGACCATGTCGGATGTCGTGGTCCGCCTCGGCGAGGACACCCACGTCGCCATTCGACTCGAGCTCGAGGCCGCGACCGGCGAGATCGTGGTCGTCAGCGAGTCGAGCTCGCTCATCAGCCCGACCAAGATGGGCGTCGGCAGCTCGGTGTCGAGCGCCACCATCATGGCTTTCCCAACCATTCAACGCAGTGTGTACGACTCCGCCCGCACCAACCCGGTCTTCTCAACCCCCCCGGCGGACCAGGAGGGGGGCGCGAAAATCCTGTCGGTGGCCGGCCGCAACCCGCGCTACAACAACATCTCGATCGACGGCGCGGTCAACAACGACGTCTTCGGTCTGGCTGAAAGCGGCACCCCGGGCGGCCAATCCACCACCCAGCCGATCCAGCTCGACGCCGTCCAGGAGGTGCAGCTGGTGACCTCGACCTTTGATGTCCGCCAGGGCGGTTTCACCGGCGGCAGCATCAACATCATCACCAGAGGGGGCACCAACCAGTTCCACGGCAACGTCTTCGGCTATTACTCGGACGACAGCTTTGTCGGTGGAGGCCCGGACTTCTTTCCCGAGTTCGGCACCTACGAGGACACCGAGTGGGGGCTGAGCCTCGGCGGCCCGATCGTCAAGGACAAGACCTTCTTCTTCTTCAACTACGGCAATAACGATCTCCAGGAGCCGACCGGGTGGTCGCTCGACGGCGTGAGCGGCGAGCAGTGGCAGAACGGCTGCTGCACCCAGGAGGCCGCCGAGTTCCAGGCGTTCAACGAGGCCACCTACGGCTACGACCCCGGCGGACTCGGCCAACTCACCCGCAAGACGCCGAGCGACAAGGTCTTCGCCCGCGTCGACTTCAACTTCAGCGCCGGCAGCACCCTGACCGCGCGTTACAACTACGTCGACGCCGGCAACGTGATCAACCGCCCGAGCTCTTCGAACTACGAGTGGCCCAACGAGGCCTATAGCTTCACCAACAAGACCAACTCGCTGGTCGCGCAGTGGAACACGGTCTTCGGCGACAGCAAGTTCAACGAGCTGCGTCTGACCTACCAGACTATCCGCGACAACCGCACCGGCACCGGCGCGGCGTTTCCGCACGTCCTGATCCTCAACGTCGACGGCGACCGCAACCAATGGGAGATCGGCACCGAGCAGTTCTCAACCTTCAACTCGCTCGACACCGACATCTTCGAAATCACCGACGACTTCACCTTCTACAAGGGCAACCACGAGATCGTCATCGGCACCCACAACGAGTTCTACTCGTTCAAGAACCTCTTCATCCGGGACGGCTTCGGCTCCTACCAGTTCCCGACCCTCGAAGACTACTATGCGGGCGTCGCCAGCCAGTACGACCACACTTTCCCCAACGACCCCAACAACCCGGCTGACGAGTTTTCGAACTACCAGCTCGGGCTGTACGCCGGCGACACCTGGCGCATGAAACCGAATTTCACCCTGATCTACGGTCTCCGCGTCGACGCCCCCTTCTTCCCCGACAAGCCCGAGTACAACCCGCTGGTCGAGGAGATCTACGGCGTCAACACCAGCGACGTGCCGAGCGGCAACGCCCTGTGGTCGCCGCGCATCGGCTTCAACTGGGACATCAAGGGCGACGGCACCATGCAGCTGCGCGGAGGCGCCGGGCTCTTCACCGGCCGCACCCCGTACGTGTGGATCTCCAACAACTACGGCAACACCGGCACCCGCCGGACCACCATCCGCGCTCGCGGCGCGATCCCGTTCAACCCCGACCCCAACGACCAGCCGACCGACATCGGCGGCGCCTCGACCCAGGAGGTCAACGCGGTCGACCCGGGCTTCGACTTCCCGCAGACCTGGCGCATGAACCTCGCCTACGACCAGAAGCTGCCGTGGCTCGACATGGTCGCCACCGCCGAGGTGCTGTACGCCAAGAGCGAGAGCGAGATTAACTACAAGAACCTCAACATCGAGCACAGCGGCGCGGACCTCCCCTTTGACGACCGGCCGCTCTACGCAACCGTGAGCTCGACATTCACGGGCGTCTACTATCTCACCAACACCGACCAGGGCGATGCCACCAACTTCATCCTCAAGCTCGAAAAGCCCTACGGCGGCGATACCCCGCTCTGGGGCATCGTGTCCTACGCCTACGGCGAGGCCAACGTCATCAACGACGGCACCTCGAGCCAGGCGTCCTCGAACTGGCGGTTCAACGAGGCGCTCGACCCCAACGATGTCGGTCTCTCGGCGTCCGACTTCCAGGTCGAGCACCGCGGGATGGTGAACCTCAACTACGAGTTCAGCCGCAACACCCGGTGGTCGACGGTGGTGTCGGTGTTCTGGAACCGCCAGAGCGGAAGGCCGTGGACCAACATCTACGCGTTCGGCAACTCGGCCTCGATCAACAATGATTTCCAGACCTCCAACGACCTGGTCTACGTTCCCACGGGGGCCGACGACGTGGTCATCACAAACGGCACCTGGGCACAACTCGAGGACTACTTCCGGCGCGCCGGCGTCCTCGGTTACGCGGGCGGTGTCGCCCCGCGTAACGCGGCCAACCAGCCCTACGTCACCCAGACCGACCTCGCCATCCGCCAGAACATCCCGATTCCGGGAGAATCCTCTCTGCAGCTCACCTTCGACATCTTCAACTTCTGGAATATGATCGACAGCGACAGCGGGATCGTCCAGTACATCCCCTTCGGCACCCTGACGCCGGTCACCTACCGCGGGGTCACCGACGACGGCAAGCCGATCTACGAGTTGCAACGCATCGTCACCGACCCGGAGAATGCCCCTCTCTATCAGTACAACAACATCAATTCGCGCTGGAAGCTCCGCTTCGGCGTCCGCTGGTCGTTCTAACCATCATTCCGATCACCAATCCAGGCCCGGGCCCTCGCCCGGGCCTTTTTCATGAAATCCGTGGTGGTGGATTCCGCGGGAATCCACCACCACGGATTTCTGAGGTAGGATGAAGGACCTATGAGCAGCACCCGCCCAGGAAACGTCGTCTCCGGACCCGGCCCCACGGCCGACCGGCTGCCGCACGACCCCGAGGCGGAACGCGCCGTCCTCGGCGCGGTCCTGCTCGACCCGGGCGCCAGGCTCCACATCGTCGACAAGCTGCGGGACGACGAGTTCTACCTCGAGTCCCACCGGATCATCTTCAAGGCCTGTGTCGATCTTTATGAAAAGGGCGAGGCCACCGATCTGGTCACGGTGCGCAATCAGCTCACCGAAAAGGGCCTGCTCGAACAGGTCGGCGGCGCCTCCTATCTGGCGTCGTTGGTGGACACCCTGCCGGATGTCGCCAACGTCGTCCACTACGCCGAGATCGTCCACGACAAGTCGGTCAAACGACGGCTGATGGGCGCCGCCCAGCGCATCCTGACGACCTGCTCGCTCGATCACGGCGAGGCGGCCGAGGCCGTCGAGAGCGCCCAGAGGGACGTCTTCAGGATCGCCGAGGACACCCTCTCCGGCGGACTGGTTCACATCCGCGGCATCACCGACCGCGAGATCGAGAACATCAACGCAAGCCGCGATTCGCACTCGACGCTCACCGGGCTCGACACCGGCTTCATCCGTTTGAACGAGATGACCTCCGGCCTCCAGCGCAAGGACCTGGTGATCCTGGCCGCCCGTCCGTCGATGGGCAAGACCTCGCTCGGGATCAACATCTGCGCCCACGCCGCGCTGCGCAACGGCAAGAAGGTGGCGGTGTTTTCGCTCGAGATGGCTGCCGAGCAGCTGGTGCGGCGCCTGCTGTCGGCCGAAGCGCGGGTCGACCAGAAGAGAATCTCCGGAGGCTATCTGGCGAAGTCCGACTGGCCCAAGCTCGAGATGGCCGGTCAGGCGCTGCGCGAGATGGATCTGTGGATCGACGACACGCCGGGGATCACGGCCCTCGAGCTGTCGGCCAAGGCGAGGCGGCTCAAACAGGAGCACGGGCTCGACCTGGTGATGGTCGACTACATGCAGCTGATGTCGGGTGGCGGACGTTTTTCCAGCCGCAACGAGGAGGTGTCGGCGATCTCCCGCAGCCTCAAAG
Source organism: Candidatus Sulfomarinibacteraceae bacterium (assembly GCA_963823345.1). Lineage (GTDB taxonomy): Bacteria > Acidobacteriota > Thermoanaerobaculia > Thermoanaerobaculales > Sulfomarinibacteraceae > Sulfomarinibacter. The sequence continues at coordinate 323,209 of CAWGLE010000003.1, forward strand.
GCGTGGCGAAAGAGCTCGACGTGCCGGTGCTGGTGTTGTCGCAGCTCTCCCGGCAGCCCGAGCGCCGCGGCGGCGATCACCGGCCGCAGCTCGCCGACCTCCGCGAGTCCGGTTCCATCGAGCAGGACGCCGACGTGGTGATGTTCATCATCCGACCGTCGGTCTACGACCGGGACGCCGAAGACCCGCGCCACGCCGAGCTGATCGTCGCCAAGCAACGCAACGGTCCGATCGGCGACATCGACCTCGTCTTCCAGCACGAGTACACCCGATTCGAAAACGCCGACTTCCGGCACGCCGAGTCCGACGGGCCGTGGTAGGGGCCGCCGCACCTTCCGCCGGCCCCCTGGCGTGGCTCGACAGCCTGGGCCGCTTCACCCTCAATCTGCTCGATGACCTCGGGCGGTTCTTCTACATCATGGCGTCGTCGGTGCAGTGGACCTTTCGCCGGCCGTTCGACGGCGCCGAGCTGTTGCGGCAGATGGTGCGGGTGGGCTGGGACTCGGTGCCGGTGGTGTTCCTCACCTGTCTGTTCACCGGAATGGTGCTGGCGCTGCAGACCTTCCGCGGGTTCGAACGCTTCCACGCCGAGGGTTTCGTCGGCTCGGTGGTGGCGTTGTCACTGACCCGCGAGCTGGCGCCGGTGCTCACCGGACTGATGGTCGCGGGGCGGGTGGGCTCGGCGATGGCGGCCGAGCTCGGGACCATGCGGGTCACCGAACAGATCGACGCGCTGTACGCCATGGCCACCGAACCGATCCAGTACCTGGTGGTGCCGCGGGTCAACGCCTCGATCCTGATGCTGCCGTTCCTCACCATCCTGGGTGACGCCGTCGGCATTCTCGGCGGCTGGCTGGTGTCGGTGGTGCTGTTCGGCGCCAACCCCTTTCTCTACATGGACAGGACCTTTCAGTTCCTGGAGATCAACGACGTCACCTCGGGGCTGATCAAGGCCGCCTTTTTCGGTCTCATCCTCGCGACCACCGGGTGCGCCAAGGGTTTCTACACCTCCGGCGGCGCCGAGGGCGTGGGGCGATCGACGACGGCGGCGGTGGTCACTGCCAGCCTCTACATTTTGTTGTCGGACTTCTTCCTCACCAAGGTGCTGTTCTGATGCCCGATGCCGCCTTCGCCGCGGGACGCGACACCGCCGGGCCCATGATCAGCGTCATCGGCCTCTACAAGTCCTTCGGCGACAAAAAGGTGCTCAACGGCGTCGACCTCGATGTCGCGCGGGGCGAGTCGCTGATGCTGGTGGGCGGCTCGGGCGCCGGAAAGTCGGTCTTCATCAAACACCTCATCGGGCTGCTGCAGCCGGACGAGGGCCACGTCGTGATCGACGGGGTCGACCTCACCCTCGCCCCGCCCGAGGTGGTCCTCGAGCTGCGCAAGCGTTTCGGCATGAGCTTCCAGGAAGGGGCGCTGTTCGACTCGATGACGGTGGCCGACAATATCGCCTTTCCCGTTCGCCGCCACACCGCCAAGAGCCCGCAGCAGGTGGCGGCACGGGTCAGCGAGTGCCTCGAACTGGTGCGGTTGCCGGGCATCGAAAACAAGATGCCCTCGGAGCTCTCGGGCGGCATGCGTCGCCGCGTCGGTTTCGCGCGCGCCATCGCCCTCGAACCGGAGATCCTGCTGTTCGACGAGCCGACCACGGGACTCGACCCCATCAACACCGCGGCCATCGGCAACGTCATCAACCAGCTCCGTACCGAGCTCGGCGTGACCGCCGTGACCATCACCCACGACATGGGGCTGGCCACCACGATCGCCGACCGCGTCGCCATGATGCGCCGGGGGAAGATCCTGTTGGTCGACACGCCGGAGCGGTTTCTGCAAACCGAGCACTGGTTCGCGCGGGCATTTCTCGACGGCGAAGTTCCACGGGAGGAGGAGTCATGACACCAGCAGCCCGCATCGGTCTCTTCATGCTCATGGGACTGATCATCCTCGGCATTTTCATCATCAAGATCGAAGACATCCCGGTCGGTGAACGCGGCGATCGCCTGATGCTGACGGCCCACTTCCCGTCGGTGGCCGGTCTCGACCGCAAGGCGGCGGTGCGGATCGCCGGGGTGCGGGTCGGCAAGGTCGAGGACATCTTCCTCGAGGGGTCACAAGCGGTTCTCACGCTGTCGCTCGACCCCGACGTCCAGCTCCACGAGGGTGCGGTGGCGCAGGTCACCAGCCTCGGCATGCTCGGCGACAAGTACATCGAGATCCTGCCGGGCGACGCCAGACTGCCGTTGCTGCCGCAGGGGGCCGTGCTCGGAGGCTCCACCGCCCCGAGCTTTGACGACGTCATGCGCGTTGCCACCGAGATCGGCGCCGACGTCAAAGAGGTCACCGAGGCCTTGCGCGGTTCGATCGGCGGGCCACAGGGCGAGGAGGCGATCGGAGAGATCGTCGAAAACATCCGCGAGCTGACCGCTTCGCTCAAAGTGCTGATCGCCGAGAACCAGGCGAACGTCAACCGGACCACCGCCAACTTCGCGGAGTTTTCGGCCACCCTGCGCGACGAACTGCCGAAGATCGCCGACAAGATGAACCTCCTCGCCGACCAGCTCAACGGCGTCGTCGGCGAGAACCGGGGCGATCTTCAAGCTTCCATGGGCAACATCCGCGAGATTACCGAGCGCCTCCAGGTCACGGCCGACAACCTCAACCAGATCACCGGCAAGATCGCCTCCGGCGAGGGTTCGATCGGCAAGCTGGTCAACGAGGACACCACCGTCAACAACCTCAACGCCACCCTCGATTCGATCGAGGGCGGCATCGACATGCTCAACGAGACCATGGGGCGTTATCGGCGCTACAACCTCGAGATCGCACTGCGCGGAGAGTACATGCCGACGACCGACGCCACGAGGTCGGCCTTCGGCTTCGACCTGTGGACCACCGAAAAGCGCTTCTTCCGGCTGGAAGGGGTGGACACGCCGTACGGCCGGGTCAAGACCGACGCCCGGTATGTGACCACCGAGTTCGAAGACGGCACCGAGGTGTCGTACACCGAGACCACGATCAACACCTCCGACAAGGTCGGAATCAGCGCCCAGATCGGCTACAGGGTGTTTCCGAACACCATTATCCGGGCCGGGCTCATCGAGTCGTCCGGCGGGGTCGGCGTCGATTACAGCATCCCGCTCGGGAAGAGGCCGATGGTGCTGGTTTTCGAGGCCTGGGACTTCAACCGCGAGTTCGATCAGAACAGCCACCTGAAACTCGAGGGCCGGTACTTCGTCAGCCCGCACATCTTTATCTCGGCGGGGTGGGACGACCCCCTGGAGTCCAGCAAATCCTCGGTGTTCGTCGGCGGCGGCATCACCTGGAATGACGACGACATCAAGTACAGCCTCGGCCTCGCCGGCGGCGCCCTCAACTGAAGGGGCAGCCCGTGGCCGACCTCGTGTTCTTCTGCACGTCCTGCGGCCACGAATCGGGGAAGTGGCTCGGTCAGTGTCCGGGCTGCGGCGACTGGAACAGCTTCGCCGAGCAACCCGGGGCGCTACGCAAGAGAAAGAAAGGGACCACCGCCAGCCCCCGCCGTGGGGCTCGCGCGGTGCCGGTCACCGAGGCCGCCGCGGTTCCGGCGGTCCGACTCGGCACCGGCATCGAGGGTCTCGACCGAGTGCTCGGCGGTGGTCTGGTCCCGGGGTCGCTGCTGCTCCTCGCCGGCGAACCCGGCATCGGCAAGTCCACCCTGCTGCTGCAGGTCGCTGCGTCGGTGGCCGGCGGCCAGGGAACGGTGGTCTACGTGACCGGCGAGGAGTCGGTCGAACAGGTGGCGCTGCGGGCGCAGCGGATCGGCGGTCTGAAACCGAACCTTCTGTTGCTCGCAGAAACCTCGTGCGACGCCGTGCTCGCCCAGATCGAGGAGATCCACCCCAGCCTGGTAGTGGTGGACTCGGTCCAGACCGCAGTCCTCGACGAGGTCGACGCCGTCGCGGGTTCGGTCAGCCAGGTCCGACAGGTGGCGTCCCGCTTCCAACACCTGGCAAAGACCCGCGGCATCCCGGTGGTGTTGGTGGGTCACGTGACCAAGGACGGGATGATCGCCGGACCCAAGCTGCTCGAGCACCTCGTCGATGTCGTGATGTCGCTGGAGGGTGAACCGGGACACGAGCTGCGCGCGCTGCGGGCGGGCAAGAACCGGTTCGGTACGGTCGCCGAGCTCGCCCTCTACTCGATGACCGGCAGCGGTCTCGAAGCGGTCCAGAATGCCTCTGCGTGGTTGCTCGAGGACCGGCAGACGGGAGCATCGGGCTCGGCCGTCGCGGTTGCCCTTGAAGGCACCGTCCCGTTGTTGATCGAGACGCAGGCCCTGGTCTCCGCCTCCTCTCTCGGCACGCCACGCCGGGTCGCCCAGGGCTTCGACTCCTCCCGACTGGCCCTCCTGCTGGCGGTGCTCGAACGCCACGTCGGCATCTCCTTCGGCGACCGCGACGTCTTCGTCAACCTGGTGGGCGGTCTGTCGCTGCGCGAGCCGGCCCTCGACCTGGCCGTCGCGGCCGCCCTGATTTCCTCGGCGGCTGACCGCCCCCTCGCCGGAGACCTCGCGATCTTCGGCGAGATCGGGCTGCTCGGCGAGGTGCGTGCAGTCAGCCGCGCCGCCGAGCGGGTGCGCGAAGCGGCCGCCCTCGGCTTCGCCCGCGTCGCCCTCCCGGCGCGCGACGCGAAGTCCGGGCTCGCTCTCCCGGCAACCCCGATCACGAACGTCGCGGACGTCGTCAAGCTCCTCCAGGCCCCGAACTGAAAGGCAACGTTCAAACGTTGAACGTTCAAACGTCCCAACGTTTCGTCCCTGAACTCCGCGAGGTCGTCGACCTTTGCGGTCAGTCGTCGCGGCCGGCCTCGAGGTAAAGGGTCGGATACAGCGCGTAGAAGGCCATCGCCGGTTTGAGCTGGGCGAGCGGAATCTGGTCGTTGACCGTGTGGGAGTGGAGCTCGTCGGCCGGCCCGAAACCGATCGTGGGGATGCCGTACATGCCGGCCGTGGCGCAGCCGTTGGATGAAAACGCCGAGCGGTGAATTCTCGGATTGCGGCCGAGGACCCGCTCCGCAGACGCCATCGCCGCCTTGACCGCAGCGCTGTCGCCCGCCGTCTCCCAGGCGGGAAAGACCTTGTCGGTGGGATACGTGAATCCGCGCCAGGACGGGAGATCGTAGTGGAGGAGACGGACCACCGCGTGTTCTCCGGCGGCGGCGGCAACCCGTTCGATCTGCGCCTGGGCGTCCTCCGCGGTCTCGCCGATGGTGAGCCTGCGATCGATGTGGATGGTGCAGCCGTCGGGCACGGCGGTCAGCGACGGCGACTGCGACGAAATCCCGGTGACCGCCAGCGAACCTCGGCCGAGCATCGGGTGGTTCATTTCGAGCTCGCCGTGGAGTGCCCTGAGACCTTCGATGATCGGCACCATCTCGTAGATCGCATTGCGGCCGCGGTCGGGTTGCGACCCGTGGGTCGAGACCCCGGTGGTTGCGACCTCCACCTCCATCCGCCCGCGTTGACCGTAACAGACGCCGAGGTGGGACGGCATGGCGATGACCACCACCTCCGGCCGCAGATCGGTTTCGTTGAGCAGGTACTGCCACGCGAGTCCGACACAGTCCTCCCCGTTGACCGTGGCGGTGACCCACACCGTGAGGTCGTTGGCGAGACCCATCTGGTCGGCAAGCGCAACTCCGTGAACCACCGCCGCCACGCCGCCCTTCTGGTCCGACGCGCCGCGGCCGAACATGGTGCCGCCGGTGACGATGCCGCGAAACGGGTCGTGGCGCCAGTGGGTCGGGTTCGAGATGCCGACGGTGTCGACGTGGGCATCGAAGGCGAGGACCCTCGGCCCGGAACCGAAACGACCGAGCACGTTGCCCATGTCGTCGAGGTGGACGTCCAGGTAGCCGAGTTGGTTCATCTCGCGCATCACGCGTTCGCAGACAAGGCGTTCGCCGCGGCTCGGCGACGGCAGCGTCACCAGATCGTGGAGAAACTGGACACACTTCGGAGAGGCCTGTTCGGCGAGACGGCCCACAGCCTTCTCGAACTCGCGATCCGCTGTCACCGGTTCAACCATCGACCCCCCTCGCTCGCCTGTGTGAGAATTTTTTCACAAAGTGGTGTCCGGAGCAAGAAAAAATGCGGCGGAGGTGCCATTTTCAACATTGTTGGACCCTCGATCCTCCACCCCGGCAAGGTGATCCGGGCCAACAATGTTGAAGGTGGCTCCTCTCGGGAAGGGCGCGCTGAAAGGCGGGCATGCTCGAACGCTGCCGCTTTCGGCCCTATCCCCTGCGGCCGAAGATCGCGGTCCCGACGCGGACCATGGTGGCGCCCTCGGCGATGGCGACCTCGAAGTCGTCACTCATCCCCATCGACAGGTCCGGCAGCGCGACCTGAACCGTCTGCTGCAGCTCGTCGCGGAGTGCGCGCAGGTCGCGAAAGTACGGCCGCGACGCCTCCGGGTCGTCGCCCCACGGCGGAATCGCCATCAGACCTCGCACGTCAAGACGATCGCACGCCAGTGCGTGCCGGAGAAGACCCTCGGCTTCGTCCGGCAGGGCGCCGGCCTTCTGCGGCTCGCACCCGACGTTGATCTCGAGCGTGACCGGCAGCCGCCGCCCCGGCCAGTGCTCGGCCAGCAGGTTCTGCAACCGGTCGGCGAGTTCGGTTCGATCGAGGGTATGGATGAAGTCGAAGTTTTCGAGGGCCGGTTTCGCCTTGTTGCGCTGGAGCGGGCCGATCAGGTGCCACCGGGCCGGGGGAACGAGCGGCCGCTTGGCGGCCGCCTCCTGCACGCGGTTTTCGCCGAGATCGGTGGCGCCTGAGAGGACCGCTTCACGCACGATCCCGGCGGGGAACGTCTTGCCGACCACGACCAGGGTGATTTCGGAGGGATCGCGTGCGGCGCCGGTTGCGGCCTCCGCGATGCGCCGCCGCACCCGGTGCAGCCGGTCCGCCACCTCCGACATCGAATCAGCCGTCGACGGCGTCGGCGGTCCAGGCGGCCAGCACTTCCTCGACGTAGAGGATCCGGTGGCAGTGCTCGCAATCGATGATCTCGTCGTTGCGCCGCACCCGCTGCTGAAGGTGGGGTCTGAGCGCGAAATGGCAGAGCGAACAGGAGCCGTCGACCACCGCCGACACCGCCTTCCCCTGCTTGCTTTCGAGCAGGCGAAGGAACCGCGCCCGGTGTTTGGGCTGGATCTCGAGCTCGACCGTTTTGGCCTCGGCCGAAAGACGGTGGACGACCTTCAAGAGCTCGTCCTTCCGCTTTTCCCAACTCTCGACAACGTCCTTGTGCGCACTCTCTTCCTCGGGGCGCGCGTCGCGACGCGCCTGGACCTCGGCCGCGATGGCGGCAATGGCCACTTCGAGTTCCTTGCAGCGCGATGCGGCCTCGTCGATCGCCTTGTTGGCGTAGTCGATTTCCGAGATCACGGCGGTGAACTCACGCTCGTTGCTGACCATGCTCTTCTGTTTTTGAAAGTGCTCGAGCTCGAGCTCCCACTCCGCCTGTTTCCTGCGGACTTCCTTGATTTCCTCTTCGTGGGAGGCCATCTGGCGCTCCATCCCGTCGAGCTCCTCCTGGCGGCGGCGGTTCGCTTCCTGCAGCTCACGGATTTCCACGGGGGGAGCGTTGCGTTCGGCGATCGCGGCTGAAATCGAACTGTAGATTTCCTGCAACCGCACCAACAAGACCAGATCGTGAAGTTCCTTGCTCACCGTATCAACTCCCCCTGGGGCGCCCGCACCATGGGCCCACCAGGATTCGAACCTGGGACCGACCGGTTATGAGCCGGCGGCTCTGACCGCTGAGCTATGGGCCCCGGCGTATAGTACCGCGGCCACCATCTACCAGCAAGCCGGGAGATGGGCTTGGGGCTTGGTCGTACCTGCAGCTCGAATCTCAAGCCACAAGCCCCAGGCCTCAAGCCTGATTCAGCCCCCGCTGTCCGAAAACGGCTTCAGCAGGTGGGCGCGGGTCGGGTGGCGGAGCTTGCGCAGCGCCTTGTACTCGATCTGGCGGATCCGCTCGCGGGTCACGTTGAAGGTCCGGCCGACCTCTTCGAGCGTGTGTTCGGTGCCGTCGCCGATGCCGAACCGCAGCTTGAGAACCTGCTCCTCGCGCGGGGTCAGGGACTTCAGGACGTTTTCGGTGTGGTCCTTGAGGGTGCGCATGATGACAGCCTCGATGGGCGACACCGAGTTGGTGTCCTCGATGAAATCGCCGAGGTGGGAGTCCTCCTCCTCGCCGATCGGGGTCTCGAGGGAGATCGGCTCCTGCGAGATCTTGTGGATCTTGCGGATCTTCGACACCGGCATTTCCATGCGCGCCGCGATCTCCTCAACCGACGGCTCACGGCCGAGCTCCTGCACCAGCATCCGGGTGGTGCGGGTGAGCTTGTTGATGGTCTCGATCATGTGAACCGGGATGCGGATGGTGCGGGCCTGGTCGGCGATGGCGCGGGTGATGGCCTGGCGGATCCACCACGTCGCGTAGGTGGAGAACTTGTAGCCGCGGCGGTACTCGAACTTGTCCACCGCCTTCATGAGGCCGATGTTGCCTTCCTGGATCAGATCGAGGAACTGCAGGCCGCGATTGGTGTACTTCTTGGCGATCGACACCACCAGGCGCAGGTTGGCGACGATCAACTCCTGCTTGGCGCGGTCGGTCTCGGCCTCGCCGCGCCGGACCTCGGTGAGCAGCACCTTGAGCCGGTCGTAGGGGATCTGGAAACGCTCCTCGAGACGCACGAGCTCATCCTCGTAACGATCGATCCGCTCGGTGTAGAACTTGCGCCGCTCGACGCTGCGCTCCTGCTGGAGCTTCTTCCGGTCGCGGTTGATGGTCTGGATCGGGATCGCGAACTGGCGTTCGACCTCGCCGAAAAACGTCAGCAGCCGGTTGCGGGTGGTGGTGGTGAAGTCCGCCCGCCGCACCAGGATGGCGGTCTCGGAGGTGTTGGCGTCGATCTTGTCCGAAAGCTCCTGGTGACGCTTGCCGGTTCTCTTGCAACGCCGAAGACGGCGGCGCAATTCTCTCGACTCGTCGTCGAGTTGGGAGATCGTCTTGAACAGACGCAGACCCTCGCGCACCCGGTCTTCGGCCTTTTCGTCCAGCTCTTCAACGTGGGTCTGCAGGAGCTCCCGAACCCCGCGGCGTTCGCGCCGGGCACGCTCGTTGGTCCGCAGAAAAAGCTCCAGCAACGAGTTCTCCTTGGACAGGGCGATAAAGACCTTGGCCTCGCCGGCCTCGATCCTCTGGGCGATGTCCACCTCGCCCTCCCGGTCGAGCAGCTTGACGGTGCCCATCTCGCGGAGGTACATGCGGACGGGGTCGTTGGTCTTCTCGAGCGGTTCGGAGGCCACCGGACGGGTCTCGACCTTGGCGGTCGCCGGTTTTTCACTGGCGGCCTTGGCGGCTTTTCCGCCGTCACCCTTGTCCAGATCGGCGCTCTCGGCCTCCATGACGTCGATGTCGAGTTCCGAGAGCCGCATGTAGATGTCGTCGAGCTCTTCGGCGATGCCCGTGACTTCTTCGGGGAGGTTTTCGTACAGCTCCTCATACATGATGAAGCCGCGTTCCTTCCCTGACTGGATGAGCTTCGTCAGCTCCGGGTACTTCTCTTCGATCTGCACACCCGACTCCTTCACCACCGGCTGCCTCCATTCACAAGGGTGAGTTGCACTCTGCAGGAACAGGCCCGACGGTCTTCGACCATCCGCTGTCGCCCGCGGCATCGCCCACTGGACAGCGTTTGCCGCAGGCGTTCCATTCCCTGCAAAGGGTCAATCAAATATTCCGTCCAACAAGGTGTGTGCGAGGCGGGCGCCGTGTTTTCGGCACAGGCACTCGGTGCTGGCCCATTCGCATCCACGTGAATATGGGTCTCACACCTGGATTTGGCAACCCCCGCACGCTGAAAATGTCAGATCTCGGCACTCTTCTGACGTATTTTCGCCTTTTCCTCCAGCAATCTGTCCAACTCGGCCAGATCGCCCCGCGTCTCGGCCTCCGCGATCAGCGGCGCCAGCCGGCGCGCCCGCTCCCTGGCCTGGCGATCCAACAACAGCCGCAGTTGGCGCCGGATCGTCTCGTCGGTCACCTCGGGCATCGGCGCGGTGCACAGCTCGGCCACCAACGACTGGAGGTCGGCGTCGGCGGTCCGCCGGATCAGGGAGCCGACGAAGTCGGTGTCCGCCTCCCCCGACTCGTCCGTGAGACGGGCCGCCTCGAGAATGGCCCGAACCCGATCGTCTTCGATGTACTCAAGATGAACGACCTCGAAGATCCGCCGCCGCCACTCCCGCGAACTCTCGACCACGATCCGCACCAGCTCGCGTTCGCCGGACGGCACCGCCCGCCGCGGCGGGGTCTGCTGCCTGGAGACCGGGGTGGGCTGGCGCCCCCGGCGCCCATGCTCCTCCACCTCCCGCGGCCGCAGATAAAGTTGCCGGGCGAGCTCCTCGATCAGGTTCTGGCGCACCGCGGGATCGGACGCCGCGCACACCAGCGGCGCGAGCTGCAGCCCCGCACGGCGCCGGCGAGCCGGCTCCGGCGGCAGATCGCCGAGGAGAAACTCCAGAAGCGGCGTCGGCCGGTCGAGGGCGGCGCGGAAAGCGTCCACGCCGCGCTCGCGGATGACGTCGTCCGGGTCCTCACCCGCCGGGAGGACCACGACGGCCACATCGACCCCGGCCTCGAGCAGAATCTGCGCTCCGGACGCCGCGGCGCGCCGGCCTGCGTTGTCGGCGTCGTAGCACAGCAGGGCCATGCCTTCCGGACCGAGCCGGCGCTTGAGAAGCCGCGCATGATCGGTCGTCAGCGCGGTGCCGAGGGTGGCCACCGCGTGGTCGATCCCGACCCGGTGCAGCGAGAGGCAATCGAAGTAGCCTTCGACGACCAGGACCCGGGCACGATCGGCGATCGCGCGCCGCGCCCGGTCGAGGCAGAACAGGGTCGACCGCTTGCGGAAGATCGCAGTCTCCGGGCTGTTCAGGTACTTGGGCTCGCCGTCGCCGAGAATGCGCCCCCCGAAAGCGATCAGCGCTCCGTCCCCGCTGCGGACGGGGAAGGTGAGGCGGTTGCGGAATCGGTCGTAGGGCGAGGTCCCGCTGTCGGGCCGCACCGCGAGGCCGGCCTCGACGAGGGCGCCCTCCGGGTGGCGCCGGGTCAGATGGTCGAGAAGACCGCGCCACTCGTCGGGAGCGAACCCGAAACCGTACTCCGGCCAGGTTTCCCTGGCGAACCCGCGCCGTTCGAGCTCGGCCTGCGCCTGCGCGCCGCGAGGTTGCTCGAGGCAGGCGGCGAAGAACGCCTGGGCCTCGTCGAGCAGCACCCGCTGGCGGTCGCCCGCGTCCCGCCGCTCTCGGGCCTCCGGGCTGCGCGGCGGCAAGGTCACACCGTACCGGTGGGCCAGACGCTCCACGGTCTCCGGGAAGTTGAGGTTTTCGAGCTGCATCAGGAACTTGAAGACGTCGCCGCCCTGGTGACAGCCGAAGCAGTAGTACAGCCCTTTCTCGGCATCGATCGAAAACGAAGGGGTCTTCTCCTGGTGAAAAGGACACAGCCCTTCCCAGGTACGGCCCTTTTTCTTCAGCTGGACGTACTCGCCGGCCACGTCGACGAGGTCGGCGGCCTCGCGAATACGGGCGATGACATCGCGGTTGAGGTCAGCGTTGATCACGGGAGATCATTCTCGCATAGAGGGCGGCGAGCGTGGGCTATGGCCATGGGCTATGGGCTATGCGCCATGCGCAGCGCCGCCCGCTTTGAGCCGGGCAAGGAGAATCCTCGTGCAAGGGCCGAATTTCCGTCGAATCCTGCTCACCAAGGCGTGGGAGTCGGGCCCACAGCACACAGCCCATAGCCCAAGGCTCATAGCCCATAGCCCATAGCTCAGCCCCGTCGAGCTCGACCTCGGTGACGCCGGTGCCGCCGCGGTGCTGGGGGGGATGGCGGAAGGAGCGCACGGCGGGATGGTCCTGGCAGACCTCGATCACCATCCGGCGCAGGGCGCCGGTTCCGTGGCCGTGCACGACCCGCACCGCCGGAACACCCGAGGTCAGGGCCTGGTCGAGGAACCGCTCGAGCTCCTCCCGGGCCTCCTCGCAGTCGAGGCCGATCAGCTTGAGCTCGCGGTCCGTCACCTCGACGGATTCGACCTTGACTGCGGCCCGCCTGGCGGGCAGCGGCCCTCCGACGACCTCGAGTTCCTCCACCGGGACCCAGAGGCGTTTGCCCGCCACGTCGACCTGGGCGCGCGACCCTCGGACCTCGCGCAGCACGCCTTTACCGCCGACGGCGAGCCGCACCCGCGCCCCCTCCTCGAGACCGCTTCCGCCCGTTTTCGCTGCTACCCGGTGGTCGTCGAGGCGAAGCGCCTCATCCCGCACCTTCTGCAGGCGCCTCTTGCCGAGGGTCTCGTGTTCCTCGAGGGCCTTCTGGAGACGGGCGATCGCGGCATCGAGTTTCTTCTTCGCGCGCCGCTGCAGGTTCTCGCGCTCGGCGGCCAGCTCCTGCGGGAGCGCCATCCGTTCACTCTCGAGCCGCTCGAGCTCCCTCTCGGCCTCCTGACGCACGCCGTCGGTCTCGGCCCGCAGCACGGCGACCTCCGAGCGCTCGGCCTCGAGCTGCATCTCGAGGGCCTCCAGACGGCGCAGCCACCGGTCGAGCTCGAGGTGGTCGCCGCCGAGGAGCTCGCGCGCGCGGTCGAGCACCGACTCCGAGATCCCCATGCGGTGGGCGATCTCGAGCGCCCGTGAGCGCCCCGGCCGGCCCACGGTCAGGGCATAGGTAGGCCGCTGGGTGGTTTCGTCGTACTCCACGGCTGCGTTTTCCATGCCGTCCGCCGCACTCGCCGCGAGTGCGATGGCCGCAAGATGGGTCGTGACCACCGTGAGTGCGCCCCGTTTCGACAACTCCTCGAGGAGCGCGCAGCCGATGGCCGCCCCTTCGAGCGGGTCGGTGCCCGCGCCGAGCTCGTCGAACAGCACCAGCGTGACGCCGTCCGCTTCATCGAGGAGGCGCGCGGTCGCCGCCATCGCCCCGGAAAAGGTCGAAAGGTCGGCGGCGACGTCCTGCTCGTCGCCGATGTGGCACCACAGGTGGGAAAACACCGGTACGGCCGTGCCCTCGTCCGCCGGCAGCGGGATCCCGTGGGCGCACATCAGCGCCATCAGGCCGATGGTCTTGAGGACCACCGTCTTGCCGCCGGCGTTCGGCCCCGACACCACCAGGGTCCGCACACCCTCGGGCAGGCTGAACTGCAACGGCACGACCCGATGGTCGGGATCCCGCCGTTCGTTGTCTCCAAACACTTCGACCCGCAGGGCGTGGAGGCGCTCGTCGAGCAGTGGGTGGCGGGCGCCGCGCAGAACCAGCTCACCGCCGTCACCCGGCATCACGACCAGACCCTCGACGCGACGGCCGAAGAGGACCTTGGCCTGGACGGCGTCGACCTCGCCGAGCACGCCGATGGCCCCGACAAGATCGTCGTGGGCGAGGGCGAAGAGGCGGGCGATCTCGGCCAGGATCCTCTGGATCTCACGCTGTTCGCCGGCGGTCGCCGCGGTCAGGCGGTTGTTGAGCTCGACCACAGCCAACGGCTCGACAAAGGCGGTCGCTCCGCGCGCCGACACGTCGAGCAGGAGACCCGGCAGCTGCGCCCGCGCCGATGACCTCACCGGCAGGCAGTAGCGATCACGCCGAAGGGTCGGCGGCGCATCCGTCACGACGTCACCGTGCGCGCGTCGAATCCCCTCGAGCTCGGCGGTCACCTCGGTTCGCGCGCGAACCACCTCGCGCCGCAGCCGTTCGAGCTCGGGCGATGCGTCGTCGGCCACCGTGCCGTCACGGTTGAGACGCGGCGCGACCGCGGCCACCAGCGCGGTGGTGTCGGGGAGTCTGTTCGCCACCGCATGGAGCAGTTCACCGTCGGCAGCGGCGAGTCGCCGGCGCACCGCGGCCACCCTCCGGGCGAGGTTGAGCAGGGCCAGGAGGTCTCGCGGCTCGGACGGCGGCGGCGCACCGTCTTCCAGCCACGGCAGCGCGTCGTCGACACCGGCGAACGAGAGGGTCTCACCGTCCTCGATCAACTGCTCCAGGGCGAGCGTCAGGCGGGCGGCGGCACGAGGATCGCCGTCGTGAGGCGGTGCGGCAAACAGATTCCGGAGGAAAGAACGGCCCACGCCGCTGCGGGCGTGGGCCGCGATCAATTGCAGAACCTTGTCAAACTCGAGTTCTGAGGAGTACGAACGATTCACCGTTCGAGCTAGAGCAGGCCGGCGCGACGCTGCTTGGCCATCTTGCGCAGCATCTTCTTTCGGGCTTGGATCATTTCCCGTTTACGACGTTCGGACGGCTTTTCATAAAAGCGACGCCGTTTCACCTCAGAGAGGATGCCGGCCTTCTCGCACTTCCGCTTGAAGCGGCGGAGTGCCTGTTCGAAGGACTCGTTGTCACGAACTGTGACGCCTGTCGGCATATGGGTTCACCCCCTCTCGGTGCAGTTTGCGCCGCCACCCCCCGGGGGGGTTGACCGGCGCGCGCAATCGGATCGGCAGAGTATCATCCGCGCCGCGGAGCGTCAATGCGGCGTCCCGGCTGGCAGCCGGCACCGCTCGAGGATCCGCGTCCCGGTCACAAGTTCAGTCGGTGACGACCTTGGTCTTGACGGCGTCGAACTTCTTGTCGTAGGTCTTCCCGGTCTTGGTTTTGAAATAGATGGCCGCGGCGCCACCGTCTTCCTTGCGGTACAGCCAGGTCTCGACTCCGCGCTTCTCGTCGACCTGGATGTTCTGATAGTAGGGGACGCCGACGATCTCCTTGACCTCGTCCATGGTCATGTCCTTGGTCACGAGATCGAAGCGTTCCTGGGTGATGAAACGCAGCTCCGTGAGCTCCGCCAGCTTCGCCGCCAGGGTCGGGTAGACGGGAATCGAGAGGGACTCGTAGTAGCTGACGGCTGACCCGAGCTGATCGGTCGCCTTCTTGTAGTCGCCGGATTTGGTGACGGTGTCCTCGGCGATCAGGATCGCTTCGTCGGCGTAGATGTTGAGGCCCGCGACGGTCGCCTCGTCCTCGGGGAAATCGTTGAGAGCGACGTTGAGAAAGTCGGCCAACGCTCCCTGGGCGGCGTCAAACGCATCGTCCCTCGCGAGTGTGAGCTCTTCGATCGTCAGCGGCAGGGTCTCGAGATCGGCCTTCTGCTCATCGGTGCGATCGCGTTCCTTGATCGCCTCGATCTCGGCGAGGGCGGCCTGAGCTGCCGCGAGGTCGGCGCGCCGCTGTTGCAGATCCTCGTACTGGGTCTGAAGTTGTGCAAGTTGCTCCTGGAACTGCGCACGGGCGATTTCTTCCTCGCTGGGGCCACGGGAACACCCCGCGATCAGTGTGATGGCGACGAGTGCTGCCACGCTGAACGGCAGGAATCGGCTCGGTTTCATAGCTCCTCCCTTCGCCCGGCACGCTACCAGAAACCGCGCCTTGTGACAACATTCACGAACCCCGGCCGAATCGGCTCCGTCACGTCCCGGTCTCCTGCCCGGCGGGTGCCCGGTTGGTCGTCGGCGATCCGCGCCCTCCCTCCGTGACCGGTCCGCACCCGGTCTTCCGCCGGATCGCACTGAATTTCAAGGGCTTGACGGATTGTCGGGGTGGTGTGGATAATAGTGAGACGCGCGATTGGAGGCACCATGGATCGCTACGAAGCCCTGCTCGAGCACCTCAAAATGACTCAGCGTCACGGTCTCGATGCAATGGCGAACCGTCTCAACGACTTGGCCACCCGCCTCGACGACTTCGTCGACACGATGAAGTCCGCGGTCCGGGACGCCCAGCAGTCGGACGCCGAAGAGCTCTTTCCCATCGCTGAACTCGAGTCCGGGCTCGCGGAATTGAGAACAGCCGCCGAGCAGGCGCCACGCGGGACCGCCGGGGTTTCGCTGGACAACCTGCGCATTCTCGACGGCGCGAAGAGCCAGTCGGAACTGCTTCGCGCCCTCTTGCCGCTCCTCGGCGAGCACGTCGGGCGGGCGCTGGTCCTGGTCATCCGCGACGGCGTCATCACGGCCTGGAGCGGCATCGGTTTCGACCACCCGGATGTGATCCGGTCGTGGAACGGCGGCATCGCCGCGTCGCCCAGCTTCAGCAGGCTGGTTGAAACCGGGCGACCGCTGATGATCGACCCCCACGCGGATCCGCTGGTCTCGGGTTGGCTCGAGGGTCACGGCGCGCCTTCTGAAGGCGCGTTGTTGCCGATCAGCCTCCGCGGCAGGCTGATGGGCATCGTCTACGTCGACCACGACGGTGATCAACCGTGGGACCTGGAATCCGCCCGCGCACTTGTCGTCACCGCGTGCCTTCTGATCGACACGCTGCACAACCGCTCGGATGCACCTTCGGCGATGTTGGCGGAGATCGCACCGCCGCTGCCGGCCGCGGCGGATTCCTCCCCACAGGAAATATTCGAGACCGTGACGGAGACCGAGCCCGAACCGTCGGCGGCGGATTTCGAACCCCCCACCGACGACTCCGGCGAGGTCGAGATCGACTATGACTTCGAACCGGAGCCGGCCCGGAGCGAGCCGTCACCGGCGGGAGCCGCCTTCGACCCGTCGGCCACCATGCGCGTTGAAGTGGCCGAACCGGCGGCGCCGGCCGAATTCGAGCCGCCATCCCGACCTGGCTTCGCGCCTCCCTCGCCGGCAGCCGCGCCCCGGCCCCACCCACCGACTCCGGTCGCAGAACCCGAAGCGCCACCGCCGGTGCGGCCCATCGCGCCGCCGGTCGCGCCCGCTCCGGCCCCGCGGCCGAAGGCCACGTCCCCGGAAGACGACGCCCGCCACGAGGAAGCGCGAAGGTTCGCCCGCCTCCTGGTGTCGGAGATCAAGCTCTACAACGAGGAGGAGGTCGACCGCGGCCGGGCCGAAAGGGACCTCGCCAGACGCCTCAAAGAAGATATCGAGCGCAGCCGCGAGATGTTCGAAAAACGCATCCCCGCAGATATCCGCAGCGGCCACGACTATTTTCAGGAGGAACTGGTGAGGATCCTCGCCGACGGCAAACCCGACCTCCTCGGCAGGTGAATCGAAGCTCTCGGAAACGTGACTTGCTGTTGCTCGCGGCGGCCTTGACGGCCGCCGCGTGCATTCAGGAACCCACCACCCCGTCCGCGCCCGCTCGCGACCAAATGCTGGACCGGGCCTTCAGCCTCGTGGACTCCGACCCCGGCGAGGCTGCACGGTTGTTTGCCGAGGCCGGAGAGGGGGCGGCCCTCGAGACCGCCCGGATGGACGGATGGGCGGATTGTCTCGAACGGACTGCGGCGGCGTCCGGCGCCTGGCGCGGGTACCTCGCCGCTGCGCCGCCGCCAACCCTGGCGGCGCGCGCCAGACTGCGCCTGATCGCGGCTCTGATCACCGAGGGCGACCTCGCCGGCGCCGCCGCCGAGAGAGAGTTGCTCGACGACGAACACGGAACCACCGCCGATGAGCTGCTGCTGACCGCCGGCAATGAAGTCCTCCGGCTGGCGGCGGCGCGGCGTCTGGCAACCGCAGCACCGCGCCGTCTGTCCGCGCTCGACAACGGTCTCGACCGCCGGGTGCTCGCCACGCTCGGGTCTGAAGACCGCCTTCAGCGCAGCCGGGCCTGGCGGCGCGAGAACGCGCCGGCGCGCGCCGCCGCCGAGCTGCGTACCTTGCGGTGGAGCGGCGAGGCCGAGGTCGAACGGCGACGGGAGCTGGCGCGGGCCGAGCTCGATGCCGGTTCGCCGAGCCGGGCTCTCCGCGCCCTCCCCGACGGCCGCGAGGCGGGGCCCGCCGACCTCGCCCTGCGCGCCCAGGCCCACCGCAACCGGGCCTGGGCCGCCTGGCCGGACGCCGGGGCGAGACGGGCGTTCGACGACTGCCGGACGGCTGCGGACCGGGCGCTGGCGATCGGCGCTGCCGGTGAGACCCACAGCACCGCGCTCGTCCTCCACCTCGAGTGCGCCACCGAGAGCGGGCGGTTGGACGCGGCCTTCGAGAGCTGGCGCGAGCTCGAGGCGACCGCATGGGACGATGCGCGCCGGGAATGGCTGGGGCGCAGACTCGGAGTCGCGCTCGCGATCCGCGGCGGCGACCCGGACCGGGTGCTCGACATCGCGGGGGCTCTGCCGTCCCAGGCACGGTGCCTGCAGTTCTGGGCCGCCTCGTCCGCGGCGTCCGGTGAGGCCGGTCTCGAAGCGCTCGCCGCGGCGCCGGTTTCGGATCTGTATGCGGCGTGGGCGCTCGAGGAGCTCGGCCGCACGCCATCCCCCGCCACCTGGTCGATCCCGCCGGTTGCGCCGAATGCTCCACCCGTCTCGGTGCAGCGGCTGCTCGACGCAGGCGCCGAAAAAGAGGCTGCGCAGGAGTGGCGGCGCATCCGCCGCGCCCGGCGGCCGGCCGGCGGTGAGGCGATCGCCGGCGCCGGACTGGCCGCACGGTTGGCCCAGCTCAACGACTCCATCACCTGGCTTCGCGCCGGTTTCCCCGAACTCGGAACCGTCGACATCACATCGGCTCCAGCCAATGCGGTCGAGGCGTACCTGCCGCTGCGCTGGCGCGCGGCGCTCGAGGCCGCCGCCGCCGAATTCGGTCTCGACCCCTGGTTGGTGGCCGCCGTCGCCCGCCAGGAAAGCACATTCACCGCGCATGCCGTTTCCCCGCGGGGCGCCGTCGGGGCGATGCAGATGTTGCCATCCACCGCAGTCGCCCATGCGCGCGCGCTCGGTCTCGGCTCCGCGCCCGACCTCCGCGACGCAGAGCTCAACCTCCGTCTCGGCGCACGGGAGCTCGCCCACCTCCTGCGACGTTTCGGGGCGGTGGAGCCGGCGGTGGCAGCCTACAACGGAGGCGAGACAAGGATCCGGGGGTGGTGGAAGAAACAACCCGACCGGCGCCGGTTCACCGAGGAGATCCCGATCCCCGAGACCTACACCTACGTGCGCCGGGTGGTGTATCTCCGCGAGGCCTACCGGCAGGTCTACGGCAACCCAGGGAGGACCCCGCCATGATGATCGAGGTGCGCACCACGTCCCACCGCCAGATGGTGGATATCACGGCCCGGGTCGCCGCCGCGATCGAGGGTTCGGGCGACGGTCTGTGCCACGTCTTCGTGCCGCACACGACAGCCGCGGTCGTGATCAACGAAAGCGCCGATCCCGACGTCGCCCGCGACCTCGTCGCGGCGTACGAGGCGATGGTGCCGGCAATTCGCTTCGCCCACGCCGAGGGCAACTCCGACGCCCACCTGATGGCGACCCTGCTCGGCAGCTCGGTGACGGTGCCGGTCGAGGAAGGCCGGCTGCTCCTCGGCACCTGGCAGGGGATCTTCCTCGTCGAGCTCGACGGCCCCCGTTTGCGAAAGATACGGGTGACCAGAAACTGAGAATCTGCGGGGATCGAAACGCAGTCTCTGATGCATCTCCTTTGGAAATGTTGACGATACAGAAACTTACCAATTTGGGCATATAATCAAAAACTCAAATTCCTGAAAACAATGGGCTTCGCGAATTGACAAGCTTGTGAAA
The DNA here is from genome assembly GCA_963823345.1 of Candidatus Sulfomarinibacteraceae bacterium. GTDB lineage: Bacteria > Acidobacteriota > Thermoanaerobaculia > Thermoanaerobaculales > Sulfomarinibacteraceae > Sulfomarinibacter. The sequence continues at coordinate 342,760 of CAWGLE010000003.1, forward strand.
TGCGCCACAATACAGGTGGAGGGATGTCATGAGCTACTCCTCGCGTCAGTTCTCGCGTCGGCCGATCAACATCCGTTTTGCCGTGGCGGTCCTGACGACCGCGGTCGGCCTCGGTTTCACCCAAATTGCCTTCTCCCAAGACGAGTCGTACGAGCCCATCGACAGCTCCATGTGCGCCGACTGTCACGAAGCAGGCGCTACCGGTTCGGCCCTCGCCGACGAGATCTCCCACTCCGCCCACGAAGGCCTCGAGTGCCTCGACTGCCACACGACACGGGGCACCGTGCCCCACACACCCCCCGACCCGGATTTCAACGTCGGCAGTGACCCCTGCCGGGCGTGTCATGATGATGCCGCAGAACAGTATCAGGCGCACGGCAGGGCTCTCGTCGGCGAGGGCATCGAAGACATGCCGCGCTGCTCGGACTGCCACGGCACCCACGACATTCTCCCCTCCTCGGTGAGCCGCTCCACCACCCACCCCACCAACCTCCCCGACACCTGCGGCAAGTGCCACGAGAACCTCGACCTCACCGCCAAGTACGACATCCTCATCGACCACCCGATCCAGATCTATGCGCGCTCGGTCCACGGCAAGGCCTCGCGCGGCGGCGTCTACGTCGCCGCCACCTGCAACGACTGCCATTCGACCGGCGGCACCGCCCACAAGATCCTGTCTCCGGGCTCGCCGGAATCGAGCATCAACCACTTCAACATCCCGGACACCTGCGGCCGCTGCCACAAGGGAGTCGAGAACGACTACCTCGAGGGCATCCACGGCCAGCTGGCGGCGCGCGGCGAGACCGACGCACCGGTGTGCACCGACTGCCACGGTGAGCACGGGATCCTGTCGCCGGACGATCCGCTGTCGCCGGTCTCGGGTTCCAAGGTCGCGGAGATGACCTGCTCGCCGTGCCACGAGTCGGCGGTGCTCAACGAGAAGTACGACATCCGAACCGGGCGACTGACCACCTTCATCGACTCCTACCACGGGCTCAAGTCGAAGGCCGGCGACACCCACGTCGCCAACTGCGCCTCCTGCCACGGCGTCCACCGCATCCTCGCGAGCTCCGACCCGACCTCGACCGTCAACCCCGCCAACCTCCGTACGACCTGCGGGGAGTGCCACCCGAACATCTCCGAGAAGATCGCCAACACCCCGATCCACGGCATCGGCGGCCAGGGCCTGCGAACCCCCGCCGCCGATGTCATCGAGAAGGTCTACATCGTTGCGATCACGGTCATCATCGGTCTGATGATCCTGCACTGGCTGATCGACCTCATCCGCCACCTCGTCAACATCACCAAGAAACGGCCGCAGGTGGTGCGGATGCACATCGACGAGGTCGTCCAGCACGCCCTCCTCGCCGTCTCCTTCATCGCGCTGGTGATCTCCGGCTTCGCCCTGCGCTACGACCAGGGATTCATGGCGCGCTTCTTCTTCGGCTGGGAAGGCGGCTTCGAGGTCCGCGGCGTCCTCCACCGCGCGTCCGCCGTCCTCTTCATGGCGACCATCCTGTGGCACACGCTGTTCCTGCTGTCACCGCGCGGCCGCCGGTTCGTCAAGGACATGTGGCCGATCCGGCGCGACTTCGAGTTCTTCCTCCGGCGCATGTTCTACAACCTCGGCCTCGGCGCCCGCATGGAGTGCATCCAGCGCTTCAACTACGTCGAGAAGGCCGAGTACTGGGCCCTGGTCTGGGGCACCGTGGTCATGGTGATCACCGGCATCATGCTGTGGTTCGACAACTGGTTCATCCAGTTCCTGCCCAAGGGCGTCCTCGACGTCGCGCTGGTCATCCACTTCTGGGAGGCCTGGCTGGCGTCGCTCGCGATCCTGGTCTGGCACATGTACTCGGTGGTCTTCCACCCCCACGTCTACCCCATGAACCCGAGCTGGATCACCGGCCACATGCCCGAGGACATGTACCGGCACGAGCACCCCGGCCACATCGAGGAGGCGCGGCGCGAGACCGAGCGGGTCATCGAAAAACGCATCGAACGGATGCGGCGCCGCAAAATCAACCATCTCGACGAGTCGACCCCACAGACCGCCGACACCGCCCGGTCCCCGGATGCAACCAACCACTCCCGCGGGGAAGAAGACGAAGCGTAGCCTGGAAAGGCCCGTTCCGGTTGCGACGCGACGTGTCGTGTAAACTGGCCGCCGGAGGAGCGAGCCATGTCGGTTGACCCCAAGCTGCTGGAGATCCTCGTGTGTCCGGTGGACAAGACGCCGCTCGAGGTCGTCAAGCTGCCCGAGCCCGTGCGACAGCGTCTGGTCGAGAAGTACCGCGAGCAGTTCAAGGGCGAGGAACCGGTCATCGAGGTCGGTCTGGCCTCGGCGGCGGGCCGCGTCTACCCGGTGGTCTCGGGCATCCCCGTGATGTTGGTGGACGACGCCCTGTCGCGCGAGGAACTCGAAGGCTGAACCGGGCGGTGCGTCCCTCGCGATCGACGCCAACTGCTCCGGAGGGCCGCCGTTGAGCGACCGGGTCTACTCCGTAGCGGCCCTGGTGTCCGAAGTCAACGCCCTCCTCGAACAGGGCTTTTCGGGCATCCGGGTCGAGGGCGAGGCCACCAACGTCAATCCTTCGGGGCGCGGCCACGTCTACTTCACCCTCAAGGACGAGAACGCCTCCATCGACTGCGTGATGTGGTCTTCGAAGGCGCAGCGGCTGAAGTTCCGCCTCGAAGACGGCCTCGCGGTGTTGGCTCGCGGCTCGCTGACGATTTACGCCCAACGAGGCCGCTTTCAGCTCGTGGTCGACGACATACAGCCGCAGGGCATGGGCGCCCTCCAGCTGGCCTTCGAACAGCTCAAGAAACGGCTCGAACAGGAGGGCCTCTTCGCCGCCGAACGCAAACGGCCGTTGCCGGCTTTGCCCAACCGGGTCGGCATCGTGACCTCGGCCTCGGGCGCGGCGCTGCAGGACATGCTCAAGGTCCTGCGGCGTTTTCCCTTCCTCGAGGTGGTGGTTGCGCCGGCGGCCGTCCAGGGCGCAGGAGCGGCGGCCGAGATCGCGGCGGCCATCGGGCGGCTCACCCGCTCGGGCAGGGTCAACATCGTGATCGTCGGCCGCGGCGGCGGCAGCCTCGAGGACCTGTGGGCGTTCAACGAGGAGCCGGTTGCTCGAGCCATCGCGGCCTCGCCGGTGGCGGTGATCTCGGGCGTCGGTCACGAGGTCGACTTCACCATCGCCGATTTCGTCGCGGATGTGCGGGCCGCCACTCCGACCCAGGCGGCGGAGATCGTGGTCGCCCGTCTCGAAGAGCAGCAGCGCCGCCTCGGCGAGGCGCGCCAGGCTCTGCACAGGGACATCAACCGGCACCTCCGGCTCGCCCGCACCCACCTCCGCGGACTTGCCGGGTCGTCGGGTCTGGCCAGGGTGCCCCAACGCGTCCGCCTCTACCGCGAACGCCTGCGCTGCGCAGAACGGCTGTCGCCCGCCCTGCGGCGGGTCTCGGAGTCGGCCGCCTCGCGTCTCGAGCGCGCCGGGCGGGCCCTCAGGCGGCTGCCGGCGAGAATCGCGGCCGGCGGCCACCGCAGGCTGCTCGCGAGCCGGCGGCAACAACTGCAGCAGCTGATGGCGGCGAACACCCGCCGGCTGCGCGCCCGCATCGAGACCTCCCGCCGCGCCCTCGACCACCTCGGCCCGGAACGGGTCCTCGAGCGGGGCTATTCGATCACCTCTCTCGAGGGCAGCACGACACCGATCAAGGATGCGGCCGCGGTCCACGGCGGGCAGACCCTGACCACCCGTCTCGCCCGCGGCCGCGTGAGATCTCTGGTGAGCAGCACCTCCACGGAACGGCTCGCCGCCGCAAAAGACCCGGCGGCTCAGCCGTCGCTGTTCGACGACCCAACACCGCCGGACCCGAGCCCGGCCCACGGAGCGGGACATGAGTGACAAGAAGAAGAACGCCGTACGATTCGAAGACCAGCTGGCCGAGCTCGAAGGCATCGTCTCGCGGCTCGAGGACGAGTCGGTCGGGCTCGAGGAGGCCCTGGGGCTCTTCGAAAACGGGATGGATCTCGCCAAGAAATGCCGCGCCCGGCTCGAAGAGGTGGAAACCCGAGTGAGCCAGCTCCTCGAAAGCGATGAACCGGAAGCGGGCGGCCCAAGCGAGGACGAGGAAGCGGAGTGAACGCCGAGAAGCTGCTGGCGGATGAGCGGGCCCTCGTCGAGACGGCCCTCCGCCGCGTCGTCGCGGCTCCCGACACGTGGCCCCGGCGCCTCCACGAGGCCATCGCCTATGCGGTCTTTGCCGGCGGCAAGAGGGTGCGCCCGGTGCTCGCCCGCATCGCCCACCGGGCGGCCGGTGGAGATCCCGACACGATCACCGAGGCGGCCTGCGGTCTGGAGCTCATCCACACCTATTCGCTGGTCCACGACGACCTGCCGGCGATGGACGATGACGTGCTGCGCAGGGGGCGACCCACCGTCCACATCGCCTTTGACGAAGCGACCGCGATTCTGGCCGGCGACGCCCTGCTGACCGAAGGGCTGTTGCTGCTCTCGCGGTTTCCGGCCGGGGAGTCGTGGGCCGCTCTCCGTTCCGACGCCGTCGCACTGGTCGCCGAGGCGGTGTCGTCCCGGGGCATGGTCGGCGGTCAGGCAGACGATATCGAGAGCACGGGTCGGAGTGACGGCGACCGCCGGGTCCTCGGGAAACGGCTCGAAACGATCCACCGCCACAAGACCGGTTGCCTGCTCCAGGCATCGGTGGAGCTCGGCGCGCTGCTCGCCCGGGTGGATGGCGGGGTCCAACGGGGTTTTGCCCGGTTCGGCGGCGACCTCGGGCTCGCATTCCAGGTGGCGGATGACATCCTCGACGCGACCGCGTCGGCTCATGATCTCGGCAAGTCCCCCGGCAAGGACGCACAGACCGGGAAGCTCACCTACGTCACCCTGTTCGGTCTCGAGGCCGCGCAGCGGCGCCTCGACGAGCTCGAAGTCCAGTTGGTGGAACGGGCGCAAACGCTCGAAGGCGCTGACGGCGAGCTCGCCGCGGTCGCCCGATTCGTCTGCCACCGCCGTTCGTGAACCGACCCGGACCCGCCGTTGCAGCCTGGTCAAAGCTCTGCAAACGCTGGACGATTTCGGCAGACTTCCGTTAGTGTTGAGGTGATGTTGCGCAAGCGGACGTGGCTACTCCTGCTCCTCGCCCTGGGACTGCGCCTGCTGCTGCAGGGGTGGGATTCGGGTTATTCGTCCTCCTCCCTCCACCCCGACGAACGTCAGGTCAGCTTCGTCTGCGAAAAGACGGACGGCTGGTTTTCCGACCCGGGGTTTTTCGCCTACGGCTCGCTCCACTTCCAGGCGGTGCGGATCGGGAGCATCGCGCTCGGCATGGGCGACTCGCTCAGGGGCCTGACGGTCGGCGGGCGGTTGGTGTCGCTGGCCGCCTCGATGCTGGCGCTGATTCTCGGCTGGGTCCTGGCTCGCCGGGCGTGGGGCAGGAACACCGCCGATCTCTTCCTGTTGCTGATGGCGTGGGTTCCGCTGGACCTCCAGCAGTCCCACTTCGCAACCGTGGAGGCCCACCACTCGGCGTGGGTGGTGGTGGCGATCGCCGCCTGTTTCTGGCTGGCTCGCGGCGGCCGCGGCCCGGCGGCGATCGCCGCCGGCACCGCGGTCGGCGCTTCGCTGGCGGTCAAGGTGGCGTCCTTGCCTCTCGGCCTGCCGCTGGTCCTGGCGATATTCCTGGCGGGTCGATTGCGCCTGCCGGAAATCCTCCGCCTCTCGATGCTGGCGGGCAGCGCCCTGGTCGCGACCTTCTGGGTGTGCCAACCCTGGGCATTCGCTGAGGGCCGGCCGCCGCTGGTGCTGATAGGTTTGCCGGCCGCTGCCGCCATCGCCCTTCATTTCGGCGGTCAGCGAGACGGTACGGTTCACCGGGCTTTGATCGCGGCGGCGGTCGTCTGCGCGGTTATTGCGGCAGTCCAGGTCGCGGCCCTGTTGGACCTCGGCGGCGGCCCCGTGAACCAGGCCCTGGCCGCGGTCGCAGCCGGCCCGGACCTCAACCCGGGCTACGTGCGCGGAGTTGGCGAGCAGATCCGGATGGTCCTCGGGGAGGCCGATCTCCCCTATGTGAGGGTCTACGCCCACACCCTCCCGGTCCTCTACCCGCTGCGCGAGTTGGCGTTGTGGGGTTGGGGGCCGATGCTCCTGCTGGCGGCGGTCGCAGCAGCGGCCGCCGCGAGCCGTCGGCTCGCCATCCGCTGGCGACGGTGGTTGGCCGGCCGCTGGAATGACGGTTCCGTTCTTCTCCTGCTCCTGCTGGCCTGGCTCCTCCCCATGTCCGTCCGGCTGAGCACCCTGCAGGTCAAGTACCTCCGCTACTGGGAGCCCCTGGTGGTTCCCGCCGCGCTGGTCGCCGCGTGGTGGCTGTGCCGATTGCGTCCTCGTCTCCGTCGCCGCGCGTTCACGGTCGTCGCGGCCGGCACCGTGCTGTGGGGTGTTGCCTACGTGTGGGCGTTCGTCGACCCCCACCCCCACCGAACGGCCTCCGAGTGGCTGGCGCCGCTGCTCGAGGACGGCCAGGTCGTGGCCTTCGAGACCTGGGACGAGACGATTGCGCTCGACGTCGTGGACGGCGCCGTCGAACGGATCTCGCTGCCCTCCTACGACCTCCCCGACGACGAGGCCAAGGCCCTGCGTTGGGCGGGGGAGCTCGACCGTGCCGACTGGGTCGTCTTGACCTCGAACCGGGTGCTGCGGACGGTCCTGGCCAACCCGCAACGGTTTCCGCTCACCGCTCGACTGTACCGCGTGCTGTTGAACGGCGAGGCGGGTTTCGAGCTCCTGACCCGGGTCCACCGCGGGCCGCGGATCTTCGGTCTCTCATGGCCGGTCCAGGGCGCCGACGAGAGCTTCGTCAATTACGAGTTTCCCCAGGTCCTGATCTTCCGCCGGGTCGCCGACGTGCCGCCGGAAGAAATCGTCGAGCGGGTCCTTCGCCCGTTGCCCTACCTCGACGAGCTCGGATTCTCGGGTCTCGAACGAACCCTGATCGAACCGGCTCCCTCGACGCCGGCGGTGCCCTCGGGATCGAGGCAGGTCATCGACCTCGCGGTGTGGACGCTGGTGATCAGCGGCCTCGGTCTCGCCACCTGGGTGCTCCTGCTGCCGCTCCTGAAAAACCTGCCCGACGCGGGTATCGGGCTCGCGTTGACCACCGGGTGGATCCTGCCCGCCTGGTTGCTGTGGCTCGGCAGCGAGCTCCGGATCTGGGAGGTCGGCCCCGCGACCGCCACCTGGATCTTCCTGGCACTCATCGGCGCTGGCGCAATGCAAGCTTCGCGCGCACACCATGCGATCGTCGCGGCCTTTCGCCGGCGCCGGAGCGCGATCCTCAAAGTCCTGGCCGTCACCGCCGCGGTCGGCCTCTTGTTCCTCGTCGTCAGGGCCTTCAACCCCGCCATCTACTGGGGTGAAAAGCCGATGGACTTCGCATTCCTCAACGCGTTTCTGCGATCTCCCGTCTGGCCGCCGGGGGAACCGTGGATGGCGGGCATGCCGCTCAACTACTACTACTTCGGCGAGATCCTCGCCGCCTTCCCGATCCTGGTGACCGGCTGCAGCGCCGGTGTGGGCTACAACCTGATCGCCGCCGCCATCCCGGCCTTCGGCGCAGCGGTTCTCGCCGGCTTTTCCCTGGTGTTGGCCCGCCGCCGGCGTTGGTTTGCGGCCGCGTTGCTGCCGTTGCTGGTCCTTCTGACCGGAAACCTCGCCTGGCCGTGGTTGCTCGACCTCGCCCACGGCGGCAAGATCTTCGATCTGTGGTGGGCGACCTCCCGGGTGGTTCCCGGTTTTGCCATCGACGAATACCCGTTGTGGACCGCCCTCTTCGCCGACCTCCACGGGCACTTCATCGCGCTGCCGGTGTTTTTGGCGACCCTGTTCTGGGGCTGGGTCACCGTCCGGGCGGGTGGGCGACAGTGGGCGGCAGCCGCGGGTCTGTGCGGTCTCGGGGCGGCGGTCGTGGTCGCCACGAACCCGTGGGACCTCTTCCTGCTCACCGCCATTCTGGCGGTCGGTGTGGTGGCAGCCGCGAGACGGCCGTTGGCGGGGCTCGGGCGACTGGCAGCGGCAGGTGCGTTCAGCCTGGCCGCGGCGTTGCCGTTCGTCTTCGAGCTGGTCGCAGGGATCAATGCGGGGGCCGGTGGGCGCGGCCTCTTCCTCACCGACGCCGACTTCGCCCCCGCGTGGGCCGTGCTGCGCCATTTCGGACTCTTCCTGGTGCCGCTCGCGGTCCTCGCGCTCGCGATCCTCGGCAGACGGTGGTGGCTCGTCCTGCCGGTCGCCGGACTCGGAATCCTCGGCGGTCTCGCCTTCAACTCCACCGCCGCCGCGCTCGCGCTGGCCGTTGCGGCGGTGTTCGCGATCGTCACCGTCTCCCGTCGCCACCGCCTCGAGCGATTCGCGTGGGCGATGGCGACTCTCGGCTGCCTCGCGATCGCCGCCTGCGAACGGTTCACCCTGATCGACCGCATGAACACCCTGTTCAAGATCTACAACGGTGTGTGGGTCGTGCTCGCGCTGGCGCTCGCCGCACTGCTCCTGCGCACGCGCGGCGGGCAGCGCAAACTGTTGTTCGCGGTCTGGCTGCCTCTGCAGGTGCTGGCCGCCGTCAACCTCCCGCTCGGGGTCGCCCAGGGCTGGCTCCAACCGAGGATCGCGTCACCCCGGCCGTCGTTGGACGGCCAGGCGTTTCTGGCCACCCGCGACCGCCAGACCTGGTTCCTCGTACACGCCCTCCAGGGCGTCGCACGTCCCGGCGATGTGGTCGCCGAGTCGGCCGGTGCCTCCTACTCCCAGCACACCAGAATCGTGATGCACACCGGTCAACCGACCGTCGTCGGTTGGGAATGGCACCTCCGCCAACGGGGGCAGTCGTTGCAGGAGATCGGCGCCCGCTTCGAAGATCTGCGGACGCTGTACACGGGCACCGACCTGCGCGCCCGGAGATCCGTGCTCGACCGATACGGCGTCCGGTGGGTGGTGCTCTCCGACCTCGAACGGCAGCAGTACGGCCTGCAGGGAGATGACCCCCTCCAGGGTGTGCCCGGTCTCGTCCGGATCGCCGAGCGCGACGGCACCGCTCTTTACCGGGTGACCGGAGGGGGGGCCACCCGGAGACCGGTGGTTCCGGCCATGGAGCTCCCGAAAGGCACTGCGGTCATCGGAACTCTCCCCGAGACCCCGCGTGCGGTCGTCCGATCGCTGGCGCTTGACGGGACCGGCGCTCTGGTGACCCAGCACGACGGGCAGGTCATCGTGCTCGACCTCGGAGGCCGACGGGCGGGAGCCGTGCCTCCTCCTCCCTGCGATGTCGTCGCAGCGGCCCGGTGGCAGGGCGATCCGTGGTCGCTGTGTTCGGACGGAAGGGCGTTGCGGCTCGACGGCGGGAGTTGGCGGCCGCAGGGCCGGATCGCGGGCGGCGTCGGGTTGGCTGCCGACACCGGCCTCTGGGTGTGGGGCGACGACGGGGTGTGGCAACGAAACGGCGACGACTGGCGGCGGATTTTTGCAGGCACCGTGACGGCAGCCGCGGCACGTGGCGAGTGGCTCGCCTGGAGCGACGGGCGGACCGTCCTGGTGGGGCGCGGCGGAGTTCCGGCAAAGGTCGCCGGTGCCCTCGACGGCATCTTTTCATTAGCGTGGTTGGGCGTCGATGTGGTGGCCGTCGACCCCCGCGGAGTCCACCGGAGCGGGGGCGGGATGTTGCCGTGGCGCTCCTTCCTTCCCGAAATCGGGGAGATCGCTGCGGTCTCCGGGCACGACCACACCCTGTGGCTGATTCGAACCGACGGCCTCATCGTCGAATCGGTCGCTTTCCGATGTCCGTCGCCGTGGCAGAGCGAACCCGGTTCGACGGATCGCGGGTTGCGGGAGCCGCGCGGTCTCGCGGTGTCGTCCGACGGTTGGATCGCGGTCGCCGATACCCAGAATCACCGTATCCGATGGTTCAACGCCCAGGGCGTCTGCCTCGACGAGTTCGGCGGCGAGGGGACAGCGCCGGGCAGTTTTCGCGAGCCTTCAGGGCTCGCGCTTGCCGTCGACGGCACGTTGGCCGTCACCGACACCTGGAACGGACGCATCCAGCTGGTGCGCCCGGAGGGCGCTGTCGAGACGTTCGGTTCGAACCTGTTCGGGCCCCGCGACGCCCTGTGGCAGGCCGACGGCAGCCTGTTGGTGGCCGATACCGGCAATCACCGACTGTTGCGGTTCGATCCACCGGGCTGGCAGGAGACTGTCGTGGCGACGCTGCCGGGACCGGTGACCGGTCTCGCCCCGGTGTTGGGATTGGTGGCAGCTGCCGTTCCCGTCGACGGCGCCGTGCTGCTGGTGGACGCCGGGTCCGGCGAGGTCGTGCGTCGTCTCGAAGTCCCCGGCTGGAGCGGCGGCGAACAGCAGGAGGGCTACCTCGCGGTGCTGCCGTCGGGTGACCTGGCGGCTACCGCGCCGGGCCCGGGCGAGGTGTGGCGGGTGGATCCGACCGGCCGCAACCCTGCGCGGCTGCTGCGCGACGCCCTGCCCGGCGTCACCGCAATCGCCCTGCTCCCGGACGGCGAGCTGTTGGTCTCGCTGACCTGGGAGCACCGTCTGCAGAAGGTGCAGATCGACGACTGATCGAGGCGGTTGGGGGATGGGGCAGTGAGGACGATTTGAAGGGACTCACCGCCCCATTGCCAGGCCTCAACGCGGCCGTCCACTGCTTCCTCCGTGCCTCATGGCCTCATCGCCGTTTCAGCGCTACGATCGAAGGGTGGCAACCGAGAAAAAACGCCTCGACGTCCTCCTCGCCGAACGCGGTCTGACGCCGTCGCGGGCGCGGGCCCAGGCCCTGATCCTCGCCGGGAAAGTCACCGTGGACGGCCACGTCGAGAGCAAGGCCGGAACCCAGGTCGGCCCCGGCGCAAGGATCGAGATCGCCGTCCCCGATCACGGGTTCGTGTCCCGCGGCGCACTCAAACTGGCCGCCGCCCTGGATGCCTTCAACATCTCCCCCGCCGGTCTGGACTGTCTGGACATCGGCGCCTCCACCGGCGGGTTCACCGATCTCATGTTGCAGCGGGGCGCCGCGCGGGTGATCGCCCTCGATGTCGGACGCGGCCAGCTCGACTGGCGGCTGCGGACCGATCCGCGGGTCCTCGTCGTCGAGGGCGTCAACGCCCGCCACCTGGGCGAAGAAACGCTGCCGTTTGCCGCCGCGTTGGCGACGGTGGACGTCTCGTTCATCTCGCTCCGGCTGGTGGTGCCGGCGCTCGTCCCTCACCTGCTGCCGGACGCCTGGCTGGTGTGCCTGGTCAAACCTCAGTTCGAAGCCGGCCGCGACCAGGTCGGCAAAGGCGGGATCGTGCGTGACGAGAAAGTCCGCCGCCAGGTCATCGACACCACCGTCGCCTGCCTGGGCGACCTCGGCCTCGAGCCTGTCGGATGCGTGCCGTCGCCGATCCGCGGCCAGAAGGGCAACCTCGAGGAGCTGGCGGTTTTCAGAAAGAGCCCCCTCTAGATTCCGCCGATCGCACATCAGAACGTTGTCCTGGCACTCCAGACCCGGATAAGATACCGGGTCGATGGAGGACGCATGGGCAATGAAATGACCGTGAGCTTTCCCGGCGGCAAGGGCGTGACAGCCAGCTTCAACGGCTTCGAAATCGCCACCGACCAGTCCCGGGAGCACGGCGGCGAAGGATCCGCACCCGAACCGTTCGACCTGTTTCTCGCCTCGCTGGCAACCTGCGCCGGGATCTATGTTCTCGGCTTCTGCCAGAAACGGGAGCATCCCCACGACGGCATCCGGATCTGCCAGAGCTGGGATCGCGACGAAAAGAGCGGGCAGCTGACCGAGGTCCGGATCACCATCGAGGTGCCCCCGGATTTCCCCGACAGATACCACGATGCGCTCGTCCGGGTGGCCAACAAGTGCGCCGTCAAAAAGGCCTTCGAAAACCCACCGGAGTTCGTTGTGGAAACCGTCGTCAGTTCTCAGTTTTGAGTTTTTAGTTTTGAGTTGAAGATCATCCGCCCTTTTGGCCTTGGGGCGGGTGGGCACTCAAAACTCATAACTGAGAACTCAAAACTGACTACAGTTGATCCGCGCGGGTGGAGATCGGTCCGCGGTAGTTGTGCTCGAGACGCACCTGGGCGACCTGCGGGCCGAAGCCCTTGTACGCCTCCTTGATGCGGGTGAGGGCGTTGGACCGCCAGTCCACGTAGGGGTTGTCGATCTGCACCGGGTCGAGACAGCCGGCAAGAGCGACCTTCGAGGTCGCGCAGAAACGGCTCATCAGGGTCTTGGCGAGGTGGCGGTCGCCGTTCTGGAGCTCGTCCACCAACACGATGGACCGCTCGATATCGAGGCCCCGCAACATGGAGGTGGAGACCATCGTCAACCGGTCGGTGGAGCGCAGCTCCTCCATGAAATCGTGCTCGTTGGACAGCGACAGCGAGCGGACCGCTTGAAAAAACGGTTCGAGCCACGGCGACAGCTTGCTCTCGTAGTCACCCGGAAGATAGCCGAGATCGTACTGACTCGATGCGTGCTCCGGGCGCAGCAGCAGGAGTCCGTGATCGTAGCCGTAATCCGGCGACAGCGACTGCGAGTGCGGCGCGACCCGCCAGGTGGTCGGTTGGCCGATCAACATGTAGAGACCGGCCGCCACCATCATCCTCGTCTTCCCCGAACCGGCCGGGCCATCCAGAACCACCAGCTGGATTTCGGGGTCGAGCAGGTACTCCATTGCCAGGATCTGCTGCGGGTCGCGCGGCGTGAATCCAAGGACCGGGCGCGGTTTGTACCCGGCCCGCTTGCGATCCCAGTACTGGGAGAACCTCAAATCCTCGACCCTTTCGAGATCGGGGTTGGCCCGGGTGATCACAACCTCGTCACCGCAGCGCAGCACCACGCCCAGGTTCCACAACAGATCCACCGGTTCGGCAAACCGGATCTCGGAAAAAGCCAGCGCACCGTTCGCCGGGCGCGCCGCTGTCGAAGAACCGCTTGATCGCATCGGCGTCGACCTCGCCCTCCACCACGCCACGATAGATCTGGTCCACACTGTCGAGGCTGACCTTGCCGTAGCGCAGGTTCTCGGCGGCGATCGACAGAGCGTCGCATTTCAAGAGGAGGTTGGAGTCCTCGGAGATCACCACCACGTCGTACCCGGGATGGCCGTTCGACCGCGCCACGTCGGCGATGCGCTGCGCGCTGGCGAGGATGAGGTTGTCGCCTGACTCGGCCGAATACGGGGCGGCGACCGCTCCGTCCGGCTCCCAGGCGAGGATGCCGCCGGCGGGGGTCCTGCGAAACTCCTCGGCGCCGGTCTGGTGTTTGAACAGGCGTTCCACGCTGTGGTGGATCAGCTGGTTGCGCCGGTACTCCAACATCTTGCGCATCACCAGCCGCGCCGCGTGTCGGACTCCATCGGACTTCGAACGCGAGGCCTGGAGGCGTCCCAACTCCTCGATGACCTGGTGCAGGAGCACCACGATATTGCCTCCCGTCAGGAGACGATCGAGGGCGTCGGGGTTTTCGATGAGGGCCGATGTGTCCGGGATATAGACCGTGCCGGATAGGTTTTCAACCGAGTTCTGCATCGATATTCAGTTTAGCACCGATGGGCTGCCGGTGGCTGTGAGCCTCCGCTCCTGTACCATCTGACGGATGGCCCTCGCGCACGCTGTCCTGGTCGCGAACGCTCCCTTCCGGTGGACGCCGCGTCTGACCGCCCTCGCCACCGCTGCCGACCTCCTGTTGGCGGCCGACGGCGGCGCCAACCACCTCGCCCGAATCGGCCTCCGTCCGGTTTCGGTCATCGGCGACCTCGACTCCATCAGCGGGCCGACCCGCGCCTGGCTCGAAGAGGCGGCGATGGTCGAACGACCGGACCAAGACCGTACCGATCTCGACAAGGCCCTCGAGTTCGCCTTCGAAGATCTCGGGATCGAGGCGGTCACGGTGCTCGCCGCCACCGGAGGCCGGGTCGACCACGATCTCGGCAACCTCGGCCTCCTCGCGCGCCGGGCCCTCGGGACCCGCCTCACCTACGAAGGCGATGTGCACCGGCTGCTGGCGGTCTGCGGTGGGGTCAGGCTCGATGCGATTCCCGGCGAGACCTGGTCCTTCTGGACCTACGACCCCGCCGTCCGGGTGACCATCGAAGGCGTCCGCTGGCCGGTCGAGAACGCCGCACTGGACGCCGGGAGCCGGCCGTCGATCTCCAACGAGGCCATTCAACGCCAAGTGGGAGTCCGAGCCGAGGGCGGAGCTGTCGTCGTCATGCGCCAGCGTGACGCCTCAATTTAAAAAACCGGCGTGAGCCGGTTTTTTGAATTGAATTGGCTGGGGTGCAGGGACTCGAACCCCAATTCTACGGTCCAGAGCCGTATGTCCTGCCATTGGACGACACCCCAACGCGGCCTCAAACAAGGGCGGAGATTATATCAACGCGACCATGTTGGTCAACACACTCTTTCAGAGTTTTGAGTTCTCAGTTATGAGTTTTGAGGTTCCACCCACCCCAAGGCCAAGAGGGCGGATGATGTTCAACTCAAAACTAAAAACTCAAAACTGAGAACTCAACACTACCTGTCAGGCCCATCCCCGCAGGTGGCACGCGGTGGCCACCCGCTGGATGGCGATCATGTAGGCCGCATCGCGCATGTACTCGCCGGTTTCCTGTGCGAGGTCCGCTACCGCGTTGAAGGCCTTGGTCATCTTCTGGTCGAGACGCTCCAGGACCTCTTCCTTGGGCCAGAAGAAGTTGGTGTTGCACTGGACCTGTTCGAAGTAGGAGCAGGTGACGCCGCCGGCATTGGCCAGGAAATCGGGAATCACGAAGATGCCGCGCTGCTTGAGCACCGCGTCGGCTTCCGGTGTGGTGGGGCCGTTGGCGCCCTCGGCGAGGATCTTCGCCCTGGGGCTGATCCGGCCCACGTTGTCGCCGGTGATCTGATTCTCGAGCGCCGCGGGGATCAGGATCTCCGCCTCCTGGTCGAGCCAGGCGTCCGCCTCGAGCACCTCGTACCCCGCCGCCTCGGCCTTTTCCTTCTGGATCGTCCCGAACCGATCGGTGATCGACAGCAGGAAATCCACGTCGATGCCGTCGAGCTTGCGGAAGGTGTAGGCGCAATGGTCGTCGTTGTCCCAGCACGCCACCGCGACCACCATGCCGCCAAGCTCGATCAATTTCTTGGCCGAGTACTGGGCCACGTTGCCGAAGCCCTGGATGGTGGCGCGGACGCCCTTGACCGGGATGTTGAACCGCTTCAAGGCCTCGCGCACGGTGTAGATGACACCGTAGCCGGTGGCTTCCGTGCGGCCCAGAGAGCCGCCGACCTCAACCGGTTTGCCGGTGATAAAGCCCGGGTAGTGGCCGCCCGCGAGCTTCTCGTACTCGTCCATGATCCATACCATGTGCTGCGGGTTGGTCATCACATCGGGCGCCGGCACGTCCTGCACCGGACCGACGTTCTTCGACACCTGGCGGACCCAGCCCCGGCAGAGCGCTTCCTGTTCACGCGGCGACAGGTCGTGCGGATCGCAGATCACGCCGCCCTTGCCGCCGCCGAGCGGGATGTCGACAACCGCGCACTTCCAGGTCATCCAGGTGGCCAGCGCGCGCACGGTGTCGACCGTCTCCTGGGGGTGGAAACGGATACCGCCCTTGGCCGGCCCGCGGGCGTCGTTGTGCTGCACCCGGAAGCCCTTGAAGACCCTGTAGCTCCCGTCATCCATCCGCACCGGAACGGTGAAGTGGAACTCACGCTGCGGCCAGCGCAGGAGATCCCGGATGCCCTCGTCGAGCTGGAGTTTGTCGGCCACCGCATCGAACTGCCGCTGGGCCATCGCGAACGCGTTGAACTCTGTTGCCATCATCGCCTCCTCGCGGACGGGCAGACCGTCGCGCGCGTGTTATACGCCCACGGATCTTACACGTCAATACCTTCTTGCGCCAATTTTCACAATCTTCCGTCTTTACCCGTTTCCTGATGCATTGGCAGCGTGAAGAAAAAAAGCCGGGGCGAAACCCCGGCAGTGAAATCTGGCTCCGCAGGAGGGATTTGAACCCCCAACCTAGTGGTTAACAGCCACCCGCTCTACCGTTGAGCTACTGCGGAACACGACGGCAAACGCATATTGTAGGCAAGGTCGGGCGAATGTCAACCGACCGACGACGACCGCAGGAGGGTGAAGACCAGCCGAACCGTCGGCGCCCGGTTCAGGGTTTCCCGGAAGCTCGGCTCGTCGGCGAAGGTGGATGCCGCCAGGCGGCGCCCCTCACAGTGGATCTGCAAACGATCCCCCTGCAGGGGCCAGGGGTGAACCCGCCAGGTGGTCGGGTCCACGGTCTCAAACGTGATGACCTCGGTGTCGCCCGCGGCATTGCTCGCCCACACCTCGAAAGGTGCCGGCAGCGAGGCGCACAGGTACACCGATATCCGATCGCAGGTGTCGAGCAATCTGGAATTGACCTGACGGCCGGGGCCTTCGAGAAACGGTTCGTAGCGGGGGTCGTGGGTCAGCTCCTCGGACCATGAGATGCCGTGGCGTTCCATTTCGGCGATGAAGCTCTGGCACACCCTCGCACCGTCCATGTCGTTGCGCGCGAGGAGGTCAGAAAGCTTGCGCTCGGCCATCGACGTGAAGTGGGATGCAACCAGCAGACCCGCATAACGGCTGTACTGCGCAGCTCTCACGATACTGGTCCGCCAGATCGCGAGGTGCTCGGACACCGGCATGCGGTCGAACGTTCGCGGCCGGCCCCGGTCGTCGAGCGACGGCGCGCTGTCGAAATCCGTCCACCCGCCGTCGTGGAGCAGGATCGCGGCCAGGGTCTCGGCGCGCGGAGAGGGTCGCGCGAACATCCGATTGCCCCAGTGTTCGGCCACCTGCCACGCGAGCCACGCGTGCGAAACCTGCGGGATCAGGTAGGTGCCGGTGGCGTTGCCTTCGCGAAATACGAACACGCGGCAATTCTACACCGCCCGCCGCCGCCGGCGCGCGGTGTAGAATTGCGCATGGTGCGTTTTGGAACATCGGGGTGGCGCGGCATCATCGGCCGCGAGGTGACCTTCCGTCGAGCGCGGATCGTGGTGCAGGCGATGATCGAGGCGTTGCGCTCCGGCAACCAACCCGTGCAACGCATCGTGGTGGGTTTCGACACCAGGCTGCTGTCCGAGAAATTCGCGGCAACCGCAGCAAAGCTGATCGCCTCCAACGGCATTTCGGCCGAGATCGTTCCGCGCGACGTGCCGTCGCCGGTGATCTCGTCGATGGTTCTCGAGCGCTCGGCTGCCGCCGGCATCACGTTCACCGGCAGCCACAACGCTCCCGAGTACGGCGGCCTCAAGATCTACACCTCGGACGGAATACTCGCCCCTGGACAATTCACCGATCGGGTGGAGGCGCGCTTCGCCGAGCTCGAGGAAGGCTGGGAAGACACGTTTCTCCCGCGCCAGGAGCTGATCGAAACGCACGACCCGAAACCGGTCTACCTGCAGCGGTTGCAGGACCTCGTCGACTGGGACGCGATCCGCACATCCGGTCTCAAGCTCGTGGTGGACCCTTTGTTCGGCAGCGCCCGCGAGTATCTCGATCACATTCTGTTGGAGAACGAGGTCGCGGTCGATGTCATCCACAACACCCGCGATCCGTACTTCGGGGGTTACGCTCCCGACTGCACGTCGGAAAATCTCTCCCGGCTCCGCGAGGTCATGCGGCAGACCGGGGCGGGCCTCGGTCTCTCCACCGACGGCGACGGCGACCGTTTCGGCATCCTCGACCACGGGGCACGGATGTGCGACTCGAGCCTGGCGATCGCGTTGATCCTCGACTATCTGGCGCGCCGCCGCGGCCTCAAGGGCGGGGTCGGCTATACGGTCGCCACTTCGGGGCTGGTCAACGCGGTGGCGCGAGCCCACGACCTCGAGCTCATCGAGACCGGGGTCGGCTTCAAGAACTTCGGGCCGCTGCTGGTTGACGGGACCCTCGAGTATGCCGGCGAAGAGAGCGCCGGTCTGGCCTGGGCCCGCCACCTTCCCGAGAGAGACGGCGTCCTCGCGTGTCTCCTGGCCGCCGAGATGGTGGCGGTCGAGGGCAAGGGCATGGTGGAGCTCGCGCGGGAGCTGGCCGCCCGGGTCGGCACGTTCTCCTTCCGCCGCGTGCAGATCCCGCTCACGGCCCGCTCTCACGAGATCTACCAACAACGGCTCGGGCAGAATTGGAAGGAGATCAACGGTTTCAGGATCGTCGAGATCGACCGCCGGGACGGTCTCAAGCTGATCTTCGAGGGCGGCGGCTGGATCCTCATCCGGATCGCCGGCACCGAGCCCAAAATCCGTCTTTACGCCGAGGGCCGCACCTCCGAGGAGAGGCGGCACCTCATGCATCTGGCGCGGCAACTTTTTTCGCAACCAAGGAGTTAACCATGTTCGACATCGAATTCGTCAGCGGACGCGAGGTCCTCGACTCCCGAGGCAACCCGACGGTCGAGGCGGAGGTCGTGCTTTCGGGCGGCGCGGTCGGTCGGGCCATCGTCCCCTCCGGCGCGTCCACCGGTTCGCGCGAGGCCCTCGAGTTGCGCGACCGTGATGTCGACCGGTTCGGCGGCAAGGGCGTGCTGAGCGCGGTGGAGCACGTCAACGGCCCGATCGCCGAAGTGGTGGAAGACCTCGATGCCCGCGATCAGCTGGGCGTCGACCAGGCGATGATCGAGGCCGACGGGACCGACAACAAATCGAACCTCGGGGCCAACGCCATGCTGGCGGTTTCGCTGGCGGTCGCCCACGCCGCCGCCGAAGCCAGCGGGCTGCCTCTCTATCAGTACCTGGGCGGCTGCGGTGCACGCGAGCTGCCGGTGCCCATGATGAACATCCTCAACGGCGGCGCCCACGCCGACAACTCGGTCGACTTCCAGGAGTTCATGGTGATGCCGGTCGGGCTGCCGACGTTTTCGGAGGGTCTGCGCGCCGGAGTCGAGGTTTTTCACACCCTGAAAAAGGTGCTCGCGAAACGGGGGCTGTCGACCGCTGTCGGCGACGAAGGCGGCTTTGCACCCGATCTGCCGTCCAACCGCGCAGCCCTCGAGCTGATCATGGAGGCAATCGACGCCGCCGGATATGCGCCCGGCGACCAGATCGCCCTCGCCATGGACCCCGCAGCGTCCGAGTTCTTTGCGGACGGCACGTACAACCTGACCGGCGAGGGCCGCAGCGGCCTGTCGTCGGACCAGATGATCGAGGTCTACGCCTCGCTGGTGGACGACTTTCCGATCGTGTCGATCGAGGACGCGCTCGCCGAGAGCGACTGGGACGGCTGGGCCAGGCTCAGCGCCGCCCTCGGCGGCCGCATCCAGCTGGTCGGTGACGACATCTTTGTCACCAACCCGGAGATCATCCGCGAGGGCATCGACAAGGGCGTCGCCAATTCGGTGCTCATCAAGCTCAACCAGATCGGCACCCTGTCCGAGACCCTCGAGGCGGTGGAGATGGCCCACAAGGCCGGCTGGACGGCGGTGATTTCCCACCGTTCCGGCGAGACCGAGGACACCACCATCGCCGACCTCGCGGTGGCTCTCAACACCGGTCAGATCAAGACCGGTTCGGCCTGCCGGACCGACCGCATCGCCAAATACAACCGGCTGCTCCGCATCGAAGAGGAGCTGGAGGATGCGGCCCGCTACCGGGGCAGAGCGGCGCTGGCCCGCGGGAGAGCATGAAGCGGCTGCCTCTGATCGTGTTCGCGATCGCAGCCCTGGCGGCGCTGGGCGTGTTTTCGTCGATCATCACCCGCGGCTTCGAGGAGTTGGCCGCAGCGGAGGACGAACGGGACCGGCTCGTCGAGCGCAAGATCGAGCTCTCGGACAGCATCGGGGAGCTCGAAGCGACGCTCAAGGCCATCCGTACCGATCCCGCAGCAGTAGAGTCGCTGGCGCGCGGCGAGCTCGCCATGGTGCGCCCGGGCGACACCGTCATTCTGCTGACCACCCCCACCCCGCCGGCGCAGCCCTCCTTGACAGGCCCCACCCCGACTCCTATACTCGCCCTCCCCAAATGACGCGGGGTGGAGCAGTCCGGTAGCTCGTTGGGCTCATAACCCAAAGGTCGCAGGTTCAAATCCTGCCCCGCAACCATGCCATTGAGTCGGCGGCACCCTGACGGGTGCCGCCTTTGTCTACGGCCATCGGGGCAGTCTTCGTGTTGGCCTTTGGCCAACGGCAAACCTGCCCCCGCAACCAAACGATCAAACGCCGCCAATAGGCGGCGTTTTTTGCGTCGGCTTTGGCAGACGTTCGCCGTGCGTGACGAACGCGGCGACCGGGCCGCTTCGTACCGGGGGCGGGATTCGCATCGCGTACGCCTTCAACTTGCCTGTCCTTCGTCCGGCGCGATGTCGAACCTTGCCTGTGCGAGCTCGGCGAGGCTTCGCAACGGACGGGACGCCTTGACAATCCGATTCCTGAATTATACCTTGTTTACGCCTTTCGTCCAGGCAATCCGTCCACGCGCAAGCCCCGGTCATCGGCCGGCGCAGATCGTCCGGCGGCCGGAAGGACCATCGAGGAGTTGGCCAACACTCTCGAACGGAGCCGCGGCGCGATCCATGCGGAGCTGGTCAGACAGGGCCTGGTGTCACCCGAGTATCAGTGACCGCATTCCCGCCGGGGCGACACCATCGACAGCGGTCACCCAGGGTGCGGGAGCAGGGGCGCTCATTCCCCATCGAGATGGCGGGCGATGTGCTCGGCCCAGATCTGATTGCCCCGTGACGACCAGTGGGCAAGAGGTGCAAAGAGCGCATTCCGCTCCTCGCGGTAGGCCTCCACCTGCACCGGGACCAGGTCGAGCATGTCGATCGGCTGGTCAAGGAACTGCGCTCGCAAGGCATCGAACTGCCGACGCCACTCCGGCTCGGAGAGGTATCTGAGGACTCCCGCCGGGGCCAGGAGGACCACCACGGTGAGGGGTTTGCCTCGGCCCTCGCAGACCGACGCCGCGCGCCTGGAAATCGCTCGCCCGAGCTCGATATCCGAGACAGGATCCGCTTCCTCCCGGTGCCACGATCCTCGGCGGCCGAAGAGCCAGGCCGCCGCGTAGCTCGTGCGCAGGAGGCGGGGCGTGCGCGAGGCCTCCGGCACCGGTAGATTGTCCACCTCGAGCGATCCGTCGACAACCCGGAAGACCGGTTTGGCGTGAACGAACTCTGCAGCGCGGTCTCGCACCAGGTCCTCCGGAAAGAGGACCATCACGACATAGCGGTCGGGTTCGAGCAGGCCGCCCTCCTCTTCGAGCCGCAGCACCGATTGGCCGAACCCGTAGCCGTGCACGCCGTAGTTCAAGACCTCCCAGTCGGGCCGGATTTCGGCGAGATGGTCGGCCACCGTGTCGCCGTCGTCGACCTCCTCACCGAACGCCAGCGAGTCGCCGAAGACGGCGATTCGGCTGACACCGTCCGCCGCCCGGGGCGCGAAATCGTAAGTCGCGCGGACGCCTTGGGAGTTGATGGTGACCGCGAAGGGAAGATCCGCGCCGCTCCGGTAGCCGGGCTGGTTGGTCCAACCGAGCAGCGGGTGGTACCTGTCCCAGTGATACCTGAAGCCTCCGAACTCGGCCACCTGCCACTCGGCGGCGCCGGTGATCTGTTCGGTTCCTTCGTAGCGAACGCGGAGGACGATCTCGAGCACCGCTCCAGCGAGCGCCACGATGAACGCGGCGGGAACCAGGGAAAACACCAGGCGCCTGCCCAGCGACAACCGGGTCGGCGCAGGGCCTGCCGCCGGGCGGGCGGACGTTTCTTCCGGAGATTTCATCGGCCGGATTGTACGTCAACCGCCCACCTGGAAACCGATGCTGACAACCGGCACCGGAAGGGCTAGACTGCCTTGCCGGGCAGCGGCAAATGAAATTTTTCACGAGGTCGGACTATGAAATCATCGAAGATCATCTGGACCAAGATCGACGAGGCGCCGGCTCTGGCGACCTACTCTCTGCTTCCCATCGTTCAGGCCTACACCCGGGGCACCGGTATCGACGTCGAGACGCGCGACATCTCGCTTGCCGGGAGGATCATCGCCAACTTCCCGGACCACCTGCGGGAGGACCAGAAGATCCCCGACGAGCTCGCCCGGCTGGGCGAGCTGACCAAGGCGGCCGACGCCAACATCATCAAGCTGCCCAACATCAGCGCCTCGATACCCCAGCTGCAGGCTGCGATCAAAGAGCTCCAGGCCAAGGGCTACGACATTCCCGACTACCCCGAAGAGGCGAAAAACGAGGCCGAGAAGGCCCTCCAGAAGCGTTTCGCCAAATGCCTCGGATCCGCCGTCAACCCCGTCCTCCGCGAGGGCAATGCCGACCGCCGGGCGGCGGCATCGGTCAAGAAGTTCGCGCAGAAGAACCCGCACAAGATGATGAAACCGTGGCCCGAGTCGGGGTCCAAGGCGCGGGTCGCCCACATGAAGGGCAAGGATTTCTACGGCAGCGAGACCTCGACCACCTTGCCTGACGCGACCGAGGTGAAGATCGAGTTTGTCGGCGACGATGGGACCGTCACGGTCTTGAAGAGCGGGCTCGCCCTGCAGAAAGGCGAGGTCATCGACACCGCGGTGATGAACGTCGCCGCGCTGCGGGCGTTCTATGCCGAGCAGATCGCCGCTGCAAAGAAGGCCGGCGTCCTCCTGTCCCTCCACCTCAAGGCGACCATGATGAAGATCTCCGATCCCATCATGTTCGGCCACGCGGTGTCGGTCTATTACAAAGAGGCGCTCGACAAACATGCGGACGCCCTCGCCGAGATCGGCGCCAACCTCAACAACGGCCTCGCCGACGTTTTGGCCAAACTCGATCGATTGCCCGCCGCCACGAAGGCCATGATCGAGGCTGACATCGCCGCCGTTTATGAGACCCGGCCCGCTCTCGCCATGGTCGACTCGCGCAAGGGCATCACCAACCTCCACGTGCCCAACAACGTCATCGTCGACGCCTCGATGCCCAACGTGGTGCGCGACGGCGGCCGGATGTGGAACGCCGACGATCAGCTTCAGGACACGATCGCCATGGTTCCCGACCGCTCCTACGCGACCATCTACGCCGAGATCATCGAGGATGCCAAGACCAACGGTCAGTTCGACCCCGCCACCATGGGCAGTGTCGCCAACGTCGGTCTGATGGCCCAGAAGGCCGAGGAGTACGGGTCGCACGACAAGACTTTCGAGGCGCCTGCGAGCGGCTCGATCCGCGTCGTCGACGCGTCGGGCGCCACCCTCCTCGAGCAGAAGGTCGAGCCCGGCGACATCTTCAGGATGTGCCAGACCAAGGACGCGCCGATCCAGAACTGGGTGAAGCTTGCCGTTTCGAGGTCTCGCGCCACCGGGACGCCCGCGATCTTCTGGCTCGACGAGAACCGCGGCCACGACGCCGAGATCATCAAAAAGGTGAAGGCATATCTACCGGACCACGACACCAAAGGTCTCGACATCCGCATCATGAAGCCGGTCGAGGCGATGAAGTTCACCCTCAAGAGGGTTCGCCGCGGCGAGGACACGATCGCGGTCACCGGCAACGTGCTGCGCGACTACCTGACGGATCTGTTCCCGATCCTCGAGCTCGGCACCAGCGCCAGGATGCTTTCGATCGTGCCGCTCATGGAAGGCGGCGGGCTCTTCGAGACCGGCGCCGGCGGTTCCGCCCCCAAGCATGTCGAGCAGTTCCTCAAAGAGGGCCACCTGCGGTGGGACTCGCTCGGCGAGTACTGCGCTCTAGTGCCGTCGCTCGAGCACGTGGCCGAAAGCGCGGGCAACGAAAAAGCGAAGATCCTCGCCGACACCCTCGACGAGGCCATCGCCATGTATCTCGAAAACGGGCGTCTGCCCTCGCGCAAGGTCGGAGAGATCGACAACCGCGGCGGCACGTTCTACCTGGCGCTCTACTGGGCGCAGGCCCTGGCCGCGCAGACCGAGGACGCCGAGCTGCAGGCCCGTTTCGCCGGAGTGGCGAAGGCGCTCGCGGCGAACGAGCAGAAGATCGTCGAGGAGCTGCTGGCCGCCCAGGGGTCGCCGGTCGATCTGGGTGGCTACTACCTCCCCGACGAGGGGACGACGCAACGGCAGATGAGGCCCAGCCCGACCTTCAACGCCATCATCGATGCGATGTGACGCGCCGTCAGTCGTTGCCCAGAAGCTCCAGCACCGCGACCGTCATCGCTTCGACGCCCATGGTCACCGAGGGCTGGGGGTCGATCTTGAAGTGGGGTGAGTGGTGGGAGGGCACCGCGGGGCCGCCGGCCTCGGCCGCGTCGAGATCCGCCTGCGGGGTCCCGCCGACTGAAAAGTAGGCCCCCGGGACATCTTCCTCGGTCATCACGAAGTAGGCGAAGTCCTCGGCGCCCATGCCTTCGCGTTTCTTCTCGTAGATCGCGTCGGCGCCGAGGTCGCGGATGAAGGCCGCGCGGATGCGCGCCGCGAGCCCGTCGTCGTTGACGGTCGGCGGCGTCCCCTCGGTGGAGATATCGACCTTGGGCAGCCGGTCTTCAGGCATGCCCGCGGTGCGGGCGACGCCGAGGGCGATCCGTTCGATGCCGGCGAGCAGCTGTTCGCGGGTCGCCTGGCTGTCGGCGCGGACCGTGAGCTGGAGCTTGACCTCCGACGGAATGATGTTGTGTTTGGAACCGCCGTGGATCGAGCCAACCGTAACCACCCCCGGCTCGAGCGGCGCCAGCTCCCGGCTCACCAGCCCCTGCAGTGCGACCACGATCTGCGCTGCGATGTAGACCGGGTCCTTGCCCTTGTGCGGCGAGGCGCCGTGCGCACCGACCCCGTACACCGTGATGTCGACGCTGTCCGCCGACGAGGCGATGAGACCGGGCGAGATCATGATCTTGCCCGCCGG
Source organism: Candidatus Sulfomarinibacteraceae bacterium (assembly GCA_963823345.1). Classification (GTDB taxonomy): domain Bacteria; phylum Acidobacteriota; class Thermoanaerobaculia; order Thermoanaerobaculales; family Sulfomarinibacteraceae; genus Sulfomarinibacter. The sequence goes on from CAWGLE010000003.1 coordinate 367,659, forward strand.
TTCGCCCGCCGAGACGTGGAAGGCGAGGGCGTATTCCGGCACGCCGAAGCGCTCGAAAAGGCCGTCCTCGAGCATCGCCCTGGCGCCGCCGACCCGCTCCTCCGCAGGCTGTCCGATGAACATCACCGTGCCCGACCAGCTGTCGCGCAGAGCAACGAGGCGTCGGGCCGTGCCCACCATCGAGGTCATGTGGACGTCGTGGCCGCAGGCGTGCATGACCGGTTGCTCGATCCCGGTGATGTCCACCTGGGTGGCGGTCGAAGCGTAGTCGAGACCGGTGTCTTCGCGCAGTGGCAGACCGTCCATGTCGGCCCGCACCAACACCAGCGGGCCGTCGCCGTTTGCGAGCATTCCGACCACGCCGGTGCCGCCCACGCCCGCGGTGACCTCGATTCCGGCGGCGCGAAGCTCGTCAGCCAGCCGGGCTGCTGTCTCGGTTTCACGGAACGAAAGCTCGGGGTGGCTGTGGAAGTAGACGAAGAGCTCCTCGAGCGAGGTCTCGTAGTCCACCGCCACCGCCTCTGAGAGATCCTGGTCCGCGAACACCGGTGACACACACACCACCGCCAACACAGCCGCCGTCACTATCCTGTTCATCGGTTGCCCTCCAAGGCCACGAAAACGATTGACGAACTATAACCGCGTCATTCCGCCCCGACAACGGAGGCCCCACGTTCGGATGCGGCTGAACTACAACCCGAGATGGATGAGCCGCTCGGTCGGCGGTCTAAAGCTTTCGAGCGTCCACTGGAGGGCCTCGTCGATGGCGCCCAACATCATCGGCTTGTCGTCGGGGATGCGGCCGTTGACGTCGAGGAAATTGGTGACGTGGTCCGACAGCAGCACCGTCGGTCCCCGGAGCCGTTCGACCAGGAGCCGGGTCTCCTCGAGCGCCTGATGGGCGTTGAGTAAGGTCAGGTCGCCCCGTTCCCATCGTTCACACCACTCGGTGCCCGGGCCGCGGGACAAAGGTGCGGAGGCGGACGAAGTCCGGGCTCGCCCGGTTGAGCACCGCCGCGCTGCCTTCGGCGTGCTCCCGCCAGCGTTCGAGCCCGGCCACACCGACCATGAGGTAGACCGACAGCTGGATGTTCGCGTCCATGACGTGGTTGAAGGCCTTGACGGCGGCCTCCGGGTCCACTCCCTTGCGGATCCGCTCGAGGGTCACGGCGTCGCCGGACTCGAGCCCCGAGTGGACCCGGGTGATGCCGGCCGAGCCGATCCTCCGCCACTCGTCGCGGCTCTTCGCTACCAGGAACTTCGCCGAACCGTAGACGGTGATCCGCTCGAGGTCGGGGAAGCGCTCATGGGCCGCCTCGCCGATGGCGACCAGGGTGTCGGTGGGCAGGGCCGCGGTGTTGCCGTCGGCCAGGAAGATCGTCCGCACCCCGGGGCCGTAGGTCTCGAGGGCCATGTCGAGGTCTTCGACGACCTCGCCGAGCGGCCGTTTCTTGAACTTCTTGTCCGAGTACATCGAGCAGAAGGCGCACCTGTTGTGAGGGCAGCCGATGGTCGCCTGGATGATCAATGACCCGGCCTCGGACGGTGGGCGGTACACTGTACCCTCGTATCTCACGCGGCCATACTAACCGAAGGGGAGCTGCCAATGACCGATCGCATCAACCGCCAGTGGCGTCTGGCCGCGCGACCCCAGGGTCTGATCAAGGAGAGCGATTTCGAATGGGTGGAGGAGCCGGTCCGCGCCCTCGCCGACGGCGAGGTGCTGGTGCGGAACATCTACCTGTCGCTCGACCCCGCCAACCGCGGGTGGATCCGCGAGGGACCGTCCTACGTCGAGCCGGTCGCTCTCGGCGACGTCATGCGCGGTCTCACCATCGGAGTGGTGGAGGAGTCGCGGAACGATCGTTTCGCCGCGGGCGACATCGTCTCGGGGACGGTCGGCTGGCAGGACTACGCCATCTCGGACGGCAGCGACCAGCGAGTCATCGATCCCGGTCCCCTGCCGCTGACCGCCTTTCTCGGTCTCTTCGGCATGGTCGGGTTGACGGCCTATTTCGGTCTGCTCGATATCGGCAGACCGAAGGCCGGGGAGACGCTGGTCGTCTCGGGCGCCGCCGGCGCGGTGGGGTCGATCGTCGGCCAGATCGGCAAGATCGTGGGCTGCCGGGTGGTGGGCATCGCCGGCACCGACGCCAAGTGCGCCTGGCTGAAGGCCGACCTCGGCTTCGACGCAGCCATCAACTACAAGACCGAGAACGTCGCGCGGAAGCTCCACAAACACTGTCCGGACGGCATCGACGTGATCTTCGAAAACGTCGGCGGCGAGATCCTCGACGCCGAGCTCATGTGGATCAACAACTACGCACGGGTTGCCGTCTGCGGTCTGATCTCCGGCTACAACGCCGCCGAGAAGGTCCCCGGCCCCTCGGCATTCCCGATGGTTTTGATCCGCCGCGCGAGGGTCGAGGGATTCATCGTTATCGATTATCTCGACCGAACCGCCGAGGCCATCGCCAGGCTCAGCGAGTGGTACGCCGAGGGCCGTTTGAAGTACAGGGTCGACGTCTACGACGGCCTTGAGACCGCGCCTTCGAACATCAACCGCCTGTTCGACGGATCGCACGACGGCAAGCTGATCATCAAGGTGTCGGACGAGCCCTGAAGCAGCAGCGGACGCTCGAGGCCTCACTCGAGCTTTGAATCTCGAGAGGCCTCGGGAGGATCCCCGATGTCACCCCTGACATCGTGGACCGAACCGCCGTACTCCGTCTCTTGAGCCGTAGGAATGCGGCCGTTCAGGGGCTTGACATCTCGATCCGTCACATGTAATTTACTAACTGGTTAGTTAAACCGTTTGGTTAAAACCGGAAATCCCATGAGCGCTGAACCCGAAACCGGACTGTCAGACACCCGCCGTCGGATCCTCGATGCAGCATCACGCGAGTTCGCACGGCACGGTTTCGCCGGCGCACGGGTCGACGAGATCGCCCGCCGCGCAGGCGTCAACAAGGCCCTCCTCTACTACCACGTTGGCAACAAACAGGCGCTTTACACCGCGGTGCTGATGCGCAACTTCGACCGCATCGAAGCGGCGCTTGCTGACGCGATCGCGCCGGAGGGATCGGCGCGTGATCGACTGACCGCGGTCATCGCGACGGTCACGCGGACGCTCCAAAGGTATCCCGACCACCCCCGGATCGTCCTCCGCGAACTCGCCTCGGCCGGCGACAACCTCCAGCCGGAGGTCCTCGATCGCATGCTGCGGTTGGTGGACATCGTGCGCCGGTTGCTGGCCGACGGCGTCCGCAGCGGCGAGTTCCGCGCCACCGAGCCGGTCATGACCCACCTCACGATGATCGGCGCCTCGCTGATTCTGAACGCCGCCGCGCCCTTGCGCGGGAGGGCCGCCGAAATCGGACCTGAAATGCAGATCCCCGAAAACGACGCCGAGGTCGCCCCCTTCCTCACCGATCTGCTATTGAACGGAATCGCCGCACCCGGAGAAATACCATGAGACCTTTCAGCGCTGTCGCCGCTCTTGCCACCGTTCTGGTCCTCGCCGCCGGCTGCCGCAACGCGGCCGACAACGGCGCCATTCACGCCTCCGGTCACATCGAGGCCACCGATATCAGGCTCGCCGCCACGGTCGGCGGCCGCCTGCTCGAGGCGCCGTTCGAGGAAGGCGACGTGGTCAGCGCCGGCGCCGTGGTGGCGAGGCTCGAGACCACCGACGCCGAGCACCGGCTGGCCCAGGCACGCGCCACTGCGGAGGCCGCGGACGCGCAGCTGCGGCTGCTCCTCGCGGGCACCCGCGCCGAGGACCTGCGGCGCGCTGAGGACCAGCTGGCGCAGGCCCAGGCCGAGCTCGACGCCGCCCGCCGCGATTTCGATCGATTGGCCGGCTTGGCGGAGCGCGGCACCGCGACCGAAAAGTCGCGGGACGACGCCGCCACCCGCCAGGAGGTCGCCGAACGCGCAGTCGCAGCCGCCCGCTCACAGGTCGACAAGCTGGTCGCCGGACCACGCCGCCAGGAGATCGAGGCGGCCCGCGCGCAGCGTGCAGCGGCTGAGGCGGCGGTCGCCGCAGCCCACCAGAAGATCGTCGACGCCACGGTTCTCGCGCCGATCGACGGCGTCGTCACCACGAGAGTCGCGGAACCCGGCGAGGTGCTGGCCCCCGGTGCCACCACCGCCGTCCTCACCGACCTCGCGCGGCCGTGGCTGACGGTGTGGATCGACGAGCCCTCCCTGTCGCAGGTGACGCTCGGTCAAACTGCGAATGTCACCGTCGACGGCAGCGACCGCACCTTCGCGGGCACGGTCTCATTCATCTCGCCGGTCGCCGAGTTCACGCCGAAAAACGTCCAGACTCCCGAGGAACGCGCCAAGCTGGTTTTTCGCGTCAAGATCGAGCTGCAAAATGACGACGGAACCTTCAAACCCGGGATGCCGGCGGACGCCCTCTTCAACTGAGGATCGTTGTGGTTTCGTCTCCCCTGCTTGAAGCCCGTGGGCTCGTCGTCCGCTACGGCGGTCTCGAGGCTGTCCGCGGCGTGTCCTTTGCGGTCGGCGAGGGTGACGTCGTGGGCCTCATCGGGCCCGACGGCGCCGGCAAGACCTCCACCCTGCGCGTCCTCGGCGGGCTCCTGCGGTCGGACGGCGGAACTGCGACGGCCTTCGGGGACGACTGTTGGCAGTCGCGGCGCGCCCTCCACACCCGGCTCGGATACCTCGCCCAGAGATTCGCCCTCTACGGCGACCTCACGGTCGACGAGAACATCCAGTTCTTCGCCCTGATGTACGGCGTCCCCGAATGGCGCACGCGGCGCAGCGAGCTGCTCGAGCTGGTCGGTCTCTCGCCCTTCCGCAACCGCCAGGCCGACCGCCTCTCAGGCGGCATGAAACAGAAGCTCGCCCTCGCCTGCACCCTCATCCACTCACCCCGTGCGCTGCTGCTCGACGAACCCACCACCGGCGTCGACCCCGTCACCCGGCGCGAGTTCTGGCGCCTGCTCGCGGACCTGGTGGGCCAGGGGCTGACCCTGCTGGTGGCGACCCCGTATCTCGATGAGGCCGAACGCTGCACCCGGGTCCTGCTGATGCACGAGGGTGTGTTCCTGGCCGACGCGCGCCCGAGGGAGATCCCCTCTCTGATGCCCGGCGCCGTGGTCGAGGTCGTGGTCGCCCAACGCGCCGCCGCCGCCGACGCGCTCTCGGCCCACGACGAGGTCGTCGACGTCAGCGTCTTCGGCACCACCCTCCACGCCCACCTCGCCAAGGGTGTCGCTGACCCGGTCGGCGCGATCCGCGAGATCCTGGGCGCCCACGATGTCCGGATCGAGTCCGCCCGTGACATTCCGGCGGGCCTCGAGGACGCCTTTCTCTACCTCACTCGATCGTCAATCCATCCCACGTCGACGGAGGCACCATGAACGCTCGACGACCTTTGTTCAGTCTTGTATTGGTTCTTGCAATCGGCGCAGCCCCGATCCCGGCGCGCAGCCAGACCCTCCTTGACGCCGACGGGGCCGCCCGTCTGGCGATCGAAGCCTCGACCCTGACCGCCGCGGCGGCACATCGCCTCGAAGCCACCGAGTTCGCCGTCAAGGCGGCCGACGGCGCCCGGCTCCCGGTCATCAGCGTCAACGCCGCCGTCGCCCGCCAGAACGGGGTACCCGAGTTCGCCGTGCCCTCGAGCCAGCCCGGTCAGCCGCCGCTGGTTCTCTACCCCAACATCGAGAACACCTACAGCGCAGATCTGACGCTCAATCAACCCATCTACACCGGCGGCGCGATCTCCGCCAACCGCGATGCGGCGCGGATGGACGAATCCGCGGCCACCTGGTCGCAGTCGCTCACCGCCCTCGAGCTCGGCTACGCCGCACGGATGGAGTACTGGTCGGCGGTGGGTGCGTCGGCCGGTGTGGCGGTTGCCGAAGCCCAGCTCAAACGGACCCGCCGCCTGCTCGACGACGCCCGCGCCCTGCGCGAGGCCGGGATGGCGGTCAACGCCGACGTCTTCGCAGCCGAGGCACGAGTCGCGGCCGCCGAGGTCGATGTGATCAGGATGCACAACGGGGAAGAACAGGCGCTGGCACGTCTTCGTTCGCTGCTCGGGATGGATGACGCCGAGGCGATCGCTCTGGCGGACGCATCGACCGATCGGGTCCCTTCGCATCCGCCGTCTCTGACCGCCCTCCAACACCAGGCCATCGACGGTCGCCCCGAGCTCAAGATGACCGACGCGCGGATCGCCGGGCTCGGCGCGCGGGCGCGGGCAGTCGACGCCGCCCGTCTGCCGGCGGTCGGGGCCACCGGTCAGTACCTCGTGGCCCGGCCCAATCAACGCTACTTCCCTCTGGTCGACGACGCCAACGACTCGTGGCGGGTCGGGGTGGCCGCGAGCTGGAAGGTCTTCGACGGCAGCCAGACCAGGGCCCGCGCCGCCGGTGTCGAGGCCGAACAGCGCGCCCTGCAGCAGGACCGCGCCGAAATGGAAAGGAAGATTCGGCTCGAGGTCGAGACCACCCGGCTCGAGCTCGAGTCGGCGCTGAAGGCGGTGGGCGCGGCCGACGCATCCGCTACCGCCTCTGCCGCGTGGGAGGAGGCGTCCAGCGAACGCTACGCCGCCGGACTCGCGCTGCTGTCCGAGCTGCTCGACGCCCAGGCCGATCTGACCGCCGCCGAGGCCGCGCAAGTCAGAACCCGGGTCGCAGCCTGGATGGCGGATGCCACCCTGCACAGGGCCATCGGCCGGTGACCAACCCAACCGCTGCGGCGGCGCCAGTGCCGGAGATCATGGTCTCCGCGACCGACCTGACCCGCGTCTTCGGTGACTTCGTGGCCGTCGACCAGGTGTCGTTCGAGGTCGCACCCGGCGAGATCTTCGGTTTTCTGGGCTCCAACGGCGCCGGCAAGACGACGGTCATCCGTATGCTGTGCGGTCTTCTCAGCCCGACGTCGGGCAGCGGCACTGTGGCCGGTTTCGACATCGCCACCCAGGCCGCTCGGATCAAGACCCGCATCGGCTATATGTCGCAGAAGTTCTCCCTCTACGGCGACCTCACGGTGGACGAGAACCTCCGCTTCTGGGCCGGCACCTATCGGCTGTGGGGCAGGAAGTTCGAAGAGCGCCGCGATTGGGCATATGAGGTCACCGGTCTCTCCAGCCGCCGCAGGGCCATCGTCGGAGACCTGCCCGGGGGGTTTCGACAACGCCTGGCGCTCTCCTGCGCCCTGCTCCACCAGCCGTCGGTGGTCTTTCTCGACGAACCGACCGGCGGGGTGGATCCGGAGGCCCGCCGCGCCTTCTGGGACCTCATCGACGACCTCGGGGCGGAGGGCGTCACCGTCTTCGTCACCACCCACCACATGGACGAGGCCGAGCGCTGCCACCGGGTGGCCCTGATGCACGCGGGCAAGCTCCTCGCCCTCGACACCATCCCCCGGCTCAAGACGGTCTTCACCCCCGGTTCGGTGCTCGAGGTGGAATGCCGCGACGCCGCCCGCGCCCTCGAGCAACTCGAGGACCTCCCCGGCGTGCTCGACGTGGCGTTGTTCGGCAGCCATCTCCACGCCGTGGTGGCCGGTCCCGAGAAGGCGCAGGCGATCGAGCACCGCCTCGAGTCCGGTGGCTTCGCGCCGGTGACCGTGCACCCGGTGGAGCCCTCTCTGGAGGATGTTTTCATCCGTGCGATCCGCGACGCCGAGCAGGGCCTTCACCAGTGATCCGGCGCGTCCTCGCCACCGCGGTCAAGGAGCTCCTCCAGCTCAAACGCGACTGGCGCACGGCGCTCGCCCTGCTCGCGATGCCCGTGGTGCTCCTGATGATCTACGGCTACGCCCTCAGCTTCGACGTCACCGACATCCGGCTCGCAGTGGTCGACCAGAGCCGCACCCAGGCCTCGCGCCAGGTCGTGGAGGCCTTCCTGAAGAGCGGCTTTTTCGTCCGCAAGGCGGTCCTCGACGATGTCCGCCCGCTCGACGGGCTCTTCGCCGCGGGAACCGTCCAGGCCGCTCTGGTGCTGCCCGCGGACTTTGCCGCGCAGACCGCGGCGCGACGGCCCGTCTCGGTCCTGTTCGTCCTCGACGGGTCCGATTCGCAGATGGCCAACACCGTCCTCGGCTACGCCCGCCAGATCGTCGCGTCGCAGACCGGGGTGGTGTACGAGGTGGATGTCCGGGCGCCGTACGAGGCGGCGCCGTTGGTCTGGTACAACCCCGACCTCAAATCGTCGATCTTCCTGGTCCCCGGTCTCCTGGCCTTCATCCTCATGGTGTCGTCGGTCATCGCCACCGCCCTGGCGGTGGTGCGCGAAAAGGAGCGCGGCACGATGGAGTCGCTGCGCGCAACTCCGATCCGGGCGATCGAGCTGTTGTTCGGCAAGACCCTGCCGTACCTGCTGGTCGCGTCGGTGTCGGCAGCCGGCTCGCTCTTCCTGGCCTGGGCCCTCTTCGATGTGCCCATCCGCGGGTCGCTGTTCTGGCTGGCGGCGGTCACCCTCCTGTTTCTCGCCGGCGGGCTCGGGTGGGGGACCTTCATCTCGACCCTCGCCGACAACCAGCAGCTGGCCTTTCAACTCAGTCTGCTGTCGTCGATGCTGCCGACCCTGCTGCTGTCGGGGTTCATCTTCCCCATCTCCTCGATGCCGCGGGCGCTGCAGATCATCTCGCACATCGTCCCCGCCCGCTACTACATCGCCGCGCTGCGCGAGATCGTGCTCAAGGGCGTCGGTCCCGAGGTGTGGTGGCCCCAGGCCGGCGCCCTCATCCTCTACGCCGCCATCGTGCTGGCCCTCGCAACCGTCCGCATGGTGCGGAGTCTGTGATGCGGATTCTCATGAACATGCTGGTCAAGGAGCTGCTCCAGCTGCGGCGCGACCCCAAGATCCTGTCGGTGCTCTTCATCGCGCCGATCGTCCAGCTGACGATCCTCGGCTACGCCGCCACCACCGACGTGCGCCGGGTGGAGCTCGCGGTGTGCGATCTCGACCGCACCGCCGCCAGCCGAGGACTGGTGCAGGATTTCACCGCCTCCACCTACTTCCGCCTGGTCGCCGCAGTCGACACCCAGAACGCGCTCGATCCGTGGTTGGCCGGCGGCGATGCAAAGGTCGCCGTCACCATCCCCGCGGGCTTTTCGGCCGATCGCGCGGCCGGCCGCACCGGCACTGTCCAGGTCGTGGCCGATGGTTCGGATGCGATGGTCGGCACGCTTGGGCTCGCCTACGCCCAGGGCGTCCTGCAGGCGGCCGCCGCCCGCGACGGGGCCCGAACCCCTCTCGAGCTGCGGCCGAAGATCCTCTACAACCCCGATCTCCTGAGCCGCTACTTCATGGTCCCCGGCGTGCTGGCGCTGATCATCCTCATCATGACCATGATGCTGTCGTCGATGGCGATCGTCCGCGAGACCGAGATCGGGACCATGGAGCAGCTCCTGGTGACGCCCCTGACCCCGAGTGCGGTCATCGCCGGCAAGCTCGTCCCCTATGCGCTGGTGGGGGTGGTCGAGTTTTCGACCGCGTTGATGGTCGTGCTGTTCTGGTTCGAGGTCCCGCTCCGCGGATCGGTCGCGACCCTCGCCCTCCTGACCGCGCCCTTCATCGTCTGCTGTCTCGGTCTCGGCCTGCTCGTCTCCACCCTTTCCCGCACCCAGCAGCAGGCGATGATGATCTCGACCTTCGTCATGATGCTGCCGCAGATCTACCTCTCGGGTTTCGTCTTCCCGATCCAGAACATGCCGAAGATCTTCCAGTGGGTGACCTACGCCATCCCGCTGCGCTACTACATCACCATCCTGCGCGGCGTCTTCCTCAAGGGCGCGGGGCTCGAGGTCTTGTGGCAGGAGGGTCTCGCCCTGGTCGTGCTCGCGATTCTCATCCTCATCTTCGCCCGGCTGCGCTACCGCGTCCGGCTGGGGTGATCAGCCCCGTAGAAGCTGCACCTCGGCCACCGACAGGGGCTTTGCGGGACCGAGACGGCGGGCGCCGTCGGCGGTGATGAGGTAGTCCTCCTCGTTGCGGATGCCGCCGAAGTCGCGCCAGCGGTCGAGAGCGATCGAAGTCGAGGAACTCCGCACAGTGGCCCTGCTGACCGCCAGAGATCCATGAGCTGCGGGATGAAGTAGATCCCGGGCTCGACGGTGACGACGAAACCGGGCTCGAGCGTGCGCGCGAGACGCAGCGACTTGAGGCCGAACTGCGTGCTCTTGGCCTCGCCGTCGTAGCCGACCCAGACCTCGCCCAGGTCCTCCATGTCGTGGACATCGAGACCCATCATGTGCCCGACCCCGCACGGGAAGAACATGGCGTGGGCTCCAGCATGCGAGGGCGTCGTCGGTGTTGCCCTTCATCAGCCCGAGGTCCTTCATGCCCTCGGCGATGACACGGGCCGCGGCGAAGTGCACGTCGCGGTTGGGGACCCCCGGAGCGAGCGTGGCCACCGCAGCCTCGTAGGCCGCGAGCTGGAGCTTGTAGATGGTGAACTGGCGGTCGTCGAAACGCGGGCTCACCGGGAAAGGTCGAGGAGAGGTCGCCGGCGTAGCCCATGGCGGTCTCGGCGCCGCAGTCGAGCAGGAAGAGGTCGCCCTCGGCGAGGGTGTTGCTGTGGTCGTGGTTGTGAAGGGTCTCGCCGTGGATGGTGGCGATCACCGGGAAGGAGATCCGGCCCCCGGCCGCCACCGCGATCCGCTCCACCTCGGCCGCGATCTCCGACTCCCGCATCCCCGGCCGCGCCATGCGCATGGCGGCGGTGTGCATGGCCACCGAGGTCGCGACCGCCTTTTCGATCTCGACGATCTCCTCGTCGGTCTTGTACGCACGTTGGTCGATCACCGCGCGGATGAAGTCGACCGAGGCATTCTCGGCGAGCGCGGTGAGGGGGAGGCCGAGCAGACCCGGAGAGCAGGATCGAGTTGTCGGGCCGGTAGGGCGGCAGGTAGCGGACCGGCCGGCCCGCGGCGACTGCCGACTTCACGACCTCGGCCAACGCCGCCCGCGGCCGGGTGTCGGTGACACCGACCCGTTCGGCGCGTTCGGCGACGGTGGGCAGGTCGCCCATCCACACGATGTGGTCGATGGTCAGCTCGTCGCCGAAGATGACGGTCGCGCCCTCGTCGACGTCGATCACCGCCGCCAGCTCGGGCTGGTCGAGACCGAAGTAGTAGAGGAAGGTGCTGTCCTGCCGGAAGGGGTAGCAGTTGTCGGCGTAGTTCATCGGGCTCTCGGTGTTGCCGAGGAACAGCAGCAGACCGTCGTCAAAACGACTCCGCAAACACCGCGCGGCGCTCTTCATACGTCGTGCGTGAAAACATCTCGTGGCTCCTCTCACTCGTGGAACGGAACCCGGCGATTGTATCCCGCTCCGTACAGTGGGCATTCTCTTTTCAACACGAAGACACAAAGTCCAACACGAAGACACGAAGGCAATTTTGCCGGGCCCGATCAAGGGCACCTGGGGTGGTGATCTCTCTGCCCCCGAGGTTTCAGAATTCCTCGCGAGGCGAGGCCTGCGCTGTGGCAGCGCAGGCCGATGGACCGAGACGCCCAGCCGAACGTTCACGTTCGAGTGGGCGTCTCGGCCCATCGGTCCCCGGCCGTCTCGTGACGGCCGGGACCTCGCTGGTGGTAATGAAAAGGAAGACCGCGGCGGTCTTTGTGTCTTCGTGTCTTTGTGTTGATCCGTATCGGATGCCGGCTGCTCTCACCCGCCCTGGCGGAGGACGGCGAGCGGCCGCACGGCGAGGGCGCGGGCGCTGGCGGCGAGGCCGGCGACCACACTCAGCAGGATCGTCGTCGTCGACCGCCAGGGCGTAGACGCCGGGCGACCAGGCCCACGCGATCTCGAAACCGAAGCGGGTCACCAGCCACGCCAGCACCACCCCGCCGCCAGTGCCGAGGACGCCGGCCACCAGACCCACCAGGGCGTACTCGACGGTGAAGACCGCCACCACCTGGAGGCGGGTCATGCCCAGGGTTTTGTAGAGCGCCACCTGGCGCCCCCGCCGGACGGCGCCCGCGCTCACCGCGCCGGCGAGGATGGCGATCCCCGCGAGCACGGTGAAGGCCCCCAGCAGCCGCACCCCGAAACCCAGTTGCCGCAGGACGGCGACGATCTTGTCGAGCACCTCGCGGATCCGCAGCATGGTCACGTTGGGGAAGGTCGCGGCCAGCCGGTCCTGGAGCGGCAGCTCGGCAGTCGCGGCGAGCCGCGCCGCGGCGATCCGGTAGCGTGGCGCCTCGTCGAGCACGCCCGGTTCCACCACCAGGAAGAAGTTGATCGAAAAACGCTCCCACTCGACGGTGCGGATGCTGGAGACCAGCAGCTCGAGCGGAACGCCCTGAATGTTGAAGGTCACCGTGTCGCCGACCCCGACCCCGAGATCGGCGGCGAAGTCCTGTTCGATGCTGACCTCGGCACGCTCCGGATCCGACCACAGGGCGCCGTCGACGATCACGTTGTCCTCGGGCAGGGTCTCGAGGGAGGTCAGACGCTGCTCGCGGGTCAGGACCCACCGCCGGTCGCCGGAGTCCTCGCCGCGCTCGGGCGACCAGCTCGTCCACCGGGCACCCCGTTGATGGCCTGCAGGCGGGCCATCACGACCTCCACGGAATCCAGGTTCTCGGCGCCGGCTTCCTCCAGCGAGGCGCGAACACCGTCCCATTGATCCGGCTGGATGTCGACCAGAAAGACCGTCGGCGCGTCCTCCGGCAGATCGGCCTCGAGCTGGGCCGACATCCGCCCCTGGACCAGGTACATCCCGAGCACCGTCAGCACTCCCAGCCCGAGTGCGACCACGGCACCCAGGGTCCCCGAGCCGGGCCGGGCGAGGGCAGCCAGACCGTGGCGCACGGCCACCGATGAGAATTCGCGCGGCGTCTTGCCAACTGCCCGCACCACCAGCCATGCGCCGGCCGTGAGGACCGCGGTCGCCACCATCAGCCCGAGCGCGAACAACCCGCCGCGCACCAGCGACCCCGATTGCGCGGTCGCGGTCACCGTCACCCCGGCCACGAGGACCGCAAACAGAACGGCCGCGACCACCCGGCTCACCGGCAACGGATCGGCATCGCGCCGCAGGACCCGCACCGGCGGCACCCGCAGGACGTCGACCAGCGGCCGCAGGGCGAAGAGCACCGCCACTCCGACTCCGAGCACGACGCCGCGCAGCATCGCCGCCGGCTGCCACCCCACCACCACCTCGACCGGCAGCAGGTCACCGAGCGCCACTGGAACCACCCGCGCCGTGACCGCTCCGACGAGCGCCCCCACCACGCTGCCGACCAGCGCCAGGAGCGCCGTCTGACCCAGGTAGAGCGCAAAGACCTCGCGCGGCCTGACCCCGAGGGCGCGCAGGACCGCGATCGCGTCGAGCCGTCCGGCGAGCCACGCCCGGACCGCCTGCGCCACCCCGATGCCGCCGATCAGCAGCGACAGCAGGGCCACCAGGGCGAGAAAGCGCTCGACCCTGGCGAGGGCGTTGCGCAGCGCGGGTTGGGCCTCGCGTAGAGGTCTCCACCTCGACGAACTGGGGGTCAGCGACCGCGGCACGGACGATCTCGGCCGCGGCTCGAAGCTCGGGCGGCGCCGCAACACCCGGGAGCCTCACGAGCACCCGATAGCCGACCCGGCTGCCGAGACCGACAAGACCGGTTCGCTCGAGCCCTTCGCTGGACAGCATCACGCGGGGCCCGAGGGTGAGACCGATCTCGAGCCGGTCGGGCTCGGCGGTGACGATGCCGGTGATGGTGAAGAAGGCGGAACCGATACGCAGGCGGTCTCCGATGCCGGCACCCAACCTGGTCAAGAGCTCAGGGCCCACGAGCACGCGGTCGGCGCCGAGAAGCTCGGCCAGCGGCCGCTCGGGTTCGGTGACGACCTCGCCGTAGAACGGGATAGTGAGGCCCGACCGCCTTGATCTCGCACAGCAACGAGGGACCCGGGGAGCCGGCCTCGTCGTCGGCTGCGGGCATCGACACCACGCTCGGCAGCTCGATGACGCCGGTGCGTCGCACCCCGGCGAGGTTGTCGATGGCCGCCACCACGTCATCCGGGATCGGGCGCCGGCTGGAGACGGCGATGTCCGCCGCCAGCAGCTCCCGCGCCCGGCCCTGGATGCCGCTGTCGAGGGCCTGCGCCAGACCCGCCACCGCCACCACCGCGGCCACGCCGACGGACAGACAGGCGGCGAAGAACACCAACCGTCCCGCCGATCCGCGGGACTCGCGCACGGCGAGCGCAATCCACTGGCGCAGGCGCATGCCTACGCCGTTTCCTCGCGCTCGATGCGCCCGTCGCGGAGATGGATGCGGCGGTCGGCAAGCGCAGCGACCGCGGGGTCGTGGGTCACCAGCACCAGGGTCGCGCCCTCATCGGCGCGCAGCGCGACCAGGAGGTCGAGCACCACCCGGCCGGTGGCGCCGTCGAGGTTGCCGGTCGGCTCGTCGGCGAGCAGCAGGGCCGGCCGCGGGGCGAAGGCGCGGGCCAGCGCCACCCGCTGCTGCTCGCCCCCCGACAGCTGCGACGGGTAGTGGTGGCCGCGCTCCGACAGACCCGACCGCCGACAGGAGCTCGGCCGCCCGCCGCGACGCATCGACCCCGCCGAGGAGCTCCACCGGCAGCATGACGTTTTCCCGCGCGGTCAGGTTTTCGAGGAGCTGGAAGGACTGGAAGACGAAACCGATGGTGTGGCGGCGGAGGACCGCCAGCCGGTCCTCGGAGAGGTGGTCGATGCGTTCGCCGTTGATGCGCACCTCGCCGGAGCTCGGCCGGTCGAGACCCGCCATCAGCGCGAGCAGGGTCGACTTGCCGCTGCCGGAAGGGCCGAGCACGGCCACGAACTCGCCCCGCCGCACCTCGAGATCGATCGCATCGAGGATCGTCAGCATCTTCCCGCCGGAGGGCAGCCGTCGTCCGACCCCCGCGAGCGCCAGCACCATCTCGTTGTCTGAAAACTCGCTCACAATCTTCCACCTCTCACAGCTACAATCGCCGCCATGGCCCGCATCATTTCACGATCGCCGTTTGCGTGCTCGCTTGCCGGTGCAGTCCTGCTCGCCGCAGCGTGTGGGCGCGCCCCCCAGACCACCGTGCCGGCCGCTCCCGCGCCCGACCCCATCCCCGCCCGTCGCGGCGTGTCCGCATCGTCGTCCTCGGCGACAGCCTCGCCGCCGGCCTCGGCCTCGCCGAGGCCGAGGCCTTCCCGGCGGTGGTCGAGGAACTGCTCCGCGAGCGACGGCCACGACGGTCGAGGTCGTCAACGCCGGCGTCAGCGGCGACACCTCGGCCGGCGGTCTCTCGCGCGTCGACTGGGTGCTGCAACGACCGACCGACATCCTCGTCGTCGAGCTCGGCGGCAACGACGCCCTGCGCGGCCAGGACCTCGAAAACACCGAGGCCAACCTGCGCGAGATCGTCCGCCGCGGACAGGCGGCCGGCGCGCGGGTCGTGCTGCTCGGCATGGACGTGCCGACCAACTACGGCCCCGACTACAGCCGGGCCTTTTCGGAGATGTACACGCGGATCGCGGACGACGAGGGCGCGGACCTGGTGCCCGGCTTCGTGCGCGAAGTCGGCCTCGACCCCACCCTGCTCCAAGCCGACGGCCTCCATCCCACCGCCGAGGGCCAACGGCGGCTCGCCGAGGCCCTGCTGCCGGATCTCGAGGCTCTGGTGCTCGAGATCCGGCAGGCGACCCCCGACGCCGCCTGAACGCAGGCCCTACATTCCGCCCGCGGTCGCGCTCCAGCGCGAGGTGTCGCCGGTCTCGAACCCGTCCGAAAAGATCTCCGCAGGACCGAAGGTCGCCGTGCACTGGACGTCGCCGGCCATCGTGACCTCGCCGTTCGCGCAGTCGGCATCGCCCGACCAGCCCAGAGAAGCTCGACTCGCCATCGGGCGTCGCCGTCAGGACAACCGTCGACCCGGCGTCGAAGGCCACCGCACAGATCGAACCGCAGTCGATGCCCGCGGGTGAGCTGGTGACGGCGCCGTCGCCCGTGCCCGCGAGAGTCACCATAAGGCTCCACGTGCCGACGGTGGTTGTGCTGAAGGTGTCGCTGATTCCGCCGATCGTGAGCGTGAGGTCGGTGGTTGTCCCCTCCGCGTTCGCGGTCATCTGCCGGACATACACCACGTCTCCGTCTTCGACCTCGCCGTCCTGGGTCGTCCAGCCGCCGTCGTTGACCGCGTACCAGCAGAAGGGCGCGGTGCAGGCTGTGATCCCGATCGCCGCCGGCCGGTCGATCCCGGCCACGGTGATCGCGTCGGTGGCGACGATGGTGCTCGTCCCGTTGCCGATGGTGTCGAGGAAGGTGAAGGCATCGGGTTCGCTGTCGCCCGGCACGCACTTGCCGGCCGCTCCCGCGGCGACGATCGCGCGGATCTCGGCCGCAGTCAGCTCAGCGCTGTAGATCGAGAGTTCGTCGATGCGGCCGTCGGTCTTTCGGTAGTAGTCAGGCGGTTTCATCGCGCCGATGGTGAGGCTCTCGACGGTACTGTTGAGGCCCGTGGTCTTGGTCCAGGTTTCCGCGAGCGCTCCGTCGATGTACAGCTTGTGGTTGTATGGCATCGTGATCGAACCGTCCCAGGTCATCGCCAGGTGATGCCACCTTCCTGTGCCCAGCACGTCGTCACTGATTTGCAGATCGTCTGGATAACTCCCATAGAGAACGGTTGTGGGCTTTCCGTCCGCCGACCACCCACCGATCTCCAGAGGAGTAGGACGTGATGCTCTCCGTTCCGAAGTAGTCGCCCTTGCCCACCACTGTGGACTGCGTCTGGATGTCGAGAAACACCCAACCCTCCACCGACAACGCGCCGGTGATGTCGAGCGAGGCCGAGTGAGGAACCTCGACGTAATCAGGCGCGGCGGCGTCGTCGAAATCGAGGGCGCGGCCGACCCGGCCAGGGCCGTAGCCGACGCCGTTCATCTCCGTGCCGTCGTTGTCACCCGCCGCGTCGGTGGCGTCGCCCTCGGCCCTCCACCACGCCGCGATCCCCTCGGGCACCGGCGCGCAGTCGGTGCAGCGCCCGAAGCTCCCGGCGCGGTAGATGGCCCGCACCTCGTCGCGAGAGAGTGCGCGGCCGTAGAGCTCGATCTCGTCGAGCAGCCCGCGGAATCCCTGGTCGAGCTCATCGCAGTCGGCGACGCTGCCGAAGCGCAGCGGCGGGGTGTTGTCGTCGGATCCGAGAACGAACGACTCCGTGATCTCGGGCGCCCCGTTGACGGAGATCGTGACCTCGCTGCCGTCAAAGGACACGGCGAGGTGGGTCCAGGTCTGCAGGGGCAGCTTGTCGGCGGTGGTGCAGACATTACCGCTCATGCTGCCGATGCACAGGGCATCGCTGCCCGAATGCCACCACATCTGGTAGTTCCACGGCGTGCCGGTGCAGTCGTAGCGCTTCGAGAGGATGTGCTGCAGCGGGTCGTCGGTGGCCCGGTACGCCCACAGCGAAATGGACATGGGATCGGTGGCGCCGAAGCTCAGGGTATCGTCATGTGGCACCTCAACGAAGTCGTTGCCGGTCGGCAGGCTCAGGGCCTGGCCGACGAGCCCGGCCGCGTATGCCGCACCATTCTGCAGCGTCCCATCGT
The DNA here is from genome assembly GCA_963823345.1 of Candidatus Sulfomarinibacteraceae bacterium. GTDB lineage: Bacteria > Acidobacteriota > Thermoanaerobaculia > Thermoanaerobaculales > Sulfomarinibacteraceae > Sulfomarinibacter. The sequence continues at coordinate 385,213 of CAWGLE010000003.1, forward strand.
TGCCGCCGGCATTATCGAAGGGGTTGCCGTCGCCGCGCCACCACGAGACGAGATCCGAGGGCGGCGCGACGCAGTCGTGGCAGATACCGCGCTCGCCGGCGGTGTAGATCGCGGCCGCCTCGTCAGCGCTCAGTGCGCGGTCGAAGATCGCCACCTCGTCGATGGAGCCGGCGAAGGGCTCGAACGAGCCGCCAAACCACCACACTCCCGAGCCGATCGCCGGCACGGCGTTCGACGGGGGGACCACGTTCACACCGCGATCCGGGGTGGGTGTCGCGGCTTCGGCTCCATCCACGTAGAGCCGGACCTCTCCTGCCGCCGCATCACGCACCACGGTCACGTGGTGCCAGGCGCCGTCGGCATACGACCCGTCGCTTTCGATGGAAGCCGTGGTCGAGCCGTCCGTGTCGCAGGCGAGAAACTGCAGCTTACCGGCGGGTTCGAATCGCAGACCCCAGTACGAGCGGACGCCGGTTCCGGTGTCATAGCGGATGATGTTGCGGTACCCGGCGCTGCCGGATTGGAACCACGCGCTCACCGAGATGCTGGCTGTGCCGAAGTCCCACACCGCGTCCCGCGGCAGGGCCACGTAATCATCGTTGCCATCGAGCCCGAAGGCCCTTCCCACCCTGCCGCCGTCGAAGGCCACCCCGCCCATGGGCGCGCCGTTCAGCCGACCAATCGCGTCGTCGAAATTATCCTCCGCTCGCCACCACGCGACGGCGCCCGCGGGCATGGCGGCGCAGGGGCGGCACGAGCCGCCGGGCGCCGACTCGTGGAGCACCTGGATCTCGTCGCCCGACAGCGCGCGGTCGAAGAACTGGATCTCGTCGAGTTGCCCTTGGAGTCCGTTACCGCCGAAGGCGGTGGTGGAACCGAAACGCAGCGGGTTGGAGGCGGTGGAGATCGTCTGCCGGGGACACGATCCGGCGACCTCGCCGTCGATGGAGAGGGTGACGATGGCGCCGTCCGAGGTGACCGCGATGTGGTACCAGGTGTCGGCCTCGATCACCTGTTCTGTCTGGAGGTTGTAGTCCGCCGGCCACCCGTTGAAACCCACGAGCTGGATCCTGCCGTCGTTCAGCCGGATGTCCCAGCCCTGGCCGCCGTCGGGGTGGGACCTGCCGAGCAGATAGGTGCTCGAGCCGGTGGTCGCGGTATGAACCCAGAACGCGATGGTGAACGGGCCGGCGCCGAGATCTCCGGCGCTCGCGTCAGCCACCTCCACATAGTCGCCGGTACCATCAAAGGAGAAGGCATCGCCGACCTCTCCCGCCGCGAATGCGGTGTCCCCGACCAGCGCGCCGTGCCAGTCGCCCACGACGTCGACCGCCGAGCCCTCGCCAGGCCACCAGGCTGTGAGTCCAGCCGGCGGGTCGGTGCAGCGATCCTGCCCGATGGCGGTTCCGACCGGGGCCGCGATCGTCAAGGCAATCGTCACCACGCCGAGGATCGTCGTTCGCTGTACAGACACCTTCATCCACCGGTGACGCATACGGCCTCCCGTCAGGGCTCACGCTCGATTGTTGTGTTCAGACGTCAGACATGCCGGGCGAGCTACAGACTCGCTCCTACTCTTGATTATATCAACGTGTCAAGAGGTGCTCTCAGAACTCGCCGAGTACTGAGACTCGATCGAATGTCGCCGACGATGCCGGCCCGCCGCTCCGCAGAAGGACCCGAAACGGCGCTCCCCCGGTCAACGCAGCAGCTCGATGATGGCCCGCGCCTTGGCGATCAGCTCGTTGCCGAGCTCGGGGTCGACCTGGCCGGTGGCGATGTAATTCTGCGTCTTGATGATGAAGAGCTGCATGCGGACGATGGCCTGGGTCTCGCCGTTGTTCCACTTCAAAAACCACAGCGCCACCTGGAGCTCGGCGATCAGGCTGCGGCCGCGGCTGTAGGAGATCTCACCGTCGTCGATCAGCTCGCGGACGTCGCCGATCAGATCCTCGATGAGGTTGTTGACGGTGCCGATGGTGACGGTCGCGGCCGCCGCCCCTTCGCCGCCGTCATCATCCGCCACCGTGAAGCGGACGGTGTACGTGCCCGGATCGGCAAATGCGTGGCTCACCGTGAAGGTCTGCGTCACCGGGCCGACGGTCTCGACCGTGCCGTCGCCCCAGTCGACCGCGGCCGTCCAGGTGTCGGGGCCGGGATCGTCGAAGGAGACCTCGAAGGACACCGAAGCGCCCGGCGCGGTCTCGGCGCTCGCCGGGCTGATCGACACCTCCGGAACGACGTTGCGGACGGTCACCAACGTCGCGGCGACGGTCGGCACTCCGCTCGAATCGGTGGCTCGCACCGAAACTGTGTAGACGCCGGGCCCGTCGCTCTCCGGCGTGTTGGCCACGAAGAAGGTTTCCGGGCCCGTGCCGTCGTCGAACTCACCGTCGCCGTCGAGGTCCCAGGCAAACGTCACCGGCCCGCCCTGCGGGTCGACCGCATCCGCCGACAGGAAGGCTCCACTGCCTTCGTCGATCTCGTCCGGCCCGTTGATCGTGACCTCCGGCGCCAGGTTGTAACGGAAGACGACGCCGCCACCACCCGGACCCCCGCCGGTCGTGACTCCGTAGAGGTCTCCGTCGGAACCCACGATCATCATGCTCTCCGGGAACGCGCCGGTTGCGTGGTCGAAGTGATGCAGGGTCACCACCTCGTCGTCCGCCATGACGGCGAACAGCGTGCCGTATCCGTAGGCGCCGCCCTCGCGGGTGGTGCCGTAGAGGCGGCCGTCGCCGGCGAGCGCGAGCTCACCGAGGGGTTTGGTGCCGTCGTCTCCGTCGAAGGAGTGCACGGCGAAGACCTCCTCGGAGGTCGAGAGCTTGAACACAGTGCCGTCGTAGGAGGCGCCACCCCGCGACCCTGTGCCGTAATAAAACGTCCCGTCACCGGTCGTGCGCGCGGTCAGCCCGGCCTGCGGCTGGTAGCCCTCGAGGCGGTCCAACCGCGTGAAGCGGGAGAAGCCACCCGACGGGCCCACCCGGAACAGCCCCCCATACTCGTAGTAGCCGCCGGTCATGTTGAACCACTCGGCGATCACCCCGTAGAGCATGCCGTCATCGGTCTGCAGGAGGCGCCCGCGGGGTGAACCGGTCAATGTATCGACCAGCGCCAAAAACTCGAGGTTCCCGGCCGCATCGACCTCGAACACCCCGCCGTCGATACCGCCGCCGGCGAGCGTGCCGTAGAAGACGCCCGGTTCGAACCGGCTCTCGATCAGCGCGCCCTGCGGCCGGCCGTCGGCCCACGGGTAGACGCCGTTGAAGGCGTACAGCTCGTTGTACTCGCCTTCGCGGTCGATGGTGAAGACGCTGCCGGCGCCGGCGGCACCGCCGTTGGAACGGGTGCCGTAGAACAGGCCATCGGCGCTCCGCGTCAGGAACCCGGTGGAGCCGTAGGAGAACGGCGAGCCGTCGGTGAACTCGTGCAGGAAGGAGACGGCGCCGTCCGGCGCGCGGGAGAAGATCGAGCCGCGGTTGCCGGCGCCGCCCTCGCGGGCGACGACCAGGAGCTCGCCGGGTTCGCCTTCGACCAGCGAGAAGGGCTTGCGGGGTGAGTCGCTCGGCCCGAATGCGTGCACCGTCTCGACATCGCCGGAGCCCGGGTCGATGCGGAAGATGCTGCCCGCATCGGCGGTGCCGGGGCCGCGACCGTGCCCCTGGCCGTAGATGAGGCCGTCGGGCGCGACCACCAGTGCGCCGCCCAAAGCCACCTCCGGAGCGTGCGACCGCAGCACCTCGAAGTCGCCGGTTTCAGGGTCCAGGCGGTAAATCGCTCCGTCACCGGAGCGCCACGAGATATCGTCGCCCCAGGTCACACCGTAGAGGAAACCACCTTCCACCACCATGCCGCCGGCCGGGCGCTTGGTTTCACCGGCCGCGCACGAGAACGCGCGGAGGACGGTGAAGGGGTCGCTGGAGGCCGCCGGGTCGAAACGGAAGATGGTGCCGCAGATCGTAAAGGCGTTGTCGCCGTAAGGAGCGGCGCCGTAGAGCACACCGTCGGGGCCCACGGCGAGCTCGCCGATGGGTCCGGAGCCGTCCCTCGGAGCGAAAAAGCTGTGCAGCGTCTCGACGACGCCGCTCGCCGGGTCGATGCTGAAGAGTGTGCCGGAGCCGTACTGACCGCCGCCGTAGGTCGTGCCATAGAGGAGGCCGTCCGCACCCACCACCAGCCCGCCTTCCGGGCGCTCCCCGGACGGGCCGCCGGTGAAAGTGTGCAGCCGCGTCATCGTGCCATCGAACTCGAGCCGGAAGACCGTGCCCTGTCGCTGGTTGTCGGGCAAGCTCGGATCGCCTCCCCAGCGGCAGGTTCCGTAGAGCGCGCCGTCGAGCTCCACCAGAGGCCCTTCCGGGTTGCCGCCGTCGCCGGGCCACGCGAAGAAGTGGAGCAGGCTCTGCTCACCGGCCGGCGTCAGGCGATAGGCCGCCGCGTACCCGCTCCACCCCCCGCCGGTTCTCAGACCGTAGAAGTTACCGTCGGAGGCGAGCACCAGGCCCCACTGCGGTCGTCCCAGGTTGGCGGCATAATCGGTGTCGGGGAAGGCATAGACCTCTGTCAGCGAGGCCGCGGCCGCTGCCCCCGGCGGCACGAATCGATAGATCGACCCATAGTCGTACGACCCGCCGTAGGCCGCCCCGTAAAGGCCGTCGGGCCCCACCGCCAGCCCGCCGGTCGGGGCCAGCGGCGGGTTGTCGAAGGACGCCAGGACCTCGAACTCGCCGGCGGCGAGCGGCGATCCTGCGCACACCGCCATGACCACGAGAGCGGCGACGCCGACGCGACCGAATCTGTGTTGCATGTGAACAGCCTTCCGTTCGCGAAGATGGTAGCACCCGCGAACCCGATTGCAACGCCTCAGCAGGATGGGAGGGGACGCGTTAGAGGCGGCCGGCGAGGATCTTCAACGACCAGCGGATCACGCGTGGGGCGTCGTCGGTTCCCCACAAAGGCCGGAGTTCGGCGGCCAGACCGTCGACCGGGTCGTCGCCGTGCATCTCGACCCACCGCGCGACGCCGGACCAGGTCCGCGTGAAACCGAGGAAACGGGGCAGGGTCCACTCGATCGCCATTTCGAAGGGCGGCGGATCGAGGGCCGGGAACGGGAGCTCGAGCGAGGCGTAGCCGTCGATCACGTGCGCCGTTTCCGGCGGCCAGTACGGCCACATGGTGTCCGTGATGAAGCGGCTGACAACGGCCCCGATTTCGTCGTCGTCCACCTGCGGCAGACCGTAGGTCCAGGCCGCAACGACCCCACCCTGCACGAGCACCCGCCGCACCTCGCCTGCGAAGGCGTCGAGATCGAACCAGTGGAGGGCCTGCCCGACGGTCACGAGTTGGACCGTGCCGGCGGCCAGCGGCGCGGCCTCGGCTGCGGCGGCACACCATGCGACGTTGTCGATCGGGAGGGCGCTTGCCAGCTGGTGCAGGCTGGCGTCGGTGGCCACGACGCGCTGAAACCGTGAGGCGAGGGAGCGTGCGGCCTGGCCGTTGCCGCAGGCGCAGTCAAGGGCCAGCCCCCGTCCCGGCGCGACGTCGGCCAACCAGTCGAAGAGCGCGCGCCGGGTAGTCGGGGCGAAAGCGGGCGTAGCCCGCCGCCACCGCGGAGAAGTGGTCGCGAAAGCTCACGACCAGACTCTACTCCGGCCGGGGCGCCACGGTCGAGGGACCGCAGCGGCTTCTCGGAATCACTCGACGATCGTGCCGGTGACGACCACGAAGATGGCCTCCGCGCCGCCCTCGATGGTGGTCTTGCCGATGACCGCCTTCTGGCCCTCGCGGAGGTCGACGTCGGTGCGGATGCCGCTTTCCACCGACCGGGTGGTCGGTTCACCGCTCTCCACCACCACCCGCGGCGTCTGGATGCTCGCCTGCAGCCCGTCGAGCCGGATGGACCGTCCGCTTGCATCCTCGGTCACCTTGAGCTGGCGGAAGGAGAATTCGTAGCGCGCTTCGATGGGGGCACCCGGGCGTTGCGGCAGAAAACCGTTGAGGTCGCCGCGGCTGCCGGGGCGGACCCGCATGGCGGTGGTCTCGATCAGTTGGACCGAGTCATACCCGAAGACATCCCGGAGCTGGACCGCGACACCGTCGAGAGCGGCAGGGACGGAGCTCGCACCACCGCCCTTTCGGGAGGCTACAAGGAAGTAGACGGTCAGCTCGACGTTGGGCGCGGGGGTGGGCGCCACGTCGAGGCTCGCGACTGCGGCCTCCACCGCCGGCAGCATCGATGCGGGCCCCGTCCACCCGATGACCCCGAGATCCGGCTCGGGCTGAATCCGTCCGCCGAAGATGTCGATCACGTTGGCGAGATCGCGGATGTCGGCGTACTCGACGCGGAAGATCCGGGTCACCAGCTCTTCGTTCGTTGCCGAAGATGGGGGTTTCTGGCCGGGTTCCGCCTCCTGGGCGAGAGACGGGACGGCCAGCAGGGTGAGGACACAGAGGTGGACACAGGTTTTTCTAAACATGTTCGTTGTCTCCCTTTGGATCGACGATCCAGTAGATGACGACCTCCGGGTCGTCGGTGAGGATCTTGATGGTCATCGGCTCCACTGGAGCCGACGGCGATGTCCGGGCCACCGGTTCGCGCGGAGACGGTTCCGCACGCGCCACTCGACTGTCTGCAGCTTGCGGCGCCTCGAACGCCACTGCCGGCTGCGGGTCTGCCGCCGCAACGGGCGCCGGGCTCGGGTTCTCCCGGACGGCGATGTGTGAAACGGCGGGCTCGCGGCCCTCACGGAACAGAAGCGCGAGGGCGACCACGACCACCACTGCGGCGAGCGCCGCCAGGAGCCGCGGCTGCACGAACACCGCGGGCGGTGTTCGTCGGCTCTGGATCTTCGCCATCACCGCCGCGCGCACCGAACCCGGATCGTGATCGGCGGCGGCCGCGGAACCGAGCTCACCGCAGACGCCGGAGATCGCGCCGCAGATCCTGTTCGAGATCACGGCACGAGGGACAGAGCTCAAGATGCCGCTCGAGCTTTTCGGCGCGGCCGCGGTCGAGATCGTCGCCCACGTACAACGCGACCAGTCGGTGCCAACGGCTACAACTCATGATCGGCCTCCGGTGCCCTGGACCGCGTTTCGCAGCTTGAGGCGGCCGCGGCTGAGGTAGGCGCGGACCGTCACCTGCCGACATCCCAGGGCCCGCGCCACGTCCTTCATGTCGAGTCCCTCGAGGTCGCGCAGGATCACGGCTGCCCGCTCCCTGTCGCTCAAACGGTCGAGGACCGGGGCCAGCAGGCGGCGGGCGTCGGCCGCGTCACCGCGGCGTTCCTGCTCGAGCCTGTCGCCCCCTCCCGCGGCACGTCGTTCGGCGTCTTTCAGGGGCGATTCGGGGCGCCCTTTGCGCCGGCGCAGGGCGGTGAGCGCCAGGTTGACGGTCACCCGGTAGAGCCAGGCTCCGATCCCACGGTCGGGGTCGAGTCGCCCCAGATGGCGGTGGAGGCGGAGAAACGCCTCCTGGGCGATGTCGCGCGCATCCTCGGCGTTGCCGAGGAGCCGCCAGGCCGTCCGCAGAACGGTGTTTTCGTGTTCGGACACCAACTCGGCGAAGGCGGCGTCGTCGCCCGCCCGCGCCCGCTCGACGAGACCTAGGTCTTCAGTTGTCGCCACGACGAGCGCCAGCATATCGGGAATCACTGCCGGGTATCCAACCATGGAAACTGACCATCACCGCCCTTTCACCTTGCTTTACTCCGCGCGGGCGAAAAACGTTGCGGCTTCAACCCGGTCTGTCACCGAGCCGCGCTGATCTTTCTCTTCGGGCGGTGGGCGCTCGGCCGGTCAGTTATGGACGAAATATAATTCGATATCGAAACGTTTATCATCGAAGAACGCCGCATGGAGCGACGCTTCTGAACATCGGGGAGACGACGATGAACAGCAACGAGATCCGCATCCGACCCGCCGCCGAGCGCGGCGTCGCCGAGTTCGGTTGGCTTTCGAGCCGCCACAGCTTTTCGTTCGGGCAGTACTACGACCCCGCGCACATGGGCTTCGGGTCGTTGAGAGTGATCAACGACGACCGTGTGCAACCGGGTCAGGGCTTCGGCACCCATCCCCACCGCGACATGGAGATCCTCAGCATCGTGGTGGCGGGCGCGCTGGAGCACAAGGACAGCCTCGGCACCGGGTCGGTGATCCGGCCCGGAGAGGTGCAGCGGATGACCGCCGGCACCGGAGTCCGGCATTCCGAGTTCAACCCGTCGCCGGATGACGAGGCGCACTTCCTCCAGATCTGGATCGAGCCCCGGCAGACCGGACTGCCACCGAGTTACGAGCAGCGCGCCTTCGCCTTCGACGAGATGCGGAACCGGTGGAGGCTGGTGGCGTCACCGGACGGAAAAGACGGCTCGCTGACCGTCCACCAGGATGTCGCGCTCCTGCGGTCACAGCTCACCAGGGGCGCTCGCATCGACTACCCCGTGAAACCGGGACGGCAGGCCTGGATCCAGGTGATCGAGGGCGCGGTGGAGATCAACGGCGCACGGCTCGAGGAAGGCGACGGTGCAGCCGTTGCATCAGACGGCGAGGTGGTCGTTACCGGCGCGGGCGACTGGAGCGATGTCCTCCTCTTCGACCTCGCGTGATCATCAACGGCTCTCGATTTCGGGCGCGTCGCGGGGCGCGCCCGTTTTCTATTTTGAGATCGCGATCCGCTGCCGCCGGACCGCCTCGGTCCACCACACCAACTCGTCGATGAAACGGGTCGCCCGATCGCCGAAGTCCGCATCGGTCGGGCCCTCGTCCGAGAAGGACTGCCCGACCCGCGAAACCGGCAAGGAGGCCGGTATCGGCGCCGCGCCCATCGCCAGCAGCACGAGGCGCAGTTGCGCCAGACAGTTGATGCCGCCGAAACCGCCGGCTGACACGGTGACGATGCCCACCGGTTTGCGCTTGAGCTCCGGTAACAGGTAGTCGAGGGCGTTTTTGAGCACTCCGGGATAGCCATGGTTGTACTCCGGAGTGACGACGACCAGACTGTCGGCCGACGCCAACGCCTCACTCAGCTTCACCGCGCCCGGCGGCGGGTCGTCACGCATCCGAACCCTCTCCTCCATGATCGGAAGCGCGAGCTCCTCGAGATCGAGGAGCTCGCTCGTGATCCGATCGTCTTCCTGGAGGGCCTCTGTGATCCAGCGCGCCACTTTCGGGCTCTGTCGACTGCGGCGTACGCTGCCGAGCAGGACGGGAATGTGCACAGTGTCACCCATTGCTGCCTCCACGGTTCGAGTGTGTGACTCGCGGGTCGGTTCGCGGCACGGCCGTGCCGAGATGGCGGCACAGGGCCGCCAGTTGCTTCTGGTCCTTTGCGGTCAGCACGGAGAAGGCGCCCACGAGAGCCCCGACGACCTTCGGGAAGACCTCCCGCACGACCTCCCCACCTCTCGCGGTCAGGAACACGGTGACGACCCGACGGTCGCTGCCGTCGCGCCCCCGCTCCACCAGACCCCGCCGCTCCAGGTTGTCAACGACCGTCGTCATGTTGCCGGCGCTCTTGAGCACCTTCTCGGCGAGCTCCCGCTGGCACAGCGGGCCGAGGTGGAACAGCGCCTCGAGGACGCCGAACTGGCTCTCCGTCAGACCGGCGCCCCGCATCGCCTCGCTTTCGCAGAGGCTCAGCGCATTGACCGCCCGCCGCAGCTTGATGTAGGTGTCGAGGGCCCGCGTCTCCGCCGCCGATCCACGGTGTTGTGTCCCCATACGAGCTTCCGGACCTCTCGAGAAATGATTTGATGTCGATTGAATCGATATCAAAGTGGATAACGACCCGGACACAGCCGGTATTTCCCGGTCGGAACCGGACTTGCATGGCGCGGGAAAGTCGGTAGGCTCATCGCATCGAGGACGAGGACCCGGAGGACGACCATGCGCACCATCATCGAGCCCTTCCGCATCAAGATGACCGAACCCCTGAAGATCACCACCCGGGCCGATCGCACCAGGGCTCTCGCGGCCGCCCACCACAACGTCTTCCTGCTCGACGCCGAGGACTGCTGCATCGACCTCCTCACCGATTCAGGCACCGGCGCGATGTCGGCCCAGCAGTGGGCGGCGATGATGCTCGGCGACGAGAGCTACGCCGGCAGCCGGTCGTGGAAGAGATTCGAATCAGCGGTCGGCGGGATCACCGGGATGCCCCACATCCTGCCGACCCACCAGGGCAGGGCCGCCGAGGGGATCCTGGCCGAGTGTGTCCTCTCACCCGGCGACATCGTGCCCAACAACAGCCACTTCGACACCACCCGAGCCAACATCGAGTACCGCGGCGCCACCGCCCTCAACCTGCCGTGCGCCGAGGCCTTCGACACGCAGGTTGCCGCCCCCTTCAAGGGCAACATGGACGTCGAGGCCCTGCGAGCCTGCATCGCCGAGCACGGACGGGAGAAGATCCCCTTCGCCATGGTCACCGTGACCAACAACACGGGCGGCGGCCAGCCGGTGTCGATGGCCAATCTGCGCGCCGTCAAGGACGTTCTTTCGGAACACGATATTCCGTTGATCATCGACGCCTGCCGGTTCGCCGAAAACGCCTACTTCGTGCGCCAGCGCGAGGACGGCTACGCCGACCGCCCGTTGATCGAGATCGCGCAGGAGATGTTCGCCCTCGCCGACGGCGCCACCATGAGCTGCAAGAAGGACGGCCTCGCCAACATCGGAGGCTTCCTGGTCTGCCGGGATGACGAGTGGGCCGAGCGGTTCCGCAATCTCGGCATCCTGCGCGAGGGATTTCCCACCTACGGCGGCCTCGCCGGGCGCGACCTCGAGGCGATCGCGGTCGGGCTCCACGAGGCGCTGGACTACGACTACCAGGTCTACCGCCACGCGACGGTGGAGTACATGGTCGATCGCCTGACCGCCCTCGGCGTGCCGATGGTGCTGCCCGCCGGCGGCCACGCCGTCTTCCTCGACGCCCGCGCGATGTTGCCCGGGATGGAACCCCTCCAGTACCCCGGAATCGGCATCGTCAACGCTCTCTACCTCGCCGGCGGCGTGCGGGCGGTCGAGCTCGGCAGCGTCATGTTCGGCCATTTCGACGACAACGGGGTCGAACAGCCGTCACCGCTCGAGCTGGTCCGGCTCGCTTTTCCGCGGCGCGTCTACACCCAGAGCCACTTCGACTATCTGATCGAGGTCATCGAGGAGGTGTGGAACGACCGCGCGAAAATCCCCGGCCACCGCATCACCCAGCAGACCCGGATCCTGCGGCACTTCACCTGCCACTTCGAGCCGATCGGGGGGTGAATCAGTCGTCGGCGATCGCCAGACCCAGCATCTGAACGTAGTCCGCGACCCGCCGGGTCCACACCAGCCGGACCTTCTTCTCGCCGCCCTCGGCGTCGCGGAGGATGTACTCGGCGGCGGGGTTCAGCACCTCCTTGCCGATGTACATCGCGCCGACCCCGGTGCCGCTGCGGTCACGGAGGATCATCGGCAGGATCTTTTCCTTGCCGCCGCCGTCGGTCGTCACCAGCTTGACGTAGCTGAAGCTCGGGATGCGTCCGAGATCTCTCCGTTCGTCACTTGCGGTCATTGGCGGCCCCTTTTTTCAGCCAGTGCCCGGCGGGCCATTGGCTCCCTGGTCTTGTACGCCGATTGTATCCCGCCCTGCACCCCGGGGAAAAGAGGCATCACCTGGAAGGCAGGATGGCGTTGACGAGGTTGCTGCCCCCGCCGCTGCGCCGGGCCATTCGCGGACTTCTGGGTCCCCGGGTGGTCCTTACGGACGAGCTGCCGCCCGAGCAGAGTTCGCTGGTGGTCGAGGTGGAGCTCTAGCCCTGTGACGGGAGTTCCGGCACGGTATTTCGGTGCGACGAGGATGCCAGAACGAGGCCGCGCGTCAGAGCACTCCGCGTCTTCGCCTCCTCCGACCGGCCGCCGAACCCCTGCCCCGGGGGGCACGACGGGGCGGCGGAGAGCCCACTCAGGTAGGGACACGGAGAACCGACACTCTCCGCCCTCGCGCGAGGGCACACGGATGTGGGGGGATGGGCGGCCAACCACGGACAGACCCCACCGCTTGCGGCGCGGATCGGGGAGCCTCCCGACACCTCGACGGACACGGCGTGGACGATGTCGCCCTGTACCGCGGAGGCCTGCGATCGGCCGTAGGGGTGGATGGGGAAGATCACGACCATCACCAGCGCGGTGACGGTCAGCGACAGACCGGCCGTGAGAGATGCCTCGATCAGCTTGCGCACCATGGTCACCTCCGCGTGTTCTTCTGGTGCAACGCAGGCTGCGCCCGCTTGCTTCCCTCACCGGCTAACGGTGACTTCTTCCGCGCAGGAGCGGCAGCCAGGTGAGACCGAGCAACGGCAATCCGAAGGCGATCAGGACCAGGGCGAGAGAAGGTAGGGAACTTGCAGACACCGCCAGCATCCACGCGAGGTAGCCGGCGTACACGCCCAGGAACAACGCCCCTTCCCAGCGCTCGACCTTGCCGCCGGAGAGAAACACCGGCACGCACGCCGCCGCCACCAGGAGCATCACCGGGAGATCGAAGGCAAGCGCCTGCGGCGAGACCCCGACCCCGCCCCGCGCCACCACCGCGCTGGTGCCCAGCACCGCGAGGAGGTTGAAGACGTTGGAGCCGACGACGTTGCCGACCGCGATGTCGGTGTGGCCCCGGAGGGCGGCGACCACCGAGGTCGCGAGCTCGGGCAGGGAGGTGCCCGCCGCGACCAACGTCAGCCCGATGACCAGCTCGCTCACACCGAGGGCCCGCGCCACGCCGGCGGCACCATCCACCAACCAGGCTGCGCCCCACACCAACAGTGCGAGACCGACCACGATCAGGACCACGTCGCGACCGAGCCGTCGTGGCGCAGGCGGCAGGTGCAGACCCTCGCTGACCCGGTCCTCGAGCTCGGGGGCGGCGCGCCGGCTCGCCCTGACCGTGACGACGACATACACGAGGAGGCCGGCGACCAGGAGCGCTCCCTCCCATCGGGCGAGCGTTCCGTCGCCGGCCAGGGCCCACACGAAGGCTGACAACGCCACCATCACCGGCACGTCGACCCGGATCAGCTGGCGGTCGACCGCCAGCGGTGCGAACACGGCCGCCAGACCGAGGATCATGAGCACGTTGAAGATGTTGCTGCCCACCACATTGCCGATCACGATGCCCGGCTCGCCCCGCACCGCCGCCACGATCCCGGTCACCAGTTCGGGCGCGCTGGTGCCGAACGAAACCACCGTCAGCCCGATCACCAGGGGACTGATGCCGAGCGCCGATGCGGCCGACGCGGCGCCGCGAACCAGCAACTCGGCGCCCGCCACCAGGAGGGCGAGGCCGCACACAAGCAGGAGGACGAGCGGCGCGGTCACCGCCCGGAGGCTCCCGTCGCGGATTCATGCGGGTGGACGCCGGGGTGCATCGACACATCATACACGCCGGGTGGTTGCGACCCTCGGTACCACCTGAGTGGCCAAGGGCATGCTCGACCGACCCACGGCCGGAAAGAAGTCAAAAAAACGCCCTCGGAAAGATCGCCAACGCGAACGATGGAAACTTGGCCGTCCACCAGCCCGGGCCGGTTGAAAAGAAGGGCCCGGCACAGCCGCCGGGCCCCTGAACAGAACACGCCGCGGCGTGCAGTACGACGCCGCCCTATTTCTTGTGTTCCTTCTCCTCTTCTTTCCACTGCTTCTCGAACTCCTTGACCTCGTCCTTGGTCATGATCTTCATCGGCACTCTGACGATGCTCCCGGCAAACTGGACGTCGAAGTTGTAGTTCCCGTACTGGATGCCTTCCGGGATCTGAAAGTACACCCGTCCCAGGCAGGCGCTGCGATCGTCCACCGTGACCTCGTCGAATGCCAAAGCTCCCACCTGTCGTTCCGGGTCGGCGAAGAAACCGATCCGGCATGGCCGGCTGCGGCCGTTCGGGAAGTAGTTGATCGACTGAGCCTCGACATTGGCTCTCGCGTTCATGGCATCGAGCGTGGCGTGGCCCTTCAGGTACTCCTCCTGGGTCGCGAGTGGAATCACCTGGTCTGACGGAGTCACGAGCTTGATCTGGTCGCGGGTGATCTTCTGTTCCTTGACCCCGTCTTGAACCGTCAATCCGATATCGAGCAGCATCCACTTTTCGTTGACCGAACCGTTCGCCGTTGTGTAGCCGAGCACGACCCAGCCCTCGTCGTTCTCGGCCACACGGACGAACGTACCTTCGACACCGGTCTTTTCGCCGGCCTGTGCAGCTGTTTCATCCCCGGCGGTTGCGAAACCCCCGATACCGACGAACGCGGCGAGCGCGACCGCCGACCAGACCTTCGATACCATTCCACTTTGCATCGTATGACTCCCTCTTCCGCTTCAAATGCTGCGGATGTTCACACCACATTTTCCACTACATTCATCCCAACTCGACGTCGATTCAAAATCAGAGTACCGCGCGGCGGGTGGTGCGTCTGGCCACCCCGGCGACCGAGACCGGAGTCAGGGGCCTGCCAATGATGTCGATAAACAGAGAGCACGCGCCGCCGTCGACGGCCGAAGCCCCCTCGAGAACGCTGACGTTGTAGACGAGGTCACCATCCTCGAGCCTGGGCTGGGTGAGTACGACCACGATCTCCTGCGGTTCGGGACCGCTGAGGATCGACAGTGTGGCGTTGGGGGGGTTGGATGCGAAGCTGTCGTCCCCTTCACCCCAGGTGGCGACGAACTCCTCCGTCGTCAGGTGGCCGGCAACGCGGTCCGGGCGGTCCGAAAAGTAGATCGTCGCCGGGTTCGCGCTCCCCATCCTCAGCACGCCATCGGCGAGGGAGGCCGATTCAGCACTCTGCACGAAGAGGTATTCGACCTCTGGAGTGGCGGCGGCCCCTACCGCGGCTGCCTGATCATCATTCGGCACCACCGGTTGCGGGGCAGCCCCGCAACCGAGCATCATCGGCACGCACACGGCGACGACTCCGAGTGCTACCAACACCTGTTTCTGTTGCATTGCAGGCTCCCGTCTCGCGCGTCGAGCACGAAGCACAATCGGTTGGTCTCCTTCGCAGTTCGGCCCAACTGGGGACCGGACTGCGGTGTTCTCCTTCACATAACGGTCACTCACTGGACGAGTTGTTGCGCTGTGCGGCCTCGAGCTTCGCGATGTCCGCGGGCGACAGCTGCGGCCGGTCGACCTTGAGCGTCAACTTGTCGAGCTTGGCGGTCAGGGCGAACGGCGGCATGTAGTCGGCATCGTTGACGCCGGTCAGGGTGTCGGAGCCGACGTCGAAGCTCTCGTCCCACTGCAGGATCATCGGCAGCGTTTTTTCCATCTTCTTGGTGTCGACGACCGTGC
This sequence comes from Candidatus Sulfomarinibacteraceae bacterium, assembly GCA_963823345.1. Taxonomy (GTDB): domain Bacteria; phylum Acidobacteriota; class Thermoanaerobaculia; order Thermoanaerobaculales; family Sulfomarinibacteraceae; genus Sulfomarinibacter. Next base: position 400,518 of record CAWGLE010000003.1, read on the forward strand.
CGTCGACCTTGAGGGTGCCGGTGCCGGGTTGGGCGAGACCGCTCATGTTGTTGTATGCGAGGGTGCCGGCGCCGAGGCCCTCGTACTTGAAGTCGAACTCGACGGTGTGCTTGCCGGGCGTGAGCGTTGGACCTTCCCACTTGATGCGGTTCAGGTCGACCATGTTCCACAGAAAGACCGGCTTGCCCTCGAGCAGGTAGAAGCCGTAGCCGCCGAAGCGTCCGCCCGACGTCACGATCATGCCCTCCGCACCGCCTTCGGGCACGTCGAGGTCGGCCGTGAACGTGTAGGAGCTGTTGAGAATGGACGGTGAGTCACCCTGCGGCAGACCGATCATCGGGTAGGTGTAGACGAACTCCGTGCGGCCCGCGGTGATATTCGGCCGCGGGGCGACGATGCGCGCCGCCACCGAGGCGTCCATCGGGAAGACCTCGTACTTTTTGGCCTCCTCGATAAAGAGCTTCTTCATCTCCTTGACCTTGTCCGGGTTTTCAGCGGCGATGTTGTGGGACTGGCTGAAATCCGTGTCGAGGTCGTAGAGCTCGAGCACCTGGTTGTTGAGCGGGTCGGGGTTGGCCTTGCCGAAGGCCTCCCACGGCGCGCGGTTGACCTTGGTGCTGAGCAGCCAGCCCTCGTGGTAGAGGGCCCACTGGCCCATCATCTCGAAGTACTGGGTCGTGTGGCGCGTCGGCGCCTTGGCGTTGGCCGCATCGAAGGTGTAGGCGAAGCTCGTGCCCTCGATCGGTGCCTGCTTGATGCCGTCGACGGACTCAGGGGCCGGGATCCCGGTGACCTCGAGGATCGTGGGCACGACGTCGATCACGTGCATGAACTGCTCGCGCAGCCCACCCTTGTCTTTGATGTGGGTGGGCCACTGGATCGCCATGGACTGGCGGACGCCGCCGAGCTTGGAGGCATTCTGCTTGAACCAGGTGAAGGGGGTGTCGAAGGCCCACGACCAGCCCGCCGACATGTGATTGTAGGTCGCCTCGGTGCCCCACACGTCGTACCACTTCATCTGCACGTCGACCGGAATTTCGTTGAGGCCGTTGAAGAACGCGACCTCATTGGGCGTGCCGAGCGGGCCGCCCTCGGCGCTGGTCCCGTTGTCGCCGTTGATGTAGATGATGAGCGTGTTGTCGAGCTTGCCCATGTCGTCGATGGTCTGGAGGATGCGCCCGATCTCGTGATCGTTGTAGGCCACGTAGGCGGCAAAGACCTCCGCCTGTTTGATGAAGAGCTTCTGCGCGTCGGGGGTGAGGTCGTCCCAGTTCTTGAGGACGGTCGTCGGCCACGGCTCGAGCTGGGTGTCGGCCGGGATCACCCCGAGCTTTTTCTGATTTTCGAAGATCTGCTCGCGCAGCTTGTTATAGCCCTCGTCGAAGAGGTGCATGGCGTGGATCTTGTCCACCCACTCCTGGGTCGGGTGGTGGGGTGCGTGGCTGGCCCCGGGAACATAGTGGAGAAAGAACTTCTTGCTCGGGTCGGTCTGGTTCATGCGGTTCAGGTAGTCGATGGCTTCGTCGGCCATCCCGGTGATCAGGTTCCAACCCGGCTTGCCCGCAAAGGGAAAGATCTGGGTAGTGTTGCGGAACAAATTCGGCTGCCACTGGTTCGCATCGCCGCCCACGAAGCCGTAGAAGTACTCGAAGCCCATCCCGGTCGGCCACTTGTCAAACGGCCCGACCGAACTGGCGGCGAACGCCGGGGTGTTGTGGTCCTTGCCGAACCACGAGGTGGCGTACCCGTTGTCGAGCAGGATCCGCCCGATGGTGGCCTTGTCCTCGGGGATGATGCTGTTGTAGCCCGGGAAACCCGTGGACTGCTCGGAGATCACGCCGAAGCCGGCCGAGTGGTGGTTGCGGCCGGTGATGAGGGCAGCCCGCGTCGGCGAGCACAACGCGGTCGAGTGGATGTTGTTGTAGAGCAGGCCATTCTTCGCGATGCTGTCCATCGTCGGCGTCGGGATGACCCCGCCGGACGTGCTGGGCACGCCGAAGCCCGCGTCATCGGTCATGATCAGCAGGATGTTGGGCGCGTCCGCGGGCGGGACGATGCGCGGCGCCCACCACGGCGTCGAGTTGAGGGCGTCGTCCTTGATCACGCCGCCGAAGGGCGGTTCGGGCGCGGGCAGCTGTTTGCCGCTGATGGTGGTGGTTGCCGACGGCGAGCCGACCTTGTCAGCGGCCTGCGCAGCGGCGGTCGGCGCGAGGACGAGCCCGCTCAACAGGGCGAGCCCGGCAGCGACCACGATCATTCGTCTGAGGTTCCTTTTCATCATAATTTCTCCTTGTTTCGATTCCCGGCGGGATTTGTTCGTTCAGTACTTCACCATGTAGTTGTTGCCCTCGAGACACACGCTGAAGGCCTTCTTGAAGTTCTCGATCTGTTCGGCGGTGGCCTTTTGCGCCTGCTGGCCCTGCTGGGTCGCCTGCTGGGTCGCTTGACCTTGGGCCTGCTTGCCCGCACGGCGACCGACGACGAGCCCGGCCGCCGCCCCATAGGCGGCCCCCTTGCCGGTGTCGCCGGCGATGGCGCCGATCAACGCACCGCCTGCGGCCCCTCGCACGGCGCCCTGGGCGCCGGCGCCGGTTCCGACCTGCTGGGCCTGCTGCTGCGCCTGCTGGGTCTGCTGTTGTTGCTGCTGCGCCTGCTTCTCGAGCGCAAAGGGATCGCTGCCGGTGTTCTGGACCGCCCAGTTGTAGCAGGTGCCCTCGTCGATCGACTGCTGCTCGGGGGTCTGACCCGCGGTCGGGAAGACGTAGACGTTGAGCGTCGATGAGAGGCTCTTTTGTTCTTGTGCCTGCGCCAGAGCGGGTCCCGCACATGCCGCGAGCACAACGATGGAAAGGATGATCTTCTTCATGACACTGCCTCCCATCACTTGCTGCCGGAGCCGGCGGCCTGCGCCAGTGGTGTACAGGCGCCGAAGACGATCACCGCCTCCCCTCTGGTGGCGATGGCGACCGTCAACCAGCCGGTCTCTTCGATGATCACAAACGTGAACCCCCTCCCGTTTTCGAAGCCCTGGAGGGAGATCACACCGTCCTCACTTTCGAGGTGCTCGATCGGCGTCGTCCGACTCGCGCCGCTCGCCGCCGTCGTGCTGAGCATTTTCGACTCGAGGTCGATCTCGATGAACTGCGGAATGTTGAGGTTCCACGGCAGGTCGATCCCACACTCGCCGCCGAAGAAGCATTCGGTGGCCTGGACCGCCGAGCACAGGAACCGGGTCGACCCGGTGAGGTCGTCGGCCCGCACGGTCTGTCCCGAAAAGACCAGAAGGGCGGCGAGGGCCGCAAGGTGCAATCTCCGCATAGACAATTCCCCTTTCATTCGTTCACGTCACGATTCGACGTCTGCCGAACCGTCCGATCGAACCCTGTTCAGAATTTCCTCTACCATATCGAATCCGCGGCGCGACGACACATCGTCGACCTCCACAACCGGCGGCACACTGGCGAGCTCCATGACCGCGAGGATCTTTCGAAACGCCGGCGTGAGGAGGTGTTGCTCGAAGTCTCCAACAGAACGCCACTCCTCCACCCAGGTCAATGACAGGTCATCCTCCGCGTCGGTCAGAAGCCCCGTGGCGCAGCACCCCGGCTCGGCCCGGACCGGACCGACCAGAGACCTCAACACCGTCGACGCCTCTTCGTGCGCCCGGGGCGCGAAGTCCATCCGCAAACGAAGCTTGAGCATTCGGCAACCCGCCTTCACTTCACACCCGTCATCGCACTTCGACATTTTCTCTGGCAACGTGTTCTGCAATCCTCATGCCGCTGCAGCGAATGTGTGGATCCGGACGGCGAACTGCTGATTCGAAGAGAGATACGGCCTCTGGACGCTGCCCCGACAGAGACGAGCGGCGACCCCTCGGCGACGTTATATCGTCGCGGTGACGATCATTCGTCGCGAAAACGGCGCAGATCCAGCCCCAATCGCTTGATCTTCGAGCGCAGGGTGGTGGGTTTGACGCCGAGCAGCTCTGCAGCCCCGCCGGGACCGTTGATGCGGCCACCCGCGGCGACCCTGAGCGCTTTTTCGATTTGGCGGCGTTGCGCATCCTCCAGGGACATCACCGCATCGGTCAAGGAGCCAGTTGCGTCCGGGGGTGCGATCCTCAGTACCGGCTCGGAACTCAGGATCATGGCGCGCTCGATCAGGTTCCGCAGCTCGCGCACGTTGCCCGGCCAGTCGTAGCTCTGCAATCTTCCCATGTCCTGGCGGCGGATGCTCTGTACGGATTTGTGCATGGCCGTCGCGAACTCCTCCACCATCGACCACACCAGCAGCGGGATGTCGCCGCGGCGTTCCCGCAACGGCGGCATCCGGATCGGGAAGACGGCGAGGCGATAGAAAAGGTCGCGGCGGAACCGACCGGCTTCGACCTCAGCCCGGAGGTCGCGGTTGGTGGCGCTGATCACGCGGGCATCCGTCCGCTGCGTCCGCGAGCTGCCGACCCGCTCGAACTGCCCCTCTTCCAGCACCCGCAGCAGTTTGGCCTGCAGCTCGAGCGGCAGCTCCGAGATTTCATCGAGAAACAGCGTCGAGCCGTTGGCGACCTCGAATCGTCCCGGCTCGCGGGAAGCCGCGCCGGTGTAGGCTCCCTTTTCGTGCCCGAAGAGCTCACTTTCGACCAGGTTCGAGGGGAGGGCCGCGCAGTTCACCTTGACCATCGGCCGGTCGCAGCGTCGGCTCAGCTCGTGGATACGCTGCGCCAGCAGGTCCTTGCCCGTACCGGTCTCGCCCTCGATGAGCACCGTCGCCGATTCCGGCGCGACCTGCTCGGCCAGCGCGAGGACCTCCATAATGGCCCGGCTTTCACCGACGATGCGCCCACCGCCGTGCAGGACTTCAACCTCTCGGCGGAGGTAGGCGTTTTCGAGCTCCAATTGGTGACGGAGCCCTTCGATTTCGGCGTTGGCCTCGCGAAGTCGCTCGTCCGAGTGCTTGCGTTTCAGAGCATTGGCGAAGATCTCTGCGACCAGACGAATCCGCTGCACCAGTTCTTCCGGCCACTGGCGCTCCGCCTTCAGGGCACTGAAGGACAGTGAACCGATGGCCGATTCTCCACCTGTCGCGAGGGGGAGTATCAGGGTCGACTTGACGCCGAATCGCCGCCAGCTCTCCTTGCTCCGAGCCGCCTCGGGCGGCGCCTGGTCGATCGATGAAAGGGCGACGATGTTACCCGCCAGCATCTGATCGAGGCTCCACGGGAAGTGCTCGCGAGCGTCCAGTCGGTCCGGAATGAGCGGGCCGTCCTGAGGTCGGTGGAGGTGCGTCAGCACCTGTGAGCCCGGATCGTCGGGGGACCACTGCCAAACCGCGGACAGTTCGATGTCGAGGAACTCGCACACCTGCCGCTGACCTTCCATGATCACCGCGTTGACCTGGTCAGCCGGCACGTTCACGAATCTGGTCGAGAGGTCCGTCAACAGAGTCTCGAACTTCAGCTGGTCGATCCGCCGTGATTCGAGACGCTTGCGTTCGGTCACGTCCACCGTCGCCCCAAGCATGTGCGCGGGGTTCGTCGATGACGCCGGCTGCAGTCGTCCCCGGGAATGAACCCACCGTTCGCTCGCATCGGGGAGCACGATCCGGTACTCGACGTCGACCTCCTCCTCACCGTCAAGAGTCCGCCGCAGCGCCTCCACCACCAGCTCACGGTCCGCGGTGGAGACCGACTCGAGAAAGAGCTCCACAGTGATGTCGGTTTCCTGCTCGTAGCCGAAGATCTCACGTGCCCTCTCGGTGGCCCAGAACTGGCCGTTTTCGATATCGAGCATCCACATGCCGACATCCGCGGCATCGGCGGCGAGCTGAAGGCGCTCTTCACTCTCGCGGAGCGCGGCGTCGGCGCGTTTTCGCTCCAGGGCGTTGGCGATGACCTGTGCCACCAACTGCAGCCGCTGCACGATCTCGTGGGGCCAGGCCCGTTCCTCCAGCATGGTGTTGAACGACAGGACACCGATGGGTCGTCCAGCACCGACCGTGAGCGGGAAGCCCAGACTGGTCTTGACGCCGAAATGCTCCCACACCTCTCGGTCGCGCGCCGCCTCCGGAGGCAGCTTCTCCATGGATTCGACGGCGACGATCTTGCCCTCCAGAAACTGCCGTTGGCTCCAAGGGAAATAGGTGGCAGCGTCCATTGTTTCGGGAACCGGCGGACCACCAAGAGGACGGTAGAGGTGGCTCAACCTGAGGTCGTATGGTTTCTCCGACGACCACAACCACAGAGACGACAGATCAAGTTCGAGACAATCGCAGACCCCGCGTTGGGCGTCCTCGATCTCGCGGTGCAGCTCGCCTGGTTCGAGATTGACGAAACGGGAGGAGAGGTCGGCCAGCAGCGACTCAAAGCGCAGGCGATTCTCGAGATCGGTGTGGAGAACGGCCGTTTTCGGATTCACGGGCGAATTCTCTCACAGCCGCTGCGTGCGGTCCGCCGCAGCCTCCGGTCGAGCCGTGAGATCATCACCGCGAACGATGTCTGGAGGGCCCATGAACCGTCGCGCTCTGATGACCCACGCCCACCTCGCAGCGGCTGCGCTGACGATCGGATTCCTGGCGCCGACCCGTGCAGTTGTCGCCGCCGAACCGGCGAGCGACCCTTCGCTGCTCACCCTCGAAAGAATATTCGAGGACAAGGATTTCTCGGTCGAGCGTTACGGCCCCGCGCGGTGGTTGGCCGACGGCTCGGGCTACACGACGTTGGAGCCTTCGCCGGAGTTCGAAAAGGCGAAGGACATCATCCGCTACGACCCCTCGACCGGGGAGCGCTTCGTGATGGTGCCGGCCGCGGCGCTGGTGCCCGGCGAGGGCGGGGAACCGCTCACGATCGACGACTATCAGTGGTCCTCCGACGGCACGCAGCTGCTGGTCTTCACCAACACCGAACGGGTGTGGCGGCGCAACACGCGCGGCGACTACTGGTTGCTCCACCTCAAAAAAGGGACGTTCAAAAAAATCGGCGGCGGCGCTGCCGAGTCGACCATGATGTTCGCCAAGATCTCTCCCGACGGCAGCCGGGTGGCGTGGGTGAACTTCGACGACAAGGACCTCTACGTCCAGGACCTGGCGACTCTCGAGGTGACGCGACTGACCCACGACGAGGGCGAGCACATCATCAACGGCACGTCGGACTGGGTGTACGAGGAGGAGTTCGATCTTCGCGACGGTTTCCGGTGGAGCCCGGACAGCCGGCGCATCGCCTACTGGCAGTTCGACACCACGGGGGTCGGCACCTTTTATCTCCTCAACAACACCGGCTCGATCTACCCCGAGCTCACGCCGCTGCCCTACCCCAAAGCGGGGACCACCAACCCAACGAGCCGGGTCGGGGTGATTTCGGCGGGCGGCGGCGACACCACCTGGTTCGAACCCGAAGTCGACCCGTTGGGCTCGTACATTCCAAAGATGGGGTGGGCGGCCGGCTCCAACGAGATCTGGCTGATCCGGCTCAACCGGCTGCAGAACACCGCGAACGTGATGCTCGGCGACGTCGAAACCGGGGCGCTTCGCATGGTGTTCACGGACAGCGACGCGGCGTGGGTCGAGATGCACGACGACCCACAGTGGATCGACGGCGGACGGTCCTTCACCTGGCTTTCGGAGCGCGACGGTTGGCAGCACCTGTACGTGGTCTCCCGTGAAGGCGGCGAAGTGCGGCTGGTGACCGTCGGCGACTACGACGTCACCGATCTCGCTCTGGTCGACGCGAAGGGCGGGTGGGCGTACTTCCTGGCGTCGCCCGACGATCCGACGAGCCGGTACCTCTACCGGACGGCGCTCGACGGCCGCGGGGGACTTGAAAGGGTGACGCCGGCGGGGCCCGCGGGCACGCACACCTACCAGATCTCGGAAGATGCGCGGTGGGCCATCCACGGCTTTTCGTCGCGCGAGCTCGTGCCGCGGACCGACCTCGTGTCGCTGCCGGAGCACACCGTGCAGCGGGTGCTCGAGGACAACGCCAACGTCCAGACCGCTTTCGACGCGCTGGCCAAGGGGCCCACGGTGAGCTTCCGGGTTCCCATAGCCGACGGTCTCGAGGTGGACGGCTGGATGATCACGCCACCCGACCTCGACCCCACCAGGCTGTACCCGCTGCTGATGTACGTCTACGGCGAGCCCGCCGGCCAGACGGTGGAGAATCGCTGGGGGCGGGAGGGCGCCCTGTGGCACCAGCTGCTCGCCCAACGCGGCTATCTGGTGGCGAGCCTCGACAACCGCGGCACCCCGGCGCCGCGCGGCCGCGCCTGGCGCAAGTCAGTCTACCGGCAGATCGGCATCCTCGCCTCGGCGGACCAGGCGGCGGGGGTCCTGGCCATGCTGAAAACCTTCCCGTTCATCGACCGCGACCGCATCGGGTCGTGGGGGTGGAGCGGCGGCGGCACCATGACCTTGAACGCCCTCTTCCGCTACCCGGAGCTCTACTCGGTGGGGATCGCTGTCGCCTCCGTCCCCGACCAGAAGCTCTACGACACCGTCTACCAGGAACGCTACATGGCGCGGCCCGAGGACAACGCCGAGGGCTACGAGCAGGGCTCCCCGATCACCCACGCGGCCGGGCTCGAAGGCGATCTCCTGCTGGTCCACGGCACCGGCGACGACAACGTCCACTTCCAGGGCGCCGAGCTGCTGATCAACGAGTTGATCGCCCAGGGCAAGCAGTTCCAGATGATGGCCTACCCCAACCGCAGCCACGGCATCCACGAGGGCAAGGGCACTACGGAGCACCTCTACACGCTGCTCACCACCTACCTCGAGGAGCACCTGCCGCCGGGGCCGCGGCCACGGCTGGAAGCCGAGGCGGACCCTGGACGAATTCGGAGTTCGGAATTCGGAATTCGGAATTGAGGGCCACCCACACCGCAGGGGTATGCGTTTTGATGTGAGACGGGTTGTCGGCTTATGATGCTGCGACCGAATCAGCCCGAGGACGAGACGGAGGCCGGATGCTTGCCAGGATCGGTGGTTGGTGCGCCGAGGAGTTCAAAAGGTGGCTGCCGGACCCGTTCGTCTTCGCCGTCCTGCTGACGATCGTCACCGCGCTGACGGCGATCGTGTGGGTCGGGGCGAGCCCCGTCGAGGTGATCTCCGGGATGGTACGACGGGCTGTGGATGCTGCTCGCCTTCGGCATGCAGATGGTGCTGATCCTGGTCACCGGCTACGCCATCGCCCTGTCGGCCCCGGTGGCTCACGTGATCGACAAACTGGCCGCCAGGATCACCCGGCCGGGGACGGTTTATCTGGTGGTGCTGGTGGGCGGTGGTCTCCTGGTCCTCATCAGCTGGGGATGGGTGGTTTTGACCGCGGTTCTGGGACGGGAACTGGCGCGGCGGGTCCGCGGCGTCCACTACCCGTTTCTTGTGGCCTGCGCCTACCTCTCGTCCAACGCCTGGGTGGTGGGGCTTTCGAGCTCGATCCCCCTCCTCCTCAACACCCCCGGCAATTTCCTGATCGAGGCCGGTCTCCTGCAGACGACCATCCCGACCTCCGCGACCCTGGGGAGCCCCCTCAACCTGGTGGTGCTGCTGGTCTACCTCACGGTGACCCCGACCGTGATGTGGTTGGTCCGTCCGCGGCATGAGACGGTCGAGATCGACGATCTCCGCGCCGATGGAGCCGTCGCAGCCGCCGCCACGGTCGCCGAAGAGGCCGAGTCGATGCGGCAGCCCGGCCGCACCTATTCGGACCGCGCGAACACCAGCGCCATCCTGCAGATGGTAGTGGTCGCCATGGGGCTCAGCTACCTGGTCCTCCACTTCACCCGCAACGGCTTCGACCTCGATCTCAACATCATGATCTTCACGTTTCTGATCTTCGGCATGCTCCTCCACCGGACCCCGATCCGCTACGTGGTGGCGATGAGCCGCGCCTGCTCCAACATCTCGGGGATCGTCTTCCAGTACCCCTTCTACGCCGGCATCATGGGGATCATGATGGCCACCGGTCTCGGCAAGGCGATGGCGGTGTGGATGGCCTCCAAGGTCACCCTCGCGACCCTTCCGGCGGCCGCCTACCTTTTGGGTGCGATCGTCAACTTCTCGATTCCCTCGGCGGGAGGCGAGTGGGCGGTGGTCGGGCCGCCCCTGGTCGAGGCGGTGCGCGCGCTCGCCGGACCGGTGGGTACGGGCGAGTTCACAAGCCACGTCGCCCGCGTCGCCATGGCGGTGGCCTACGGCGAGACGCTGACGAATCTGCTGCAGCCGTTCTTCCTGCTGACCGTCCTGCCGGTCATGGGCGCCGGCATCCGCCTCCAAGCCCGCGACCTCATGGGCTACGTCTTCGTGCCGTTTCTGGCGCTCTTCGTCATCATCGGGCTGCTGGTGGCGTTCTTCCCGATGTGATCGCCTCGGGGTATCAGGAGAAACCGCAGATCACGCAGACGAACGCCGATTGAAAACGGCCTCAAACCGCAGCAATCGATCGATCCGATGCGACCGCTATCTGAGCGGTCGCAGAGCCAGCGCCGACGGAGTCACGGCACAACCACCTCGCGCCGTGCAACGAAGTTCGCTCGGCAGTGCCCTGCCGACTTCGTAGGAGGCGTCGATGGTCTCGTCGAGCGGGATCGGGTTGGCCGTAGCCGCCGAGAATCAGGTCGGCACAGGTGAAGGCGCTCGAGGCCGCCACCGCGTTGCGGGTGTGGCAGGGCACTTCGCAGGCCCCGGCCACCGGGTCGCAGGGCGAGCCCATGGTGTTCTGGAGAGAGATCGCCGCCGCGTCGGCGGCCTGACGGGCACGGCCGCCCACCGCCTCCACAACCGCTGCCGCGGCCATCGCACCGGCGACCCCGATCTCCACCTGGCAACCGGCGATCTCTGCGGCGAAGGTCGCCCGCCTGGCGACGATGAGCCCCACCGCCGATGCGGCAAAGAGAGCCAGCGCCGTCTGTCGGCGAGAGAGACCCAACGCCTCAGTCAGACTCACCACCACCCCCGGTACCGTGCCGGCCGATCCTCCGGTTGGTGCGGCGCACACCACGCCGCGGCTGTTGCAGTGGTGCATCACTGCCAGGGCCCGCGCCGCGGCACGGGTGTGGATGCCGCCGATAGCCAGCCGATCCTCTCGCTCGGCCACCAGAACACGTGAGGCGGTGGGTCGTAGCAGGAGCATGTTCGATTGACCGTCGTCGAGCCCCGCGGCAACCGAACGCTCCATGACCGCGTACCGCTCCAGCATCTCCTCAACCGCCAGGTCCCCGGTCGTGCCGAGGAGTTCGGATTCATATGCCAATGCAACTTCACCCAGCGAGAGGGCGCGCTCCTCCGCCAGCGTCACCATCTCTTCTGCGCTTGCAAAGAGCGGGTCTCCCCGGCGAACAAAGAACACCGGCGCGGCGGTCCAGGCCTTTTCGATCGTGGAGAGATCCTGATCCAAAGGGTCGGCGCCGCACGTGGTCACAAGGGCGCCCTTTTCATCTTCGATGATGACGCAGTAGGCCTTGCCGTCGAGGTCCACCGGGCGACCATCGAGCCTCACGATCCTGATGCCCCCGCCACCCACCGCCTCGGCCACCACCCGAACCTCGTGGTCATCAGCAGACGCCACTTCGATCAGCATCCCGTTGGGGTGGTCGGTGTGTTCGAGAGGTGCTTCGTCGAAATCGACGTTCACACCCTGCGCTCGCGCCCGGTTGCAGGCGTCGAAGTACTGCTCGTCGAGCATCGACCAGCCCATCAGCCCGGAGGTGAAGGCGAGGTCGACTCCGAGCGGGCGCCAGGTCGGCGCCATCGAACCGTTGGGGTCAAACACCACCCGCGCCGTCCGAGGTTCCCCACCGAGCAGATCACGAACCATCAGACCGATTCGATAAGCACCCGCCGTGTGGGAACTCGACGGCCCCCGCATGATGGGCCCGAGGACATCGTTGAAGATGCTGATGAAGGCCACACCTGATCATAGGACGATCGGTTGAGATTTCCGAGCCCCGGGAAACTGCACGGCGATGTCGAGGTCCTCGGCCGAGGCTCAGCCTGCCGCTGCCTCCTCCGCGGGCGGCTCGGCCGGAGCAAAGACCTCGTCGAGGATGTAGTCGGCGACCGCGCGGTACTGGCCCTCCTGCATGGTGATCGGCGGCATCTCGGGGTAGCCGGGCCTCTTCTTGCCCGGCTTCTTGACCCAGGCGATGAGGCCGTCCGGGTTGCCTGCATAGATGTCGACGATCTCGGTCAGGGGCGGGCCGACCCGGCGCTCGTTGGCGGCGTGGCAGGCCATGCACACCGAGCGGAAGGTCCGCTCACCTGGCGACACCACCACTTCGGCGCCGCCGAGGCGGGGCATGCCGGCGGCGAGCCGCATCTCGGCGCCGAGAGAGGCGGCGCGGAAAGCCTCGGTGTGCGCGGCGACCAGGGCGCGGTGGGGAGCGATCGCCTCCTCGCGGTAGAGGTGGCGGACAAAGACCATCAGTCCGACCGTGCACCCGAGCAGCACGACGATCCCCCAGTAACGGGCGGTCAGGGTCCCGCGCTCGGCCATCTCCCGCCACAGCAAGACCAGAGCGGTGACGCCGAGGGTCACGGCGAGGGTGAGGTTGCCGAGCATCAGCCAGGAGAATCCGTTCGGCGGCAGAGTCATCAGGACCAGCGGGCCGGCCACCAACTGGAGGGCGGTGGCGCCGAAGGCGGCGGCGAGCAGCTCGCGGCGGGTCTCACAGCGGTCAACGCCGGGCAGCGCGGCCTCGAAGTCAAAGCCTTTTCGACACAGCCACCCGGCGAGGAAGAGCGCCGTCACCGCCACCGACGCGAGCACGAAGTGGAGGAAGCGCGGCACCACGTTGGGCAGCAGCACGGTCGAGAGGAAGCCCTCGACCTCGAGCCAGCGGTCGGGGAAGAGCATGAGGTTGATGTTGGCGAGGAAAATGAACGGCACGAACAGCAGCAAGGTCGTTCCCGCGGCGCCGAGGGTGAGGTGGAGCCCCTTGCGGTCGGCCAACGTCTGCCAGCTGTACTTGTGGGCATAGAGCAGCAGGAAGGCGGCGATCACCAGCGGCACCGTCATGATCCACGCGCGGCCGGTGAGGCTGTTGGCGGTGTAGAACCAGAGGGCGTAGAGGGCGTTCATGGCCAGCAGCGGCCCGACCCCGAGGACCACGGCCAGGCTCTTGTTGATGGTCACCGTGCCGGCGATCTTTTTCGCCAGAAGATCGAGCTCCGGCCGCCGCCGCCCGCGCACCTCGTACGCCAGGGTCAGTATCGAACCGCCGACCATCAGGTTGACGAAGAGGAGGTGGGCCAGAAAGAGGAGCACCAGGGTCACCTGGAGATCAAGCGGCGACGCCGGCAGGGGAAGGAGGAAGTCCTTGGGGATCGGCAGCGGGCCCATCACACGCCTCCTTCCGCACCTGTCCCGGGCGCATCGGGTATGACGACCCCCGCGTCCTGCGCGCCGATCACCGGACGCCTGACGGCGCGCAGATCGAGCAGGTAGTCGGCCAGAGCGCCGGCCTCACGCTCGGTGCCCGGGAACGGCGGCATGAAAGGGCGCGCGGTGTGCATGCCAAGAAGGTAGTACTTGACGGTGTCGCGGTCCCAGTCGCCGTTTCCGTAGAGGTCCCGCAGCCGGTCAGTGACGGCGTTGACCCCGGTGGCGGTGTGACACCGGGTGCAGGTGAGCCGGAAGACCTCGGCCCCGGCCTCGACACCGTTGTCATCGGTGACGTTCCGCACCGAGGTGTAGGTGGCGTGGCGCAGCACACCCTCCTCCTTGTAGAGCGGGTAGTCCGCCACCCGGAGTCCGTTGGCATACATGTAGTCGCCGATGACGTAGGGCTTGCGGATGAACTCGCGCACCCGCTCGAAGGAGCCCAGCAGCACCAGGGTCATGGCGAAGGGCGCGAGCAGCGCGACCCCCGGCATCCTCCTCGGCATCGTCGCACCCACCACGGCCACCACCGTGACCGTCACCACCATGACAGCCAGCACCACGATGAGCTGGTCGTACCAGGTTGCGAACCGCTGGGTCCCGAGGGCGATGGGCACATTGAGCTCCATCCACTCCGGGATCACCCGCCAGTACCAGAGGGCACCGGCAGCGGCCAGGGGCAACCAGACCAGAGACCACACGGAGATCACGCGCACGGCCCGGTGGCGAAGCTCGCGGTCTGAACGCGTGAAGAAGAAAGCGAGGAAGAGCGCGAGCCACCCCGCGGCCACCATCGCGACCGGGGTGCGGAAGGCGAGCTGCGGCAGGTAGATGGGGTTGAAGACGCCGGAGAGGAAGGTCTCCCGTGCGGTCCAGGCGCCGGGGTCCATCATGAAGCCGAGGATGGCGGTGATGATGGCCATGGTCACCCACGAGAAAAGGCTGAGGACGGCGCCGATGGCGATGTGCGCCGCCTTGCGCTCCCGCATCTTCTTCCAGGTCAGGTAGTAGATCATGATGAAGACGACCTCGGCGACGAAGACCAGCCACTCGGCAAACCAGGCCCAGAAGAAGACCCGGATCAGGCTGCCGATGGCGTAGGGGTTGACCAGCGAGGTCGAAAGCCAGATGCCGACCCCGGTGAGCGCGCCGACGGTGGTGGTGATGACGAAGCACACCGTCAGGACGCGGTAGGCCAGGAGATCCCACCGCTCGTCGCCGCGACGGTGGCCCCACCACTCCAGCGCGGTCACCAGCGGCATGGCGCCGACCGCCAGCGAGTGGTTGATGAAGACGTGGACGACCGCGATCAGGGCGATCAACATCCGGTTGCCGAGAAAATCGAGATGGAAGACGGGAAAATCCATCGACGCCTCCTGTGTTCCGTTCCGCAGCGTCCGCGAGGATATCATTCAGTGAGAATGGATGTCGGAACAATTCTCAATATTATGAGCACATATGCAACTGTCGTCAAGCCGTCGCGCGCTTGCGCGATGCAGGGGCCCGGCGCACACTCGGCGCCGTGGACTGGTTGGTCGTCGTCGTCTTCGCCGTGGTTTACGCGGGTATGTTTCTCGGCCGCCTGCCGGGCCTTGCCCTGGACCGCACCGGCATCGCCTTGCTCGGTGCCAACATCATCGTGATCGACCAGGCCGCGCGCCTCGGAGTCGACATCGGGTGGCGCGAACACGCCCGCGTCGGCATCCCGGTGACCATCGTGACCCTGGCTGTAGCCGCCCTCTGGCTGTGGCTGAGATGACCCGAACAGCGCCCGACTTGACCACGGTCAAGGAACCGCCGAGCGGACGACCTACTCTGGTATTCGCGGGATCATGGATTTGGCGAGTACGATTCAAGCGGACAAACCATCGGAGAGAGACATGACGGCAACCGAGTGGAGCGTGTCGGGCCTCTGCATCACGGCACGGCCCGGCGTGCTCGCCGCCGATCTGGTCCTCCACTCCCAGGACGGAGACGAACGAACCCGACACGAGCACCCCCGGAGGTACACCATGAAGACAGACATCTCGCGCAGAGACTTCGTCAAGTCGAGCGTGGCCGCCGCCACCGCCGCCGCGGTGGGCGTGCCGATGGCGGACGCCTCCGATCCGGCCGGCACCGAAAGCGGCATCACCTGGGAGAAGAGCGTCTGCCGCTTCTGCGGCGTCGGCTGCGGCGTCGTCGTCGGCACGCGCGACGGCCACGTCGCGGCGGTCAAGGGCGACCCCGCCAACCCGGTCAACCGCGGTCTCCTGTGCGCCAAGGGCTACGCCAACGCCGAGATCCTCTACGGCGCCGACCGGCTCCACAAACCGCTGCTGCGGATGAAGGACGGCCGGTTCGACAAGCAGGGCGACTTCACGGAGGTCTCGTGGGAGCGCGCGTTCGACGAAATGGAGCGCCAGTTCAAAAGGGTGTATGGAGAGCTCGGCCCGACCGGGGTCGGCATCATGGGCTCGGGCCAGTACACGATTCCCGAGGGCTACGCGGCGGTCAAGCTCGCCAAGGCCGGCTGGCGGACCAACAACCTCGACCCCAACGCCCGCCACTGCATGGCTTCCGCGGTGGCCGCCTTCATGCAGGTCTACGGTATCGACGAACCGGCCGGCTGCTACGACGACATCGAGCTCACCGACACCGTCGTCACCTGGGGCGCCAACATGGCGGAGATGCACCCCATGCTGTGGGCGCGGGTGGTCGACCACCGGATGCGCACGAAGAACGTGAAGCTGGTCAACCTCACGACATACTCCAACCGCACCTCCGAATGCGCCGACCTCGAGCTGATCATCAAACCGCAGACCGACCTCGCGATCTGGAACTACATCGCGCGCGAGATCGTGAAGCGCGATGCGGTCGACACCGCCTTCGTCGACGCCCACTGCGTCTTCGCCACCGGTCCCAACGACATCGGCTACGGCATGCCGTCGACGGACGCGCACGCTTTCCCGGCCGAGCTCGACACCCTGGCGCGGCAGCGGGTCGTGACCCTCACCCGCGACGAGGCGATCGCCCAGGGCCTCGACCCTGACGAGCACCACGTGGTCGAACAGAAGGCCGCTGCGGGCGCCGGCGCCCACTGGCTGATCTCCTTCGACGAGTTCAAGAAAGGCCTCGAGCCCTACACCCTCGACTTCACGGCCGAGCTCGCCAAGGGCGACCCCGACGAGGACATCGAGGACTTCAAGACCAAGCTGCAGCTGCTCGCCCGGTTCTACGCCGACCCCGCCCGCAAGGTGGTGTCCTTCTGGACCATGGGCTTCAACCAGCACACCCGCGGCACGTGGGTCAACGAGCAGGCCTACATGGTCCACCTCCTCACCGGCAAGCAGGCCAAGCCGGGCTCCGGCGCCTTCTCGCTCACCGGCCAGCCGTCGGCCTGCGGCACCGCCCGCGAGGTGGGGACCTTCTGCCACCGGCTTCCCGCCGACATGGTGGTCGACAACCCCGCCCACCGCGCGCGGTCCGAGGAGATCTGGAAGCTCCCCGCCGGCACCATCAACCCCAAGCCCGGGAGCCACATCACCCAGATGATGCGCGACCTCGAGTCGGGCATCGCTGAGATGGCTGTGGGTGCAGGTCACCAACCCCTTCCAGTCCACCGCCAACGCCAACCACTGGCTGACCGCGGCGCGCGAAAAGGACTGCTTCATCGTGGTGTCGGACATCTACCCCACCTACTCGTGCAAGGTGGCGGATCTGATCCTGCCCTGCGCCGGCCACTTCGAGAAGTGGGGGCTCTACGGCAACTCCGAGCGCCGCACCCAGGCGTGGCGGCAGGTGGTGGCGCCGCCGGGTGAGGCCCGTTCGGACGTCTGGCAGATGCTCGAGTTCTCCAAGCGCTTCACCCTGGCCGAGGTGTGGGGTGAACAACCGGTGCCGGGTCTCGTTGCCGAGGGCTTCGCCGACGGCAAGCTGCCGGACGTGGTCGCCGCAGCCGGGAAGCTCGGTTACCGCCCGGACCAGACCCTGTACGAGGTGCTCTTCGCCACCCCGGACGCCCGCGCGATCGCCTGGCCCGACCCGGTGGGCGCCGGCCACGCCTGTTGCACCGTGGATGCCGGAGGTCTCGACTGGTTCCCCGAGAAGGCGCTCTTCGAGGAGTACCGCCAGTTCGGGCTCCACCATGCCCACGACCTCGCGCCCTTCGACACCTACTACCGCGACGACGTCCGCGGTCTGCGGTGGCCGGTGGTCGACGGCAAGGAGACGCTCTGGCGTTTCAACGGCGAGCACGACACCTACGTCACGAACGGCGCCGCGTTCGATTTCTACGGGCCCGCGGTGAAGTCGCTCAAGGAAGGCACGCTGGCCGGCCCCGGCGGCGGCGACCCGGTGTCGTTGGCCGGCAAGGCCAAGATCTTCTTCCGCCCCTATGCGGCGCCGGCCGAGAGCCCCGGTGGAGACTACGAGCTGTGGCTGTGCACCGGCAGAGTGCTCGAACACTGGCACTCCGGTTCGATGACCCGGACGGGTGCCCGAGCTCAACGCCGCGCAACCCAGGGCCCAGGTCTTCATGCATCCCGCCGACGCCGAGGCCCGCGGTCTCGAACGCAACGACGTGGCCTTGATCGAATCGCGCCGCGGCAAGGTCACGGCGGTGGTCGAGATCGGCGGCCGCGACCGGATGCCCCGGGGCATGGTCTACGTCCCCTGGTTCGACGAGGGGGTGCCGATCAACAAGGTGACCCTCGACGCCACCTGTCCGATCTCCAAGGAGACGGACTTCAAAAAGTGCGCGGTCCGGGTCTCGAAGGCCTGAAGCGGAGGATGCGATGAAAAACCCCCTGTTCGTTCTGTTGTCCATCGCCCTTTCGTGGAGCTGCGCCTCGGGCAAGGCGCCGGCCGTGACCGAGACGACACCACCTCCCCAGCCGGCTCGCCGCGGCAGCCGGGATTCCCGATTCGAAGATCGGGCTCGCCCCCGGCACTGCCTTCGAACAGCCCGAACAACAGCCGATCGCCTTCAACACCGCGGAACCCGGCGAGAGCGAGCTGCGGCCGCGGCCCAACGCCGACTTCCCACCGGCCATCCCGCACTCCATCGCCGACCTCGGGCCGATCACCCTGAGCGAGAACCCGTGCCTCGACTGCCACGATCCGGACGCCGCCCCGGACATGGGAGCCCCGGCGCTGCCGGCGAGCCACCAGGTGGACCTCCGCACCTCGCCGGAGGTCCAGGGAAACGACGTCGCCGGCGCCCGCTGGGTCTGCACTTCCTGCCACGTCGAGCAGACTGACACCGCGCCGCTGGTCGCGCGCGAACCGGTTCGCTGAAGGCCCGATCTCGATCTGGGGGGCGAAGACCCCCCCGGGGTCTTGATTCGTGGTGTATATTCCATCTGCACGAGCCGCGGCGTGAAGGGATTACTCGGGGCCCTCGGGCCGCCCCCTCACCGCGGCGATTACCACGGTCGGCGGCCACGGGACCCCCACATCAGGAGGATGAGATGTCACAGAGTCGTCGAGTGTTTGTCACAGTGGTGGTCGCCCTGGCGATCGTCGGCCTGAGCGCCTGCGCCAAGGCGCCAGTGGATGCCATCAACCAGGCGCAGAGCGCGCTGCAGGCGGCCGGAGATGCGGAAGCCGCCACCTACGCACCGGAAGCCTGGGAAGCTGCGCAAGCGGCTGTCAACGCGGCGGTCGCCGAGGTCGAGGTCCAGAACGCCAAGTTCGCCCTCACCCGGTCGTACAAGCAGGCGTCCCAGATGCTGACTACGGCCCAGGAATCGGCCGCGGCGGCCAAGGATGCCGCGGTGGCGGGCAAGGAAGCGATGGCGGTCGCGGTGGCGGATGCCATCGCCACCATCGAGGCGCAGCTGGTTACGGCGGACGAGATGCTGGCGTCTCTCGCCACGTGCCGCAAGCGGCCGAAGGGTTTCGCGGGCGATCTCGAGATCATGCGCGGCAACGTGGACGGTCTGCGGACGCAGCTCGTCGACGTGCAGGCGACCGCGGACACCGGCAATTACTTCGAGGCCGACGCGATGGCCGACGGTCTGCTCGAGGGTCTCGCCGCGGTTGTCGCCGACCTGGAGAATGCCAAGGCCACGCTCGGTTGCTGACCCTGCTCGCGGATCGATGGACACCGGCGGCGCCTCGCCGCCGGTTCCTTTTTTGTGCCGCCTGTCTGGTTGCGGCAGCGATGGCGGCCGCCTGTGCGCAGGCGCCGCCCGATCCCTGCGGAGTGGGACGGTTTTCGTGCGGCGCTCAAGCGGGCCATCCGTGACGTGCATTCGACGGACCCGGAGGCCGCGGCCGAGATCGAACGCCTGATGGCCGCCGCCGAAGTGGAGACCGTGCGCCAGAACGCGGCCCCCCGCTGGCGCCGTGAGACGGGCCGCTCGTCGGCCGCCTGGAACAGCGCCATGGTCAGAGCGCAACGCACTCTCACCGCGGTGCGGAGCGTGCGCGCCGGACAGGCCGCACGGCTCGCATCGCTCCTGGCCCGCGCCGAGTCCCGTATCGTCGCGGCGGAGGGCAGGATCGGATCGGCCGGGGTCGACGGCCGGACCGCCGGCGAAACCGCATCCGCCCGCTACCACGCGACGACCGCCCGCAGGCTCGCCGAGAACGGTGACTACGTCACCGCCATCGAGCACGCGGAGGAGGCCGTGGTGGTCGCCGCGGGTCTCGATCACTCGTGGAGCCGGAGCGTCGAGCGGTTTTCCGACCCGACTCTGCTCGCGCTGTGGCGTGAGCAGGCCAACGAGACCATCAAGGAATCGCGGCGCACCGGCCGCGCGGCCATCATCGTCGACAAGTTCCGGCGCCGACTGCATCTCTACGAGAACGGCCGCGAACGGGCGGTGTTCGCGGCCGAGCTCGGCGGCAACGGGCTCGAGCGCAAGCTCCACACCGGCGACCGGGCCACTCCCGAGGGCCACTACAAGGTGACCGTCAAAAAGGCGGGCGGCGCCACCAAATACTATCTGGCCCTCCTCATCGACTACCCCAACGCCGCCGATCTGCGGCGCTACCGCGCAGCCGAGGCGAGCGGCGAGGTGCGCCGCGGGACCGGGGCCGGCAGTCTGATCGAGATCCACGGCCACGGCGGCACCGGCCGCGATTGGACCGACGGTTGCGTGGCCCTCAGCAACGAAGATATGGACCGGCTGTATTCAAAGGTCCGGGTCGGCACCCCGGTCACCATCGTCGGGACTCTGTGATGGAAACCGAACAACTCGAAATTGCCGCTCCGCCGCCGTCGCCGCCACCCCGCTCCCCGTGGCCGCTGTGGATCGGCGGCGCCTCCGTCCTTTTCCTCCTCACCCTCCTGATCCTGCAGACCGCCCTCGGGACCCGCACGACGGTGCATCCCGTCGACCACCGTGCGGAGTTCTGCAGCGCGGCAGAGGTCGACCCGAAGGCCGAGGAACGCGCCGCCAGCCGTCTCGCGGGCCTGCAGCCGAGGGGCCTCCACATCGTCATCGACACCTACCGCAACCGTCTGCTGGTCTACGACGGCGACACCCTGCTGCGCGAGGCGGTGTGCTCGACGGGCAGCGGAACTGTGCTCGTCCACCCGTCGGGGAAGAAGACGTGGACCTTCGACACCCCGCTCGGCGAGCGACGGGTGATCTCCAAGGTGCGCAACCCGATCTGGACCAAGCCCGACTGGGCGTTCATCGAGGAGGGTTTCGAACCGCCGAAGGACGTCTCCCTTCGCGTCGACCGGGTATCGCTCGGCCGCTACGCTCTCTACCTCGGTGACGGTTACATCATTCACGGCACCCTTTTCCAGACCCTCCTCGGCCAGGGGGTCACCCACGGTTGCGTGCGACTCGGCAACGAGGACCTCGAGTATGTCTATCAGACGATTCCTGTGGGCGCTCGCGTCTATCTGTATTAGCGCGGCGCCGGCTGCGGCCGGCGACTCGGCCGTCCAGCTCGAGCTCGCGCTGGCCAAGGCGCCCGCCCTCTACCTGCGCCTCGACGTCGACGCCGACGCGCTTCAGATCATGGTCCGCGGGATGGAGCTCGAACGGATTCCGGTGCAGGCCGTGCGGTTGGTGGTGCGGCGGGCACCGGGCGAGGAGGCGCAAGAGCTGTCCGGTTTTCTGCCTGCCGTGTGGAAGGTGGTAGGCGACCCCGCGATCGAGTGGCGGGCGGTCGTGGCGCCGCCGACCCTGGTGCCCTACGACGAAGACGCCGACTCGCCGACCCCGGTGCCGAACCCCGATCGCGACACGCCGGTGCAGATCGCGGTCGGCCTCGACAACTCCTGGGAACTCCAGCTCGGCCCCGACCCCCCGATCGGCGGGTGGCGGCGGGTGGCCGACCGCCTCGGATCAGGGTGGCGACGGCTGTGGGGGAAAACACCCGCTCTGCCGCCGCCGGCTCTGGTCGTCGTGACGCAGCCGGAGGACGCGCGGGCCCTGCTCCACATCATCCGTGACGGTACCCCGCTGCTGGTTGTGTGCGGGAGCGATCCGGGGGCCGCGACGGCCGCCGCCGGCGCCCGGTGAGAGAAGCGGGCTAGGGGCTAGAGCTTCCCGTGCGACCCGTCGCAGTAGGGCGGGCTTTTGGTTCGCTTGCACATGCAGAGCGTCACCGACCGCGAATGCTCGAGTTCGAAGCGAACCGGCCGGAACGTGCTGCCGGCGTGCGACCCGTCGCAAAAGGGTTGCCCGCTCGAGCGGCCGCAGGCGCACCACCAATAGGTGCCCGGCATCAGCTTGAGGACTTCTGGTTTCTTGCCGGCGATTTTTGCATCGGTCATCGTCTCACCTCGTTCGAGCGCAGAACGCCATCGACCGCGAGCGTAGCACAGGGCGTGGACCTTCGCTCGGCGCCGAGCCCCGCACGAGGTCAGAGGCTGCCGCTGATCCGGTTGGTCTCGTCCACGAGCACGACACGCGGCCGGAAGGTTTCCGCCTCGGCCTCTTCGAGCTGGGCGTAGGCGACGATGATCACCCGGTCGCCCTTGTGGATGAGCCGCGCGGCGGCGCCATTGAGACAGACCTCCCCGGGGTCGCCCAGAATCACGTACGTGGTCAGGCGCGCACCGTTGTCGATGTCGAGCACGTCCACCTTTTCGAACTCGCGCAGGCCGACGGCTTCGCACAGGGCGGGGTCGATCGACACCGAACCGGTGTAGTCGAGGTCGGCGCCGGTGACGGTGGCGCGGTGGATCTTGGATTTGAGCATCTCGATCATCACTGGTTCATCTCCTGTGCGATCCGCACACCCTCGAGAGCGAGATCCGGGTGCACGGCGTCGAACACCCCGGCCTCGTTGAGGAGCCCGGCAAATCCGCCGGTACCCACCACCACCGGCGTGCGGCCGTCGAAACACTCGCGGACCAGACGGTCGCGGATTTCGCGGACCATCCCCACGTGCCCCCAGTAGAGCCCCGACTGGATGCTCTCTACGGTCGAGCGGCCGCAGGTCTGATCCGGGCGCACGATCTCCACCTTGGGCAGCCCTGCCGTGTTCTCCTCGAGAGCGCGCATGGAGATCATCAGGCCCGGAACAATGGCGCCGCCGAGATACTCGCGCGCGCCCGACACCGCCTCGACGGTTGTAGCGGTCCCGAGATCGACGATGATCACGTCGCGGTCCGGGTACCGCGCGACCGCGCCGATGGCGCCCGCGATGCGGTCGGCGCCGACCTCGCCGGGATTTTTGTAGCGGATCTTGAGCCCGGTCTTGACCCCCGCCCGGAGGGCGAAGGGTTCGAGATCGAAGTACCGCCGACAGGCGTTGACCAGCGAGTGGTTGATGTCGGGAACCACCGAACAGAATCCGATCGACTGCACCTGGGCCGGCTCGCGGCCGTTCTCGCGCACCACCTGCCTGAAGAAGACCCCGAGTTCGTCCGAGGAGGCTCCGCGCTGGGTGATCCTGCGGAAACGCATGCGGAGGACGTCCTCGTCGAAGAGCCCCCCGTAGATCTGTGAGTTGCCGACATCGAGGCAGAGCTTCATGGCAGTTCTCCTGTGGTGAGCAGCCGGTGGAGCTTCTCGGCCAGCTGCTGTTTGGTGAATGTTCGACCGACTTCCCCGGCGGAACCGTAGATGGTCGCGACGTGCCGCGTCGCATCGATCTCGCTGAGGTCGTTGTGGACGACCAGGTCCGCGACGCCGCGGTCGAGCAGCGATTTCACCTGCGACGTGCGGCTGACCGGATCGGAGTCGTTGGTGAGCTTGAAACCCACCACCGTGATCTCGGGGTTTGAGGACCACGCCCGCAGGCTGTCGAGGAGCTTGGGGTTCGGCCGCAGGCGGATGACCACCTCGCGGCCGCTGCCGATCTTGCCGCGACCGACGGTTTCGATCGTCCGTCCGTCCACCTCCACCGAGGCCACCGAGTAGTCGCCGACCGCGGCGAGGTGGATCACCACATCCCAGTGCTCGGCGCCAAGCCGGCGGCGAAGCGCCGCCTCGAGATCGGCAAACGAGACAAAGTCCTCCCTCGCTCCCGGCGGCCCCGACACGGCAGCTCCCTCGGCGTGCAGCAGCAGCACCTCGGCGCCGGCGGCTGCGAAAAACTCCGCGATCGCCGCCCCCGTCGCCCCGGTGGAACGGTTGGTCAACCGACGGATGCCGTCGACCGGCTCCTCGGTGCCGCCGGCGGTGATCAGCACCCTCATCCGAGGGCCTCGCGAATCTGTTCGAGCATGGCTTCGGGCTCGAGCAGTCGACCGTAACCGACGGTGCCGCAGGCGAGCCGCCCCTCGCCGGTCGGCAGGACACGGCAGCCCCATCGCTCGAGGGTGGCGAGGGCCTCGGCGACCGCCGGGTGGGCGAACATATGGCTGTTCATCGCCGGCGCCAGCCAGTAGGGTTTGCGGAAGTTGTTGGCGAGGAAGAGGGTGCCGATGAGGTCGTCGGCGAGCCCGGCGCGCAGCCGCGTGATGTGGTTGGCGGTGGCCGGGTAGACCAGCAGCAGGTCCGCCCAGTCGACCAGACTGATGTGGTCGAGTGCGCGGCCGCGCTCGAAGAGATCGCTCAGCACCGGTTTGCCGGTGAGCCCCTCCAGGGTCGGCTCGCCGAGGAACCGCAGCCCGCCCTCCGACGCCACGCACTGGACTCGAAACCGTCCTGGGTGAGCAGCGAGGCCAACGCGGCCGCCTTGAAGGCGGCGATGGAACCGGTGATCTGCAAGAGGACCCTAGAGCCTCGACATTGTCGATCAACCTCACCTTCCCCAGGCGCACCGCGCCGAGCACCCGGTCGCCCCTGCGCTCGATGTAGTCGACTTGAAAACCCGCGGCTGCGAGTGAGTCCACCATCTCCGCCGTCGCACCGCCGGCCGACAGCACCTCGTGAAAAAGCGGCGCGAGCCGGCGATCCTCCCCGGTCAGCAAGGCGTTGCGCGAGCTCATGGCGAGCCCGTCGGCCTCGCGCACCGTCGGGCAGGCGACGATTTCGGTGTCGACGAAGAGTGCGCCCGCCATGTCGCGAACCAGCTCGAGCTGCTGCCAGTCCTTTTCGCCGAAGTACGCCCGCTGCGGTCGGACGATATTGAGCAGCTTGAGGACCACCGTCAGCACCCCGTCGAAGTGGCCGTCGCGGTAGGCGCCTTCGAGCTCGCGGCTCACCGTCGACTCCGTCACCTTGAACCGGTAGCCGTCGGGGTAGATCTCGTCGGTGTCGGGCGCCACGACCAGGTCCACACCCGCCCGCTCGCAGGCCGCCACGTCGGCTTCGAAGGGCCGCGGGTAGCGCACGAGGTCGTCGGGATCGTCGTACTGGGTCGGGTTGACGAAGATCGAGACCGCAACCCGATCGTTGTCGCGCCGTGCCCGTTCCATCAGGCTCAGGTGGCCGGGATGGAGGGCCCCCATGGTGGGTACGAACCCGAGGCTCGCTCCGCTGTCGCGAATCGTACGACACCGATCTCGCGCCGCGTCAACTCTCGAGATGATTTCCATCACCGGTAGCTCTCCTCGCCGTTGGGGAACGCACGCGTCGTGACGTCGCGGTGGTAGGCCTGGAGGGCGTCCCGGATCAGTGTCGAGCCGTCCATCCAGGTGCGCACGAACTTCGGCCGGAACGCCGTGGTGACACCGAGCAGGTCCTGGAGGACCAGCACCTGGCCGTCCACATCGGGTCCGGCGCCGATGCCGATGGTCGGGATGGCCAGGGCCGCGGTGACAGTGCGGGCGACCGCAGCCGGCACCGCCTCGAGGACCAGTGCGAAGCACCCCGCCTCCTCGAGGCTGCGCGCCTGATCGACCAGCCGAGCCGCGTCGTCATCTCCCCGCGCCTGGACCTTGAAACCACCGAGCTGGTGCACCGACTGCGGGGTCAGCCCGAGGTGGCCCATCACCGGAACCCCCGACTCGACGAGGTGCCGCACCAGCTCGACGTTGCCGGCGGCACCCTCGAGCTTGACCGCGTTGGCGCCGGCGCTCATCAGCTTGCCGACGTTGCCGACCGCGATGTCGAGCCCCTTGCGATACGACAGAAACGGCAGGTCGCCGATCAGGAACTTCCCGGGCATGCCCCGCCGCACCGCCGCGGTGTGCGCGGCCATGGTGTCGATGTCCGCGGGCAGGGTGGTGTCGTGGCCGTACACCACCATGGCCAGGCTGTCGCCCACCAGCACGCAGTCGATGTCGGTCCCGGCGATGAGGGCTGCGCTCCAGCTGTCATAGCAGGTCACCATCGAGATCGGCACGCCTTCACGTTTTCTGCGTGAGAAGTCCTGGACGATCATTTCGCCACCTCCTCGAGATCGAACATCGCTGCACAGGCTCGGTACACCTGCGCCGCGGGATCGCCCTCCAGAGCGAGGAGGTCCCGCGCCACGGTCTCGCGATCGCCGCGGACCATCGGGCCGGTCAAGGCCGCCCGGCGCGACCGGGACGTGTTGTGGCAGGTCTGGGCCAGATAGGGTCCAAGCGCCTCGCCAGGGACCCCGAGGCGGTCTTCGAAGTCTTCGAAGACCTTGGACCACACGAGCGTCGTGAAGTTGCCGCCGAGCACACACAGTGCGTGGTAGAGCGGCTTGAGCGCGGGGTCGATCGGCCACGACGGGTTCACGAGGCCTGGAAAAAGCTCGGTGAATCCCGAGTGTCCGATTTCGGTGATGAAGGGGATCGAGCGATAGGTCGCACGGTCATAAAGCTCAGGTCCAAACGTCATGAGGGGGTGGAATCCCGGCACTCCATCGACCACGAGGCTGCCCGAAAAATGCACGAGCGGCCGGTCGTTCAGCTCCGGGTGGTCGCCTATAAGGGACGGGATGGCATCGTCGGAGACCGCCAGCAGGATGATGTCGGCGCCGTCGAGGGCCCTCTCGGGCGACGACGCCATGCCCCTGTGCCAGGTGACGACGGGCCGCGTCTCGAACTCGAGGTAGCGGGCCATGTGGGTCGCCACACGCCCGCGGCCGATCAGGCCATAGGTGGGTCTCGCGTTCATACGGTACCTGTCCTTCCGATCAAGTCCGTGGTGTTGGTACTCCGGGTGTCAGCCGTCACCGTCCGGTCGGATCGGTGCGCACCCGACCACAACATAGGGCATTTCGCCGACACCCGCAACTCCGCTCCACCAGACTTCCGGGTTCCTGAGGGCGATCAAACGTTGCAACGTTCTGCGTGTGAACGTTCTAGAGGGCCGCGATCAGCGCGATCACGATCGCCGCAGCGAACAGGCCGCCGAATACCGCCGTAAGGATCTTGGCCGTTGAGTAGGGCGCGGAGCCCACGAGGCACGTCGCATCCTGGCCGGAGATCACAACCCGGTGGAGCGATTCCCGGTAGCGGTAGGCCACCACGTAGGACGGGAAGGCGAAACGGCGGGTCACCAGTCGTCGCAGCACCAGCGCCGCGTGGATATTGCGAAACCTCGAACCCGGGATGGCGTCGCGTTCGAGCCGACTCTTCACCAGGCCGTCAACAACGGCCGCGACCCGTCTGCGGGCCGACGAACGCGGCATGTCGAACTGCTCGAAGGTGGTCCCCGGCGGCTGCTCGTCGGGAACCGCCGTCGCGGATTCCAGATCGTAGGTCGGGATCAGAGAGCCGGTTTCCGAAGCCGACAATCCGCGCGAGGCCGACACCACCACGTTCTCGAACGCGAACCCGGTCTCACCGCCGTGCGGCGCCCAGTCGGCGCGGCGGGCGCCGGCATCGCTGTCGGCGGCCCAGGTCACGGCGACCTCGGCGTCGAAAACCCACCCCACCCACCACAGCGGTGTCATCGACTCCACCCGGCTGGCCGAACCGAGATCGGAGGGACGGAACCAACCCAGACCGCCGAGCCAGCGCCGATACGCCGCTTCGGCGTGTGCACGGTCGACCGTGAACGGAAGACAGTGCTGCGCCTGCTCGAGCGGGTCTTCGGGCACCTCGACCTGCATCACCGAGCCGCAAAAGGCGCAGGCCGGAGCCCGGGCGCGCACGTCGTACGACACCGCGGCGCCGCAGCCTCTGCAGCGCAGCACCTCGACGGTGGTCCGTTCGAGGTCCGCGGCGACGGTTTGCGGCGCTGCCGCGTTGCAGATAGGACACCGCAGGTCCTCCCTCTCGAGGGGGCTCGCACACCGTGTACAGGCCGAGGTCCCCGGCGTCATCGCAGCAGCTCCGCGATCACGGCCACCAGAAACGGGACCGCGAGGAAACCGAGAATGACCGCCGCGATGATCCCGACCTTCTTCCACGAGGTCGGCACCGTGCCCGACACCTTCCCGGTCTGGCCGTTGACGAGGACCCGGACCGGAGGCTGGTCCGCCGCGTACCGCATGGCGAAGACCCACAGGGGCAGCACGGTGAGATCGGCGCTCTCCATCTCGAAGTCGCTCCTGTGGTCGAGCCCGCGCACGCTGTCGCCGGGCATGAACGCGCGCAGCAACCGGCCGACCTTGGCGGTTGCTTCGCGACGTGCGAGTGCCAGACATTCCTCGCGCGTCAGCGACGGCTCCTCCGCACTCCAACCCGCCACCAACCCCGGGGTGTATCTCCGGAGCTCCTCCAGGTTGTAGGGTTCTGCAGACTCGAGCTCGTCGTTGGAAACCCCACGCGAGGCGGTGACCACCACGTCGCCGAGGTATATCCGGTGGGGACCCTGGAGGTCGCACAGCTCGGTTGCTCGACGGCGCCGGGTGCTGGTTCGCCCCTTCGAGTCGCGGACCGTCTCGGTCACCCAGTAGTCCTCGCCGATGCGCGCCGCGTAGCGGGAATCGGCAACTGCCGAGTACAGATAGGCCGGGACGTACACCCCCTCCACCTTTTCCGCGGCCGCCCGCGCGAGCCCGAACGGCGCCAGCCTCCTGCGGCCGAGGAAGCCGCGAACCAGACCCTCGGCCTGTCTTCGGTCGACCGCAAAACCGATGCCGAAGACCGGGTCGGGGCGGTCCCTGGTGGCCGGGCGATCGATGACCGACGGCGAGTCGCAGTAGGGGCAGCGCGAGGTCCGTTCGAGCGGCTCGACCACCACCTGTGCGCCGCACGACTCACACGAGATCTCGACCCTGTCGGCTGCATCGTCCATGTCGGGACCCAGTGTAACCGCCGTCGCGGACGAGGACGCCATGACGACAATACGCCCGCACCCGCCGCGTATTCTGAGTCGCAGCGCAGGGACTGGCCACCGGCACGGCTTCGGCTGTACCATGGTCGGAGCGTCCGTCCGCCGGCGCCGGGCGCAATCAACCTGAAGGTTTTCTCTGGTGTACCTCTCCGGTCTGACACATCGTGATCGTCTGTTCGACGTCGCCATGCGGTGGCTGGCCGACCGCGTCGAACCCGAGGACGGCCGGGTGCTGACCGAGATCTTCGCCTTCGAACGGGCGATCACGGCGCCCACCGTTCGCCGGTTCGTCGCCGATCTGTGCCGGGTGTGCCGGCGCGAAGACCTCTATCTCGAACGCACGACCAACAAGGACGAGCTCCGCGAGGCGATCGTCGCCGCCGCCGCCCATCCGACGTCGCGGGTCGCCGAGCTCATCGACTGGTACCGCCAGCTGCCCGAAGAGTTCTTTCCGCGCACCCCGGTGCGCATGTCGATCGTCACCCACCGCAACGGCCGTCTCGCGGCGATCATCCGACGCAAGCGCATCCGTCGGATCGCCGACAAGGTATCGCGCAGGGTGGCCGCCCAGCTTTCGGCCGAGGTCGAAAAGGTGGCCGAGGCGCTGGCCGCCAGCCGGCCGCGCGCCGCCGCCGAGATCGTCGTCAACGACCGGCCGCCGAGCACACCCGCCGGAATCCGCGGCGCCGCGGAACGGCTGGTCGCCGACCGCATCCGTTCCGGGCGGATCGCTCTCGACCCCGAGCGCCAGCGGGTGGACGACGTCATCGGCGTCAAGCTGATCGCCAACGCGGGGGACATGGCCACCATCGAGGCGGCGCTCGACGACCTCGACTACGCCTGGGCCCACAACCGCGAGGTCCACGACGGCTCCTACGTCGGCATCCACCACCTGGTGGATCTCGAGCTGCCGCCGAATGAGGCCGTTCTCGACAGCATGCGCGGCATCGACTGGACGTTCGCCGCGCGCCGCGGGCTTCCGGTCGCCGAGCTCGACGGGCGCTTCCGATCCTACGTCGAGAGCTGCAGCCGGACCTTCAGGGTCGAGCTCATCCTCACCACCTTCGAGGACCTCGTGGAGTCCGAGTTCGGCGCCTGCATCCACGAGCAGCGGATCCTCGACCAGCGCGATCTGGCGGGCGATTTCGGCCGTCTCGCCCAGAACGCGTCCTCCATCATCGAGTACATGCTGCGGCTCGCGACCTCGCCGACGGTCGACATCGACGAGCTGCCGTTCAAGATCTGGGGGCGCTACATCCGCGACACTGTGGCCCACAAGATCGCCGCCCTCGGCGACGGCGAGCCCACCGAGTGGCTGGTGCCGTCGGAGCACCTCGAAGACCTGATGCCGCTGTAGCCGCCCACCCCCCATCGTTAGAACGTTAAAACGTTAGAACGTTGGAACGTTGCCACCCGCCCCCCAAGACCTGACCGCAGCGAACGTTGTCTCCACTGGCCGAGTCAAACGTTTCAACGTGTAACGTTCAAACGTTTTAACGATTCAACGAATCTCCTACCCTTTGACCACGGCGACCGGCCGCAGCCGGGCGACCTTGCGCGCGATGCCGGCGCCGACCACCGCGGCCACCACCATGTCCACGTCCTTGTAGGCGGCGGGGGCCTCCTCGGCGAGACCGGGGAGGGAGCCCGCGCGGACCGTGACGCCGCCGTCCTCGAGCGCGCGCCGCAGCTCGGAGCCGTTGATCGACCGTTTGGCCTGGCGGCGGCTCATCGTCCGGCCGGCGCCGTGGCAGCAGGAACCGAGCGAGCACTCCATGCTCTTCTCGGTCCCGATCAGCACCCACGAAGCGGTGCCCATCGAGCCGGGCACCAGCACCGGCTGGCCGATGGCACGGTACTCCGGCGGCAGGCCTTCGAACCCGGGGCCGAAGGCGCGGGTCGCGCCCTTGCGGTGGACACAGACCCGGCGGCGTTTGCCGTCGATCACGTGCTCCTCGGTCTTGCCCATGTTGTGGGCGATGTCGTAGACCTGGTGGAGGTGGGTATTGGATGCCCGTCCGCCGAGCACCTCCGCAAAGGCCTCGCGGGCGAAGTGCGCGAGGACCTGGCGGTTGGCGAACGCGTAGTTGGCGGCGGCGCGCATGGCTCCCTCGTAGGCCTTGCCCTCGGGCGAATCGAGTGGTGCGCACACCAGCTCGCGGTCGGGCAGGCGGATACCGTATTTCTTGACCGCACCCTGGAACGTCTTGACGTAGTCGGTGCAGACCTGGTGGCCGAAACCGCGCGAGCCGCAGTGGATCATCACCGTCAGACAGCCCACTTCGAGCCCCATGACCCGCGCCGCCCGCTCGTCGAAAATCTCATCCACGACTTCGACCTCGATGAAGTGGTTGCCGGCGCCCAGAGTTCCCATCTGCGGGCGGCCCCGCTCGCGCGCACGGCGGCTGACCGCTGAGAAGTCCGCGCCGGCGAGGAATCCGCCCTCTTCGGTGCGCGCGGTGTCGGACGCGGTGCCCCACCCGTTCGCCCGCGCCCACTCGCCGCCCTCGCGGCAGGCGCTGCTCGAGATCGCGCTCGCTCAGCGCGAGCCGTCCGCCTTTGCCGACGCCGCTGGGACAGGCGCGATCGAGGGCGGAGGCCAGCTCCCCCATCGCGCCGGCCGCGCGATCGAATTCCACCTTCGACGCCAACAGGCGAACACCGCAGTTGATGTCGTAGCCGATGGCGCCCGGAGAGATCACGCCCGTGGGCAGCTCGGTTGCGGCGACCCCGCCGATCGGGAAACCGTAGCCCTGGTGGACGTCGGGCATGACCAGCACCTCGCCGACCACCCCCGGCAGGGTGGCGGCGTTGACCGCCTGCTCGAGCGACGCATCGCCCCTGATGGCCTCGAGCAGCTCGCGGCCGGCGAAGATCCGCACCGGCACCCGCATGTCGGCGCGGACGGTGGTCGGGATCTCCCATTCCCACGGGCCGCGTCTGACGAGGTCTTTCAACTGGACCATGGGTGCAGCTCAGACGTCGAAGATGACGTTGGTCCGCAGCCCGCTCCCGCTGTCCTTGACGTCGAGCCGGTGGTAGGTGACCGCCTTGATCTCCCTGCGGCGGGAGATGATGAAACCGCCTTCGAGGTGGGCCACCAGCTGGGTGCCGTCGATATCGAGCAGGAACCCGTCGAACGCGAGGTCCTCGGAATCGGCGAGAAACAGCAGCTCATCGAGAAACGAGACCACGAGTTGTTCGGGGTCATCGGCCCGGATCTCGAGCCGATGATGGCGACGCGACTCGTCGGAGATCTCCACCCCCATCAACTCGTACATGCCGAGAGCCGCTTCCTCGACCAACGCAGCCAGATCCGGGCCCCACACCTCGAGTTCCCAATCGGCGGTGTGCTCGACCTCGCGCCGGCCGCGTTCCGGAGTGTTCACCCCGACAGGGTACCACCCGCCCGCCGTGGTGAGATCAACGGCATCGCGGTGTATCCTGGGCCGACATGGCATCGCGAGAACCAGTAGTCCCCGATCCGTCGCGAGGGAAACGGCGCCTCGTCCCGGTCCTCCTGGTGTGCGCCCTCTGCGTGCTGACCGCTGCGGCGGACGATCGCGTGGCTTTTATCGGCGTCGCTCTCGACACCGAAACCCGCGACGCGGACCGCCGTCTCCAGACCTATCTCGAACGCCGCGCCGGTCTTTCGTTCGCCCCCGAGGAGCTCGAGTACGGCCAGGTCATCGACCGCCTGGCGACCTGGAACCGCAACGACGGCGTCTTCCTCGCGCGCACCACGCCCTACGTCCAGGTGGTGTCGGAAATGCTCGGCGCCGACATGGAGATCCTCGCCACCTACACAAGCGACGCCACCGGCACCACCACCTACAACTCCTACCTGGTGGCCCGCAGCGAGGACCTGCCGCCGAACCCGACACCCGCGGATGTCGTGTCGCTGATCACGGGATCGCCGCGGCGGTTGCGGTTTGTCCACCACAGCCTGTTTTCGACCTCGAGCTTCTTCCTGCCGTCGCTCCACTTCCGTGCCAATCATATCTTCCACATGGCGGAGGCGACGGAGTCGCTGGCCGCCATCGACGTCGCGCAGATTCCGGAGAACTCCTCGAGCGCGCTGGTGCGCGCGGTCGCCCACGGCGAGGCCGATCTGGCTGCAGTGTGGGACGGCACCCGCACGCGGTTCACCGCCGGTGGCGCGGATCCGGCCGATCTCGCTCTCGGTCGCCGGGTGGTATTCGTCCGTCTGCCGTCGGCGATTCCCAACGACCTCCTGGTGTGCTCGCGGAGCGCGCCTTCCGAGCTCAAAGAGCGGGTGCGGGCGGCGATCCGGGAGATGCCGGCGGATGAAATCTCGGTGGGCGACTTCCGAACCTGGCTCGACATCGCGGACGCGCCCGAGGCGCGCAACGCCCTGGCGCATTTGCGCTGGTTGGCCCGCGAGCAGGCGGCGCCGGTGACCGTCGATGTCCGCAGCGCCGGCGGCGACCGCGCGGCAACTCCCGAAATGTTGAGTTCGGCCAAACACGCAGTGCGTCTTTCGGGCATGGAGTTCGTGCTCTACGACGAGGACTTTCACGAGCACATCGACTACGTGTGGACCATCGACCGGATCCACGACGGCGCCGCCCGGCTGCGCAGTTCGATTCCCGGCACCGAGATCGACGACCAGGTCTTCCCCATCAGCTTCCGCGACGGGCAGGACCTCACCGAGCGCATCGTCACCCTGATGCAGGGCAGGCTCCACCGCATCCGCTCCGTCTGGCCTTTCAGCGGCCGCCAGCCGATCATCATTCGCGACACCACGCTCGCGCTGCCGCCCGGCGGCGCGGTTCCGGTGCAGCGGATCACCTGGCTCGACCCCGAACGCAACAGCTTCCGGGCCGGAAACGTGTTTGCCGCCCACGTCCGTGCCTCGAGCCCTTTCGTGCACGAGCTCGAAGCCGACGACTTCCGTCGCTCCGGTGAGAGCGGCGTCGAGCTCGACCCGCTGAGCAACGTCTCCTTCCGCGTGTATCAACTGCGCACCGTCCCACCGAACACGATCTACCGCATCGCCACCGGCGTCCTCGTCATCCTGTTGGCGCTGGCCGCTGGAGCGGCGGTGCGGGCCCTCCGCCATCGCCGGAAGTCCGACCGTCGCCTGGAAGAGGAGACCCTGCTCTCGTGACCCGCAGCGGTGCGAACTCGCCGGTGATCGGCAAGATGCTGGCGCACTACCAGGTGCTCGAGCGGATCGGCGGCGGCGCCATGGGCGAGATCTACCTCGCCCAGGACACCCGGCTCGAGCGCCGGGTGGCCCTCAAGGTTCTGCCGGCCGATTCGGTGAGCAATCGGGAAAAGCTCCAGCGCTTCCGCACCGAGGCGAGAGCGGCGGCGGCCATGAACCACCCCAACATCGTCACCATCCACGGCGTCGAGGAGACCGACGGCATCCACTTTCTGGCGATGGAGCTGGTCGAGGGGCGCACCCTGCGCGAGGTGATTCCGCGCGACGGACTGCCGTTCGAGGAGTTTCTGCGCATCGCATCCCAGCTCACCGAGGCGGTGGCCACCGCCCACGCCGCCGGGATCACACACCGCGACCTCAAACCCGACAACGTCATGATCACCGAGACCGGTCGGGTCAAGGTTCTCGATTTCGGGCTCGCCAAGCTGATGGATGAACCGCGACAGGCGGATTTCGAAGGTGCGACCCTCGCCGATGCGCCCCTGCCGGCGGACGATCGCCTGACCAGCGACGGCATGCTGATCGGGACCATCCCCTACATGTCGCCGGAGCACGTGACGGGACGCCACATCGACCGCCGGTCCGATTTGTTCTCGCTCGGCATCATCCTCTACGAGATGCTCACCGGAGAGCGGCCCTTCAAGGGCGGCAATCCTGCGGCGGTGATGGCGTCCATCCTCCGCGAGCAGCCGACCCCGATCGCGTTCCGACGCGCCGATGTCCCCGAACATCTCGCGCTCGCCATCGCCCTCTGTCTCGAAAAAGACCCCACCGAACGTCTGCAGTCGGCGGAGAGCCTCTACGAACAGCTGCGCATCCTCAAGCGACAACACTCGTCGGGGGGGTCGGCGGCCGACGCCGCCGCTGCCGTCCGCGTGGCCGGGCCCGGTTTCGAATCCGCGAGCATCGCCACCAGGACGCGGCGGGCCGTCGCCCGCCACCGTTGGCCGTTGTTGATCCTGGGCGCGGTCTTCGTGGTCAACCTGGTCGAAACCACGGTCGAGACCGCAGTGCGCCAGCAGTGGGGGACCGGTCGCGAGCTGGGCTTTCACCTCGCCCGCGCCGCCCACTTCTTCGAGGGCGGCATCACGCTCGCCGGCTGGGACGCGGCGTCACCACTGGTGGTCTACGGCTATTCCATCGCCTATTTCTTCGTGCTCCTCGCGCTGGTTCTCGTGACCGGGTGGGCGCTGGCCAGGAGGGCGAACCCCCGCCCGTTCCGGGTCTTCGCCCTCGCGGTCGCCGTCGATTACGCCGTGAGCCTGCCCTTCTTCCTTTTCTTCCCCGTCCCCGAGCGGTGGGCGTGGCCGGACTCGGGCGCCATCCTGCTCTCCGATCTCTGGGCGCCGCGGTTGATCGAGCTCTTCCGCCCCTTTTCGGGCATCGACAACTGCTTCCCGAGCTTCCACGTCTCGCTGACCGTCGTGGTGGTGGGTCTCGCGTTCGTCGAGCGCCTGCGCTTCCGCTGGGCGGCGCTGTGGCTGGGCCTCCTGGTCATCCTCTCGACTGCCGTGCTCGGCATTCACTGGCTGACTGATATTGCCGCGGGTCTCGCGACCGGCATCCTCGCCGTGGCCGCCGCCCTCCGGCTCGAACCAAGGATCCGATGGGCCACGGTTTCAGGCGGTCACGCCGCCGATCCTGCCAGTTCGCCCAGCGCCGCGGCCAGCAGGGCCACCTGATCCCCTGAATTGAAGACCGCAAGGGAGACGCGGACGCCGTTGAGTCCGTGGCTCGTCATCGGCGCGGAGGAGCGCGGCGCACTTCGACCTCACCGCCTCCATCTCGTCCGACCACCCGCCCCACATGGAGCGCGAGGGAAAGGCGTCGAGCCGCCGGCGGAAGGCCTCGGTGGCGTCTGCCACCAGCTCGGGCGACGGCCCGAGCGAGGCGTTGTTGAGGTAGACCAGACCCGGTTCGAGCAGGAACCCGCTCTGGACCAGGCGCCAGTAGTCCTCCGTGAGCCCACCGTCCGGCGCCGCAAATTCCTCCGCGCGCGCCATGCGTCTTCCGCCGTCGGGGTGCGGCAGCAGAGCGCTCCCGGCGATTCCCGCCATCATTTTCGTCACAAACACTCGCCGGCTCTGTGGCGTCATGCAGCCCCCTTTCGTTAATGCTACCCGTTCATGCGATCATGGCGGCATGAGCAAACCAAAAAACACCGAGCCCTCGTGGCGCTCCTGGCATGACGACGAACCGATCCGGCTCGGGATCTCGTCCTGTCTGCTCGGCGCCAAGGTCCGCTTCGACGGCGGCCACAAACGCGACCGCTACCTCACCGACGTTCTCGGAGAGTGGTTCGACTGGGTGCCGGTGTGCCCCGAGCTCGACATCGGGCTCGGCGTACCGCGGCCTTCGATCCACCTCGTGCAGGCCGAGCCCTTTCCGCGGCTGGTGGAACCCAAGTCGGGCGACGACCTCACCGAGAAGATGGAAAGCTACTCCCACGAGAAGGTCGACGCCCTGATGGCGAAGGATCTCGACGGCTACATCCTGAAGCGCGCCTCCCCATCCTGCGGCATGGAGCGGGTCAAGGTCTTCGGCCAGGGCGGGATGCCGTCGAAGGACGGGGTCGGAGTCTTCGCCAGAGTGCTCCTGGAGAAATGGCCCAACCTGCCGGTGGAGGAAGAGGGTCGACTCAACGATCCCCTCCTCCGCGAACGGTTCATCGAGCACGTCTTCTGCCGGCACCGTTGGCGGACGCTCGTCCGCCGGGGTCTCTCGCGGCGCCGCCTGGTGGCGTTCCACACCGCCCACAAGCTCGTCCTGCGCGCCCACAACGAAACCGGTTACCGGCGTCTCGGGCAGATCGTCGCCTCTGCGGGATCGATCTCCGACGAGGAGCTCTACCGCTCGTACGAGGAGGAATTCCACCAGGTGCTGCAGACCCGGGCCACCCGCAAACGCCACGCAAACGTGCTCTATCACGCTCTCGGCCACCTCAAGCTGGTGCTGGATCCGTTTGAAAAGGCCGAGGCGGTGGCCCTCATCGAGGACTACCGAAACGAGCTGCTGCCGCTGGTGGTGCCGATCACGTTGTTGCGCCATCATGTGGCCAAACACGACATCGCCTACCTGCAGGGGCAGCTCTACCTCGAGCCCCACCCACGGGAACTGATGCTG
The DNA here is from genome assembly GCA_963823345.1 of Candidatus Sulfomarinibacteraceae bacterium. GTDB lineage: Bacteria > Acidobacteriota > Thermoanaerobaculia > Thermoanaerobaculales > Sulfomarinibacteraceae > Sulfomarinibacter. The sequence continues at coordinate 437,683 of CAWGLE010000003.1, forward strand.
CGCAACCGGGTGTGACCCACGGCCCGACCGCGAGGTATCATGCGCCGCTCGAGGGAGAACCCACGAATATGAGGCGCCCGAACGAACCGAGAAGATCACTCCGCATGGCGAGCGCGCTCCGTGCCGCGCTGGCCGAAGGTTACGGCGGGCAGCAGCTTGCGTCCGACCTCGGCGCGGGTCTCGTGGTCGGTGTCGTCGCCCTGCCACTTTCGATGGCGCTCGCGATCGCGGTCGACATGCCGCCCCAGTTCGGCCTCGCGACGGCGATCGTCGGCGGGGCCGTGATCGCCGTGCTCGGCGGCTCGCGCGTCCAGGTGTCCGGGCCGACTGCGGCGTTCGTCGTGATCCTGGCGCCGATTGTCGCCCGCTTCGGCCCAGCAGGTCTCCTCCTCGCCGGCGCCATGGCCGGCGTCATCCTGATCGCGCTCGGGCTCGCGCGAATGGGACAGCTGATCGAGTTCGTGCCGTATCCGGTGACCACCGGCTTCACCGCCGGCATCGGAGTGGTGATCGCGACGTTGCAGATGAAGGACTTTTTCGGGTTGACCGCGCCGGTCGCCGGGGAGTCGTTCCCCGAACGGGCCGTGGCCCTGGTCAGGTCGCTCCCGACCTGGCGTCCGGGCGACGCCGCGATCGGGGTCCTGACGCTGGCGATCCTGCTGCTGTGGCCGCGATTTGTGCGGCGGTTTCCGGCCCCTCTCGCGGCGCTCGTCCTGGCCGCCATCGCAGGGTGGGCTCTCTCGCGGTTCGCCCCGCAGTTCGAGCCGGCGACGATCGCGAGTCGGTTCGTCACCGACACGCCCGGCGGTCCGGTCGCCGGCATCCCCCGCATGCCGCCCCTTCCGATCGCGCCATGGTCGCTCGCCGGCCCAAACGGTCTACCCCTCGACCTCAGCCTCGGCTTGGTGCGGGAGCTGCTGCCCGTGGCACTGGCGATCGCCCTCCTCGGGGCGATCGAGTCGCTGCTGTCGGCGGTGGTCGCCGACGGCATGACCGGCCATCGCCACGACCCCGATGCGGAGCTCGTGGCCCAGGGAATCGGCAATCTGGTGGTTCCGTTCTTCGGCGGCATCGCGGCGACGGGAGCCATCGCGCGCACCGCGACCAACGTGCGGTCCGGCGCGCGGTCGCCGGTGGCAGCTTTCGTCCACGCGGCCGTCGTTCTGGCCGCCGTCGTCGCGGCGGCGCCGCTCCTCGGCCACCTGCCGATGGCGGGGCTGGCCGCCCTGCTGCTCGTCGTGGCCTGGAACATGAGCGAGGTGCGCCACGTCGTTCACACCGTCCGCACCGCGCCGCGAAGCGATGTCCTCGTGCTGATCGCGTGCCTCGGCCTGACGGTGGCGTTCGATATGGTCGTGGCGGTTCTCACCGGCATCATCCTCGCGGCTCTGCTCTTCATGCGCCGCATGGCCGAGGTTTCCGGCGCCGAGCTGGTGTCCGCCGGGCCGTCGTCACCGCATGGCGGCGACCTTCCGGGCGTCGTCGAATACCGCGTCGCCGGACCTCTGTTCTTCGGCGCGGCGGCCAAAGCGATGGGCGCACTTCAGAATGTGGATCCCGGGGCCCGCGCCGTCCTCATCGACCTCCGGGGGGTGCCCGCCATGGACGCCACCGGTGTCGTCAACCTCTCGAGCGCCGTCGCGCGGATGCGCCGGGCCGGCGTGCTGGTCGTGCTCGGCGGGATCCAGGATCAACCGATGCGTACCCTGCTTCGCGCAGGCTGGCGCAACCGGCCCGGCGAGACCGTGCTCCGGCGCGACTACGAACAGGCCCGGCTCGCACTCGCGGATTCCACCGGGACCAGCGCGGCGTCGACCACCTGAAGCCCCTGAGTCACATCGGGCGAACGCTCAACGACGTCGAAGCAGACGGCGCGCGACCCGGCCGAGGCGCCACCCGAGCACCCGTTCGCGAACGCGCCAGGTCACGGTCGCAAACGCGCGATCGAGGAGGTCGCGCGAGCTCGCGACCTCCGTCTGGAGGGCGGCCACCCGCTCTTCGAGGCGATCGCGGGCGAGGCCGAGCTCGAGGTTCCAGGACTCGAGCTCAGCGAATCTGATACCGGCAGCCGAGCGCGCCGTCGCGTGCTCCGCCTCGAGCCGGGTGAGTTCCGCCTCTGCCTTCTCGGCGCGAAGCCGCCACTCGTCCCTCTCCGCCACCGCCGCCGCGACCCGGAGGTGGAATCGGTCGTTCTCCTTGATCCTCGGCGCCAGGACCCGGAGGTATGCGGCGTTGGCCTTCCCCTCATCCTCCGGCGATGCAGTCCGACCACCCGCAACCTCCCGGTAGAGCGCCAGAAAACGGTCGACGACGTCGGACAGGCTGGCTTCGCGGCGCACGCGGTCCCTCACCGCGGCCGCGTCATCCCGGTCGTACCCGGCCACACGCGCACTCACGACGTCTGCACTGACCGGGGACGACAGGGCGGCGAGACCGAAATTCATGGGCCTGAGATCGTCGAAGTTGACGGGGTTCACCAGCGGGCCGAGACCGGCAGCGTCGCACAGTATGACCGCGCACCCCACGGCCATCGCCTCGAGGGCCGCCCGCGCTTTGGCAAACACGATGTCGTACGTCGGCAGCAGGGTCTCCGGATGGGGGGTTGGATTTCCCGACGCCAGACCGGCCACATCGAGTTCGATGCCTCGCATGGAGCACGCCCTCGCGACCTCTTCGGCGATTTTCCCCGAGCTCGCGGCGTTGGAAAAGAGAAGGGCCCGTCCCGGAAACTCGGGGAGCGGCGGCCGCCGACGGAAACGGTCGAGGTCGACGAAGTTCAGAATGACCTCGACCATGCCGGGGTCGATGCCGCCCTCGTCGACAATCCTCAGACGGCACAGGTCATCGACCGCGACGTAGCGCAGGATTCTCGGGTGGACCGGCGGCGCCTCCTGCCAGGGGTCCCACCCGTGGCAGACGAAGATCGCGGGCACTCCCGAAAACCACTGGAGCGCGGTCATCGTCTCGAGGTGGTGGTGGCCGTGGATGACATCGGGCCGCTCGTGAACCTGCGCGAGGTCGTCCACCACCTGCACACCGCCGGCGCGGAGCTCTTCGGCGACCTCGCCCAGCGCCTGGCTGTAGGCGACGGGGTGGTGGCCGCGTCGGATGAGCGCCGTCGCGAGGTCGCGGACATAGACCTCGGTCCCGGCCCTTTGGTCGAGCGTGTTGTTGGTGATGAGGACCCTCACCGTGACCCCGACACCGCCCGGGAGGTCTCGATCAGCGCCCGCGCCAGCGGTACGAGATGCTCGCCCAGACGGATGACCCGGTCGTACACCCCCTCACGCATCAGTCGTTCGCCGTGCGCCTCCCACGCCGGTCGGGGTTCCGAGTCCAGTTCGTCCGGCGTCCTCGGTATCGAGCGCAGGAGCGATTCCACCCGAAATCCCTCCGCAGTGCGCAGGCGGAGAAACTCCTCGACCTCGTGGCGCACGACAGCAGATTCGTACGCCCGCGCAGCCTCGATCTTCTGGGCGAGGACCTCGTTTGTGATTGCGAGAGAGACAGCGAGGGGTGGATCGCCAGGTCGCGCGTCCAGCGGCCCGAGGTAGATCGGCAGCTCCAACAGATCGATCGCGACGCCCCGTCGGGCGGCTGCAGCCACCGCCGCAGAAGCGGTGATCTGCACCACGTCGTGCATCAAGATGACGTGCTCGTAGGCATCACAGATCACCGTCTGCACCTGCTCTGCGCACCACGTCTCGACGAGCTCGTCACGGAGAGCGAGGAACGGCTCGAAGCGGCCCTCGTAGAGAGCGTCGTAGAGCTCGCGGTCCGTCCACCGTCCGAAGACCGCCGCCCGCCTCCCCAGACCGCCGGCCAGCAACCTGGCCGAGGCGACGATCCGCGGAGCGGAGTCGCGGCCGGAGCCGTCGGTCACCACGAAGACCAATGGCTTGATTCTGGTCAACCACCCGAATGCCAACAGCTCGTGCCCGGGGTGGGCCACGACCAGCGACACGGGCGCCCGGAGATCCCCGATAGTGCTCTCTCCGGCAACACGTTCAGGGGGTTTTTCGGTGGGGCTCATGCGGCCGAATCATGACCGGTCTCCTCCCGGTGGTCAAGGCGGACGACCTGGCCGTCAACGGGTCCATACCCTCCCGCCACCGAGCTGTCGTGAGTCAATCTCTCTCGCCACCAAGAAAACGCGGAGCCGTGGCCCCGCGAAGTTTCACACTCAACAAAATGACTCAGCGTTTCGGGATCAGCTCGAAGAGCTTGAACGCCGGGATGATCTGCTGCACGTCGTCGGCGCGGGCAATGAAATTCAGACGCTTGACCTGAGCCGGGTCGAGCAGGGCGATGAAATCCTCGTGGTAGACGAGGTGGACCCCAACCAGGGCCTCGCCGAGGCCGTGGCGGCGGATGACCAGCTCACCGATTCCGGCCGCATCCGGGTCGCCCGCCTCGAAGAGGGCGTCGATCTCCGCCTGCACCGCGGCGGCCTCGTTCTGGAGCGGTTGTTCCGCCTCCCGGTGGATCCGGTACATCACGTCCCACGCGGCGATCTGTTCGTCGGTCAACTGCAGGAAGACGGCGACCCGGTTGTGGGCGGCCTCGACGATCGGGGGCGGCTCCGTCTCCTGGGCTACCACGGGCGCCACCACGCACAGGGTCATCACGGCGATCAGAAACTTCTTCATCTCGTTCGTCTCCTTTCGGGATGTCTCGTCTCGACGGGTCAAAGCGCTTTCGATCCCACGCCGTTCAGACGCCGGTCGCGGCAATGGGTTGACACCCCAAGCGCTCGACCGGCTCCAGGAGCCTCGAGGCGTTCGGACTTCCGTGCTCATGAAAACGTCAAAGATCCGTCAAACGCGCCGGCGACGTCGTCGTAAACCACTCGATGCGCGCGGTATACGTTGCCGATCGGGTTAAGATGGTGGTGTTGGTCATGTCCCGGAAGAGGACACGCCGGTGGTGATCGTCCCCGGTTCTCAGCAAGAGATCAGGCATCATTCTTGCTGTTCCGGGCTCGATTGGATGACCGACGGCGGCGGCTCGGCGCGCCGTTGGTCTGTCTTTTTGCTGAAACGGACAAGGGAGCAGTCCATGGCATACAGGCCATCACATCCAGAATACCGATCGACATTGTCTGCAAATCGTGGAGGCTCCGCAGCGCTCTTGGCGCTGGCGGTGCTGATGATGGCAGCCACGGTCGGCGCCCAATCGGTGCCGACCGGCGTCCAGGAGTACTACGTTCTCGGCTGGGAGCAGCACATCTGGGACATGATGGACCGCGTCCAGAACGCCCAGGGCGGCGCCCAGTTCCCGAGCGGCATGAACTCGGTCGTGACCGCGACCGCCTCGGCCGACAACCAGGTGATCTACTACGACCACTGGGAGGATGGCCGCGATGGCGAGCTCGACAACTTCCCGAATGTCGATCCCCTCCAACTCCAGGGCTCGACGCTGGTCATCGGCGACGGCGACACCGGCAACGGTGAACTCTGTGAGTTCAACGCCAACGCCACCTGCGGCGTCGACAACGTGTCGGCCGGCGACTACGTCAACTTCAACTCCGACCGCGGGCTCGGCGGCGGCTGCACCACGCCTGGCACCCCGGAGCGCTGCTCGGTACCCCTCAACCCCCGCAACTCGAACGACATCCGCTTCGACGGGGGCGACCTGATCAAGACCAGCGGCGGCCCGCTGACCCTGATCCACAGCCAGTATCCACTGACCAACTTCATCGGAGGATCGATCGAGATCCTCTCGCGGCAGGCGGTCGAGGCGGCGCGCTCGTACTCGGTGCCGATCGGCGAGAATCTCTACGCCGCCAACACGGTGACCGAGCCGTTCCACTACGTCAACCTCGACCTGGTGGCCTTCGAGAACACCGCGATCACCGTCGAGAGTCCGGGAGCGGGCTCGGTGTCGTTCACACTCGCCCGCGGCGAGCACTGGAGTTCGATGGGTTTCATCAATGACGCGGCCGCCCCGACACTGGCGCTCACCATCAACTCCGGGACCAAGGTCTCGACCACGAAACCCATCTCCGGTCTCATCTTCACCGGCGGCGACGGCACCTGGGCGACCCGGCTCTTCACCCTGCTGCCCGACATTCTCCACTCGACCGACTACGTGACCACCGCCCCCGGTGACATCCCCAACCAGGGCCCGACCACCAACGGCACGCCGCAGAACCGGCCGGCCAACGTCTACATCCTCAACCCCGACCTCTTCACCGCCATCGACGTCCAGATCGTCGACAGCTCGGGGACCTACACCGTCAACATCCCGGCCAACTCGATGCGCTCGATGATGAATCTGGCGCCGGGGCGAAACATCGCGGCGAACTCGACCGTCCGCATGACCTCGAATCGCAGCTTCTGGGGCGTCACCGCCTACGACTGGGACACCAACATCAGCGGACTGGGGCCACTCGTGGCTGGCCAAAAAGTTCCTCACCAACTTCTACACCGTGAGCTTCGGCCCCGGCAACCAGAACCAGCCGCCGGACAACTCGCAGTACGCCAACCCGGTCTTTGTCGCGGCCACCGCCGACCGCACCCGGGTCCAGTTCGACCTCGACAACAACGGCACCTACGACCAGGTGTCCCTCGACAACAACGCCACCCCCGATGCCGCGCCCTACCCCGACAACACCTATGAGGTGAACATGCTGTCGGCGCTCAGGGTGATCGACCCGACCGACAACGACATGACCGGCGCCCGCATCCTCGCCAACAAACCGGTTGCCGTTTCCTGGGGCCAGGACACCGACCGCGCCTACTACTCGGACCAGGCGCTCGACACCGGTTTCACCGTCTACCCGGTCAACCAGCTCTTCCTCGACCCGGCCCTGACCATCGACAAGGACGTCAACACCACCGTCGTCCCGACGGGGTCGACCGCCGCCAGCCGCACCGTCACCTACACCCTGACGGTGAAGTCCTACAACTTCGGACCGCTGACCAACGTCGAGGTCTTCGACCTCCTCCCGGCCGGGGTCTACGGCGACACCGACTACGTGCCCGGCACGACCCTGATCACCTGCCCCGACCTCACCCAGGGCACCGCCGACCCGTCGTTCGACGACTGCACGGCCGGCGTCCAGTGCCGGCGCCTGACCTGGGACATCGACACGGCCTGCGTGTCACCGTCTCCGTTCACCCTCGGCACCGACAACACTCTGACCGTGCGCTACAACGTCGTGATCCCGACAGCGCCGGGCGGCACCCCTCGCCAATTGACCAACGAGGGACACGCCCAGGCGCGTCTCGGGGGCAGCGTGTTCTCGCCCTTCGACACCGCCCGGGTCGTGCAGACCGACGTCACCTTGACCAAGGCGGTCAATGTCCTGGCACCGGCCGCCGGCGACCTCATCACCTTCACCCTCCAGGTCGCCAACACCAGCACGAGCGTCAACGAAACCAACGTTTTCATCTCGGATGCGATCCCGGCCGACACCACCTTCGTCAGCGGCAGCATCACCGCCACCGGTGCCTTTGCCGGTTCAGGCACCTACAGCGCGTCTCAGAACGCGGTGGTGTGGAACGCGGCGACCTTCCCCTTCGGCGCGTCGGCGACCCTGAGCTTCCAGGTCCGGGTCAACCCGACCACGCCGGCCGGCACCGAGATCCCCAACCGGGCCGGCTACGAGAGCCTGCAGACGCCGTACTTCCTGTCGAACGAGGTCGAACCGGTGGTGCAGGGGCCGACTCTGACCGCGGTCAAATCGATCGTCGGCAGCCCCTCGTTTGTTCACCCCAACGAAGTGGTGACCTTCGAGATCAACATCGACAACACCGGCACCTCGGCCGCCACCAACCTCTTCCTCCGCGATCCCTTCCCCGCCAACGCCACCTATGTTGCGGGAACCATGAGCTGGTCCCTCAACTCGGGCCCGTTCACGCCCCTGACCGACGCCAACGACGGCGCCGAGGGCGGCGGCGCCGACGGGCGCGCGTTCGCGACCTCTCTCGAGTTCCGGTTGGCCAGCCTCGGCGCCTCGCAGGACGTGTCCCTCCGCTTCAGGGTCACGGTCAACTCCGGCACCTCGGGACAGTTCCTGACCAACCAGGGCACCTACGCCTCCGACCAGACGACCTCGACGGTCACCAACCCGGTCCAGGTCCCGATCCTCGGCAATGCCACCATCAACGGCAGGGTCTTTCTCGATGCGAACGGCGACGGGGTGCAGAACGGCGGTGAGCTCGGCATCCCCAACATCGACGTGGTGGTGTCGACGACCCCCCCGAACATCTACACCTGCGCGCCCGGAGCGCCGATTCCCGACAACGGCTACGACGGCACCCAGGGTTCGATGGCCTGCTGCACGCTCAACGTCCCGGCCGGCGACTTCGGCGCCTCGCCCCTGATCACCGACCTCAACGTGAACGTGGCGGCCACCCACACCTGGGTCGGCGACATGACGATCAAGGTCTTCGGTCCCGGCGGCCAGGTACTGGCATTGCTCAACCGTCCGGGGTCGACTGCGCCCGACGACGGCACGGACACCCCCTACGGCTATGACAGCAACTGGACCGGTTCCACCGTGACCTTTGACGATCAGGGCGGCGGTCCCTCGGCCGAGACGCTCGGCAGCGTCGGCACCAACATCTGCTCGGGAGACGGGATCTGCAACTACCTGCCCGGCCCGGACACGGCCGGAGGGCTCGCGAACCTGGCCGGTTTCAACGGCAGCGACCCCCGGGGCACGTGGTCGGTGTGCATCGGTGACGGCGCCGGCGGCGATACCGGCACCTTCAACTCCGCGAGCCTCACCATCCTCTCCAACCAGCCCGCCACCTCGACCCAGATCGTCACCACCGACGCCAACGGCAACTACACCGCGGTGGTGTTGGGTACGTCCGCGACCATCAACGTCTCCGAAGCGGATCCTGACTTCCCGGTCGGCGCGACCCTCACCACCGCCAACGACCCGCAGACCATCGCCACCGTCCCCTTCGGCACGGTGACGGCGCCCTCGACCGGTTACCGCCAGCCGGTGCTCATCTTCACCAAGACCTCGAGCGCGGTCAACCACCAGGTGTCGCCGGGACAGACCGTGACCTACACTCTCCGCGCCACCAACAGCACCGCGGCTCCGCAGACCGGGATCACCCTCACCGACCCGCTGCCCACCGGCACCACCTATGTCCCCGGCAGCACCGTGGTCAGCGGCGGCGGCAGCAGCGCACTGCGCGTCACCGAGTACTTCCTCGACGTCGGCGCCTTCACTGGCACAACCTACGACCTGACCCTCAACCAGAACCTGGCGGCGAACTACTTCGTCATCCTCGAGGGCAGCGCCGGCGTCGATTCGAACAGCGACCGCGGCCCCAGCGCCGACTACGCTGGCGTCACCAGCGACCCCTTCGCGACCGGTGCACTGGCGGCCTCGGGGGCGGCCAATCGCATCACTCTCACGCGCGGCCAGGCCCTGGACTCATGGGTCGGCGTGGTCAAAGTGGTCGAGTGCCTCAGCAACTGCACCACCCACGGTTTCCGGTTGCTCGACGTCCGCCGGTTGGACCATACCGGGACCGCAACCACCGGTAACGTGACCGCGGGCGCGAGCTGGACGGACCTCTCGCGGACGATGCTGGTCGGCGGTTTCAACGGCGCCGGCTGTACCACCGCCGGAAACGGCCGCCGCCAACACCAAGGTGTGTCACGCCCGGATCTTCCCCTCCGGCGCCAACACCGATCAACTGGTCGCGCGATGCCGGCGGCGCCACGCTCTCGACCGCCACCAGCACCGTGATGGCGGTGCAGTGGGGCACGGCGTGGAGCGTGCAGCGCGTACAGGTTCAGGGCACCAACGGCGGTGACGGCGTCAACGCTACAAACGAGTACAACACCGCAGCGATCTCCCCGGTAGCCCGCGCCAACACCTGGGTGTGGGGTACCGGCCACACCAACGACAATGGCGTCGGCGACGCCGCCGAAGGGTGTGTTATTACGCTCGGCAACGGCGTCGCCCAGAACGCAACCGAATCGACGGTCGCGGTGGGCCTGGAATACAGTCAGACAATCGACTTCGAGGTCTATGCCCTCACTCACCCCAACCTGGCGACCAGCTATGTTTTCAAGGCCGATGGGAACTCGGCGAATCTGACGGTCGACGTCACGGTCGCGAGCGCCACCGGGCAGCGGATGGCGCTCGTCACCAACGGTCAGAACGGCACCGGGACTCAGTACCCGCGACCGATGTTCTCATCCCGCTACTACAACAACAATACGACCATACGGCTCGAGCGCCGGAGATCGGGTGCAGATTTTCCGGCCTGGGTGCAGGGCATCAACTTCAGCGCCGTCCCCGGCGCCGGCGCACCCCCGAGCGGCGGTGTCCCGCCGAACCTGGTCGTTCCCGCCGACGGCTTTTCGATCGCCCCGGGCGCCACCATGACCGTTACCTTCCAGGTCGTGGTCGACGACCCGTTGGCCGGCGGCATCACCCAGATCGTCAACTCAGCGACCCTGAGCACGACCCAACAGCCCGGTCCCTTCAACGCCTCGGTGACCGACGCCGTGGTACGGGCGGGGGTGGTGATCGAGTACGACAACGCCGGTTTCGAACGCCTCGGGCAGACGGTCACCTACGACCACATCGTCCAGAACACCGGCGAGGGCAACGACTCGTATGCGATCACGATGACCAGCACGCTGGGGTGGGTGGTCGAGCTCATCGACCCCGGGACCGGCGCGGTGATCGCCCGCGACGCCGACGGCAACGGCGTCTGGGACTCGGGCGTCACTGTCAACACCGGCACCCTGGCGCCCGGCGCGACGATCGAGTACCGGCTGCGGGTCACGGTCCCGGCCGGCGCGACGGTCGGCTCAGCCGAGTCGACCGCCCTCAAGGCGGTCTCCGACCGCAACCCCGCGCGCTTCGACATCGCCACCGACGAGACGATGGCGGTCTCGGTTGTCGAGCCGGTGATCTTCCTCGCCGACAACTCGGGCGTCGGCGCGGCCGGCGGCACCGCGGTCTACGCGCACCGCGTGCTCAACAACACGGGCGCCGCGGCGACTTTTACCCTGACCGCGGCCCGCGAGTTGGGCGCGCCGGTGTGGCCGACGGCGTTCTACTGGGACGCCAACGGCAACGGCGTCTACACGCCCGGGGTCGACATCCAGATCGCCAACACGCAGCAGCTCGCCCAGGGCCAGTCGCAATTGATCTTCGCCGTCGTCAGCATTCCCCCGGCCACGCCGGACTTCACCACCGACGTCGTCCACCTGACGGCCGCGCTGTCGAGCGACCCCGTCAACGTCTTCGCGGTCGTCACCGACACCACCACCGTCCGGCCGCCTCTGATCATGGATCTGTCGGGCGGAGGCACGCGGTCGGTCACCGCCGGCGCGACGGCCTACTTCCCCGGCGTACTGCGCAACTTCACCTCGGTTGCCGACGTCATGAGCTTCACCATCACCCCCTCGTGGTTCTTCGGCGTCGACGGGCTCAACCACCCGACCGAGCTGTGGATCGACATCAGCGGCACCCTCACCAAGCGTCGCCGCCGATCTCGACGGCGACGGCACCTGGGATGCCGGCCCCGGTCTCACGACCACGCCATCGACCGCGGTTCCGGCGAGCGGCCAGGTGACCTACGAGCTGCGGCGTCCGGTCGACCCGCCCAGGGCCCCTCCCGCGACCCGGTGACCTTGACGGCGACCTCCGCCAATTCGCCGGTGCCCAAGGAGCGCGACAGCGTCACCGCGACGCTGCTGCTCGCCGCCGCCACCGACGCGATGCTCGCCTCCCTCGACGCCACCGTTATCGACGGCCGGGTCGTGGTCGAGTGGCGGACCTCCTTCGAGATGGGCACCCTCGGATTCGACCTTCGCCGCCTGGATCCGGGTGGGAAGAAGTACCGCAAGGTCAACCGCACCCTCATTCCCGGTCTCATGACGGTCCCTCAGGGCGGCACCTATCGCCTCGTCGACCCGGACGCGCGGCCGGGCGACGCCGTGAGCTACATGCTCGTCGAGCACGACGCGCGCGGCCGCGGCCGCATCTTCGGGCCGTTTCCCGTGACGCTCGAGAACGACCCCCGCGGGGCCAAGGCGACGGCCGTTCCGGGTGGAGAACTGTCGCGGACGGCCAACGTCAGCCGAGTCCGGGGCGAGCGGCGCGAGCCGGCCGCGGCAAAAAAGAAGGGTGGCGGCGAGCCTTCTGGTCTGGTCAAGGTCAAGGTCCGGACGCCCGGCATCGTCCGGCTGTCGGCTGACGAGCTCGCGGCCGCACTCGACATCCCGGTGGCGAAGGTCGCCGAACAGATCGGCGGCGGCATCCTGTGGATCGGCTCCGAGTCGGCCGCGCCGATCAGCGGCGACGGCATCTTCAGCGACGGCTTCGAGACCGGCGACACCGCGTGCTGGAACCCCGGCTGCGACGCGCCGGATGTTGAGGACACCGGTATTGCCTGGATCGCGGCGTCTGACAACAACGGGTTGTACTTCTACGGTGAGGGCATCGACAGCCCCTTCACGCTCGACAACGTGTACTGGGTGGGCACCGGACAGGGCAACGGCATGGCCTGGCGGGCTGCCGCCCCGTCCGCACCGCCGGCTGCGGAAGCATTCGCCGAGGGTCTCCACTTCGAGGAGGAGATCTGGCCGCTGACCTCGGTCATCACCGACCCCGACGGCGATATCTGGATGTGGGACTACTTCTTCTCCAACACTCCCGGGTACGACGTGAAGTCGTTCACCCTGACTGCGCCGGATGTCGCCTCGACCGGCGGAGACGCCCGTCTCGTTCTGTTCCTCCAGGGCGCCTCGGTCGCCGACATCTCACCCAACCACAACGTCGAACTGCGCCTCAACGGCAGCCAGCTCGGCGGCACCTGGTCGTTCAACGGCAACGACCCGCACGAAATCCACGTTGATTTCCCGCAGTCACTGCTCACCAGCGGCGACAACGTTCTCGAGGTCACGGCGCTCGCAGCGCCGGGGCTCGAGTACGACGTCTTCTACCTCGACGCCATCGAGCTCGGCTACCGGAGGCTCTATCGCGCCCATGAGGACCGGCTCGAGGCGACGGCGTCCGCCGCCGGCACGGTTACGGTCGCGGGCTTCAGTACCGACGACATCACCGTCTTCGACCTCGACACGGTGACCGACCCCGTGGTTCTCGATGGCACAGCGGTCGAGGCGGGCGAAGAGGGTTTCAGCGTCAGCTTCAAGGCCGGCGCCGGAATGCGTTTCGTGGCGACGACCTCGGCGGCCGCCCGCGGCCCGGCCGGGGTGGTGGCGGATTACGCGTCCGATCTCACCGGTCCGGACAACCTGGGAAGCTGGGTGGTGGTGGCCGGTGAGGCGCTCGATGACGAGGCGGAGGCGTTCGCCGCCTACCGCCGGTCGCAAGGGATGAGCGCCGTCGTGGCCCGGGTCGAGGACATCTACGACGAGTTCAACGGCGGTGTGGCGAGCCCGTGGGCGATCCGCGACTTCCTGCACCACGCCTCCGAGAACTGGGCGGAGCCGCCGAGCTATGTGTTTCTCGCCGGCGACGGCTCGATTGACTTCAAGAACTACGACGGGCTCGGGGAAAACCTCGTGCCGGCGCCGTTTGCCGTTACCGTCGACGGTCTCGTGCCGTCGGACAACCTCCTCGCCGACTGGGTCGGCGACGACGGCGTGCCGGAAGTCGCGATTGGGCGGCTGCCGGCGCAACTACCGGCCGAGCTGGCGGCCTACCGGGCGAAAGTCGAGGCCTTCGAGACGGCCGCCGGCGAGTGGAAACACCACAGCCTGTGGCTCGCCGACGACCCCGACCTCGGCGGTGAGTTCAGCGACGACACCGAGGCCATGATCGACGCTCTGCCAGAGTCTTTCACGGTGCAGCGGGTCTTCCTCGACGAAATCGGATACGACGACGCCTGGCGGGAGACGATCGCAACCATGGGCAAGGGGGCCGGTTTCGTGAATTTCCTCGGCCACGGCGGGCTCGACCGGTTTGCCGATGAGGGGCTTTTGGTGACCGAGGACGTCGCGGATCTCGACAACGGAGAACGCACGCCCTTCATCTCCGCCCTCACCTGCGTGGTCGGCCGGTTCGACATCCCCGACTTCGACACCCTGGCCGAGGCGCTCCTGCTCAAGGACGGCGGCGGCGCGGTCGCGCTGTGGTCGCCGGCCGCGTTTTCAATGAACGAGGACGCCCGGAGGCTCGGCGCCCACCATGTCGACGCCATCGCCTCGGGTGGGCACGGCACGATCGGCCAGTCGGTCCGCGCGGCGCTCGCGGCCTACCTGCTCGGCGAACACACCGACGGCGATCTGCCGCGCAAGCTCATCCTGTTCGGCGATCCCGCGGTCGCGGTGGATTGGTAGGGGTGGAGGGACATGGGATAGAATGAGACGTATGATCAATTCCGACTGGATCGACCGCTTCAACCACACCGTGGTGGCCGACCGGGTCCCGGTCTCGGGCATGATCGAGCTGACCAGGCGCTGCAACCTGAAGTGTGTCCACTGTTATCTGGGCGAGGGCGACGACCGCTTCGGCCACGGCGAAATGACCACTGAACAGGTCCTCAACGTGATCGACCAGATCACCGCCGCGGGCTGTCTCTACCTCGCCATCACCGGCGGCGACCCCATGATGCGCAAGGACTTTCCCGAGGTCTACCGCCACGCCAAAGAGGCGGGGCTCCTGGTCACCGTCATGTGCGACGGCGTGCTGGTGACCCCGAAGATCGTCGATCTTTTCCGTGAGCTACCGCCGAGCGCGGTAGAGATCTCGCTTTACGGCGCCACGGCAGAGACCTACGAAAAGATCACGCGCATCCCGGGGTCGTTTCCGCGCTGCATCCGCGGCATCGGGCGGTTGGTTGAAGCGGGCATCAAGGTGCGGATCAAGACGGTCCTGATGACCCTCAACGCCCACGAGGCCGATCTGATGCGGCAGCTGGCCAAAGACTTCGGGCTCGAGCTGCGGATGGATGCGGCGATCTTTCCGTGCCTCCACACCTCCGACAAAAGGCCGTTGGACCTCCGGGTCCCGCCGCAGCAGGTGGTGCAGATCGAGCTTTCCGACCCCAAATCGGTCGCCTCCTGGATCGAGTACCTCGACCGCCCTGCCCCCGAAGCGCCCAAGGACAAGCTCTACGTCTGCGGCGCCGGGGTGACCGGTTTCTATATCGACCCGTTCGGTTACGCCTACCCGTGCATGATGACCACCCGATACAGGTACAATCTCCTCGAGACGGATTTCCAGACCCTGTGGTCGGAGCGGATGGGTGAGCTGCACGACAAGAAACCGCGGGCGGACTACGAGTGCGCCGGGTGCGATCTGCAGAGGGCGTGCGCGAGCTGCCCCGGTTTCCACGACCAGGAGCACGGGGCCGAGGACGTGAAGTCCGACTACGTGTGTGATACGGCCAAGAGCCGCTGGCGGGCGCTCCAGGACCCACAGCTGCGCGCCGCGGCTCGGGCGTTTGAGGATGGAACGGCATGAAGAACGAGAAACCCCAACCGAAGCGGCCCTACGAAAAGCCCGAGCTTCGCCGCATCGGACTGGTCGCCGACGAAGTGTTGGCCGCGGGCTGCAAGCTCGGCAACCAGGCCGGACCCCGCGGGGCCAGCTGCCGCGGCATCCCGTGCTCTAAACCCGGTTCGTAGCCTGAAATGTCGCAGCCCGAGCCAACGGTTCCGCCGGGCAGGGTGTACGCGCGCACGGCGGACATCGTGCCGCGAAAGATTGCCGGAGACACCATCCTGGTGGCGGTTCGTGGCGAGCTCGCCCGGCTCGAACGGATCCACGTCCTCAATACCGTTGGCGAGCACGTCTGGGCAATTCTCGACGGCAAGAGGACGGTGGCTGACGTGGCGTTTGATGTCTGTGAGGTTTTCGATATCGACGAAGCGACCGCCCTCGCAGATGTGACCGAGTTTCTCGCCGACCTCGAGGATGCCGGGTTGGCGACGATCGTCCACCCCGGCGCATGAACGGCGGCTTCACGCTCGCCATCCCCGGGGTGGTCTTTTCGGTTCACTCCCAACGGGGGATCGAGATCGTTGAGCGGCACCCTCCGTATCGGGAGTTCGTCGGAAACCCCTCGGCGGCGGAGGGGTCGCTGGAGGTTCGGGTCGAGGTCACCGTCGGCGACCCCCGAATTGATCCTCAGTGGCCTGTGGTCTTCGACAGCGGCGAGAGCTGGCTCGCGCTGCGCAGCGGCGGCGATCAGGTATTGGCCTTCCGTTCTCCGACCGACCCCGGCGCCTACTGGTGGACGGCGCAGTTCACACCGGGCGGGTCGGACGTCGTGGTGACGTGCGATCCGGAGGTGATCGAAGAAACGCCTTCCCTCAAGCGCATTGCCAATCCCGTCCACTACCCTCTCGACCAGCTTCTGACCATGTTCCTGCTCGCCGAACGCGGCGGCTGCATCGTCCACGCCGCCGGCGTGCACCGAGGCGGCCGAGGCGTCGCCTGCGTCGGCCGGTCCGGCGCCGGCAAGACCACGCTGATGGGCCTCCTCGAGGGCCGGACAGGACTCGGGCGATTGAGCGATGACCGCGTCATCCTGCGTGCCGGTGACCCGCCGCTCATTTCCGGCACTCCGTGGACGGGCGAAGGCATGGTCGCGGCCAACCAGACCGCCGACCTCGCGGCCCTGATCTTCCTCCACCAGGGCCCTGCTCACGAGCTCCACGCAATCACCCCCCGGGAGGCCGCCGCACAGCTGCTGCCGACGACCTCGATCCCGTGGTTCGATGAGAGAGCCATGACGGGTTGCCTCGCCACGTTGGACCGGCTGGTCCGCGACACTCCCGCATACAACCTGGTTTTCCGGCTCGATGGCGGCGTGGCAGACCTGATCGATCCCTTGATCTGACCCGCCCCTCTCATTTCAAACCACTCTTTTCCAACACTGCATCATGGACGGCTCGAGAACGAGTCCAGGCTCCGCCCGATGTCGGCGGCTCTGAAGGTGGGCCAAGGCCCACCCTACTTCGGACCCAGGTATCGAACGGGCTGGTAGGGTGGGCCTCGGCCCACCTTCAGAGATGATTCCAACTCGAGATTGACAGATTCCCAGATGCGCTTTACCTTGTTCTAGATAGAACGTTCTAGTTAATCGCCGCTCAAGAGACGGAGAACACCGGTTGCCGCGGAGAACAAACACTCGAGAACGGCTCATCGAGACCGCCGCCGATCTCTTCTGCCGGCAGGGCTACGCCCACACCGGGGTCAACGAGATCATGCAACGGGCCCGGACCACCAGCGGCAGCTTCTACCACTTCTTCCCGACCAAGGAGGATCTCGTGCTGGCGGTTGTCGACCACATCGGCGGGTCGCTCGCCACCGGGGTCTTCGGCGCCGACCTCGCAGCCACCTCGGATCCCCTCGAACGGGTGTTCGCCGTTATCGACTCGTGCCGCCGCCACCTCGCGGACAACGACTTCGCCCTCGGCTCCCCCCTCGGCACACTCGCCGCCGAGCTCTCGGCCAGCCACCCGCAGGTGCGCGAGCGCCTGGCCGGGCTTTTCGTCGGGTGGACTGACCGTATGGAAGTCCTGCTCGAGGAGGCGGGCGACCGGCTACCGGATGATCTCGACCGCCGCGCCCTCGCCGAGTTCATCCTCAGCGCGCTCGAGGGTGCAGTCCTCCAGGCCCGGGCGCGTCGCAACCTGGCCCCGTTTGACGCCACCGTCGCGGGGCTGCGCCGGCACCTCGGGGTACTCGCGAGCACGCCGAAGCCGACCGCCGCGCCCGAAACGCGGCCCCGTCCCGCGCCCGCGGCGCGCCGCGGCACCGCCGACTGGAGAGCGTGGTGACGAACGAATCCGAGATCCGGAGCCTCGTGGCGGCCGTGGTCGACGAGGTCATGGCCACGACACCGTCCGCCAGGAAAAGCGGCACCGAGACCATCGCGGTCGGCGCCGACCACGGCGGCTTTCACCTCAAACAGGAGCTCGTCGAACACCTTCGTGGACGCGGGCTTCAGGTCCACGACTGCGGCTGCACGTCGAACGATGCCGTGGACTACCCGGATTTCGCCCACGCAGTCGCCAACCTGGTGGGCACCGGCACCTGCCGGTGGGGGATCATCGTCGACGGCGCCGGCATCGGCTCGGCGATGGTTGCCAACAAGGTCCCCGGGGTGCGCGCGGCCCTCTGCTACGACCTGTCGTCGGCCCGCAACAGCCGCGAGCACAACCATGCCAACGTGCTCACTCTCGGCGCGGGCCTCATCGGCCCCAGCCTGGCGCGGCAGATCGTCGACGAGTGGTTGGCAACCCCCTGGGGCGGCGACCGGCACGCGCGCCGCGTCGCCAAGATCACCGGCGTCGAACGGCGCTATCTGCTGCAACCGAAGGAAGGATCATGATCGACCGCAACGAGCTCATCGAGGTGGTGACCCGCCAGGTGCTGGCGACTCTCGCCGGACAGCACACCGAGCAGGGGTTGGAAAACGCCGACCAGGTGGTGGCCAACGGCGCCGCTCGCATCGGCTACTGCGGCGACGGTTCGGCGGTGCCGCAGAACCTCGCCCGCTACATCGACCACACCCTGCTCAAGCCCGATGCCACGCCGGCTCAGATCGACACTTTGTGCGACGAGGCGGCGGAGTACGGGTTCTTTTCGGTGTGCCTCAACCCCTGCTGGGCGGCCAGGGCGTCACGCCGCCTCCGCGGCACCCGGGTGGTGGTGGCATCGGTGGTGGGCTTCCCCCTCGGCGCCAACACCCCGGAGATCAAGGCCATGGAGGCCCGGCGTGCACTGCGCGACGGCGCACGCGAGATCGACATGGTCATCAACATCGGCGCCCTCAAGGGCGGCGACCACGATCTCGTCCGGCGCGACATCACGGGGGTCTCCGACGCCTGCCGCGAGGTCGGCGCCCTCAACAAGGTCATCATCGAGGCCGCCTATCTGTCAGACGAGGAGAAGGTGATCGCCTGCCGGCTGGCGCAGACCGGCCGCGCGCACTTCGTCAAGACCTCGACCGGTTTCGGGCCGGGCGGAGCGACCGTGTTCGACGTCGCCCTGATGCGCGAAGTCGTGGGCGACAAGATGGGTGTCAAGGCGGCCGGTGGAATCCACACCGCCGCCGAGGTCCGGGAGATGATCACCGCCGGCGCGACCCGCATCGGGGCCTCGGCCGGCGTGCGCATCGTCTCCGGAGAGGAAGGAGAGTCCGGTGCAGCATATTGATCTCCGTTCGTACGTTCTTCTCGACTCGTTGCAGCCTCAGTACGCGGCCTTTCTCGGCACCATCGCCCAGGGCTTCCTGCCGCTGGCGGGCGATGCCTCGCTGTGGGTGGAGATCTCGCCCGGGATCGAGATCAACCGCCTCACCGACGTCGCGCTCAAGGCCACCCACGTGCGGCCGGGGATGCAGATCGTCGAGCGCTACTACGGGCTGCTCGAGATCCACTCGGATTCGCAGGCCGACACCCGGGCCGCCGGCGCCGCCATCCTCGAGGAGATCGGCCTCACCGAGACCGATCGGCGCAAGCCCAAGATCCTCTCGAGCCAGGTGATCCGGCGCCTCGACGACCACCAGGTGCAGCTCATCAACCGCATGCGCCACGGCCACATGATCATCCCGGGGCAGACCATGTACGTGCTCGAGGTGGAGCCCGCCGCCTATGCGGCGCTCGCCGCCAACGAGGCGGAGAAGGCGGCCGACATCAACATCCTCGAGGTGCGGGCCTTCGGTTCGATGGGCCGGGTCTATCTCGGCGGCGAGGAGAAAGACATCGACGTCGGTTGGAGGGCGGCGGTCGCGGCCATCGAGGCCGTCGAGGGACGGGTGGAGAAGTAGCCGTGATTTCGGATTTCGGAACCCGCCGACGGCAGCGAGACGTGGCCGACGGCCGGGAAGGTAGGGTGGGAGGGGGCCGGCCATCGGCCACTCGCTGGTGGCGGTGCGTCACCGCGCCCGTTTGGGCGCGAGTAATTCGGATTTCGGATGTGTCTTTCAGATACGAGAAAGGAGTCAGCAATGGCTGAAGCGTTGGGAATGATCGAGTGTCGTGGGTTCACGGCGGTGGTGGAGGCGGCCGATGCAATGGTCAAGGCCGCGAAAGTGGAGCTGGTGACGTACGAGAAGACCGGGGGCGGTTACGTCACCGTCATCGTCCGCGGTGACGTGGCCGCGGTCAAGGCGGCGGTGGAGGCCGGCATCCGCGGCGCCCAGGCCGTCGGCGAGGTGGTCTCGACCCACGTCATCGCCCGACCCCACACCAACATCGACCTCGTCCTGCCCCTCGGCCGCGCCGAGGAAGCTGCCGGTGAGGTCGGGGGCAAGGGCAAGCGCTGATGCTCCTCGGAACCGTAGCCGGGACCCTGGTCGCCAGCCGCAAGGACGAGGGGCTGATCGGGCAGAAATTTCTGCTGGTGCGCGAGCTCGGGGTGGACGGCAAGCAGACCGGCGGCCACGTGGTCGCGGCGGACAGTGTCGGCGCAGGGGTCGGCGATGTCGTGCTGTGGGCCTCGGGGTCCTCGGCGCGACAGACCGAGTCCACCCGCGACCGACCCTGCGACGCCGTCATCATGGCCATCGTCGACAGCTGGGAGGTCGGCGGCCGCGAGGTCTACCGCAAGACCCCGGCCGGCAGCGAGTGGGCGAGCTGACGACGGTCGCCGACAACGCCACGGAGGAGTGAGTGCAGCACACTGCCTTTGACCAGCAGGAGATCCAAAGCGTGATCGAGAGGGTGCGGCTGCGGCTGCACGGCGGCCGTGCGGTCCCCGCGGCCAAGCCTCTCCCCGGCGCCGGCCCCGCCGCCGACGGCATCCACCGGACGGTGGACGCCGCCGTGGCGGCGGCCCGGGGGGCGTTCGAGGCCTACCGCGGAATGGGCCTGCGGACGCGCCACCGCATCATCGACGCGGTGCGCGGGGAGATGCGCGCTCGGGCCCGCGAACTCGCCGAGATGGCGCACCGGGAAACCGGTCTGGGAAGGGCCGAGGACAAGGTGCTCAAAAACCTCCTGGTCACCGAGAAGACGCCGGGGCCGGAGGACCTCGAACCGACGACCTGGACCGGCGACCAGGGGCTGACCATCACCGAGTACGCGCCGTTCGGGGTGATCGGCGCCATCACCCCGACCACCAACCCCACCGCGACCATCATCAACAACACCATCGCCGCGGTGTCGGCGGGCAACGCGGTGGTCTTCAACGCCCACCCCAACGCCAAGCGGGTGTCGGTCGAGACTATTCGCTTTCTCAACCGGGCGATCGTCTCGGCCGGTGGGCCGCCCAACCTGGTGACGGCTGTCCCCGAGCCCACGATCGAGAGCGCGCAGCAGCTGATGAACCACGCCGACGTCCGGATTCTCATGATCACCGGTGGGCCGGGTGTGGTGGAAGAGGCGCGCAAGACCCGCAAACGGGCGATTCTCGCCGGACCCGGCAACCCGCCGGTGGTGGTCGACGCCAACGCCGACATCGATCTCGCCGGCCGTGAAATCGTGCGCGGCGCCTCGTTCGACAACAACCTGATCTGCACCGACGAAAAGGTGGTCATCGTGGTCGAGTCGGTGGCCGATCGCCTGCTCCAGGCGATGACCGCGAACGCCTCCCACGTCCTCCTCCCCCACGAGATCAAAAGGCTCGAGCGGGTGATCTTCGCCGAGATGGGCGAGCCCGGGAAACGGGGACATATCAACCCGCGGTGGATCGGCCAGAACGCCGGGACGATCCTGGCCGAGATCGGCCTCCGCGCCGGTCCCGAACTGCGGCTGGCGGTGGCCGATGTCCCCGCCGAGCACCCACTGGTGTGGACCGAGCAGATGATGCCGGTGATGCCGGTGGTGAGGGTGCGCGACGTCGACCAGGCCATCGACCTCGCCATCCGCGCCGAACACGGCTGCGGTCACACGGCCTCCATCTACAGCCGCGATGTCAACGCCATTACCCGCATGGCGAGAGACATCGACGTCTCGATCTTCGTCGCCAACGCCGCCAACCTCGCCGGTCTCGGCGACGGCGGCGAGGGTTACACCTCCTTTTCCATCGCCAGCCCGACCGGCGAAGGCCTGACCCGGCCGCGCTCTTTCTCCCGCGACCGGCGAATGACCATCGCCGGCGGGCTGCGCATCGTATGAAAGGGATCGAAGGCATGCAGCCGGCCATCGCGCTGCTCGAGTTCGACTCCATCGCGATCGGCGTGCGCGCCGGCGACGCCATGGTCAAACGCGCCCCGGTCGAGATCACCTACGCCGGCACCGTCCATCCAGGAAAATATCTGGTGCTGGTCGGCGGCGATGTGGCCTGCGTCGAGGAGGCCTACGCCGCCGGTCTCGAGGCAGGGCGCGAAGCCCTCGTCGACCGGTTGTTCCTGCCGGCCGTCCACCCCGCCGTCGCGCGCATCCTCCGTGGCGCCAGGGGCCGGGTCATCGGCGACGCCCTGGGTGTCGTCGAAACCCGGACCGTGGCTTCGACCATCGGCGCCGCCGACCGCGGGATCAAGAGCGCCGATGTCCAGCTGGTGGAGATCCGGCTCGCGGACCGGCTTGGCGGCAAGGCTTACTGCGTTTTTTCAGGCGCGGTCGCGGACGTCGAGGCGGCGGTCGATATCGCGGTGAACCACCTCGACGACCCGACGGTCCTGGTGGCGCGGGTGGTGATCCCGGAGTTCCACCACGAGATGCTGGAGAACTTCGAGGCGGCCACCGAGTTCGCCCCCAGAATCCACAGCGGACAGGGGTGATGATGAGTGCGGTCGAGCGGCCCTGCGGCTTCAGTGACGCCATCCACCCACCCGGCACGCGGGACGCGTGCCCCACAAAAGGGCGGAATCTCAGACGACCGATTGTTGGGCAGCCGTCCCGGCTGCCGGGCGGGTGGGAAGCCACAAGATCAGCCTGGAAGTCGACGCAGAGAGGGTGTTCTAGATGCAACTCGGCAGGGTCACCGGCACCGTGGTCGCCACCACGATCTACCCGGGGTTGGAGGGGGTCCGGCTGTTGATCGTGCAGCCTCTCGACCGCCATCTCGCCGCGAAAGGCCGGCCGGTGGTTGCGGCGGATGGGGTGGCGATGGCGGCTCCCGGCGATGTGGTCTCGGTGGTCGCCAGCCGCGAGGCCTCACTCGCACTGTCGGGAGCCCCCGGCCCCGTCGATCACGCCATCGTCGCCATCGTCGATGCCGTCGCTGCAGTTGCAGGCGGCGCGCCGTGAAGATCGGACGCGTCGCGGCGACGGTGGTCTCCACCATCAAGCACCCGGCCCTCGACGGGAGACGGCTGCTGGTGGTGGACCTCCTCGACCTCGAAGGCAAGACCACCGGCAGGGACCTGATCGCCGTCGACGCCGTCGGCGCCGGTTCCGGCGAGACGGTGCTGGTGCTCGACGAGGGCAACGGCGCCCGTCAGGTCCTCGCGGCGCCGCAGGCGCCCATTCGCGCGGTGATCGTCGGCATCATCGACGAGTGGGTTCTCGGGAACCACTCAGTCCTTTAAAGGCCCCTCGATCTTCAGGATGGCGGCCTCGGCGGGCCAGCTGACCCGCGGGATCTTCGCCAGCTCGCGCAGAACCGGCAGCGCCTCGCGGGCGGGCGGGCCGATGGCGCCCAGCGCCGACACCAGGCTGCGTTGCACGTGGACCTCCTCGCCCTTCACCTGACAGGCGCGCACCAGGGCGGGGATGGCGACGATTGCCGGCGGGCCCTTGGTGGCGATGGCGTCGGCCGCCGCGATCCGGACGTTCTCGTCGGGGTCTGAAAGGGCCGCGACGAGGTCCTGCATCACCGCCTCACCGGCCGGGCCGAGATCCCGCAGAGCCACCGCGGCCAGACCTCGCACCTCGGCGTCGGGATCCGAGAGCAGATCGCCGAAGCGGAGAACCGGCACGGCGTGAAGCTGCCCGCGCCCGATCAGGACCTGCAGGGCAGCCCGCCGCACCTGCGGATCAGCGGCCGCGAGCGCCGCTTCGAGACCCGGAAGCTGCTCGGCGAGTTGCGGCGCGGGGTACTCCGCAATGGCAAGAACTTTCTCGGCGGCCGCGTCGATGCCGCCCTCCCCCGGCCAGGCCTCGCGCCCCGTCCGCGCCAGCACCAGGTTGTCGATCCCGAGGGCATAGCCCGACGACCTCGAGTCGCGTCCCACGCAGACAAACGTGAGGACGTGATCGCCGGCTGCGAGATCGAACCACCCGATGAAGTGATCGGCGCCGACATAGGTCTCGTGGTGGTAGGCGTGGATCTCGTTGCCGAGCACGGTTGCGCCCGGCTCGTGCTCGATCTCCGCAGCGACCGTGGGGTTGCCGTCGAGCTCGGTCACGTAGTTGCCGTAATCCAGGCTGTGCGCGGCCTGCACCGACAGCTCGTAACGCCCGGGAGTGTCGACGGTGAACGGCACGTTCATCCGCGACCCGGGGCCTTCGGCTGCAAAGAGCACCACGTCCTTGCCCCAGAAGAGCTCGGGGAGGACGGTCACCGTGCCGCCCTCTGTGGTGATGCCGGCCACCACGTTCTCGGTCTCCTGTTGGGTGGCGTTGCCGTGCGGCAGTCGGGCTGTCCCGTACGGCACGGGTGGGAGGCTGAGGGCCACGCCCTTCTGGTACCAGAAGGCCACCGACGAGAAGAGATCGGCCCGTTCCCCGGAGGCCGATCGCACCGACCCGTCGGGGTTGAAGGTCCAGCCGTTGTGCTCGAAGACGAAGCGCAGTCGCGACCGGAAGGGGATCGGGTCGGGCAGGTGCCACCGGTAGGCCGACATCCGCGAACCGAGACCGGTGCCCTCGGCAACGGTCACCCCGGCGTAGGGCCCGGTGTCGACGCGCAGACTCCAGGCGTCGTTGAAGTAGTCCTCGGTGCCGGTGCCGACGATCGAGGCCTCGTCGGCACCGTCGACGAAGATCCACTCGTCGCCCTCGCCGAACCACCCCGCTTCGGCCTGGATCACCGAGAAGACCGTCCCCACGTAGTGGCCCTCGCCGTCGACCTCCAGCACCGGGTAGAACCGCCCCGCGACCACCGGCAGCTCCTGGTGGTAGCGGGCGTGGAAGTAGCGGGTGTCGGCGGGGAGCTCGGGAACTCGGCGGTAGTCGACGTGGTAGTAGAGGTTGGAGACCCGCCGAGAGCCCTCGTTGGTGACGGTGATGCGGCAGGACTTCGCAAACGGCATCGGCCAGTACGAGTTGCGCGAGCGGCCCGAGGAGCTGTCGCGGATCGCCAGCGATTCCAGCGGGCTCTCGAGCCCGAGACCGACCCCGAAGAAGTCTCCCACTGGCGCATCGACGCTCGGCACCGGCGAACCGTCGTAATAGATGCGCAGGCGCAGGAGCCGGGGCCAGCCGTAGTCCGCGGCGGCCACCGTCAGCCAGATGTGGTTCACCACACCCGGGCCCTCGAGATCGGCGAGCACCACCGTCTCACCGGGAATCGGGCGCAGGCTGTCGTCGTTCGAGAGGGGGTCGGGATTGGTGCTCGAGACCCGAAACGCGGCGTAGTCCTGGGCTCGCGCCAGATCGGGAACCCCCGAACTTCCCGTGAGCTGCGCCTCGGAGTTCGTCGCCATCAAGGCCGTTGACAACAAAAAAACCGCTGCCGCTCCACCTGCCCGCATGGACACCTCCCGCCGTTTCGAGATCACTATCGCACGGCCCACCAGCGTGATGATCCCTCTCAGCCGCCGCGGCCGGCGAATCCCCGCCGGCACGAAAAACACCCGGCCGCCACGAGGCGACCGGGTGTCGGTTCTATCGATTCGAACGAGGTGAGCGCTCTACTTGCCCTTGCCGGCGAGGATCTTGTCCCACTTGTCGCCGAGCTTCGTGAGGATCTTGTCGACCTGCTTGACCTGATTTTCGGGCTTGTCCTTGACCGTCACCGTGCCGGTCCCGCGCCACACCAGCTTCTTGTCGCCGGGCTCGTAGGCGTCGAAGATGAGGGTGCCCTCGGTGTAGGTCGTCGCGTAGGTGGTGGAGCTGGCCATTCCGGGCATGCCCCAGCCACCCCAGCGGCCGTAGTATCCGCCGTAGCCGCCGTAGCCAACGCTCGTGGTGTTGTAGGACGTGTTTTCCTGCGAGGTGAAGTGGTAGGTGATGTAGACGTCGGGGTTTTCGGTCACTTCCTTGAGCCCGCCCTCGGCGAGCTGCTGTTTCAGCATCGACGTCACGCGATCGGCCATCAGCTGGTTCTTGACGTTGCTCTCGGTGGTGTCGACGTACTGGAATGTCTTGACCGCCTTGAAGTCGAAGTCGTGGGCGTAGTCGATGGTGACCTTCTGCGCCATCGCGGGGGTCGTGATCAGGGCCATCACAAAAATCAGTCCTAGCGCTTTTCTCATGTCTTCTCTCCTTTTGTCACAGTTTATGGTGAGTCGTTCGAGACCGGAATTCACCGTTGTTTGCGGCACAGTATACGACGTGACCCCGCTCGGAGACATATCCGAACGTCAGACGCTGGAATCCCGGTTTCGGTTCAAATATTCCGGACACCTCAGCCAGGCGCCGGACTCGCGCCGGTCTGCGCGAGATACGCGCGGATGGCTTCCAGGTTGCGTTGGGCACCCTCGTGGCGCGGCATACCGGTTGCGGCACGGGCGAGATACGTTTCCGCCTCGGTGTAACGGCCCATCTCGGCGAGCAGCAGACCCAGCGAGTACGCCGTCTCGAACTGGGCCGGATCGCTCGCGAGGATCGACCGCAACAGGGCCTCCGCCTCGTCGTTGCGGCCCTGCGAGTTGAGAATGACCGCGAGGTTGGCTTTGGCGGGATAGAAGAGTTCGTCGATGGCGATCGCCGTCCGGTAGTTCTTCTCGGCGGTCGCCGCATCGCCCAGTCGCGCCGCCAGATTGCCCAGGTTGTGGCCGGCAAAGGCGAAGTCGAGGGTGTGCGCCATCGCTTGTCGGTACTCCGCCAGCGCCTTCGCCCGGGCTTCGCGCTGGTAGGGTTCGAGCTGGGCGTCCGGCGTATCGGCGAGCTGCACCGCCGCTTCCATCCGCACCGCGCGCAGCGGGTCGAGCAGCAGCGGCGCCACCAGCCGGACCAACTCGGCCCGGTCCCGTGCCACCAGGTTGCTGATCGCAGTCAGGCGGACCAGGCCTTCGGGGTCGGCGAGGGCGACGGCGATGGCGCGGGTGCTCTCCTCACCGGGATAGTTGCGGAGCAGGGACAGCGCGGTGGCGCGAACGATGGCCGGATAGAGCTGGTCGCCGGCCAATCTGATCACCTCGTCGCGGGCCTCCGGGCGGCCCTCGCGCCCGGCCGCCAGGGTGGTGCCGTAGTGCGGCTTCTTGGCCTGGCCGTACCACTTCGTGTAAGCGTCCACCGACCACTGGAGCGGCTTATCGGCGTGGCAGCCGCCCTGTGAGCATGCATTCGGGGAACCGAGGACCCGGCTGAGATCCGGGCGCGGGATCCGCAACGAGTGGTCGGCCCGCTCGTCGATCACCATGTAGGCCTGCTCGGGCATGTGGCACTTCACGCACAGCGCGCCGTCCGACGCCTTGCCGTCGACGGTCATTTTGTGGAAATGGTGTTCCTTGGTGTCGTAGGCATCGGCGCGGTGGCACTGGAGGCAGAGGGCGTTGCCGTCGAACCTGAGCTCGAGGCTGTGGACGTCGTGGCAGTCCGAACACCGGACATCGTTGGCGTACATCTTGGACTGGGTGAAGGACCCCCAGACGTAGACCTCGTCGAGAATCTGACCATCGGCGTGGTAGAGGCCTTCCTCGAGGATGGACGGGCGGAAGGTGTCGAGGAGCGCGGCGCCGGTGTGGTCAAAGTCGCCGAGCTCTCCCCGCCGCGAGTGGCACGGCGCACACAGCTCGACCTGCCGAACCGACGTGATGCCGCCGGTCGCCACCACGAGGCCGAAGTCGTCGACCACCGGTCGTGCCATCGGCTGGATCCCGGCCCACGCCACGTGTCGGGAGCCCGGTCCATGGCACGCCTCGCAGCTGACGTCGATTTCCGACCAGGTGGTGTCGTAGGTCCTCGTGTCGGGGTCGAAGTTCTTCTTCAGGTTGGTCGAATGGCACTCCGCGCACATCCCGTTCCAGTTCTGAGCCGCCCGGGTCCAGTGGAGCCAGTCGGTCGGCGGAATCTCCCGGTCGGGGTAGAGGTCGAACCATTCACCGAGGTCGGAGTCCCAGGCGATGGTCAGACACTGCAGCCGGCCCCCCGGAAACGGCACCAGATACTGCTGCAGGGGTTCGTGCCCGAAAACGTAGGTGATTTCGAAATCGGCCGCCGTGCCGTCCGGACCCTGGGTGTTCACGAAGAACTTTTCCTCGCGGCGAAAGAACCGCGTCTCAATCCCCTTGGAAGTGAAGACCGCATCGTCGAATTGACCGAGCACGGTCTCGTCGGAGGCGATGTCCATGGCCAGGTCGTGGTCGGATCCCTTCCAGGTGTCGTACGCCTGCTGGTGGCAGGGTCGGCACGCCTCGCGGCCGACAAAGGACGCGGTCTCTCCGGCCTCGGGCACACCGGCGCCTGCCAGCCCTCTGCGGATGAGCCAGGCGGGCACGCTGAGGACGATGACCGCGGTCGCCGCGACCCCGATCAGCCGCCACCGGCGGAGCGGATCGCCTGTCACGTGCCCGTCGCCTGAGCGTCGGAGACCGTCCGGCGCTGAACGGGTTGGCCGAGCTCGACCTTGACGATGTCGTTCTCGATGCGCACCGGAAAGATATCGAGCGGCCGCGGTGCCGGCGGGTCCAGGACATTGCCCGTGATGTCAAACGACGACGCGTGGCACGGGCACACGAATCGCCCCTCGTCGGCCACCCAGGGAACGGTGCAGCCGAGATGGGTGCACTCGCGGTTGAGGGCGAGAAAGCCGCCGTCTTCGAGACGCACGAGGTAGAAGCGTCCTGCCGGAAATGCCGTCACGGTCCCGGGTTGAAATCGCTCGACCGGCCCGGCGACAAACAGCGCAACCCCTGCATCCCGGTCGGGTCCGCGACGGCGCGGCTTGAGAAACTCGGCCACCACCCACAAGGCCTCGAGCAGGGCCACCCCACCGAGGAGCAACCACAGGCGCCCCAGAAACCCCCGCCGCGTCGGTTCGTGGGACGTCGCCATCATGGCCGCTCCCGGAACACCGCCGCGAACGGAATGAAACGCAGAGACGCGGAGGCGCAGAGACGCGGAGGGGGCAAGGCGAGTTCAAACAAAATTCTCTGCGCCTCTGCCCCTCTGCGCCTCTGCGTTAGAAAACTCGGATGCCGATTCACCTCACCACCTCCACGGCCAGACCAGGGCCATGCCGGGACCGCGGAACCACACCCCGATGATCGTCAGAACGACCAGAACGACGCAGAACAGGATGAACACCGCCTGCACCACCTCCGATTTCGAGGCGCCGAATCTCTTCACGAGCAGGGTGCGGAAAGACGCCACGCCGGCGCCCAGAAGCAGCAGCGGCACCAGCCCCCTCCCCACCAGGGACGGCTGACCCCCTCCCGGTTGGAGCAGGAATTCGTCGACGACGATCAGCAGCGGCGTGACCGCCAGGGCGAGAACAGCCGCCAATGCGACCGGTGCGGCGACCGGTGGCCGACAGAAACCACGGACCGGTCTGGGGATGCGGATACCGCAGGTAGGGGATGGCGAGAAGGGTGAAGGCGGCCAGGGCGGGAATCACCACCACCGCCACCAGCGGGTGGAAGTGGAGCTGCAGCTCCTGAAAGCCGACGAAGTACCAGGGAGATTTGGCGGGGTTGGTGCTCATCCCGGGGTTGGCGGGCGCCCCGAGCGGCGCGTCGAAAGCCACCGCCAGACAGCAGACGAACGCCACCAGGGCGAGTGCCGCCGCGAGCTCGCGCATCAGCAGATCGGGCAGGGTCGACACCCACTCCGGTTGTTCCTCGTCGATCGCATCATCAGGCCGCGGGTCGACCACTCCACCGGCCTTGCGGACCCGCCAGAAGTGAAAGCCCATCAGGAGCACCAGGGCCACCGGCAGCAGGGTGGTGTGGAGGGTGTAGTAGAGGATCAGGGTCGAGGCGCCGAGCTCGGGGCCGCCGCGAGCCGCCTGCTGGAGCCAGCCCCCGATCCACGGCACGTAGCTGAACATCCCGGTGCAGATCGTCACCGCCCAATAGGAGAGCTGGTCCCACGGCAGAAGGTAGCCGGTGAAGTTCGAGGCGAGGACGACGGCCAGGAGGGCCACCCCGATGACCCAGTTGAACTGGCGGCTGCCGTGGAAACCGCCGGTGAAAAACACGCGCAGCATGTGGGCGAAGGCCACCGCGACCAGGAGGTTGGCGCTCCAGTGGTGGATGTTGCGCACCAGACCGCCGAAGAGGAAGGCGCCCTGCAGCGCGGACACCGACTCATAGGCCCTCTCGGGAGTCGGTTCGTAGGCGAACATCATCAGCGTTCCGGTAGCCACCATGAGGGAGATCAGGACCGCCGAGCTGCCGCCGAGACCGAAGGTATGGGTGTAGGGAAGCGTCGACCGCCGCACCCGCACCGGCCTGAGGTGGAGGACGAAGAAATCGAGAATCGTCTTGCGGCGTTCGCGTTCGGTTCGCGGCACGATGGGTCCCGGAAAGACCGAGTGCCAGACGCGCCGTACCGCTCCCTCCCGAGGCTCCTCACCGCCGATATTCTTCGTGTCCGCCACGGCCTTGACCCTAGCCCGGAAGGATCTTTGATTCAAGTCTGTTCGTCCGGCACGATCGCGTCGGGTAGAATGCCGCCCTGCAAAGGAGCGAAGGTGATGAGAGTCCGACACTATCCCCGGCCGTGTTGTATACCTGACCTTTTCATTGTGGTCTTCTGCGTGCTCGGTTGTGCAGGCTGTGCGCAGCCGGTCGCGCCGCCGACGGCGGCCGACGCCGATCCACTCGCATCGTGGAACGACGGCGGGAACAAGGCCGCCATCATCGACTTTGTCAGCCGCGTGAGCGACCCCGCAAGCCCCGACTTCGTCCCCGAGGCCGAGCGCATCGCCGTCTTCGACAACGACGGCTGTCTGTGGTCCGAGCAGCCCATGTACGTCCAGCTCATCTTCGCAATCGATCGGGTCAGAGCATTGGCTCCTGAACACCCCGAGTGGGCCACCACCCAACCCTTCCAGGCGGTGCTCGAAAATGACATCGACGCCGTGTTGGCGTCCGGTGAACACGGCCTGGTCGAGATCGTGATGGCGACGCACGCCGGGATGACCACCGCCGAGTTCGAGACCGTGGTCACCGACTGGATCGCCACCGCCAGGCACCCGACGACCGGGCGCCCCTTCACCGGCATGGTCTACCAGCCGATGCTCGAGGTGCTGGCCTATCTCCGAGCCAACGGATTCAAGACCTTCATCGTGTCGGGCGGCGGAATCGAGTTCATGCGCCCGTGGACCTCCGCGATCTATGGCGTGCCTCCCGAACAGGTGGTGGGCTCGAGCATCACGACGCGGTTCGAGATGGTGGAGGGCGAGCCCGTGCTCGTGCGCTTGCCCGAACTCAACTTCATCGACGACAAGGCCGGCAAACCGGTCGGCATCAACTCCCACATCGGGCGCCGGCCGATCGCCGCCTTCGGCAACTCCGACGGCGACCTCCAGATGCTGCAGTACACCACCATCGGAAACACCCCCAGCCTCGGCGTCTACATCCACCACGACGATGCCGAGCGTGAGTGGGCCTACGACCGCGACAGTCACATCGGCCGCCTCTCCGAAGGTCTCGACCAGGCGCCCGAGCGGGGCTGGCTGGTCGTCAGCATGAAGGACGACTGGCGTGCCATCTACCCCGAAGAGTGGTGATCCGTGAAGTCGAATAAGCGCTCGAACCGCCGCCGCAATCGCCCGGCGGCCGCGAAACGGCTCGGTTCCGGGTTGACATGGTGGATCGTGATCGCCACGGCCATCGCGGTTGCGGCGGCAGCCTTCTGGTGGAGTGGGAGCAACAGCCGGGACGGCGCCACAACCATGACGTCATTCGAGACCGCCCAGGGACTTGTCGGTCGCTGGCAACGGACGGACGCCGGCTACGTGATCGACATCCGCCGTGTCGACCGCAACGGTAGGGTGGAGGCCGTCTACCTCAATCCCAACCCGATTCACGTGTCACAGGCCAGGGTGAGCGACGCCGGAGGACGGCTCGAGCTCTTTCTCGAGCTCATGGACGTCGGCTATCCCGGCGCCACCTACCGGCTGGGCTACAACCCGGAGTACGATGCGCTGGTCGGTCTCTATCACCAACCGACGGCCGGCCAGGACTTCGAGGTCGCGTTCGAGCGGAAGTGAGTTATGACAACCGACGACAAACACCCCGCATCGGGGGATCACAACCACGACGAAACCGACCGCACCGCCCACATCGAGGGGGGTTCGGGCCCGCGCCCCGGCGGCCCGGGTTACACCGAGCCCCACCAACGGTCGGCCGGATCGCCGTCGGGGAGTCGCTTCCTCATCGGCGCGACTCTCGGCGAGGGCGGCATGGCGATCGTCAACGAGGCCACCGACGTCCATCTGAACCGGCCGGTGGCGATCAAACGCATGCGATCCGAACTCTCGCACCGCGAGGACGCGAGGCAGCGGTTCTTCGCCGAGGCCGAAATCCTCGCCGCGCTCGACCACCCCGGCACCACCGCGGTCTTCGAGGCCGGACGGCTCCCCGACGGCGACTGCTTCTATGCCATGAAAAGGGTGAGCGGAAGGACGTTGGCCGCCCTGCTTGCCGAACGCACGAACGACGAGGTCGACGACCGGGCCGTCCGCGCCCGATTTCTGGAGGTCTTCTTCCGCGTCTGCCAGACGGTCGCCTCGGCGCACAAACAGGGCGTGATCCACCGCGACCTCAAACCCGAAAACATCATGGTGGACGACCTCGGCGTGGTCTACGTGATGGACTGGGGGCTCGCCAAGGTCCTGGTCGACGCCGCCGACGGCGACCAGTCCGACTCCAGCCGGACCCGGGTCGGGGCCGTCATGGGCACGCCCGCCTACATGTCGCCGGAACAGGCGGCCGGGAACTCGGCCACCTCGGACCGGCAGACCGACGTCTTTTCGCTGGGGGTCATTCTGTACGAAATCCTCACCGGGGTGAACCCGTTCCGCGGCGTGAGCGCGGTGGAATCGATGAAGGGCGTGATGTACCACGACCCCGAGGCGCCGCGGGACCGAAACCGGCGCATCGACCGGACCATCTCCGCGATCACCATGAAGGCCCTCGCCAAGGACCCCTTCAGCCGTTACCGTTCGGCCGTCGAGCTCGCCGGGGACCTCCAGCGCTATCGGGAATTTCTCCCGATCTCGGCGATCGCGCCCACCACGATGGAAAAGCTCTCCAACTGGTCCCGCCGCCGGCCGCGGTTGGCGGCGGCGGCGGCGACCCTGGCCGCGGTGTTTGTGCTCGCCGTTCTGGTCACCGCGTACCAGGCATCCGTGGAAACCGCGATGGTGGCCCGGGCGCACGATCTGATCGACGAGATCGAGGAGGGCATTGCGCAGATCCAGGACGATTTCAAAGCCGAGGAGGAGACCCTGGCGCGGACCCCTGAAGGGCCCGAACGGCTGAAGGCCGAAGCCCGTCGGGCCGACCTCGAGGCTCAGCTCGAGGTGGCCGAGGACGAGCGCCGCTCGTACGCGCTCGCCGTCACCGGTTTCACCATCCTCTCGCCGGATGATCGCGCCATCGCGATCCTTCGCCAGTCGACCCTCGACGAAGTCCGCACTCTCATCGAGGTGGAGGACCTCTATCGAGCCCGGGCGACGATCCAGGGGGCCCTGCGAAACTACGAGGACGGCAATCTATTCGAGCTGAGCCCCGCAGATCATGACCTGCTCCTCACACAATTGGCTGAGACCGAACGCAAGATCGAGGACGCGGAGCGGCCGCCGCCCCCCGCGCCAGGACCCGCTCCCGCGGACGAGGGCCGTTGAAGATGGTTAGGACACCCCCAGGTTCAACTCAGGCGTTCACATGGCTGACCAGGGGCCGACGTCGTCTCTCCGTGACGGCCCTCGCAGCCACGTTCGCACTGGTCGTGTCCACGACCCCGGCCTGCGGTTCGGGGGTCGCGACCGGCGGCCCGGTCGGGGATGGCGCCCCGACCCTCGACGAACTGTCCGGCGCGACCTACGCCGGCATCTTCGACGGGCCCGTGACCCTGAACGGGGGGCGTTGGGAGGGCGCTCCCTATGTCGAGGGCGGCGCGTCGCGGCCCAGCGCCGGGCTCGTCGAGGACTTCGTGCTGACGGGCGATCTCGACGGCGACGGCCGGGACGATGCGGTTGTCCTTCTGTGGGAAAGCTCGGGCGGTTCCGGCACCAGGACGTACCTCGCCGCGATGGGTCGGGCGAAGGGCGCCGTCGTCAATCTCGGCACCGCCCTCGTGGGAGACCGTGTCCAGGTCAAAATGGGGTTCATTGCCGACGGACTGATCACCCTCGATCTGATCCGGGCGGGGCCTGGAGAAGCCGCGTGCTGCCCAACTCAGAAGGCTCTCTCCGGCTGGCGGTTGATTGACGGCGTACTGGCGCCGACTGAATCGGCCCTCACGGGCACGCTGTCTCTCGAGGACCTCCAGGGGCCCGACTGGGCGTTGGCGGCGATCGGTTGGGATGACCCGGTCGAGGACGGGTCCGGGGCCGTGATCCGGTTCGACGGTGACAAGGTGACGGGCAACGGGGGATGCAACGGCTTCTTCGGAACGGTCACCGGCGACGCACCGGGGCGCCTCGAGTTCAGCGCCATGGGAACCACGATGATGGCCTGCCCCGAACCGGCCATGGATCTCGAACGCCGCTACCTGCGGACGCTCGCCAGGGGATCGACCTACGCCTTTGTCGCGGGCCGGCTGGTGATCGGCTGCGAGACCGGCGACGGCCCGGTGTCGCTCGTCTTCAGGCGCCGGGCAGCGGCCATGGTGCCGGACGACCAAGGGCCCTGAAAGACTAGCCCGCATTATTCACGAGTTTTCTACTGCGAGGCGCGATCCGCTGCGCGTGGCGGCGCTTTCTCGATTCGCTCGCTCGACGTACTGCAAGTACGCCTCCGCTCCCTCAACAACGAAATCGCCACCCCGCTTGCACCTCGCGCCTCTCGCGACGAATCCTCGTGAATAATGCGGGCTAGCCTTCAAACCACGAGGTGACCTGATCCGGGGTCTTCTTGGAGATGTCGGGGACCCGGCACTCGGGGTGCGGGTAGCCGACCGGAAAGAGAATATAGGGTCGCTCGTTGTCCGGGCGGCCGAGGATCTGGGAAAGGAACCGCATCGGCTGCGGCGTGTGGGTCAGGGTCGCGAGACCCATGTCGTTGACGGCTGCGATGAACAGACCACACGCGATGCCGACACTTTCGTTGACGTAGTAGTTCGTGCCCTTGGCGCCGTCCTCGCCCTTCGCGAAGATCTGTTTGAAGACCGCCACCAGCCAGGGCGCGGTCTCGAGAAACGGTTTCCGCCAGCCGGTGCCGAGCGGCGCCAGTGCGTCGATCCAGGCCAAGGCCGCCCGCCCGCCCTCGTAGAACTCGCGCTCCTCCGCCTCGGCCGCCACTCGGATCTCCGCCTTGACCGCCGGGTCCGAGACCGCGACGAAGTGCCAGGGCTGGCGGTTGGCGCCGGAGGGCGCGGTGTTGGCCGCAGCGATCGCCGTTTCGATCAGCGCTCTCGGCACCGGGTCGGGCGAGAACTCGCGCACCGACCGCCGCCGCGCCAGCCGCTCGAGCAGGACGCG
>CAWGLE010000004.1:0-495000 GCA_963823345.1 Candidatus Sulfomarinibacteraceae bacterium
ACGATGTCGATCTCGGTTCCCGCGAGGTCGTGGCTGGTCCGCATCAGGCACTTCTCGTGCTGCAGCTGGTGCTGCGACCACACGAATTCCCACGTGAAGCCGCTGTTCGGGAGCTTGGCGATGTCGAGGGTCGGCCACACGAGGTCGCGAAACTCCTCCTCGGTCACGGCCAGCTCGCGCATGAGACCGGCGTTACCCGAGACCACCGCCCTTTCGAGGGCTTTGAGGAGCTCGTCGAAGTCGGCGAAGGTGTTCGAGAATGTCTGGGTGCGCTCGACCACCGCCGCGTTTTCGATCGTCGCCGATGACTCGGGAGCGGTCGACGGCGTGCCTGCGGCGAGCATACCCGCAGCCGCCAGCAGTGCGCACACGGTGTGGATCGCGGTTCGCATGATAAGACCCTAGTTCTTCGACCAGATCGCCCAGCCGTTCTGGGTCCAGTTGTCGCCCGGGGCGACGCCGCCGAGGAAGTCCACCGGCTCGAAGAAGCCGTCGTCGGGCGGCGATTTGACGTAGTCGGTCAGGAGCGCCGCCGAACCATCCAGCGGTGAGACGTCGGGGACCAGAGAGTACGCGGGGCTGGCCAGCCCGGGATCCACGTCGCGGTTCATCGCCATGTCTTCTGCAAACCACACGTCGGTGCCCTGCCAGTCGGTACCGTCCGCACCGGCGTCCTCCGCGACGTTGGGGAAGCAGGTCGCCGGCTCAGCCGGTTTGCAGTCGGCGGTGTACCAGTAGTCGGTGCCGTTGGCGTTGACGATGGAGTTGGCCAGAGTGAGGTTGGGCGTGGTGCCGTTGGCCTGGTCGAAGGTCGCCTCATGGTCGATGTTGAGGCCCCACTCGTGGAAGCCCCAGACGATGAAGTTGTGGAGCTTGCCGCCGGTGCCTTCGCGGAGCAACATGCCCTGGTCGCTCTTCGGGCCGGTGTCGGCCGAACCGATCAGGGTGACGTTGTAGATCATCGGGTTGGCGATCGGCGTGGCGAGGTTGTCGGATCCGAGGTTGTCGCACTCGAAGCCCTGGTCGGCGCGCACCTGGCCCTCCTGGACCGCGACCACGAACTGCGCCTTGCCGCGCCAGCCCATGGTCCAGTCCATCGAGTCGTCACCGATGCCGGTCAGCAGCACGTACTTGACGGCCGAGGTGCCGCCGAAGAACTCGACCCCGTCGTCCTGGTTGTAGTGGACCTGGATGTGGTCGAACTCGCTTCCGCTCCCGGTGCCCTGGAAGGCAATGCCGTTGAGCTCGTTGTCGGGGCTGAATTCGATACCGGCGAACTCGACCCGAACGTACTTCAGGTTGCCGGAGCTGTCGCTGTCATCGGGGCTGTTTCCGCCGCCGAAGGCGCCGGTGTCGCCCTCGCCCTCGGAGACTCCCCCCGGGACGTTGATGGTGGCACGGCCGTTGAGGATGAGACCGCCCCAGTCCTGCGGGCCGCGCGAGCCGAGCTCCTGCGGCGAGGTCAGGATGATCGGCTGCATCGCCGAGCCCTCGGCCATGATCTTGCCGCCCTGGGCGACGACCAGCGTACCCTTGCCCTCGGTGTCGCCCATGACCGTGGTCCCGGGCTCCACGGTCAAAGTGGCGCCGGTCTCGACGAAGATGGCGGTCTGCAGGTAGTAGAGGATGTCGGCGCTCCAGGTGGTGTCCGACGCGATGTTGCCGGCGACGAACTCGGTGTCCTCGACCACGCTGTACATGGCGTTGCCGCGCGAAACCGGCTGACCGGTCTGGTAGTCGCGGAGCTCGCACACGAACTGGTAGCGGCCGACTGACGAGGTGGCGGCCGAAGGCGCCTCGCCGAAGGCACCGCCCGCGGGCGCGAAGAGGGCCAGCCGGTCGAGGGTGGGCGTCCACACCGCGATCCCGCTGTCGGAGCCGAAGAGGTCGGTCACTCCGCCGTCGGCGACGAGACCGCCGGTGTTGATGTAGACCTTGTCACCGGTCACGCGGTCCTGCCAGTAGAGGTACATGGTCACGGGCTTCGCGTAGCCGGCGGGGTCGATGCTGAGATAGACCGAGGGTCCGTCACCGAGGTTGAAGGCCGGATCGTAGGCCGGGTAGTTGGTCTCGACCAGCACCGCCGGGCGGACGCCCGGGGAGGCGGGGTTGACCGCCGATTTCAGGGTCCCGGCCGAGAGGTCGGCCGCGCGAACCCACGGCGCCACGGCCAGCGGGGCCCCGGGTTGGTTGCCGGGGACCACGAGGTCGGCGCCACGGCGCATACCCGGCTGTGCAGCGTCAGCCTCTGCGCCCGCCACGAGGGCGGCTGCAGTCAAGAGAATCGCGAACACTCGAATTTTCATAAACTCTCCCCTTTTCTTGGATTGGTTGGGCCTTTTCCGCAGTCCCACCGCTGTCCGGAAGCCATCCCACCGCGGTCCGGTGGAGGTCGTGTGAAGGACGTGTTAGAAAGCTGAGTAGCTGACGCCGAGGCCGAAGGTGCGGCCTCGGAAGTAGCGCTGCTCATACCCGCCGGTGAGCTCGTACTCCTGGTTGGTGAGGTTGGATCCGGTGAGGGTCACGGCGAGTCCCTCGGCGACAAATTCGAGCTGTTGCTTCAAGACCACGTCGAGAGTCGAGAAGGGGCTCTGATAGACATCCGGGATGCCGAGTCCACCGGCCTCCCGCAGGGTTTCGCCGGTGTAGTTGTAGAGCAGGCGCAGGTTGGTCCCCCAGCTAACGGGCGCCCACTCGAGCACCACGTTGACGACGTTGTCCGGCTGGCCCACGAGCGGCCGCGAGGTGCTGGTGAGGATCGGGTCGTCACCGATATTGATCTCGGAGTCGACGTAGGTGTAGTTGATCTGGAGGGAAAACGGCGACAGGGCGTCGGCGATGAAGCCGAGACCGCGCCGGAACTCGAGCTCGGCGCCGAGGTTGGTTGCGCCCGGGGTGTTGATCCAGGTCGACTGGAGCTCGACCGCGAACAGCAGCGTGCGCTCGATGGGGTTGGTGAAGTCCTTGTAGAAGACGCTGGCGGCCACCACGCCGAACTGGTCGGGGAACCACTCCCAGCGCAGATCGTAGCTGGTGATCCCGGCGGTCACGAGGTCCGGGTTGCCGCGGGCCGAACGGCCGCCGACCACGTCGGTCCACTCGAAGGGCGCGAGCTCGCGGAACTCGGGACGGTTGACGGTCTGGCTGATCGCCGCCCGCAGATTGGTGCTGGAGTTGAGCCGGTAGGTGGCCGCGAGCGCCGGCATGAGCTCGCGGTCGACAACCTGGCTCTCGAAGGGCACCGCGTTCACGTTGAAAGGCTCGAGGGTGGTCACGGTGATGTCGGAGTCCTCGTAGCGGAGACCGCCGTTGAGTCGCCATTTACCGATCGTGGCATCGGCCAGGACGTAGGCCGCTCCGAGGTCGTGGTTCGCGGTGTAGAAGTCGGTGGATCGGGTCTCTTCCTTGATTTCGAGACCGTTGGGTTTGATGTTCTCCTCGACGTAGATCTCGTCCGGGAGGAGGGTCAGATCAATGCCCGAAATGCTGCGGAAATTGAAGCGAAAGCGGCGGGAGCCGAAATCGCGCGATCGGTTGTAGTAGGCGACGCCCCCTTTGAAGCTGCCGAAGACGTTTCCGCTCTGGAAGAACTGGGTCCAGTCCACGCCGCCGTCGACGATGTCGTCGGCGAGATCGTTGTAGAGCAGGAGGCCGCTCTGACTCTCGTCGGTCAGGACCTGGACGCCGCCCTGGTCCTGGTACAGGGTCTCGCGGAGGTTGCTGGTGTTGGTGGCGTCGCCGTAGCTGGCCCGCCACTCGAGGAGGGCGCCGGACGACCCGACGTTGCCGAGAAAGTGCTCGCCGCCGAGCTGATAGGAGGCGATCTCTTCCTGGCCGTAGCGCACGCGGTAGTTGGTCACCACCGCCGCGATGTCGTTGTCGTAGCCGGCGAAGAACCGGTTCTGCGAGGACGAGTCGCGGCTGAAGATGGTCCGCAGCTCGAGCTTGTGGTTCTGGCCGAGCCGGTAGTTGAAGTTGCCGACGAGACCGAGGCGGGTGCCCTCGTCGTCGGTCGACATGTCGTAGTCGGTGGTGAGCTGAAGCTCGTCGCCGCCGCCGATCACGTAGTACTGCTGCTCCTCGTCCTGGCGGTAGAAGGAGTGGGCCTGGGTGGCCGAGATGACGACCCCGAAATTGCCGAAGGTGTCGCCGTAGGTGAGGGCGAAACCGAGGTTGGGATCGGCCCCGGCGTAGGGGCTGTCGACGAAGTTCTTGGCCGTGTCGTCGGCGGTCCAGGCGCCGATCAGGTCCCACCCGAACTGCTGCAGCTCATCCGGGGTGAACCCGGGTTGGAACGGGTTGCCGCGGGCCAGATACTGGTCCGGAATGCTGGCGGGCAGCGGCTGCCCACCTTGACCGGTGAAGCTCAGACCGCCCATGTAGCGGCCGAACGACTCGCCGGTGGTGTTGGAGTTGGTGCGGCCGCCGACGCTGACCTCGAAGATGCGCTGGGTGGGGAAGTCGAGGGTCTCGATCTCCACCAGACCGGCGGCGAAGTCGCCCGACATGTCCGGCGAGTAGGTCTTGGCGACCCGCACGTTGTCGAGCAGCTTGGTCGGGAAGAGATCGAGCGGCACGACTTTCTTGTCGAACTCGGTGGTCGGCAGCTTGGAGCCGTTGAGGGTGGTGTTGGAGTAGCGTTCGCCGAGCCCGCGAACATAGACGTACTTGTCCTCCTGCACCGAGATTCCGGTGACCCGCTCGAGCGCGCCGGCCGCGTCGCCGCCGGCGTTCTTCTCCATCTCGACCTTGGAAATCGAGTCGGAGATCTCGGCCGCCTGTTTGCGCTGGATCAACATGGCCTGCTCGGTCGACTCGTCGGCAGCGGCGGCCTCGACCGTGATCTCGCCGACAAAGACCCCGCTGCCCGCCGCGGCGTTCTGTGTCTGCGCCGCACCGTCGATGGCTGCGGTCTGCGCGGCGATCACCTCGGCGCCCGCGGCGTCCCCTTCAGCCCCGGGTGTGGGAGCCGCGGTCTCGCCGCTTGCCGCCCCCGGACCCGCCGTGTCGAGCACTTCGGCGATGTCCTCGGCCGCGGAGGAGTCCATCCCGGTCTGCGGCAGCAGCACGACTGCGAAGTCGGCGTTGCCGCCTTCGGCCACCACGACATCGGTGATCTTCTGGGTCTCGAACCCGGGCTTGCTGACCACCACCGTCAGAGTGCCGGAAGGCGCCTCGCCGCGGAAGTCGCCGCCGACGCCGGTGCCAAAG
The DNA here is from genome assembly GCA_963823345.1 of Candidatus Sulfomarinibacteraceae bacterium. Taxonomy (GTDB): domain Bacteria; phylum Acidobacteriota; class Thermoanaerobaculia; order Thermoanaerobaculales; family Sulfomarinibacteraceae; genus Sulfomarinibacter. The sequence goes on from CAWGLE010000004.1 coordinate 5,212, forward strand.
GAGATGTCGGTGCCGTCGATCGAAAGCGTCGCACCGCGCACCGGCTGGCCGGTGAAGCCGTCGATGACCACGCCGGTGATGGTGCCGCCCGCAGCGGCGATCGTCGGTATCGCGAGAATGCTCAAACAGAGCAGAGCCACAGGCCCGAGGCTTTTGAGTTTCATGATTGTGCGTCCTTTGCCGTTCCGTCCGTGAATAAGAGGTGGGCGGATCCGGTCCCATCCCGGTGCCCGGCCACAGTTCAACCCGGGGGTGTGAAGGAGAGCGAAGGCGGAGGTAAAAACGGTGTGAAGAACGGGTGGCCGGGGCGGCCGCGATTTACGGCGCCGGCAGCTCGAACCCGAGCCACCGGGCCACCATCGGCGCGACGGTCAGGGCCGAGACCTCGCCGAGGCGGCGGCTTTCAATGCCGGCGCCGCGGGCGAAGAGCATGCCGCACATCTCGTCGTGCGACGCGAGATAGCCGTGCTGGCCGTAGTACCGGCTCGGTGCGAGGGCGGGGCCGTCGAGCCCGTCGGAACCCGTAAACCCCGGCGCGAGAAAGACCACGAGGTCGCCCGAGTTGGGGCTGTCGAGGCCGATCGCCGCCGCCTCGTCGCGGGTGAAGATCCTCTCGACCGCCGGCCGCCCCTCGAGTGCGAGGTCGGCGAGGACGCGGGCCGCTCGTTGGAGATACCCGGAGGCTTCAGCCGTCGGCACCACCCCGCCGGGTTCACGTCCCTCGAGGTTGAGATAGAGGTTGACGGTAGCGGCGTCGGCGATCGCCACCATCGGGGTGTCGGCGGCGATGCTCCGGCCGTCGTCCCCGATCGTCACGAGCCCGGCGTCGGCGAGCGCGCGGTTGGGGCGCACCACCTCGAAAATCGGCACCTGTCCGTGGTCGGATACGACCACCAGGGCGTCGCGATCCGGATCGAGGAGCCGCCACATGGCGGCGATCGAGGCGTCGACCGACCGGCCGACCCGTTTGAGGCCCTCGGCAGCGGCGACGGCCCGCCCCGGACTGAAGGCCCACTGCAGGGGATCGGTGATCAGGTTCGCGTGCAGGTACTCGTCTGCCGCCGGGTGGTAGGCGAGCACGAGGTCCGGGTCCTCGTTGGCCAGCACCCACTCCGCCATGCGGTCGAGATAGCGGTCGAGCCGGTCCGACTGTTCGACAAAGACGTCGAGGTCGATGCCCTGGGCGAGATCGAGCCACCACGCGGCGATCTGCATGTCCGGCTCGCCCGGCCACGGGCCGATCGCCTCCGCGAGGCGGTCCTCGAAGTCGTCAGGGTAGGCATGCAGCCGGTTGGCGCTGCCCCGGTAGAACGTGAGGCCACCGGTCAGTCGGTCGATGCGGACGATCTTGCACCAGGCGCCGTAGGACCGCGGCCGCGCGTCGTGCGGGCCCTGGGCTTCGAAGCGGAACTCGAGCCACTCCATCTCGGCCGCGTAGCTCCAATCCACCTCGTCGGCGAGCCGCACCGCCACTGCGTCGTAGCGGGGCAGGCCGTTGGGATCGGCGTCCACCAGCGCCACCAGCGCCTCGACCCGGTCCGGCGACGACGCCCCGAGGTCGATGCTCACCTTCCACAGCAGCGGCGCGAGCCCGTCGTTGGACGGCACCTCGCCGGTGGACCCGGCACTCCCGGGGGCCAGGTCGAGAATCTCGGATGCCGCCAGCGGCGGCCCCGGCCACACCACGCCGAGATCGCCCGCCCGGTCCGGCTCGGCCCCGTCGGCGCCCGGCCACACCAGGGTTGCCACTCTGAGGCCGCGGCGGCGCGCCGCCACCCACAACGGCTCCGCGTCACTGGAGGTCGAAAAGCCCGAAACGGACTCCCCGATCGGCGTCCCCGGAAGGCGAAATCGATTGCTGACGATGCCGGTCGCCGCCGCGTCCCGACCCGTCGCGAGCGCCACATGCTCCACCGCGGTCAGGGTCGGGTCGACCATCCGCAGCCTTTCGGCCGAGAGCCCGAATTCCGCCATCCCGGCGAGGCCATCCGGCGATGCAGCAACGCCTTCGCCGATCCACCTCCAGGCGAGATCGGCGCCGACGCTGTCGTACGAGATCATGACCACCCGCTCGGCGCGAACCTCGGGCGGCGGCCCGCTCTGACAGGCGAAGGCGAACGACAGCAGAACTGCGGCGGAGACGGTCAGGCAGCGGAGAAGATGTGTCTTCGGCATTGCGGTGATGGTAGCGCGGTCGGGAGAGGTTGGAGTTTTCAGTTTTGAGTTTTGAGCTGCCGGACACCAATCGGTAACAGGATGCCGGGCACTTGTGTGGCAACCCGGCTTTCCAGACTCGCTTCCCGCGAGGAGCCACCCGCACCATTTTCGGCCCACGCACTATTCCTGCGGCGGCACCCAGGCATCCGAAAATGGTGCAAGTGGCACCTCCGCCGCACGCGGTGTCAGCCGCCGCACGGCACGATGTGCGCTCCCGGCCAGGCATCGGTGACGCGGTTGCGCGCCAACTCCGCGTCCTTCCGGTCCGTGAACGGTCCGAGACGGACCCGGTAGAACGCATCGATTCCCTCGAGCACAACCGCTTTCTCGCCCGACGCGGCGAGCGCCCCCTGCGCACGGCGAGCGTTGCTGACCTCGCCGAACGCCGCCACCTGGACCCAGAAACAGCTCTCCGGCTCGGCAGAGGGCGCCGCCGGCGGAGGCGCAGGAGGCGCGGCTTCACGGCCCACCACCGTGATCTTCACGGGCGCCACGCCGTCGATGTCGAGACCGATGACCCGCGCGGCGGCGTAGGAGAGGTCGATGATCCGGCCCGCGATGAAGGGTCCGCGGTCGTTGATGCGGACCGTGACCTCGGCGCCGGTGTCGCGGCGGTCGACGTTGACCACCGTCCCGAAGGGCAGGCTCTTGTGGGCCGCCGTCATGGCGTGCATGTCGTAGACCTCACCCGACGCCGTGCGGCGGCCGTGGTAGGGATCGCCGTACCACGATGCGATGCCCTTCTCCGTCCAACCATCCTCCACCGGCGGCGACGGCGACGGCGGCGGCTTCGCACTCGGCCGCGCAGTCGAGCGGTGTGAACACCCCGCACTGATTCCGACTGCCGTGAGCATCAGCACTGCCGCCGCAGTTTTGAGTTTTGAGTTTTGAGTTTTGAGTTGGGCCCTTCCCTGCTTTTCGTGAGGGCCGGGGGGTGGGAACTCAAAACTCATAACTAAAAACTCAAAACTAGACGTCGAGATCTCTCGACTCCGGAAGCTCGCCCGCCGCGTCGAGGATCGGTTTGACGTGCTCGTCGAGAAACTCGCGCACCTGCTCGGGGGCGCGGCCGACAAAGCGGGCCGGGTCGAGCAGGGCCTCGAGCTCGGCGCGGTCGAGCGGCACCTCCGGGTCCTCCGCCACGAGATCGAGGAACGGGTTGGCGCCACCCTCCTCCAGGACGATCTTCGCCGATGCGAGCGAGTGGAGGCGGAGCCGCTCGTGCAGGGCCTGGCGGTCGCCGCCGCGCCGGACTCCTTCCATGAGGATCGCCTCCGACGCCATCAGCGGCAGCTCCTCGGCGAGATTCTTGCGCACCATCGCGGGAAAGACGCGCAGCCCGTCGACCACGTTGTGGACCACCCGCAGGATGGCGTCGGCCGAGAGGAAGGCCTCGGGCAGGGCCATGCGGCGGTTGGCCGAGTCGTCCAGGGTGCGCTCGAGCCACTGCGAGGCCGCGGTCTGGGCCGGGTTGGCGGCCATGTTCATCAGCCAGCGGGCGAGGGCGGTCACCCGCTCCGACCGCATGGGGTTGGCCTTGTAGGGCATCGCCGACGAACCCACCTGGCCCTCGGCGAGCGGCTCGCGGACCTCTTTGAGCCGGGCCAGCAGCCGGATGTCGGTGGCCAGCTTGGCGGAGGACTGGCCGACCCCCGACAGGGCGTCGAGCACGAAGGCGTCGACCTTGCGCGGGTAGGTCTGGCCGGTGACCGGATACACCGCGTCGAAACCGAGCTTCGCCGCCACCAGCCGGTCGAGCTCGCGCACCGTCGCGTGGTCGCCGTCGAACAACTCGAGAAAGGTCGCCTGGGTGCCGGTGGTGCCCTTGGCGCCGCGCAGCTTGAGCCGTCCGCGCTCGAAGCGCAGCCGCTCGAGGTCGAGCAGGAAGTCCTGCAGCCACAGGCAGGCGCGCTTGCCGACCGTGGTCGGCTGCGCGGGCTGGAAGTGGGTCATCCCCAACGTCGGTTCGTCCGCCCACTTTTCGGCGAATGTCGCCAACGCGTCGATCACCGCCAGGACCCGAAGGATGACCAGGTCGAGGGCGTCCCGGGTCATCACCAGCTCCGCATTGTCACCGACAAACGCCGACGTCGCCCCCAGGTGGAGGATCGGCCGTGCCGCCGGTGCGCGGTCGGCAAAGGCCTCGAGGTGCGCCATCACGTCGTGCCGGGTGCGCTTTTCATACCCGGCCACCCGCACCAGATCCTCCTCGGTCATTTCCAGGTTGGCGCGCATCTGCGCGATCGCCTCGGCCGGGATGTCGAGCCCGAGATCGCGCTCTGATTCGGCGAGCGCCAACCACAGCCGCCGCCACGTCGTGTAGCGGTGGCCGGTCGAGAACAGCCGCTGCATCTCCGGCGACGCGTAGCGTCCGGTCAGAGGGTGGTCGAAGGTGTCGAGTGGGGACATGGGGCCTCCGGGGGGAAGTATAGCGGGCTGAAATCAGTGGGAATGTGCCGTGGCCAATATTCAGGGATCAAGGCGTGGATTCCGCAAGAAACACTGGCTGTTCAGACCAACCCTCCCGGCTCCAGTACCGGGGCCGGAGGAGGGCCTGCATCTCGGGGGAGGCGGGGTCGATGCCGAGGAGGTCGATGATCAGGGGTTCCCACTGGGCGTCGGAGATGTGGAGCTCGCGGTCGAACTGAACGTGGCGAAGCGCCGGCCGTTTGCGCCTGGTGAGGCCGAGGCTCGCCGGGTTGGCATCGCTGACAGTTACCGACATGAACGTGGCGGGGTTGTTGGCCGGACCGGTTGTCACCACGGCGGCCTGCCAGGAGTCGCGATACCCGGGCGTCACAACGCGCTCCCAGGCTGCATACATGAGCCGAACGCCCGGGGGCGGAAACGCCGGCAGCCGCCGTTCCGGGGCGAAGAGATCCACCACCTGTCCGCGGCGGCGCCAGTCGGCTTCCACGACCATCAGCACGGGTTTCGAGGTGTTGCTCTCCGGTGGAGTCAAGAAGTTGCAGGTGCCGCCGAGGTAGAGCTCGGGACGGCCGTCACGATTGCGATCCGCGGTCTGGGCCGAGGTGAGCAGGCCGGGGTGCCATAGCCGGAAGAGCGTTTCATTCTTCCAGTCGAGGACCCGGACCGTGGCGGGGTAGTACGCGGTGCTGTGCTCGACGAGGACGATCTCGGCGCGGCCGTCGGCGTCGAGGTCGGCGCAGTGGACGTCGATCGGCTGGAAGGGATCGAAATTCCGGCCTTCGTAGGAGAACCCGGAGGTGGCAGGGTAGGTGAGCGCCGCCGCGAGGGAGCCGTCGTCGCGGCGCAAGAAAATCTTCAACGGGTTGGTTTCCTGCCGGTCCTGGCGCGCGATCACAGCGTCCTCGAATCCGTCACCGTCGAGGTCCCCGAAAGCGACCACCCGCCGCGCGTTCCGACCGACAACATCCGGGTCCCACTGCCGGCCCAGCACAATCCTGTGGAGTGAATTGCCGCGGTCGTCGAGAATCTCGACCTCCGAACCGTTGTCGAAGGGCTCGACCCTGAACATCAGACCGGCCGTTGGATCGAGGTCGGCGGCGGCCAGGCGCTCTCTGAAAACCAGCGCGGTACCGACCACCGCGGCCAACACCAGCGCGCCCGTCAACACCCTGTTCAGGACGCGCCGGCTCAGAGGCCGGGAGACGTGAGCACTCGACAGCGCGTGCACGACCTCGCTCGCCGTCGGACGGTCCGCGGGATTCGGTTCGAGCATCCAGCTCAGCAGCCGGTCGAGCCACCTCGGGCTCCCGGCGACCTGCCCTGCGAGCCGCGGCGGGCGGGCCTTCTGCCGCAGCATCAGGGTCTCCACCGCGGTGTCCCCCTCGAGCGGAACGGCGCCGGTCAGACTTCGGTAGAGGGTGAGGCCGAGGGCGTAGATATCGGATGCCGAGGTCAACTCAGCGGCGGTAGCCTGCTCGGGGGCCATGTATGCCGGGGTACCCACCACCATCGCCGTCTCGGTGACGGTGGTGCCCCTGGCCAGCGGGCGCGCGAGGCCCAGATCGCAGAGTTTCGCGGGGCCATCGCTGGCGATCAGGATATTGCCCGGTTTGACGTCTCGATGGACGAGGCCGTTGCCGTGGAGATGGGCCAGTGCCGACGCAGCCTGGGAGCCGATCGATACCACCTGGTCAACCGGCAGCGTGTCCTTTCGGAGGAGAATCTCACGAAGGCTGCAACCGATGACCAGCTCCATGCTGAGAAAGAAAAGACCGTTGTGAGCGTGGAGGTCGAAGACGCCAACCACATTGGGGTGGCCCGGCCGTGCCGCGCGCACCTCGCGTCGCAGCCGTTCGCGGTTGAGCTCGTCGGCAAGCTCGGGACGCAGGACCTTGACGGCGACCCGCTGGCCGACCCGGGTGTCGAGAGCGGAGAAAACGGCTCCGGAGCCGCCGAAACCGAGGTACTCCTTGATGAGAAAACGATCCCCGAGGGTGTCCCCGGGCCGGAGGTTGTGCGCCGCGGGCAGCGCGCCACCGTCGTGTCCCCGAGCCGGCCCCATCGTTCGGGTGTCCTCGTCAAAGCCTGACACGGCTTCAGAGTAACCAACGTCGAGCCGGGCCACAACTTATTTCGTGCTCGCAAGTTGACGACGTTCACCGTTATGATGTCGGGCGGCTGGAGGTGGCGAGATGGTGCGCGTGAATTCCGAGATCGGGCGGCTGCGGCGGGTGCTGGTGCACGAGCCGGGGCCGGAGGTGGACCGCATGGTGCCGCCGATGATGGAGGAGTTGCTCTTCGACGACATCCTCTTCGGCGACCGGGCGCGCGACGAGCATCGGCGGTTCCGGCGCCTCCTGCAGCTGTTGGGGATCGAGGTGATCGAGGCCAACGACGTGTTGGAGGAGGCGTTGGCCGGCGACGAGGCGCGGGCGTGGTTGTGGGCCATGCTCCGGCCCGAGATGCCCTACGAGCTCCGAGCGGCAGGGCCGGCGGAGTCGGCCGAAGAGCTGGTGGCGGCGGCGGTCGGCGGGGTGCTCGCCCCCGAAGCGCCGCGGGGCATCGAGGTGGGGGACCTCTTCCAGCTGGCGCCGCTGCCCAACTGGTGCTTCCAGCGCGACCCCCAGGTGGTGCTGGGCGACGGCGTCATCTTCAGCGCCATGGCCACCGCCGCGCGCTGGCGCGAGGGCGTGCTGACGCGGTGCGCTTTCCGTTTTCACCCGGGTCTGGCGGACACACGGGTGATCCTCGACCCGCTGCGCGAGGCCGGTTCGAGCGACAACCTGCTCGGGCCCTACCGTCCACGGCTGGAGGGGGGCGATGTGTTGGTGCTCTCCCCGGACATCGTGGCCGTCGGCGTCTCGGAGCGCACCAACTCGGTAGCGGTGGAGATGCTGGCCTCGGCCCTGGCCGCCCTCGACGAAGGTCCGCGGTGGCTCGAGGTGGTCCACGTGCCCTCCCGCCGCGCCTACATGCACCTGGACACCGTCTTCACGCCGCTCGATCGCAACGCCGCGCTGGTCTTCGAACCGGTGATCTGCGGCGATGGGCCGCAGCTCGCCCGGACATCGGAGATCGATCTCCGTTCGTCGGATCTCACGCCACGGCATCGCGGGGGTCTGCTGGAGGCCTTGACCGCGCGCGGGCTCGACCTCGAGCCTGTGCCGTGCGGCGGCGCCGACCCGGTGGCCCAGCAGCGCGAGCAGTGGACCGACGGCGCCAACGCCTTCGCTTTGGCGCCGGGCGTGATCGTTCTCTACGACCGCAACGTCGCCACCGCCGACGAGCTCGACCGCCGCGGATTCCGGGTCCTCAGCGCCGAGGACGTGCTGCTCGGCCGCGACGAGGTCGATCTCGACGACCCCGGCCAGGTATGTCTGCTGCTCGAAAGCCACGAGATCTCGCGCGCCCGCGGCGGCCCGCACTGTCTCACCCACCCGCTCGAACGCGATGACCTGTGAAGAACAGTTCTTAGTTTTGAGTTATGAGTTTTGAGTGCTGGGTCTTTGGAGATCTGGGGTCTCGTCCGCGTCGGCTGCGGCGCGGAGGTACCACGCGGCGAGCAGCAGCTCGAGCACCGGGACCATCAGCCCGCGCGCAAGAACGAACCAGGGCGTCGACCGGCGAATCCCACCGGCGGGAGCCACGCCAGATGGGACCAGGTGATGACGAGGACCATGACCGCGAGGAACGCCACACCCCGGTGATCCCGCCGGTTCATCAGCAGCGAGGGCCAGCCAGGCCAGACCCGGGAGGTGGAGCAGCCGGTAGTGATACCAGGAGACCGGCGCCGCGGCGAGGGCGAGGGCGATCAGCGCGGCATACACCGGGAGCCTCGGCGTCTCCGGGCCCACCGACCGGCAGATCAGCAGCAACCCGCCGCCGAGCGTCAGCAGGGCGACCGTCAGCGAGAGCGCGGCAGCCGGCCGCTGAGAGTTCGACGTCCTCGAGCCGGTTGCCCGCCAGCCACGACCTGCGGCATTCGGCGCCAGTCGGCCGGCGCATCCGCGAGACGCAGCGCGGTGGCCGGCAGCGAGAGATTGAGAAACGCCGGGCTGCCGGCCCACGAACCGGTCGCCTGCGGAAGATGGGGCGGCGGCCGCAGCACGGCAAGGACGGCGGTGCAGCCGACGAGCAACGCCGCGGCGACCGCGCAGCCGGCGGCGCAGGCGCGCCAACGGCGCCGTACCAGCGACTCAACCAGCAAGCAGACCGGGCCAGATCTTGATCGCTCCGGCGACCCCGACGAGGGCGGCCGACCGCGCCGCCCCAGCCGTCGGAACGATCATGGCCGCCGTGATCAGAATCAGCAGAACCGGGTTGATCTGGCCGAGCACCAGGTTCTCGGCCACCGTACCGGTGAGGGACCACGCGAACACCACAGCCAGGGCAGCCGGGGCGCCACCACCCAGTCGCCGCCAGACGCCCACCGCCGCCGCTGCAAGCAGCAGCTGCGAGATCCAGAACCAGCAGCGGCGGGCCGTCGTCTCGTCCCACGCCGCGAGCGGGAGCACCGGCAGCAGGGCGGGCGGCGGGTAGAGAAAACCGCGCACCGAGTACGGGCTCTCGCCCTGCGAGCGTCGCCCGCGCCGCCCGGTAGTAGTGCTCGAAGTCGCTCGGCCCGTGGCCCACCCGTGTCGAGGCAGCAATCACGTTGCGGCCCACGGAGAAGCCGAGCAACAACGCCACCACAACCCACCACGCGACGCTTCGTCGCGTGATCGAGAAGCGCACGACCCGGTTCACATCGGGTCTTTCGCCAACCGCAGCGGCTTCCAGCGGTCGTGGTACCAGAGCCACTGGTCGGGGCGTTCACGGATCGCGTCTTCGAGGATCTTCATGTAGCGCGTGGTCAGCGGCACGTCCCCGCGCTCGCCGGCGGCAAGGTCGTCGACCATCACCGGTTCGTCGTAACGCAACGAGTAGACGCCGGGCCGCTCCCGCAGCGCGAAGGTGGGCACCACCGGCGCGCCGGTTTTGACGGCCATCCGGGCGAGGACGGGGTGGGTCCAGGCCGGGCGGCCGAAGAACGGCACCTCCACGCCCTGGTCGGGGTTCACCCTCTGATCGATGAGGATGCCCACGCCGCCGCCCCGCTTGAGTTGGGTCAACATCTCGCGCAGCATGTTGCGCTTGCCGAAGACGTGGTTGCCGTAGAGCTTGCGCAGGCGGTCGAGCTCGCGCTCGAGCAGCGGGTTGTCGAGAGGCCGGTTGACGACCGCCAGACCCCGCTCCAGCTTGAGCCCGGTGACCAGCGCCGCCACCTCCCACGAACCGATGTGGGCGGTGAGAAAGAAGACGCCGCGCCCGAGCGACAGGGCCTTCTCCGCGTTCTCCCAACCGCTGATCTCGACCGTCGCCAGGAGCTCGTCCGGTTCGAGGCCCTGGATCCGGATGGCATCGAGGCCGGACCGCGCGAAGTGCCGCGCCACGGCCCGCGCCAGCTCGCGCCGCTCGGCGGCGGATTTTTCGGGGAAGGCGAGCTCGAGATTGAAATCGACAATCTCGCGCCGCCGACCGCCGGTCATGGCGAAGAGGTTGCCGATCGTGTCACCCACGCGGTCAAGACCCGAGGCCGGCAGGAGACGGGTGAGACCGCGGGCGAAGCGGTAACCGGCGAACTCCACCCGGTTTCGGAGGGCCGATCGGTCCTTGCTCACGCCGACACCTCCGGCAGCAGCCGCCACAGACCTCTCCAGCTGCCCTCGACCGGCGCCATCTCGACCTCCATCACCCACACCCCGGCATTCTCGGGGAGCTTGACCGCGTCCTTGGCGGTGGTCACGGGGACGGCGTCCGCGGCCCGGGCGGCCGCCAGCACCTCGGCGAGGTCGCGTTCGCTGTAGGCGTGGTGGTCGGGAAACCAGCGGTTGCCGACCAGGTCAGCCCCGACCTCGCTCAGGGTGTCCGCAAATCCTCCGGGGCGACCCACCCCGGCGAAGGCATAGACCTTCTGCCCCTTCAGCGCTCCAGGTTCTACCCACTCTCCGTCCGGCCGCCGCACCCGGCTCGGCTGCAGCCGGGAGACGAAGACCTGGAGCGCCGGAGCGACGCGCTCGACCTCCGCCTCGATCCCGGCCACCGCCGGCCGCCAGTCGGGCGGCACCTTGGTGATGACGACGGCATCGGCGCGGGCGAGGGCCGCCACGGGTTCGCGCAGGCGCCCGAGCGGCGGCAGCCGGCCGCCGCCCCAGGGGTCGCCGGCGTCGATCAACACCACGTCGAGGTCGCGCTCGAGGCGCAGGTGTTGGAAGGCGTCGTCGAGGACCACCACGTCGGCGCCGAGACGCACGGCCTCCATCCCGCCGCGCTCGCGGTCGGCATCCACCACCACGGGCACTCCGGGCAGGCGGCGGGCGAGCTCCAGAGGTTCGTCACCGACCTCGTCCGCCCGCTGCCGCGGGTTCGGCCCGGTGACCACCGCCTGGCGATCGTCGCGCCGGCGGTAGCCCCTGGTGAGCACCGCCGGGTGGCGGCCGAGGCGCACGAGGTCCCGCACGAGAGCCACCACCATCGGCGTCTTGCCGGTGCCGCCGAAGGTCAGGTTGCCCACCGAGATCACCGGCACCGGGAGCCTCACACTGTGCAGCCAACCGCGGCCGTAGGCGGAGCGGCGGGCGGCGACCGCGCCGCGATACAGCGGCGCGAGGGGCAGCAGGAGATAACGCCAGGCCATGAAGCTCAGCCGGTCCCCACCAGCTCGAGCAGAGCATCGACGGTCCGGCCGGTCGCTCCGCGGTTTTGTTCAACAACGTCCCGCCCGGCGGCGCCTTCGGCCCGCGCCAACTTCGCATCGTCGAGCCACACCGCCGCGGCGACGCGCAACTCGGCGGCGTCGGCCACCAACCTCGCGCCGCCGGCGCCGGTCATCTCGCGGTAGACCTCGCGGAAGTTGTGGACGTGGGGCCCGCTGAGCACCGGCACCCCCCACACCGCCGGCTCGAGGGGGTTGTGGCCGCCGGTCGGCACCAGCGAACCGCCGATGAAGGCGAGCCTCGCCAACCGGTAGGCGCGGGCGAGCTCGCCGATGGTGTCGATGAGAAAGGCATCGGCGGCATCCGGCATCTCGGCCAAAGAGCTGCGGCGACCGAAACGAACGCCGCGTTGGGAGAGCAGGGACGCGACCGCGTCGAAGCGCTCCGGGTGGCGGGGTGCGACGATGAGAAAGGGAGCGCCGCCGTCGGTTTCCACGCCCTTCAGCGCGTCCAGGACCTGTGCCTCCTCGCCCTCCATGGTGGAACCCACGGCCACGATCGGCCGCTCGCCGGCGACCTCGAGGATCCGGTCGGCCCACTGCAACGGGCGCTCGTCGGCCTCGAGGTCGTACTTGATGTTGCCGCACACCTCGATCCGCTCGCGGCGGCACGCCGAGTCCGGCAAAGTTTTCGGCGTCGACGTCGGTGCGGGCGAGCACCCGCGTCAGCGGCGCGAGCAGGGTTCGCAGGGGCCGCGCCACCCGCCGATAGGCAGCGAGCGAACCCTCCGACAGACGGGCGTTGATCACCGCCACCGGCACCGAGCGCTCCCCAGCCTGGTGGAGCATCTCGGGCCACAGCTCGGTCTCCACCAGCACCACGAGGCGCGGCGCCGCCGCTTCGAACACCCGCCGCACCGGGCCCGGCAGATCGAGCGGACACGGAAACACGGCCAGCTCCTTGCCCAGGGTCTGCCGCGCCAGCGCGAGACCGGTCGCCGTGGTTGCGGTCAGAAAGAGCGGAAGCTCCGGGGCGCGGCGACGGATCTCCGCGACCAGCCGCCGCGCCAGCTCGACCTCACCGACCGAAACCGCCTGGATCCACACGCCGCCCCGCGGCAGATCGGGCAGCCGGCGCCCCATCCGATCGCGGAACCGGGGACGCTGCTTGCCCGTCATCCACTGCCGCAGCTTGAACACGGGGACCGCGACCGGCAGCAGTGCCGCTGCCAGAATCCGGTACAACCAGAGACTCGGGCTCGCCATCAGGGCCAGCATAAACCACGCCGGGGTGACTCAGGCGAGAGTCGCGTACTCGGGCTCGCCGTCGGCCACCAGGAAGGTCCCCGCGTTGCCCTCGAGGGCGCGCTTGAGGCTGCCCTCGTCGGTGATCAGGACCTCCTGGCCGGTCGCCTCGACGAAATCGATGGACGACCGGATCTTGGGGCCCATCGACCCCGGCGGAAACTGGTGCGACGCCATCATCTCCTTGGCCATCGCCACCGGCAGCCGCCGCAGCCAGCGCTGGTTGGGGCGGCCGAAGTGCTCGGCCACCATCGGCACCTGGGTGAGGACGATGAAGAGCTGGGCGGAGAGCTCGCGGGCCAGGATCGAGGCCACGTAGTCCTTGTCGATCACCGCCTCGACGCCGCGGTAGTAGCCGCCCACGTCCTGGTAGACGGGGATCCCGCCGCCGCCGCCGGCCACCAGCACCGCGCCGTTCTCCACCAGCCGCTTCAGGAGATGGCAGCCGAGGATGCGCCGCGGCATCGGCGAGGCGACGACCTTGCGCCATCCGCGGCCGGCGTCCTCGACCATCTGCCAGCCGTGCTCCTGCATCAGCAGGTTGGCGCGGTAGGCGGTGAAGTACGGGCCCACCGGTTTGGTCGGGTTGTCGAAGGCCGGGTCGTCGCGGTCGACAACGACCTCGGTGAGGACGGCGGCGATCTCTTTTTCGAGCTGCTCCTCGTTGAAACGGTTGCGCAGCTGGTTGGCCAGCATGTAGCCCATCGAGCCCTGGGTCTGGGCGACCGCGATGTCGAGCGACTGCGGCGGGATCTTGGTGATCGCCTCCTCGACCTGGATCATGATGTTGCCGACCTGCGGGCCGTTGCCGTGGACGATCGCGAGCTCATAGCCGCGGTGGATGATCTCGACCAGCCAGCGGGTGGCCTTCCAGCTCAGGGTGAACTGCTCCTCCTGGGTGCCGTGGTCCTGCGGCCGCAGGAGGGCGTTGCCGCCGAACGCGATGACGGCGATCTTCTGGTGGCTCGCGTCGAGCTCGATTCGGTTCTTCTCCGCCATGTTCGCCTCCACCCCGCGACGGCGCGGGAACGGCCATTCTCCGTTTCGCCCCCGCGGCTGTCAACCGAAGGAATTCTCGATTTCGGATTTCGAATTTCGAATTTTCGCCCAACCACGCCGCAGACCTTCGGAACACCTGCCCGCACGGCCTCCAATGCCGTGGTGTTTCAGCGGGGCTGGAGGACGACCACCCGTTCGGCGCCGCCGGGGTCGCGCAAGCGGCGAGCCACGGCGAGGCCTGCCGCCGAGGCGAGCTCCACCACGGCGCCGGCCTGATCGTCGCCGAGTTCGAGAACCGCACCGCCGCAGGCGCGCAACAGCCGGGGGAGATCGGCGATCAACCGGCGGATCGGGTCGAGGCCGTCTGCTCCGCCATCGAGGGCCGACAGCGGATCGTGGCGGACCTCCACCGGCAGAGCACCGAGGCCAAGCGACGGGATGTAGGGCAGATTGGCCACCACCAGGTCCCAGGGCGGCGCGACCGCGGATGCGAGATCACCGACCCAGGTCTCGAGCTCGACGCCGTGCCGCCCGGCGTTGCGCCCTGCCACAACAAGTGCGGCAGGCGAGCGGTCGACCGCGCTCACCCGCCACCGCGGGCGCTCGGCGGCGAGGGTGACGGCGATGCAACCCGACCCGGTGCCGACATCGAGCACCCGTGCGTTCGCGGCGAGCGGCAGCGCCAGCGCCGCCTCGATCAGGATCTCGGTCTCGGGACGCGGCACGAGGACTGCCCGACCGACCTCGAAGTCGCGTCCGAAAAACCGGCAGACACCCGTGAGGTGGTGCGCGGGTTCTCCGGCCGCCCGCCGCCAGAGCCAGGAGCGATAGCGAACCTCGACCTCAGCCGGCACCTGACGTTCGGGGTGGATCCGCAGCGTGGCCTCGTCGACCCCCCACGCCGCGGCCAACAACCAGGCCGCCTCCCGCCGCGGATCCGGGATCCCCTCCCGCCGCGGCAGAACCCCCTGCCCGAGACGAAGCGCTTGGTCGACGGTCATGCGGTGACCCGATTGCACAATTTCGGATTTCGGATTTCGGATTTCGAATTTGCCGCTCGCTCACGCCACCGAAACCTTGTTCCTGAAGTGCACTGCATCTGCGAGCGGGATGCTCTGGTACCGGAGCGGCAAGCACACGTTGAAAACGGAAATCCCGATCCGGACGAGATGCGGAGGGTGGGTGCGGGAAAAATCCGAAATTCGAAATCCGAAATCCGAAATCCTTCTCTCACCCCAGCTCTTCCTTCAACCTTTCCGCCTGGAACTCGTCGATCAGCGGCTCGAGGAGAAGGTCGAGGTTGCCCTCGAGGATCTCGTGCAGGCGGTGGACCGTGAGCCCGATGCGGTGGTCGGTCACCCGCCCCTGCGGGAAGTTGTAGGTGCGGATCTTCTCCGAGCGGTCGCCCGAACCGATCTTCGACTTCCGGTCGGCGGCGCGCTCGGCGTCGCGCTCGCGCTCCTCGATCTCCTTGAGCCGGGCCTTGAGAACCCGCAGGGCCTTGGCGCGGTTCTGGATCTGCGACTTCTCATCCTGGCAGGAGACCACGAGACCGGTCGGCAGGTGGGTGATGCGTACCGCCGAGTAGGTGGTGTTGACGCTCTGACCGCCGGGACCCGAGGAACAGAAGCGGTCGATCCGCAGATCCTTTTCCTCGACCGTGACCTCGACTTCCTCGGCCTCGGCCATCACCGCCACGGTCGCCGCCGAGGTGTGGATGCGGCCCGAAGCCTCGGTGGCCGGGACGCGCTGCACGCGGTGGACGCCCGATTCGTACTTGAGCCGCGAGAACGCCCCCTCGCCTTCGATCACCGCCACCGCCTCCTTGATGCCGCCGAGGCCGGTGTCCGACGAGTCGGTGATCGAGAGCTTCCACCGCTGCTCTTCGGCGTACCGCCCGTACATCCGCAGCAGCTCGGCCGCAAACAGCGCCGCCTCCTCGCCGCCGGTTCCGGCCCGGACCTCGAGGATGACGTTGCGCCGGTCGTTGGGGTCGGCGGGGAGGAGGAGGACCTTGAGCTGCTGCTCGATCTCGTCGAGGCGGGCGCTGAGCTCCGCCACCTCGGCCTCGGCCATCGCGCGCATCTCGTCGTCGTCGGCGAGCTCGACGATCTCGCGGGCGCCGTCGAGCTCGTCGCTGGTGCTCGTGTAGCGCCGATATGCGCGCACGATCGGCGCGAGCTCGGCGAGCTTGATGGCCACCTCCCGCGACCGGTTGCGGTCGACCGCAACCGCGGGATCCGCCTGCTCGGCCAGCAGGGCCTCCTGCCGCTTCGCGATCTCCTGCAGTCTCTCAAGCATCGTCATTCCCCGATCCGGCGAGCATCACAACGGACGCCTCGTGACAAAACAAAACCCGCGCGACAGATCTTTCGCGCGGGCCCACGTGGCCGCCTGGAGGCGGCCGGAGTCAGCTACTTGGCGTTTGCGGTCTTGCCGTAGCGGCGCTCGAACTTCTCCACCATGCCGGCCGTGTCCACCAGCTTTTGTTTGCCGGTGTAGAACGGGTGGCAGGCACTGCAGATCTCGAGCCGCAGCTCGTTCTTGGTCGACCGGGTCATGAAGGTGTTGCCGCACGCGCAGCGCACCTCGACCTCGTTGTACTCGGGATGGATTCCTTGTTTCATTTCACACCTCCGCTCGGCCTTGAGACCGAGGACGGTGGATTGTACACCCATGGCGACGTCAGGGCAAGTGGCTTTGAATTAGGAATTAGGAATTAGGAATGCCGCCTCTCCGCCCAAGCTCCAGGCCCATTGCTCCGGTGGGGCGGGTGGCTCATGCAATGTCTGAATTCCGAATTGCGAATCGACGTCAGTCGATTCGCCACACGGTGTCGATGACGGTGCCGTCGACCCACTTCACCACCGCCACCGGCTGGTCGGAACGAGCGGGTTTTGCCGGAACGCCGCACAAACGGTCGAGCTCCGCCTTGAGGTCGGCGATGGGCCGGATCGGGAGATCGGAGCCCGCCACCGCGTCCAGGAGGTCCTGTCCGGCGCGGGTTGACTGCGATGCCGCGTTCGGTGACCACGACGTCGATGAGCTCGCCGGGGCCGCACAGGGTGGTGACCTCGTCGACGATGACCGGAATCCGGTCGCGGAAGGAGGGCACCAGGAGCATGGCGCAGCGCGCCGCCAGACAGTTCTGCCATCCGCCGATGCCGTGCAGCAGGCGGCCGTCGGAGTGGGTGACCACGTTGCCGTTGAAGGAGAGATCGACCTCGGTGGCGCCGAGCACCGCCACGTCGACCATCGAGGCGAAGTTGCCCTTGCCGTGGAAGTTGTAGGAGGTGAAGGGCGAGGTGTCCTGGTGGCGGGGGTCGTCGCGCATCGAGCGGACGCCGTCGAGGTCGAAGGTCTGGCCGTCGAGGATGACCTCGATGAGCCCCTCCTCGAGCATCTCCACCATGTGCTGGGTCGAACCGCCGCGGGCGAAGCGCGCGGTCACGCCTTGCGGCGCGCATCAACTCGGCCAGATACATGGCAAAGGCCAGCGTGGTGCCGCCCGCCCCGGCCTGGAAGGAGAAGCCGTCGCGCAGGATGCCGGCTTCGGCGCAGAAGCGCGCGGCGAGCTGGGCGATCCGCCTCCGGTCCGGGCTCTGGGTGATCTTCGTGGTGCCGGAGACGATCTGGGTCGGGTCGCCGATGGAATCGACCTCGACGACGTGGTCGACGTTGTTGCCCTGGATCTGCCAGGGCAGACAGGGAAAGGGCACCAGATTGTCGGTGACCACGATGACCTTTTCGGCGTAGATCGAGTCGGCGAGGGCGAAACCGAGCAGGCCGCAGGCCGCCGGGCCGTTGACGCCGTTGGCGTTGCCGAAAAAATCTGCGGTCGGGGCGGCAATGACCGCGACGTCGACGTGGACCTCGCCGTCCTGGACGGCCTGCCAGCGGCCGCCGTGCGACCGCAGGACACCGAGCCCCCGCATCTTGCCGGCCGAGCAGTAGGCGCCCAGGGGCCCGTTCATGGAGCCCTCGATGTGGTGGATGACTCCGGCCTCGAGGTGACGGATCTGGTTGGCGTGAACCGGAAAGGAAGCCGACGGAAACCACATGAGGTCCTTGACGCCGAGGTCGGCCGCGGCGTCGAACGTCATGTTGCCGACCGCATCACCGTTGCGCAGGTGGTGATGGGTCGAGACCACCATGCCGTCCGCCAGCCCGGCGACCTCGAGCGCCTCGCGCAGCGTCGCCACCCTCTTGTCGCCGTCAGCCGGATAGTCGGCGCAGGTCGCGATGTGCGGTGCGGCCTTCCGCCCTTCGGGCCGGTATCCCCCGACGCCTCGGTACGGCACGCTCGCGCGCCCGTTGACATCCATCGGCACCAGCCGCCCCGCTGCGTTCTTTTCCAGCTTTAACGTCATCGTGTCAGACTCCCGCGCCGGTCGCCCCCGCTTCCCGACCCTGGGAGGGTGGGTGGGAATTCCGAATTCCGAATTCCGAAATCCGAATTCAATTCACACCACGCCTCGCGATCCCACTCGGCAGTCGAGCACCCCACCTGCCACCGCCAGCCCGACCGTCCGGAACGCCTGTTTGACCACCGGCGGGTCGACCATCTTCGAACCGACGGCGACCGCCCCGAGGCCCCGTTTCTCGGCCTCGCGCGCCGCCCGGACCACCCGCACGGCGCGCTCGACCTCCGACGGCTGCGGCGTCATCTCGCGGTGGACCACCGGGATCTGGCGGGGATGGATACACCCGATGCCGTCGAAACCGAGGCCTCGCTCGCGCTGGACGTACGCAGCCAACCCCTCCTCGTTCTCGATATCGGAATACACCGAGGCGATGGGTTGGACGCCGGCCGCCCGCGCGGCGTAGACGGTCATCTGGCGGGCGAAAAAGCTCTCCGTCCCCTCGGGCGTCCGCGGCGCTCCGAGCTCGGCCGAGAGGTCCTCGAGACCGAGGGTGAGGGCCACCACCGACGAATCGGCGGCGGCGATCGCAAAGGCCTCGTGGATGCCGCGCGGCGATTCCAGGATCGGCATCAGGTACGCGGCGTTGTTGCCGGCCAGCCCCAACAGGACCTCGGCGGCGCGGCCAACCTGAGCCGCCGATTCCACCTTCGGCAACAATACCGTGTGCGGGTTGTGGCCGGCGATGGCCGCCAGATCCTGTTCGCCGAGAACGCCCTGGTTGACCCGCACCATGCGCTCGGACCCCCCCCAATCGAGGGCGACCAGCGCGTTGCGGACCAGGATCCGGGCGCCGTCCTTTTCGGCGGGCGGCACCGAGTCCTCGAGATCGAGGATGATGGCGTCGGCGCCGTAGAGGCCGCCGGAGATCATCAGCTTGGGCTGGTTGCCGGGGATGTAGAGGCGGCTGCGGCGCAGCCGCTCGCGATGGCGCGGCGCGGCCGCGTCAGGCGCCGGCTCGGGCAGAACCGGCGGGCCGTCGAGGCCGGCGCGGCGCAGACAGGTCTCCACGCGAGCCAGAATCACCCACTCCAGCGCCCCGGCGTCGTCGACCTCAGCCGGCCGGTCGTGACGCCGAAGGCTCTCGGTCACCCTCCGCACCGCCGCCTCGATGGCCTCGCCGTAGAGATAGTCGACCTTGGAAGTGATCTCGAGCGCCAAGGACCGTCGCCCGGCTCGAAGGCGACGTGGAGGTCGGAACGCACGCCGATCCCCGGCGGGACCCGCCGACGCCGCTCTGATCTCGGCCTCGCCATCGCTCACCTCCTCAGCTGCACACGTTCAAACGTTGAACGTTCAAACGTCATAACGCCGCGATGATGGCATCGGTCAACTGCCCGGTCGTCGCGGCGCCCTGGGAAATCGCCTGGGCGCCGCCGCGCAGCTTGAGCATGTCGTAGGTCCGCACCCGGCCCTCGGCGACCACGGCGGCCACGGCCTTGCGGATGCGGTTTCCGATCTCGACCTCGCCCACCCAGTCGAGCATCATGACCGCCGACATCACCATCGCGATCGGATTGACGATCGAGGGCGAAAGATCGGCGTACTTCGGCGCCGAGCCGTGGGTCGGTTCGAAAACGCCGACCTCTTTGCCGATGTTGGCGGACGCCGCAAAGCCGAGGCCGCCGACCAGCCCTGCGAACCCATCCGAAATGATGTCGCCGAACATGTTGCCGGCGACGATCACCCCGTAGTCTTCGGGGTTCTTGGTCAGCCACATCATCTGCGCGTCGATATTGGTGTCCCACAATTGGATCTTCGGATACGCCGCCTGCGCCTTGCGCGCCTCGGCGACCATCATCCCGGAGGTCTCGCGGATCACGTTCGGCTTCTCGCACACGGTGACGTTCGAATAGCCGAAGCGGTCGGCGTAGGCGAACGCCTGTTCGCAGATGCGGCGGCATTTGGCGCGGGTGAAGATCCGGGTCGACACGGCGAGGTCCTCACGGGGCACATCCCGGAAGGCCTTGAACCGCGGGTGGGTGTTCAACGCCTCCCACACCTGGTCCGGCGGGTTGGTCCACTCCACGCCGCCATACAGGCCCTCGGTGTTCTGGCGGAAGATCACGGCGTTGACCCGGGGCTCCTCCGGAGACCCGTCGGCGCCGCGCCGGATGAAGTTGAGGGGGTTGCCCGGGAAGGTGATGCACGGCCGGATCGACACGTCGAGATCGAAACGCTGCCGCAGACCGACGATCGGCGAGTAGTAGACGTGGCCCTTGTCGCGCAGCTCGGGTCTGAGTTCCGCCGCGGCCTTGTCCTTGGGTTTGGAGGTGATGGCGCCGAAGAGCGCCACCTTGTGCTCGGCCAACAGCTCCACCGTCCGTTCGGGCAGCGGGTTGCCCTCCTCGATCCAGTGCTCCCAACCGATCCCGGCCTCCACCCAATCGGCCTCGAACCCTGCGGCCTCGAGCACCCGCACGGCTTCCGGCAGGACCACGTTGCCGATCCCGTCACCCGGCATCACCACAACAGAACGCTTCGCCATGTCCGATTCTCCTTCAGTTCAAATTCTTGACCCGGCGGCCTGCTCTTCCCGCCGCGAAGCACTGGACACAATAGCCAAAACCGACGGTAAACGAAAGGCTGCCGGGTCAAGAATTCGGGGGAGCCGCGCGTCAGCGCCGCGACCACAGATTGAACCGGAAGATCGACCACACGGCGGCGACGCCGTCTTTCCAACCGATCTTCTTGCCTTCGGCATAGGTGCGGCCGTGGTAGGAGATCGGCACCTCGTACACCCTGACTCCGAGGCGCGCCACCTTGGCGGTGAACTCGGGCTCGAAACCGAAACGGTCGGACTTCAGATCGATGCCGTCGAGGACCTCGCGCCGGAAGGTCTTGTAGCAGGTCTCCATGTCGGTGAGGTTGAGGTCCGAGAACATGTTGGAGAGCAGGGTGAGGAAGTTGTTGCCGACGGAGTGCCAGAAGAAGAGCACCCGGTGCGGGCCGCCGAGAAAACGCGAGCCGTACACGACGTCGGCGCGGCCGCTGACGATGGGCTGCAGGAGGACCGGATAGTCTGTCGGGTCGTACTCGAGATCGGCGTCCTGAATCAGCAGGACGTCGCCGCTCGAAGCCGAAAACCCGGTACGCAGCGCGGCACCCTTGCCCCGGTTCACGGGGTGGCGCTCACGAACCACCACGATCGGTTTGCCGTCGACCCGTGGCTGGGCCTGCCAGCCCTGCAACACCGTCCACGTGTCGTCCGTCGAGCAATCATCCACGAGCACCATCTCGATCTCGTCGAAGGCGTCGTCGGGCAGCGGCGCCGCGGCCACCCGGTCCAGCAGCTCCGCGACAGTGGCTCGCTCGTTGAAGACCGGAGTGACGACGGACAGCTTCATCGATGTCGTCAAGAATACCGCGGACCCGAGGATTTGCACGCGGCCTGCGGCCGCGGCGTCTACCCGCCACGAGCGGGTGGCCGATGGCCGATCACCACCCACCCATCCTTTTCGGCCGTCGGCCACATTCCGCTCGTGTCGGCCAGTGCCGGATTTCGGATTTCGACGAACGGTCCGGGCTGTCCTCGTTCAGTCAACCACCCGCAGGGGGTGCCCGGCGAGATAGGCGGGCGTGATGATGTCCACCAGCACGCTCCCCTCCATGTACTGGGCGACCGGGAGACCGAGGAGGTAGCACAATGTGGGGGCGACATCCGGGGGCGATGCTTTTGGCCCCCGCGCGGCGACGTCGACATTCTCCCCCAGAACCACGAGGAGACCGTCCGGACACGACTCCGCCGACATGTTCCAGTCGCCGCCGCCGCCGAACAGCCGCTTGAGACGTTCGAAGGAACCGGGCGGAGCGAGACCATAGGGCGACATCACGGCCACCACCGCGCCGGGGCCGGCCGTCTCGAGCAGGCCGCCCAGTTGCTGGTCGACGAGCTCCATCACCACTTCCACCAACCGGCGCTCGCGGGTGTGGCGGCGGCGCAGGGGCTCGTGGTGGCGGCGTACCACAGCCAGCGTCTCCAGGTGAATCCAGACGTCACCGACGCCGGCAACGATCGCCTCGCGTGCGGAATCCACCCGTGACTGGTCGCGCGCGACTGCCTCCCAGATCTCGGCACGGTGTTCGGCGAACGGCGCCAGCGCTTCTTCGAGGGACGCGTTCATGCTGGTTTCGAGAATCATCCCGCCGGCGAATTCGGGCGCGGGCCGGAGCGACGGATCGTCGCCCCACGACCCGGGCCAGCCGAAAACGGCGGTTGCGACATCGGACGCCTGCAGGCGCGCCCACAAAGGCGCGACGGTCGACGGTGGCGGCGGCACCCTCCGCGCGAGGCCCCACGGCAGGATCATCCTCGAGCCTTCGGGCGTCCACGGCAAGAGCCGGAGAGTCGAGGGGAAGATCAACGGAAGATCCCAGCCCCAGTGCGCCTTGACCCCGTGCTGTCCCGGATAGGTGCCGGTCGCCAAGGAAGTCCACAGCGCCCACCTCAGATAGGGCCGATGCGGCTCGATGCGCACCCGACTCCCCTCTTCGCGCAACCTTGCCATGACCGGAAGGTTGGTGCCGACGGCGTCGGTGAGGAGAAACTCGGAGTCCAACCCTTCGAGGCCGATCACCACGAGCGGCCTCACCGGGGTGCCGAGCGGTCGTGCAGCCACCTCGAGGTACTGGCGGGGCGGGGTCGGCACCCCCACCACCCGCATCACGGGCAACACGAGAACAAAGACGGTGAAGGCGGCCCGCAGTTTCGCGCTGCCGC
Source organism: Candidatus Sulfomarinibacteraceae bacterium (assembly GCA_963823345.1). GTDB lineage: Bacteria > Acidobacteriota > Thermoanaerobaculia > Thermoanaerobaculales > Sulfomarinibacteraceae > Sulfomarinibacter. The sequence continues at coordinate 27,998 of CAWGLE010000004.1, forward strand.
CGGCCCGGCGCACGGCCCACCCTCCGGCGAGGGCGAGAACGGCCGCCGATGCCCACGCCACCGCGTCCTGAACCAGCACGCGGTTGGCTGAACCCAGCAACAGATGAACGTGGAATCTCGCGTTCACCACACACAGGATCGACCCCGCGACGAAAACCGCCGCGGTGAACTCGGGCGCCAACCAGCGGTCGTCGCGACGGCGAAAGGAGTGCATCATGACCGACCCGAGGAGGAGCGGCACCCCGATCATGAGCATGCCCCAGGACGCCCACAGCGGCAGGCCGAGAATCACGCCGCGCGTTTCCTGGGTGACCTCCGGATTCATGCGCAACACCAGCGCCTCGGCCACCAACCCGGCGGCCGCGCCGGCACTCAGTGCGTCGATCCAGATCTGGCGGCGGATCACACGAGCATGGTACCGCGGCTTTCGTCACCCCGTCCCGCGCGACCACCGATCGCCCCGTCGTGGATGTCGTACACTCGCCGGTGGCGCCGGCGGCGTCGAGGCCGCACCGCCTCAGGGAGGCGAATGACCGTCAAGGACTCGTTGTGCATCGCGCTCGACGGCAGCGACCGCCGGTGGATCCTGACCACCGCCCGCACCCTCGCTGATCACGTGGGCTGGCTCAAGATCGGCCTCGAGGCCTTCATCGTGCACGGCCCGCGCCTCGTGGCCGAGGTCGCGGAGATCGGACCGCGGGTGTTTCTCGACCTCAAGCTGCACGACATCCCCGCCACCGTCGAGCGGGCGGCCGCCAACTGTGCGGCGTGCGGTGCGGCGATGTTGACGGTTCACGCGGGGGGCGGGCGTCGGATGCTGGAGGCCGCGGTCGCCGGTGCGGGGTCGGTTGCCGAACCTCCACGGGTCGTCGCGGTGACCCTCCTCACCAGTCTCGACTCTCACGCTCTCGCCCAGCTCGGAATCGACCGGTCCCCCGAGGACCTCGTCCTGGCGTGGGCGGAGCTCGCCCGCGGCGCCGGCGCCTCCGGCGTGGTCGCATCGGCCCGGGAGGCGTCCGCTCTCCGCGCCGCGTGCGGTAGAGGATTCCTGATCGTGACCCCCGGTATCCGGCCTGCGGACGCGGACGCGGATGATCAGCGGCGGGTGGTGACGCCGTCAGCGGCCCTCGCGGCGGGCGCCGACGTGCTCGTGGTGGGCCGGCCGGTGACCCGGGCCCCGGACCCAGTGGAAGCCGCGCGGCGAATCCTCACGGAGATGTCAACGGTCGCCTGAGTACCGCACCCTCTTTCGATCAGATGTCGATAATCGGACGATCGTGAAAGTGCTCCTTGTGCCACACATACGTGTAGCCGGGAAACTCGATCACGATGTCGTAGCTGACGGTGATCTTGATGCGTTTGGCCGATCGTTTGATCGTGACGTTTTCTTTGGCCACCGGTAGATCCAGCTGTTCCGCCTTCTGCAGGATGTCGTTGAGAATCCGCGCATCGGTGTACTCGCGCCGGCTGGACCGGTCGGCGAGGGCGTTGATCTCCTTGTCGAGCTCTCCGGTGTTGATCACCAGGGGTGTCACCTTGATACCGACCAGAACCACGATCAGAATGACCACCAGTCCCACCAGGCAACCGATGGGCACATCGCCCCGCTGGAATCGCCACGTTCTCATGGATCAGCCTCCGACTGTGTTCTCAAAGATCCTATCACCGATTGACGGCGGAAGGCCGGCGGGTTCGCGCTTCGGAACCCGGGTCAACGGATGAGACGGAACTCCCGATCCCACCGGGTCTTGGTGAAGAAATTCAAAAAGACCCCGGCCAGCTGCTTGATGCGGTGTCCGAAACCGCGCCACTGCCAGTCGTCTCTCCCCGCCTCGTAGGACCAGTAGATGAGCACGGCTCTCCCCTTGACGAAGTCCAGCGGCACCGGTCCCCAGAATCGCGAGTCGAGCGAGTTGTCGCGGTTGTCGCCGAGACAGAAGATGGTGCCGTCCGGCACCGTGAACGGGCCGAAGTTGTCCCGGATGCGGGAGGACACGGGCTCCGTCGGAGAATCCGAGTAGACGCGGGGATCCTTGTGGACCACCATCGGTTCGTTCATCATCTCCCCGTTGATGTAGAGCTGTTTCTGTTTCAACTCCACGGTGTCGCCCGCCACCGCCACACACCGCTTGATGAAATCGCGGCGCGGGTCCTCCGGATACTTGAAGACGACCACGTCGCCCCGCTCCGGCCCACGGTACGGAAATACCCTGTGCAGCAGAGAGTCGGCATTGCCGGCAAAGATGAACTTGTTGACCACCAGGTGGTCGCCGATCAGAAGATTATCCTCCATGGAACCGGACGGGATCTTGAAGTTCTCGAACACGAAAGTGCGCACGAACAGCGCGAGGATGAAGGCCACCAGGATGGCCTCGTAGTACTCGCGCGCGACTGATTTCTTCATCGATCTCCCGCCTCTCCCGCCGATTCTACCGCCGCCCGCATTCCGGGAGGCTGCCACGCCGACCGCGCTCGGGCATCGACCCGCCGTGGGTCGTCGCGCCACCCCTCACGGTACCTGATCTGCCCTGCGTGGGCGATCATCGCCGCGTTGTCGGTGGTCAGGGCGCGGACCGGAAGCAGGATCTCCACTCCCCTCGCCTCGCCCCACTCGGTGAGTCGGCGCCGCAGCAGGGTGTTGGCGGCGACCCCGCCGGCGGCGGTCACCAGTTGCGGCACATGTCTCGTTGCGAGCTCGTCCAACGGACCCAACAGCTGATCGACGACAGCAGCCTCGAACGACGCCGCAAAGTCCGCCACTTCCGGCCCACGACCACCACCGACGGCCTCCAACCCGTGGTCCCGGATCCAGCGGATGGCGGCTGATTTGAGCCCGGAAAACGAAAAGTCGAAGGGCGCGTCCTTCAACCGGGGCCGGGGCAGCTCGACCGCCGCGGCATCGCCTGCGCGCGCCAGCGCATCGAGGGCCGGGCCGCCCGGATAGCCGACGTCGAGGACCTGGGCCACCTTGTCGAAGCTCTCGCCCGCCGCGTCGTCCCGCGTGCGACCGAGACGGTGCCGGCTGCCGCGGAGCATGAGGTACCAGCTCGAATGGCCGCCCGAGGCGACCAACGCCAGCACCCGATCCGGCTCCGGCCGGGCCGGTGTGCCGTCGAGACCGAGAAAGGGCGACGCCAGATGGCCCTCCAGATGGTCGACCGCCACCAGCGGCAGCGACGAGCCCCATGCATAGGCGGCTGCGAAACGCACCCCTACCAGGAGGGCCCCGACCAGACCCGGTCCGGCAGTGACGGCCACCAACTCCACCGGTCCGGCGGCCGCGGCGAGGGCCTGCTCGAGCAGGACCGGGAGGGCTTTCAGGTGCTCGCGCGATGCGAGCTCGGGCACCACGCCACCGAACGGCGCGTGGGCCGCGATCTGACTCGAGAGAAGGTTGACCTCGACCCGGCCGTCGCGATCCAGCACCGCCACCGCGGTCTCGTCGCACGAGGTTTCAATTCCGAGGGTCCTCACCATGCGCGTGCCACCACTCCCCGGGGTTATCGATCGCGATCGAAGGTCGAGAGCGCAATCCGAATTCCGAATTCCGAATTCCGCCAGAGCTTATCCCACGAACACCAACGGCGGGAGGACCCTTGTCCCCCCGCCGCCGCGTGAGTTGAACGTGTTTCAGCCGATGGTCGCCCGCACTGGCACTTCGACGCTGGGGAACTCGGGGTCGCTGGTCTTCAGGGTGAGGACCGCATCGCGCGGACCCGGGGTGGCATCGCTCTTGACCGTCACGGTCACCTGGTAGCGCCTCCCGGCCTCGATGGTCACGACCTCGGTGGCGAACGCGGCGTCGTTGATGGTCGCCGATGTCACCGTGACCTTCGCCCCGCCGCTGCGGTTGTTGACCAGGATGAGGTTGCGGCCCGGCTGGCTCTTGGCCGTGACCGACCCGAACTGGACCTGCGAGGGGGTGACGTGGAGCAGCGCCCGAACGACACCGAACACCTTCACCGGAACTTCCTTGGCCTTGGCGTGGTTGGTCTCGACCGTGAGCACCGCGTTGACCGGTCCGACCGGAGCATCGTCCTCGAGCGACAGCTCGATCTCGAACTGCTGCGCCGACTTGCCGGCGATGAGCTCGTCCTTGGGCAACGGGCGCACGGCGGCGGCGAGGTACGGCACGCTGCTGGAAACTCCCGTGACCTTGAAGTTGGGGTCTTTCTCGGCGGCGACCACCGTGATCTTCTCGACCATGGGCTCATGCTGGACGGCGTTGAAGCGGATCAGGGCCCGCGGCAGCACCTCGACATAGGGATGGACGGTGGTCTTGATCACGACCGTGACGGTCGGCTCCTTGGGGTCGCTGGTCATGATCAGGATCGACTTCGAAATCGGCCCCGAGAAATCACCCGTGTCGAGGGTTGCCTTGACGAACCCGGATTTCCCCGCGGCGATCTCGCGGTCGAAGCTGGCGACCGTGCAGCCGCAGGTCGGGCGCACCGCCCGGATCTCGAGGGTTTCGTCACCCTCGTTGACCAACTCGAACGCCACCTCCAGGGTCTCACCCTGGGCGACCGTTCCCATGTCCTTGATCACCTCGGGAACCACCAGCTTCGGGCCTTCGGCGGCAGCGGTCGGCGAACCACCCGCTGCGAGCATCACCACGAGAGCTGCGGCGGCCGTCAATCTGAGGTGTGAAATGTTCATGTGCAATCCTCCTTGTCATCTCGTCGTCATCAGGCGACAATCATAGGAGCCGGCAGCGACCGCCGACAACCCTCGGGAGCGCTTTTTTGCAGGACTTATACCGTCGCCATCCGTTGAAACATGCGAGCTGATCGCGAATTTCTCTACTTCCTCCCCATCGGCGGCACGGCGATGGCGCCGCTCGCCGGTCTGCTGCACGAAATCGGCCATCGGGTGGAGGGGGTCGACGCCCACCTCTATCCGCCCATGAGCACCCTGCTCGAGGACCTCGGCATCCCGGTGCGCCTCGGGTACGACCCCGCGAAGATCCCGGAGGATGTCGACCGCGTGATCATCGGCAACGCCGTGCCCCGCACCAACGTCGAGGTGGCGGCGGTGCTCGAGCGTCGCCTTCCCCACCTGGCCCAGGCGGAAGCGGTGGCGCACTACGTGCTCGCCCGCGGGAGTCAGAGCCTCGTGGTGGCCGGCACCCACGGCAAGACCACGACCTCGGCGATGCTGGCGTGGATCCTCGAAACCACCGGTGAGGACCCCTCCTATCTGGTGGGCGGGCTGCCACGGTGGAACGCTCGCGGCTTCCGGCTCGGAGGCGGGCGCTTTATGGTCATCGAAGGGGACGAGTACAACACCGCGTTTTTCGACCGCGGGCCCAAGTTCCTCCACTATCGGCCGCATGTCTTCGTCCTCGGACCGGTGGAGTTCGACCACGCCGATCTCTATCCGAATCTGGAGGCGGTGTTGACCGCCTTTCGCGCCGGGGCGGCGCAGGTGCCGCGCCACGGTGCGGTGGTCGTGAACGCCTGGAGCGATGGGTCGCTCGCCGCCTGCCGCGACGCCACCGCGCCGGTCGTCACCGTCGGCGAGGACGCTGATGTCGACCTCCGTCTCCGTTCGTGGGAGGGTCTCCCCGGGGGAAGCCGGGCGGTCATCTCCTGGCGCGGCAGCGACATTGAGATGGAAGTCCACCAGCCGGGTCTGCACAATACGCAGAACGCGGCCGTCGCCGTGGCGGCGGCAGCGGCAGTCGGGGTCGACCCGGCCGCGGCAGCTGCGGCCGTGGCGTCCTTCCCCGGTGTCGCGCGCCGGATGGAGGTGGTCGGCGAAACCGCGGGGATCGTCGTCGTCGACGACTTCGCGCACCACCCGACGGCGCTCGCGGTGACCATCGCCGCCGCGCGCCAGAAATGGCCCGGGCGGAGGCTCGTGATCGCCTTCGAGCCGCGTTCGTTGACCGCCGCGAGGCGTTCCTTCCAGGCGGCCTATCTGGCGGCTCTCAGCGGCGCCGATCTGGTGTTGATGGCGCCGCCGTATCACAGCGACCGTTTGACCCCGGACGAGGTTCTCGATCGCACCGAGCTCGCCGAGGCCCTCGCCGCACGCGGGGTGGCGTCGCTGATGCCGGAGCGCGGAGACGACCCTGTGATGATGCTCCTTCCGGCCATCACCCGTGGGGATGTGGTGGTAGGCTGTTCGTCGGGAGATTTCGGCGGGTTCCCTCGCAAGCTCGTCGATGCGTTGCAGACTGGGGGAACGACATGACCGAGCAGGGTTCACGCCTGGCCCACGCCATCGCCACCATGGGAGGTCTGGGGGAGCGGCTGCCGGCCCCGGGCACCACCGCAGGCTCGCTGCCGGCGGCCCTGTTGTGGTGGGGCGGGTGTCTCGTCGTCCCCACAACATCCGGCAGGATCGCGATGACCGCGGTGGCGTTGGTGGCGGCGGCGGGCGCCGGGCTGTGGGCCGCCGAGAAGGAAGCCGAGCGGCGGGGCGCGAGCGACCCCGGGCCGGTGGTGATCGACGAGGTCGCAGGCCAGTGGTTGACCTATCTGGTGGCGCTGCCCTTTCTCCCCGATCTGGTGTCGGCCCCCCGCCTGGCGGCGATCGCCGGAGCAGGATTTCTGTTGTTCAGGTTCTTCGATGTGGTCAAGCCCTGGCCCATCCGGGAGTGCGAGAAACTCCCCGGCGGGATCGGGATCGTCGCCGACGACCTCGCGGCCGGGTACTTCGCGGCCTTCTCCCTCCTCATCGGGTGGAAGATCTTCGGATAGGCCTGGGGCTTGCCGCATCCGGCCTCGCCAACTGGTATTCGACGTGACACGCCGCCGGCACGCCCCTCGGAAAACTAGCCGCCCGCGGCGGAGGTGCCATTTTCAATATTGTTTGATTCACGAATATCCACGGAGGCAGGACATTTCGGGCAAACAATGTTGAGGGTGGCTCCTCTCGGGAAGTGCGCTCTGAAAGGCGGGTCTCCTCAGATAATCAGGACCCGACAAGGAACTCGTCGGAAAGCCTGATCTCGGCCACGACCCGCGTCGGTCCGGTGAGGCGGGTCGCGCACACCGGCGCCCGCCCGAGGGCCTCGACGACGAGTCGATCTCCCGACGCGGGTCTGACGACGACCCGCGACGAACCGTGCTCCGCCATCACCACCAGGGCCACCGCCACCGATCCGGAGCCGCAACTGAGGGTTTCAGCCTCCACCCCGCGCTCCCACGTGCGAATCGCCACCAGGCCTTGGTTGTCGATCTCGTAGAGGTTGACGTTGGCGCTCTCGGGACCGACGGCACGATGGCTGCGGAGTGCCGCCGCGACGACTTCGAGATTCGTACCTGCGAGCCCGGTGACCCGCACCACGAGATGGGGGACGCCGACCACGAGCCGGAGAACTTCACCCACCGCTACCGGGCTCTCGATCCCGGTTCTCTGCGGTGCGGCTTCGACGGGAGGCAGCCCGAGCGAGACCTCCGCCCCCCGAACCTCAGCCGGGATGACCGCCCATCCTGTCGAGATGTCGAGCGTCGGGCCGCAACCGAGCAACTCCACTGCAGCCCGGGCTGCGCACCGCGTTCCATTGCCGCAGAAGAGCCCTTCGCTGCCATCGGCGTTGACGTACACCAGGGACACGGATGCCGCTGTCCGCTTCGTGACGGAGAGGGTGCCGTCGGCGCCAAGACCGCGCCGTCGATCACAGAGGCGTCGCACCAGCGCACGATCGCCCGCCAACCGGTCGGCCCAGCTGCCGACACCGAGGAGAAAGTCGTTGCCCGCCCCCTCCACCTTGTAGAGCCCGGACGTCACGGTACGGCCCCCATCACCGCCGAGCACTCGGCTGACCCGCTGGTGTTGCCGACGCCGTCTCGAGCCACCACCAGGTAGGTGATGTCGCCGAGCGGAGGTTCGCGGTCGGTGAACTCGACCGATGTGAGATCCGATGCGAGAACCTCCGCCGGACCGCCTGCGAACCGACGCGCCACCTCGTAGCTCGCCGCCCCCGGCACCGACCGCCAGCGGACCCGGACCGTCGCGCCCTCCGGGAGGCACACCACCTCCTCGGGGGTCGGCGGGGGATAGGTGTCGGGGTGTTCGATCCGCGCCGGCTCCGAGGGGTCGCCCACCACCTCGCCGCCCTCGACCAACCTCACCGACCGCACGCGGTAGCTCCACGCACGACCCTGATCGGCCAGTCCGTCCCGCCATGTGCCGACGGTCACGGGCTTCTCGGTGACCTGGGTCCACGTCGTCCCGTCGGGCGATCTCTCGACAACGACGGAGGTGTCGGGAACCCTCTCCCACTGCACCTCGATACCCGCCGGGCCGGCCGTCAACCGGAGGCCGCCGGGCGGGTCGGGAGGCCTGGTGGGCAGCAGCCGCACCACATTCGAGAGGTCGGACTCCCTTTTGCGGCAGCAGATCGTCCGCACGCCGTACCACACCACCATGGTCTCGGGATCGCCGACAGCGCCCTCGCGCCAGCGGTCGAGATCGTCGTTGAAGAGGAGAAAAGGCCCGCGGGTCGCCGCCGCCAGCTCGGCCGGGTCGAGGCTCTGGATGACCTCACCCTCGGACTCGAGCAGTTGACGCTGGAGCGCGCGATCCTGGGGCGTCACGGGGGGCGGCGGTTCCAGCCCTCTGGGCAGGGTCGCCCGCCAGACCTCGATGGCTTCGATGTCGGTCAGGGGCTGGCCCGCCGTTGTCATCGACGGGTAGCTCCATCGCAGCACAGCCATCTGGCCCTCCTGGTACGCCGCGAGATCGGTGGTGCGTTCGGCGACGCGGATCTCCGGCGGCAGCGGCGGACCCTCCTTGCCGCAGCCCGGCAACATAACGGTCGCCAGCACCATCAGAAGGACAATTTCGGATTTCGGATTTCGGATTTCGGATTTCCACCCCACCACCCGCTTGAGTGAAAGGCTGGAAAAATCCGAAATCCGAAATCCGAAATCCGAAATCATACCTAGAGAATGTACCGCGCCAGGTCGCGATCACCAACCAGATCGGCGAGCTTCTCGCGCACCATGTCGGCGTCCACCTCCACCGCTTCGCCGGCGCGGTCGGGGGCGGAAAAGCTGAGGTCTTCGAGGAGGCGCTCGAGCACCGTATGGAGACGCCGGGCGCCGATGTTCTCCGCCGCGCTGTTGATCTCGGCGGCGAGGGCGGCGATCGCCTTCACCGCTTCGTCGGAAAAACGCAGCTCGAGATTCTCGGTCGCCAGCAGTGCGGTGTACTGACGGATGAGGGAGTTTTCGGGCTCTTTGAGAATCCGCTCGAACTCGTCCGCTCCGAGCGAGTGGAGCTCGACCCGGATCGGGAATCGCCCCTGCATCTCGGGGATGAGATCGGCCGGGCGCGACACGTGAAAGGCCCCGGCGGCGATGAACAGGACGTGGTCGGTGCGGACGACGCCGTAGCGCGTGTTGACGTGGGTGCCTTCGACGATCGGTAGCAGGTCTCGCTGCACGCCCTCCCGCGACACGTCGGGGCCGTGCCCGGCAGCTCCGTCGCGCGAACAGATCTTGTCGATCTCATCGAGAAACACGATCCCCGACTCCTCGACCCGCGAAATCGCCTCGCTCTCCACCTGGGAGCGGTCAATGAGCTTTTCCTCCTCCTCGGCGAGGAGAACCCGGCGCGCATCCTTGACGGTCATCCGTTTCTTCGATTTCCGCCCCATCATGCCGCCGAAGAGATCTTTGAGGTTGATGCCCATGGACTCCATGCCCTGGGGCGTGAACATCTCGACCGTCGGCATGCGGTCCTCGGCGATTTCGAGCTCGACCTCGCTCTCCTCCAACATTCCGTCGCGCAGCGGCCGCTTGAGGGAGCGACGCCGTTCCTCGAGCGAGGTTTCGAGGGCGGAGGTCGAATGAACTACCAGGAGGTCGAGGAGGCGGTCCTCGGCGGCTCGTTCGGCGCGAACCTCGACCTCGGTCACCCGCTCCGAGCGCACCAGCTGGATGGCGGAGTCGACGAGATCGCGGATGATCGACTCCACGTCGCGGCCGACGTAGCCGACCTCGGTGAACTTGGACGCCTCCACCTTGAGAAAAGGGGACCCTGTCAGTCGCGCCAGACGGCGCGCGATCTCGGTCTTGCCGACCCCGGTGGGGCCGATCATGATGATGTTCTTCGGCGCCACCTCCTCGCGGAGCTCGGGAGAGAGCTGCTGGCGGCGCCAGCGGTTGCGCAGCGCCACCGCGACCGCCCGCTTCGCCTCGGCCTGCCCGACGATGAATCGGTCGAGCTCGAGGACGGTCTCCTGAGGGGTCATCGAATCCAGCTTCACGGTTTGAGCTCCTCGATCGTGATGTGGTCATTGGTGTAGATATCGATCTCAGCGGCGATCCTCAGCGCTTCGTCGACGACGTCCCGCGCCCCGAGCCGGGTGTGTTTGACGAGCGCCCGCGCTGCGGCCAGGGCATACGAACCTCCCGAACCCACCGCCACCACGTCATCGTCGGGCACCAGAACCTCACCGGTTCCAGACACCAGCAGAGTCGTCTTGCGATCCGCGGTGATGAGCAGCGCTTCGAGGTGTCGCAGCGCCTTGTCCGTCCGCCAGTCCCGCGCCAGCTCCACCGCGGCCCGCTCCAGATTGTGGCCGTACTCCTCGAGCTTGGCTTCGAACCGGGTGAACAACGCCAGCGCATCCGCCACCGAACCGGCAAACCCCGCCACGACCTTGCCGCCGGCAAGGCGGCGGACCTTGGCCGCTCCGTGCTTGAGCACCGCAGTGCCGAGAGTCACCTGACCGTCCGAACCGACGGCGACCACTCCGTCCCGGCGCACTGCGAGCACCGTCGTGTGATGCCATTCGTTCTTCATTGCCACCTCCGATCCCGCCTCGCGTTCAACTGCACTCCACAGGATACTCCTCGCCCATTGGCCGTCATGCCTTTTCGAGCTTGGCGATGGCCGGCACCAGGGTCTTGCGGCCGGCGCGGTCGAAGTAGACCACCAGCTTGAGCTGGGCGCCGCTGCCCTGACACGCGAGCACAACCCCGGTCCCGAATCGATGGTGCCGAACCCGGTCGCCGGGGCGCCACCCGGTACCGTCGCCGTCGGTCGCGGTGGCGGCGATCTTCGGTCGGCCCGCCGCAGGGCGGACGGCAGGACCGGGTTGCGGTGATCGCGGTCTCCCCGACGGGCGCGGCGGGTGCGAGCGGGCGGGCGCCGCCATCCATCCCGGGCTCGACTCGGAGACATCCTGAAAACTCCCGTCCGGGAGATCGTCGAGAAAGCGCGACGGTCTGGTCGGCTGCCGCTGACCGAAGAGGAACCGCGTCCGCGCGCAGGAAAGCGCGAGGCGGCGGCGCGCCCTGGTCATCCCGACGTACGCCAGCCGGCGCTCCTCCTCGAGGCTTTCGAGATCGTCCCGCGAGTTGGCGTGGGGCAGCAGCCCGTCTTCCAGACCGGAGAGAAAGACGACGTTGAACTCGAGGCCCTTGGCCGAGTGCAGGGTCATCAGAGAAACCGCATCGGCGGCGGTTTCCTCGTCGTTCTCCTCGAGCAGCGCCACCGAGTCGAGGAAGTCCTCGAGCTCCTGGCCGCGGGCCGCCGCCTCGGCCACGGCGGAAGCCAGCTGCTGGAGATTTTCGCGCCGTGCGACGCGGTCCTCGGCATCGCCGTCGTACATCGCGAACAGACCGGAAGCCTCCAGGAGCCAACCCACGAAGTCACCGGGGGTCAGCTCCTCGCGGCGCCCGGCCGCCTCCTCGAAGAGCCCGAAGAATCGCTCGAGCGAGAGCCGGGCGCGCGGGCTCAACCCGTCCGGCAGGTTGCGCGCCGCCTCCGGCAGGCCCACACCGAGCTCCTCGGACGCCCGGCGCAGCACGTCGAGGGTGGCAGCACCGATACCGCGCGTCGGGACGTTGACGACGCGTTCGAACGACAACCTGTCTTCCGGGCGGAACGTGAGACGCAGGTAGGCGAGCGCGTCCTTGATCTCCGCCCGCTGCCAGAATCGGAGACCGCCGACCACGCGGTAGGCCATCCGGCGGCGGGTCAGCTCCTCCTCGAAGGGCCGGGTCTGGGCGTTGGTCCGCATCAGCACGGCAATCTCGCCGAGCGGGTTCGCTCCGGCGGCCGCCTCGATGTGATCCGCCACCCAGCGCGCTTCCGCACGCTCGTCGTCGGCGATGTAGAGACGCACCGGTTCGCCGCCCGTGCGGCTGGTGAAGAGCTTTTTCCCGCGGCGCCCGACATTGGCCGCGATCAACCCGCCGGCGGCCTCGAGGATGGGTGCGGTGGAGCGGTAGTTCTCCTCCAGGGCGACCACCCTCGCACCAGGGAAGAAGCGCTCGAAGGAGAGGATGTTGTCGAGCTCGGCGCCGCGCCAGCGGTAGATCGACTGGTCTTCATCGCCGACCGCGGTGAGGTTGCCCTCGCCGGCGAGAACCTGATGGAGGAGGTCCATCTGCAGCGAGTTGGTGTCCTGGAACTCGTCCACCAACAGGAACCGGGCGCGCCGGCGCATCTCCCTGCACACCGCGTCGTCCGCCCTGACCGCGGCGAGCGCCCGCACCAGCATGTCGTCGAAGTCGACCACCGCGGCGGTCTTCTTGTGGTGTTCGTAGCGGCGCCAGATCTCGACCAGAGTTTCGTCGTTGTGTCCCACCGCCCGGTCTTCAAACTTTTCGAGGCCGGTACCGTGATTGACGAGACCGGAAATCCGCGACAGCAGGGCGCGCGGAGGGTGCTCGCGCGGGTCGAGCCCGAGCTCCTTGAGGACCTGGGCGACGAGCGCGCGTTGGTCGTCGCTGTCGGCGATCGCAAACCGCGGCTGCAGCCCGGCGGCCCGCGGGTGCCTCCGCAGCAGATCGAGGGCCCAGCGGTGAAAGGTGCCGACAAACCCGCCGCCGAGGGGGCGGCCGAGCAGGATCTCCACCCGCTCCCGCATCTCGCGCGCCGCCTTGTTGGTAAAGGTGACCGCTGTGATGCCGCTCGCCTCGACCGCGCCCACGGCCAGCAGGTGAGCGATCCGGTAGGTCAAAACCCGGGTCTTGCCCGAACCCGCACCCGCCAGCACCAGCAACGGCCCTTCGCCGTGGGTCACGGCCTCACGCTGCGGCGGGTTGAGATCATCGAGATAGGACGTCAAGGAAACACCACCTCCGGAGGAAGGGAGAAAGTAACAGCGCCGCCCGAGAGACTCAACTCGCAATTTCGGATTTCGGATTTCGGATTTCGGATTTGCCACCCACCCACCCCTGTTCGGCGGAACGAAGGAGAAAAATTCGAAATCCGAAATCCGAAATCCGAAATCTACTCGACGGTGACGCTCTTCGCCAGATTGCGCGGTTGGTCGACGTCGAGCCCGAGCTCCACGGCCACGTTGTAGGCGAGCAGCTGCAACGGCACGACCGAGACCACGGGCTGCAGGAGGCGATGGACACGCGGCACCGGCAGCACCAGGTCCGCCACGTGCGCCAGATCGTCGCCGACATCCGCCGTGACCGCGAGGACGCTCGCGCCCCGTGCCCGCACCTCCATCAGGTTGCTGATGATCTTGTCCCTTGACTGTCCCTCCGGCACCACCGCGACCACCGGAAAACCATCCTGGAGGAGGGCGATGGGACCGTGCTTCATCTCACCCGCGGGATAGCCCTCGGCGTGGAGGTAGGAAATCTCCTTGAGCTTGAGTGCGCCCTCCAGGGCGATCGGGTAGAGAATGCCGCGCCCCAGGTACAGCGAGTCGGCGGCGGCGCTCAGAAGCTCGGTGCCGTGTCGATAAAGCCTTCCGTCGATGGCGAGCGCCCGTTCGACCGCCATCGGCAGCCGTTGCAGCTCGGTCACCAGGTCGGTGTCGGTCTCGTCGGCAAGGCCTCGGGCGGCGCGCAGCCCGAGCGCCATCAGGACCAGCGCCACCAACTGGGTGGTGAAGGCCTTGGTCGAGGCAACCCCGATCTCGGGCCCCGCCTGGGTGAGCATCCGTGAGGCTGCGAGGCGCCACGCCGACGAGCCGCGGCTGTTGCACACCGTGGCCAGCAGCGCGCCACCTTCCCGGGCGAGCTCCATCGCTGCCATCGTGTCGGCGGTCTCTCCGGATTGGGTGATCCCCACGACGAGGAGATCGTCGCCGAGGAGCGGCGAGCGGTAGCGGTACTCCGAGGCGTAGTCGACCTCGGTGGGCAGACCGGTGAGCTCCTCGACCAGGAACTTGCCGACCAGCGCCGCGTGCCACGAAGTCCCGCAGGCGACGATGTGGACCCGCCGCAACCGGGCCAGCTCGTCGCTCGAAAAACCGAGACCCTCGAGATTGACGCCGCGCCGGTCGGAGTCGAGATAGGCACTGACGGTGTTGCGGATGGCGTCCGGCTGCTCGAAGATCTCCTTCAGCATGAAATGCCGGAAGCCGCCCTTTTCCGCCCGGGCGGCGTCCCAGTCCAGGGTCTCCACCGGGCGCTCGACGACGTCGCCGGATGCGTCGAGGATCTCCACCCGGTCGCGCCGGACCACCGCCACGTCGCCGTTCTCGAGAAAGATCACGCGGCGCGTGCGGTGGAGCAGCGCCGTGACATCGGAGGCGACGATGTTCTCGCCCTCGCCGAGCCCCACCACCAGCGGCGGGCCGTTGCGGAAGGCCACCACGACGTCGGGTTCATCGCGGTGGACGGCCACCACCGCGTACTGACCCTCGAGCCGCGGGAGCACCGCGAGCACGCGATGCGAAAGCGTTCCGGGCTCACGACCCAGGAGTTGAGCGATGAGCTCGGTGTCGGTGTCCGATTGCAGCCGGACGCCGTCGGTCTGCAGCGACGCCCGCAAGCTGCCGTAATTTTCGAGAATGCCGTTGTGGACCACCGCGACCGATCCGGCGCCGTCGGTCTGGGGGTGGGCGTTGGCCTCGGTGGGGGCGCCGTGGGTCGCCCACCGCGTGTGGCCGAGACCGACGGTGCCGTGCAGCGGTTCGTGGTAGGCCCGCTGTTCGAGGTTGCCGAGCTTGCCGGCCGCCCGCAGGACGTTGATCCGGCCGCCGTCCATCACGGCCATCCCGGCCGAATCGTAGCCGCGGTACTCGAGGCGCCGCAGCCCGTCGAGCACGACCGGTACCACCTCGTCCCTACCCACGTAGCCGATGATGCCGCACATCTCGGACCTCCACTCCGGGCTCGCCCCGCACGACTCACCGCCCTTCGGGCGATGGATTCACACGGCGGTGATGTCTCCAGATTAACCGCAAACCGCGGCCGACGGCTGCCCCGCAGAGTCAGGTCCGCGGTTCGCCTTCTCGAGGCAACCGCTTTCTCAGCCCGACCGTGCCGTATCGAGCGCCGCCAGCAGCTGGTCGAACGAGGCTGCGAACGCCGCCACACCTTCGACCTGGAGCTCGGCGGTCACCGCGTCCATGTCGATCCCGAGACCGGCGAGGGCTGCCATCGTCGCCGCCGCCCCGTCGACATCCTCGGTGATCGAGGTGCGGAGCTCGCCGTGGTCGCGGAAGGCCTCCAGAGTCGCCACCGGCAGGGTGTTGACCGTGTCCGGCCCGATCAGCTCCTCGACATACACGACGTCGCGGTAGGCGGGGTTCTTGCTGCTCGTGCTCGCCCACAGCGGCCGCTGGACGCGCGCCCCGTTCGCCGCATGCTCCGCAAACGGACCGTCGTAGAAGATCTCCTCGAAACGCCGGTAGGCGAGCCTCGCGTTGGCCACCGCCGCCTTGCCACGCAGGGCGAGGGCCGCATCGGTGCCGATCTTCTCGAGCGCCGCATCGACCTTGGTGTCGACCCGGCTGACGAAGAACGACGCCACCGAGGCCACGCGGTCGGGGGCGGCGCACTCGCCGATGCCGCGGACGTAGGCCTGCGCCACCGCCTCGTAATCCGCGAGAGAGAACATCAGGGTGGCGTTGACGTTGATGCCGTCGCCGATCAGGCGTTCGATAGCGGGAATCCCCGCCGCGGTCGCCGGCACCTTGATCATCAGGTTCGGGCGGTCGACCGCCGCCCACAACCGGCGCGCTTCCTCGACCGTGCCGTCGCTGTCGAGGGCAAGGTGGGGCGAAACCTCGAGGCTGACATAGCCGTCACCGCCGCGGCTTTCCGACCACACCGGACGGAGGACGTCAGCCGCGCCGCGGATGTCCTCGATCGCCAGCGCTTCGTAGAGGTCTTTGGTCGGCAGCCCGGGGTCGGTCTTCAGCAACGCCGCTACGGCGGCGCCATAGGCGCCACCGCCCTCGATCGCCTTCTGGAAGATCGATGGGTTCGAGGTGACGCCGCGCACGCCGTCGTCGGCCACGAAACGGGCAAGACCGCCACCCGTGAGCAGGTCGCGTTCGATGTAGTCCAGCCACACCGCCTGCCGGTGGTCGGTCCACAGTCTCTGCAAGGGGTTCATGGGGCCTCCGTAGTGGAATCAGTCGCCGGCGGTGTACGGCCGCAGCGGCCTCTCGCAGCCTACCACGACACGGCAACCGCCGCGCCGGAGGTGTATACGGGGGCATCGGCGAAGGGGGTATCAGGCGCGGCGGATCAGCGGCTTCGCAGCTCGTACAGGACCTGTTTGGCGACCGCCTTGAGGGTCTCGAAGACCCCCATGCCCTTGACCGCGACCGCCTCGAAGGTGGGTTCGCCCTTGAAGTTGAGGAGGCGGTACATGTCGTCCACCAGCACCGCGCTCGGGAGGTCGCGTTTGTTGAACTGGAGGACGTAGGGGATGGTCTTGAGCTCGAAGCCGTTTTCGCGCAGGTTGTCCTCGAGGTTGCGGAGCGACTCCGCATTGGCGTCCATCCTCGCCTCCTGCGAGTCGGCGACGAACACCACCCCGTCGACCCCCTTGAGGATCAGCTTGCGGCTGGCGTCGTAAAAGACCTGGCCGGGCACAGTGTAGAGGTGGAAGCGGGTCTTGAATCCGCGAACCGCTCCGAGGTCGAGCGGCAGAAAGTCGAAAAAGAGGGTGCGATCGGTCTCGGTGGCGAGAGAGATCAGCTTGCCCTTCTGCTGCGGCGAGGATTTTTCGAAGATGTACTGCAGGTTGGTGGTCTTCCCGCACAGACCGGGCCCGTAGTACACGATCTTGACGTTGATCTCGCGAGCGGCGTAGTTGATGAAGCTCATTCTGAAAACAGTGCGTCGATATCGTCGTCGGTGATTTCAGCGAACGGTGAAAGGGTTTCCAGGGTGCCAACCATCTGGGATTTCGTCTCCATTTCGTTGAGCACACGCTCGATCTCGGCCGACGCCTTGCGCACCCGCAGGCGGACCAGGCCGAGAGACGAGCGCTCGTCAAAAATAACCACCAAAATCAGGCGCTGACCGACGATGGAGATGTGAATGTTGTCCTTGCGGCCCTCGTGAAAAAGAATCGAGAATTCCTTCTCCCCGATGAGCTTGGCGAGACCGTCGGTGGCCGCCACGTTGCCTGCGGTCAAGGAGGCTAGAGACGTCGCATCGACCAGGTTCACCTCGCCGGCTTCCGCGATCTGCTGCCCGTTCTTATCGACCAGGAAGACGATCTTGGCGCTGGCGTCCATTCGCAGGGTATCGAGGAGCAGCTTGATGCGGTCGAACTCCTCCTCGTACATGACCAAGTTGGTAACCAACTCTTCACACTCCCAATAGTTTCAATTTTTAACATAGACGTCCCTGGCAGGCAAGCGAAATGGCCCGGGCGGGCGCCGTCGAGACCGCCAAAAAGCCGCTGAAATCAGGAAGATGGCGACTACACGGGGCGGCGCAACTGGAGGGCCTGGGCGAGGGTCACCCGATCCACCGACGCCACCTCCCCGCCGATCGGAATGCCCGACGCCGGCCGGCTGACCTTGACTCCGAGCGGCTGCAACCGGCGGCTGATGTAGAGGGCGGTGGTCTCGCCTTCGACGGTGGGATCGGTGGCGAGAATCACCTCCCCGACGGCCGACCCGCGGCACCGTTCCTCGAGACGGTCGATCGTCAGGTCCTCCGGCCCGACGCCGTGGAGGGGCGAGAGATGGCCGAGGAGGGCGTGATACAGACCGCGAAATTCGCCCGTCGCCTCCACCGCCCAGGCCGTGGTCGGCTCCTCGACCACCAGGATGACGCGGTGGTCGCGGCCGGGGTCGCTGCACACCACGCAGGGGTCGGTCTCGGTGAGCAACGAGCATGACGAGCACAGAACCACCGCCTCGCGCAGCCGCCCCAACACGTGCGCAAATGCCTGGAGATCTCCGGGGTCGACCGTCAGCAGGTGTTCGGCGAGCCGCTGGGCGGTCCGCGGACCGACGCCCGGCAGACGCTCGAGGTGTTGCAGCAGAACCCGGACCGTCGGCGGCCGCAGGTCCATTCAGGAGCCCTCGCCGTCGGGACGAACCGCGACCACCTCACCGCCGAGGATCCGGGTGGCGAGAATCACACCGGGGTCGGCCATCGCGATGCCCGTGAGATCCGCCGCGGCCACCGGTTCCGGTGGGGTTTCCGGTTCGTTCTCGGAGGGGTTGTCGTGCTCGGAATCGGACTCGAGCTCCGCCTCGTCGCGTTCCGCCGCAGCAGCAGCCGGAGCTGGCGCAGATGTCGCTGCGGCCGCCGACCGCGACGCCGGTTTGACCGGAGAGGGGCCCGAACCGCCGCCGGAGCCGGGCGTCGAGATCTTCCCCGGCCCGGGCCCACCCGCGGGCGGCGGCGCAGGGGAGCCGGCGAGCCACGCTTCCAGCTGCTGCACCGCCGGCCAGCGGGCGAGTCGGATGGCCGCCACTTCGAGGGCCAGCTCGCGGTTGCCGGCTTCCTTGACCACGAGTTCGTGTTCGAGCCACAGACCGAGCATGCGGGTCAAAGCGTCGGCGCCGCAGCTCGACGATATCGGCTGCAGGAGCTCGCGCTGCCCGTCCGAAAGGGTCGGCACGAGTGCCGGATCGAGAGCGACGTACAAGAGGGTGCGCAGGGTGCGCCCCACCTCCTGGAACAGGATGAAGGGGTCCTGGCCGGCGGCGAGCTGCTCGCGCAGCATGACGAGACCGGCCGGGGTCTCGCCGGCGGCCAGAAGCTCGATCAGCCGCGCCGTGACCTCGAGCGGCGGCACGCCGAGAACCTTCGCCACCGCCTCGTCGTCGACCGCGTCGGCCGTGAAGGCACGCAGCTGGTCGAGCAGCGACAGCGCGTCGCGAACCGAGCCCTCGGCGGCGCCGGCGATGGCCGCCGCTGCCGACGGCGTGAGGGAAAAGCCCTCCGCGGACGCGATCTCTTCCAGGCGCGCCCGGATCAGGTCGGAGCCCACCGGCCGGAAATCCAGCTGCTGGCACCTGGAAAGGATGGTCGCGGGGACCTTGTGGCGTTCGGTGGTGGCGAACACCCAGAGAATGTAGGGCGGCGGCTCTTCGATGGTCTTGAGGAGGGCGTTGAACGAGGCCTGGGAGAGCATGTGAACTTCGTCGAAAATGATCACCCGGAAGCGATCCCGGGTCGGTCGGTAGCGGAGGAGGTCCTGGAGGTCGCGGACTTTTTCGACCTGGGTGTGCGTTGCCGCGTCGATCTCGATGACATCGATGCTCGATCCGTCGGCGATCTCGCGGCACGATTCGCAGACCCCGCAGGGCTCGGCGGTCGGCCCCTTCGCGCAATTCACGGCCTTGGCCAGCAACCGCGCGACGGTGGTCTTGCCGACGCCGCGCAGACCGGAAAAAAGGTACGCCTGCCCGAAGGTGCTTGAGGTGAGCGCGTTGGTCAGGGTCTGCACCGCGGCCTCCTGGCCGATGAGGTCGGCAAAGCGCTGCGGCCGCCACGCACGTGCGAGAACCTGATAGGTCATCGGGGTATCTTAGCCGATCCCGCGCTCTCCCGAATCATCGGCCGGGCCGTCCACCCGGGGGAAACCCCGGCGATCCGCACGCCGTATGTCCGTTCAGGCCGGTTGGACACACATAACGGGTGGAGAGATCAGGAATCTGGTATCGTAACCCCTTGTTACCTCGACTGAAACGACCCGGGAGGTCCCGCATGAATGCTCGCAAAACCCTCGTCTCCTGCCTCGGATTGCTGCTCGCCGCGTCCTCGGCTTTTGCCATTTCGCCCGGAAACGACCTGCTGATAGCCGGCGCGGCGCGGACCAACAAATGGCACTCCGACCTCTACATCAACAACGCCGGCACCACCACGGTCTCGGTGACGGTGTACTGGCTCGAGCGCGATCAGCCCAACCCCAACCCGACGTCCCGCAGCTTCAACATCGGTCCGGATGACACGCTGATCCTCGATGATGTCCTGTTGAAGAACTTCGGGATGAGCAACGCCGCCGGTGCGTTCCGCATCACCGCGACCGGGGGCGAGGTCACGGCCAACCTCATCGTCTTCACCGGCTTCAACGATCCCGTGGGGGGCACTTACGGTTCGGGCTTCGAGGCGATTCCGGCATCGGCCGCCATCAGCGCCGGCGAATCGACGACCGTCATGGGTCTGGCGGCGAACAGCTCCTTCTACACCAACATCTTCGCCCTCGCCGGCGCCAACGGCGTCACCATGGATCTCGACCTGCTCGCCGCCAACGGAAGTTTGCTCGACACCGCGACGGTTTCCCTCGGCGCCTACGAGCCGTGGCTGTCGTTCAAAACCGACCTGTGGAACGTGAGCAGCTACAACAACGGCACCCTCCTCGCCACCGTGACTTCGGGCTCGGCGGTGATCCTCGGTTCGAAGACGGATAATGCCAGCGGCGACCCGACAACCCTCGAATCATCGTTCGGCGCCGGCGCCGGTTCGGCGGACGGGATTTACCAGTTCGCCGTCTATGACAGCCTCGCCTTCGCATCCGGCGGCAACATGGTCGTCGCCGACAGCGTCGTCGAGGCGATCAACGGCACCTATTTCAACTTCGACAAGGTCAACGGCCAGGGTGAATCCGTGTGCACATTGATCTTCCTCTGGGGCGTGGGCCTCAACCCGACCGATCTCGAGGATTTCGCCACGGGGGTCGAGTTCGTCGACACCTATCCGGACGGCGGCGAAATGACCTGGACCCTGACCTTCAGCACCGATGACAACCTCGGGTTCTCGGGCACGCTGGCCGCGGTGGGCGCCAACTTCACCGGCGACGACACCGGCTGCAACGGGACCTTCCCGACCCTCGCCATCGACGGCGGCAAGAGCAACTGACGCTGAGGAACGACCAGTGACCGGGCCGCCCTCTCGGGCGGCCTTTTCATTTCCCGGCGCGCCCCTGTTCCCCGGCGGCCAGGATGGCCCGTTCCCACAGCACGGGACCGATCAACTGGTTGACCACCACCGAAGCCACCACGAGCGTCGCCAGTGTGGTTCCGAGTCCCGGAAGCTCGCGTTGGATGCGTGAGGCGAAGCCCAGCGACAGCCCCGCCTGGCCCACGAATCCCATCCACCCGTAGCTCACCACAACCGGCGCAGACCCGGCGAGAGCCGCCGGTATCCGAGTCGCCACCCACACCGCAAACAGGCGTACCGCCACGAAGATCAGCGCCGGCAGCCACACCGTGGCGAAGACCGCGAGGTTGAGCCCGGCGCCGACGAGAGCAAAGAAGACGACGTACACCGGGGTCGAGGATTGCTCGAGGCCGTCAAGAAAGCGGCCTGCGATCGTCGGGAAGACGTTGCGCGCGGTGAACCCGGCCGCCATGCACACCAGGAGGTGCTCGATGCCGGCGTCATGTGCGAGCTCGGCAGAGGCGAGGGCCAGCGCCAGGACGGTCAACGGCACCAGCCGGGCGACCTTGACCAGGTAAACACCGAGCACCAATCCGAGGACGACGCCGACCAGCAGCGAAACGCCGATCTCCTGGACCACGTGGACGAGCTGATCGAGCTCGACGGTGCCGCCGCCCACCAGCGAGGTTGCAGTCGCAAACGTCGCGGTAAAGAGCAACAGAATGACCAGGTCCTTCAGTATCGTGACACCGAGGACGGTCTCCACCAGTTCACCGCGAGCCCGGAGCTCGGTGATGATGGCGATCGTCGTCGACGGTGATTTCGCGACCGCGATCACGCCGAGGATCACTGCGGCAGCCGCAACCTCAGCGGCGGTCATCGGACCGAGGAATGGGCGACTGCTCAGCAGGAGCCAGGCCGTCCCGCCCACGATCCCGAGGATGAGCACGACGTGGCTCGTGGTGATGGCCGCCAGGACCCGCGCCCTGCGGCGGACCGCTTGCAAACGGAATTCGCCGCCCGCCGTCAGGGCGATGAGGCCGAGCGCGAGCTCCGCGAAGATGCCGAGAAGTCCGGCGTCCCCTGCGGTCTGCAGGACCAGGGCGTGGGGACCGGCCACCATTCCCAGCAGCAGGTAGCCGGTGATTCGTGGCGCGCGAAAGCGAACCGCGAGCTCCCCCGCGAGCACCCCGCCGATGATCAGTACGCCGAGGCTGAGCAGCGCCGACCCCACCGGGTCGCTGACCGCGTTCGTCCCCAACAATCGCGCCGCCCAGCTCAAGACCGCCAGCACGACAAACAGGAACCACCTCACGGTGCTGCCTTGTCGGCCGCTGCAAACAGGCGGCTGCGCATCCACCACCCACCCGCGATGTTGTTGACAAGAACCGCCGCGACCACCGCCTCCAGGACACCCCCGGTCACCGGGAAGAAACTGACGACCGCCACCGTCAGCCCGAGGGCCAGTTCACCCTGGGGCACCAGCCCCCACCCGACACCGCCGGTGAGCCGGAGCTCGCCGCGGGCGCGGGCGATGCCGGTCAAGGCTGCGCCGGCGGCCAGGGCGGCAGCCATCCGCACCACGGTCATGACGGCGAAGACCCCAACCGAGAACGCGGCGGTTTTCCAGGAGGCCCCGACCAGAACCAGGAGAGCCACCAGAATCGGCCGTTCCAGGGAGTGGGCGACTCGCAGCATGCGGTGGGGAAACATGCACCGGTTGACGACGACGGCGCCGGCAACCGCAGCCGCCGGCAACGGGTTGAGACCGAGCACCGCCGTGGCCCCGGCCGCGAAGCACATACCGCCTACGGCCAGGGTGAGCAGCTGCATGTGGTCGGCAACCCCGCGAATCAGCACCACGACGGCGTACCCCACGAGGATGCCGATGGCGGCGGTGAACACGATGAGATCGTGGGCCGGCAACCCGCCGCCGAGTTCGCCGGTGAGGGGGCTCGCGAGCGCGGTCGCCACCGCGAACACCGCCACCGCCGGGATGCCCGCAAACGCCATCACCAGCTTGAGCATCCGGACCGTGCCGCGGTCGCTCGGTCGCCGACCGCGGGCCAGGCCCTCGAGAGCGCTCGGCGAGCTCGCCATCGCCACCGATCCCAGACCTAGCGCGAGCGCCGGCGACAGGCCGAGAACCACGCACGCCATCGCCACCGGCAGACCGACCGCCAGCGGTATCAGCCCGCCGATCCATCGGTGCCACGGAGCCAGCCGGCGGATGATGCGCAGCTCCGCCTGGAGACCGAAGACCAGGCCGATCCATGCCAGACCGAACAACACGACGACCCGCAACGAAGTCACCAGATCGTCCGGGAAAAGCCCCAGGACCCGCCCGCCGAGCAGGAACCCGACGGCGAGAAACGACGCGCCCTCCATGCCCGGCGCACGAACCCCCCGCCGCGCCAGGGCCGAGCGCAGCTCGGCGCCGACGACTGCGCAGGCCACGAGGGCCAGAAACGCCAATGTGCCGCGAAGCATGCCTCAGTGTACTGTGCGCAGAACCCACCCTCAGGCGGGGCCGTGGCTCCGGAGTTCAACCGCGGCCGGGCGGCAGGAACGGGAGCGGCTCAGAAATCCCGGACGGCCGACACGGGCAGCAGCATCGCGGTGTTGCGGGCTTCACCCTCTTCGCGCGGTCCGGTGTCGAGCGCGGCGATCGCCGACATGATCTTTTCCGCCAGGCGGTCGTCCTCGACAATGCAGACGACCAGACTGGAAAAATCGATCCCCGAGGGGATCAACGATCTCAGCCCGGCGAAGATCGGCAGGTCGCGCTCGAGCAGCTCGAGACCGCTGCGGCTTTCCACCACGACCGGGTCGGTGGCCTCGAGCTCCACCAACGTCGACAGCACCTCGTCCAACAGCTCCTCACGATGGAGGATGGCGAGAAAGAGCTGCACTCATGCCCCCTCGAGTTCTTCGAGGGCGGCGACAAAGGCGCGGCCGTCGGGGGCGGCGACGAGAGGCTCGAGCGCCTCCCGACGCCGGGCGAGCCGGGCGAGCCGGGCGAGGCCTGCGAGGTGGTCGGCGGTCGTGTTGACGTCACCCAGCAGACAGAACACCAGCCGCACCGGCTGGTTGTCGAGCGCCGGATAGTCGAGACCGCCGGGGTGGCTCGACGCGGTCATGACCAGACGGCCGAGACCCGCCAGCTGCGCGTGGGGAACGGCGACGCCGCCGCCGATGCCGGTGGAGAGGATCTTCTCCCGCTCCATCAGCTTCTCGACCACCTCGTCGGCCGACGTGACCAGCCCCGCCGCGACGACCCGATCTGCAAAGAGCCGGAAAAGACCGTCGCGGTCCGCCGCATCGGGAGAGATGAGCACCATGTCGGGATCGAGTTTTTTTGAAAGACGCACACCTCACCTCGCCTCGTTCGTCATCGTATCGCTCTGTGCCGGCGCTGGCCGCCTCAACCGCCGGTCGGCGACCGACCGGCGGCAGGCGAGGGCTCAGAAACGGTCGGCGAAATCGCTGATTGTAGGCACCAGGAAACGCTCGCCGTTGATGCCCTTGACGATGCACAGGATGGCGATCACCAGATAGGCCATCCAGATGCCCATCCCCAACAGAGCCGTGATACAACCGACCCACGGAATGAAGGAGATTGCGAAGACGACGAACGAAACGGCAAAAGCCGACACAAAAAGAACCAGGCCGTGCTTGGCGTGCCACTGGACCTCGGGGTCGTCCTTTTCGACCAGGAGGGGAATCAGGGCGAGCAGACCGAAGTAGGAAAGGACGATCATGATGTTGCGGTTATCGGATACGGTCCCAGCCGGCTTGTTCGCCGATCCGGACGGCGGCGGCGGTTTGACCGGAGGGGGCGGCGGCGGTCCGGCGTTGGTCGGGCGTTGCGGTGATTCGTTCATGGTTCGCTCTCCCTTCCTCAGAACGGAAATTGAGTATAGATCCAGAATCAGTGGTCACATTCTAACCGATATGCCGTTCAAGAGTGCAAGACCGGGGACTTATCGGAATATCTCCCTGCGGGCGGCGCCCCTCGGGCCTCCGGGAACTTGCACCTCCCCGGATCCTGTGGTAACTTTCGCGTTCGCGTGGCCCGTTCGTCTAGGGGTCTAGGACGCTGGCCTCTCACGCCGGTAACACGGGTTCGAATCCCGTACGGGCTACCATGTTTCCTGTTCAGGAAACCATCGGTACGGGACTTCGCCACTGCACCAGCCGCCCCTGCCCCTCCGTGGTCGAATCCCGTACGGGCTACCATGTTTCCTGTTCAGGAAACCACCGGTACGGGGCTTCGCCACTGCACCACCCGCCCCTGCCCCTCCGTGGTCGAATCCCGTACGGGCTACCAAGCTTCCCATCCGCCTCAAACCTCGATTTCCACGGCAATCTGGACCGGTCTCGCGCGCCCAGCCCGCGCGAAAAATGCTCGACAGACCGAAGGGTATGTCTGCGCTTTTCCGCGCGGGCTGAGCATCACGATCCCGGCCCATCTTGGTGCGCGGAAATCGAGGTTTGAGACGGATGGTAAGCTCCGGAAACATCCTAATGGGAACTAGGCCCTCCGTGGTCGAATCCGCTCCCCGGAAAGCGGTTGTGGCGTCTGGTTTCGCGCCGGGTCCGGGGCGTTTTCGATCTGCTATACTTTCGGGCCATTCCGATCACCTGGAGGAGCTCATGACGACCAAGGTCGCGATCAACGGTTTCGGACGCATCGGCCGGCTCGTCGCCCGCCATCTCAAGGCGCGCGGCGGCTTTGACCTGGTGGCCATCAACGACCTCACCTCGCCGGACATGCTGGGTTACCTGTTCGGTCACGACTCGGTGCACGGCCGCTACAAGGGCACGGTCGAGGTTGACGGGTCGGACCTCATCGTCGACGGCGACCGCATGCAGGTCCTCGCCCAGCGCAACCCCGCCGAGCTGCCGTGGAAGAAGCTCGGCGTCGATTATGTTTTCGAGGCGACCGGGCTGTTCCGCAGCCGCGAAAAGGCGGGCGCCCACCTCACCGCCGGCGCCAAGAAGGTGGTCATCACCGCTCCCGGCCAGGAGGTCGACGAGACCTTTGTCATGGGCGTCAACAACGACATCTACGACCCCGCCGCCCACCACGTCATCTCCAACGCATCGTGCACCACCAACTGTCTGGCACCGGTGGTCAAGGTGCTGCACGAGACCGTGGGCATCGAGCACGGCTGGCTCACCACGACCCACGCCTACACCAACGACCAGAGCCTGCTCGACGTCCAGCACCCCAAGGACATGCGCCGGGCGCGCGCCGCCGCCATCAACATCATCCCGTCGTCGACCGGCGCCGCCAAGGCCATCGGCCTTGTCTATCCCGCACTCGCGGGCAAGCTGCACGGCGCCGCCATGCGGGTGCCGGTGCCGGACGGGTCGGTGTGCGATCTGACATTCGTGACCAGCCGCGAGTCCACCGTCGCGGAGCTGCAGCAGGCCTTCAAGAACGCCGCGAACGGCCCCCTGAAGGGCATCCTGAGGGCCACCGACGTCCCCATCGTGTCCTCCGACGTCATCGGCGAGACCAACTCCGCGGTTGTCGATCTGCCGCTGATCTCGCAGGTGGCGCCGACCTTCTTCCGGGTCGTCGCCTGGTATGACAACGAAAACGCCTACGCCCTGCGGTGTGTGGACCTCATCGAGTACATGGTGGGCCGGAGCTGAGCGTGAGCCTCCCCGTTCTTGCCGATCTCAAGGATCTCGACGGCGCCCGGGTCCTCGCGCGGCTCGACCTCAACGTCCCGGTGTCCGGCGGTGAGGTCCTCGACGACACCCGGATCACCGCGGCGCTGCCCACCCTGCGCTGGCTGATGGACCGGGTCGAGGTGGTGGCGGCGTGCTCACACCTCGGCAAGGCCAAAGGGTCGCCCGACCCGGCGTTCTCGCTGGCACCGGTGGCGGCCGCCCTCGCGCAGGCCCTCGGCCGTCCGGTCCGCTTCGTTCCGGACTGTCTCGACCCGACGCGCGCCGATGCGGCACCGGGTGAGCTGTTGCTTCTGGAGAATCTCCGCTTTTACGCCGGGGAAAAGGCCAACGACCCCGGGTTTGCGGCCCAGCTGACGGCGCCGTTCAGCCACTATGTCAACGACGCCTTCGGCACCGCCCACCGCGCCCACGCCTCGGTCGTGGCGGCGCCCGCGCTCTACCCCGCCGGCCGCAAGGCAGCCGGCTTTCTGATGGCGGCCGAGGTCGGTGCTCTGTCACGGGTCGTCAACGACCCCGAGCAGCCCTACGTCGCGGTCGTCGGCGGCGCCAAGGTTTCGACCAAGACCGCCCCGCTCGAGGCGCTGTTGGGACGCGTCCAGACCCTGCTCATCGGCGGCGGCATGGCCAACACCTTCTTTCTCGCCAAGGGTCTGGAGGTCGGGCGTTCTTTAGTCGAGGAGGAGATGGTCGCAACCGCTCTCCAGGTGATGGATGCTGCCGCCCAGCGCGGTGTCACGATCGAGCTGCCGAGCGACGTGGTGGCGGCCGACGCCATCGAGGGCGCATCGCGGATCGAGGTGGTTGCGAGCGGGGCCATCCCGGCCGATCTCATGGTCGTCGACATCGGCCCCGAAACCCGCACCAGGTACGCGAGTGGGCTCGCATCTGCAAAGACCGTCTTCTGGAACGGGCCGATGGGCGTGTTCGAGGTCGATGACTTTGCCGCCGGGACCCTGGCAGTCGCTGAAGCGATCGCCTCGAGCCCGGCCTTTTCGGTGGTCGGCGGCGGCGAGTCGGTGATGGCGATCCGCCGCGCCGGGGTCTTCGACCGGATCGACCACGTCTCCACCGGCGGCGGCGCCTCGCTGGAGTTTCTCTCCGGCGAAGCCCTGCCCGCGGTCACCGCCCTGGAAATCTGAAGACGGCGTTGGGGGGAAGCGATGCGCAGACCGTTGATAGCCGGCAACTGGAAGATGCACAAGGGGGTGGCGGAAACCACCGCCTTCCTCGAGGCGCTGCTCGCCGAGGAGCTGCCCGCTACCATCGATGTCCTCTGCTGCCCGCCGTTCACCGCGCTGCCCGCAGCGGCCATGATCGCCACCGGCTCCGGGGTCCACGTCGGCGCCCAGAACGTTCACTGGGAAACGACCGGCGCGTTCACCGGCGAGGTCGCCGCCCCCATGCTGGAGGAGATCGGAATCACCTGGGTCATCGTCGGCCACTCCGAGAGGCGGACTCTGTTCGGTGAGACGGACGACACCGCCCTCGCCCGGGCGAAAGCCGCACAGGGCGCCGGCCTCGAGGTCATCTTCTGCATCGGCGAGACCCTGGAGGAGCGCGATGCCGGGGCGACCTTCGCCGTGCTCGAACGCCAAACAGGCGCCCTCGGTGTGCTCGACCCCACCCATCTCGTGCTCGCCTATGAGCCGGTGTGGGCGATCGGCACCGGCCGCACCGCCACTCCAGCCCAGGCCCAGGAGGCCCACGCGTTTCTCCGTCTGCGGTTGGCGGCACTATTCGGCGGCGAGGCGGCGGCGGCCATCCGCATCCTTTACGGGGGGAGCCTCAAACCCGACAACGCCCACGACCTGCTGCGGCTCGCCGACGTCGATGGCGGCCTCATCGGGGGCGCAAGCCTTGACGTACGGCCATTTTCCGCTATCATCCGCGCTGCGGCGGACTGCGCCGCGGGAGACACTCTGTGACTGTTTTGCTGGTAATTCTGTACGTTCTGGTCTGTCTTTTCCTGATCATGGTGGTGCTTCTGCAGCAGGGGAAAGGTGCAGATCTTGCCGGCGCCTTCGGCGGCGGCGGCAGCCAGACATCGTTCGGTCCCCGGACCACCACCAACATCATGCACCGGATGACGACCGGGGCCTTCGTGCTCTTCGTGATCCTGTGTCTGGCCCTGGCGATCCTGTCGGGCAAACAACGGACCTCGGTCATGGAGAACGTAGCGGCGCCGGTCGAGGCCTCGGCGCCGGTGGCGCCGGCCCTCGAGCCGGCCGAAAATCCCCCCGCTCCGGCGGAGAACGCGCTCGAGCAGGCGGTCGCCGAGGAGGACGCCGGGGGCGAGACGACCCCGATCGAAACGCCGGCCGTGCCCGAGGGTGGCGGGAACTGACAGTGAATACCTTGCGTGCCGAAGTGGCGGAACTGGTAGACGCGCACGGTTGAGGGCCGTGTGGAGCGATCCGTGCCGGTTCGAGTCCGGCCTTCGGCACCATTTTTCAAAAGCCCGCGGATGACTCCGCGGGCTTTTGAAAAATGAGGGCGCGGCGTTACCTTATCCGGCCGGCGCCCCCGAATTCAATCGTCGAGCTTATCCGCGCGCCTGCACCTTGGCCCAGGTGTCGCGGAGGGTGATGGTGCGGTTGAAGACGCGGCGATCGGGAGTTGCATCGCGGTCGACGCAGAAGTAGCCGAGGCGCTCGAGCTGCACGGTGGTGCCGACCGACGCGTCGCGGAGAGACGGTTCGAGCTTGGCGGCGGCCACCACCTCGAGGGAGTCCGGGTTGATGTCGTCGAGAAAGTCGCCGCCGGCGCCGGGGTCCGCGCTTCGGAAGAGCCGATCGTACAACCGCACCTCGGCGTCGATCGCGTGCGGAGCCGACACCCAGTGCAGGGTGGCCTTGACCTTGCGCCCGTCCGGCGCATCGCCGCCGCGGGTCTGGGGGTCGTAGGTGCACCGCAGCTCGGTGATCTCGCCGTCCGCGTTCTTGACGGCTTCGCGACAGGTGATGAAGTAGGCGTAGCGCAGGCGGACCTCGCGGCCCGGCGCGAGCCGGAAGAACTTCTTCGGCGGGTCCTCCATGAAGTCTTCCCGTTCGATGAAGAGCTCGCGGGAAAACGGCACCTTGCGACTCCCCGCGGCCGCGTCCTCGGGGTTGTTGACGGCGTCGAGCTCTTCGCTCTCGCCCTCGGGGTAGTTTTCGATCACCACCTTGAGCGGGCGCAGAACGCCCATCCGGCGCTCCGCCGTGCGGTTGAGCTCGGTGCGCACACAGTGCTCGAGAAAGGCCAGGTCGACCACGCTCTCGCGTTTCGCAACACCCGCCCGGTCAACACACTCGCGGATGGCGGCCGGCGGATAGCCGAGCCGGCGCAGCCCCGACAGGGTGGGCATGCGCGGATCGTCCCACCCCGTGACGTGGCCGCCCTGCACCAGAAGCAGGAGGCGCCGCTTGGAGAGGACCGTGTAGGTGAGGTTGAAGCGCGCGAACTCGATCTGCCGCGGCGCCGACGGCGTCGGCAGGTTGGCGAGGAACCAGTCGTAGAGCGGACGATGGGCCTCGAACTCGAGGGTGCACAGGCTGTGGGTGATGTGCTCGATGGCGTCCGACTGGCCGTGGGCGAAATCGTAGGTCGGGTAGATGCACCAGGAATCGCCGGTGCGCGGGTGGTGGGCGTGGAGGATCCGGTAGAGGACGGGATCGCGCAGGTTGATGTTGCCCGAGGCCATATCGATCTTGGCCCGCAGGACCCGGGCGCCGTCGGCGAACTCGCCTCCACGCATGGCGCGGAAGAGCGCCAGGCTCTCCTCGACCGGACGGTCGCGCCAGGGGCTCGGAATGCCGGGCTCGGTCAGGGTCCCGCGGTGGGCGCGGATCTCCTCCGCCGACAGATCGTCAACGTAGGCCTTGCCGGCTTCGATCAGAGCCTCGGCCCACTCGTAGAGCTGTTCGAAGTAGTCCGAAGCGTAGTAGAGGTGCTCGCCCCAGTCGTACCCGAGCCAGGACACATCCCCTTTGATCGACTCGATGTACTCGAGCTCCTCTTTGGTCGGGTTGGTGTCGTCGAACCGCAGATGGCAGCGCCCGCCGAACTCGGCGGCCACCCCGAAGTTCAGGCTGATGGCCTTGGAGTGTCCGATGTGGAGGTAGCCGTTGGGCTCCGGGGGGAACCGGGTGACGATCCCCGCGTGTTTGCCGCTTTCAAGATCGGAGCGGATGATCTCGCGGATGAAATCCTGTTTGTCGTTGCCGGCGTCGTCGCTTGCCATAATTCTCCCGTTCGCGGTCAGGTCAGCTCTTCATCGTCTGCAGGGTTTCGATGGCTTGCCGCAGCCGCC
The DNA here is from genome assembly GCA_963823345.1 of Candidatus Sulfomarinibacteraceae bacterium. Lineage (GTDB taxonomy): Bacteria > Acidobacteriota > Thermoanaerobaculia > Thermoanaerobaculales > Sulfomarinibacteraceae > Sulfomarinibacter. The sequence continues at coordinate 59,015 of CAWGLE010000004.1, forward strand.
GCCGGCACCGTTCCCTGCCCAGGACCTGCATGGTCTCGAAGAGCGGTGGGGTCGCGGTCCGTCCGGTCACGGCGATGCGAACCGGCATGAAGAGCTCCTTGGGACTCCACTCGTTGGCCTCGCAGAACGCGCGCAGGGCCTCCTCGATGGCGGCGGCGTTCCACGCGCCCACGGCGTCGAGGTGGTCCTCGAGCAGCACCCGGAAGGCCTTGGCGGTCTGCGGAGCGTTCCGGCCCTTGGCCAGCATCTTCGGCAGGGCCTGCGGGTCGTAGTCGACGACGCCGGCGAAGAAGAACCCCGCATACGGGATGAAGTCGGCGAGGGTGTCGATACGCTCCTGAACCAGGGGCAGGATCTGCAGCAGGTAGTCGTCCGACAGGGGCTCCTGGCGCAGCCGCGCCAGGAGATCCGGGACACGGAGGTCGCGCAGGTACTTGCCGTTGAGCCAGTTGAGCTTGTCGAGGTCGAACACCGGCCCGCCGAGGCTGATACCCTCGAGGCGGAACTCGGCGATGAAGTCGGCGAGGGTGAACTGTTCACGTTCGTCGGGCATCGTCCAGCCCATGAGGGCGAGGTAGTTGAGGAGAGCCTCGGGCAGAACGCCCGCTTTTTCGTAGTGCTTGATGCTGACCGGGTTCTTGCGCTTCGAGATCTTGCTCTTATCGGCGTTGCGCAGCAGCGGCAGGTGGCAGAAAACCGGGAGCTCCCACCCGAAGGCCTCGTAGAGCCGGACGTGTTTGGGCAGCGACGAGATCCACTCCTCGGCGCGGATCACGTGGGTGATCTCCATCAGGTGGTCGTCGACCACGTTGGCGAGGTGGTAGGTCGGGTGGCCGTCGGACTTGAGCAGCACCTGGTCGTCGACCTGGGTGTTGGCGATCCTGATCTCGCCCCGCAGCAGATCGTGGGCGACGGTGTCGCCGTCGGTCGGCATGGCGAGCCGGATCACGTACGGTTCGCCGGCCTCGCGACGCCGGCGCGCCTCCGCCGGGTCGAGCGACCGGCAGAGACCGTCGTAGCCGAGCTGGCCTTTGGCGGCGCGCTGTTCGGCGCGCAGGGCGTCGAGCCGCTCGCGGGTGCAGAAGCACGGGTAGGCTGCACCTTTGGCGACCAGCTGTTCGACGTGCTCGCGGTAGATCTCGGTTCTCTCGCTCTGGCGGTAGGGTGCGTGCGGACCGCCGACGTCGGGGCCCTCGTCCCATTCGAGCCCGAGCCACCGCAGGGCCTCCAAGATCATCCCTTCGCTCTCGACGGAGCTGCGTTCGCGGTCGGTGTCCTCGATCCGCAGCACGAAGTCGCCGCCGTTCTGCCGGGCCAGCGCGAGATTGAAGAGGGCGACGTAGGCGGTGCCGACGTGCGGGTCACCGGTGGGGCTGGGCGCGATGCGGGTCCTCACTGGATGCGACATGGTGCTCCAAAAAGTGCCGACGGGGATGGAAACGGCAAAAACTGGCGGAGAGGGCGGGATTCGAACCCGCGGTCCAGGTTAACCCCGGACAACTGCTTAGCAGGCAGTCCTGATCGGCCACTCCAGCACCTCTCCGCACCGGGACCGGTATTGTACGTGCGCCCCTGGTGACTGTAAAGAACATCCCCGGACGGGAAGCGTCTCCGTCTCCGTGCCCGTCTCCGTCTCCGTCTCCGGAACTCTCGCGCCGAATTCGGGCACGGAGACGGAGACGGGCACGGACACGGGTTTCTGCAACACGCACTTTCGGTATAAAGTAGGCAACCCGGGAGGGATGGCCGAGCGGTCGAAGGCGCCGGTCTTGAAAACCGGTGAGGTTCACGCCTCCGTGGGTTCGAATCCCACTCCCTCCGCCAGCAATTCAGCGCGTAGCCGCCGAGCGCCTGCGCGCTGAATTTCTAGTACCCGCCGAGGTTGCCCTTGATCTCGGGCAGGGCGCCGACCCCCTTGAGGCCGATGACGATCAGGAACTCGCGGGTCGGGAAGGCGCCGATCTTGGTGTCGCGGTACTGCGCGGAGATGTTCCAGCAGCTGCCCTGGTAGGCGAGACCGTAGCGCTGGTCGCCGAGCTCCGCGTTGACGATGTCGTAGGCCAGCTGGACGGTCACATCGAGCGGAAACCCGGCCTTACGGAAGGCGAAGAGGCCCCGCATCTGGGACGAGAGGCGGTCGCCGGTGCGGACGTTGAAGCCCTGGTACCAGGTGAGGGTGGCCATCCCGACGGCGCTCTGCAGAGAGGCGGCGAGAGATGACGAGCGGAGGTTCTTGTAAAGAAAGTCATAGGTGATGCGGCCGTCGAACCCGGTGCCGATGGTCGGGGTCACCCGGAGGGCGACGCCGAGCGGCGACCACTGGCTCGTCTCCAGGTCCGCGCCGAAGTTGAGGGGAGCGCCGAAGGAGTAATCCTGGTAGAACTCGAGCGACCCGAGCTCACGGGTACCCACACCCTCGCGGTCGCGGCCGAGGAGGCGGTTGGCGAGCACCATGCGGAACATGTTGGCGTCCTGCGGCGTCGAATCCACCTCGTCGAAGATGGGTATCAGGGCGACATCGGTCGGGGTCGTCAGGTAGAGGTATTCGAGCCGGGGTTCGATCAGGTGCTTGACCTTGTCGTACTTGCCGAGCCCGCCCTCGAAGACCTTCGAAAACGACGGCCCCACGATGTCGATGGCGCCGGTGGCGTACATGCGCTCGATAGGTTCGTCGACAAAGCCGCGGCGGTTGTCGGCCAAGCGCTGGGTGTAGTAGGTGGCGCGGCCGCCGAGCCGGGGGGTCACCGACAACCACGGCGGTCCGGGAAGGGTGTACGACACACTCGGAAAGAAATCCGCCCGGCCGTAACTGCCGCGAAAATCACCGCCACGATCCGCCCGGAGATAGCTCAAAGACGAGATGAGGTTGAGATAGACCGGCGAATTGAAAAGCGGCGTCGAGCCTGAACGGAGCTCGATCTCGGGGAGTTGGCTGAGGACCACCTCGGTGGTGGTCAAAAAGGTCTGGCGGTAGTCGGCGCGGAGGTTGAGCGCATACGGTCCGAAGCTCCGCGTCATGTAGGCGAACGAGTACAGGTCGCGGCGGGTGTTGGCGTCGAAGGTGCGGTCGAAATCCTGCCAGAAGTCGATGTCGGAGAGGGTCTCGACCTGGGCCAGCAGATTGAAACCGAGAAAATCGTCCTGCGTGTGTCTCCCGAAGACCTTCCACTCGGTCTGCTCGCCCTCCCGGTCCCAGATGGCATACATGTCGACTTCGCCCTGGGCGCCGCGAACCGGCGCCCAGCGCCAGATGTTGCCGAGACCGAGGTAGCCGTCGGTGTAGATGTCGGCAAAAATGGTCGTGTCGTAGGAGCGGCCGATCGGCACATACAGCGGCAGACCGATGTTGAAACCGCGCCGGTTGGAGTACCCCATGCGCGGCATCAACAGCCCCATCGCACGCTCCTGTTTCATCGGCCACACCATGTAGGGCAGGTAGAAGACCGGCACCCCCTGCACCTTCATGGCCACGCTCTTGAACCGCCCCAGACCCTCTTCCTCGATAATCGCCGAGCTGATGTCGAAGCTCCACGGCGGTCTGCCGTCGGTGGAACAGCTGGTGAAGGTCGCGTGATCGAGCCGGTAGTGGGTGTCGTCGAGCTTTTCGATCTCCCGTCCGGTGAAGCTGTACATGGGGTCGACATACGCTGTCGCGTTGCGGAACACGCCGGTCTTGGTGAGCAGGTTGAACCGCATCTCCTCGGCAGTGAAACGACTCGGGCCGCGGTCCACCACGACATTGCCGCGGGCCACGACCTCGCCCGTCGCGCGGACGTAGTCGAGCTCATCGCAACTGATCTCGATGTCCTGGTAGAGGACGTGGACGTTGCCCTCGCCGCGCCACGTCAGCTCGGTCGCCTGCTGGGTCTCGGCGGTGAGAACCACACGGTCCTCGAGCTCGACGGCGGGCGCAGCCGCAGACGCCAGGATCATCACGACGGTCGCCGCCAGCATCCACCGCCGCGCGTACTGGATCTGGTTGTGGTGGCGTTTCATGCTCCTCCAGCCGGGCACGCGGTTCTCCGGATATTGTAGCCCGTCGTGATCCCGCACGATGACCGGGTGATCCGCCGCCGCCGCGTACAATGGGCGGGTGCGATACCTCGGCGTGGATCCCGGCGGCAAGAAGATGGGGCTCGCGGTGGGCGACGACGAGACCGGCGTGGTGTCGCCGCACGCGGTCGTGGAAACTCACGGACCGACGGCGGCCGCGGAGATCATCGCCAACGCTGCACGGCAGGTCGGCGCCACCCGCATCGTCGTCGGCGTGCCCACCCGCGCTGACGGGTCGCCGGGACCCGCGGCCCGCCGCAGCGAGCTGTTGGCGCAATCGCTCGGTGAACTCGGCATCGAGGTCGCGCTCCAGCCCGAGTATCTGTCCACGAACGAGGCCCGGCGGCGGGCCCGATCGATCGGCAGACCGCAGAACCGACCCGTCGATGACCTTGCCGCGCAGATCATTCTCGAGGACTACCTCGCCGGTCCATCCAAGAAACCGCCGGCGGAGGGTTGACCGGTGGGGAAGATGCGCTGGTTCCTGCTTCTGGCCGCCGCCGTTTCGGTGTCGGCGGCCGGTTTCGGGTTGTGGCTGCACCACAATCTGTGGGGGGTGCATACCCGGGAATCGGTTGCACTCGAGATCGCAGCCGGAAGTCATGCCCGCCGCATCGTTGAAGAACTCCACGGCAAAGGCCTCGTGCCGTCGCCGCTGGCGGCCCGACTCTACCTCCGTGTGCGGGCCGACGGCCGCTCGATGCACTTCGGACGCTACCGGTTCGACGCCGGACTGCGACCGGTGGATGTGCTCGAGATGGTTCTCGACGGCAACCTCGAGATGTTCGAGGTGACCGTGGTGGAGGGCGACACGGCCGACGATATCGGCGGTCTGTTCAGCTCCCTCGGGGTCGGGACCGGCGAGGAGTGGCAGTCCCTGGTGTCCCGGGTCGAGTGGATCGCCCCGGTGGCGCCCGATGCCCCCTCGTTGGAGGGCTTCTTCTTTCCCGACACCTACCGCTTCGCCGTCGGCATCGACGCCGAAGCCGCCGCCCGCCACCTCACCGACCGGTTTCTCGCGGTGTGGAATGAAGAACGGCGCGATGCCGATGCGCTCTGGGGATCTCCCCTGGAAATCGTGACGTTGGCATCCCTGGTCGAGGCCGAGACATCGATCGCCGAGGAACGCCCCGTGATCGCGGGAGTGTTCGTCAACCGGCTCCGCCGTGGCATGCTCCTGCAGTGTGATCCGACCGTGATCTACGCTTTGGCGCGCCGCAACGCCTGGCGCGGGCGCCTGTTGCGGATCGACCTCGAGGTCGACGACCCCTACAACACCTATCGCTACCCCGGCCTCCCGCCGGGGCCCATCAACTGCCCGGGGCGCGCCGCCATCGCTGCGGCCCTTCACCCCGCGCCCACCTCGTTTCTGTACTTCGTCGCGCGGCCGGGCGGCGGCCACACATTCTCGAACACGCTCGCCGAACACAACCGCGCGGTGGCCCAACTGCGAGCGGCGCGGCGTTGACCGCCCGCGCGACGAGGTGGTAGCTTCAAACCGGAGGCGTACCATGGCCGACAGCTACCGGGTGTTCGCGTCGTACCTGCTGTTCGGGCAGGTTCTCGAAGATCCGCTCGGCCATCTGTATCGCGCGGGGGAATTCGGCCGGGGCGGGGTTCGGCGACTCGTGTGGTTGCGCACCTTCGACGGACCATCGGCGCCGGCCGCCGACATCCGCTCGGCCTTCGACCGGTCGCGCCGCATCGGCGAGGTTGTGCACTCGACGAACGTCGCCGGCGGTATCGCCTGCCACGAGGTTGACGGTGTACCGGCGCTGGCGTGCGACCACATTGCCTCACAGCCCCTCGGGCTGGTGCTCGACCGCGTGCAGGCCGAGCGGTTTCCCGTACCGGTGGACAACGCCCTCCTGATTCTGGAGAAGATCTCGCTCGCCCTCGCCGCCGGGCTCAGCGTCGAGATCGAAGGCGGGCGCGTGTTGCACGGCTTCCTCCACCCCGGGCTGATCTTCGTCACCTACGACGGCGAGTGCGTCGTCTCAGGCTTCGGTTTCGGCGAGGCGTTGCTGGGGTTGGCGGATGCCGCGGAAGCGGTCCACCCGTACCTCGCACCCGAGGTCCTGGTCTCCCGAACGCCGAGCCGGCGCGGCGACGTGTACTCGCTCGGCGCGATCCTGTTCGAGTTGATCACCGGCACCGCGCTGCCGGCGGCGCCGGAGGCGCGACGGGAGGCCGTCGACACCGCCCACCTGGCGTACGACGAGGAACCGGTGCCCGACGACATCAAGACATTGCTCCAGCGCTCGCTCGCCGAGCGGCCTCAGGATCGATTCAGCTCGGCCTCCGACTTCAAGAAGGAACTCGACCGCCTGCTCTACGGCGGCGCCTACAGCCCCACGACCTTCAACCTCGCCCTCTTCATGGACCGTCTCTTCCGGTCGGAAATGGAGGCCGAGGAGCGCGCGATGACCGCGGAGCGGAAGATCGACGTCACTCCCTATCTGGCGCCGGTGATCACGGCGGAACCCGAGCCGGTTGCGGACGACGAGGATGCGGGGCCGAAACCGGATCGCAGGAACCTGATGGTCGGCGCCGGCGCCGCCGCCGTCGTCGCGGTTGCGGCAATTCTCTGGTTCACCGTCGGTCGCGGGCCCTCGACGCCGCCGCCGCCGCCAACCCCGACCGCCGATGAAATCGCCGCCCAACGCCAGGCCCAGGAGGACAAGATGCGCGACCTCGCGCAATCCCTGGTGACCGAGATGATGGCGGAGAAGGAAGCCGAGATCCGCAAGGAGCTCACCAGCCGCCAGGCCAAGATCGAAGAGCTGCAGCAGCGCCTCGTGGAGAGCGAACGCCGGGGCAAACAGGGCGCCCTCAGCAACGAGGAAAAACGCCAGCGCGACGAACTGCAACGTCAAATCGCCGCCGAGGAAGAAGCTCAGCAGCAGCGCGAGGCAGAGCTCGAGGCTGAACGTCTGCGTGCGGAGGAGGGGGCGCGGCAACAGGCGGCTGCCCGGCAGACCGCCACGGCGGCTGCGGACGAGGAAGCCAAACGGCTCGCTGCGGCGGTCACCCCGACCCCGCCTCCGCCAGCAGCGGCACCGGTACCAACCGCAGCCCCTCCCCCGGCCCCGACGGCCGAACCAACCGCGCAGGTGATCGCGATCAACACCTTCGTCGAGCCATCCGAGGTCGACTCGTTGCCCGTGGTCATCAAGAAAAAAACCGCCGAGTGGCCGGTGACGGCCCAGCGGTCTCGGCGCCAGGGTGTGATCATCATGCAGGCGACGGTGAATGCCGACGGCCTGGTTGACGCGGTCAGGGTGCTGCGCGCCGATGACGAGGGGTTCGGAATCCCCGAAGCGGCGATGGCGGCCGCACGGGGATACCGTTTCAAGCCCGGCACCAAGGATGGCGTGCGGATCAAGACCTACGCCACCATCACCGAGCCCTACCGTTTCGTCGTCACCCGCTGATATGAAAAAGAGAGAGGCCGGGCGTGCGCCCGGCCTCGAAATGCTGATGTCATCGTGAGCGAAATCTCACCCACGACCCGGCAGCCCAGCACGCTGCCGTAGGTCGAAAAAACAGCCTACTTCTCGACCCGCTCGCGAAGGGTCTTGCCCGGCTTGAAGTGGACGTACTTCTTCGCCGGAATGGTGATCGTCGCGCCGGTCGCCGGGTTGCGGCCCTGGCGCGCGTTGCGGCTCTTGGTCGCAAAGGTGCCAAACCCGGGAATGGTGACCTTCTCACCGGCGTCGAGCGCCGAGGCGATCAGGCCCGTGCGCGGGTGAGCGGAAAACATCACGTCGATGATTTCGGCAGCCTTGCCCTGGCTGACTCCGGTCTTTTTCGCAAGCTTCATGGCCATTTCGGTCTTGTTCATCAGAACCTCCGGTTTTAAGTTGTACTCACATATTGGAGGGCGGAACGCCCGCTGTCAAGGGCAGACTCGCGGAAAACCCAACATCTACGCTTGTTTTCCGGGTTCGACCGGGGTAGTTTGTGACCCCGGAGGTGCAAATGGATCTCAAGCTCCGAGGAAAACGCGCCCTGGTGACCGGGTCCTCCCGGGGAATCGGCCGCGCCATCGCCCTCTCGCTCGCCGATTTCGGGGTCGACGTCGCTATCAACTACCTCCGAAACCGCGCCCGCGCCGAAGAGACGGCCGGGGAGATCGAGGCGCGCGGGGTGCGCGCGTTGGTGGTCAAGGGCAACGTCGCCAACCCCGAACACGTCGAGCGGATCTTTGACTCGATCCGCGACGCCTGGGGCGGTCTCGAGATCGTCGTCTCCAATGCGGCTTCCGGGGTCCTGCGACCCGCCCGCGAGCTCACTCTGCACCACTTCGACTGGGCGATGCACATCAACGCCGCCGCCCTGCTCCCCATCACCCAGCAGTTTCTGCTGATGCCCTCCGAGGGCGAGAAGAGCCTGGTCGCCGTGTCCTCTCTCGGCGCAATTCGAGCGATCCCGAACTACACCGCGGTCGGCGCCTCCAAGGCCGCGTTGGAGTCCATGGTCCGCCACCTCGCCGCCGAGATGGCGCCCGAGGGCATGCGCATCAACGCGGTGTCGGCGGGGACGGTGGACACCGAAGCCCTGCTCCACTTCCCGAACCGCGACGAGCTGCTCGACAGCGCTCGTGCGCGCACCCCGGCGGGTCGTCTCGTTCACCCCCAGGATGTCGCCGACGTGGCGATCTTCCTCTGCACCCGGTACGCCTCCATGATCCACGGCCAGACCCTGGTCGTTGACGGAGGGTACTCGATCCTGGCGTGATCCGGACAGTTTTGAGTTGTGAGTTGTGAGTTTTGAGTTCCCACTCCGGGGTGGGACCGGAATCGTTGCAACGTTGGGCGTTTTATTGTTCGAACGTTGTGAACAACCGCAGATCACGCAGATGAGCGCAGACATCGGCGGTTGGATATGTGATCCACCTGTCGATGCGTCACGCGGGACGCGCGCCCCATAATCGGATCACAGCCGATCGGGGCCTTGTGGGGCAGCCGTCCCGGCTGCCGACCGATATCCGGCCTCGCCGCCCCACTGCCTCGCGGCCTCATTCGAATCAACGATCCGCCCGGCATTCCCGGGGTCGCATGGCCGTTCCCAGGGCGCGTTACTACTTACTCCAGCGATCGCGCGAGGATCTGCTCGAACCCGGCGGTCGCGTTGAAATGGACCTTGGCGAAGTTCGCCGTGTTCTGCTGCCATGGGTGGGTCGGGATCGAGGCCCACCCGCGCATCAGCACCTGACCTTCAGCGTCGAGAATCTCGATGGTGTTGGACGCCCCGACCCCGTAGTCATTGGTCGCCAGTGAGTCCTCGAGACCGCCGGCGCTGCGCACCCGCGCCACCAGCACGGCATCGCACCCGAGCCGGCGCGCGATAGCCAGAAGGCTCTCGGTTGCGGAGCCCGGCTCCGCCCCGGTCTTCGCCATCTCCTGCCGGATTTCCTGTGGGCTGATGATCCTGACCGTCTCCGGGTCGAGCAGGGTCAGGATGTCGGCCATCAGGGCCTGCTCGATCTTCTCGCACGCCATGTCGCTCGTGCAATCCAGCGGTGCGACCGCGAGCGAGGTGATCACGTCCGGGTAGTCCGGCGCCTTTTCGACTTCGAGCCCCGCAGAAGCGGAGACCGCGATCAGGGAGAGAACTAGGAATGACAGCGCTGCCCGTGTTTTCATCACGTCCCTCCAACTCAGGGTTGGTCGCGAGAACTTTACCCGGGTCGAGACTCCACGCCAACTGTATCAGAATCAGAAGGTCGCCTCACAGAATCTTCTTCAGAAACTGACCGGTGTAGGAGGCCTTGCAGCGGGCGACGTCGTCGGGGGTGCCCTCGGCGACCACCTCTCCGCCGCCCTCGCCGCCCTCGGGGCCGAGGTCGACGATCCAGTCGGCGGTCTTGATGACGTCGAGGTTGTGCTCGATGACGAGCACGGTGTTGCCGCGGTCGACTAAGGCGTGGAGCACGGTGAGGAGCTTGTTGACGTCATCGAAGTGGAGCCCGGTCGTCGGTTCGTCGAGGAGATACAGGGTCTGCCCGGTGCCGCGCTTGGCGAGCTCCCGCGAGAGCTTGACGCGCTGCGCCTCGCCGCCTGACAGGGTGGTGGCCGGCTGGCCGAGGTGGATGTAGCCCAGACCCACCGCGACCAGGGTGTCGAGCACGCGGATGATCTTGGGGTGGGCGGCGAAGACCTCCTGCGCCTGGGCCACCGTCAGGTCGAGGACCTCGGCGATCGACAGCCCCTTGAAGTGGACCTCCAGCGTCTCCCGGTTGTAGCGCCGCCCGTTGCACTGGTCGCAGGTGACGAAGACGTCGGGCAGGAAGTGCATCTCGATCCGGATCTGACCGGCGCCCTGACAGGCCTCACACCGCCCGCCGCGGACGTTGAACGAGAACCGCCCCGGTGTGTAGCCGCGGGCGCGGGCGTCGGTGGTGGCGGCGAAGAGCTCGCGGATGGGGTCGAAGACCTTGGTGTAGGTGGCGGGGTTGGAGCGCGGCGTGCGGCCGATCGGCGACTGGTCGATGGCGATCACCTTGTCGAGCGCCTCGACGCCCTCGATGCCGTCATGCGCGCCAGGTCGGGCCGGGGTCCCGTAGAGCTCCTTGGCCACCGCCTTGTGGAGGATCTCGTTGACGAGGGTCGATTTCCCCGACCCGGAGACTCCGGTGACGCACACTAACCGGCCCAGGGGCAGGGTGACGTCGATGTTCTTGAGGTTGTGCTCGGCGGCGCCGCGGATGACGATCCGGTCACCGTTGCCCCGCGACCGCTGGTTGGGCACCGGGATGGTCTTGCGGCCCGCCAGGTAGGCGCCGGTCAGCGACTCCTCCACCGTCTCGAGGGACGGCGCCGGCCCGACGGCGACCACCCGGCCGCCGTGGCGCCCCGCTCCGGGGCCGAGATCGATCACCCAGTCGGCCTCGCGGATGGTCTCCTCGTCGTGCTCCACCACCACCACGGTGTTGCCGAGGTCGCGCATACCTTTGAGCGTCTCGAGCAGCCGCCGGTTGTCGCGTTGGTGGAGACCGATCGACGGCTCGTCGAGCACGTACAGAACGCCCATCAACTTCGAACCGACCTGGGTGGCGAGGCGGATCCGCTGGCTCTCGCCGCCCGACAGGGTTCCCGCCATCCGGTCGAGGCTGAGGTAGTCGAGGCCCACCGACACCAGAAAACCCAGGCGGTCGCGGACCTCGCGCAGGATCTTGTCGGCGATGGTGCGGTCGCGGTCGCCGAGCTCGATCGCGGTGAACCAGTCGAGGGTGCGCTGCACCGACAGCCCCGAGACCTCGACCAGGCTGCACCCCCCGACCTTCACCGCCAGCGCCTCGCGGCGCAGGCGGGCGCCTCCGCACTCGCCGCACGGCGCGAGCGACATGAACCGTTCGAGCTCGCGCCGTATGTCCTCGGAGGTGGTCTCGGCGTAGCGCCGCTCGAGCCGGGGGACCGCGCCCTCGAAGCGGTCGCGGTAGCGGTAGGCGCCCTTCGAGCCCTCCCACACGAACTCGTGCTCGCCGTCGGTGCCGTACATCAGAATTTCCCGGATCTCGGCCGGGAGCCGGCGCCAGGGAGTGTGGAGGTCGAAGCCGACCGCCTCCGAGAGCTGCTCGACCTGGTGGCGGAACCACGAGCCGGGGCTCTTGCCGACCATCGCCAGGCACCCCGCCGCGAGCGAGCGTTCGGGGTCGATGATGAGCTTCTCGGGGTCGACCTCGCGCAGATAGCCGAGACCCGAACAGGTGGGGCACGCGCCCTGCGGCGAGTTGAAGGAGAACAGGCGCGGTGAGATCTCAGACAGTGAAAATCCACAGCCGGGACACGCGTGGCGGGCCGAGAGGACGATCTCGTCGCCGCCCGCCAGCACAGCCAGGGCGATCCCTTCCCCGACCTTGAGGGCGGTCTCGAGGGAGTCGGCCAGCCGTGAGGCGACGCCTTCGCGGATCGACAGCCGGTCGACCACCACCTCGATGGAGTGCTTTCTCTTTTTGTCGAGGTCGGGAGGGGCCGAAGCCTCCACCACCTTGCCGTCGACCCGGGCGCGGACGAAACCCTCGCGGACCATCTGCGCGAAGACCTTACGGTGTTCGCCCTTGCGGCCCTCGACCACGGGCGCGAGCAGCTGGAATTTGGTGCCCTCGGGGAGCGCGGCGAGTTGGTCCACCATCTGCTCGACGCTCTGGGGGCGGATCTCGATCCCGCAGTCCGGGCACACCGGCACTCCGATCGAGGCCCACAGCAGGCGCAGGTAGTCGTGGATCTCGGTGACCGTGCCGACCGTGGAGCGCGGGTTGCGGGAGGTGGTCTTCTGTTCGATGGAGATGGCCGGCGACAGGCCGTCGATGGTGTCGACATCGGGCTTTTCCATCTGGTCGAGAAACTGACGGGCGTAGGCCGACAGCGACTCGACATAGCGCCGCTGGCCCTCGGCGAACAGGGTGTCGAATGCGAGCGAGGACTTGCCGGAGCCGGAGACCCCGGTGATCACGACCAACCGGTTGCGCGGGATGGCGACATCGATGTTGGCCAGGTTGTGCTCGCGTGCGCCGCGGATGACGATCTCGTCGCGCATGTTGCTCCCGTCGGGCGCTCTCCTCCGTTACCGCGCCCGGTCAGGAGAACAGCGGTTTCCGGAAAGACGTTCCAGCCCCGGCGCCCGCGGGCGTCCGGACCCGGGCGGTCCGTCGGAGAGCCCGTATTTACGCTCGGATTATACCAGGGTCCCGTGCGCGCCAGGCACCCCCGTCACCGGCTGCGTTCTTTGATGTCCTGTTCGGCCTCGCGGTCCATCGTCCGTTGGCGGAGCGTGTCGCGCTTGTCGTGGAGCTGTTTGCCGCGGACCAGGGCGATCTCGATCTTGATCCAGTTGCCTTCGAGAAAGACCGCCAGCGGCACCACCGTCAGCCCCTTCTCCTGGACCTTGCCGGCGAGCTTCTCGATCTGCCGTTTGTGCATCAGGAGCCGTCGGCGCCGCACCGGGTCGTGGCTTGAGTACCCGGCATTGTCGTAAGACCCGATGTGGCAACCGACGAGAAACGCCTCGCCGCCCACGAACGTCACATAGCCCTCTTTGATGTTGATCTTGGCGGTTCGGATCGCCTTGACCTCGGTCCCCAGGAGCTCCATCCCGGCGACCTCGGTCTCGAGAATGTGATAGGTGTGGCGGGCCTTGCGGTTGGTCGCCAGCACCCTCCGCTCGTCGGTCATGTCACCACCGCGACCAGCACATCGACCATCTGCGGGTCGAACTGGTGCCCCTTTCCGCGGCCGATGATCTCGAGCGCGCGTGCCGTGCTGACCCGCGGGCGATACCTGCCCGGTGCGCTCAGCACGTCGAACACCTCGGCCACGTGCACCAGCCGGGAAAGGAAGGGGATCGCCTCACCGGTCAGCCGGTCGGGATATCCGGTTCCGTCCCAGCGCTCGTGGTGGTGGCGGATGGCGGTGCAAACCTCGTCGAGCCCGGTGCCGATGAGGATTTGTTCGCCGAGGACCGGGTGTTTCTGGTACCTCGCGCGGTCGTCCTCGGTCGGCGTCCGGCTGCGATAGGTCTGGTCGTAGTCGAGCTCGCGCATACCGACGTCGTGGAGCAAACCTGCCAGCACGGCATCCTCGACCCGCGCCGGCGCCAGCTCGAGCTTCTGGGCGATGGCCATGGCAAGCCGCGAGACGGCTTCCGAATGGGCCACGAGATCCGGGTACTTCTGGGCCCCGGGCTGCAGCAGCCGGCGCGCCAGACAGCGGCGCGAGAACCGCAGGCTGGTTTTCTCCTGGGCGTCTTCGGCCCGCGCGCGCAACCTCGCAAGCGTGGCTCGCGCGGCGTTCGCGCCGGCGCCCGATATGACCGACCCGACGAGGGCGCCGACATCGGGCTGATGGAGCAACACGGCGGAGGCGATCATCGGTGAGGTCACCACATCTGTGGCCGCGGGAACCCGCCGGATCTCGACGCGCCACGAAGCGGGATCGTGAGTCTGAACTCCGGCCTCGGCGAGCGCCGACACCTGGTGTCGGCAGAGGGCTTCGCGGTCGATCTCGGCCCCCCCCGCGCGGGTGTTGATCAGGGTTGCCGCGCCATCCGGAGTCGCCAGGGTGGCCGCGACCGCCGCCACCTGGCTGTCGAGCAGGCAATCGAGGGCGGCGTCGTGCAGATTCTCGAGGCCGGACTCGTCGAGCAGCGGCGGCCGCGACTCGCCGGCCGGCGCCGGCCGCGATTTCGCCACCCGGGTTTCCGGAACCGGCACGAACTCCTCGTCCGCGACGACGAACCCGCTGCGCCGCGCGAAATCGACCATCGCCGCCGCAATTCTGCCCGCCTTGCTGATGTCGGGGCGTTCGAATGACTGCTTGCGGCCCTTGTCGCGGGCGTCGACGAAACCGATGATCTCGTCGCCGACGATCAACGGCACCAGCAACAACCGCGAGTTGCCGGCGGTCTTGATGTACTCGGCCAGGGGTCCGAGTTCGTTGCGGTGGTTGTAGGCGACCGGCAGGCCGCGCAGCTCGCGGACTCTCGCGACCATCGGGTCCTGCAGCCGGTGCTCGATCGCGAGCGGGTCGCGGCGGCCGAAACCGTACTGGGTGGCCAGAAGAAAGAGATCGCCCGGTCCGTACAGGTAGAGGGCCGCCCTCGTGCACTGGATCTCCTCGAGAAACCGGAACAGAATCTCCTTGAAACCCCGTTCGATTTCCGGGGACCACCCGGGTATGGTCGCGCCCATAACGCCGCCTCCACGTCGTTGATACCGATTCACTCTACCACTGGCAGCGGCGCGATGATCGACACCCTGCCGCCGGGGGCCCGGCGGGAGAAGGTATTCGGCCCGAGTCCGGGTTAGAATGCCGCCCATGTCGGCAAACCTGTGCGTGCTCGCGCTGGTCGCGGCCCTCGCCGTTGAACCTATGATCCTCGACATCGAACGGGGCGACGACGCCCTGGTCATCTCGTTTTCGCTCAACCGGGAACTGCCGGAATCGATCGCGCAGACGCTGTCATCGGGCGCCACGGTGGTGCTGGATTACCCGCTCCGCGTGTACGCCCGGCGGCGCCTGATCCCTGACCGCCGGGTGTGGAAGGGGGTGGCGCGGGTGACGGTCAGCTTCGACGCAGTCACCGGCAGGTATCTCTGCCAGTTGATCGTCAACGGCGCCACCACCGCCAGCCGCGAGGTGCCATCGGTCGCCGAAGCGCGCTCATGGTTGACGTCGCCGCCCGCGGTCGAGTTGGACCTGCCCGAGGCCCGCCGCGACGCCACCCTGCGGGTTCGCGTGCGAGCGGTGTTTGCCAGCGGAACCACGTGGCTCGTCTTCCCCACCACCGAGGGTACGGATTGGCTTGAGGTGCGGCTGGACCCCGCCTCGGACGACAACGGTGACTGATACCGACAACCATCGATCGGCGAACGGACTGCGCGCGTTCTGGAAGCGAAACTACAAGGAAAACCGGTTTCTCGTCGGCGCCTTCGTTTTTCTGATGGCGTTGTCGGTCGGCGGGTTCTATCTTCTGCAGCGCGCGCGCGAGGCCTCTCCAGAGGAGCTCACCAACCGGATTCTGCTCTTCGTCCTGTGGTACCTCGATATCTCGCTGATCGTCATCTTGAGCTTCATCCTGCTGAGAAACCTGATCCGCCTGGCGATCGAACGCCGGACCGGCGTCCTCGGCAGCCGTTTCCGCACCAAGCTGGTTCTGACCTATGTCGGTCTGACCTTCGTGCCGGTGATTCTGATCTTCCTCATCGCCACCAACCTCCTCCAGGGATCCATCGACCGTTGGTTTTCGGCGCCGGTGGAGACCATTCTCCGCGGCGGCGCCGAGGTCACGGTCCAGCTCCGGGAACTGGTTGAGGACACCCTCGAGCGCCAGGCTGCGGTGGCGGCCGAGGAGATCAGGCGCAACCGGGGCCGGACCGACCTCGCGCACCTGCAGCGGTTGCTCGGGGTCGATCTGGTGGCCGTGTACGACGGCGGCAATCTCCAGGAGGCGGTGGCCGACCCGCGCCGGATACCGGCCTCGCTGCCCCCGCTGCGCTGGGAGACCCTGCCGTCGTCGGATGTCCGTTCCGACCGTTGGCGGGGAGGGCTCCTGATCCGTGCCTGGTGCCCGATTGACGATGACCGGAGCGTCGTCGTCGGCAACATGCTGCCGAGCGATCTCCTCATCCACCTCGAAAACGCGATCGCCGCGCACGCCCAGTTTCAGGAGATGAAGCAGACCCAGGGCACCATCACCGCGACCACCGTCCTGGTCCTCGCGGCGGTCACCCTGCTGCTGCTGTTCGCCACGGTCTGGGTCGGGCTCTACCTGTCCCGCCGTTTCACGGAACCTCTGTTGGCGGTGGCCGGCGCCACGCAACGGGTGGCGGAGGGGGACGCCCTCGAGGAGGTGGAGACGCCGGCTTCGGACGAGGTCGCCGTGCTGGTGGACTCCTTCAACGCCATGGTTCGCAGGGTCCGCTCCTCCGAGGCCGAGATTCTCGCCTCCAACCAGGAGCTCGCCACCCTGTTGACGACGGTCCCCACCGGCGTGTTGTCGGTGGATGCCGCCGGCCACCGATTCCGCCCCAACCCGGCGGCCGCGCGATTGCTCGGCCATCCCGAGTGGGCCGACGACTGGCGGTCACTCGGAGACCTCAACCGACCGGGCCTCGAAGAGCTGTACGCGCGCCTGGCGACCGGGCTGGCGGAAAACCTGCGGTGCGAGCTCGATCTGCAGCCCGGCGGCGAGACCTTTCACGTCGACATCACCTCGCGCCCGCTGCCGGGCGGCGGCCGCGTGGTCGCCATCGACGATTTCACCCAGCTCCTGAAGGCGCAGCGATTGGCCGCCTGGAGCGAGGTCGCACAGCGGATCGCGCACGAGATCCGCAATCCCCTGACACCCATCCGGCTCGCCGCCGAACGCATCCAGAAGCGTGCGGCCACCCTCGACGACGAGATGCGCACCATCGTGACCGAGGGGAGCCAGGCGATCATCGCCCAGGTGTCCGGGCTCAAGGAGCTGGTTGACGCGTTTCAGCAGTACGCCCGCATGCCGACCATCTCACCCCAGCCGACGGACATCGGGCCCCTCCTGCGGGAGCTGTGCTCGCTGTACAACGGCGTTCGACCCGGGCTCGAGGTCGTGGCCGACGCCGGCGATGAACCGATCACCGCCATGGTCGACCCGGTGCTGATGCGACAGGCCCTGGTCAACCTGCTCGACAATGCCGCGGCCGCGGTGGTGGGCGACGGTCGGGTGTCGATTTCGGCCCGGGCGGCGGAAGAGGACGTGATTCTCGAAGTCCAGGACACCGGCGTCGGGTTGCCGACCGAGGACACCGACGTCCTGCTCGAACCGTTCTACTCCACCAAGGGGCGGGGCTCCGGCATGGGGCTCGCGCTCGTCCACCGGGTCGTCACGGACCACGGCGGCAGCCTCGAGCTCAAGAGCCTCCAGCCGACCGGGGCGAGGGTTCGTATCGTGCTCAACGGCGCGCGACTGCGCGCGCCGGTCTGAAGCGTCTCCACCCGGCATCGGTCTGCGGCCGTTGACCCTTTCGGCACCCCCTTGATACCATCGTTGGTATGGCGTACCCCGGCAACCCCGAGCTCTCTCCGCAAGCCCAGGACCGCGTGATGACCGCCTTCCGACAAGTCGTCGGCAAGCTCCAGGAGGGCAGCCGGGAGGAGGCGCTGATCGGGCTGGAGTTCGTGCTGCGGCTCGACCCAGCCTACGCGCCGGCCCGCAATCTCCACCGCCAGCTCTCGTCCGGGGCCGCGGAGATCGATCTCAACGAGATCGTCGCCGAACTCCAGGCGCCCACGACGGACGCCATCAACAGTCTGCTGGTGGAGGCCGTCGAGGACTTCAACAACCGCGATTTCGCGGCGGCCAGGAACAAGGTGGACCAGGTTCTTCTCGACCTCCCCGGACACCAGGAGGCCCGCCAGTTGTTGCGCGAAATCGAAGGCGCAACCAAGGGCGACACCCAGGTCGCGAACTTCCTCGACCAGGCGCGCGAGGCCCTGCGGCGGGGAGATTCGCAGGAGGCCGCCAACTTCGTCATGATGGCCCAGGCGCTCGATCCTCATCACCGGGGCATCTCGGCGACGATCGCGGAAATCGAAGCCGCCGGGGATGTTTCATTGTCACAGGCCGGTTTCGCGCCGGAAAGCTCGGCCGAGGCGACCCCCGGGTTCGCCCCGCCCGGCGGTTCGGCCCCCCTGTTCGGAGCCGCGGGGAGCGCAGCGGACATGTTCGCCGACACCGCCGAACAGCTGTCTCCGGCCGTCGGTGCGGGCGCTGATGATCATCCGAGCCAACCGGACTTTTCATTCGGTGGCGCTGCGGCGGCGCCCGCCTTCGAGGCCGCGCCGCGGGCGCCGGAGCCGCCTCGGCCAGATCCGGAGCAGCCCTATTACGAAGAGGCCATGAGCGAGGTGTCGGAGCTTTTCCAGGAGCCCGCCGGAGCGTTCGCTGCCGCTGCGGGTGATTCCGCGCTCTCGGGCAACCAGCAGAGGATCCGCGACCTCCTGTCGCGCGGCGGCACGGCGGCGGCGGCTGACGACTTTGCGGCCGCGATCGACGCCTGGTCGCGGGTCTTTCTCATCGACCCGGATCACGAGGAGGCCCACGACCGCATCGAGCACATCCGCCATGCCAAGGAGCAGTTGGAGCGCCGCATCGAGCCCATGCTCGCCGATGCGCGCGACGCTCACGAGGGCGGCAACGACGAGACCGCACGAGATTTCGTCAACCGCGTCCTCGAGCTGTCGCCGAATCACGTCGACGCCCGTCGGCTGTCGGATGCGTTGGGCAGCCCCAAGGCCGCCCCTGCGGGCATGCCGGAGCTCGAGGACGATCTGTTCAGCGACGATTTCGCCGCCACCGCCGATTTCGGCGCCGGTCTCAGCCAGCCGTCCACGACCCTCGAGGGCGAGTGGCGCACCCCCAAAAAGCCCAAGCGCCGGTTGCCCTGGCAGTGGTGGGCCGCCATCGGCGGGGCCGGGGTCCTGGTGATCGCATTCAGCCTGTGGGTCGCCTCCAACCTCATGCCCGAGAAAGCCCCGCCGGAAAAACGCATCGACGTGGTCAACCGCGTCCTGGTTCAGGCCGCCGAGCTTTACAACAAAAACCAGGTGGAGGAAGCCGTCGTTCTGCTCGAGCAGAATTCGGCGGATGATCCCTTCCAGTCCCGCATCGACAAACGGCTCAGCGAGTACCGCACCAAGATCGCCACCCCGGTGCCGACGCCGGTGCCGGAGGGTCTCGCGGCGTGTCGGGCGCTGCTCGCCGAAGGCCGATGGATGGCGGCGTATCAGCGGGTCAAGGCGGAACTGCGGCTGTTCCCGAACGACCCCGGTCTGGAGAGCGTACGGCTCGAGATCCTCGAGGTCGAACCGGAGGCGGCAGTCCTGCAGGGCGCCGTCGCGGAGGGAGATTTTCGCGCCGCGATCGCCGTCTGCAGAGACCTCCTGGAGAAGCGGCCGGATGATGCCGAGGTTCTCGATTTCTACGAGCGGACTTTGTTCAACGCCGGGATGGCCGAGTTGCGCGCTTTCAACCTCCCGCAGTCCGAGAGTTACCTGATGGAGCTTGCCGCGCGGCAGCCCGAAGATCTCGAGGTCAAGCGGGTGCTCGAGTTCGTCGAAACTTACAAATCGCGGCCGGTGGACATGCAGCTCGAGATCTTCGTCGGGAGCATCCCCTCGCGATGAACCCCCCGTCCGAAGAAATCCCGCACGACTGGGACGCGTTGACGGATCGCGATCACGGGGTGGAGACGAACCAGGCCCCGCCCGCCCCGGATGGCGCTGAACCACCGGTGTTGACGTTGATGGCAGCCTCCTGGGCGGACCTCGTCGGGATGCTGGCGGTCTGCACCGGGGGTCTCCTGGCCGTCCTGGCTCTCGGCCAACGTCCGTCCCTGGCCGCCTTCGGGTGGGCGGCGGCTCTCGCCCTGCTGTGGTGGGTCTGTGCGGCGGCGGCGCTGGTCGTGGTCCGTCAGGGAACACCCGGCATGCTCCTGGCGGGCGTGCGGTTTTTCGAACCCGTGGCGACGGCGCGGGTCCCGCGGGTCCTCGCGGCGGCCTTGCTGGGCGTCATCACCCTGGGCCTGCCGGGGCTGCTCGGCTGTCATCTATCGCCGCTGCGGGCCGCGGCCGCGGCCGACCTGGTCGCGGACGCCGCGGACTGATCTCCGGTCAGGTCACAGCGTGGGCCGCGAGACGCAGCCCAGCTGCGATCGCACCGCCCTCTCGATGACGTTTCAGGTTGTCTGCGGTTTCGGTCTCTTGAACACCATGCCGATGTGGTCGGTGGCGGCCGTTTTGTAGTTGATCGCGGTGATGCCAACCAACTCCCACCCCTCATCCCCGAGGGCGTTGAGGTCACTCTCCTTGGCGGGGTCGATGCGGTAGTTTTCGGACCGGATGTTGATGATCCTGTACTCCCAGCGGACGATGTCCATGCCGTCCTCCCGGCCGCTCGATGTCGGCCGAGTGTACCATCGACTTCTCACCGCGGCTGGGCTAAGTTGGTTGGGTGCAAGCTTTCGACGCACCCGCGGCGGGCGGTGGTCGGCCGGCGCCCCGACTCAGCGTCGTGATTCCGGCTTTCAACGAGGCCGACCGTCTAGCGCCGACCCTCGACAGGATTCTGTCCTTTCTCGTCGACGCGGCGTGCTGGCGGCCGGCTGAAATCATCGTCGTCGACGATGGTTCGTCGGATGGCACCGCCGACCTCGCCCGCGCGCATCCGCCGGTCGACGGCGTCGCCATTTCCGTCGCCGTTCACCCCGTCAATCGCGGCAAGGGAGCGGCGGTTCGCACCGGGTTCGAGCGCTCCCGCGGTGAGCTGGTGCTGCTCACCGACGCCGACATGTCGGCGCCGATCGAGGATCTCGCGCTGTTGGCAGACGCGGCGGACGATCAGCGTGGTGGCGGTCGGGTCGCGGGCGGTTGACCGCCGCCTGGTGACGCAGCGGCAACCGCTCCACCGTGACTTCATGGGCCGGACATTCAACCTCACCCTCCGAGCGTTGGGGCTGACCCGCCTGCACGACACTCAATGCGGGTTCAAGCTGTTTCCGGGGAATCTCGCCCGCAACCTCGCCACCGCCCAGAAGCTGGACGGCTTCGCGTTCGACGTCGAGCTCCTGGTGCTGGCGCGGCACTGGGGATACGGGATCGAGGAAGTGGGAGTCCACTGGCAGCACGTGGAGGCGTCCCGGGTCATGGCCGTCCGCCACTCCAGCCAGATGCTGCGCGATGCGCTCAGGTTGTGGTGGCGGCGGGCGACACTCGCACTGCCCGCTGACCCGGCAAGATCCTCATGACTACGGACCCGGGCTGTCCGGTCGCGTCCTCGTGGTTGGTTGAGCGGTTTCTCGAGCACCTCGAGTGGGAACGCAATCTCGCGCCGCCGACTCTGCGCGCCTACCGTCGCGAGGTTCTGGCTTTCGTCGATTTCGCGGTCTCCGCGCTCGCGGTGCCGGCGCCGTCTGCGGTGTCCCCGAGCGCGCCGCGCGCCTATCTCGCCCACCTCCACTCACGCGGCCTCTCGCCACGCTCGGTGGCGCGCGCCCTGGCCAGCCTGCGCACCTACTTCGCCTTTCTGGTCGCCGAGGGGGCGGTGGCATCCAACCCGGCGGCGGCGGTGCCCCACCCCCGCGGCGTGAACACCACGCCGGCGGTCGCGGACCGCTATGCCATCGAAGAGCTCCTGGAGGGTTTTCCAGACACCCCCGCGGGTCGTCGCGACCGGGCGGCGATCGAGCTCCTCTATGCCGCCGGACTCCGGGTCAGCGAACTGGTCGGTCTCGACCTCGCGGATGTCCGTCTGTCGCAGCGCACACTCCGGGTTCGCGGTAAGGGACGCAAGGAGCGGCTCGTGCCGTTCGGACGACCGGCGGCGGCGGCTCTTGAAGCGTATCTGCCGGCGCGGGCCGAGTGGCGGAGCCGGCAGGGAGGCGGCGACGATCCGCTGTTCGTCAACCAGCGCGGTGGACGCCTCAGCGACCGTTCGGTCCGGCGGTTGCTCGACGCCGCCGTTCGCCGCACCGCCGACCTCGCCCACCTCCACCCGCACGCACTGCGTCACGCCTTCGCCACGCATCTCCTCGAGGCCGGCATGGATCTCCGCGCCATCCAGGAACTTCTCGGCCACAGCTCCCTCGCCACCACTCAGGTCTACACCCGGGTCGATCTCGCGCACCTGATGGAGGTCCACCGCCGCAGTCACCCCAAGGCGCGGGGCTCTGACTGAACGCGGCGGGTCAGTGCGCGATCGGTTGGGCGACCATGATCCGGCTGTCGCGGCGGCAACCGGTAATGATCCAGATGGTCCCGCGGTACAGGAACCGTGCCCCACGCACGAGGGGCTCGTCGGGGGGGAAGACCAACAGCTCGGCGGTGGGCCCCCAGTCCGCGATCACCGAGTTCGTCCGCCACGCCCGCGACCCGGGAATCCCGTCGTCGGCCGGAGAGTGGGGTCGAGCCCCGGTGATGATGCGCCGTTCCATGAATCGTGACCTTCATCTTTGAATACGGATTTTGCCGTCCGAAGTTCACACGCGCGACCGAAAATCTCTCGCCGGCACCCTGCAGCGTCACCGGCTGTGGTGGAGGTCCCACTCCCGGATCAGCGCGAGCGCGCGTTCGGCGTGGGCCAGCCGCCGCGGCTGCCGCCCGCGGATCCCGGCGAGCTCCGGCGGGGTGACCATGTGACCCCAGGTGATGTTGCTCGGTTGAAAGTTCTCGGGGTGACTGTCGCAGAGGTGGCGCATGAGGCCGCCGTGCGCGGTCTCCGCCGGCGGCGGCGGATGTTCGCGGCCCAGGAGTTCGTCGGCCAGCGCCCGCCCGGCTAGCAGGCCGGTCGCGGCCGACTCGACGTAGCCCTCGACGCCCGTCATCTGCCCGGCGAGCCGGATCAACGGCCGCGGCCGCAGCCGCAGCGACGAATCGAGAAACCGCGGAGCGTTGATGAAGGTGTTGCGGTGGATCATCCCGAGCCGGACGAATTTCGCGTCGGCAAACCCCGGCAGGGTGGAGAAGACGCGTTTCTGCTCGGCGTGGGTGAGTTTGGTCTGAAAACCGACCATGTTCCAGTGCTCGGCCGCGAGATCGTCCTGCCGCAGTTGCACCACCGCCCACGGCCGACGCCCGGTCGCAGGGTCCTCGAGCCCTACTGGTTTCATCGGGCCGAAGCGCAAGGTGTCGCGCCCCCGCTCGGCCATCACTTCAATCGGCAGACACCCCTCGAAGTAGGTGAAATCCTCCTGCTCGAAATCCTTGAACGGCACCTTCTCCGCCGCCAGCAATCGGTCGACGAAGAGCTCGTAGGCGTCCCGATCGAGAGCCGAGTTCAGGTAGTCCGCGCCGTCGCCCTTGCCATATCGCGAGGCGGCGTACAGCCGGCTCATGTCGAGGGAGTCGGCGGCCACGATCGGGGCGATGGCGTCGAAAAACGACAACGCCGACTCTCCGAGGAGCTCGTCGAGCGCCCGGTGGAGGGCGGGTGAGGTCAGGGGTCCGGTGGCCAGGATGGACGGCTCATCGGGCAACTCGGTGACCTCGCGCCGCTCGATCCTGATTCGGTGGTGCGCCTGAAGGCTCGAGGTGACCGCGTGGGAAAAGGCCTCGCGATCGACGGCCAGCGCGCCGCCCGCCGGCACCGCGGCCGTCCGCGCGGACCGCAGTATCAAGGAGCGGAGGATCTCCATCTCTGCCTTGAGAACGCCGACCGCGTTGGTTGGCCCGTCACCGCGGAGAGAGTTCGAACACACCAACTCGGCCAGCATGTCTCCGCGGTGAACCGGGGTCGGCCGGTGCGGCCGCATCTCGACCAGGGTCACGTCGATCCCCGCCTCCGCCAGCTGCCAGGCCGCCTCGCAGCCCGCGAGCCCGCCGCCCACCACCAACGCGCTAGCCCGCATTATTCACGGGGATTCGTCGCGAGAGGCGCGAGGTGCAAGCGGGGTGGCGATTTCGCAAGATGAAGGAGCGGAGGCGTACTTGCAGTACGTCGAGCGAGCGAGTCGAGAAAGCGCCGCCACGCGCAGCGGATCGCGCCTCGCAGTAGAAGACTCGTGAATAATGCGGGCTCGCCCGCCCGCCGCTCATGGGGCGTCCGGCAGCTCGGCGGTGGTGCGCACGAACCGTCCATCGTCCAGGCGCCGGAGGTCACCGGACAGCTCCAGTTCGAGCACCCGAGCCGTGACCTCGGCAACCGTCATCCCGGAGCGGGCCGCGATCTCGTCGACCGTCACCGCCTCATCGCCGGTGATCCACCCGAGGTCGGCCTCCGGCGACGACCCGACCGCCGCGGGGGGTTGCAGGCCGATGGCCTCGAACAGGTCCCGGGGAGTGAGAAGCGGCCGCGCGCCGACCCGGATGAGCGTGTTCGGGCCCACCGAAAGCTCGGAGAAAATGTTGCCGGGTACGGCCAGCACATCGCGGCCTTCTTCCATCGCCAGGCGGGCGGTGATGAGGGCGCCCGACCGCGCCGCCGCCTCAACCACCACGACCGCGCGCGACAGCCCCGCGAGAATGCGGTTGCGCTCCGGAAAGTGGTGTCGCCGCGGCGGCGTCCCCGGCGGGTACTCGGTGATCAACGCGCCGCTGCCGGAGATCTCTGTCGCCAGCCCGGTGTGCTCGGGCGGGTAGACGCGGTCCGGGCCGCACCCCCACACCGCCCAGCTGACGCCGCCCACCCGCAATGCCCCGCGATGCGCCTCCGCGTCAACGCCGCGCGCCATGCCGGAGACCGTGACCACGCCGCACCGGCCCAGCTCCTCGCCGAGAAGACGCGCGACCTGGCAGCCGTAGGGCGTCGCCTTTCGCGAACCGACGACGGCCACGGCCGGCGCGTCGGAGAGGCGGCCGCTCACGAACAGCCCGAGTGGCGGATCCACCATCGACGACAGCAGGCCCGGGTAGTCGGCGTCGCCGGGCACGAGCCACCGCCACCCCGCAGCGGCGGCGCGATCGAAAACCGTCCGCGCCTCGTCGTCTGCGAGGCGTTTTGCGGTATCGAGGACCGCCGGCGCCAATCCCTCGCCCGCCGGCGCGACCGCCACCGCCCGCCGCACTCGAGCGCCCCCACCGGCAAGCAGGAGCCCGAGGCGAAGGAAACGTTCTTCCGCGTGATGCATCGCACTCATGGTAACGCGTTCGGTGCGGGTATACTCGGTGCATGAAATTTCGGGTTCTCGGAAGCTTTGGCGGGGACAGCCCCGAGTGCAGGATGACCTCGTTCCTGATCGACGGCGCCGTGGCGATCGACGCCGGCGCGATCACCCGGGCCCTGTCGATTGACGAGCAACGGCGACTCCGGCACGTCGTCATCACCCACACCCACATGGATCACACCAGCACGCTGCCGTTCCTGATCGAGAACTCGTTCGGCGCGAGCGACGAGCCGGTGTCCATCTACTGTTCCAAGCGCGGGTTGGCGGGGGTCCGCCGACACCTGTTCAACAACGACACCTGGCCCGACTTCACCCGAATTCCGAACCACATGTACCCGTCCGTACGGTTCCAGGAAATCGAGATCGAACAGCCGTTCACCATCACCGGGCTGCCCTCGGGGGATCTCGAAATCACCGCCATCGAGGTGAACCACATCGTGCCCACCACGGGTCTGTTGATCCGTCAGGGCGGCTCGAGCGTCATCTTCACCTCAGACACCGGTCCGACCCAGAGAATCTGGGACGTGGCGAACGACACCGCCGATCTCGCGGCGATCATCACCGAATGCTCGTTTCCGAACCGCCTGCAGGCGATTGCCGACGTCAGCCTGCACCTCACACCGGCCTCTCTCGGCGGCGAGCTCGCCAAGTTGCACCGGGATGTACCGGTCTTTCTCTACCATTTCAAACCGCCGTACGTGGACGAGCTCCGCGACGAGTTCGCGACCTACGTATTGCCGCACCCGGTCGTCGAACTCATTCAAGACCGCGTGTACGATTTCTGAGGCCGTCAGTCGGGCGAGAGCGCTACCAGATCCGACCGGAGATCGAACGCCAGGCGCCCGCGCATCCCCGGGGCGAGCGGGTCCACGGAAGCGTGAAGAACCGCTGACAGCGAGAGCGCGGATTCCTGACGGCGAAGCGAGAGAGCCGTCAGAAGATAGTCGCCCGCCACTACCCGCGCAGTCCATCCGTCGGACAGCTCCTCGCACAGAAAGACCGCCTTCCCTCCGGAGAGCGTCTCCGCATCGACGAGGTCACCTTGGCGTGTGGTCCGCTCGATGTCAGAGCGCGCCCGGAGAAACCGCTCCGGATCGCGCCAGTTTTCTGCCGGGGTGAGCACGGCAGCCCGGTTGACCGTGATCACCGCCGGCGCATCCGGTCGGTGGCAGGCAAGACCGTCGAGAACAGCCGCTTCCACCCGCCGCGCCCGGACCAGCAGCCGCTCCAGGGCGGCGTGATCGACCGGCAGTTCGACATGCGCAAACAGATCGTCCACCTCGAGCATCCCGTGGCGAACGGTGTAGCGTTCGCTGTCACCGAACCACAGCAGGTCAAACGGTGCGCCCGGGTCCTCCTCGACGGTCCTGGTGGTCAGAAGGAGGCTCTCGACTCCGGCCGCCTCCCGCCACACCTCCCCGTCGCACAGACGGTACCCAGCGTCGGGACCGTCGCCTCCCGCTGCGGTCAGGAAGAGCGGCAACGCGGGCGCGACCAGCCACCCCTCCTCCTCGACCACCGGCCATTCGCCGCCGAAGGCGCGCGCGGTCGAGGCCACGAGGCCGGTTGCGCGGGCGATGCGGCCCGCGCACGTCGCCACACTCTCGACCCGACTCCCCGCGGCGGGTTCGGACGACTCGCGTGGGCCGTCGCCCCCGTCCCAACGCAGAACGGTTCTCACGATTTCCGCCGCGACTCGACGCGCGGCCTCGGTTGCAGTGCCGCCGCTCACCTGCGCAGTCGACTCGACATGGAGGCGATGCGGCTGCGGGTTTCCGGTTCGAACCAGCAGTCGAGAAACGCGTCGTCCTCGGCCGGACGGGGTTCCCGCATCGCCGCCCACACCGCAGACAGCAGCATCTGTTTCGTCTGGATGAAGGCCGTCCGTGGACGACCGGCGAGACGCGTCATCTCGGAGACCGTCGCCGCCATCATTTCCCCCGGTTGCGCGACACGGTGGACCAGACCGAGCTGACGCGCGCGTTCGGCGGTGCAACCCTCGCCGCGAAACACGAGGTCGTCAACGGCCGGTGAACTGAGGCGGGACCGCAGCATGCGCAGGCTGTGGCCCGGCACCGGCACGCCGAGGTTGAGCTCCGACAACCCAAGCCGCGGTCGGCCCGCGACCATGACCCGGAGATCGCAGGCTATCGCGAGCTGGCACCCCCCGGCGACCGCGTGGCCGCTGATTTCGGCGGCGGTCGGTCCCGGGTAGGAGAAGATCTCGAGTACGAGGGCGTTGAACGCGGCGAGAAACTCACCGACTTCCGAGCGTGGCGCGTCGCCGAGCAGCTTGAGATTCCAGCCCGGGCAAAAGAGCGACGGGTGGGAGGAGGCGATCGTGAGCGCGGGCCCCCCGTTGTCGGCGAGGCGGCGGATCTCGGACCGCAACGCCTCCATGAATGGGCGATCTAGGGCGTTGGCCCCGTGTTTCATGACCAGCCGGTGGACGCCCTTCTCTTCTTCGTGCCGCAGCATCGCCTCAGCCATCTCGACCCTCCCCTATCCGCAGAAAGAGCTCGTGGACGCGGTGGTCAGCGGTGAGCTCGGGGTGAAATGTCGCCCCGAGAACCAGTCCCTGGCGGACGAGGACGGGTTCGTCGCGCCACCGGCCCAGCACCTCGGCGCCCGACCCGACGCTGACGATCCGCGGGGCTCGGATGAACACGGCTTCCATCGCTGCCGGCGGACCGAGAATCGGCGCGACCTCGATCTCTTCGATCGAGGAGTGAACCTGGCGGCCGTAGGCGTTTCTCACGACGTCGACCGCCAACGCCCCGAGGCTCGTTTGGGCGGGCTCGACCGCTTCGGCGAGGAGGATCACACCCGCGCAGGTCGCGAGGACCGGCATGCCGTCGGCGATGCGTCGAGCGATTTGCTGCGTCAGGTTTTCGGGTTCCATGAGCCGCAGCATGGCCGAACTCTCGCCGCCGGGCAGGACCAGGGCGTCCACATTTTCGAGTTCGGCTGCGGTCCGGACCGGGCGGGACGGGGCGCCGAGAGCTTCGAGGGCGGCGCCGTGCGCGCACCAGTCTCCCTGCAGCGCCAGCACGCCGTAGATCCGCACCCTCTACCACCCCCTGCGCGACAGCATCTCCTCGGGTGTCAGCTTGCCGGCTTCAATCCCGGACATGGCCTCGCCCAGGCCGCGCGAGATTTCGACCAGCCGTGCCGGGTCCTGCCAGTGGGTCACGGCCTCGACGATGGCGCGGCCGCGCTTCGCGGGATCACCGGACTTGAAGATCCCGGAACCCACGAAGACCGACTCTGCGCCGAGCATCATGCAGAGGGCCGCATCGGCCGGCGTCGCCACCCCGCCGGCGGCGAAGTTGGGAACCGGCAGCCGACCGTTTTCGGCCACCCAGCACACCAGTTCGTACGGCGCGGCGTGTTCTTTGGCCGCGGCCATGAGTTCGTCCTCAGTGAGGATCCCCAGACTCATGATGCCGCGGCGGACGGCCCGCAGGTGGCGGACCCCTTCAACGATATCGCCCGAACCCGCCTCGCCCTTGGTGCGGATCATGGCGGCGCCTTCGCCGATCCGCCGCAGGGCCTCGCCCAGATTGCGGCAGCCGCAGACAAACGGCACCTTGAACGAGTGCTTCGAGATGTGATTCTCTTCGTCGGCCGGCGTGAGAACTTCGCTTTCGTCGATGAAATCGACCTCGAGGGCCTCCAGGATCCTGGCCTCCGCGATATGACCGATCCGGACCTTGGCCATCACCGGGATCGAGACCGAGCGCTGGATTTCCTGGATCATGTCGATCGACGACATGCGCGCGACGCCGCCCTGCGCCCGGATGTCAGCCGGGACCCGCTCGAGCGCCATCACCGCCGCCGCACCCGCATCCTCGGCGATCTTCGCCTGCTCGGCCGTGGTGACGTCCATGATGACGCCACCCTTGAGCATCTCCGCCAGTCCCACCTTGACGCGGAACCGGTCTTCCATAAACCGCATGTTCTTCCTCCCGCAGCTCCGGCACATTGTACAACCTGCCGGCGTCGCGCTTCCCTTCCCGATCACGTCCCTGTCGTGGCGCGGAGCCGGGTCAGGGACAGCCCGTTCAGGACGATGTGCGCGAAGGCCGCAGCCGGATAGCCCCAGCGCCCGAACACCCAGCCGACCACCAACCCGAGCAGCAGCGCCATCAGCGGCCACGTCCAGAGCTTGCGATCCGGAACGAAGTGCAGCACCGCGAAAATCGCCGCGGCCGGCACGAGACCGAGAAGCGGCTGCAGCAGGGCGCGAATCAGGGCCTCCTCGGCGATCCCGGAAAAGACCGCCACCGCCACCGCGTCGCCCGCCGACCACCCCTCGACCATCCGGCGCTGCCAGGCCTCGAGGTCGCGCAAGGGACCCGCGGCCCGCACCGCCCACAACAGGCAGAAGCACGCCGCCCCCACGCCCGCGCCCGCGAGTACGGCCACGATGGGATTGCCTCGGGCGGCGAACGCCGTGGCAAAACCGCCATCGCGAAACCAGATGCCGATCACGGCGATCAGGGCAATCACCCCCTCCTGGTGGATCACCAGGTTTGCAGGGACCATCCGCGGCGTGAGCCCTCCCGGTTCGGTCATCGCCAGCCGCGTCGTGCGGCGGGGTCAGTCGCCATCAGCCTCGGCGGTGGGCTCGGCATCCTCGCCCGCGGGCTCGTCGTCGTCGTCCGCAGCGGCTACCCCGCCTTCGTCCTCGGCCGCGTCCGCGTCGGCCGCCTCGTCCACGTCGTCTTCAGAATCATCAACTGCTTCCGCCCGCGCGACGGAAACCACCCGGTCGCCCTCATCGAGCCGGATCACCCGCACGCCGAGCGTGGCGCGCCCGATGCGGCGAATCTCGCCCGCGTGCATGCGGATCATCATGCCCTGTTCGGTGACCACCAGAATCTCGTCCTCTTCCGTGACGTGGCGGATCGCCGCCACCGCCCCGTTTTTGTCGGTGAGGCGGATCAGGGTGATGCCGTAGCCGCCCCGTCTCTGGAGGCGGAACTCCGAGATCGCCGTACGTTTGCCGAAACCCTGGTCGGTGACGACCAGGATGTCGTTGTTCTCCGTGGCGTCGAAGATCGCGACCTCTTCGACCAGATCGCCCTCGCGGAGGTTGATCCCGCGCACGCCGGCGGACACCCGGCCCATCGGCCGGACGTCGGATTCTTCGAAACGGATCGCCATGCCCTGGGTGGTCCCGATGAAGACGTGGCTGCGGCCGTCGGTGAGGCGCACCGAAAGGAGATTGTCGTCGGGGTTGATCACCACCGCCCGCAGGCCGTTGGCGCGGATGTTGGCGTATTCGGCGAGCTGCGTCCGTTTCACGCGCCCGTGGCGGGTCGCGAACAGCAGGTACGCGTTCTCGTGTTCGTCGAAGTCCCGCACCGCCAGCAGGGCCCGCACCTGCTCGTCCGGCGCGAGCTGGAGGAGGTTGACGAGCGCCCGCCCGCGGGCGGCCGGTCCGACATCTGGCAGCTCATGGACCTTGCGGGCGAAGACCCGCCCGGTGGACGTGAAGAAGAGCATGGTGGCGTGGGTGGAGGCGACAAAGAGTTGCCAGACCTCGTCCTCGCTCTTGGTGGCCATTCCGCGGCGGCCGCGGCCGCCCCGCCGTTGCGCCCTGTAGGTGGAGGCCGCGGACCGTTTGACGTAACCCTCGCGCGAGACCGTGATCACCACCTCCTCCTCGGCGATGAGGTCTTCGATGGAGATCTCGCTGGGGTCGTCGATGAGCTCGGTGCGGCGCTCGTCGCCGAAGCGCTCTTTGACGTCGGCGAGCTCGTCGGCGATGATCCCGGACACCATTTCGTCCGACCCGAGGACCTTGACCAGGTGCTCGATGAGTTGCTTGACGTCGTTGTACTCCGCCACGATCTTGTCGCGCTCGAGACCGGTGAGGCGCTGCAGCCGCATGTCGAGAATCGCCTGCGCCTGCAGCTGGCTCAAACCGAACTCGTTCATCAGGCCGTCGCGCGCCGTCTCCGGATCGGCGGCGCCGCGAATCAGCGCGATCACCGCATCGAGGTTGTCCAGCGCGATGACCAGACCTTCGAGAATGTGGGCGCGCTCGCGGGCGCGGGCGAGATCGTACTCGGTCCTCCGCACCACCACCTCGCGCCGGTGGTCCAGGAAATGCTGGAGAAGCTCTTTGAGGTCGAAGACTTTCGGTTGGTTGTTGATCACCCCGAGGAGGATGATGCCGAACGTGGTGCGGAGCTGGGTGAGCTTGAAGAGGTTGTTCTGGACCACCTCGGGAACGGCGTCCCGCTTGAGCTCGATGACCACCCGGATGCCTTCGCGGTCCGACTCGTCGCGGAGATCGGCGATGCCTTCGAGCCGCTTGCTCTGCACGAGATTGGCGATCTGTTCGACCAGCCGCGCCTTGTTGACCTGGTAGGGGAGCTCGTGAACCAGGATGCGGGCGCGCTTGCCCTTCTCGGCCTCTTCGATGCGGGTGCGCGCCTGGAGACGGATGATGCCCCTGCCGGTGGTGTAGGCGTCGTAGATCCCCTTCTTGCCGAGAATGAAGCCCGCGGTGGGGAAGTCGGGGCCGGGGATGAAATCCATGAGATCGGTGACCGTCAGCTCCGGGTCGCTGATGAGGGCGGTGGCGGCATCGACGACCTCGCGGAGGTTGTGCGGCGGGATGTTGGTTGCCATTCCCACCGCGATGCCCGACGAGCCGTTGACGAGGAGGTTGGGGTAGCGCGCCGGGAGCACGGTGGGCTCCGACAGCGAGCCGTCGTAGTTGGGCGCCCAGTCGACGGTCTCCTTGGTGATGTCGTCGCCGAGCAGCTCCTCGGACAGCCGTGTCAGCCGCACCTCGGTGTAGCGCATGGCCGCCGCGGAGTCGCCGTCGACCGAACCGAAGTTGCCCTGGCCGTCCACCAGCGTGTAGCGCATCGAGAATTCCTGCGCCAGTCGGACGGCGGTGTCATAGATGGCCTGGTCGCCGTGCGGATGGTACTTGCCCATCACATCACCGACGATGCGGGCGGACTTCTTGTAGGCCCGGCTGGCGGTGTTGCCGCCTTCCCACATCCCGTAAAGGATGCGGCGGTGGACGGGTTTGAGGCCGTCGCGAACGTCGGGCAGGGCACGGCCGATGATGACCGACATCGCGTAGTCGAGGTAGGAGCTCTTGAGCTCCTCCTCGATGGTGATGGGAAAGCGGTCCTCGCGTGCCGGGGTGTCGTTGTCGCTCATTTAGATATCCAGGTTTCGCGCCTCGAGGGCGTAGGTCTCGATAAACTGCCGCCGCGGCTCCACCGCGTCGCCCATCAAGATGGTGAACAGCTCGTCTGCCCGCGCCGCGTCCTCGACCGTGACCTGCAGCAGGCGGCGGCCTTCGGGGTTCATGGTGGTTTCCCAGAGCTGGCGCGGGTTCATCTCGCCGAGACCCTTGTAGCGTTGAATGTTGAGGCCCTTCTTGGCGATCTCGTAGACCCGGGTCACGAGTTCCCCGAGGCTGGCCAGGGTCTCGCGGTCGCCGTTGCGCTCGAGGTGGAAGGGTCCGACGCGAAGGCTCTCGACCTGCTGGAGCTGCTGCTTGGCGCGGCGGTAGTGACCGCTCGCGCTCATGAGCTGACCCATGTGGACGTCCCGCCCTCGCCCGTTGGCACCCACGCGGCACACCACCTCGCGGACGCCGTGCTCCTCGTCGAGCTCGACCCGGGTGTCCTCGTACCCAAGCTCGCGGAGCTCGGCGGCGAGGACTTCGGCGAAGTCCGGACCGTCCGCGGTTTCCTGCCACCGCGCTTCGGTGTCGAGGGCCGCCAGCACCAGATCGTGCGGCCATCCGCGGCGGGCGAGGTTGTCCAGGTTCTGGCTCCAATCCTGAGCGGCGAGCAGGGCGCGGCGCAGCTCGCGGCCCTCGAGCTGGTCACCGGTCGCCCCGATCACCAGCCGGTACTCGTCCTCCACCCGGTCGAGGAGAAAATTCAGGAGATCGGCGTCGTCGCGCAGGTAGGCTTCCTTCTTCTTGCGGCTGACCTTGTAAAGGGGCGGTTGGGCGATGTAGAGATTGCCGCGCTCGACCAGCTCACCCATCTGGCGGTAGAAGAAGGTCAACAGCAGGGTGCGGATGTGGGAGCCGTCGACGTCGGCGTCGGTCATGATGATGATCTTGTGATACCGCACCTTGAGCGGGTCGAATTCGTCCTTGCCGATGCCGGTCCCGAGGCACTGGATGAGGGCGCGGATTTCCTCCGACGACAGCATCCGGTCGAAGCGCGCCTTCTCGACGTTGAGGATTTTGCCGCGCAGGGGCAGGATGGCCTGGAACTTCCGGTCCCGGCCCTGTTTGGCCGAGCCGCCCGCCGAGTCGCCCTCGACGATGAAGATCTCGGAGCGCTCGGGGTCGCGCTCCGAACAGTCGGCGAGCTTGCCGGGCAGCGACGACGACTCCAGGGCGCTCTTGCGGCGGGTCAGCTCGCGCGCTTTGCGCGCGGCATCGCGCGCCCGCGCCGCGTCGAGACACTTCGAGACGATGACCTTCGCCTCGGCGGGGTGTTCCTCGAAATAGGTGGCGAGCCGGTCGTTGATGACCGATTCCACCCAGCCTCGGACATCCGACGACACCAGCTTGTCCTTGGTCTGGCTCGAGAAACGCGGCTCGCGGATGCGCACGGCGATGATGGCCGTGAGGCCCTCCCGGACATCCTCGCCGGAGAAGTTCTCCTTCATGTTCTTGAGGAGTCCTTGCGCCTGCGCGTAGGCGTTGATCGTGCGGGTGAGCGCCGCGCGGAAACCCGAGAGGTGGGTCCCGCCGTCGCGGTTGAAGACCGTGTTGGTAAAGGCCAGCACGTTTTCGTTGTACCCGTCGTGCCACTGCAGAGCGACCTCGATCGACTCGCCGTCGTCGTTGGCGTCGATCAGGTAGACCGGTTCCTCGTGCAGGGCCGCCTTGGAGCGGTTGAGGTACCTGACGAACTCTCGAAGCCCGCCTTCGAAGTGAAAGGTCTCTTCACGATCGGTGGTCTCGTCGGCGAAGCGGATATCGATTCCGGAGTTCAGGAAGGCGAGCTCGCGCAGGTGGCGGACGAGGAGATCGGGGTGGAACTCGAGGACCGAGAAGATCTCGGGGTCGGGCTTGAAGCTGATGATGGTGCCGGTGCGGCGGGCGGTGCCAACCGCCTTCAGCGGTTCCTGGGGCACCCCCCGGTGGTACATCTGTTCCCACACCCGGCCTTCGCGGTGGATCTCCAGACGCAGCCACTCCGACAGGAAGTTGACGACGCTGACGCCGACCCCGTGCAGCCCGCCGGAGACCTTGTAGGAGTTGCTGTCGAACTTCCCCCCGGCGTGGAGCTCGGTCATGATGACCTCGGCCGCCGACCGGCCGCTCTCCTTGTGGGTATCGACCGGTATGCCGCGCCCGTCATCGGTGACGGTGACCGTCTGGTCGGCGTGAATCGTGACGCTGATTTCCCGGCAATGACCCGCCTGCGCCTCGTCGATGGAGTTGTCCACGACCTCCCACACCATGTGGTTGAGGCCGGCGATGTCGTCGACATCTCCGATGTACATGCCCGGACGCTTGCGGACGGCCTCGAGGCCCTTGAGGACCTTGATGTTTTCCGCGTTGTAGGTGTCACTCATCGATCTCGGCCTCCTGACGCACACAGGCTCCGTTTTCGAGCCACAGGCGGTGGGCCCGCCAGCCTCCGGCGGCCGGTGTCCCATCGCTCGTACTGGAGAGAAAAAGCTGTCGTTTGTCTCCGAGGTGGCTGACCAGGCGCTGTAGCGCGTGGTGATCCAGCTCGGCGTCCACATCGTCCACAATCACCGGAAACCGATCCCGCCGCTCCTTTTCTATCTCGGCGAGTGTCGCCAGTCTGAGAGCCGCGGCAACGACCTTGGCTTGACCCGTGCTGAGAACGTATCGGACCCCTCGTCCGTCGGTTCGCAGGCTCAGATCATGGCGGTGCGGACCGTCCACGGTGAACCCCGTCTGGCGGTCCCGCGTTCGCGTCTCATTATACCGCCGTTGGTAGCTTTCTTCCACCCTTTCCGGGGCGGTTTCGGCCTCGCACCAGGGGTCTCCGCGATACTCCACCTCCACCGGCGGGGAGCCGTTTCCGGACAGCGCGGTGTAGACCGAATCGAAGTTGCCGGCGAGCGCCTGCGCGCCGGCGCGGCGGGCCGTGATCACGCGCGCCGAGGCGGCCGCCAATTGGGCTTCCCACGCGGCGAGTTCGGAGTCGGCCGCTCCGGAGCCGAGGGCCGCATTCCGCTGTCGGAGCGTACGCCGGTAGATCCGCAGATCGTCGAGGTGGGCCGGCCGGAGCAGAAAAACGTACCGGTCGAGCAGCGCCCGCCGCTCGTCCGGTCCCCCGCTGATCAGTTCGCGATCCGGGCCGGTGACCGCAAACACGGGAAACACCTGGAGGTAGTGCTCCACGGAGATCTCGCGCCCGTCGAGACTGAGATGGCGGGTCGGCGGCGGGCCGCTTTCAAAGACCACCCGGAGCCGGAGTTCCCTCTCGCCCGAGCGAATCCGACCGGTGATCCGGAAAGAACCCTGTCCGTGCCGCACGGCTCGGCGCAGGGTCGGGTCGCGGAACGACCGCAGGTTGCCGAGGACCACGGCAGCTTCGAGCAGGCTGGTCTTGCCGGCGCCGTTGGCCCCGAGGACGAGGTTGACGCCCTCACCGAAGGGCAGACCGTCGATGGTGAGGTTGCGAAAACCCGCGGTCGAAATCTCCATCAACTCCACTGGCGCCCCGGGTGTGGTTTTTCAGTCATCGGAGGAAGGGTTTTCTGAGAATCCATCACTGCCGGCGGCTCGCCGCCACCGGGGCATCGGCCTCACAGCCGCATCGGCATCAGGACGTAGATGTACTCCTCGAGCCGCGAGTCGTCGTCCACCGGGACCACGACGCACTGCGTGTTGCTGTCGCGAAGCTGGAGTTCCACGGTGTCACAGAGCAGGACCTGCAGGACATCGATCAGATACGCCGCGTTGAGAGCGATCTCGAGATTGTCGCCCTGATAGGTCACACTGAGGGTTTCCTCGGCGCTGCCGCGTTCGTAGCCGATCGAGGCGAGGGTCAGCTCGCCGCCACTGCCAAAACGGAACCTCACGCCGCGGGCCTTTTCATGGGCCATCAAGCTGACCCGCCGCAGCGACGCAAGAAGCTCTTTGCGGTCGACCCGCGCCCGGCTCGGGTTGTCACGGACGATCACCCGCTCGTACTGAGGAAACCGCAGCTCGACGATGCGCGACACCAGGGTTCTTTCGCCCATCAGAAAACCGAGGTGGTTGTCGCCCGCCGTCATCCGCACCCGGTCGTCCGCAAAACGAGCGAACTCGGCCAACAGCTTGCGGGGAAAGAGCTGTTGTTCAAACGGCAATGAACCCGTCGGCGCCTTCGCGCGGACCATCGCCAGGCGGTGACCGTCGGTGGCAGCGATTTCGATTTCGCCCGGTATCAGTTTGACGAGCGCGCCGTTGAGCTGAAACTTCGGATCGTCCTTGGTGATGGCGAATGCCACCCGGTCGAGCATCAGTTGAAAGAGATCGAGCGGCAGGGCATAGTCTCCCGCCTCGGGAACCTCGGGGACGGTAGGGTACTCCGATGGGTCGGCGACTGCGATTCGAGAATGAAACCGCCCGCACGAGATCTCGACTGACTCCCCATCCTGTCGCAACGAGAACTCCTCCTCCGGCAGGCTGCGAACGAGGTTTTGAAAAACCTTGCTCTCGATGGTCGCGCGGCCGCCACCGTGAACCACAGCCGGGCACTCCGTAACGATCGTCATGTCGAGATCGGTGGCCACCATGCGCAGCCGGTTTTCCTCAGCCTCCGCGAGGATGCTCGAGAGAATCGGTATCGTCGTTCGATGTTCCACAACACCCTGGAGAATCGACAACTCCTGGAGGACCAAGTTGCGCTGCAGCTTGAGTTCCATCACATGCCCCTTCTCTCGACGACGGACTACTTTCCGCCGGGAATATAACATGAATAGTCATCGTCGTCGAGGCTGTGGAATCTGTGAAAAGTCGTGATAAATGAATAAAAAAGAATGATTTAAATTCACCCGGCACCTGTGATTTCGGGGCTTGAAAAACTGTGGGGAGGTGTGGAAAAAAGCTCACGTCCACAACTTTGCACAGGCCGACGGAGCTTCTTCCACAGAGGGCTGAGGAAATTACACGAAATGTTCGCGGAAGGACGTCAGGGTGGCATCGAAGTCGGGGTTCGACTGGCGCATCTTCTGGACGTTGTCGACGGCGTACATGACGGTCGAGTGATGTTTGGAAAATATCTTTCCGATCTCCGGAAAGCTGAGCTCCAGAAGGTTGCGGATCAGGTACATCGCCACCTGGCGGGGAAGGGCGATGGAGCGCCGGTTGGAACGACCCTTGAGATCGGCGACGCGGATACCGTAATGCTGGGCGACGAAACGGATGACGTCCGACGGTGAGGTGGTCCGTTCGTCCGGCAACAGCTCGTACATGGCCATGCGGACGACATCAATCGTGATCTTGGCGTTTTTGAGTTGGGCGTAGGCGATCGTGCGATTGAGACACCCCTCGAGTTCGCGCACGTTGTTCTGAATCCGCCGGGAAATGAAGAGCACGACATCTTCGGGAAGTTCGCGACCGACGGCGCGTGCCTTTTCGCGGAGGATCGCGCAGCGGGTCTCGAGATCGGGGGGCTGGATGTCGGCGATGAGACCCTGGAGGAATCTCGATCGCAGGCGCTCTTCGAGACCCGGAATATCGGCCGGTCTGGCGTCGGAGGTGAACACCACCTGGCGACCGGTCGACTGCAGCGTGTTGAAGGTGTGGAAGAACTCCTCCTGGGTCCGTTCCTTGCCGGCGATGAACTGGATGTCGTCGAGGAGCAACATGTCGACTCCGCGAAAGGTCTGGCGGAAGGCGTCCATCTGTTTGCGTCGAATACAGTTGATGAGCTCGTTGACGAACTGCTCGGTGGTCATGTAGACCACCTTGAGCCGCGACGCCGAGGTGTGCAGGCGGTTGGCGATGGCGTGCAGCAGATGGGTCTTGCCGAGACCGGAACCGCCATAGAGGTAGAGAGGGTTGTAGGCTGCCCCGGGGCGTTCCGCCACCGCCTCGGCGGCAGCGGCTGCGAACTGGTTCGACGAACCGACCACGAAACGATCGAAGGTAAAGGTCGGGTTGAAGGGGTGCGGTCCGAGACCGGCCGCGGGCGGCGAAGCGTGGCCGCCGGTCGGGCTCTCGCCCTCGCTGATCACGACCCGGAAGTCAGGGCCGAAGTGGCTGCGAGCCACCGTCTCGATGTCGCGGAGCAGGTGGTCGCGGACCCAATCCCCGACGATCAGGTTGTCGGTGGTCAGGGTGACCGTGTTGTCGGACGCCTCGTGAACCGCCAGCGGCGCGATCCAGGTCGTGAATTCGTCGTCGCCCATCATCTGGCGGAGGTGTGGTAGGAGGTGCTGCCAATGGTCCATTCGAGTAGGCTAGCACAGCGCGGGCAAGGCGTTGCTTGACACGCCTTGACGCCTGCGATATCGTGACGCGCCCGTAATTTCGGGGAGAGAGAAGACCATGAAAAGAACTTTTCAGCCCAACAATCGCAAGCGCAAAAAGACCCATGGCTTCCGGGTTCGCATGCGCACCAAGGGCGGGCGCAAGGTCCTGAGCGAACGCCGTCGTAAGGGTCGCAAGCGGATTGCCGTCTGAACGGCGCCTGATTTTTCGCCCAACGCATCGGCTCAAGAAACGAGCTGATTTTCAAAGGCTGTACACGCGCGGTGAACGTTTTCCGGGTCGGTACGTGGTGCTGTTTGTGATGCCGGCGGAGAAGGACCGCGGTCGGTTCGGAGTGACGGCCTCACGAAAAGTCGGGGGCGCGGTGACCCGAGCGCGTTGCAAACGGAGGCTGCGGGAGTTGTATCGTCTCCACCAGCGCCCGGGTGGCATCGACAGGCTGGACATCGTCGCCAACGCACGGCAGGGGTGCGCGACGGCGCCGTGGTCGGAGCTCGAACGAGATTTTCTGCGGTGTTTGAGGCGAAGCCGGGAGGCGGGGATCGGGGCTGCGGTTGGCCCTGCAGCAGAGCATCTCGCCTGAAGACCGAGGAAGAAGAAGGCATATGGAGAAGAGGCTACTGCTGGCATTCGTCTTGTCGGCGGCGATCCTGTTTGCGTGGTCGCTGATATTCCCGCCGCCGCAGCGAACGCAAACTCCGCCAGGGCCGGCGGCCGAGAATACGGCGATGCGGGACCGGGCGGCCGAGCCCCCCGCCACAGAGAGCACCGAGAGTGGCGAGGGCGGTGTATCCGAGCCGGCCGCCCAGCCGACCGACGAGGTTCTCGGTGCCACCATCGAAGAAGAGATCACTCTGGCGAACGATGACATCACGGTCGTCGTGACCAACCGTGGCGCGGCCGTCTCGTCCTATCGTCTTGCCCACTACGACAACGACGACGGGAACCCGGTCAACCTGGTGCAGGACGTTCCCCTGCCGGATCGCTCGCTGCCGTTGCAGTTGGTAACCCCGGCCGGACCTGACGTCGAGCTGTATCAGGTCGAGCAGGATGGTGACGGCGTGGTCTTGCGTTGGGCGGACGGCCGTGGCAACGCGGTGACGAAACGATTGGCCCTGTCCGATGACGGCTTCGGGCTCGACGTCGAGATCGAAACGGCCGGGACGCGGACGGAGGACATGCTCAGCGTCGGCACCGGGATGCGGAATCTCAGCGCCGAGGAAAGCGACAGCCGGCTGGCCCTGTGGGGTGAGGGCATCGTCATGGCCGATGGCGAGGTGGAGCGGTTCAAACGCCGCAAGGTCAAGGACACGCGCACCCTGACCGCGGGGAGCTTCGCCTACGCGGGCTTCGAGGACGCCTACTTCTTGTCGATTCTGCGCCCGGAGACCGGGGTTTCGGAGGTCAGCATCCGGGCGCTCGAGTTCGGCGGCAGCGCCGAGAAACCGAGCCAGGTGTTGGAGATCGCGGTCGCCCCCGCCCGCGGGGTCCTGCGTGGGGAGCTGCTCGGCGCTCCCAAGGACTACGACCTGCTGCAGTCGCTTGGAGGCGGGCTCGAGGAGACCCTGGACTTCGGCATCTTCGCGCCGATCTCGGTCTTCTTTCTCAAGGCACTGCGGTGGATCTACGGTCACGTCGGCAACTACGGTGTGGCGATCATCCTCCTCACCCTGGGAATCCGGATCCTCCTCTTTCCGCTGATGCACACCTCCACGGTGTCGATGCGCAAGATGGCCAAGGTGCAGCCCAAGGTCAAGGAGATCCAGGCCAAATTCAAGAAGAAAAAGACCGACCCCCAGGCTCGCGCCAAGATGAACCAGGAGATGATGGCGCTGTACAAACAGGAGGGCGTCAACCCGATGGCCGGCTGTTTGCCGCTGTTGGTGCAGCTGCCCCTGTTGTGGGCGCTGTATCAGCTGTTTCTCAAGGCGATCGAGCTGCGCCACGAACCGTTTATCTGGTGGATCACCGACCTCTCGGCCAAGGATCCGCTGTACGTCACGCCGATCCTGATGACCGCCACCATGTGGCTCCAACAGCGGTTGGCGCCGCAGGCGGGCGATCCCCAACAACAGCGGCTGATGCGGATGATGCCCCTGATCTTCGGCGTCATGTTTCTGCAGTTCCCTTCGGGCCTGGTGCTGTACTGGTTGGCGAACAACGTGATCACGATCATCCAACAGGAGATCACCCTCCACATCGTGGGCGAGCGGAAGATCGGCGGCGGCAAACGCGCGCAGAGGAAGGACGCGAAATAATGACGGAGCGAAAGAGCTTTCGCGGCGCGACGCTCGACCAGGCGTTGAGCTCCGCCTGTGCCGGCCTCGACGCGCGGCTGGAGGAGATTCAGTACGAGGTCCTCAAGACCGGGGCGGGCGAGCCGGTCGAGATCGAGGCGGAGATCGACCCGGTGGCGGTTCTCGGTCTCTTCATGTCGGAAACCAGCCGCGCCGGAGGGCTCGACGTCACCGCGCGCCTCGACGTGCGGGAGGAAGCTCTCGAAGGGGAGCTGGTCGGCGCCGATGTGCATCTGTTGACCGCCTCCGGAGGGCGGGGTCTCGATGCCCTGCAATACCTGTGCAACCGCGTCCTCAACCGTCGCCTCGCGGCCCACCTGCCGGTCCATCTCGACAGCGACGGCTTCAAGACCCGCCGCGCTCACAAGCTCCAGGAGAAAGCCGAGGCTGCGGCGGACGAGGCGATCCGCACCGGTTCCCCCGTGACCCTGGGTCCGCTGACGCCGGCGGCGCGGCGCGAGATCCACCTCGCCCTCGCCGACGATCCCGGCGTCGAGACCGATTCTGATGGTGATGGGTTCCTCAAGAAAATTGTCATCCGCCCTCGCCGGCGGCGCTGACACCATCGTCGCGCGCGCCACGGCCGCCGGCCGCGGTGCGCTGGCGGTGATCCGGGTCAGCGGACCGGCGACCGCGGGGGTTGCGGCGGCGGTCTGCCCCGAGGCCGATGTCACGCGCGGGTGGCGGGCCGCCCTGGTCGGGATCCGGGAACCGGGCGGGCGGACCCTGGAGCGCGGGGTGGCGGTGACGTACCCGGCGCCGCGGTCGTACACCGGCGAAGACATGATCGAACTCACCGTCCACGGCTCGCCCTTTCTCGTCGAGCGCATCATCGACGCGTGCGTGGCGGCGGGCGCGCGCCGCGCCGAACCGGGCGAGTTCACCCGCCGCGCAGTGGCCAACGGCAAGCTCGACCTCGTCCAGGCCGAGGCGGTGCGCGACCTGGTGGCGGCAGAGACCGCCTGGCAGCTGCGGAATGCACGCGAACAGCTGGCGGGCAACCTGTCGCGGCAATTCGGTCGGTTGCGCGAAGAGTTGGTGACCCTGGCAGCCCTGGTCGACGCGTCGCTCGAGTTCGAGGCGCAGGCGGTGGTGGTGGCCGAGGCGGAGATTCGGGATCAGGCCGCGCGCTGTGTCCGCCGGGTGGCCGATCTGGTGGGCACGGCGGACGCCGGAGCCAGGATCCGAGACGGTTTGAGGGCCGCGATCATTGGCCCGCCGAATTCTGGCAAGTCTACTCTTTTCAATCATTTAAGTGGGGCTGACCGGGCCATAGTCTCGTCCGAGCCGGGGACGACCCGGGACGTGCTCGAGACCGAGATCGAGGTCGGCGGCGTCCGCCTCGTGGTCCAGGACACGGCGGGGCTGCGGGTTGGGGGCGACGAGGTGGAGGAGGAGGGGCGGAGACGCGCGGCGGGCGCGGCGGCGGCGGCTGACCTGGTGATCGTGCTGTGGGCGGCGGATGGGCCGGTGACGACCCAGGCGCCACAAGGAGTGCCGGCCATCCGGCTGCGATCCAAGGCCGACCTCGGCTGCCCGGAGGAAGAGGGGTGGCTTGCG
This sequence comes from Candidatus Sulfomarinibacteraceae bacterium, assembly GCA_963823345.1. Lineage (GTDB taxonomy): Bacteria > Acidobacteriota > Thermoanaerobaculia > Thermoanaerobaculales > Sulfomarinibacteraceae > Sulfomarinibacter. Next base: position 101,529 of record CAWGLE010000004.1, read on the forward strand.
ATTTCGTGCCACACCGGCGAGGGCATCGAGGCGTTCCGACGGCGGTTGACCGAGCTCGTCCTCGGCGGGGTTGCCGATCTCGGCGGCGCGGTGGCGGTGGCGGCGCGTCACCGGGCGGCCCTCGAGCGGGCGCAAGCGGCTCTCGACGGCGCGGACTGGTCGTCTCCCGAGCTTGCGGCGGAGCATGTGCGGTGGGCATTGAAGGCGGTGGAAGAGCTGCTCGGCGAGGTCGACGACGAGACCGTCCTCGACCAGGTTTTTGCCGCTTTCTGCATCGGGAAATGATCGTGGCGGCGTTCGATGTGGTGGTTGTGGGCGCGGGGCACGCGGGATGCGAGGCGGCCGCCGCCGCGGCCCGCATGGGCGCCACTGTCGGAGTGGTGACGCTCGATCGTTCGACCGTCGCGCAGATGCCGTGCAATCCGGCCATCGGCGGGATCGGCAAGGGGCACCTGGTGGCCGAGGTAGACGCCCTCGGGGGGCTGCAGGGGTGGGCGGCCGACCGGGCCGGGATTCAGTTCAAGACCCTCAACCGGTCGCGCGGACCGGCGGTGTGGGGACCCCGGGCACAGTGCGACAAGACCATGTATGCCAGGCAGATGCGGAGGGCGGTCGAGGGCCTCCGCGGGGTCCGCCTGATCGAAGGCGAGGTCGAGGGAGTCCTTGCCGATGACCGGCGGGTGTGCGGCGTTCGCCTCTGCGGCGGCCGCTCACTCGCGGCTTCCGCGGTGATTCTGACGACCGGGACGTTTCTCGGTGGCGTGCTCCATACCGGCGAAGACCGCCGGCCGGGCGGCCGCCACGGGGAGCGGCCGAGCACGGAGTTGGGGCGGGATCTGGCGGCGCTCGGGCTCGAACTGCGGCGCTTCAAGACCGGGACACCGCCGCGGCTGGCGAGATCGTCGCTGGATCTGGGTCGGCTCGAGGAGCAACCGGGCGACGACCGGCCGCGGCCTTTTTCGTGGCGCACCCGGGAGGTCCGCAACCGCTGTCTGTGCTGGGTGACGCGAACGACTCCGGCGGTGCAGGAGATCATCCGCGCCAATCTCCATCGGTCGCCGTTGTATGCCGGAGCCATCGAAGGCGTCGGACCGCGGTACTGTCCGTCGATCGAAGACAAGGTCGTGCGGTTTCCGCACCACGAAACCCACACCGTCTTTCTCGAACCCGAGGAGCTGGAGGGAGAGAGCATCTATGTCAACGGCCTCTCCACCAGCCTCCCGGCCGATGTTCAGGAGCGGGTGGTGCACGCGGTGCCGGGTCTCGAGGGCGCGGTGTTGCTTCGCCACGGCTATGCGGTGGAGTACGACGTGGTGGCTCCCCGACAGGTTGACGTGACGCTCGAGAGCCGGACCGTGCCGGGGTTGTACCTCGCCGGCCAGCTGCTGGGGACCTCGGGCTACGAGGAGGCGGCGGCTATGGGGCTGCTCGCCGGGATCAATTCCGTTCTCGCCCGGCGCGGCGAACCGCGCTTCGTGCCGCGGCGGGAGGATGCCTATCTCGGGGTTCTGGTCGACGACATCTGCGGCCGCGACCACCGTGAGCCCTACCGCATGTTCACCTCGCGCGCCGAACACCGGTTGCTGTTGGGAGTGGACTCGGCGCGCGAGCGGCTGATGGAGGACGGGTGGCGGCTGGGGCTGGTTCCCGAACGGATGTTTCACGTGGAACGTGAACGCTGGACACGCCGTCGCGCGGCGGGAACCGCCCTCGGTCTGGCGCGCCTCAACCCGGACACCGAGACCCGGGCCCGGGTTCGCGAGGTCGCGGGGGTGGACTTTGCTGCCCCGACGACCTGGGCGCAGATTCTCAAGCGCCAGGACGTGGCCGCCGAGGACGTGGCGGCGAGGCTGCCCCAATTCGACGGTCTGAGCCTGGAGGACCGCCGGGTGGTTCTCGGTCTACTGCGGTACGACGGGTATCTCGCGCGGCACGAACGGGAGCGTGACCGGGTGCGACGACTGCGCCACATCCCGATTCCCGCGCACCTCGACCCGCGCACGATGCCGGGGTTGTCGCGGGAGGCGGCGGAAGCGCTGGCTGCCGCCCGGCCACCGACCCTCGCTGACGCCGAGCGGCTCCCCGGAATGACCCCGGCCGCGGTCGCCGTCCTCGCCGGCTGGCTGGCCGCCTCCGGCCGGGAACCATGAGCGCGGCAGCGACTTACTCGGAACTGTTGGCGCCGCACGCATCCGGCGCCGCTCTCGGCAAGCTGGTGGCGTACGCCGAGCTTCTGGAGCGGTGGTCCGGCCGCCACAACCTGGTGAGCTTCGCGAGCCGGGAAGAGTTGGTCGAACGGCACATCGTCGACGCCCTGGCGGCGGCCCCGCTGTTGACCGGCGCGGGGACGCTGCTCGATGTCGGGAGTGGGGCCGGTCTGCCGGGCGTGCCGCTGCTCGCTACCGTCCCGGGCTGGCGAGGGACCCTGCTCGAGCCACGACAGAAGCGGTGGGCCTTTTTGAAGCTGGTGATCCGCGAGCTCGGTCTCGATGCGGAGGCCGAATGCGGTCGGTACGAAACGATCAGGCCGGAGCGCCGGTGGGACCGCATCGTGGCCCGCGCGGTGGGAGGCGACGACGCGCTTGTGACGTGGGCCCGCGAGCGGCTCCATCCGGGGGGCGAGGTGGTGTTGTGGACGACGGTGGCGGGCGAAACCCGCCTGTTGGGCCACCCCGGGTGGCGTGTGCTAAGCTCGGCGACGCCCGGCCTCGATCGCGGCCGGCTCTGTCGGCTGCAACCATGTTTCACGTGAAACCCCCTGCGACGCGGACCCTGGACCGCGCCCGGCGGCGGGGCCCGGAGCGGGCACCGCGCCGGGGGTGGTGTGCCCGCCGTCCCCCGGTGGTGCGGCATGGCTGAGACGCGGATCATCGCGGTGGCGAACCAGAAGGGCGGGGTCGGCAAGACGACGACCGCCATCAACCTCGGGGCCACCCTGGCGGCGTATGAACACAGGACCCTGGTGGTCGATCTCGACCCGCAGTCCAATTGCAGCTCGGGTCTCGGGTGGCGGGGCGGGGCTGGCGCGGCCACCTCGTACGATCTGCTGCTGGGCGGAAAGACGGTCGGCGAAATCGCCCATCGGACCGAGTTTCCCCACCTCACGCTGATCCCCACGACCCCCGATCTGGCGGGAGCCGAGGTCGAATTGGTGGGGATGGTGGGGCGCGAGTTTCGCCTGCGCGACGCCCTCGCGCCCGAGCACACCGCCGGCTACGAATTCGTGTTCGTCGATTGCCCGCCGTCGCTCGGCCTGCTGACCCTCAACGCCCTCGCCGCCGCCACCGGGCTCCTGGTGCCGATCCAGGCCGAGTACTTCGCGATGGAGGGGGTGTCGAACCTGATGACCACGATCGACGAGGTGCGGCGATTCCTCAACCCGGGGCTGGTCATCGACGGTGTGCTCTTGACCATGTACGACGAGCGGACGAACCTCGCGCAGCAAGTGGCGGACGAGGTGCGGGCGGTGTTCGGGGACCTGGTGTTTCAAACGGTGGTGCCGCGCAACATTCGTCTCGCCGAGGCGCCCTCGTTCGGCCGCCCGATTCACGCGTACGACCTGCGGAGTCGGGGCTCGCAGGCCTACCTCGAGCTCGGCCGCGAGTATCTTGAGCGCATGGAGGTTTCGCGTGACCGCTAAGCAGGTCCTCGGCCGCGGGTTGAAGGCGCTGATACCGGACACCCCCCACGCGCGTTCGGGGATGGCCGAAATCCCGGTTGACCGGCTGCATCCGAACCCGCACCAACCACGCCACCATTTCGACGAGGCCGCGATCGAAGAACTGACGGCGTCGATCCGCCGTCACGGTGTCCTCCAACCCCTGCTGGTGAGTGAGGACGGGCAGGATCGGTACACCATCGTCACCGGGGAGCGCCGTTGGCGGGCGGCCAGGCGGGCGGGTCTGCGGACCGTGCCGGCGGTGATTCGGGAGCGCCTCGAAGACGCCGCCCAGCTTGAGCTCGCCCTGGTTGAAAACCTGCAGCGGCGCGACCTGACCCCGCTCGAAGAGGCGCGAGCATTCGACCAGCTGCGATCGAGCCTTGGTCTCACTCAGGCCGAGATCGCCGAGCGGGTCGCCATGGATCGCAGCACGGTTGCCAACGCCCTGCGCCTGCTCAAGCTCCCGCCGGAGATCCAGAGCCTCGTGGAGCGGGGGGAGCTGTCGGCAGGCCACGCCCGGACGCTGCTCGCCTTTGCTGACGACGCCACCCGTCTCCGTTGGGCCCAGCGGGCGGTCGAAACCGGTCTCAGCGTCCGTGATCTGGAGCGGGCGGCGGCCGAGCAGAGGGAAGACGTCCGCGACGAGGACGTGCCGAAAAAACCGGCGGCGCGGCCGCCGCGGGACCCCAACCTGGTGGCCGCCGAGGAAAAGCTGGCCCTGCGGATCGGCGCGCCGGTCGAAATCCGCGCTCGCCGGCGCGGCGGCATCATCACGATTTCGTGTGCCGACCAGAACGAACTGATGCGTGTGTTCGATCTCTTGATGGGGGGTGAGTGATGGCTCGTGGAGGCGACGCGTTGAACGGCTTCGTCGATTCCGGGTGCACCATTCGCGGTGAACTCGAATTCAAGACCTATTTCCGCGTCGATGGGCGGATCGAGGGCAAGGTGCGCTCGCAGGCCGAGCTCGTGATCGGCGAGGGCGGGGTCGTGGAAGGGGAACTCGAGGTCGCCCGCTGCGTCATCGGCGGCGAGGTCCGGGGCACCATTCGTTCGACCGAGCAGGTGATGCTCCACGCCACCGCCAAGGTGTGGGCGGATATTCAGACGCCGGCCCTGGTCATGGAGGACGGTGCCTTCCTCGAGGGTGCCGTCACGATGGACGCCAAGGGTGTGAAAAAAACCACAACAAAGGCAGACGTTGCGTCTTGACCGTGCCGGGAGTATCTGTTAGCTTGAGCCGCCTCGTGTTGAACAGGTCGTGAACACGGGAGCGGAGCGAGCCGGGAGCGGCCCATGTCCCCACCGAATGCATCGCTGATTCTCATCATGGTGTGCTTCTGGGTGACGTTGTGGCTCGTCCACCGTTATCTCATCCAGCCGGTCTCGGCGGTTCTCGCCGACCGCCGGCAGCGGATCGACGGTGCGAAGCGGGAATGGTCAGCGCGAAACGAGGAATACCTCGCCGCTGTCGCCCGCATCGAGGAACAGCTTCAGAACGCCGCGCGGGACGCCGGGAAGAATCGAGCCGACGCCCGTCAGCGGGCCATGGACGCCCGCCAGCGGGCGTTGGAAACGGCCCGCGCGCAGGCCGACGAACGACTCGCCGCCGTCGTCGAAAGCCTGGACAAGGATGCCGAAGCGGTGCGGGGTGAGCTCCGCCGCCGGGCCGAAGAGCTCGCGCGGCTGCTGGCCGGACGGTTGCTCGGGAGGGAGATGGCATCATGAGGTCGGTGGTGGGTTGGGGCCTGGTCTTCGTCTGCGCTCTGATCTTTGCCCTTCTGGTCGACAACGGCGCCAAGCACCTCGGCATCCCGGACTTCATCTGGCTGCCGGTCAACCTGACGCTGTTTCTGTACATCCTGCAACGCTACGTCGGGAAACCGATGTCGGCGTTCTTGGACGCCCGCCGCGAGGGCATCGCCGAGGAGCTCGCCAACGCGCGCACCCAACTCGAGGACGCCGACCGTCTTCAGGCTGAAATGAAGAAGCGCCTGGCCGACATCGAAAAAGAGATCGCCGAGATCACCGCGCGCGCGGAGGTCGACGGCAAGGCCGAGGCACAACGGATTGCCGAGCAGACCGGCCTCGACGAGGAGCGGTTCCTCAAGCGGGTGGCGGACGAAATCAGCCGCCGCGAAACCGAAACCAGGGCCCGGCTGGCCCAGGACACCGCCGACCTCACCGCCCAGCTCGCCCGCGATCTCCTGAGCCGGGATATGACCGACGCGGACCGCCGCCGGGTCTTCGACCGCAGCCTCGAAGCCATGCGGCACCTCGAAGGTGAGGACTGAGATGGGCCGCTTCCGTGCGATCCCGTATGCCAAGGCCCTTTTGACGGTCGTCGAGAAAGACGAACCGCAGCGTTTGCAGCCGGTGGCCGACGAGCTCGATGCCGTCGCCACGGCCCTCGCCGCCGTCCCGGAGTTCGAGCGCGTGCTGGTGACGCCGACGGTGGCTGCCGAGAAGAAAACCGAGATTCTGGACGCCGTGCTCACCGCCCTCGGCACCGGCCAGCCGACCCGCCGGTTCCTTCACGTCGTCCAGCAGCACTACCGCATGCAGCACCTCCCGGACATCGCCGCGTCCTACCGGGAGCTGGTCGATCGAAAACTCGGTCGCGTCCGTGCCACGGTCGAAACCGCGTTTGGTCTCGACGAAACCGAGCGAAGTCAGCTGTTGAGCGTGGTGGCTGCGATCGAGGGCGCCGAAGTGGTCGCCGACTTTTCGGAGAAGCGGGAGCTCCTCGGGGGCTTCCGGTTGCAGGTGGGGTCGCGGGTCTTTGACGGCTCGCTCGCCGGTGAACTCAAACGTCTGAGCAAAGAGATTCAGGTCGAACAGGGGTAACACATGCAGATCAAAGCCGCCGAGATTGCGGACATCATCCGCCGCCAGATCGAAGGGTTCGAAACCGCCATCGACATGTCCGAGGTCGGAACGGTGATCTCGGTGGGCGACGGCATCGCCCGCATCTACGGGCTCGACGGCGTGATGGCCGGCGAGCTCATCGAGCTGCCGCATGATGTCTTCGGGCTCGCCCTCAACCTCGAGGACGACAACGTCGGCTGCGTGCTCATGGGCGAGGTCCATCTCGTCCAGGAGGGCGACGAGGCCAGGCGCACCAAACGCATCCTCGACATCCCGGTCGGGCCCGGTCTGATCGGCAGGGTCGTCGATCCCCTCGGCCGGCCGCTCGACGGCAAGGGCCCGGTCGACGCGGTCGACCGCTACCCGCTCGAACGCACCGCCCCGGGCGTCGTCGCACGGCAGCCGGTGAAGGAGCCGATGCAGACCGGCATCAAGGCCATCGACTCGATGATCCCGATCGGCCGCGGCCAGCGTGAGCTCATCATCGGCGACCGCCAGACCGGCAAGACCGCCGTCATCCTCGATTCGATCATCAACCAGAAGGGCACCGGCAACGTCTGCATCTACGTCGCGATCGGACAGAAGGCCTCGACCGTCGCCCAGGTGGTCGCCATCCTCGACCGCAACGGCGCCATGGATCACACCATCGTGGTTTCGGCCACCGCATCCGAGCCGGCGCCGCTGCAGTACCTGGCGCCCTACGCCGGTGCGGCCCTCGGCGAGTACTTCATGTACAACCGGGGCCACGCCATCTGTTTCTACGACGATCTCACAAAACACGCCCAGGCTTACCGTGAAATCTCACTTCTGCTGCGCCGGCCGCCGGGCCGCGAAGCCTACCCCGGCGACGTGTTCTATCTCCACTCGCGGCTCCTCGAACGCGCCTCGAAGCTCAACGACGAGCTCGGCGGCGGCAGCCTGACCGCGCTGCCGGTGATCGAGACCCAGATGGGCGACGTCTCGGCCTACATTCCCACCAACGTCATCTCCATCACCGACGGCCAGATCTACCTCGAGTCGGATCTGTTCTTCGCCGGTCAGCGGCCGGCGGTGAACGTCGGCCTCTCGGTCAGCCGCGTCGGTGGCAACGCCCAGATCAAGGCCATGAAGTCGATTGCCGGTTCCCTGCGCCTCAACCTCGCCCAGTTCCGTGAACTCGCGGCTTTCGCCCAGTTCGGATCCGACCTCGACAAGGCGACCCAGCGCCAGCTGTCGCGTGGCGAGCGCCTGATGGAGCTCCTCAAACAGGGCCAGTACCATCCCATCCCGGTCGAACTCCAGATCGTCTCCATCTTCGCCGGTACCAAGGGCATGCTCGACACCATGAAGGTGTCGGCCATCGGCGCCTTCGAGCCGTTCCTCCACCGCCACGCCCGCGACAACGGCGCCGCGACCCTCGACCGGATCGTCAGCACCGGAGTCCTCGATGACCAAACCTCGGAGGAGCTGTCGCAGCTGATCAAGGCGGCCGTCGGCCTCTTCCTCAAGGAACACCCGGAGGCCGGCCTTGCCTAACACCAGGGATCTTGTCCGGCGGATCCAGTCCGTCAAGGGGACGCAGCAGATCACCAAGGCCATGAAGATGGTGGCCGCCTCCCGATTGCGGCGCGCTCAGGAGGCCATCACCCATGCGCGGCCGTGGGCCGACACCCTGGCGCACGTCCTCGCCAACGTCGCCGCGAGGACCGAGTTCAGCCACCCGCTGCTCGAGGCTCACGAGGGCGAAAAGACCTGGGTGGTGGTCATCTCGTCCGACAAGGGCCTGTGCGGTTCATTCAACTCCAACCTGCTCCGGTCCGTCGAGAAGGACCTCCAGAGCGGGCGTTGGACCGACGTCCAACTGGCGGCCGTGGGCCGCAAGGCGTCCGATTATTTCCGCTCGCGGCGCTGGCCGCTGATCATCAACGAGCGGGACACGATCTCCAATTTGTCGGCCGCAGACGGCCCCCGGCTCGGGCAGCAGTTCATCGAGGCCTTCACCTCGGGGGCTGTGGATTCCGTGTGGCTGGCTTACAACAGCTTCGTCAACATGATCCGTCAGGACGTCACCGTGACGAGGTTGCTGCCCCTGGAACCGCCGAAGATCGCCGACGACCAGGTCCAGTCCCAGGTGGACTACCTCTACGAACCCGACGCGCGGACCCTGCTCGCCGAGCTCCTGCCGCGGCACGTCGAGACCCAGGTGCAGCGCGCTCTCTACGACTCGGCGGCCGCCGAGCAGGCGGCGCGCATGACCTCCATGGATGCCGCCACCCGCAACGCGGGTGACATGATCGACGCTCTGACAATGCTCTACAACCGCACGCGGCAGGCCGCCATCACCAAGGAACTGATCGAGATCGTCTCCGGCGCCCAGGCGCTCGAGGGATAGGGAGTCGTCAACACATGAGTCAGCAAGTCAACGGACGCGTGGTTCAGGTCATCGGCCCGGTGGTGGACGTCGAGTTTCCCGAAAAGCACCTCCCGGCGATTTTGAACGCGGTCAAGATCGTCGACAACGGTGACAAAGGGGTGGTCCCCATTGATGTCACCGTCGAGGTCGCCCAGCACCTGGGCGAGAACCGCGCCCGCTGCATTGCCATGCAGCCCACCGACGGCATGGTTCGCGGCATGGAGGCAACCGATCTCGGCGAGCCGATTTCCGTCCCCGTGGGCCGCAAGACCCTCGGCCGCGTGCTCGGCGTGCTCGGTGAACCCGTGGACGGCATGGGGCCGGTGGACACCGATGAGCGGCTGCCGATCCACCGCACGGCGCCACCCCTGTCCGAGCAGTCCACCGAGACCGAGATGTTCGAGACCGGCATCAAGGTGGTGGACCTCCTCGAGCCCTACACCAAGGGCGGCAAGACCGGGTTGTTCGGCGGTGCCGGCGTCGGCAAGACCGTCATCATCATGGAGTTGATCAACAACGTCGCCCTCCAGCACGGCGGGTACTCGGTGTTCGCCGGTGTCGGTGAGCGCACGCGCGAGGGCAATGACCTGTGGCTCGAGATGACCGAGGCCGGCGTCATCGACCCCTCGAACTGGGAGAACTCCAAGGCCTCCCTCATCTACGGTCAGATGACCGAGCCCCCGGGGGCCCGCCTCCGCGTCGGACTCACCGGCCTCACCGTGGCGGAGCACTTCCGCGACTCCGAAGGCCAGGACGTGCTGCTCTTCATCGACAACATCTTCCGTTTCACGCAGGCGGGCTCCGAGGTCTCGGCCCTGCTCGGTCGCATGCCGTCCGCCGTGGGCTACCAGCCCAACCTGGCGACCGAGATGGGCGAACTCCAGGAGCGCATCACCTCGACCAAAAAGGGCTCGGTGACCTCGGTGCAGGCGATCTACGTCCCCGCCGACGACCTGACCGACCCGGCGCCGGCGGCGGCGTTTGCCCACCTCGACGCCACCTCGGTGCTGTCACGGCAGATCTCCGAGCTCGGCATCTACCCCGCGGTCGATCCGCTCGCTTCGACCTCGCGCATTCTCGACCCGGCGATCGTGGGCGAGGAGCACTACATGGTCGCCCGTGAAACCCAACGGATCCTCCAGCGTTACAAGGACCTCCAGGACATCATTGCGATCCTCGGGATCGACGAGCTGTCCGAGGACGACCGGCGAACGGTCGCCCGCGCGCGCAAGATCCAGCGCTTCCTCTCGCAGCCCTTCCACGTCGCCGAGCAGTTCACCGGCATGAAGGGTCGCTACGTCAAAGTCGAAGACACCGTGGCCGGATTCAAGGGGCTGTGCGCCGGAGACTACGACCACCTGCCCGAGCAGGCCTTCCTCTACGTCGGCGGCATCGAGGAAGCGGTCGAGAAGGCCGAGAAGATGAAGGCCGAGGACTGAGATGGCAGAGATGTTGCGCCTCGAGGTTGTCACTCCGTCGCGCCGGGTGCTCGAAGCACGGGCGAGCGAGGTCCGGATCCCCGGCGCCCTCGGCGAGCTCGGCGTCCTGCCGGGCCACACTCCGCTTTTGACCTCGCTGGGGACCGGCGAGGTGAAATGGACCGCGGGTTCCGAGCACGGCCGGCTGGTTGTGCAGGGCGGTTTTGCGGAGGTCCAGCCCGACGCCGTGACGGTGCTCGCGATGGTGGCCGAAACCGCCGACCAGATCGATCTCGAAACGGCCGAACTGGCCCACGCAGAAGCGCTCGATAGGCTCAAGACCGCATCCGCCGAGGAGTTCGACGAGCTGGATGCCGCACTCCGCCTGGCGGAGGCACGAAAACTCATCGCTTCCGGCGGCGGCCCCTGATCTCGAGAATGGGCCGCACAGGAAAAGAACCCGCCTATTGGTACTCGGCGCCGAGGATCACGCTGACGATGATGGCGCCGACGGCGAGCGGCGCGGCGATCCGGATGAGAAAGCGCCACAGCGGGAACTCCCAACCGAGAGGGCCCGAGCCCTCCTCGAGCTCCTCTTTCGCCGCATCGCGGCCCAGGAACCAGCCGGTGAAGAGTGCGATCAAGAACCCGCCGACCGGCAGGAACCAGTTGCTGGCGAGATAGTCGAGAGTCCCGAAGACCCCCGCGGTCGAGGCGCGGCCGATGAAGTTGATGTTGGACAGGGTGGGGTTGCCTCCCAGGCTGACGGCGCTGAGAACGCCGAATACCAGAATTGCCGCACCCATGGTCAGCGTCGCTCGCTGGCGGCGCCAGCCGAGCTCGTCGATGGCGTAGCTCGCGACGACCTCGAGCAGGCTGATGGTGCTGGTCAGGGCGGCAAAAGCCACCAGCACGTAAAAGAGCGCGCTGACCGCCGCCCCGCCGGGCATCTGGAAGAACACCACCGGGAGGGTCGTGAACAAAATGGTCGAGCTCTTCGTCACCTCGAAGTCAAAGCTGAAGATGATCGAAAACATCACGATGCAGGCCATGATGGCGATCAGCGTGTCCATCGCGCAGATCGTCAGGGCGGCGCGCGGAATCGAGTCCCGCTTCTGCATGTAGCTGCCGTAGGTGAGCATGGCCCCCATCCCCAGGCTGAGAGTGAAGAAACTGTGGCCGAGGGCCTCGAGGACACCGCCTGCGGTCAGTTCGCCGAAGTTCGGACGGAACAGAAAGCGCACCGCCTCATTGAACCCCGGGGTCCAGAACGAGTAAATCACCAACATCACCAGAATCGACACCAAGACCGGCATGAGGAACCTGGCGGCCCTCTCGATGCCGCGGCCGACGCCGAAATAGACGATGCCGATGGTCGCCCCCATGAAGAGGCAGTGAAAGGAGATCTGCTGCCACGGATTGCCGAGAAAATCGCCGAAGAACGACTGCAGCGCCGCGGGGTGATGGGCGAGGGCCCCGAGTTTACCCGACACCGCCATCACGATGTAGCGGATGGTCCAACCGGCGACGACGCTGTAGTACGAGAGGATGACAAACCCCGTCATGACCCCCAGGAAACCGACGGCTTGCCACCAACGCCCACCCGCCTTTCCCTGCGCCAGAACCCGGAACGCGCCGACCGGGTTCTTCTGGCTCCGCCGGCCGAGCAGGACCTCCGCCACCATGATCGGAATGCCGACCACGGCGATCGCCGCCAGATAGACCAGAACGAACGCGCCGCCGTTGTTTTCGTAGCAGATGTATGGGAACTTCCACAGGTTGCCGAGGCCGATCGCGCTGCCGGAGGCCGCCAGAACGAAACCGAGGCGGCCGGTCCACTGCGAGCGTTCATTCGCCATCCTCTTCCCCCCCAAAAAACCCTGTAGCAGACCCGGGCCGCCCGACCCTGCCGGGGTCGAACCGTGTCACCACGGAGCCAGCAGGCTAGCGAGACGACCGCCGGGGTGTCAAATCCCGATTTCAAGAAAGGTCGGCCGGCAACGACCCGGAACCCGAAGCTTGTTATTGCCAACGGGCGACGCATCCGCTAGAATCCCGTTCCCGCGGGGCGTAGCTCAGCCTGGTAGAGCGCACGGTTCGGGACCGTGAGGCCGGTGGTTCAAGTCCACTCGCCCCGACCATTTGCAATTTCACCCAGGGGGCGCTGCAAACACAGCGTCCCCTGGGTGAAATTGCGTTGACTTACGCCTCATTTTCACCTATCGTCGAGATGGGGAGTGCAGCGATGACCTATCTCACCGAACGCCAACGCGACGTCCTTCAGTTCATCGAAGACCGGATCGACCACGACGGCGTGGCGCCGACCCTCCAGGAGATCGCCGACGCCTTCGGTTTCCGGAGCACGGCGAGCGCGCAGAAGCACGTCGCACATCTCGAGCGGAAGGGCTTTCTCGAACGCCGCAAACACCAGAAGCGTGGTCTTGTTCTGGCCGCGACCGAGAGCGCCCCGTCCGCGGTCGACCTGCCTCTGTACGGCGCGGTCGCGGCGGGGTCGCCCATCGAATCACTGCCCGATGACGAACGCGTGTCGGTACCGGCGGATTTCCTGCGGTCGGGGGACCATTACGTGCTGGTGGTGCGCGGCGAGTCGATGATCGACGACGGGGTCCACGACGGCGATCTGGTGGTGGTGCAACGGACCCGCACCGCCGCCGACGGCGAGATGGTGGTGGCGCTGGTCTCCGGCGAGGTGACCCTCAAACGCATCTTCCGCGACAGCCCTTCGCGGGTGCGGCTGCAACCCGCGAACCCGGCGGTTCCGGTCATCCTCGCTCCCGCCGGCGAGGTCGAAATCCAGGGGCTTGTGGTCGGTCTCCTGCGACGGTACTGAGGCCGGCGTCTTGACTCACCCGCGGATCTCGGCTAGCTTTCGGCCATGACCGATCTCGAGAAGATCACCCTCGTCATGACCTCGGTTGGCACCGAGCAGCAGGCCGTGGAGATCTCGGAGGAGCTGATTGCCCGGCGTCTGGCGACCTGCATCAACATCGTCCCCTGTCTGCGATCGATCTACCGGTGGAAAGGCAAGGTGTGCGAGGACACCGAATATCTGCTGTTGATCAAGACCCCGGAGAAACTCTTCGATGCAGTCTCCGCGGCGATCCGCGAGTTCCACTCGTACGAGCTGCCGGAGATTCTCGCCCTTCCCGTTTCCGCTGCGGAATCCAATTTTCACCAGTGGGTGTTGCAGATGGTGGCACCCGGCGAACCCGGGAGCGACGACGACGCCCCCGACTACGATTGACCGCGGCCGGGTCCGCCGACATTGCTATACTCTCCGCCCAGATGACCGCCGACAAAACCCTGAGGGCCAACCTGGCTTTAGCGAGCAGGTTTGAAAACATCGAGGTCGCGGAACGCGCCCTGCTCGATCTCTGCCGCCGCGCCGGGTGGCCGACCGAAGAGGACTACTGGCTGATCACCGCCCTCCGCGAAGCGGTCGCCAACGCGGTGCGCCACGGCAATCGCCAGGATCCGAAGCGGCTGGTTCGCCTCGAGTACGTTGTTCACGATTCCACGGTCACGATCTCGGTCGAGGACGAAGGTCAGGGTTTCGACCCGGCAAAGATCCCCGACCCGACCGACCCCGAGAATTTATTGCGCCCGAGCGGCCGCGGTGTTTTTTACATGCGGCAGTTCATGAATCGCGTCGAATTCAGCACCACCCCGAACGGCGGCACCGCCGTTCTGATGGAACGAAAACTGGACACAGCCGATGTCGACCACGACTGACCCCGGGAGTCTCGATCGCGGCCCCCATCGGTACCGGCAACAAAGGAGAAGCGCATGAAGGCTACCATCCGTGATCTCGGCAACATCCGCATCATCGAGCTTGGCGGCAAGATCACTATCGGCACGGGTGACGTGAAGATCCGCGAGCTCGTCAACCAGGCCCTCGAGGCCGGCAAGAAAGAGATCCTCTTCGACCTCGGCGACGTCAAGGCTATCGACTCGTCCGGAATCGGTGAGATGGTCGCGTGCTACACCACGGTCACAAAACGCGGCGGGCACCTCAAGCTCATGCACCTCTCGCCCAAGATCAACGACATCCTCCAGGTGACGCAGTTGATCACCGTCTTCGATGTCTTCGACGACGAGCGGGAGGCGCTCGGAAGCTTCTAACCGCCGCTCCCGCGACCTCGGTCCGAGGTCGCGGGAGTGGCCGGTCAAGGATCCGGTGGTCGTCGCGGTTCGACCACGACCTCTGCGGCGTATTCACCATCTGCGACGTTGTCGATTTCGAGACCCAGCACCAGTTGAGTCGCCCGCACCTGGCGAGCCGGCGCGGGGGGGTTCGCGACCGGCCAGACGGCGCGGACCACACCGTCCTCGATTCTCACCCGCAGGGCGTACCGCCCCGCTTCGCACGGGCCATCAGGCTCGAAGCTCCGCCACGCCGTCTCCGCCGCCATGAACACGAACAACTGGCCGTGCGCGACCGCAGCTTCGGAGGACGACGAGGAGGCGCGACCGGTCGCTGTCCGGGTCTGCGGGAGCTTCGGGGCGACCGCTGCCTTGTCGGGGGGTGTCGTGGAGGATTCCTCGACGGCCCGGTCCTCCTCGTTCCCCTTGCCCTCGGCATCGCGTCTGCCGGAAATGAACGACGCGCCCGGATCCGGGCTCTCACGAGAGCCGCTTTCATTGGCGATCGCGGGGCTGTCGTCGAGGGGACCCAACACCTCGAGAGCCGGTGCCGGATCGAGCACCGTTTCGATCTCCGGGTCGGGGGCAGACAGCAACCGGTCCGCGGCGCCCACCGGACGAACCTCGTCCGAGGCGGATGCCGTCGGCAACGGCGCGAGGGTGAACCGTTCGGTCGGTTCGGCGGAACCACCCTTCAGGGCGCGTTCCTGCCGGGCGGTTCTCGTCGACCCCTCCTGGCGTCGCTGGACCTCGAGAACGACCGTGACGCCGAGGACGATCACAGCGGCGGCGGCGAGCCGGCGCACCCACGGGCGATTGAGGGCGGTGTCCGGTCGGCCTGTGATCAAGGGGGCGACCAGGATGTCGAGCTTTTTCGGCGGGCAGTCACGATCCGCCAACGCATGCAGCGAGGAGCGGACGCGAACCAGGCTCTCGAGTTCGCGCCGCAGTTCGGTGTCCAGGGTGACGGCCGAAGCGATCTCCTCGGCCTCCGCCTGGGTGAGATCGCCGTCAATGAAACGACTGAGCCGTTCGGTCACCGAATCTTCCATTACCACCCCACCGCATCCCGCAGCAGAGAGCGCGCGCGCGCGATGCGCGACCGCACCGTGCCGATGGGTACGTCCAAAACCTTCGCGATCTCCTCGTAGCTCAGATCCTCTCCATCCCGCAACCACACCACGATCTGGTAGTGCTCAGGAAGCTCCCGTAACGCCGCCTCGACAAGATCGAACATCTCGGCGGCGGCCGCCCGGCGCTCGGGGTCGGGTTGCGGGTCCGTCGCCGTGTCCACGAGCTCCCGGCTGTCGTTCACTCCCTCCTTGACCATCAGCGGCTGGCGCCCCATCTTGCGGCGGTGCGCGCGGAGGTGGTTCCAGGCGATTTGAAAAACCCACGTGCTGAGCCGGGCCTCGCCCCGAAAGCCGGGAAGACCGCGCCACACCCGCAGGAACACGTCCTGGGTGGCGTCAAGCGCCTCCTCCTCGTTTTCAGTGAACCGTCTCGCGAGTCGCCACACCGGGCGGCGAAACCGCTCGTATACCTGATCGAAGTCCACGGCTCCAGTGTGCCATACCGCCGCCTCCCAGTGTGACGCCTCAGCCGGGGAGAAGTTCCCCGGCCAATTCCTCCCTCAGGAGACTGCGCACACGGGTCTCGATGTCTCGAGCGACGCGGAGGTACAGGGACTCGTCCTCGCCGAACGGATCTGGAACAGGCCAGTTCATCTGCAGGGCATGCGGCCCGCACGGAATAACCTGATGGAGTGGGCCGCCCACCATCGACACCACCACGTCGAAGTCGGTGGTGTCGACTGCGTCCAGGCCCTTCGAAGAGAGCCCCTCGGTCGGGTACCCGAGACGCCGCAGGGTGTCGACGGTCGGACCCGCAATGAAACCGGCCGGAGCGAGCCCTGCCGATCGAGCCTCGACCCGGTCGCCGCCGAGGCTGCGGGCCATGGCCTCGGCCATCGGTGACCGGCAGCTGTTGCCGATGCAGACGAAGAGGAGCCTGAGGCGGGGCATGCCCGCATTGTACAGGTGTCAAACTTCTGTGTTGGTCGGGCTTTGCGATTGACCCAAGGGCGACTCCGAGATAGCCTTGACGACTGGAGGGAATCGATTCGCTGTGGTTCTGACTGGCTACAACACAGACATCGAGTACTCCGGCACGGTTTATCACGTCCAAACAGAGGACAAGGGGCAAAACAACCCCCTCGTGGAATCCCTCGTTTACACCGCCGGAGAGATCCTCTACACGCGGCGGACGCCCTACCACGACCTGATCGCCGAGGAGGTCGACAAGGGTGCGGTTGCGACCCTCATGGAACGCCAACACCGCACGATCGTCCAGGCCGTTCAGGCGGGTGGCGTCAACCGTCTGACGGGGACCATCGCGGTCGCCAGTCCTGACGACACGACGATTTCCAGCAAGGAGGCGAGGCGGGCGGCCCCCGCAGGCAACGAATCCTCACTCGACCAGGTCATTCTCGACTACCTCGAGGCGCAACGCGAGCGCGCTCATCTCATCCTGCGGGCGGGCTCCGAACATGAGTTCCACCATGACCGTCCGGCGACGGTCACCGTCATTGGAGAAGACTCGATCGCCCATGATCCGGTGTCCGGCGTAACGGTGTCGGTGCTCTATAAATCGACCACAGAACCGCGACGCCTCGTGCTGGCCGAGGGCGAGACGGACAATGCCGGGAGGTTTACGGCGGAAGTCAAACTCCCCGCGTTCTCGGGTGGCACGTCGGCCGTCGTCATCATCGCCGAATCCGGGCTCGGGCAGTCGGAGATGAAGTACATCGTGCACCGTTAAGGAGTCCGGAATTCAGAATTCGGAACAACCGTGCACCAACGCCCCTTCTCCCTGTTCTGAAAGGCAACGGATGCGCCCGCGGATACCGGCGCGCCGCCGAACGACGAGGGGTGTGAAAAGAGCTTGCTCAACAGCGCCATTTTTCGTATAGTGACCGTTGGTCGTGGGCCGTTAGCTCAATTGGCAGAGCAAGTGACTCTTAATCACTAGGTTGGAGGTTCGATTCCTCCACGGCTCACCAACTCCCCACCGCGAAAGTGGCGGAACTGGTAGACGCGCGAGACTTAGGATCTCGTGGGGATCCCCCCATGGGGGTTCGAGTCCCCCCTTTCGCACCATCCTGTTCAACTTCGCCGGAGAAACATCCATGCCCTACTCAGTGACACGAGCAGCAAACCACACGGTGGCGATCACCGCCAATCTCGAGCCCGAGGCCGTGAGCCGGGAACGCGAGCACATTCTACGCAAGATCCGGCGCGCCGCCAACGTCCCGGGGTTCCGGCCCGGCAAGGCCCCCGACGCCGCGGTTCGCGCGCGCTATGCCGGCGCGATCAGGGAAGAGCTCCAGGAACATCTCACCGGGGTCCTGTGGCACGAGATCCTCGACGGTGAGAGCGACCTGGAGCCGCTCACCG
Organism: Candidatus Sulfomarinibacteraceae bacterium; assembly: GCA_963823345.1. Classification (GTDB taxonomy): domain Bacteria; phylum Acidobacteriota; class Thermoanaerobaculia; order Thermoanaerobaculales; family Sulfomarinibacteraceae; genus Sulfomarinibacter. The sequence continues at coordinate 119,487 of CAWGLE010000004.1, forward strand.
AACCCGAGATCAAGGATCTCGAATTCTCCGAGGACGGCGGGTTTCGTTTCACCGCCGAACTCGAGGTGCGGCCGCAGTACGAGCTGCCGGAGATCGGCCCGCTCGAACTCCCGCCGGTGTCGCTCGAGGTGAGTGATGCCGAGATCGACGGCGAACTGGTCAAGGTGGCCGAGGAGCAGTCGGTGTGGGAACCTGCCGAGGGAACGCGGGCCGCCGACGGAATGCTGATCGAAGTCGATCTCGAAGGGAGGGTCGAGGACAGCGAGGAGGAGCCGTACTCCGAAAACGGGGCCTCCTTCGTGCTCGGTTCGGAACGCGTCCCTCCGGAAATCAACGAGGCCCTGCAGGGCGCCGTGGTCGGCGACCGTAAAGAGGCGTCCAAGACCCTGCCCGAGGATCTGGAAGACCCGGCCAAGGCCGGCAAAACCGTGCGCTATGAAATCCTCGTCAAGGGGCTGAAGAAGAAGGTGGTGCCGGAGATCGACGACGAGCTGGCGGTGACTCTCGGTTTGGAAAGCCTCGACGATCTGCGGCAGAGGATCTCGGGCGTGCTTGAACAACAGAAGCGATCGGCCCGGCGTTCCGGGTGGCGGCGGTTCATCCTCGACCACCTCGAACAGGGCATCGATGTAGGGGATTTGCCGCCGTCCCTGGTCCACTCGACGCTCCGCGAACAGCTCGACCGCTACGCCTACACGATGGCCATGCAGGGCGTCGACGTGAATCCCGAAAAGATCAACTGGCAGGAAATCGCCGCGAAGGCCGAACCGGCTGCACGTCAGGAGGTGTTGGACACCCTGATCCTCGAGACCCTGACCCGGTCCTGGGAAATCGCCGTGCCCGAAGCCGCGGTCGATGCCTATATCGCAGCGGAGGCGGCCCGCCTCGGCGTGCCGCCGGCGGAGCACACCGCGAATCTCGCGGCCGATCACCGGCTGGAGAGGGTCCGTCACGGAGCGCGCATCGCAGCGACGGTTGATGAGATGATCCGCCGCGCCGGCGGGGAGGTGGACTGATGTTGGTGCCGATGGTAGTCGAACAGACCAGTCGCGGCGAACGCGCGTACGACATTTTTTCGCGGCTTCTCAAGGACAATGTGATCTTTCTCGGGTCGCCGATCGATGATCAGGTGGCTTCGCTCGTCATCGCTCAGATGCTCTTCCTGGAAGCCGAAAAGCCGGAAAAAGACATTTACCTCTACATCAACACGCCCGGGGGGTCGATCACGGCCGGACTCGCCATCTACGACACGATGCGGTACGTCAAACCCGACGTGTCGACCATCGCCCTCGGTCAAGCGGCGTCGATGGGGGCCGTCCTCTTGGCCGGAGGCGCCGAGGGCAAACGCTTCGCGCTTCCCCACAGTCGCGTGCTCCTCCACCAGCCTTTGATGTCGGGTCTCCAGGGACAGGCCTCGGACATCGACATCCACGCCAAGGACATCATGCGGTTGCGGGTGCGGCTCAACGAGATTCTCGCCCACCACACCGGACAGCCCGTCGACAAGGTGAACGGCGATACCGAGCGCGATTTCATCCTCGAGGCGGAGGCCGCCCTGGCCTACGGGCTGATCGACAAGATCATTGTTTCCAGAGAGTAGCCACGACGGAAAGGTTTCTGTGAGAAGGCATTTGATATACAATGATGCGAGGAGGACCTGATGTCCCAGCGCGACGGTGACATGCTGCGTTGCAGCTTCTGCGGCAAAAGCCAGCACGAGGTGCGCAAGCTGATTGCCGGACCGACTGTGTACATCTGCAACGAGTGCGTCGAGGTCTGTCTCGACATCATCGCCGAAGACCGGGTCCACGAAGCGAAAACCCGCGACAAGATCCTGCCGAAGCCCCACGAGATCAAGAACCATCTCGACGAGTACGTGATCGGTCAAGAGTCGGCCAAGAAGAAACTCTCGGTGGCGGTCTACAACCACTACCGCCGCATCGAGTACCAGTCCGGCCGCGGCCGCAACGACGTCGAGCTTTCGAAGTCGAACATCCTTCTCATCGGTCCGACCGGAACCGGCAAGACCCTGCTCGCCCAGACCCTGGCCCGGCAGCTGCAGGTGCCTTTCACCATCGTTGACGCCACCACGCTGACCGAGGCCGGCTACGTCGGCGAAGACGTCGAGAACATCCTCCTCCGCCTCTATCAAGCCGCCGGAGGCGACCGCGAAGCGGCCGAGCGTGGGATCGTCTACGTCGACGAGATCGACAAGGTCGCACGCAAGGCCGAAAACCCGTCGATCACCCGCGACGTGTCCGGTGAGGGCGTCCAGCAGGCGCTGCTGAAGATCCTCGAGGGAACGGTGGCCAACGTGCCGCCACAAGGTGGACGAAAACACCCGCACCAGGAATTCCTGCAGATCGACACGACCAACATTCTCTTCATCTGCGGCGGCGCGTACGTCGGGCTCGACGACGTGATCGCGGAACGACTCAACCAGAAGCGTCTCGGTTTCGGCGTTGAACTCGCCATCAACGAGCCGAAGTCCGGCGATCTTCTCGACCAGGTCCATCCCGAGGACCTGATCCGGTACGGCATGATCCCGGAGTTCGTCGGCAGAATTCCGGTTGTCGCGAGCCTCCACGAGCTCGATCATGAGGCCCTGGTGAGGATTCTCACCGAGCCCAAAAACTGTCTCGTCCGCCAGTATCAGACCATCCTGTCCTTCGAGGGCGTGGATCTTTCGTTCACGCCGGACGCCCTCGACGCGGTGGCCGAGGAGGCCTTCGCACGCAAGGTCGGGGCCCGCGGTCTGAGAATTATCCTCGAAGAGTTGATGCTGGACATCATGTACCAGATCCCATCACTGCCCGATCTCAAGGAACTGGTGATTTCACGGGACGTCGTGGAACGTCGAGTGCCACCGCTGCCGGTCGTCCGCAAGGTCAGCTAGAATTTACTGCGGCGGTCGGGCGGACCGGCCCCGCAGCGACAATAACCCGCGCCTGACAAAGAGCTCACACATGACATCACAATCCTCTACCGTGCATCTTCCGGTCGTCCCGCTGCGGGACATGGTGGTCTACCCCCACATGATGGCGCCGTTCGTGGTCGGCCGCCGGCCGTCGGTGGTCGCGCTCGAAACCGCCCTCGCCCGAACCGACAAGAGGATCTTTCTGGCAACCCAGAAGGACCCCAAAATCGATGAGCCCGGAGCGCCGGATATCTACACCCTCGGCGTCGTGGCCAGGGTTGTCCAGCATCTGCAACTCGCCTCCGGAAACATCAAGGTGATGGTGGAAGGGCTGAGCCGCGCCCGGGTCGTATCCTTCGATACCGAAAACGACTGCCTGATGGCCGAGGTCGAAAAACTGCGGGTTCAGACCCCGGTCGACGACGCCGTTTCCGACTACATGGCGCGGCTCGTCGAACTTTTCAAGGAGTACGCCAAGCTCTCGCATCATCTGTCGGCCGAAGGGGTTCTGGCGTCGTTGCAGACCGACGACCCCGATCAGTTCGCCGACATTCTCGCCGCCCACATGTCGCAGCCGACCACCGAAAAACAACAACTCCTCGAGATCCTCAACCCACTCGACCGCATGCAGCGGCTCAACGACCTCCTCGACATGGAGATCGAAAAACTCAACATCGACCGCCGGATCTCGTCGCGGGTCAAAAAGCAGATGGAGAAGGCGCAGCGCGAGTACTACCTTTCCGAAAAGATCAAGGCCATCAACGAGGAGCTTGGCCGCAACGACAACACCGAAGAGCTCGAAGAGCTCAAGCGGCAGGTGGAAGAGTCCGGGATGAGCGCCGAGGCCAAGGAAAAGGCAGAGATCGAGATCCGGCGCCTCGAGGGTATGCCGCCGGTGTCGGCCGAGGCGGGGGTCTCGCGCAACTACGTGGATTGGCTGCTCGCGGTGCCCTGGCACAAGGCATCCCGGGAGATCAGGGACATCGCGCGGGCCGAGAAGGTCCTCCATGAAGACCACTATGGTCTGGAGAAGATCAAGGATCGGATTCTCGAGTTTCTCGCGGTCCGCCAGCTGGTGCGCAAGACGACCGGCACGATCCTGTGCTTTGTCGGACCGCCGGGCACCGGGAAGACCTCGTTAGCCCGCTCGATCGCGCGTGCTACCGGCCGCAACTTCGTGCGGCTCTCCCTCGGCGGGGTGCGCGACGAGGCCGAAATCCGGGGCCACCGTCGCACCTACATCGGCGCCTTTCCGGGGCAGATCATCCAGATGATGCGCAAGGCCGCGACGGTCAACCCGGTGCTGCTGCTCGACGAGGTCGACAAGATGGCGGCCGACTTTCGCGGCGACCCGGCAGGCGCGTTGCTCGAGGTCCTCGACCCCGAACAGAACCACACCTTCCACGATCATTACCTGGATGTGGAGTACGACCTGTCGAAGGTGTTCTTCATCTGCACCGCCAACGTCACCCACTCGATTCCACCCGCCCTGCTCGACCGCATGGAGGTGATCCAGCTGTCGGGCTACACCCAGCAGGAGAAGATGGAGATCGGGCGCCAGTTCCTGCTGCCGCGCCAGATCGAAAAGCACGGCATGACGAAGTACAAGGTGAGTTTCACCGATGAGGCCGTGATGCTTCTCATCGAGCGCTACACCCGCGAGGCGGGCGTGCGCAACCTCGAACGCGAGATCGCGTCGATGTGCCGCAAGCTCGCCCGCAAGATCCTCAAGAACAGGCTCAAGAAAGGCGCGCCCATCGAAGTCACGGAAGCCACGATCGGCGAATTCCTCGGGAAACCGCGTTACCGCACACAGCGGCGGGAGCAGGAACCCGAGGTCGGCGCCGCGTCCGGCCTCGCCTGGACGCAGGTCGGCGGCGAGCTGTTGTTGACCGAAGCGACACTCATGCGCGGCAAGGGCCAGTTGACCCTCACCGGCCAATTGGGAGATGTCATGCAGGAGTCGGCCCGCGCGGCGCTGTCGTTTGTCCGTTCGCGCGCGGAAAAGCTCGGCATCGACATCGAGGTCTTCGAAAAGACCGACGTGCACGTTCACGTACCCGAGGGCGCGATCCCCAAGGACGGACCGTCCGCCGGTATCACGCTCGCCACCGCCTTGGTGTCTGCGTTCACCAGGACTCCGGTGCGGGTCGACCTGGCGATGACGGGCGAGATCACCCTTCGCGGCCACGTCCTGCCGGTGGGCGGCATCAAGGAGAAGATCCTCGCCGCCTACCGCGCCGGTATTCGTGAAGTGGTGATGCCGGCTGAGAACGAGAAGGACCTCGAAGACATCCTCGAGGATGTTCGCGAAGACATGACGTTTCACTTCGTCGAACACATGGACAAAGTGCTCCAGCACGCGCTGGTGGGTGCGGAGGACGCCGATGTCACGGCGCCCTCGGGCGACCCGGAGGCACGGCTCGACCTGCCCCCGGTGGCTCATTGATCCTTGGAAATCACGGAAGTCGAATTTCGCGGCTCATCGCTGCAGCCGCAGGACCGGCCGGGGGAGTGGTTTCCCCATGTCGCGATCGCGGGCCGATCCAATGTCGGCAAGTCGAGCCTTCTCAACTGGCTGTTCAAGCAGTCGTTGGCGCGCGTCGCCAAGGCGCCCGGAAAGACACGGACCTTGAATTTTTTTCTTGTCAACCGCTCTTTCTACCTCGTGGACCTGCCGGGTTACGGCTACGCCAAGGTCGGAAGGCAGCTGCGCGAGGAGTGGGGCAAGGCCCTCGGCCAGTACATCGCCACCGAGGAACGCCTCGCCGGCGTCCTGGCCTTGGTGGACATCCGCCATGGCCTGACGGTACGGGATCGCGATCTGCAGGAACTCCTCGCGGGGGCGGGCTGCGATCGAGCGGTGGTTCTGACCAAGGCCGACAAGGTCGGACGCGGGCAGCGCGCGAAGATGCAACAGGCCGTCCAGCGAGAGCTCGGTCTGCACGTGCCGCCGTTGGCGGTGAGTGTGCGGACCGGCGAGGGCCGGCGCGAAGTATTGAATCGGATCGACGAAATCGTGTCGATGTGGCGCGAACGGCAACGGAGTGAATGATGGCAAACAAGAAGAAAAAGACCGATACGGAAGAAGCTGTGGTGATCCCTCTCGACCTCGAGGACGACGAATTCTCCGAGCCGGCGGGTGAGGAGACCGGAGAGCCCAAGGGGCGTCTCGACCTCAACCAGCTCAAAGAGATGAGCATCAACGAGCTGAGCCAGGCGGCGAAGACTCTCGGAGTCGAGAACCCGGCCGGTATGCGCCGCCAGGACCTCATCTTCAGCGTTCTCCAGCACCAGACCGAGGCCGAGGGCCTGATATTCGGCGAGGGTGTTCTGGAAGTCCTGCCCGAGGGCTTCGGCTTTCTTCGCGCGCCGGAGTACAACTATCTTCCGGGGCCTGACGACATCTACGTTTCGCCGTCGCAGATTCGCCGCTTCAACCTCCACACCGGGGACACGGTCTCGGGTCAGATCCGCCCGCCGAAGGAAGGAGAGCGGTATTTCGCCCTGATCAAGGTGGAAGCGATCAACTTCGAGCCGCCTGAGGTGGCCATGGAGAAGATCCACTTCGACAACCTGACGCCGCTGTATCCGCAGGATTGGATCCGGCTCGAGGTGCCCGACAACATGACCGCACGGGTGATGGATCTGGTGACCCCCCTGGGCAAGGGACAACGAGGTCTTCTGGTCGCACCCCCCCGCACCGGGAAGACGATGATGCTGCAGGCGATCGCCAACTCGATCACCGCCAACGACCCCGAGGTCGCGCTGATCGTCCTGCTCATCGACGAGCGCCCGGAAGAGGTCACCGACATGGAGCGGTCGGTGACCGGAGAGGTGATTTCCTCGACCTTTGACGAACCGGCGACCCGCCACGTTCAGGTCGCCGAAATGGTCATCGAAAAGGCCAAACGGCTGGTCGAGCACAAGCGCGACGTGGTCATCCTGCTCGACTCGATCACCCGACTGGCGCGGGCCTACAACACCGTGGTGCCGCCGTCGGGCAAGGTGCTGTCGGGCGGTGTCGATTCCAACGCGCTGCAGAAACCAAAGAGATTCTTCGGTGCCGCGCGCAATATCGAGGAGGGCGGCAGCCTGACCATCGTCGGCACCGCGCTGGTCGACACCGGGTCGCGGATGGACGACGTGATCTTCGAAGAGTTCAAGGGCACCGGCAACATGGAGGTCCACCTCGACCGCAAGCTTGTCGAGCGGCGGGTCTTCCCCTCGATCGACATCCACAAATCCGGCACCCGCAAGGAGGAGCTCCTGATCGACGAGTGGGAGCTCCGCCGCATCTGGGTTCTGCGCAAGGTTCTGTCGTCGCTGTCGCCGGTGGAGGCCATGGAACTTCTGATCGAGCGGCTCTCGAAGACAGCGGACAACAAGGAGTTCCTCGAGGCGATGTCTCAAGGCTAGCAATTCGCTGCGCGAATTGCGGATTGGGAACAGAAGACAGGTTTCCTGCGCTATCTTGGGTATGAAGTTGATGAATTCAGAGGCCGCCAATGTCCGGAGTTGACGATATCCTCGACAAGGCGATCGCGGGGGACCGTCTCTCGCGGGATGAGATCCAGGCCCTGTTCGACGCCGGTGACCTGCTCGAGCTCGGCCAGGCGGCCGCGGCGGTGAGGCGGCGCAAGAACCCGGGCGCCGAAGCGAGCTACATCGTCGATCGCAATATCAACTACACCAACGTCTGCATCTACCGCTGTCGGTTCTGCGCTTTCTACCGGACCGCCCAGGACTCGGACGCCTATGTCCTTCCTTTCAAAGAGATTGCAGCCAAGGTCGCGGAGACCGTGGCGGCCGGCGGAACCGGTATTCTCCTCCAGGGCGGCGTCCACCCCGAGCTCCGTCTGCCCTACTACGAGGCCCTGCTCGCCGATCTCAAACGGACCTTTCCCCAGATCCACCTCCACGCCTTTTCAGTGCCCGAGATCTGGTATCTCGCGAAGATCGAAAAGATGCCGGTTCGCGACGTCATCAGTCGGCTGGTTTCGTCGGGTCTGGACTCGATCCCCGGGGGCGGGGCGGAGATCCTCGAAGACGAGACCCGGCGCCGCATCTGGTCGCGGACCAAGGCCTCGACCCGGCAGTGGCTTGACGTTCACCGCACGGCCCACGAGCTCGGTCTGCGGACCACCGCCACCATGATGTTCGGGGTCGGCGAACCGACCGCCGCCCGCGTCGACCACTTTCTCGGTGTCCGGGACGTCCAGGACGCGACAGGCGGGTTCACGGCGTTCATTCCATGGACCTTCCAGGAGGACAACACCGACCTCGAGGGCGAGGTGGAAACCTCGGGGGGGTTCGATTATCTGCGGACGCTCGCCATTTCGCGCCTCGCGCTCGACAACGTCGATCACGTCCAGGGTTCCTGGGTGACGCAGGGCGCCAAGATCGGACAGCTTTCGCTCTATTTCGGCGCCGACGATCTCGGCTCCATCATGCTCGAGGAAAACGTGGTTGCAGCCGCCGGCGCGCAGTATCGGATGAGCCAGAGCGACATGGAGCGGACCATCCGCGGCGCCGGCTACACCCCCCGGCAGCGGCGGACGCTGTACGAGCCGCTGTGATCGGTGCGAGTCATACCGAAATCTCGAACTGCTCCTCGTGCAGGAGGGGGTTCTCACAGAGAATGACCTGCAAGCCGTGGGCGTCTTCGAGTTCCCGCATCAGCTCGCGAAACGGGCCCTGAAGGTAGTGCGACACCGCCGGATGGACGGCGAGCGAAACCTGATGACCCATTTCGCTGCCCGCGGCGGCGAGGAGTTCGCGCCGGATCTCGAGGCACACCGTGGGCAGCGCCTTGATGCGTCCCGAACCGTGACAGTAGGGACACTCGCGGCTGAGCGTCCGCTCGAGGCTCGGTCGGGTCCGCTTCCGGGTCAGCTGGACCAACCCGATGTCGCTCATCGGCAGCAGCTGGGTCCGCGCCGGGTCTTTTGAGAGCTCGTCGGCGAGGATCTCGTAGACCTTGTTCCGGTGCTCCGCCACTTCCATGTCGATGAAGTCGATCACGATGATTCCGCCGAGGTCCCGCAAACGGAGCTGGCGGACGATCTCCACCGCCGCCTCCAGATTGAGAGTGAAGACTGTCTCCTCGAGCGACTGCAGCCCGACGAATTTGCCGGTGTTGACGTCGATGGTGACCAGCGCTTCGGTCTGGTTGATGACCAGATAGCCGCCGGACTTCAACCACACCTTCGGTCGCAGGGCCTTTTCGAGCTCGCGATCGATCCCGAACGAACTCATCAGGTCATTCGCCTGTCGGTAGAGCTTGACGCGATCAACCAGGCGCGGGTCGGTCTGCTCGAAGTAGCCCAGCACCTCCTCGAAGCTCTCCTCGTCGTCGATCCACACCTCCGAGACCGATTGCGTGAACATGTCGCGGACCGACCTCAAAATCGGGCTCAGCTCACGGTGAATCAGGCTCGGGGCGCGGGCAACTTCCGCCTGCGCCTGGATGCGATCCCAGAGTTGCAGGAGGTTCCGGCGGTCGGCCTCGAGCTCCGCCAGCCCCTGGTCCTCGCCGGCCGTGCGGACGATCCACCCTCCAGAATCGCCGAATGCCTCGACCAGGTTCTTCAGCCGGGTCCGTTCATCGGCATCCGTAATGCGGCGCGACACCCCGACCTCGCCGACGTTCGGCAGATACACCAGAAAACGCCCCGGCAGGCTGATATGCGTGGTCAAGCGGGCACCCTTGGTCCCGAGGGGGTCCTTGACCACCTGAACGAGCGCCTCCTGACCCTCGCGAAGAAGGTCGGAAATGTCCGAGTTGGAGGCATCGGGCTGCAACGAATCGCGGTCTTCGGCGAGAAAGATGTCGGTGAAATCGTCGAGAATCCCGCCAGCTTCCCGGACATACAAAAAGGCGTTGCGGTGAAGACCGACATCGACAAAAGCCGCCTGCATCCCGGGCAGCACGCGCGTGACGCGGCCAACGTAGAGGTTTCCGACCACCGATGACGTGCGGTGGCGTTCCGCCCGGTAGGACACCAGGCGCGAGTTTTCGAGCACCGCCACGCGGGTCTCGAAGGGGTTGACCGACAGGAACAGAACCGTGCTCATTACTGATTCACCAGACGGTAACGCCACACCGCCTGCACGATTCCGAGCGCGGCGCAGGTGGAGATCAACGATGAACCGCCGTAGGAAAACAGGGGCAGGGTGACGCCGGCGGTGGGGAGCCACCCCAGGACCATGCCGAGGTTCACCACCACCTGGAACGTCAACCAGGTGCCGACCAGGACGACCAGTACGACGCCGAACCTGCTTTCGGTGGTCAACGCGACGCGGGCGATTCTGCCCAGGAGCAGGGCGTACGCGAGAAGCAGCAGCGTCGTACCGACAAAACCGGTGGCTTCGGCCCACACGGCGAACGCGAAGTCGGTGTGCTGGGCGGGCAGGAACCGCAGCTGGGACTGGCTGCCCTGGCCGAGGCCGTGTCCGGTAATCCCGCCGGACCCGACGGCGATCTTCGACTGCCGCACCTGGTAGCCGGCGCCGAATGGGTCGCGGTCCGGGTCGAGGACCGTGAGCACCCGCTCCTTCTGATACGGCTGCAAACCGTATCGCCAGGTCGCGTTGGCGCCCACGACCGCAAGCACGATGAGCAGGACCCAGACCAACCGCGGCAGACCACCGAGCCACAGCGCTGCCACGAGGATCGGGAAATAGGTCAGAGCGACGCCCACGTCGGGTTCGAGAACGATGAGGAGCACCGGCGCGGCGACGATGAGCGCGGTCACCGCAGCATGGTGGATTCTGAGGTTGCGCGCACTTCGGTTCGCTATCCACAGAGCAGCCATGAGCATGGTCCCGACCCGCGCGAACTCACTTGGCTGGACGGTGATCGGCCCCAGCGCGATCCAGGCCCGGTTGCCTCCGCGTGCGACGCCGAACACCAGGACGACAGCCAATGCAACCAGCCCGATTCCGTATAACAGGGGGGACAGCCGTTCGTAGAGATCGAGCCGGATCCTCGACATCAGCCACAGGATCGACAGCCCGGCCACGCCCCACAACAACTGACGGAGGAGGAGGTTGGTGCCCACTACCCTGGACACGGTGTTCAGCGTCGGCAGCGACGCGCCGAGCAGCGCGACGACCGCGAGGAGCAACCAAAGGTCGAGACGATGTTCCACGAAGAGATTCTACCCGTTTATCGCAGTGGGCTACCCGCCCGCGGGTGGTGGAGGCGGATCGAGGACGGGCACCTCCAATCCGGCGTCGATGAATGTTGAGTCAGCATCACCCAGACCGAGATAGGCCTCGATGACCCGGCCCACCACGGGTGCGGCCGCGCGGCTGCCGTCCCCGCCGTGTTCGACGATCGCGGCGACGACGATCTCGGGTTCATCGAGCGGCGCCCAGCCCACGAACCACGCGTGGTGCCGCAGATGCGATGCGAGCTCGTCGGACTTGACGCCTTCCTGGAGACGGACGACCTGTGCGGTCCCGGTCTTGCCGGCAACCGGTAGAGCGCTCAACCTGCGCGCCGTCCCGTTCGGTCCGTGGACGACCGCGGCGAGGGCGTCGTTCACCAGACGGAGGTTGTTGTGATCGATTTCCAGAGGCGGCGGGTCCCCGTTGTCGACCGGGACCAGGCGCGGGTAGGAGACGAGACCGCCGTTGGCCAGCATGGCGAAACCCCGCGCGAGCTGTACCACCGTCACCAGTAGGGGGCCCTGGCCGATGGACATCGAAACCGCCTCGCCGGGGTACCACGGGGTGTTCCTCACGCGTCGACTCCACTCCGGCGTTCCGATCAGCCCGGCCGATTCGAAGGACGGGTCGAGCCCCGTGCGCTCACCAAACCCGAAACGGCGCAGCCACAGGGCCATGTTTTCGATACCGAGTCTCTGGCCGAGGAGATAGAAGTACACATCACACGACTCGGAGATCGCACGCTCGAGATCGACGAATCCATGGCCGCCGCGCCGCCAGCAGTGGAAGCGATGCCCGTAGAGGACGATCGATCCGTTGCAGTACACCGTGGTCGAGGCATCGATCAGACCCTCGCTCAGACCGGCGATGGCGAAAAACGGTTTGATGGTCGATCCCGGAGGATAGACCCCCTGCAGACAACGGTTCTGCAACGGGTGGTCGGGGTCTTCCTGGAGGTCCTGCCAGTCGGTTCGGCTGAGCCGCCCGCCGAAGACCGCGGGATCGAAGCTCGGTGACGAATAGAGGACCCGCACCGCACCGTTGCGGGGGTCGAGGGCGACGACCCCGCCCGCCTGGTCGCCCAACGCCTCCGCAGCCGCCTTTTGGAGAGACATGTCGATGGCCACGCCGAGGTCGTGGCCGGCCACCGGAGGGGTTTCGCGAACCACGCCGAGTTGGCGCCCGACGGCCGAGACCATCATCCACCGTTGCCCTGAGATGCCGGCGAGAAAGGCCTCCTGGTCGGCTTCGATGCCGGTAGCGCCGATCATGGTGTCCGGCTCGATCATCGGGTTCGCCTCGGCCTGGGCTTTCGACAGCGGGCGCAAATGACCCACCGCGTGCGCCGTCAGATCGGCAAAGGGGTAATGGCGCCGAAATCGGCTGACCACCGACAGTTCGGTGTGGTCGCCTTGATGCGAGTGCACGGCCGCAACCTGGCTCCAGGTCAGGTTCTCTCCGACGACGAGCGGCGCCTGGCGACCGATCCGGCGTTCCGCCAGGAGTTCGCGAAAGGTCTGCATCGGGACGATGCCCTCACGAGCGAGGAACAACCCGGTTTCGTCGAGGTTGATCGCCTCGTCGGGGAACAGCAGGAGCTCCCACGAGGGGACGTTTTCGGCAATCACCTCGCCGCGCCTGTCATAGATCCAACCCCGCGGTCCGGGCAGCGGCAATCGCCGAAGCCGGTTGTTTTCGGCGAGGGTCCGCCACTCGGAACCGTGCGCCAGTTGCAGATCCACCAGGCGGAGGTGGATCAGACCGAAGGCCGCGAACACGATCAGAAACAGCACGACCGCGCGACGGCGAAGCGGACCGATGTCTTCTCTCAGTTCCATGATCTCAACGCAGCTTCCGCGCCCGGTGGTTCCGCCACTGGCCCGGGAGGTCGAGCGCGAGGATGATGCCCACCAGACCGCACCAGGCGCCGGTGAAGAGCACCGAACGCAGCCAGTGGCTCAAAGTCAGGGAAAACGGCAGTCCGAGGGGCACCAAGGCCGCCTGCCGCACCAGGGTCACCACGGCGGCGCCGACCAGGCCGAGCCCGACCCAGGCCTTCGGCGAGCGGTCGGCGACCAGGCTCGCGAGGGAGTACAGGGCGAGGCACGCCGCGGTCCATGCGATCCCGCCGGGACCGATCACGGGCTCCAACAACACATCCCAACTGAGGCCGATCAGCAGTGCTTCGTAGGGCCATCCCCGTTCCCGCTTCAGCAACGCGGCGGCGACGATCCACACCACCGGGAGGATGATCTCGGCGGTCCATGGCGGCAGCCCGGGCATGCCCAGCGTCCTCTGGATCAGGAGAGTCAGCAGGACCGGAAGGATGAGCCTGACCCGCATCTCACCCGCCTCGCAGCGCGGGGAAGCAGGATCTCCGGGTCACACCACCCGGAGGCCCGCTGCGCCGTCGAACAGCGGTCGCTTTCATTCGGTCCCGCCGCCGCTGGTCGCGGACCACAACGGGAGCAGCACGACGACCCGGGCGTTGCGAAGGTCGGCGGTCGGCGCTGCTCCGATCTCGAGAAACGGGTCGTCGGTCTCCCGGACGCGGATCACGGTCGCGGCCGCGATGCCCGGGGGGAAGATCCCATCACCACCACTGGTGATCAGGACCTGGCCCCGTTCAAGGCGGGCCTGCCGCGGAACGTAGGCCACCGTAACGGTCTCGCCGCCGGTGCCGACCACGAGACCCTGGACGGAGGTGTCGAACGACTGCACGGCAGCGGCTGCGGCACCGTGGGTGATGAGCTGTAGCCAGTGGCGAGAACCCTCGCTGCGCAGCACCCGGCCGACCAACCCGCCCGCGGTGACCGCCGGCGTGTCGCGGGGAAGGTAGACAGCGGCCTCTGTTCGGACCTCCATGGTCCCGGCGGCAATATCGCGGTAGGTGCAACGTGCGACGATCGCGCCTTTCGCGAACTCGAGGCCGTCGCCCAGCAACCCGGCAGCCTCGCGGAGCGCGGCAAGATCCTCCTCGAGGAGCAGGTTCCGCGCCGCCAGGCCATCGATTTCCAACCGCAGCGACCGGTTGTCGAGGATGACCCGCCGCAGGTCGGTGGTGCCGCGACCGAGGTCGGTTGTCAATTGGTTGATCTGTTGCGCGGACCAGGTCAACGGCCGGGCCACCGCCCGTATCCAGGTCGCCAGTACCGATGCCCCTTCCGGCGTTCGAACCTGCCACGCAGCAATCGCCTCGAGCGCGAGCCACAGGAGAATCGTGAGAACGGCAGGCGGGCGGGAATCTGTCATCGATCGACCTCGTTCCCAACCCTGCCGCGACCCTGGATCACCTGGAAACCAAACACCCCGCCATGATACCGCGGTGGCAACCCCCGGTCGGTCCTCAGCTGATGGCGATCTTGCGGAGGAGGTCGATGTTGGTCAGCATCATGCCGGTCCCGCGGACCACCGCCGAACCGGGCTCCTCGCAATGAGCCACCGGCAACCCGGTTTCCTCGCGCAGGCGTTTGTCGAGGTTCTTGAGCAGCGAGCCGCCTCCGGCGAGGATGATCCCCTTGTCGATGATGTCCGCGGACAGCTCGGGGGGGGTCTGCTCGAGGGCGTTGCGGACTGCGTCGACGATGGTCGACACGATCTCGGTGAGAGCCTCCCGGATTTCCTCGTCGGTGATCGTCAGGTTCTTCGGTACGCCCTCCACGAGGTCCCGGCCCTTGACTTCCATGGCCAGCGGCTCGTCCAGCGGATACGCCGACCCGATCGCGATCTTGATCTGCTCCGCGGTGCGCTCGCCGACCAGAATGTTGTACTTCTTTTTCAGGTAGTGGATGATCGCCTCGTCCATCTCATTGCCGGCGACCCGGACCGAACGCGAGTAGACCACCCCGGCGAGGGAAATCACGGCCACATCCGAGGTGCCGCCGCCGATGTCCACGATCATGTTGCCGGAGGGTTCCGTGATCGGCAGACCGGCGCCGATGGCGGCTGCAGTCGCCTGCTCGATGAGGTAGACCTCCGACGCCCCGGCCTTGAGCGCGGTGTCCTTGACCGCGCGTTTCTCGACCTGGGTGATCTCGGACGGCACCGAGATGATGATGCGGGGCCTGACCAGGAACGAACGGCCGTGGGCCTTGCGGATGAAGTGCTCGAGCATCTTTTCGGTGACCTCGAAGTCGGCGATCACACCGTCCTTCATCGGTCGAATGGCCTGGATGTTCGACGGCGTCTTGCCCAGCATCTCCTTGGCCTTGGCGCCGACCGCCTCGACGCGGTTGGTGATCCGGTTGACGGCGACGATCGATGGCTCGCACACACAGATACCCCGCCCCCGGACGTAGACGAGGGTGTTGGCGGTGCCGAGGTCGATGGCAAGATCGGATGAGAACAGCCCCAGAAGGCTGGAAAGATTCATCAATAAACCTCCACGAACACACGCTCGCGGTGTTCGCTGTGATTGCCCGATGGGTCGGTGGCGACGATCACGATGTCGTTCCACCCCTCCTTGAACATCTCCACCGTCTTGCGGAACTTGCCCGCGACACCGAGTTCCACCCGTTCGCCGTTGATGGTGATGGTGGCGCCGACCTCTGTCGATCCCTCGATGATGAACATGCGGCCGAGCTGCTGCGGTGGGTTGATCATCAGTTCGGGTGGCGTGGTGTCCTCGACGACTTCGTTGCTGGCCGAGGAATAGACTCTGAATCGACGCGCCGAGCTCCACTCGGAGGCGGGCGTATCCACGCCGCGACACGCGACCCGCCAGAAGTAGGTGCCGGGATTGACCAACTTCATGCGGACCTTGTCCCTGGTGAGGTCGGGCGCATCCACCTCCAGCTGCGTCGAATCGAAATTCTTGGAGCGGCCGACCTGGAGGTGCACCGTTCCGGCGGACGGCCGGCCGCGCCACGCGAGCTCGATCACCTGCTGCTCGCCGACGTCGAAGCCGACGTTGTTCTGCGGAGAGATCGGCAGAGGGGCGGCCGGGATCTGCTGCTTCTCGGAAATCGCACCACCCGCCCGCGCGGCCACCGCCTCACGCTCGTTGATGACGATCTCGTCGCCCCGGGTGCTGCGAATTCTCGCCGAACCCTGGAAGGTCGACACCCGGGTCTCAGAATCGTCTGGGGCCACGTCGACCGCGACCCGGCTGTCCCGGTCGATTTCGGTCTGGGCGGTGTCGGTGGTCACGGTGGACGGGGAGCCCGAGGTATAGACGTTGATCCGGCCGACGACCATCTTCACCGTGCCGCTCGACTCCGGCGACATTTCATTGTGGATCTCGAGGAGCGAGTTCGGCGCGATACGGTACAGGCTGCCGTCGGCGAACAGGATCTCCGCCTCGCCGTCGCGTCCGGTGCGGACGAAATCGCCGTTGAAGACCGGCTGTTGCTCGTTGCCGTTTTCCCACTCCGTCTGGCCGGCGCGCTGGACCTCGACGCGCCCCTCGAGACTGAAGAACTTCCCGGCTCCCACCAACTCACCGCCGGCTCCGGCAAGGGCTTCGAACCGCCGCCGCGCGCCGTCGGCGAGGGTCTCCGCCTCATCCCAGCGCCCCTCGATGAACGCGGAGCGGGCGGTGTCGAGCTGTTCGGAAGCGTTCCGGAGTTCGCCCCGCCACTGTGCGGGGAGGGGCTTTTCTTCGGCGTCGGCGAGGGCGGCCGCAGCGCGGTCGATCGCGCGACTGGCGCGGGCCTGCGGAGGGAGGTTGAGACTCTTGTAGGCGAAAAAGACCAGCGCTGCGGCGATGCAGCCGACCGTGACCACCGCCAGGAGCGTCCTCAGCGGTTGCACACGGATCACTATCCAGTCGAGCTCCAAGCCTCTGGCCACGGCCGCCGTTCCTCCAAAAAACACCGTAACACGAGCCTTATCAAGCGGCAAGCGACTCCTCGAAGAGGGCCCCGGCGAGCGGATGGGGGACCCGAACACCGGCGTCCCGCTGTCACCAATCCCCGTCGCTGAGGTTGCACCACCCGGACGGCTCCGCTACACTGCGCTGTCCCGACGCGTCGGTCGGGTGGAGGACTGCATGGCTCTCAAATGGTTGCGTGACAACCTGCGTCATCTCAAGTTCATTCTGTGGGGCGTGGTGGCCGTCTTCGTGCTCCTGGTGTTCGTCGATTGGGGAGCGGGTCGCGCGGGGGGCGGAGGCGGCGGCAATCCGGCGGTTCGGGTCGGCAAAAGGGCCGTGTCGGAGCAGGAGTTCCTCAACGAGATGCGGCGTATCGATCAGCGGTACTCCCAGATCTACGGTGAGCGCTGGAACGAGGTCCGCGACCAGGTCGATCTCGCCGGCCAGACGGCAAACTACTTCATCGATCGCGAGCTCCAGCTCACCGAGGCCGCACGCATCGGCGTGACTGTGACCGCCGAAGAACTTCGCCAGGCGATCCTCGACAACCCGTCGTTCCAGCGCGAAGGCGGCGAGTTCGTCGGCGCCGAGACCTATGAGCGGATCGTCCGCGGGTACTTCCGCATGTCGCCGCAGGAGTTCGAAGCGAGGCTCACCGAGGACCTGGTGATCGGCAAGCTCAACGGTCTGGCCGAACGCAGCGCCTGGGTCAGTGATGCCGAGGTCGAACGGGAATTCCGCCGCCAGCGCGAACAGGTCGACCTCGAGGTCGTCCAGGTTCGCTACGAGCCGTACCTGTCCGAGGTCGTGGTCACCGATGACGAAGCTGTCGCCGAGTATGAGAGGACGTCCGCGGACTACCACCGGGACGAACAGCGGGTGCTGCGCTATCTGGTCGTCGAAACCTCGAAGTTGCGTCGCACCCTGCCGGTCGAAGAATCTGAGCTTCGCGCGTACTACGAGTCGCACAAGGACGATTTTCTCGAAGGTGAGCAGGCGAACGCACGCCACATCCTGATCCAGGTCTCTCCGAATGCCTCCGAGGCCGAGCAAAACGACGCCCAACTCCACGCCAACGGCGTCGTTCAGATCGCGCGCACCGGCGCCGACTTCGGCGAGCTCGCGGCCAAGCATTCCGACGACACGGGATCGGCTGCTTCGGGGGGCGATCTCGGGTGGTTCGGCCGCGGCCGCATGGTCAAGGAATTCGAGGACGCCGTGTTCTCGGCCAAGCCCGGCGAGATCGTGGGTCCCATCAGGAGCCAGTTCGGGTACCACATCATCCGCGTCGACGCCTTCCGCCCCGAACATCAGCGGCCGTTCGAGGAAGTGGAAGAGCAGGTTCGGTTCGCCGTGCTGGAAGGGCGTGCTGCGGCCGAGGCTTCGTCGCGGGCGGAAGCACTCGCGCGCCGGCTGCAGACCGAAAAACCGACGACCGACGAGGCATGGCAGGTGATTGCCGACGAAGACGAGGCCGTGGTGCTCAACCAGAGCCCGACCTTCTCGGCGGGAGAGACCATCCCCGGCATGGCGCAGGGCGCCGAGCTCGCCGACGAAGCGTTTGCCGCTGAGGTCGGACACATCGGCGGGCCGTTGGCCGTGCCGCGCGGCTGGATCGTGTGGCAGGTGGCGGAGATCCGGCCCGAGGGCATCCAGCCGTTTGCGGACGTGCGGCCCGCGGTTGAACAGAAGCTGCGCCGCGACAAGGCCATGGCACGCGCGCTCGAGCAGGCGACTGCTACGGCCGAACGGTGGCGGGCAGGCGAGGACGCGGCGGTGATCGCCGAGGAGATCGGTTCCACGGTGACCTCGGCCCCCGGCCACCGCCGTGGATCCGCAGATCGCCAGTCTCGGCGTCCTTCCGGCTGTCGACGATGTGGTGTTTTCAGCCGCGGTCGGCGACGTGCTCGAGCCGGTCGACGCCGGCAACCGGGGCGCCATGGTGGTTCGGGTCACGGGGATGGTCCGTGCCGACGAGTCCGAGCTCGCCGCCGAAATGGAAAACATCCGTGCTCGAATGATGGCCGACCGGGCGGGGCAGCTGATGCGGTCGATCCTCAATGAGCGCCGCCGTGAGACCGTCGTGACCGTCGACAACGAACTGCTGCAGCGTTTCGCGCCCGCAAGCTCATGATCGGTCGGCTCGAGGGCCGACTTCACCGGGTGGCCCCCGGGGCGGTGCTGGTCGACGTTGGCGGCGTCGGCTACCGGGTGGCGACCACCCTGCGGGATTTCGATCGGCTGACCGACGGCGAGCGGGCCGTGTTCTGGATTCACACCCAGGTGCGCGACGATGCCATCGTGCTGTTCGGGTTTGCCGACCGCCAGGAGCTCGATGCCTTTGAAAAGCTGATCTCGGTCGCCGGGGTCGGGCCGCGGACGGCGCTCGGCGTCCTTTCGGCGTTGACTGCGGCCGAACTCGCGCGGGCGGTGGAAGGCGGAGACGCCGCCTTGTTGCAGCGCAGCCCGGGAGTCGGCCGCAAAACCGCCGAGCGAATCCTTCTCGAGCTCAAGGACCGGTTGGCCCCCGCGGGCTCGTCGGCCGCCGACAGTCGCGCTGACGCGGTGTCGGCTCTGACCAACCTCGGTTACCCCCAACGGGAGGCGGCTCGGGCGGTGGACGCCGTGTGGTCCGATGCGGCGAGCGGCGAACTCGGCGAAGTTCTCCGGCTGGCGTTGAAGAATTTGACGCGGTAGGGCGGCCCGGCTTCGCCCTCTGGGCGTTCCGTGGCACGCTCGCCTTCCCGTCCTTGGGAGGTTGGGCTCCGGGAGGCGGTATCCCGACGTGGTCATCTCGGTTTTCAGATCGGTGTTGCCCGTGAGTGCCCCCTCTGACAATGATGGGCCCTTGGTGTGAACTCGAGATTGGCTACCGAGCTCCCAACATTGTCAGAGACGGCACGTCCGGTGAGCGCGAAGGGTGCTCCGCCCGTGAGTGCCCCCTCTGACAATGATGGGCCCTTGGTGTGAACTCGAGATTGGCTACCGAGCTCCCAACATTGTCAGAGACGGCACGTCCGGTGAGCGCGAAGGGTGCTCCGCCCGTGAGTGCCCCCTCAAACGATGGTCGGGCCCGATACCTGAGCTCGCAGGATTCAACTCGAGACCCCAACATCGTTTGTGACGGCACGTCCGGTGAACGCATCCCGCATCGAGCCGTACCCACGGAAGCGGCGATAGGATAGAGTCGCATGGTGACTGACGAGGTTCTGACCGGCGAGATCCGGCCTGGGGACGTCCCGCTCGAGGAGAGTCTGCGGCCCCGGCGGCTCGATGATTTTGTCGGGCAGGAACGGCTGACCAAAAATCTCGGCGTGTTCATCAAGGCCGCCCGGCATCGCAACGAGGCCCTCGACCACGCCCTCTTCTTCGGTCCGCCGGGTCTCGGGAAAACCACCCTGGCCTGCATCATCGCCCACGAAATGGGAGCCCAGCTCCACGTTTCGTCGGGCCCCGTGCTCGAACGCGCCGGCGACCTCGCGGCCATGCTCACCAACCTCCAGGCCGGCGACGTGTTGTTCATCGACGAGATCCACCGGCTGCCGGCGGCCGTCGAGGAGGTCCTCTATCCCGCGATGGAGGACTTCGAGCTCGACCTCGTGATCGGCCAGGGGCCGGCGGCGCGCAGCGTACGGCTGAGCCTGCCCCGCTTCACCCTGGTCGGCGCGACCACCCGCACCGGTCTGCTGACGGCGCCGCTGCGCGACCGGTTCGGAATCGTCCACCGTCTCGAGTTCTACCCCGCCGACGAGCTCGCGGTGATCGTCGGGAGGTCCGCCGGCATCCTCGGGATCGAGATCGCCGACGATGCGGCCGCCGAAATCGCACGTCGCGCACGCGGCACCCCACGGATCGCCAACCGGCTGTTGCGCAGGGTGCGGGACTTCGCCCACCACCTGGGGTCTCAGACCGTGACCCTGGAGGCGACGCGGTGGGGATTGGAACAGATGGAGGTTGACGCTTTCGGTCTCGACCACCTCGACCGCCAGTTTCTGGCCACCATCATCGACGTCTACGACGGCGGACCGGTGGGGCTCAAGGCCCTGGCCGCGTCGATCGGCGAGGACCGCGGAACTCTCGAGGACATCCACGAGCCCTACCTCCTCCAGATCGGGCTGCTGCAGCGGACCCCGCGGGGGCGGACGGTGACCGCGCGGGCCTACCGCCACCTCGGTCTCGAGCCGCGCACCGGCAACGGCCGCCTGTTCGAGGAGCGGGAGCCCGGTTGACCGTCGTCCCGGTGATCCTCAACCCGACGGCGGGCGGCGGCCGCCTGCTGCGCCGCCGTGAGGAGTTGCTCGCCGCGGCACGATCCGCCGGCGCCGAGATCGAGTTCTGGATGACCCGTGCGCCCGGTCACGCGACCGAGCTGGCGGCGCGGGCGGCGGCCGAGGGCCGCCCGCTGGTTTTCGCCTTCGGCGGCGATGGAACCTACAACGAGGTTGCCAGGGGCCTGCTCGGCAGCCCGACCGCCCTGGGTGCCCTGCCCGGCGGCACAACCTCGGTGCTGGCGTACGAGTTCGACATCCCGCGGCCCGCTGCACGGGCGGTCGTCGCCCTGCTTGGGGGCGAGGACCGCGCCATGCGGGTGGGGCGGACCGACCACGACGAGATCGTGGTGCTGATGCTGTCAGCCGGACCCGATTCCCATGTCCTCGAACGGGTACGACCGGCGTTCAAACGTCTCGGCGGCCGGGTCGGAGTCGCCCTGCAGGCGGTGCTGGAAACGGCGGCCGGCTCCCGGTTGCCGCAGATGCGGGTCACAACGGACACCTTGGCCGAAGCCGCAGGCTGGGTCATCGTCGGGACCTCCCGGTGTTATGCGGGCAAATTCCGCGCCACGCCCGGCGCCGATCCTTTCCGGGACGATCTCGAGGTCGTGGTCCAGAAGGAGAACGGACGGGGGGCCGCCATCGCGTTCCTCTTCGGCATACCGAGCGGGCGCCACCTGCGGCGCGACGACGTCGTCCACGAGATCACCCGCCGGGTTCGCATCGAATCGGCCCTCGCCGACGCGGTGGTGCCCTATCAGGTGGACGGCGACATCGTCGGAACACTGCCGGTGGAGATCAGCGTCGATCCCCGACCGCTTTCGGTCAGGCTGCCGGCGCGCCCCGCCCCGGCCTGAAACCCGGCGGCGGTCGACCGCTTCACCCGAGACCCGCGAAAAGATCGGTCGAGATGTAGCGTTCCGCCGTCGACGCCACGATGAATACGATGAGCTTGCCGGCCATGTCCTCGCGGGCGGCGACCTCGAGGGCGGCCGCGCAGGCGGCGCCCGACGAGATGCCCGCCAGGATGCCCTCTTCGCGCGCAAGACGGCGGGCGGTAGCGAACGCCACGTCATTGGTCACGGTGATGGTCTCGTCGAGGAGAGAAATATCGAGGTTGTCGGGGATGAACCCGGCGCCGATGCCCTGGATCTTGTGAGACCCCGGCTCGCCGCCGGAGATGACCGGGGAGTCCGCCGGTTCGACGGCCACGATGCGGAGACCGGGCCGGCGTTTGCGCCACACCCGACCGACGCCGGTGAGGGTGCCGCCGGTGCCGACGCCGGCGACGAAGACATCCATCGTGCCGTCGGTGTCCCGCCACAGCTCGAGAGCGGTGGTGTCGGCGTGGACCTCGGGGTTGGCGGGGTTGGAGAACTGCAGCGCCATCACCGAGCCGGGGATCTCCTCGAGGAGTTCGTGAGCGCGTGCACTCGCGCCCCGCATGCCCTCGGCGGCCGGCGTCGGGTGGAGTTCGGCGCCGAGCAGCGCCAGCACCTTGCGCCGCTCCATCGACATCGACTCCGGCATGGTGAGGACGCAACGGTACCCGCGGGCCGCGGCCACCATCGCGAGGGCGATGCCAGTGTTGCCCGAGGTCGCCTCGACGATCGTGGAGACCCCTGGGGTGAGCCGCCCCTCGCGTTCGAGAGCGTCGACCATGGCGACGCCGATGCGGTCCTTCACCGAGTGGGCCGGGTTGAAGAACTCGAGCTTGGCGGTAACCGTGGCGTGAAGTCCGGCCGTCATGTGATTGAGTCGCACGAGGGGCGTGTTGCCGATGAGACGCGTGATGTCGGAGGCGATGTTCATGATGTCCTGCCTTTTGGTTCCAGTGGTCATAACCCATTGCCGAGCGGTGGTTCTTCCAGTGGGCGCGGTGCGGTCGCTGGGTTACAATGACTGCTGGGGAGGAGTTGTGGATTTTCTCGAAAAACTCGCTGCGCGCGCGGCCGCGATCGGCGGGCGGGTGGCTCTTGCCGAGGGCCATGATCCGCGGATCATCGAAGCCGCCCTCGAACTGGCGTCTCGGGCACCTTCGGCGTCACCGTTTTGTGCCCCGAGAGCGACCTCCGGGAAGACCACGCCCGCCTCTCCGCGGCGGGGGTGGAAGTCACCGATCCCGCCACCGACCCGCGCCGGATGGAGCTTGCCCGCCATCTGCACGCGCGACGCGCCGCCAAGGGTCTTTCGCTCGACGAGGCGGTGGAGGCGGTCGTCGATCCCGCTCTACTTCTCGTCCTTGCTGGTCGCCACCGGTGCGCGCCGACGCCTCGGTCGGCGGTGCCGTGCGGACCACCGCCGACACGGTTCGCGCCGCGCTGCACTGCATCGGCCCGGCCCCGGGGCTGCGGACGGTTTCGTCGGCCTTCGTCATGGTTCACCCGGACACACGGTGGGGCGACGACGGCGTGATGGTGTTCGCCGACTGTGCGGTCCTGCCGGACCCGAACGCCGAGCAACTGGCCGAGATCGCGATATCGGCGGCCGCCACCTTCGCGTCGATCGTCGGCGGTGAACCGAGGGTCGCCATGCTGTCCTTCTCGACCAAGGGCTCCGCCGCGAGCCCCCTCGTGGACAAGGTGACCGCCGCAGTCGCCGAGCTCGAGCGGCGAAACGTCGGTTTCCGCTTCGACGGCGAGCTGCAGTTCGATGCCGCGCTGATCCCCGGAATCGGTGAGAAGAAGGCGCCCGGTTCGGTCGTGGCGGGTCGCGCCAACGTGCTCGTCTTTCCGGATCTCAATGCCGGCAACATCACCTACAAGGCCGTGGAGCGCATGGGCGGGGCCCGCGCACTCGGACCACTCATGCAGGGGCTCGCCAAGCCCGCCAACGACCTCAGCCGCGGCTGCTCGGCGGCGGACGTCGTCCAGACCAGCCTGCTGAGCCTGCTGCAGGCCGGGGGTTGACGCGATGCGGGTTCTGGTCGTCGGTTCCGGTGCACGCGAGCACGCCATTGTCCACGCGCTGCGGCGATCCTCAGGGGTGAATGCGGTCTTCGCGGCGCCCGGAAATCCGGGCATCGCACGTCGCCGCCGATTGTCTGCCGGTCTCGGCGGACGACCTGCCGGGGGTCGCCGAGGCAGCGGCCGACCTCAAGGTCGACGTCACCATCGTCGGTCCCGAGCTGCCCCTGGCCCTCGGTATCGGCGACGAGTTCGCGCACCGGGGTCTGCGGCTCTTCGGTCCGCGCCGGGACGCCGCGATGCTCGAGTCGAGCAAGGTCTTTGCCAAGGAGTTCTGCCAACGTCACGGCATCCCCACCGCCGATTCGCGCTGCGTCCGCAGCCTGGATGAGGCACGGTCGGCCGTCCGCGATCTCGGTCTGCCGGTGGTCTTCAAGGCCGACGGTCTGGCCGGCGGCAAGGGGGTGCTGATCGCCCGCAACGACCAGGACGTCGACAACGCGATCGACGTCTTCTTCGTCCAGCGGCGATTCGGCGACGCCGCCGAACGGGTGCTGGTGGAGAAGTGCCTCGACGGGTACGAGGTTTCCTACATGGTGATCGCCGACGGCACGCGGGTGGTGCCGATCGCCACCTCGCACGACTACAAACGCGCCCACGAAAACGGAGAGGGGCCGAACACCGGCGGCATGGGAGCCCACTCGCCGGCGTTGGTGATCCCGCCAGGCACCAGCCGCTTGATCCTCGAATCCGTCGTACGTCCGACGATCAGCCGGGATGGCGGCCGAGGGGCGCGAGTACCGCGGTGTGCTCTACGTCGGATTGATGATGACCGCTGACGGCCCGAAGGTGCTCGAGTTCAACTGCCGCCTCGGCGACCCGGAGACCCAGGCGATCTTTCTCCGCCTCGACGACAACTTTGCTGCGGTGGCCCACGACGCCGCCGATGGAGCGCTGCACACGCCCAAACTCCATTTTCGTAAGGAAGCGGTGGCGTGCGTGGTTCTGGCGGCAGCCGGTTATCCGGGCAGCCCCCGCAGGGGTGACGAAATCACCGGTATCGATGATGCCCACGCGCTGTCCGGGGTCACGGTCTACCACGCCGGCACCCGGCGTGACGACGACGGACGTCTCGTGACCTCGGGCGGACGGGTTCTGTCGGTGTGCGGCCGCGGCTCGACCCTGGCGGAGGCCCTCGACACCGCCTACGCGGGGGTTGCCAGGATCGCGTTTGACGGCATGTGGTATCGAACCGACATCGGCCGCGACACCCTCGCCAAACTCGGAGCCGATGGTGGCTGACCTCGATGTGATGGTCCTCATGGGGTCAGCGAGCGACTGGAAACACCTTCAGGGCGCAGCCGGGCTCCTGCATCAGCTGGGTCTGATCGCCGAAGTGCGGGTGTCGTCGGCCCACCGAACGCCGGAGCGAACGCTGGAGCTGGTGCGCGACGCCGAGGACCGGGGCTGTCAGGTGTTCATCTGCGCCGCCGGCATGGCGGCGCATCTCGCCGGCGTGGTTGCCGCCAACACGGTCCGACCGGTCCTCGGCGTGCCCCTGCCGGGTGGTGTGCTCGATGGTGTCGACGCGCTGTTGTCGACGGTTCAGATGCCGTCCGGCATCCCGGTGGCGACCTTTGCCGTCGGTCCGGCCGGAGCCAAGAATGCCGCGGTTTTTGCGGCCCAGATCGTGGCCGGCGGGCGGCCCGAGGTTCGGCGCGAGCTCGAAAAGGCGCGTCGCGAGGGGGTGGCGGCGGTACTCGAGGGCGACCGCGCGATCGCGGACGCGGTCGCTGCCGGGGAGGCCGGGTGATGCCCGAGCTCGTGACCGTTTCCGTCATGCCCGTGACCGAAGACTGGGTGCCCGTCCTGGTCGACCCGGATCTGCCGCCCTTTGCCTGCCGTTCCGGCAGCCTCGATCTGCACCACGGTGAGGCCATCGTGGTCGAAACGCCGGATGGGAAGTTTCTGGGTAAGGTCACGGCGTACTCGCCGCCCTCGTTCAAGCTCCCTCGCCGCAAGACCTCGAGAGTCGTGCGGCGCGCCACCGCCGAGGACGAAAAAAGGCACGAGGACTCCGGCCACCTCGGGCGCGAAATCGAGCAGTTCCTGCGACGACGCACCCGGGAACTCGAACTCGACCTCCACCCCGTCAAGGTTTCCCTGCCGCTGTCCGGGAGGAAGGCCGTGATCTACTTTTCAGCCGAAAAGAGGGTCGATTATCGGCCTCTGCAGCGCGATCTCGGACGTCGCTTTCGCCGCCGCATCGAGATGCGATCCCTCGGCGTCCGCGACGGCGCCCGGATGTGCGGCGGGCTCGGCCCGTGTGGCCGCTGTCTGTGCTGCACCACGTTCATGGATCGGTTCCACTCGGTCACCGTGAGGATGGCCAAGCGCCAGCATCTGAGCTTGAACCCTACCAAGATCTCAGGTCTCTGCGGACGCCTGATGTGCTGTCTCGCGCACGAGGTCGAACAGTACCCGGACGATTCGCGGGACCGCTCCTGACGGCCGGGCCGCCTCCTCCCCCGGGGGAGACACCGCACCATGATTCTGGTACCCTTGTCACCAGAACCTGAAGACTTCATGCTTGGGGAATCCCTCGCCGCACAGCATGGGGCGTGAGGAGATCTTCATGTCCGACCGAAAGCTGATCCGACCATCGATGAACGAGATGATGGATAAATATCCGGCTCGCGCCACCACCCGTCGCAAGCAGGCTCCGGCGGAGCAGACGAACGCCGAGAGCTTCTACTATCTCAAGCAGATGCAGAACCGGACCGCGATGGTTGTGGTTCTCACCGACGGCACCGAGCTCAAGGGCTGGATCGAGTGGTACGACAAGACCTGCATCAAGCTCAACCGGGTCGACGCTCCAAATCTGCTGCTGTTCAAGCAGTCCATCAAGTTCATGTTCAAGGAAGAAGAGCTGCGCAGCCGCCGCCGGCGGCGGTCGGCGGCCGAACCGCGCTGACCCGTCAAGGCGCCGTCTGCAGCATCTGGACGATCCGGCTGATCACCAGATCGAGAGCGACCGTGTTGTAGCCGCCTTCCGGGATGATGACATCGGCCCACCGTTTGGAGTTCTCAACGAACTCCAGATGCATGGGTCGAACGGTGGCCAGGTACTGTTCGATCACCGACTCCATCGTCCGGCCGCGCTCGTCCATGTCCCGCCGGAGCCGCCGGATGAACCTCAGGTCCGCATCGGTGTCGACGAAGATCTTGATGTCGAGCAGATCCCGCAACGCGGGGATCGCGAGGATCAGGATGCCTTCAATGAGGATCACCGGTTGCGGCTGCGCAACCGCGGTGGCCGCCGTTCGCACGTGGCGGGTGAAGTCATAAACCGGCAGCGGCGCCGACCGCCCCGATTTCAGCAGGCGCACGTGCTCCACCAACAAGCTCTCCTCGATTGCCGACGGGTGGTCGAAGTTGTGGTGGATGCGCTCGGTTTCGTCGAGGGGGGCGAGGTCGCGGTAGTAGCGGTCCTGATTCACGGTCACGATCCGGCCGGGGCCGACCCGGCGGACGATCTCGTGGGCCACCGTGGTCTTGCCGGAGCCGGTGCCGCCGGCAACGCCGATGCACAGCGTGTTCACCGGCCGGACCGAAGCGCCCGACGATTGGCCGTCATGACAGACCGATCTACAGGTACTTGATGGTCTCCTGCGCAGTGGCGGCATCGGGTCCGTCCGGCGCGACCTCGAGGTACTTTTCGAGGTGGCTCCTGGCGCCCTCCATGTCGCCGGTCCGCAAGAGCAACATCCCGTACTCGAAATTGCACTGTGGAAAATCGGGGTCCGCCTCGAGGCACTTTTCGAGCAACGGGCGCGCCCCGTCGTCGTCCATCTTGTTCAGGAATTCGGCAGCGGAGTTGTAGAGGATGGTCGGGTCCTCCGGGTTGAGCCCCTTGTACCGCGCCATATAGCCGGCATACGCCTCGGCGTCGCCGAGGCTCTGGGCCGCGTTGGAGGCGATCGCGAGACACTCGAGGGATTCGTCATCGAGCTCCAGGCAACTCTCGGCAGCGTCGATCGCGGCCCGATAATCGCCCGCCCCGTAGCTCAGTTCAGCGATGGCGGCGAAAGCCGGCAGGAGGTCGGGTTTGGCCGCGACGGCCTCCTGGAACTTGGCCAGCGCGCCGCTCTCGTCACCTGCGCTGTAGAGCTTTCTGGCTTCTTCCATCTCCTTGTAACCGGGTTGTTCGAGGATGTTCACAGCGCCCGCGGCGGCCGCTTCCTCGAGTGAGTTCAGGGTGAAATCGAAGACGTTGTCGGTGCTGCCGGCGCTGACCTTGAACGGACGTTCGTGGGGTTGAAACCCCGGGGCTTCGATGTGGAAGAGGTAGTGGCGGGTGGCGTCGAGAATCAGGAACTTGAATACGCCGTCTTCGTCCGCGGTGACGACCCGGTGGAAGGTCGAGACCTCCGGCGAGGTGATGGTGACCTCCGCGTTTGCAATGGGTTTGCCCTTGGAGTCCGTGATATGGCCCTCGATCCGGGCCTGCGCACCGCCGAAAGCCAGACCCGCACCGGCCAACAGGACACAGAAAACGACGCACGACGTGGCTTTTGACAGACGCATTGAACACCTCCGGCGCGCCGGGCGCGCAGATGCAGCATACCCGTTTTTCGGCGCCGTCTCAACGCGCGGCGTGTCCGCCGGTCTCGCCGGGTGGTGACGTCGGCTAAAACGGGAGCATCGCGCGCATCACGTGGCGGGCCACCGACGGGTTTTCCCGCAATCGGCGCATCGAGTAGGGGTACCAGTCGCGGCCGAACGGCACGTACACCCGCAACCGGTGGCCTTCGGAGAGGATGATTCTGCGGAGGTCCGGATCCACGCCGAGGAGCATCTGGAACTCGTACTGTGTCCGGTCGAGGCGCAACCTGTCGACGGCCGCCATGCCCGCCCAGACGAGGTGGGGATCGTGGGTGGCGATGCCGACATAGGCCCCGCCCGCGAGGAGTTTTTCGGTGTTGTAGATGAAGTTCTCCCGGACGGTCGAGAACTCGTGCCACGCGATGGAGCGAGGTTCGCGGTAGATTCCCTTGCACATCCTGATGTTCGGCCGCAGCGGCAGCAGGTCGTTGATATCCGCCGTCGTCCGGTGCATGTAGGCCTGCAGGACCACGCCGACCGACGACGGATGGGCTTCGTGAACCCGGCGGTACATCCGCAGCGTGGCGTCGGTGCAGGTGTGATCCTCCATGTCGATCCGCACGAAGTTTCCGAGTTCGGCTGCGTGGTCGACGATCGCGCGGACGTTCGAGGTGCACAGCTCCTCGTCGATCTTGAGTCCGAGCATCGTCGGTTTGATCGAGACGTTGGCGTCGAGACCTTCGGTTGCGATCCGATCCAGCAATGTCAGGTAGTGACCGACCGCGCCTTCGGCCTTGGCACGGTCGCGGACCTCCTCGCCGAGCACGTCCACCGTTCCCATGGCCCCCTCGTCGTTCATGGCGCGGAGGGTGCGTACGGCGTCGTCCATGGTCTCGCCGGCGACATATCGCCGCGCGACACGGCCGACGATGGGCCGCGGAACCAGGGGCATCCCGTGTTTGACGAGGGCATCGAACAGGCTCATGAAAATCTCCTCGGTCCGGGGGTCGCGGCAAGAGCGGCACAGAAAACCGCCGTCGCGCCGGCCGCCAGAACGGCCGCAGCCGCCCGGCGAACCGTGGTGCCGGTCGTGATTACGTCGTCGATCAACAGTACAGAGCGATTGCGGGCCGAGCGGCCGGCGCGAAACGCGCGCCCTGAGAGCTGCAGGCGCCGGGCGCGCGTCCGGTCTGCTTGACGGCCCAGGCCGTGCCGCACCAGCAGCTTGCGGTGTGCAGCGCCGAGACCGCGGGCTACCTCGGCCGACAACAGCTGAGCCGCGGCATACGGTCTGCGGAATTTCCGCAGAGTGTGGGACGGAACCCACGACACCACCTCGACGGTGGCGGCCCACGGGGTCACGGCAACCGCCGCGGCCAAACGGCGCGCCAGGGGACCCGCGAGGTCGTCACGGCCGCCGTGTTTGAGCGACAGGATGGCGCTTCTGAGAGCGCCGTCGTGCTCGCCCCACACCACCGTGGCGTGCTGCGGGGGGACGGACCGAACGCACCCGAGGCAGGGCTCTGACGGCTCGTCCACCGGCACGCCGCACCGTGGACACGCCGCACCGGCGCGCGGCAGCACCATCGCCCAGCAGGTACCACACAATCCCCGATCGTTGCCCTGGAGTGGTTGATCGCAGTGTGGACACATGCCGGGAAGAAGCGCCTCGGTGGCGGCGGCGAAAACGCCCCCCATGTGCACGGCGGGTATGGTAACAGAGGTGGGTCCGACTATACTCCGCCGGTGCAGGTTTCTCTGTCCCATCCGTCCACGGTGCCCTGATGCCCCACTTCATTCTCGACGGCGAGGTGGATTTGCACCTGGTCGCAAACGGGTTGCCGCGAGAGGCCGGGCGTTGGGGAACGGCGGTGCTCAAGATCGAGGACGTCTGGGCCCGCCCGGATTTCAGCGCCGTTCTGGTCGAGGGCGTGGTCGTCGAACACTCGCGGGCGGTTCATCCGGTGGCGATGGTCACGACACGCCAGGGCTCGACCAGCGTTCGCCTGTGGTCGCGGGCGCCGGTCGAGAGGACGCCCGCCGTTCAGCGGTGGTTGGCGGTGATTGCGGCGGGCCTCTGCGGGCTGGGCGCCGGCAGCCTCGAGACCACCAATGTGGCGGACGAGATTCTGGCCGGGCTGGCGCTCAACGCTTGATCGCTTCGTCGACCTGCTGCAGCTGTTCGCGCTGCGCCTGTTCGAGGTTCTGCATCTGGTCGCGGAGCCCATCGGTCGCCAATTGCGGTGGCGGGGAACCGTCGCCGTTGATGCCTCCGTCGAGAGAACTCCGCGCCTGATCGAGGTACCGTCGGGCCCGCCGGAGGTGCGCTTCCGACTGCCGCAGAGCGTGAGCTCGCAGCTCGCCCGCGGCACCGCGGAGATTGACCGCGATGTGGAGTTCGCGGCTGGCCGGTGCGGCCGCAGCGGCCCACGAGGCGGTAACGTCGGCGATAGTGCGCAGGTCCTCGACGTGGTCACCGATGGTGTCGGGAAACTCGAGAAGGTCGTCCATGGCGGTCACCATCCGGGTTGCCGTCTCGTTTTCGAGATCCTGCCCTTCGACGCCCGCTTCGCGCAGCCCGTCCGCAGCGGCGTGCAGAGCGTCAAAGCTCGAGGTCGTGTCACGGCCGGTCAGGTAGAGGGCAAATCCCGCTGCCATGAGCGCCGCGACCGCAAAACCTCCCGAAATCCGCATTGCACGTCCCCCACTCAAGTATAGGCGGAAGGGTCCACGGCGTGTCCTCTCGAAGGGACGCTCGGCGCGTCGATTTGCCCTGAACAACGCGCCGGGAATGGCACGATCCTTGCGGATCCAGGGACTGGAGGTTGCCATGATGCGATCAAAGACCGGATTTCGAGCCCTGACCGGCGGGTGGATGGTGATCGCGGGATGTGCGCTGCCGGCGGCGGCACAGCTGTCAGCCGACTGGATGATCCCGGCGGCGGCTCACAACCCTGGAGCTCGCGGCACCTTCTGGGTCACCGATCTGTCCCTCCACAATCCTCACGAGTACAACCTGCCGGTGGTCGTCCAGGCCCTGCCCACCGAGACCGAGAACGCCACGGTGCCGACGTTGAACCTGGTCCTCTCCCCGTGGCAGACCGTCAACCTGTGGGACGTTCTCGGACCGGATGTTCTCGGCCTCGAAGGCACCGCGGCGATCCTCGCCTACGCCGACCCGGGGTTGGCCTGTGATCCCATCGAATCCTGTCACTTCCTGGTCACCTCGAGGACCTACACTCCGGACGCGAGCGGTGCCGGCGAGTTCGGTCTGACAGTGGCCGGGGCGGGCGTCGAACGCGCCGCCGACTGGGAATCGCTCGCCTACGCGGCAGGGGTCCTCAACGACGGCAGGTACTTCCGCTGCAACGTCGGAGTCGCATCGTGGACCGCCGAGTGGACGACGGTTCGCCTCGACACCCAGGATGCCGACGGCAGCATCCTCGAGTCCGAGCTCTTCGACGTCCCTCCCTTCGGCCACATCCAGCGGCGGCTCGCAACCCCGGTGGAGGGCGGCAGCCTGGTCTTTTACCTTCAGTCCGGACCCGACAACGCCTTGATCTTCCCCTACGCGATCGTCATCAACCAGGAGACCGGGGACCCGAGCTACTTTTTCGCCGAGGCCTCCTCCGTCGGATCCTCGCTGACCGGGAAATCGGCCCGCACGCCGGAGCGCCCCGCCCGCCCGGCGGCTGGCGGCTAGCCTGCAATTCACCGCTTCGCTGCTGCGGCCGGTGATCTGCAGCACGCGTCGGCGGTTTCTCCCGCCGGACTGTTCGACGGACCGTCACGAACGACTCCGCGGTCCTCAGGTCGCAAACGTCACACGCCACGGCCTCTCACCCGTCTTCCTCCGCGACGTGGTGAGATCTGCAGGCTGGCGTGGCGGTCGGTTGGCGGTCATAATGGAGGGTAGGGGCGTGGGGGAGCATGGTTCAATTCGACAATCAAAACCGCCAGGTCAAGATCAAGATCGTCTACTACGGACCGGCCGTCGGCGGCAAGACGACATCCCTCCAGCACATCCACCGGGCGCTCGACCCGGAGCGACGCACGCGGCTCTACTCGCTCAACACAGCAGCAGACCGGACCCTCTTTTTTGACCTCCTGTCGCTCAATCTCGGCCGGATCCGCGACTTCCGGCTTTCGCTCCAGCTCTATACGGTGCCCGGACAGGTACAGTACGACACCACCCGGCGAGCCGTTCTCGCCGGCGCCGACGGGGTGGTGTTTGTCGCGGACTCCCAGGTCGACCAGCGGGAGCCCAACCTGGAAGCGCTCGCCAACCTGCGGCAGAACCTCGCGGCCAACGGCCTCGACGTGCAGGGAATCCCGATCGTCTTCCAATACAACAAACGGGATCTGAGCCCGATCCAGAGCCTCGAGGAGATGGAGACCGCGCTCAACCCCCAGGGGCTCCCTTCCTTTCCCTCTGTGGCAACTGCCGGCACGGGCGTGCTCGAGGCCTTCGCCGCGATTGGTGAATTGACCCTGGTGACGGTCGCCGACAAGCTCGGGGTCGGCGGCAGCCCGCAGATCCTCGACCGCCTCCGTCAGCAGATGAACAAGGCCATGGAGCCGTATCTGAAAGCGGGTGGGGCGGCACCGGCAGTCGACGACACCGAGGTCACCGTCGCCAGTCCCGGGGCCGGCCCGCTCGAGGCACTGACCGACGACGACCTCGTGACGGAGGCCTTGCGGGCCAATCTTGCGATGGGCGACCTCAACGCCCGGCTGGACAGCCTGAGTCGGCTGCTCGAGCGCAAGATCCGCGTGATGGCCGGGATCTCTGATTTCGGTCGGGCCGTGAGTAACGAGCGCGACCCTGCGGTGGTGCTTCGATTGTTGACCACGTCTGCGATCAAGCTGCTTCGGGTGCAGGGCGCCTCCGTCCTGATCGCGCTGACATCCGGGCGCCTCCGTGAGGCCGTGGTTCACGGCTTTACGAATGACCCGTTCAGCAGCGAGGTCGACGACCAGGGGCTCTCGATCGCTCAAACATTGCTCGACCGCCGGGCGCCGCACGTTGTGACGGCGACGGCGGATGACGAGCTCACTGCGGAGATGATGGCGGCGGTCGAGAAGGCCGGGTTTGCGTCGGCGATCGCCGTGCCCCTGCAGACCCAGGACAAGGTGGTGGGGCTCCTGACGGTGTTCGGAAATTCAGATCGCGCCGACCTCGACGAGGACGACCTGCAGCTGGCAACGGTTCTCGCGTCCACGGCCGCGATGGGTTACGCCAACGCGATTGCCTGGAAGCAGATGGAGGAGCTCAGCCACGGCCTCGAAGAGCAGGTGGCGGAACGAACCGCGGATCTGCGCCGTTCGCTCGACCAGTCGCGACGGCTGACCGACGACCTGGCGGAAAAAAAGACCCTCCTCGAAAACGCCTATCGGGATCTCGCCGCTCTCGACGGGGTCAAAAACGAACTCATCAACCGGATTTCACTCGAGTTCAGGACCCCCGTCACATCGTTGTTTACAGCGGCCAAGGTGCTCCAACGCGAAATGGAGATTCCGCCGGACAAGGCACGGCGGCTCCTGACCATCATCCATGACGAGGGCGAAAAACTCCTGGAGATGATCCAGAGCATTTTTCAGGTCTCGGTGCTCGGCGCAGCCGGGCGCGAGCTGGTTCCCGAGCCGGTGCCGGCCCAGAACCTTTTCCGGCAGGCCATCGCGCCGTTGCGCGACCTGGCGAAAGACCGCCGGGTCACGCTCCAGGTGTTGATTCCGAACGGTCTCGACACTATCTCGTGCGATCCGGAAAGCACCGAGGCGGCGTTGCGGGCGGTGGTGAGAAACGCGGTCGAGTTCAGCCGACCGGGTGGTGAGGTCAAGCTCGAGGTGCGGCGGGTGACACGGGGGACCGAGCGCTGGCTGCAGCTCCGCGTCAGCGATTCCGGAGTCGGAATCCCGGAGGCGGATCTGACGCGGGTCCGCGAGGCCTTTTGGCAGGGGGACGACTCGGCTGCCGGAAAACGGCACGGCATCGGCCTCGGTCTCGCGATCGCCGACCGCGTGGCCCGAAACCACGGCGGCGAGCTCGGCATCACGAGCACGGTCGGCAAGGGAACGCAGGTCGTGATCTCCCTGCCCCAGGAGCCGTCGTAAGTCAACCCACGGCGAGGACGTCGGCGTCGGTCTGCTCGGCGGTCTGGCGGGCGGCGTCGGCAGCCAGCGCGAGGACCGCCGGGGAGACGATCTCGAGTTCGCGGCCCTCACCGTCCGGTACAGTCGGCGGCCACCCCGCCACCGCTGACAGGCTCTGGCGTCCGAGGTTGAGGCAGACTCCGAGCGGGGTCGGTGCGTGCGGGGTGATGATGTCCCGAAACGGCGTTGGGAAGTCTGCCAGTCGGGCCAACCGGGCGCCGACCCGTCGCGAAAGGTGGTGGAGAAGGGCCTTGCGAAGCTGGCGGTGGGGGACCGGCAACCTGGTCAGGACCCACAGCACGAGGTCGGTCGGAACGGACACCAGGTGGACCGCCAGGGAAGCCGTCCGGGGATTGACGCCGAGGTGCGGCGCGGCAGCCGCCGCCGTCCTCGACCACACGCTGACCAGCCGCCGAACGAGCCGGTCGAGCCTGCCGGCGTCGGGCCGTTGCAGGAATTCGGCCGCCACGAGATCGGGCACGATGGCGATCTCGGCGGTTGCGGTTTCGATTTCGGCCATGGTGAGCGGCCCGTGCTGTCCGGAAATGTGCAGGGCTCGGGCCAGGACCATTTCGTCCCACGTCACGTGGGGCAGACCGAAGAGCTCCTCCGGGTCGCGGCCGCTGACCGCCCCCGAAATAGCGGCCACCTGACCCATCGGCAGGGGAACCAACCCGGGGCTCGATGCCAGCCAGTGCGCGAGGGTGTTGACGATGTTCTGGACCAATTCATGAAACTCCGTCAAACGGGCGCCGTCGACCGGGTCGTCAGCCGAGATCCCATCCCGCACCAGGTCCCAGAACAGGCTCTCGAAGGCCTCACCGCCGAGCGGCAGCTCGTGCGGGGTGTCATCCGAGCTTCGCGGGTCCCGCTCGTCGGTGCGGCGCGCGGCCTCGAGAAGAAGCTGGCTCGGCGTCACATCGAGGTTGAGCCCGAGAACGTCGCGGACGGGGTACTCGGGATCGAACTCGAAGTCGATCCGCGGCAACAACAGGACCCGTCCGGTCACGGTTTCGGCGAGGTCCGTCAGGCCGATTTTGAGCAGGGTGGCATCACACCCGCCCGCGGCGAGCAGCAGGTCGGTGAAGAGCTCCCGCCGCAACATCGAGGTCGCCAACACCCGGCGGAGGTGGATCGGTTCGAGCGGACTTCGGGCGGCGATCCAGGAGGCCAGACGTTCCTCGGGCACGGTGGATGAAACGAAGCACACCTTGCCGTGGCTGAAGTCGAGGCGGCGCTCACCCCGGCCGCCGTTGAGGGTCAGCCTGCCGCTGACGTTGCCCATGTGGAACCACTGCAGAAGGTCCCCGAAGTGGAGCCGATCCAGACTCCCTTTGATCATTGACCCAGTATAAACATTCCTCCGCTGATTGGCCCTGCGATACCATGGCGCGGTGAACCTGCTGCTGCTGACTGCCCGACCGGAACTCACGACGAATTCTCGACTGGCCGAAGCGGCGACCGCGCTGGGTTGTCGGGTCGCGATCGTGGACACGAATGCTCTGTCGGCGATCGCGTCAATCGACGGAGTGCGGGCGATCGGCGCCGCGGCCCTCGATCCCGTGCCCGATGCCGTGATCGCGCGGGTCGGCAATTGGCGGCCGGAAAGCACCCTCGCCATCCTCGAAGCGCTGGTGGCGGCCGGCGCGGCAACGCCCAACCTTCCGGCCGCAATCCGCCTGGGCCGCGACCACTGGTCCACGATCCGGGTTCTGGCGTCGTGCGGCCTGCCGGTGCCGGCAACCGTCGCCGGAGCGGATGCCGAAGCCCTCGCCGCCGCGGCGGCCGAGCGGCTCGGGCTGCCCGTGGTGGTCAAGCAGCGGCGATCGCGGATGGGCGTGGGGGTGATCCGCTGCGCCACCCGCGATCATCTCGACGCCGTGCTCGACAGCCTGTGGCGGCTCGGCGACGAGGTCATCGTCCAGCAGTGCCTTCCCGAGGGCGTCAATACGGTGCGGGCTCTGGTGGTCGACGGCGCCGTCGTGGCGGCGGCGAGGTTCTCTGCGAATGCCGGCGAGTGGCGATCGAATGCGGCCCGCAGCGGCAGCGCCGCAGCGTATCGACCGTCAGCCGACGAGGCGCGGTTGGCGGTGGCGGCGGCCGGGGCCCTCGGCCTCGGTCACTGCGGCGTCGATCTCGTGATCGAGGCCGCCGGACCGGTGGTGCTCGAAGTCAACCCGACCCCCGGTTTTCTTCGCCTCGAACAGGCGACCGGGATCGACGTCGCGCGCGAAATCGTCCGTGGTGCGGTCGCCGCTCGAAACCGCTGAGCGATCAGGCCCCGGTGGCGTCGACCGGTGTCGCCGCCGGACGGCCGGCAAGTTCGCGGTCGATCATCAGCAGACCGTGGGGGCTCGACTCCACCATCTGGACCTGGTGGAAGAGGGTGTCGGCAGTGGCCTCTTCCTCCACCTGCTCGTTGACGTACCAGTGCAGCACCACCGTCGTGGCATGGTCGTTTTCCTTGTTGGCAAGGTCGACGAGGTCGTTGATGCGCTTGCTGATGTACTGCTCGTGCTTGAGCACCTCTCCCACGGCCGTCGCCGGCGAGGCCCACTCGCTCTGCGGCGCATCGAGGGCCTTCAGCGCCACCGTTCCTCCCCGTTCGTTGAGGTAGTCGAAGAGTTTCATGGCGTGGCCGAACTCCTCCTGGGCCTGGATCCGCATCCAGTGGGCAAAGCCGTCAAGGTGGATCTTGGTGAAGTAGGCGGCAACCGAGAGATAGAGGTAAAAAGAAAAGAACTCGGCGTGGATCTGTTCGTTGAGTCCCTTTTCGACCTTGGCATTCATGGTGTAACTCCCTTGTAGATAATCCGCTCTCCGGTCTCGGATGGCAGCGGCGCGATGCAGAGTATAACGCGCTCCGGGCGCTCTTCATGCCCGCGGCGTCGTCACCTGGGTTCGGCTTCAGATTCCCGCACAACGATCGAGGTCGGGTCGATCCACGGCCTGATGTTGTTGAAGCTCCGGGGAACGCCCCACAGCACGCCGGACTGACGGTCTTCTGGCAGCGGCCGGCCCGCCCACCACACCGTGGAGGCAGCAACCAGTCCGACGGCGGCGAGGGCGACGACACGGCCGCGCGTTGGCGCTTTCAGCGGCCGCGGGTAGGGGCGGGGGTAGAGAAACCACGTGAATGCCGCAGCTGCCACTACCGGCACCGCAAGACCCAGGATCGGGCGCAACGGCCACGAACCGCCGAGCGCGCGGATCACGCACAACCACACGACCACCGGGAGAATCAGGTGCACCGCTAGCGTTGCCATGCGGACTGTGCGGCTCATGTCGGGGTGGCGTCGACGCGCGATTTCCAGCAGCCTCAAGGTGGCGAAGAGGGCCACCACCGCCGCCGACGCGGGAGCCAACCACACCAGGCTCGCGGGGAGCCGGTGGAGCAGCAGCCACCGCGGGAGATGGCCGTCAACGGGGTCGACGAGCGGGAGCCAGACCCCGGTTACCAGGGCTGTCCACCAAACCGTCTGCATCAAGGCCATCTGACCGACCAGGGTGGGCGTTTTGGGTCGCATCGTCAGCAGCAGCAGTGCGACCAGAAACGGCACCACCAACGATCCGAGCCAGTATCCACCGGCGCCGGGCGAGGACGAAAAGTCGAGGGTGGGCTGGTTCACCAACGCCCACACCTGGCGGTTCGGGGGAAGAGAGGCCCCGATCCATCCGCAGCCGCCCGCGACCGCGCCCAGTCCCTGGCCGAGAACTGCGAGCATCAGCGCCGGGGCCGGCGCCGAAACCGCCGCCAGCCACGACACGGCGACGGTCGACAGCGCGGTCGTGTGGCTTTCCGTGCGCATCGGCCGGCATGCTACCATGACGACCGCGATGGTGGTGCAACGTCCATATCTACAGTGCTTTCTTTTGTCGGCGGCGGTCGCCTTCGCCACCGCCTCGCCGCTGTCTGCACAGGCCCTCCACACCGAGCGTCTGGCCAACGGCACGGCCCTGATCGCGGTTGTCGAACCGCTCTCCGACGCGACCACCGTGGTGTGGGCGGCGGCTGGCGGCGAGGCGGTCCGCTCGGTCACGAGCGGCGACATGACCCTGATTACCGATCTCGAGACGGTCATGGCGGCGGCAGCGGACGGTCCTGCGCCTCAGGTGGTGGTCGCGGCCGGTGGAGTCCCGCTGGTCGAACTGCGGAGTGCTCTGGACCGGTTGTTGGCGGGCCGGCCGCCGGCCCCGGGTGTGCCGGCAACTCCTGATCTCGTTGATGAGGGGAGGATGGAGCGGCGTCTGGGTCCGCCGGGTGCGGACGCCGAGATTCGCCTCCGCGTCAACCTGCCGGCGCCGGCTGCGCCCAACCGAACCTCTGCGGAGGTCCTGTGGGACCTCCTCCCCGAGGTGCTGGCCGGTGATCTCGCCGGGCTGCGGAGCCGGATCGAAGGCCAACAGGGGGTTCTCGAGGCACGGGTCGACGCCGCGCGGGTCGACCTGGCGCTCAGACAACTGCGCTTCGGTCTTGCGCGGATCTCGGAAGACCCCCGCCTCAACGGGGAACAGGTCGAAGCCGCGGCCCGCAGGCTCACGGTACAGAGGCGAGCATTTCTGGAGCAACACCCGCATGCGGCCCTCCGCCTCCTCGAACTGTGGAATGAGGGTGGGACCGCCGCGGTGCGCGAGTTTCTCTTTGCGGCCGAGGGGGTCACCCTGGGCGGCGTTCGCGAAGCCGCCCGGCAGTGGCTGCCGCAGCACCCGGGCAGTATCGTCGTGGTGCTGCCGCCGCACGTGCTCAACCCACGATTCGCCTCACCGCCGGACGTGCTGCAGCTCGACGGCGGTCTCACGGCGGCGGTTCTCGAACGGTCGGGCGCGCCGCTGTCGGTAATCTGCCTGCGGCCGATCGTGGTCCCGGATCTCGACGACGAAATGGCAGCCACGATCCTCACCCAGGTGGCGCGCGAGTTGCGTGAGGTCGCCGATCGACCGGGTTGGGTCGAGGTGTCAACCACGCCGCCGCGGATCGAATTGGCCGCCCCTCCGGACGGGTTCGCAGAGCTGGTCGAGGGCCTCCGCGTGGCCCTTGCAGAGGTTACCGGCGACCAACGCTCGATCCCGTTTGAACCGGGTGACGCCCGCCGGCGGGCGCTCCGTATGACGGCCGGCGTACTCGGCGTCGCCGAGGGCTCCGAGCTGACGCCGATGACCCTCCTGCGGCAGGGCAATCTGGCGCTCGGCGTGGTGGCCGAGGATGGAGAGGCCGCGGTCGAGGCGGTCCGCAAGTTCTGGGCGGCGGGAGACGAATCGTCCCGGGTGACGTCGGTCCTCCCGGTCCCGGCGGTGCCGAAGACGCGAGAGGCGGTCGCGGGGACGCAGTCGTCGGTCGTGGTGACCTTGGAGCTGCCCCCGGCACTCGACGAGGCGCCGCCTCCGGTCCTGGGAGAGCTGCTGGCC
Source organism: Candidatus Sulfomarinibacteraceae bacterium (assembly GCA_963823345.1). Taxonomy (GTDB): domain Bacteria; phylum Acidobacteriota; class Thermoanaerobaculia; order Thermoanaerobaculales; family Sulfomarinibacteraceae; genus Sulfomarinibacter. Next base: position 159,732 of record CAWGLE010000004.1, read on the forward strand.
GCGCGCGGGTCGTTGCTGTTACCGGATGCCACCGTCGAGGTTCTCGATCCCTGGGTCCCCGGCCACTCCGTGCTGTTGCTGGTGGTGACAGCGGTGTCGCCGTTGGAGGCCCTGGAAACGAGCCTCCAAAAGGCCTGGAAGGCGCTCACCGCGCCGGTGCGGGAGGACGAACTGGTCGCCGCGCGGCGCCGGACGGCGGCGGCCGCAGCCGCCAGCTGGAGCGGCGCCACCGGTCGGGCCCGCCGTTGCGCTGCGGTCGCGGCGGGTGCGGCTCGATGGCGGCCGGCGTCCGAAATGGAGATGGGCATCCTGTCGGTATCGGCGGAAACTGCGAACGCGGTGTTGAGCGGTCTCGTGCGGTTGGAGGAACTGCCGATCACGGCCGCCGGTGTGCTGCCGATTGCCGAGCTCGACAGGCGATGACGGCGGTCGGAAATGTGGAGGAGAGCGTGAACCTGCTCGACGTGGATCACCAGCTGAGCTATCTGACCAAGGGGTGTGTCGATGTGGTCCCCGCCGACCAACTCGCGGACAAGCTGCGTCGCGCTGAAGCGGGCGGCAAGAAGCTGGTCGTCAAGGTCGGTTTCGACCCGTCCGCGCCGGACCTCCACCTCGGCCACACGGTCGTCATCCGCAAGATGCGGCACTTCCAGCAGCTCGGGCACACGGTCATCTTCCTGATCGGGGATTTCACGGGGCTGATCGGCGACCCCACCGGGAAAAAGAGCACACGACCGCAATTGACGCCGGCTGAAATCAAGGCCAACGCCGCCACCTACAAGCGGCAGATCTTCAAGCTCCTCGACCCCGAGGCCACGGTCATCGATTTCAATTCGCGCTGGCTGGGTGAGTTGAGTTCCGCCGACTGGATTCGTCTCGCGGCCAAGGTGACCGTCGCACAGATGTTGGAGCGTGACGACTTCCGCACCCGTTACGAGGCGCAGCAGCCGATCGCGCTGCACGAGTTCCTGTACCCCCTGGCGCAGGGCTACGACTCGGTCGCGCTCGAGGCCGATGTCGAGCTCGGCGGAACCGATCAGCTCTTCAATCTGCTGGTGGGCCGGCACCTGATGCGCGAGCATGGCCAGGACCCGCAGGTGGTCATGACGTTGCCGCTCCTCGAAGGGCTCGACGGCGTCGACAAGATGTCGAAATCTCTCGGTAACTACATCGCGGTCGAAGACACACCGACAGACATGTTCGGCAAGCTGATGTCGATCTCCGATGATCTGATGTGGAAGTACTGGCTGCTGCTGACGGATCGGACCGCGGCCGAGATCGAGGCGGATCGGGGTCGTGTCGCCGCCGGCGATCTCCATCCGATGGACGTCAAGAAGGATCTCGCAGCAACGATGGTGGCCGAGTTCCACTCGCAAGACGATGCGGCGGCCGCCCGCGCCGAGTTCGAGCGGGTGTTCTCCCGGGGGAAGCTGCCGCAGGACATCCCCGATCTCCGACTCGAGGCGGGTGAGGACACGATTCTGTTGTCGAAGGTCCTGGTCGACGGCGGTCTGGCATCGTCCAACTCGGATGCGCGGCGCCTCATCCAGCAGGGCGGCGTCAAGGTGGACGGCGAGGCGGCGAGCGATATCAAGGCGGTGGTCGGCACGACCGGCCCGCAACCGATCCTGCTCCAGGTCGGGAAACGGCGCTTCGCCAGGGTGAGCTTTCGCCGCGGGTGATCTTCGGCCCGACCAAAAAACCCGCTCTGACGAGCGGGTTTCCGGGTGGTCGGATCTCGGCGGGATCAGATCAAAAGAACGTGGTGTCCTGTTCGACCTTCTGGCCCTCCTCGCTCAGACCCTGGATCTGGATCGAGATGAAGGTCGGTCGGAATTTGTGCTCCTGGCACAACCGGCGCAGCCGTTCGTCGAGGTCGGCGTCCCAGAACTCGATGATCTTTCCGGTGGCGGTACACACCATGTGATGGTGTCCGCCGCCGGGCTCCATCTTCTCGTAGAAATAGTGTTCGCGGCCGAGACGGCTCTTGCGGACCAGACCACACTGCACGAGCAGATCGAGGGTCCGGTACACCGTCGCGCGCGACACCTTGCGCTGCTTGCCCTTCATCCGCGCGAGGAGGTCGTCGGCGTCGAGATGCTCATCGGTGCCGAAGATTTCGTCGAGCAACGCGAGCCGCTCCTGGGTCACCTTGAGATTGTTTTCCCGTAGGTATTGAATAAAGAGCTTCTGGGCCCGTTGTGCCAATTTACTGCTCATAGCCTTAATCCAGTCTCATTATCAGTGTCTCAACCCAAGTTAGCCTTCTCGCGACGTTGTGTCAAGAGTGGCGGCGGGAGATTTTCGCCAGCGATGCGAACGCCCAGAGGCGTGGCGGCGAGTGGCGTCACGCGGCCGTGGACCCCAAGCTGTCGATGGTTGCTCAATCGAACACCCTTTAAGCTCAGCAGTTTGCTCGACCGTGTCGGGGGTGATACCTTGTCGCGAGTCGCCCGCGGGCGGATTTTTCTTCCCGGTGGCCGCCCTCGCCGCAGCCGTCGGGAAAGGCGCCGATCGGGCGACCGGCAGGGAGGGAGCTGATGGATTATCCGGTCTGGGACCTGGCGATGGGCGGCGGTCTCTTGATGGCCCTGGTAGCCGTTCCCCACGTCATCGTGGCGCATTTCGCGGTCGGCGGCGGTTTGTTGATTGCAGTAACCGAGACCCTTTCGGTGCGGCGCGAGGATCCGGAGCTGCGGGATCTCGCGCGACGCTCGTCGTTGATCCTGGTCCTGGTTTCGACGGTGTTCGGCGCCATCTCAGGGGTCGGCATCTGGGTCGTGGCCGGGTTGATTTCCCCGGCGGCCATTTCAGCCTTGATCCACACCTATGTCTGGGGATGGGCGATGGAGTGGGTGTTCTTCATCGTCGAAATCGTCGCCGCCCTCATCTACTACTCGACCTGGGGCAAGATCTCGAAGAGCGCTCACGTGGTCGTCGGATGGATCTACTTCGTGGCGGCGTACATGTCCCTGGTGATCATCAACGGCATCATCACCTTCATGCTGACGCCCGGGCGGTGGCTCGAGACCCACGCGTTCTGGGACGGCTTCTTCAACCCCACCTACTGGCCGGCCCTGGTCCTGCGCACCGGCATCGTGATCATGATGGCCGCGGCCTTCATGGTCTTTCCCGCGCTCCGGTCGAACGAGCAGCGGCGGGCAGGTATCCTGCGCTACCTCGGGTGGTGGTTCGTGCCCGGGGTTCTCATCGCCTACGCCGGGTATCGTTGGTGGGAAGCGTCGCTTCCCGACACCATCCTCCACCTCTTCCGCGGCGGATCGCCGGCTCTGGCGAGCCTGGCTGCGACCCGCAGCTTCGCGCTGTGGTCGCTCACCGCGGCGCTTGCGGTGGCTGTCGTCATCCTGGTCGCGGCGCCGAAACTGGCCCGGGGAATGACCGCAGTGATCCTGGCCGCATCGGCGTTCGCCTTCTTCGGTGGCTACGAACGCCTCCGTGAAGGCGCTCGCAAGCCCTTTCTCATCCACAGTCATCTCTTCTCCAACGGGCTCCTCCTGAGCGATATCGAGGCGGTCAACTCCGAGGGCGTGCTCGCTCGTTCCGGGTGGGCGGCGCGCGGTCCGGATGACCAGGTGGCGGTTGGAGAGCGCGTCTTCCGCGCCCAGTGTTCGAGCTGCCACACCCTCGATGGCTACCAGGGCATCCGCGCAGCCCTGCCCAGTACGAACGATCTTCTGTCCCTGGCCGCCGCCACCGATGCCGGATCGGTGGAGAGGGTTTTCGCGGATGAGTGCGCTGCGTGCCACTCCGACGCCAACGGGGCGGAGATGCAGTCGATGCTGCCGACCGCGGAGGAGATGACCGGAGATGCCGAGATGATCGACGACCTGAACCGGGGGATGATTGCCGGCGCCGTGTCGACGCTGCACGAGATGGGAGGGGTCTACCTCGAAGCTCCCGCGGGGGCGATGATCGACACCGCGGCCCTCGCCACGCCCTACATGCCGCCCGTGGTCGGAACGGACGACGAAATGGAATCTCTGGTGGAGTATCTCGCCACTCTCGCGCGGGACGCCGCCGCGGCGCCGCGGCTCGCCGGCTCTGGGGGTGTCAATTGAACCCGAACCTGATTCCAGCCCTCGATGCGGCCGGGCTGCCGGGTCCGCCCTGGTTGTTTCACCTGCTGCTGGTTTTCACCTTCTTCCTCCACCTGGTGTTCATGAACCTGACCCTCGGGGGCACCCTGATGGCGGTATTCGCCCATCTCGGGGGTGGCGGGCGCAACGACGATTTCCGGAGCGTGCTTTCCCGCCGGCTGATGGGAATCAACAACTACGGGATCTCTCTCACCATCACCACCGGCATCGCGCCGCTCCTCTTCATGCAGCTCATCTACCAGCAGTACTTCTACACCGCGACGATTCTGCTCGCACCACTGTGGCTGGCCATGCTGCTGCTGTTGACGGTCGGCTACTACTCCGCGTATCTCTACAAGTTTCGCGGGGCGCCGGCGCGGGGCCGGGGTGGCGGTGTGTGGCTGAGCCTCTCGGCCCTCATGTTTCTGGTGATCGCGATGATCCACGTTGCCGTCAACCTCGTCCACGCGCAGCCTGACCGGTGGGCCGCCGTGAGCGACGGGGTCTGGTGCGTGCTGACGGACGCCACCTACTGGCCCCGATTGCTGCACTTCGTGTTTGCCGGCATCGGCTTTTCCGCGCTGGTGGCCGCCTGGTGGGCGGTGCGGCGCGTGCGTGATGGCGCGGACGTCGCGATCAACACCGCGATCGCGCAGTGGGCCTGGAAGTGGGCGCTGTGGAGCACCGTCCTCCAGGTGGTGGACGGATTCGTTCTCCTCCTGCTGCTGCCACAGGCCGTGTTGCGGGGCATCATGACCGGCGGTCCGGCGATGCTGGGACCGCTCACCCTGGCCATCCTTCTCGGTGTCGGGCTGTTAATGATGCTGGCACGAGTCGCCAACCCCGTGGAAAACCCCGCGCTGGTCGTCGGCACGCTCGGCGCCATGACCGTGACCATCGCCGTCATGACGATCACCCGTCACCAGGTCCGCGCGCTGTACCTGGCGCCGTTCACCGCCGCCACCACCTTCCAGGTGGTCCCCCAATGGGGGAACTTCGTGGTCTTCGTGCTGCTGCTGGCGGCCGGTCTGGCAACCGTGGTGGTGATGGTGCGGCGCGTACTGGTTTCCCCGGCCACCGGCGGCGACGCGGCATAACTCGTTCCAGGCGGGTGTCGTGTCCGGGGATGACCGTGGCTTTTGACGATTGTATACAGGTCGTATACAATAATTCGGATGAGCGACGAGCACGCCGCGGTTGTGGAAAGGCGAACGGTCGCCGAGGATGTCTACCGCGCACTGAAGCGCGACATCATCAGGTTGCGGCACCGGCCCGGGGCGTCGCTCACCGAACAGGAGCTGGCCGGTCTGTACGGTTCGAGCCGCGTCCCGGTGCGCGAGGCGTGCCGACGACTGCAACAGGAAGGGCTCATCACCGGGCGGCCCTACAAAGGCTATCTCGTCAACCAGATTTCACTCAAGCAGATCGGCGACAGCTTCGACCTTCGCGAGGTGCTCGAGACCCATGCCATCGAGCTCGCAGCCCGTCGCGCATCGGTTGAAGATCTGAGTCGCCTCGAGCGGCTTGCCGCCACCGGCTACACCTACCACGACTGGTCCTCGTACGCCGACTTTCTCGATCGCAACTTCGACTTCCACATCCAGCTCGCCGCGCTGTGCCGGAACGACCGGCTGCTGATGGTGCTGCGTGATCTCCTGGGTTCGATGCAGCGGTTCTTTTTCCTCGGGCTCGACCTGGGAGATTTCGCCCTGGAGATGCGCAGCGAACACGAAGAGCTGGTGCGGCTGCTGCAACGAGGAACTGCCGATGAGGCGGCCGGCTGTCTCCGGCAACAGATCCGCAGTTCCCGCGACCGCATCCTGCGCGCCTTGATTGACGACCGGATCGACCTCCCACTCGAATGAGGTGACTCATGTCAGAATTCGTCTATCTCGACAACGCCGCCACCACCTGGCCGAAGCCACCGGAAGTCCTCCAGGCCGCCTGCGATTTCTACACGACCCGCGGTGTCAACCCCGGCCGCACCGGGTTCGACCTCGCCCTCGAGGCCGAGGAAACGTTGGCCGGAGCGCGCCAGGCCCTGACCGACCTCTTCGGCGGCACCGACCGCAACCGGCTGGTCTTTTCGTACAACGTCACCGACGCGCTCAATCTCCTGATTTCCAGTGTTCTCGAGCCCGGCGATCATGCGATCACCACCTGTCTGGAGCACAACTCCGTCCTGCGCCCGATGTACCGCCACGCGGAGCACGGCGTGGAGGTCGATTTCGTGCCCTTTGACGGTGCCGGCTATGTCGACCCCGACGACATCGCACGGCGCATCCGCCCCAACACCAAGCTGGTCGTGGTCAACCACGGGTCCAACGTCATCGGCACCATCCAACCGGTGGCGGAGATCGGGCGCCGTTGCCGTGATCGCGGCGTGCTCTTTGCGATCGACGCCGCCCAGACGGCGGGTCTGGTGCCGATCGACGTGGCGGCCATGATGATCGACGTCGTCTGTTTTACGGGGCACAAGTCGCTCCTCGGCCCGTCGGGAACCGGGGGTATGTACATCGCCGAGCACGTCGACATCACGCCGTGCCGTGCCGGCGGGACAGGCGTCATGAGTGCGCTCAAGAGCCAGCCCGAGGCCTACCCGTGGCGCATGGAGTTCGGAACCGTGAATCTCATGGGAGTGGCGGGTCTGCTGGCCGCCCAGGGGTGGATCGCAGCCCGCGGCGGGGTCGGCGCGATTTTCGATCACGAAATGGGCCACGCACGCCGCCTCCGTGACGGCCTCGCCGCCATCGATGGCGTCACCTTGTACTGTGCGGACATGGACCGCGATCACCTGCCGGTCTTCGCATTCAACATCTACGGCCTTCCGGCGGACCAGGCGGGGACCTTCCTTGACGTCGAGCACAACGTCATCACCCGAACCGGGCTCCATTGCGCGCCGCAGGTCCACGAGGGCCTCGGGACGTTCAACGTTGACGGAACCGTCCGCTTTTCGCCGGGGATCTTCACGACCGACGAAGACATCGAACGCGCGATCGAGGCGGTGGGCGATCTGGCGGTCTACGGGCGGGAGCGAATCGGTTCAACGATGGCGACGGCCACGACCTGATCACGGGCGGGCGCGATCCTATTCGGAGGCATGATCCGTTCGCGACCGCCACTGATCCGGCGTCAGGGTGTGCATCGTCAGCGCGTGGATCTCGGTCTGCATCAGATCGCCGAGGGCCTCGTAAACGAGCCGCTGCATCGCGAGGCGCGACAGACCCAGGAAACGGTCCGAGACAACGACAACCTCGAAATGGCCGCCCCCGCTCGCAGCGCCGGAATGACCAGCGTGGCGGGCACTGTGATCGATCACCTCGACATGCGTCGCATCGAGTTCGCGCTCGATCGCCTCACGAATTTCGCCGGCTCTCCGGGTTGGCTGCACGATGGTCCCTCCGACTCGGGTTCTTGTGAAACCAACCACCGCCGGGTCGTGGATGTTCCCCGGGGTGACCTCCGTCGAAGATCTTTCAGCGGGTGGGACCGGAAAAGCTCAGGGCGCGCCGTTTCCGGGCTTCGGATCCTCGCCCTTTTCAGCGTTGGATTTGTCCGTCCGCACCGACTCCTTGAAGTTGCGGATGCCCTCGCCAAGTCCCTTGCCGAGTTTGGGCAGCTTGTTGACGCCGAAGATCAACACCACGATCGCGAGCAGAATCAGCAGCTCGGGAATACCCAGGCTTCCGAACATGCGCACCTCCCAGGCTCGCGCGGCGCGAGGAGACCACCGCCATTGCGGCCCGCCGAGCGATCACAAGTCTAGCAGAAGGTCGGTCAGGACGGGAGGCGCTCCTGCAGCTCTCAACTCAGGCGCCACGGCGTGTGAAAGAGCAAGCATCCAGGGTACGTACGCGATCTTCCCGGCCGCCTCGAACCGCGCAAACGAGCCGAGGACCTTGAGGGCCCGCTGCAGCCTCACCTGGTGCATCCGGAGCTCCCACCCGGGGCCGACCGAAGTGGTGTGTGCCCAGATACTTCCGATCTCTGCGCGGGGGGATTCTTCGAGCAGTCCGGGCATCGCTCGTTCGTTGAGCAACGAGACGACGTCGTAGGTGTCGGGCCCCACCAGGATGTCCTGGAAATCGATGACGCCGACCTCCCCCTGGGCGAGAAAAAACAGGTTGTTGAGGTGGAAGTCGCGGTGGCAGATGCGTTTCGGGTGACGATCGATCTCGGCCGCCAGCCCGTCCAGCCAGTCGGCGACGGCGGCCGGCGGCGCCAGGCCGCAGCGGTGGCGAAGAAACCACAGCTCGAAACCCGCAAGCTCCCACCGCAGGCGGGCAGCGTCAAGGGGGGCGTTCCAGCAGGGCAGCTCCGACGTCGCCAGGGCGGCCAGTGAGGCCAACGGCGCCAGGGTGCGCAGAACCATGGGGAAACGGTCAGAGGCCGGCGCCGCCATGAGAGCGTGTTCAGCATCGGCTGACCCCAGGTCCTCGACCAGCGCCCAATCGGAGCCCGGTGGGTGTGCGAGCAGCGCCGGGACCCGCAATCCCTGACGCTCGCAGAACGCCCGGGTCTCGAGGTCGCGGCCGATCTGTCCCCGCACGTCCGCCGGGTAACGAACCACGATGGCGGTGGCGCCGCCTGAATCCCACAATCTCGAGTAGCGTCGGGTGGAGGCGTCGCCGGCCAGGGGGGTTTCGCGGACCCAGGGCGCCGGAAGCTTTCGGGTGTCCATCAACGCGCCACGCTAGCAAAGGCGGCGGGAGGGTGCAATGAGGTACGATGGGAAGACCCACCGCTTCGTGTTGGTTATGGGGAGAGCGGAGGGGAGGATTGATGGACGAGTCGAAGACGCGGAAATTGCATCAGCTGTTGCGGAGGCTCGGCAAGGCCGTGCACGGTTCGGTGGTACGATCGGAAGAAGTCCGGGCTTGTCTTTCAGATCTCCACGGTGACGGCTGGCGCGCGGTCATGCTGGTGGAGACGTCGCTCGCCTGTGCCGAAAACGGGGCGGTGGATGCCGAAGCCGGCACCATGCGGTTGCACATCGACACGGACCGCGACGACCCGGAATACCGCATCGGCATCGACGACGCCTCGTTGCTTTCCTCGCTCGGCATCGCGCCGGGCCGCCACCGGTCGAACGGCGTCGTGACGCCGCGGGCGCGGGCCGAGCATGACGTCGAGGGTGATTCGTGATCGCCGCCTGAATCATCGATGAACGACCCGATCAACCTGGTGGGCCGCACGTCGGCCGAGATCGCGAATCTCGTCGCACCGCACGTCGACCGCAGCTACCGCGGCCGCCAGGTGGCGCAGTGGATCGTCGAACGCAACGCCTCCGGGTTTGACGAGATGACCGATCTCTCGAAAGACCTGCGCGCCGGGCTCGCGCGGTCGTTCACCATCGAGGAGCCGGCACCGATCGAGATTCTCGAAAGCGAAGATGGATCTTCCAAATACCTGCTGCGGCTCGCCGACGACGTGGCGGTCGAGAGCGTCGTGATGCGTGAAGGCGCGAAGGCGACCTTTTGCCTGTCCACCCAGGCGGGGTGCGCGGTGGGTTGCACCTTCTGCGTCACCGGCGCCATCGGTGCGGGCCGCAACCTGAAGCCGGACGAAATCGTCGGCCAATACCGGGTGATGTTGCGCTCGCTCGACCCTTCGGTTGAGAGGGTCAACATCGTCTTCATGGGCATGGGAGAGCCGCTGCTCAACACCGACAATCTCGGACGCGCCCTCGAGGTCCTTTATGAACGGGTGAGCCCGAAACGGATCACCGTCTCCACCGCCGGCATCCTGCCGGGGATCCGCTGGCTCGCCGGGCGCCCGAAGCGCCCGAAGCTCGCGATCTCGCTCAATGCTCCGGATCAGGAGCGGCGGGAACAGGTGATGCCGATCGCCCGGCGCTACCCGCTGGTGGACCTGTTCGCAACGCTGCGCGCGTTTCCTCTTGAACGCGGACGGCGCATCACCTTCGAGTACGTGCTGATTCGCGACTTCAACGACAGCGAGGACGACGCCGCAGCGGTGGCCCGTCTCCTTCACGGCATCCCGGCGAAGATCAACGTCATTCCTCTCAACGAGGATTCCGAACACTTCCCCGAGCTGCACCGTCCGGACGACGACACGATCAACCGGTTTGCCGTGCGGCTTCGCGACTCGGACCGGACCGTGACCGTCCGCTGGTCGCGCGGCGCCGATGTGGCCGCCGCCTGCGGTCAGCTCCGCGGGCGCCGGGCACGATCCTCCGCGGTTTCGTCGACCGGCAGCTCACGATAGATCAGCGAAAACTGGCGGCCGGCGGCCGCTCCGTCGCGCCGATACGAGGCGAGGTACCACGTCGAGGCGGTGCACGGCCCGATGACTCTGACCGAGTCGGAGAGAAGGCCGAGCCGGTACAGCCGGGCAACCAGAAACAGCCGCAGGTCGACGTGGTTGCCCTGTCGCCAGCTGCCGTCATCGGGACCGGCCGCCTCCAGCGCCGCGATGACCTCGGGTCCGACCTCATACCGCGCACCGGAAATCGCGGGGCCGAGGTGAGCCTGGACCCGGTCGGCGGGGACTCCGTACTCAACGGCGAACCTGCGGACAACGGCGCCGACCACGTCGGCGGCCGTCCCCCTCCACCCCGAGTGAACGGCTGCGATCACGCCGTCTCCCTGGAGAAGGATCGGAACGCAGTCGGCCGTCCACACCACCAGCCCGAGGCCGGGCTCACCCGTTAGGAGGGCGTCGCAGCGGCCCACGCAGGCCGACCCGGCAAGGGGGTGGTTGGGCTCGGAGGCGAGCGAAGCCATAACGCGCCCGTGGATCTGATGGCCCCAGCGCACCCCGCGGACCCGCGGGGCGAGGTCGTCGAGCAGACGGCGGCAACGATCCTCGGGTGGTCCGCCGCCGGTCGGCGGGCCGAGACCGAACACCATTCGCGTGTCGCCGAGCGAGAACCCGAGCGCGCGCCCGTCGGCGATCCCGATCTCTGAATACCCCGCGTCGATGTTTCCCTCCCGGTTGCGGACCCAATGATACAATCCGTGGCTTCGGGGGGGACTTGAGAACCCACGCGACAACCCACGGCTCGCAACGCGGCTCGTGATCCGACTCCGCAACGTCTCCAAGGAATATGAGGGACGGTTCATTCTCCGTTCCCTCGATCTTCAGGTCGAGGCGGGCGAGTTCATTTTTCTCACCGGACCGTCCGGCGCCGGCAAAACCACGCTGTTGCGCCTGCTCTACGCCGCCGAGCGCCCGTCGGAGGGCGAGGTCTGGGTCGCGGGACGGCGGGTGGACCAGCTTCACCGACGACGTCTTCCCCTGTTGCGCCGCAAGGTGGGCGTGATTTTTCAGGATTTCAAGCTCCTGCGGCGAAAGACGGTGCTCGAAAACATCACGTTCGTGCTGCGCATCCACGGTGTCCCGCCGCGGGAGTCTCATCGTCGAGCGCAGGAGGTCCTCAAGCGGCTGGGGCTGCAGCACCGCCAGTCCGCTCTTCCCGATGCCCTGTCGGGCGGCGAGCAACAGCGGGTCGCCATCGCGCGGGCTCTCGCCTACCAACCACGGCTGATTCTCGCCGACGAGCCCACCGGCAATCTCGACGCCGACCTCGCCTCCGAGTTGCTGAGTCTGCTCTGTGACATCAACTATCAGGGCGCCACGGTCCTGGTGGCGACCCACGATCACGCGATCCTCGAGTCCATCCCGGCGCGGGCGCTGGTCCTCCACCAGGGCAGAATCCACTACGACGGGATGTGGCCGCCATGATCCATCACGCCCTGAGCGAGGGTCTGCTGCTGTTGCGCCAGCGGGCCGGAGTCAGCGTGATTCTGGCGCTTGCCCTGGCAGTGCCCATCGCGCTCGCGGGCGTCGGTATGGCGGTCAACAACTGGCTCGACCCGGTGGCCGAGCTTGGAAGCCGACAAAGCTCCGTCGCGGTGCTCCTGCGTCCGCAGCTGGATGCCGATCAGCGCCAGCGCTGGGTTGCGGCGCAGTCTGCGGCGCATCCCGAGTGGACGGTCACCGAAGTCTCGTCGCAGGAGCTGGTGCGCCGTCTGGGTCGGTGGTTTCCGTACCTCGAGGACCTGGTCGGCACCGGTGACGCGTCGATGCCGCCGTTGATCGAGATCGCGACGGCGGAACTGGACTCGCTGGCGGGTCTCGAGGGTGACCCGGAGGTCCTGGCGGTCGGCCCCCAATCCTCCGTCCAGCAGCTCCTCGGCAGCGTGGCGCGCAGATTATCGCTGGCGGTGGCGGTTGTGAGCGCGATCCTGTTGGCTGCAGCAGTGCTTCTCGCCGTCGTGTGGGTTCACCTCGAGTTGTACCGGCATGCCGACGAGCTCACCATCATGCGGCTCGTGGGAGCGACGGAGGGGACCATCCGCGGCCCGTTCGTGGTGGCGATCGGCGTCACCGGGGCGGTGGCAGGAGTGGCAGCGGTTGTGGGCTCGCTGGCCGCGACGGCCGGCCTCTCGCGCATGGTCACCGTGTTGGGAATGCCGGGGGTCGTGGTGACGCCGGGTATGGCGATGATCGAGCTGGCGGCAGCGGTGTTGCTGCCGGTGGCCGCCGCCGCCGTGACGCTTGCCCGTCACGCCGCAGAAGAATTTGACGGATAAAAAAGCGGCCCCGAAGGGCCGCTGGCTTGAACTCGTCGGCAGAGTCTTACCGGCAGCGGTCCGCGTAGTCCTTTTCGAGCGTCGGCAGCTGGTCTTGCAGCAGCTTCGCGTTGTCGTTGTCGCCGAGTTTCTGGAGTTCCGTCACCTGGAGCTTGAGGGCATCGATCTTCCTTTTGAACTCAGCGCACTCCTTGTCGGCTGCGGCGTTCTGTGACGCGCTTTCCGATTTTGTCTTCATCTGGGCGACCATGCTGCTGTTGCCGGCATTCTGATACCACTGGATGGCCTGCTCGTAGTTCTTCATCTTGTCGTAGACGTAGCCGCCCTGGTTGTAGATCTGGGTGCGGACCTTGTCGGTGGGTTTCAGCTTGATCGCCTGCTGGAGGTCGGAGATCGCGGAGTTGAGCTCGCCGTTTGAGGTCTTGCACTGGGCGAGGTAGAAGTAGACGAGGGCGTTGTTGGGCTGCTGCGCTTTGGCCTTGTCGAACCAGCTTTGCGATTTACCGTAGTCCTTGGCTCCCAGCCACGCTTCACCCGCGAGGAGTTGATGGTCGAACGTCGGGAAGGCGGTGGCGAGACGCTCCGCTACCCGCGCGGTCGCGGAGTACATTTGCGCCTTCTCAGAATCCGAATTGGAGCGCCTGGCCGCCGAGATGCCGGCGCGAACCGCGTTCCGGCCGTTCGACTCGTCCTTGGGATCGAGGTCAAACGCGGCGGAGAATGCGGCGAACGCCTTGGGGTCATCGTTGTTGGCGTTGTAAGCCGCCCCGAGCGCCTGTTGCAGACGGGCGTTCTTCGGGTCCGCCTTGGCCTGGGCGCTGAGGACGTTGATGGCCTCCTCGGGGCGGTTGGTCTTGGTCGCCGCCTGGGCGAAGAGCAGCGCGTAGTTCGAGCGGTTGGCCGCCTCGACCGAGCTGATGCTGACCGGTTTGAGCAGCTCATAGGCATTCTGGAACTGGTCCGCCTGGAGGAGTGCCTGGGCGAGGGCGATCTTGTACGATGTCTGGGCGCCGTCAAGCTCCACCGCCTTGCGCAGGCTGGCGATCGCCGGACTGACCTGGCCGAGGGCTCGTTGCGACACGCCGAGCATGTAATAGGCGCCGGCGTAGTCGGGGTTGGTCTTGGTGACCTCCTCGAACTCCTTGACCGCGGTCGCCCAGTCCTTCTTCTTGTAGGCCTCGAGGCCCTTGTTCCATTCCGCCCGTGCCGGGAGTGCCGCGGCGAACAGCACAACCAGCGCTGCGCCTGCGACGATTGCTCGGCTGACCCTCGATTTCATGATCACTGCCTCCAGTTATATAACGCGATTCTCGCTACGTTTGTTGCATACTACCGAGCAGCGGTCGGACCTGCTCGTCGAACATCGCCGCTGTCGCCGAACCCTTGAGGAGCGAGATGGCCTTGGTGTTCTGTTCGACCATCTCTCTCAGAGCGTTGAAACCCTCGCCGCGTTCGATGAGAGTTCGTGCGGTAGTGTACTGCTTTTCAATGGTCCGCTCACCCCCGGAGCCGACCACATCGAGGGCCACGGCGCGAATCTTCTCGGCCAGACCGAGAAGCGTCACCGGGCTGGGGCCGCCCTGCCATCGCCGACTCTGGGGACCGGAATCGCCGCTGCTGCCAAGGGCAACGAGCCCCGTCGTGATCATCCCGAACAGCAGCTTCGAGACGTCAAACGGAGCCCATTTCAGTTCGGCCGCGATGTCCTCGATGGACCGCTCGCCGTCGATGCGGGTGACCAGGATCCACTCTTGAGGGCTGAGGGTGACCTGGTCGGCGCCTTTTTCGCGATTGGCGAAATAGGGAATGAGACCGAGCGACGGGATCTTCCGCGACAAAACCCGCCATTCATCGAGACGGCGCGCCGCCTCCATCATCAGCGACGCATTCGACATGTGAATGGTGACCTGGCTCGTGTCCTTGCCAGGTTCGAAGGCGAAGGTCCCCTCGGACCAGGTGGCCATCTCGTAGACGGCACTGTCGCCGCGGAGGTTGCCGATCATCGCGTCGACGATCTGTCCGTCGCGGAGGTAGATCCGGCCGGCCCCCTGCTCCCCTTGGATCTCGAACGCACCTGTCTTTCCAGAAACGCTGACCAGTTGGATAACGTCCGGCAGAGGCAGCTCGCTCAAAGACCCGTGCAGCGACATCGTCGAGAGTCTACTGCAGATTGAACCGCACCGTAAGGATGTAGAGGACCTCCACCGGTTTGCCGTTCAGAGTTGACGCCTCGAACTTCCACTTGTTGACGGCATCGACCGCAGTCTCGGTGAGGCCCAGGGGAAGCCCGCGCAGCACCTTCACGTCCTGCACGCGCCCATCCTTGCCAATCGTGCACTCGAGCACGACGACTCCCTGGATCCGGGCGCGCCGTGCCGCCTCAGGATAGATCGGGCTGGGCCCACTGATCTTCTTCGGTTCGGTGATGTTGCCGCCGACGACAAACCGTACGGGACCTTCCGGCTCCGGCGGGGGCGGCGCATCGGGAACGCCGAGCACCAGGTTGTCATCGGGCACGAAATCGATGTCTTCATCCGGCTGCTGGTCGCGGATCGGCTCCGGCTCGTCGGGCGTCGGATCGGGAATCGGCACCTTCATGGTCTTCGGCTTGGGGATCTGCTGCATCTCGCGCCGCGGGGGCTGCTTGAACTTCACCTGCTTGACGACGTAGATCTTGCTCTTCTTTTCCTTGGCGTCGGAAAGACCGCCGGCAAAAGAGGGCCATTGCATGGCGAAGATCACGATGTGAAAGATGATCGCGATACCCATCGCCCACCGTGTCACCTTGCGATCCTGACCCTCTTCAGCGGCCAGCATCTCGGCGGTGGTCATCGGCAGCTGATCGTCCGCAGCCGCATCGTGTTTCTTTTTGGCTTTTGGAGAATCGCTCATGCCTTCCCCCTTCACTGGATCCCGAGCATGGACCAGAGGTTCTCGATCTCACGCCGGGTCGGGATCGAAATCGTCTTGATTTCTAAATCGATCTTGTCGGGGGCCTGTCGCAATTCGTCAAAGACCCTGATCATGTCGCCGTACGTTGCGTCGGGATCGGTGCGCAGGATCACCGGTTTGTCCGGATTCTGCTTGAGCTTGTCGGCGACATAGGGCAGCAGCCCCTCGAGGGCCAGTCCCGTGCCGTCGACCTCGATCGCCCCCCCCCGGAGAACGTGGACGTCGATCGAGTCCTCCTGCTTGATTTCAGGGGTCTGCGTGTCCTCGGGAAGCGCGAAATCGAGGCCCCGGGTGGCCGAGAACGCCGAGGTGATCATGAAATAGATGATCAGCAGGAACGAGATGTCGGCCATCGACCCGGTGAAGATCTCCGACTGGATTTCTTTCTTTTTGATCCTCATGGTCTCCCCCGGGCGCTACTTCGTTATGGTCTTCTGTTCGGACAGCAGAAAAATGTACTTGACCTTCGACTGTTTCAGCGCGTCGAGGACCGCATCGACCCGTTCGTAGGGCACGGCTTCGTCGGCCTTGACGATGAACTCCTTGTTGGGGTTCTGAGCCACCTCGGTCGAGGCGAAGGTGACCATTTCTTCGTCGGTGCTGATCGGCAACGACATTTCCTCACCGGTGGAAACCCGAATGGTCAAAGGCGGGTTGGCGTCGGGCGGCGAGATGGAAATCACGGCCGCCTTCTCCGGGACCTTGATTCGAATCCAGGTCTCCGGCAGATCCATTGTCGTGCGATCGACCTCGACCTTGTAGGTGAGCACGAAAAACACGATCAGCAGGAACACGATGTCCGCCATCGAGGCCGTGAAGATCTGTGCTCCTGATTTGCGGTCCCTGCCGCGGACGAGTGCCATCTGCGGACTCCCTTCTTCTACGCCTGACCCTCGCCCCCCTGGGCGTAGCGCTGGCTGTCCATCTCGGAGAAGGTCTCGACGAGCATGTTGGAGGCGGTCTCGATGTCGCGCACGAAGCGGGTGATCTTGGTGGTGTACCAGTTGTAGAGCAGCTGCGCGGGAATCGCGATGATGAGACCGGCGGCGGTCGTGATCAGGGCCTCGGAGATGCCGACCGCAACCGCAGCCGGGTTGGTGAGACCCTGCTCGGCGAGCGTGGCGAAGGACTTGATCATGCCGGCCACGGTGCCGAGGAAGCCCAGCATGGGGGCCACGTTGGCGGTGGTGGCGAGCATTCCCAGCCGTTTTTCGAGACGATCGAGCTCGTACAGCGCGGCGTTCTCGATGGTCTTCTCGATGTCGTCGCGGGAGTGGCCGTAGCGGAGCAGCCCGGCCTTCATGACCGAAGCCACGGGACCCTTGTTCTGCTCGCAGACCTTGATCGCCTCCTTGACGTTGCGATTGACAAGGAGCGCCTTGCGGATCTTCGTCAAGAAATCATTGACGTTGATCTTGGCCTTGGAAAAGACAATGAAACGCTCGATTGCTACGGTGGCGGCGAGCACCGAGAAAAAGAGCAGCGGGTACATGAAGATCCCACCTTGGCGAAAATATTCTGCTACCTGTCCAGTCACGGCTTAGCCTCCTCCTGGTTAGAGTTCACTGGCGTTGATGAGTTCCAGCCTCATCGGGCTATTCGATCGCGCCTTGCTTCCGACTCGTGAAGTCCAACCAGAAATCGCGAGTCGATCACACCGTCGATGCCTCATCCGGAAACGAAGGCAGGGCATCGTAGCATGGGGTCCCGGGGTCGTCAACGAGATGTTCTCCAGCGTCCGAGATGGACGTGGGTGAGTGCCGTCGCCATCGCGTCTGCGGCGTCCGCGGGGGGTGGCGCAGCCAATTTGAGCAGCTTGACAACCATATACCCAACCTGTTGTTTTTCGGCCCTGCCATTGCCGACGATGGCGGATTTGATCTCTGCCGGAGTGTACGACGCGACCGCGAAATCGTTGCAGCCTAAAGCTGCGAGGATCACACCGCGGCATTCGGCCAGGGCGATCCCGGATTTCGGGTTGCGTCCCGAGAACGAGCTTTCGACGGCCGCACAATCGGGCGCGCAGGCGGCAACCACCTCCCCCATCGCCCGGTAGAGGTCAGCCAACCGCTGCTCGCGCTCGCCACCCCGCGGCCGCACGACTCCCGAATCCTCGAGGTGGTAGCGGTTGCCGTCGGCGACCACCAGGGCCCAGCCGGTGGCACGGGAGCCCGGATCGACACCCAGGACGCGGACGCCCACCCCTTCTCCCCCTCGGACCTCAGTCGGCCGACATCACGTCGTCGTCGATGTCGAAGTTCGCCCACACATGCTGCACGTCGTCGTGATCGTCGAAGGCCTCCATGAGCCGGACCATCTGATCCGCCTGTTTGCCTTCGAGCCGGGTCGTCGACGACGGCTCCATCTCGAACTGGGCCGCCTCGATCACGAGCCCGCCGGCCTCGAGACGGTCCTTGACCCGGTGCAGCTCCTCGGGGCTGGTGTAGATGCGGAAATAGTCGGTGTCGTCGGTGTCGAGATCGCTGGCGCCGGCGTCCAGCGCGAGTTCCATCACGGTGTCCTCGTCGAGGTCCGGCGATCGCGGCACCAGGATCAACCCCGTGCGCGTGAACAACCAGGCGACACAGCCGTTTTCGCCGAGGTTCCCGCCGAACCTCGAGAACAGATGGCGGATCTCAGGAGTGGTTCGGTTGCGGTTGTCGGTGAGCAGTTCGAGCATCACCGCGACGCCGCCGGGCCCGTAGCCCTCGAAGCTCATTTCCTCGTACACGACGCCGTCGAGATCGCCGGTGCCGCGGTCGATCGCGCGTTTGATGTTTTCAGCCGGCATGTTTGCGGCCTTGGCGTCCGCCACGGCGGCCCGCAGGCGCGGGTTCGAATCGGGATCGCCGCCACCGTGGCGGGCCGACACCGTGATCTCCCGGATGATCTTGGTAAAGAGCTTGCCGCGCTTGGCATCGGCCTTGCCCTTCTTGTGTTTGATAGTGCTCCATTTGCTGTGGCCCGACATGACCCCTCCTGTGCCCCGGACCGACTCGCCGGTGGCGGCGGTCGGAGGCGGCATTATAGCGCCCGGGGCCCTTCAGGTCATGGCGGTACCGTGATCCGATCGACCCAGGCCGGCCGGCGGCGGTCGCGGCCGCGCAGCAGGTGCGCAGGCCCGACCGGGCACCCGAGGATCCGGGCCGGGAGGCGGACGGACAACGCGGCGCGCAGCGCGGCTCGGTTGACTTTGCTATCCCGTCACAGATAATGAGGTTTGGACTCTTAGAGGTTGAAGAGCTAGTGAGGGCGGTTTCATGAGTGCGAACATCCTTGTCGTCGAGTACGAGCCGCGGTATCTGGAGCACGTGCGGGCGGCGCTCGCGGACCGCGGCTTCCGGCTCGAGATCGCGGGCAACATGGACGACGCGGTCAACCGCTGTGCGCACTTCGAACCCACCGTCGTGATCATCACATCCGTGTTGCCCAACCTCCGGGTTGAGGATGCCATTACTCAGCTTCGTGCCCGCGCCGGTCTGCGAGCGACTCCGTTCCTGATTCTGATGTCCGGGTATCAGGGCAACGACCCGAAAAAAGACGCCCTGCGCTACGGCGCCCAGGACGTCCTGCAGCGCCCCTTCGGCCGTGACGACCTCCGCGCCCGCGTCGAAGAACTCGTCGCTACCGCCCCGAATCCCGCCACAACCCAGGCGATACCGCATGAGATGTTGGAGGCCTTGCGCCGCAGCGCGGGTCTCTCCGGCGACGGCCGTCCGGTGACCTCGGATGACCTCTTTGGCGACATCCTCTCGGATGTGGAAGGCGGCGAGCGACAACCGATCAAAGCGCCCAAGGCCGCGCCGCCGCCACCTGGCCTGGGTGCCGCAAAATCGTCGGCGTCGGTCGAGGACACTCTGTCTGCGTTGTTGGAGACCAGCAAACCGACGTCGGCGGCGGAGTTCAAACGTGCGGCCGAGGAGGCCGCCGAAAAGCGGCTGTCCGAGACCCTGGCGGGGCTGGACGTCCACTCCTCGTCGACCCGACCGCCCCGCCCCCCGGTGACCGAGCCGCCCGCACAACCGGCTGCCCCACCCAGGCAACCGAAGCCGTCCACCACTCCCGGTCCGCCAGCGGCGTCCGGACGTGCGGCGGCCCCACAGCACCCGCCGGTGCGGCCTGATGCAATGAAGCCGCCCGCGGCGGCGCCCACGCCCCCGCCGGCCCGGGTCAAGCCCGCCCCGTCCGATGCACCATCCGCCGTACCCTCGAAGGCCGAGAGGAAGGCTCCGTCGAAGGTCGATCGCCCGGCGGCCGCCCCCGCGCCGCCGACGAAGCAGGCGCCGGCCGTCAAGGGCGCCCAATTCGGCCAGTACGTCATCGAAAGTCACATCGCCACCGGGGGGATGGCGGAGGTCTACAAGGCGCGAATGGTCGGCATGGAGGGTTTCCAGAAGACCGTCGCCATCAAACGCATCCTGTCGAATCTCACGGACAGCGAAGAGTTCGTGCGGATGTTCATCGACGAGGCAAAGCTCGCGGCCCAGCTCAATCACAACAACATCATCCACATCTACGATCTCGGCAAGGTCGACCGATCGCATTACATCGCGATGGAGTTCATCGAGGGACGCGATCTCCGGTCGATTCTGGCGGACTGTCGCGACGGCGGCCGGCGTATGCCGATTCCACTCGCCCTTCACGTGGCGGTGCTGCTGGCATCCGCGCTCGATTACGCGCACAAAAAGCGGGACTTCGAAAACCGCGACCTCGGGTTGGTCCACCGCGACGTCTCACCACAAAACGTCCTCATTTCATTCGACGGCGACGTCAAGCTGTGTGACTTCGGCATTGCGAAGGCCGCATCCAAGGCCTCGCAGACGCGGGCGGGCGCCCTCAAGGGCAAGCTGCAGTACATGTCCCCCGAACAGGCCTGGGGCAAGAACATCGACCACCGCTCGGACATCTTCTCGCTCGGCCTCGTCCTGTACGAGATGCTGACCTCGCAGAAGGTCTTTGCCGGGGATTCCGAGCTGTCGGTCCTCGAGCAGGTGCGCGATCCGATCATCTCCGCACCGTCGTCGCACAACCCCGACGTGGACCCGGAGGTCGACCGCATCGTGTTCAAGGCGCTCCACGCCGATCGCGAAGAGCGGTACCAGTCGGCTCTGGAACTCCACAATGATCTCGAACGGGTGCTGCGAACCAACGACTGGGCACCCGATCGAGCAGCCGTCGCGGCCTTCCTCGCCGAACTCGGAGGGGCGCCCCCGGCTCCGAAAGCCGCCACCGACCGTGCAGGAGCCCAGCCCCCGCCAAAACCGCCGAAGGGGGATCACACCCCGCCTTCCGACACGGCCGGGCCGTCGACGAGACGTCGGGATGAACCGCGCCGCCTGCCCGAGCCCGATGTCGTCCTCGAGCGTGCGCTGAGGGCCGACAGCAAACCGATACCGACGCCGCTTCTCGATGAGTTCCGGGAGAGCACCGGTTCGTTCACCAAAAAGGGCGGGGCGCAGGGTCGCCGAACCTGGTATCTGTCGGGTCTTCTGGTGGTGGTCCTGGGCGTCTCTTCGTGGTGGTGGTTCCTCGGTCGCGGTGGGCGTGACACGACAGCCTCCCTTCCCGCGCCGGTGGTTCCGGTGGCCACCGAAACCCCGACACCCGGACCGGAGACCGCGTTGATGTCCGAGGCGGAGCTCATCGAGCAGGCGCGGGCGGTGGCCGCCGCCGAGATCGTCAAACAGGAGGAAGCGCTGCGGAAGCGTCTCGAGGAGGAGTTCCCGACGCCGACGCCGATTCCCCCGACGCCGACCCCGACCGAGACCGCGACCCCCACCGCGACCGCCACGGCGACCAGGGTGCCGCCGACAGCGACACCGGTGCCGTCGCCGACCCCGATTCCGCCGACCGCCACCCCGGCCGTTCGCGAGGGTGATATCGTGTCGCCCGGTCCCGGGGTCGTGATCCCGGTCCCGATCCAGCAGGATCCCCCGGAGTATCCGCGGATGGCGCACAAAATGGAGCGCCAGGGAGTGGTGGAGGCCGAGATTCTGGTCGGGGTCAACGGCAGCGTCGAGGACATTCGAATCATCAAGGTCGACCCACGGGGTCTCGGGTTCGAAGAGGCCACCGAGGCTGCAGTCAAGAAGTGGCGTTACAAGCCCGCCACGAAGCTCGGCGTCAAGGTGCGGATGTGGGTCACGATTCGAGTGCCGTTCAAGTCCCTATAGTCTCGCGCATGGAGGAGATGATGTCAGCCCTTACGGAGTCACAGCGAAAGTTTTACGAGGAAGCCCTCCAACAGACCAAGCAGGAGATCCAGGAGCTCGAGGGCCAGATCCAGGAAGAGCTGGGTCGCGTCAAGGAAAAGATCGCGAGTCTCCAGGTGGCCCAGAAGGCCGCCCGGCAAATGTATGATGCCGCCTGTCAGCGGCTCGGCATACCCAACGATCTCGAGGGCGAGGATTCCGGCAGGTGAGACCCGGAACGCGGCTGCGCACGGCTCCTCGCCGGGCGTGGAGGCGGCACGACATCGAGTGAGCCACCGGGAAATCGCTCATGACCGGGCAGTGTGGCACGATGCCATATCGGAGAAGAGACGGAGCAATTGATGGCCTCTGACGACATCGGATCGAAGGGTCTGTGGATCAAGTGTCTGGGATGCGGCGAAATCCTCTATCACCGCGAGGTTTCGGACAACTCTCACGTGTGTCCTCGGTGCGGATATCACTTCCGGATCTCGGCTGACCTCCGCCTGCAGATGCTGTTCGACAACGGGCGGTTCAAGAAGCTCTTCGCCCGGGTCCGTTCCGCCGACCCCCTGGGCTTCGTCGACTCCAAGCCGTATTCGGAGCGTCTCAAGGTCTACAACAAGAAGTTCCACGGTTCCGACGCGGTCGTGGTGGCGCAGGGCGAGATCTCGAAGATCCCGGCCATCGTCGCGGCCATGGAGTATGGATTCATGGGCGGCTCCATGGGTTCGGCAGTGGGCGAGAAGCTCTCGCGCGCCATCATGCGCTGCGTCGACCGCAAGCTGCCGTTGATCATCGTCTCGTGCTCAGGCGGTGCGCGCATGCAGGAGGGCATCCTCTCGCTGATGCAACTCGGCAAGGTCTCCGCGGGTCTCGCTCGCATGCGCGCCAAATCGCTGCCCTTCATCTCGGTGCTCACCGACCCGACCACGGGGGGCGTGACCGCGAGCTACGCCATGCTCGGCGACCTCAACATCGCGGAACCGGGAGCTCTGATCGGCTTCGCCGGACCGCGGGTGATCGAACAGACGATCCGCCAGACCCTGCCGGAAGGGTTCCAGCGATCCGAGTTCCTCCTCGAGCACGGCATGCTCGACATGGTGGTGCCGCGGACCGAGCTCAGGACGACGCTCGCCACATGTCTGTCGCTCCTGCGCTGAAGCTCGACGAGCGGCGGCCCGCCCGGATCCGGCCCGATCTCGCCACCCTCCGCGAGGTTCTCGGGGAGCTCGGCAACCCGCAGCTGGCGTTCGACTCCGTACTCGTCGTTGGCACCAACGGCAAGGGATCGACGGCGGCCATGCTGGAGTCGGTCGTTCGCGGTCACGGCCTGACCACGGGTCTGTTCACCTCGCCCCATCTGGTGCGGGTCGAGGAGCGCGTGCGGCTCGACGGAGTCCCGGTGGACGCCGCCCTCCTCGCGCGACAGCTCGACCGGCTGGAACGGTTTCCCGACCTCACGTACTTCGAAACCATCGCGGCGGCCGCGTTCTCGATCTTCGCAGAGAGCGGGGTCGGGGTGGCGGTGCTGGAAGCGGGGATGGGCGGGTCCTGGGACGCCACCAGATTGGCCGGGAGCGAGGTCGCCGGTCTCACCAATGTCGGGACCGACCACCGCCAGTGGCTCGGTCGGGAGCGCTCCGAGATCGCCAGGGACAAGGGCCGCGCCATCGCCGCCGCCCGGTTCGGTGTGATCGGCGGCGACGTCGATCCGGCTCTCGTGGCCGACCTCGAGGCGCCCCGCGCACGGGCCGCCGCGGAGCTGGTTGAACGAACCAACATCGAAAACGGGAGGTTCCGCCTCGAGTGGGCGGGTGGTCGCGCGGATATCTCCCTGTCGATGCCGGGTCGACACCAGGTGGCCAACGCCCAGCTCGCGGTCGCCCTCGCCCTCGAGACGGTTGCCGCCGGGTGGCTTCCGGAGCTCGATCCGCCACGCGTGCAAGCGGCACTCGAGCGCGCCACGTGGCCGGGGCGGCTGAGCGTGCACCGGGTGGCGGGGCGTGAGGTGTTGGTGGACTGCGCCCACAACTTCGAGGCGGCCCAGGCCCTGGCGCAGTTCCTCGCACGGTCGGATCGGCGCTACAACCTCCTTTTTTCGTGTCTCGAGGACAAACCGGTCGAGGAGATGGCGGCCGTCCTCCGGCCGCACGTTGCAAGGGTGGTGGTCTGCCCGCTCGCCGACGAGCGGGCCATGGACCTCGGTCGGCTACTGACTGCCTTTCCGGGTGCCACCTCCGCCGCCTCGCCGCTTGAAGCACTGCGGGAGATCGGAGATCCGGTGCTCGCCGCGGGCAGCGTTCGTCTTGCAGGAGCGTTGCTGGCGTACGCTGACCAGGGGGAGGCGCGATGACGGGTACAGGCATTCTCAAACGCGAGGATCTCGAACGAGACGAGGCGCGGCGTCTATCCGCGGTCGCGACGCGTTCGGAAGAAGCGACCCGACAGTGTGCCGAACCGCAGGAGTCCGACGACCTGCGTCTGGCCTTCCAGCGGGATCGCGACCGTATCCTCCACGCGCGGGCCTTTCGCAGGCTCAAACACAAGACCCAGGTCTTCGTGCCCCACGTCGGCGACCACCCGCGCACCCGGCTCACCCACACTCTGGAGGTCAGCCAACTCGCACGCACCATCGCCCGCGCGCTGGGCCTCAACGAGGACCTGGCCGAGGCGGCGGCCATGGGCCACGACCTCGGCCACACGCCGTTCGGCCACACCGGCGAGTCGGTCCTCGACGAGATCCTGTGCGGCGAGAACCCCGAGGTGGTTCTGCCGCCCGCGGTGGTGGCCGGGGTCGGCAGATTCAAACACAACTACCAGTCGTTGCGGGTGGTCGACCTCTTCGAACGCCGTTATGCGCAGCCCGGCATCAACCTCACGGACCAGGTTCGCGAGGCGATCATCAAACACACCTCATGGAAGGTCGGTTTCGCCTTCCCCCTTCCTCATGCTGGGGGGCTGCACCTCGACCTCCCCTGCCACCTCGAGGGCCAGGCGGTGGCGGTGGCGGACGAGATCGCCCAGCAGACCCACGATCTCGAGGACGGCCTGCGGGCCGGCTCGGTAGCCCTCGAGGAGGCCGAGAAGCTGGCCGTGGCGCTCCGGGTCAGGGACGAGGCCGGTCCCGGCTACGCCGCCGAGCGCCCGTGGGATCGCCAGAACAGTCTGGTCCGCGGCATCATCCGGCTGTTCGTCAAGGACGTGGTCACGACCTCGGCGGCGCGAATCGGGGCCTTCTGCGAGCGTCACGGCATCGCGAACCACGATGACTATGCCGCGCACGCTCGCGAGGTGTCGCAGACGACGGTGTGGTTTTCGAGCGAAACGGAGGGGCTCTTTACCGAGCTCAAGACCTTCATCTACGCGAAGATCATCAACCAGGCCCCGGTCAGCCGCCAGGACTGGCGCGCGCGCCGCGTGCTCACCGCGTTGTTCAGGGCCTTCTGGAGCGAACCGGCCGTGCTCCCGGACTACCTCCTGCTGCGGGCCGCCGAGGAGCTCGACCTGCCCTACCTCCGCGACCTGCCGCTCAAGCGTGTTGCGGCAGTGGTCGGCGAGCGGTACCATGCCTGTCCCGGGTTCGCGCGGCTGATCGTTGACCATCTCGCCGGTATGAGCGACCGCTTCGCCCTCGAGGAGTACTCGGCTCTTCAGCTGCCGTCCCCCGACCGGGATATTTGAGGAGGATATTCATGATCGTCATCGCCTCCGACCACGCAGGGGTGGAGCTGAAAGCGGGGCTCTGCCGGCTCCTCCGCGCCTCCGGCCGTGAAGTCCGCGACCTGGGGCCGACCGACACCACGTCCGTGGACTACCCCGACTTCGCTCACAAAGTCGCGAACGAGGTGGCCTCGGGTGAGGCCGCCATGGGCGTCCTGATCTGCGGCACCGGGATCGGGATGAGCCTGAGCGCCAACCGCCACCCCGGCGTGCGTGCGGCCCTGTGCCACGACGCCTTCACCGCCGAGATGGCGAGGCGCCACAACGACGCCAACGTCCTCTGCGTGGGCGCACGGGTGACCGGCCCGGGGGTTGCCGAGCAGATTCTGCGGATCTTCCTCGACACTCCGTTCGAGGGCGGGCGCCACCAGCGACGGGTCGAGCGGATCGAGATCGAGCAGGAGGGTTCATGACCGACAGGAGTCTCACGGAGCAGTTTTTCGAAATCCACGATCGCCTGGTCTCAGACCACGACCCCGAGGTCGCTGCCGCTCTCGAGTCGGAGCGCCGCCGCCAGAGAGAAGGGCTCGAGCTCATTGCCTCGGAGAACTTCGTATCATTGGCGGTGTTGGCGGCGATGGGTTCGGTGATGACCAACAAGTACGCCGAGGGCTACCCCGGCAAGCGCTACTACGGAGGATGCCAGTTCGTCGACGTCGCCGAAGACCTGGCGCGCGAACGGGTCAAAGCGCTCTTCGGCGCCGAGCACGCCAACGTCCAGCCGCACTCGGGCGCCCAGGCCAACATGGGGGTTTATCTCGCCGTGATGCAACCCGGCGACACGATGCTCGGGATGGACCTCACCCACGGCGGCCACCTCACCCACGGCCACCCCCTCAACTACTCGGGCAAGGAGTTCGAGGTCGTCGCCTACGGCGTCGACAAAACGACCGAAACCATCGACTACGACCGCCTCCGCGAGCTCGCGCTCGAGCACCACCCCAAGCTCATCGTGTGCGGCGCGTCCGCCTACCCCAGGATCATCGATTTCGCGCGGCTGCGGGCCATCGCCGACGAGGCCGAAGCGCTCCTCATGGCCGACATCGCGCACATCGCCGGGCTGGTGGTGGCCGGCCTCCACCCGTCGCCGGTCCCGCACTGCCACTTCGTCACCTCGACCACCCACAAGACCCTGCGCGGGCCACGAGGCGGCATCATCCTGTGCGGCGCCGAGTGGGCCGAGGCGATCGACAAGGCGGTCTTCCCCGGAGTTCAGGGCGGGCCCTTGATGCACGTCATCGCCGCCAAGGCGGTCGCCTTTGCCGAGGCCATGCAACCGGAGTGGAAGGACTACCAGAAACGGGTGGTCGCCAACTCGGCAGCGCTCTGTGCGGCGGTGGCCGAACGCGGCTGGCGGATCGTCTCCGGCGGCACCGACAACCACCTCTTCCTGGTCGACCTCGGCGCCGACTTCATCTCGGGCAAGAAGGCCGAACGCTGGCTGGGTCTGGCCGACATCACGGTCAACAAGAACACCGTGCCCTTCGACACCCGCAAGCCCTACATCGCCTCGGGTCTGCGCATCGGCACCGCGGCCGTGACCACCCGCGGCATGGGGCCCGCCGAGATGGAACAGATCGCCGGACTCATCGACCGTGTGCTCCGCGCCGACGAAGACACCGAGAACGCGGCCAAGATGAAGGCCTTCACCGCCGAGATGGAGGCCGTCAAGACCGAGGTCCACGCGCTAACCGCGAAGTTCCCGCTGTACTGATCCGTTACAACGTTTGAACGTTCAACGTTGAAACGTTCTAACGGTCGCTCAGCCACACCTCGAACTCGTCGGCGTGCAGCACGTTGAGAATGCGCTCGCGGGGAACCTCGGCGCGTATGGCGATGGCGGCGGCATAGGCGTCGTACTCGAGGTGGGGCACGGCGTGGGCGTCCGAGGCGAGCATGACCCCACAACCCGCGTCGACCGCGAGGCGGGCGAGGTCGGCATCGAGGTCCTGGCGGCGCGGGAAACCGTTGATTTCGACCGCCACCCCGCGTTCGGCGCAGGCGGCGAAGACCCTCTCCCACCGCGCTTTGAGGCCGGGGCGATAGTGAAAGTGGCGCCCGCGCGGGTGGGCGAGGACGTGAACCCCCGGGGTCGAAACCGCCCGCACGAGGCGGTCGGTCTGATCGCGGTCGGGGTCGAACTGGCTGTGGACCGCCGCCACCACGCACTCCACTTCCAGGCGTTCTCCCTTGGGAACATCGAGCGAGCCGTCGGCGAGGACTTCGACCTCGAGCCCCTGGAAGACCCGGTGCTCCTCGCCGTGCCGCTGATTCCACTTTTCGATGCGGCCGCGCTGCAGCCTGAGCCCTTCGCGGTCGAGACCCGAGGCCACCTCGAGCCCTCGCGAATGGTCGGTCACCATCGACCACGCAAGGCCCCGCCGGTGGCAGGCGCGGGCCATGGCTTCGAGGGTGGCCTTGCCGTCCGAATCCCGGGTGTGCCAGTGCGAGGCGCCGCGGAGCCGTTGGGGAGAGAGTTCCGCCGGGCCGCAGCGCAGGGTCTCGGCGACCGCCGCCCGCGACAGATAGCCGGCCCGCGTGCCGCGCCGTCGCGGCTGGTGCCCGGCTGCGAGCCGCTCGACGGCCGCCGCAAGCGCGTCGTCCCCGCGGCACGCCGCGAGTTGCTCGATGAGAGGCCGCAGCCAGGGCGGGGCCTTTTCCAACGCGGCGCGGCGCGCGCTGGATGCGGTGTCGAACACCGCATAGCCGGCCTTGAGCAGAGCCACCCGGCGCTCGCCGGGCGGTTCGGTCTCCGACAGTGTGAACAGGGCTTCGGCGAGCGAACCGTTGGCGGTCGGTCGGCGGCCCGGAGCGGAATCTGGATGAGCGACCATGACCGGGACAGCGTAGAGCAGTTCGTGGGGGGTGATCAAATGGCGGGCTCGGGGGCCCGCCCCTCCAGCCGATCGAGATCGGCCCTGATCCTGGCGCCGTAGTGGGCGACCGCTGACGGGCTGGCCATGATCATGTCGAGCTGCCGGGTGTGCATGATGAGATAGCCGACGATCTCGAGCTTGTCTTCCATGGCGGGCCCCGGCAGCGCGGCGAGGCGGGCGGTGGCGTGGTCGTCGCGCGCCGCCACCGAGAACCCGTAGTCGGCAAGGATCTCGCAAATGAAGCGGACCCGCCCCGCCCTGCGCTCGAGGTCGGCGGCGCCGCCCTTGAACGAAAAGCTCAGGTAGTTCTCGGGGTCGCGGTCGCCGATGACGGCCTCCACCGCCGCAAAGTGAAAACCGAAACGCGACTGCAGGTTCATGAACCGTCGCGAGATCATGAAGTAGTTCTGCTGGGCGTAGGGCTTGCGGAAGGGGGTGGCGAGGGCGGGGTTGGCGGTGGCCTCGAAGAGCACGGACGCGAATCCCCTGCCGCTCATCGCCGGCGGGCCTTCCCACGGCACGGCGATCATCCCTTCCCAGAGCGCCAGCATGGGACGACTCGCGATTTCGTCGAGGCGGACATACCTTCCGGTGACCTCATGGGTGAAACCGTCCTCGAGGTCGAGGACCCACCACTGCATCGGCACGTTGTGGTGGAGTTGTTTGCTGGCGTGCCTGGGGAAACGGTTGTTGCTGCCGAAGTCGAACATCTCGCGCACCGCCTTCTCGTGGCAGAAGCGGGTGATGTCGTGAAGGGTTCGGCACGAGGAAGGCTTGAAGCCGAGATCGTCCGGGTCGAGCAGGTTGAGTGGTGCAATGTGCCGAAGGGCGGCCACCAGGGTCTCGTGGACGGGGCTGCCATTCATGACGGTTCGGCGCTCCGGCCGCGCCTCGATCAGAGTTTGATCGATGCCGGCGTAGACCGCGCGCCCGTCCGCATCCACCGTGACCTCCGCACCCTCCTCGAGGGGCGAGAGGTCGGCGACCTGGAACAGAGCCGGCACCCCGCTCTCGCGGGCAACGGTCGCAAGGTGACCGGCGATGCCGCCCTCGGCCGAGACCACCGCCGCCGCCCGCGGCAGCAGGGCGGCCCACTTGGGCAGTGGGTTGGAGACGACCAGCACGGCGCCCTCGGGGAACCTGAGGGCGTCGCTGTCGCGTTCGACCCGAACCACCCGGCCGGCGGCGGCGCCGGGGCTGACGCAGATCCCGCCGGAGATCAGCGTTCCGGTGCCGCCATTGACGAGTGTGCGGGCGGGTCCGGGTGTGATCTGTTGCAGCGGCCGGCTCTGCAGCACCACCACCCGTCCGTCTCTGTCGAGGGCCCACTCCACATCCTGCGGCAGCCCGAAATGGCGCTCGATCAGAATGGCGGCCTCGGCCACGCGCCTCACCTCGTCGTCGTCGAGCGCTGGCGTGTCGCGGTCGATCCCGGGCAGGGTCTCGCGCGCCAGGCCCTCGGCCGGGTCGAGGACCAGTCGCGACCGCTTGCTCGCGATTCTCCTGGCGACGATCGCCGGAGGGTCCTCCCGCGACAGGACGAACTCATCGGCCGCGAACTCACCGTCGACCACCGCCTTCGGCATCCCGGGCGCGGCGTTGATGATCACGCGCCGGTCGGCGGGGTCCTGCGGGTTGCCGGTGTAGGCGACACCTCCGCAACGGGCGTCGACCATCGCGATGCACCCGACGCACATCGAAAGTTGATCGTCCCGCAGCCCCCGTTGCAGGAGGTACTGCATGGCCTGCGGCGTGTACTTGCTGGCCGCGACCTGCCGGTATGCGTCGAGGAGGTTTTCGGGCCGGACGTTGAGCTCGGTTCGGTACTGGCCGGCAAACGAGGCTTCGGGACTGTCCTCGCCGATCGCGCTCGAGCGCAGGGCGACGGAGGGCCGCCCGCCGACCACCCGAGCCAGTTCCTCATACGAGGCCATGATCGCGTCGGCGAGATGGGACGGGATTTCAGCGTTGACGACAAGCTGCTGGAGGCGTGAGCTGAGCGCGAAGATTTCGGCCGGTCGCTCGTCATCTGCGGTCTGGATGAGGCTGTCGATCTCCGGTTTGAGATCGTTGGTCGACAGCAGGAGGTCGAAGGCTGCGTCGGTGATCGCGAAACCCGGCGGTACCCGCAGCCCGACCCGGTTGCCGACCTCTCCGAGGTTCGCCATCTTGGAGCCGACGTGGTCGGCGCTCGAACGATCGATGTCGGACATCGGAATGACCAACGGCGCCGCCTCGGCCGGGGCGGAAACCGCGAGCAGGCCCTGGATACGACCCTGGATCTCCTCGAGCACGGCAAAGAGTTCACAGTACTTTTCCGGGGCCAGGGCGTCGAGGTGGCGGACCATCGAAAAGACGCTGACCCCTGCCGCCGTGCACCGCGAGCGGACGAAGGCCATGCCGAACACGCGGTCCGCGACCACCGCCTCCTCCATTTCGGCCATCGTATCGAGGGCTTTGTTGTTGGCGGCGAGCAGCAGTCGCAGCGCGTGATACCTGGATTTGAAAAGCGCGGCCCCGTCGTCATCGAGGGCGTGATCCGCCCGGCGCACCAGGCCGGTCAGCCACGCAATGAGACGGTCAAACATGGACTCCCTCGTTTACCGTGCGGAGCGCCGGCGTGCTCACCCGCCATCTCAATCCGTGGCGTCGGGTGCCGGAGCCCCGGCCTCCTTCCGCCGCAGGGTGCGGCGGCGGTCGGCGTCCTCGATCTTGAACAGCAGCTCGTCGATGCTGACCGGTTTCAGGAGGTAGTCGAACGCCCCCATCGTCATGCCCTCCATCGACGCCTCGAGGCTCGCGTGCCCGGTCAGGAGAATCACCTCGACGGAGGGGTGCGCCTTGCGGATCATCCGCGTCGCCTCGATGCCGCCGATGCCGGGCATGCGAACGTCCAGGACGACCACGTCGATCTCCTCGCGGTCGAGGACCGCAAGCGCCTCGTCGGCACTGGCCGCCGTCACAACGTCGAGGCGACGCAGGACCAGCCGTTTGCTGAGCGTCTCCACAAAGCTCGCTTCGTCGTCCACGAGCAGGACCCTGATGCTCATCTCCCCTCCTCACTCCGGCACCTGGGCAGCACGACCCGAAAGGTGCAACCGGACCCGGGCCGGTTGTCGACCTCGAGCCTGCCGCCGAGCTTCTCCACGATACCTCGCGACACCGCGAGCCCGAGACCGGTTCCATGTCCCTCTTCCTTGGTCGTGAAGAAAGGTTCGAAGATATGCTCGAGGTGTTCCTCGGCGATGCCAGGTCCGGTGTCGATGACAGCGATCGAGGTATGCTCCGGACCGCCTTCGACCACGATATCCACCTGGCCGTCGCGGCCTATCGCATGCAGAGCATTGGTGACCAGGTTGAGCAGAACCTGGCGCAGTTGGTAGGGGTCGGTCGCGATCGTGCTTTCCCCTGCCGGCGCGCGGCGGACGTTGATTTCGATGTTGGCCGCGACGGCGGGACGCAGGGTCAGTTCCCGGACCTCGGCGGCCAGGTCGCCGAGGTCGAACGACCGCACCATCGTATCCGGACCGCGCGAGAAGCGGAGGAAGTTCTGACTGATTCGGGCGGCGCGATCGACCGCACTCTCGATCTTCGTCAGGGCGCGGTCGACGGTCGTTTTCAGCTCCTCCTCCGAAATGCCCCCGCGCTCGAGACGCGAGCGCAGCCAGCCGGCCGACTCGGTGATCACCGCGAGGGGGTTGTTGATCTCGTGGGCGATGCTGGCCGCCAGCTCACCGAGAGAGGCCAGGCGGTCGGCGACGATCATGTGCTCCTGGAGCTTGCCGGTAAAGGTCTCGTTGGCTGGGACCTGCTCGCCGCGGCCGCGCTCGAATGCCTCCTGGATCTTCTCGATCAGATGTTCGAGACGCACCGGCTTTGTCAGATAGTCGAAGAAACCGAATCGCATGCCCTCGAGCGAGGTCTGGAGGTCGGCGTGGCCGGTGAGCATCACGACCTCGATCTGCGGGTGGGTCTCCTTGATCCGGCGCAGGCACTCGATGCCGTCCATACCGGGCATGCGGACGTCGAGCACGACCACATCGACCGGATTGTCGGCGATGATCTCGAGGGCCCGGGGGCCGCTGGCGGCGGTCCGCACCGGCAGACCCCGCAATCTCAGACGTTGGCCGAGGCTCTCGAGAAAGTCGGCCTCGTCATCGACGAGGAGGACTCGGGGTTTTTCGGGGTCACTCATCGCGGGGACGTTTTCCATCGAGGTGAGGAGTTGTGCAAGTCAACGACTGTCCGTGCCCTTGTGGTGGCGGGAGGCGGCTGCGATGCGCTCGAGGATGGTCTCGAGGCGGATAGGTTTGACGAGATGGTCGAACGCGCCGAGCTCGCGACCGAGTCGCGCGAACTCTTGCGAGGCGTGACCGGTGACGACGATCACCTCGATCCGGGGGTGTCTCTCCTTGATCCGGCGCAGGGTCTCGATCCCGTCCATCCCCGGCATCTTGATGTCGAGCAACACGATGTCGACGGCATCGGGGTTCGCCTCGAGGTACTCGAGCGCCGCCGTCCCGCTCGTGACTCCGTGCACCTCGATGCCGCGCAGTTCGATGCGCATGACGATCGAGCGCAGAAAGTCCTCCTCGTCATCGACTACCAGCAATCTCATGGCCATCTGGCCGCTCTCCTTTCGTCGCTCACTATAACGGTCACACGGGCGTCCGTGGCAGCCGGACCCTGAAAACCGTCCCCTTGCCGGGTGCGCTTTCGAACGTCAGTGATCCCCCGAGCCCCTTCATGATGGTGTGGCAGATGGACAATCCGAGGCCGCTGCCCTCGCCGGGGGCCTTGGTGGTGAAGAACGGGTCGAATATGCGGTCCTGGATTTCGCGTTCGATGCCGCTGCCGTTGTCCGCGATGGACACCTCGAGTGCGTCGGGGGTGGCGCGGCTCGCCACCGCGATGCGCCCGCCCTCGGGGACCGCGTCGAGAGCGTTGTTGAGGAGGTTGAGAAACACCTGCTGGAGCTGCGCGCGGTCGCTCTTGATCATCGGCAGCTCGGCCTCGAGCTCTCGGACGAGCTCGACCTGGCGGAAGGAAGCTTCGCGTTCGATAAAGGAAAGGGCCTCGACGGCCACGTCGTTGACGTTGAAGGTGTCCTGGTGGGGCTCCATGCGGCGGGCGAAGCCGAGCATGCGGTGGGTGATGCCACGGGTCCGATCGACGTGTTGCTGAATCTTGCGCACGTTTTCCCTAAACAGCGTGCCATGGGCCGCGCGCTCGAGGAAATCCTCGTCGATGAGGTCCTCCATGAGGCCTGCGAGCTCGCCGATGGCCGCGAGCGGGTTATTGATCTCGTGGGCGACCCCCGCGGCCATGCGGCCCAGCGAGACCAGTCTCGCCGAGTGAGCGAGCTGGGCCTCGGTGGCGACGCGGTTGCGGTCCTCGGCGGCGAGGCGGGCCACCAACTGCCGGGTGTGGAAGACCACCGCGCCGCCGACCAACAGCGACGCCGCCAGGAGGGCAACGAGCTCGATTCGAAGGGCCTGTTGAAGGGGCGCCATCGCCTCCCGCGGGTCGCGGTCGATCACCAGCAGCCAGTCTTTGGTGTTCATCCAGGCGAAAGCCGTCAACACCCGGTGGCCCGCGGACGTCTCGCGCGAAACCACGTTGACGCCCGGCGGCGCAATCGTGGTGCTGAAGGGCAGCTGGCCAAGGATCTCGCCTTCGAACCGCGGCGGCGTCTGGTACTGGCCCTCGCGGTTGACGATGTAGGCGTCGCCGGTGAGCCCGACCTGGCCGCTGCGCACCAACCGCGTGAAGACCTCGGAGTCGATGGTGGCGCGCAGGATCCACGGCCGCGGGTGATCGTCGCGGCGGACCGCGATCACGAAGTGGGGTACCCGGCGAAAACCCAGGAACACGTCGCTGACGTACACGCCGCGCACCATCGTCTCCTCGAACCATGGTTCGCCGCCGTAGTTGCGGTCCTCGAGGCGGAATGGGCCCTGGTACGCGAGGTGGTTGCCGTCGGCGTCGATGATGCCGAGATCGACAAAGCTCTGCTGCCGCTTGTTGAGGATGGTCAGGACGTTGTCCAGCTCGCCCGACCGTGAGAGGCTGTCGAGAGATGCGGAGTGAGCCAGGGCCTCGAGCATCACGGTGCGTTCGGCGAGGAAGAGCTGGACCGCGTTGGACCGGTTGACCGCGAGGTTCTGCAGTTGCGCACGCTGGTTCTGCTCCAGCGAGGAGGCGAAATAGACGTAGATCGCCGCCCCGACAAGGTAGAGCGGAATCAGCGCCACCGCGAGTCCGGTCACAGCCATTCGTCGGAATAACTGTTGGTACCGTGGTTCCAAGGTTTTCTCCTCAGACGTCGCCGCTGTGGCGCATCAGGATGCGGGCTTCGGCGCGGCGGATGCGCTCCTCGTGTTCGGCCTTGCGGTGACGGGCTGCTTCGAGCTTGTCGAGCAGTTCCTCGAAGCGGGCGGGCTTCTGGACGTAGTCGAAGGCCCCCGCCTTGAGCCCCTCGACCGCGGTGCCGATGGTGCCGTGGCCGGTGAGCAGGATGACCTCGACCACGGGGTGCGTCGCCCGGATCTGCTTGAGCGCGGTGATGCCGTCGGTCCCGGGCATCCGGATGTCGAGGATCACGACGTCGCACTCGGCCTCGTCGAGGGCGGCGAGGCCCTCGTCGCCGCTGAAGGCCGCGCGCACGCGGTGGCCCGCGTCCTCCAGGCGCAGGGTCAGCATCTCCACGAAGTCCTTTTCGTCGTCGACGATGAGAATGTCGATGGGTATCTTGAGCATGGCTGGCTCCTACAGCAATCCGAGGATGCTCCACCAGATGCCGGCCGCGACCAGCAGCAGGGTGAGCAGCACCGGGGTCGCCACCAGGCCGGCCCGCGTGAGGTCGAACGAGCTGAACTGGCGGTATGAGTACGCGATGGCGTTGGGCGGACAGCCGATGACCAGCAACATCGCGAAGGACGTGGCGCACGCGAGGCCGAGGGCGAGGACCCGCGGGTCGACCCCCTCGAGCTGGGCCAGCGGAATGACGATGGGCAGGATCAAAGCCGCGGCGGCGACGTTGGCCATCGCGTTGGTCACCAGGGCGCCGAAGACGCAGACGCCGCCGAGCAGCACCAGCCAGCCCCTTGCCCTCGACCAACGGAAAGAACAGGTAGGCGAAGTATGAAGCGGCTCCCGACGATGCCATCGCCAGACCGAGGCAGATGCCGCCGCCGAAGATGAAGAGGGCGGTGCCCCACTCGAGGTTTTCGTGGATGTCGCGCCAGCGCAGGGCGCCGACGGCGACCAGGGCCGCGACCCCGATCATGCCGGTGATCGAGTAGTCGATGCCGTGCAGGCCCTTGGTCAACCACGCCGTGAATACCGCCACCAGAATCAAGGTGGTGCGTTTCTGCAGCGGTGTCCAGGGCCCGGGGTCCTCGTCGTAGGTCGGCAGCTGGAACTTCGGGTCGGGCCGGTAGACGAAGTAGACCACGAGCACCGCCGCCGGCACCGTGACCAGGGCGAGCGGGAAGGCATATTTGATCCAGTCGAAGAAGCTGATCTCGACTCCGGTGAGTTCCTTCAGAAAGGCCGCCGCCACCATGTTGCGACCGCCGCCGACCAGCGTGCCCATGCCGCCGCAGGAGCATGCGAAGGCGAGCGACAGCAGCATGAACCGGGCGGTGTCGGTGTTGGGCTGGATGCCGGCGGCGCGCATCAGGGGGATCATGGTCGCGATGCCGATGGCGGTGGCGGCGGCGTCGTGCATGACTCCCGAACCGATGCCGAGGCCGATCGAGAGGATGAAGGTGAAGCGGATGACGCTGGTGCCGGCCTTCTTGGCGATGGCGTGGCTGAGGCGTTCGGTGAGCTCGGCCTTTTCGAGAGCGATGGCGAGGATCAGACAGCACATGATGAAGACCACCACCGGGTGCATGTAGGTGGCCCAGGCGTCGGTGACGTCGACGATGCGGAAGAACACGAGGCAGACGCCGATCATGATCGCGGTGATCTCGAGCGGGATCGGTTCGACCACGAACAGGAAGATCAATGCCGCCAGCACGGCCAGGAAGCGAAAGGCCTTCGGCGACAGGCCGTTGACGTAACCGATCTCGACCCCGTCGAGACCGAGAGCTGCCGCCTCGGTGGAGAGTGCGACTCCGGGCTCGACCGCGTCGCCCGCCGCCGCCAGACGGTAGGCGCCGTTCGCGCCTTCCCAGTCGACAAGCGCATAGCGGCCCTCGACCTGCGCTGCGAGCAGGCGGTCGGGATCGCCGGCGACCGTGAAGACGGTGCCCTCCGGGCGCGGCAGGGCGTACACCATCACCCCGAGGAGGATCGCGACAGCGATCTGGAACCACCTGTTGCGCAGAATCGTCATCCGGATCTCCCCTCAAACGTCGCCGCTGTGGCGCATCAGGATCCGTGCCTCGGCACGGCGGATGCGCTCCTCGTGTTCGGCCTTGCGGTGACGGGCGGCTTCGAGCTTGTCGAGCAGTTCCTCGAAGCGGGCGGGCTTCTGGACGTAGTCGAAGGCCCCCGCCTTGAGCCCCTCGACCGCGGTGCCGATGGTGCCGTGGCCGGTGAGCAGGATGACCTCGACCACGGGGTGCGTCGCCCGGATCTGCTTGAGCGCGGTGATGCCGTCGGTCCCGGGCATCCGGATGTCGAGGATCACGACGTCGCACTCGGCCTCGTCGAGGGCGGCGAGGCCCTCGTCGCCGCTGAAGGCCGCGCGCACGCGGTGGCCCGCATCCTCCAGGCGCAGGGTCAGCATCTCCACGAAGTCCTTTTCGTCGTCGACGATGAGAATGTCGATGGGTATCTTGAGCATGGCTGGCTCCTACAGCAATCCGAGGATGCTCCACCAGATGCCGGCCGCGACCAGCAGCAGGGTGAGCAGCACCGGGGTCGCCACCAGGCCGGCCCGCGTGAGGTCGAACGAGCTGAACTGGCGGTATGAGTACGCGATGGCGTTGGGCGGACAGCCGATGACGAGGATCATGGCGAAGGAGGTGGCGCAGGCGAGGCCGAGGGCGAGGACCCGCGGGTCGACCCCCTCGAGCTGAGCCAGCGGAATGACGATGGGCAGGATCAAAGCCGCTGCGGCGACATTGGCCATGGCGTTGGTGACCAGGGCGCCGAAGACGCAGACGCCGCCGAGCAGCACCAGCCACCCCTTGCCCTCGACCAACGGAAAGAACAGGTAGGCGAAGTATGAAGCGGCTCCCGACGATGCCATCGCCAGACCGAGGCAGATGCCGCCGCCGAAGATGAAGAGAGCGGTGCCCCACTCGAGGTTTTCGTGAATGTCCCGCCAGCGCAGGACGCCGATGGCGACCAGCGCCGCGACCCCGATCATGCCGGTGACCGAGTAGTCGATGCCGTGCAGACCCTTGGTCAACCACGCCGTGAAGACCGCCCCGAGGACCAGGATGGTCTGCTTCTGCAGCCGCGTCCAGGGTCCGAGCTCCTCGTCGTAGGCCGGCAGCTGGATCTTCGGGTCGGGCCGGTAGACGAAGTAGACCACGAGCACCGCCGTCGGCACCGTCACCATGGCCAGCGGAAACGCGTACACGATCCAGTCGAAGAAGCTGATCTCGATCCCGGTCAGTTCCTTGAGAAAGGCCGCGGCGACCATGCAGCGGCCGCCGCCGACCAGGGTCCCCATGCCGCCGCACGAGGCGGCGAAGGCGACCGAGAGCAGCATGAAGCGGGCGGTGTTGGTGTTGGGCTGGACGCCGGCGGCGCGCATCAGCGGGATCATGGTGGCGATGCCGATGGCGGTGGCGGCGGCGTCGTGCATGACCGTCGAGCCCATGCCGAGCCCGATCGACGAGGATGAAGGTGAAGCGGACGACGCTGGTGCCGGCCTTTTTGGCGATGGCGTGGCTGAGCCGTTCGGTGAGCTCGGCCTTTTCGAGCGCGATGGCGAGGATCAGACAGCACATGATGAAGACCACCACCGGGTGCATGTAGGTGGCCCAGGCGTCGGTGACGTCGACGATGTCGAAAAACACGAGACAGACGCCGATCATGACCGCCGTGATCTCGAGCGGGATCGGTTCGACCACGAACAGGAAGATCAACGCCGCCAGCACCGCCAGGAAGCGGAAGGCCTTCGGCGACAGGCCGTTGACGTAACCGATCTCGATCCCGTCGGCGTCGAGCGCCGCGGCTTCCGCGGTGAGCGCCACCCCGGGTTCGGCCGCGTCGCCGGTCACCGCCAGCCGGTAGGCTCCGTCCGCGCCCTCCCAGTCGGTCGGGGCGTAACGGTCCGCGACCTCGGCCGCGAGGAGGCGGTCGGGATCGCCGGACACCGTGAAGACCGGTGCCCTCGGGGCGCGGCAGGAGGTTGACGATGAGGCCGAGAGCGATCGCGAGACCGATCTGAAAGTACTTGTTACGGAGGACCATGTCCGGGGCCTCCTTCGCCCCTTACACGACGCGAAACGACCGACCTTGAATCGAGTGCCGTTTTCTCTCAGTGCGCCGAGAGCGAGAACCCCAACCCTTCGAAGGTGTACATGATCCCGTAGCCGTACCAGATGGTGTAGAGCACGTAGAACAGGAGCGAGAACAGGACCGTGCCCCAGCGGTCCCTGATGGCCTGGGCCTCGATTCCGTAGTAGTTGTAGGCGCACTCCACGGTCTTCGCCTGCACCGTGTGGGTCAACTGGGCGGCGGCGAAGAGCTTCTGTCGGTTGAGGTCCTTTTCCATGGCGTTGAGCGCCAGCCACCAACTGTGGAGGGTCGCCCGCGGGCTGGCGCCGTAGCGTTGAGTCAGCTCGTCACCGCGATTCCGGTAGGCGGACTCCGCATCCTCGAGACAGCTCGCGAAGATCGTTTCGAGATCACCGTTGACCATCAGAGTGTTGCCCTGGACCGCGGTGGTCGCACCGATGCGCGCGAACAGCGGCTCGGCCGAACGGGCGGCGGTCGAGTCCGCCATTTTGAGGTTGAGCGTCACCACGTCGCTGCCGTGTTCCTCCACCAGGTGGGCGACCTTCGGGATGTAGTAGGCCGAGCCTTTCGAGATCGAGTTGTAGAGGTTGTCCAGGTAGTTGAGGGCGTTTCCTCCGGGGAAGATCGGCAGGAAGATGACGACCATGACTGCGATAAAGGTCACCATCAGGAAGATGCCGATGCCGAGTCTCGTTTTTTGGAATCTGCTCATGACGACACCTCCGCCCCGCGAAGCCTGCCGAGGTTCGATATGAAGGTGTAGAAGACCCAGACGGCGAAGCCCCCGATGACCAGGAAGAAGGCCCAGATGCCGATGCCGTCGAGGATCCGGATGGTCCCCGGCGACAACGTGAACACCTCGAGGTCGGAGAGCTTGCCGGGGAGGGCGAAGATGCGGTTGACGAAGCCGGCGAGGACCGCCATGGCGTAGAAGCCGCGGATGGTGATGCCCTTGACGACCTTGGTCACCATGGCGCCGACCTGGACCCCGAAGAGCGAGCCGATCAGCATGCCCATGGCCAGCGTGTAGAAGATGAAGCCGTAGATGGCGTACTGGGTGATGGCGGCATACCCGGCGGTGAACACGATCTGGAAGATGTCGGTGCCGACGGTCGTCATCGACGACACGCCGAGGGTGTAGACGAAGATCGGGAAGGTCAGGAATCCGCCGCCGACGCCCATGATGGCGGCCGCGAAGCCGACCAGGAAGCCGCTCGCGATCAGAAACCACGCCGAGATCTGTCTGCCGCCGGGTACCAGGTTTTCGTCAAATGTGATCATGGGCGGCGCCTTGACGGCCTGCAGCTTTCTCGGCAGGTCGCCGAGGTCGGCGCCCTCCGAGCGGCCGCCGTGGGCGTCGTCGCCGGGTCCCGACGTCTTGCGCGCCTTGAGGTAGTCGGTCATCGCGTAGGCGCCGAGGCCACCGAGCATGATTGAGTAGATGGTGGTGATGAAGGCGTCCGACAGCACCGGGTTGATCTCGTAGAGCACCCGGTTGATCACCCCGCCCAGGGTGGCGCCGCCGATCGCCCCGATCAAGAAGGTGAGAGCGAGGGGCACCGACACGTTGCCGAGCTTGCGGTGGATCACGCTGCCCATGATCGCCTTGGCGAAGATGTGGAACAGGTCCGTGCCGACCGCGAGGATGCCCTTGATGCCCGCAGACATCAGAGCCGGGGCGATGAT
Source organism: Candidatus Sulfomarinibacteraceae bacterium (assembly GCA_963823345.1). Lineage (GTDB taxonomy): Bacteria > Acidobacteriota > Thermoanaerobaculia > Thermoanaerobaculales > Sulfomarinibacteraceae > Sulfomarinibacter. Next base: position 200,243 of record CAWGLE010000004.1, read on the forward strand.
GAAGCCGCCACCCGCACCGATGCAGCCCGTGATGAGCCCGGCGCACAGCCCGATCAGAATCGACGCGACGAAGATCCCGGTCGAGTAGTAGGCGGGACTGTAGGCCTTTTTACCCCCCAGGACATCAGGCAGGCTGTCGCCGGCGGCGGCAGCCTGATCCATGACCTGGGCCGCGACCCCGGGACCGAAGACAAAGATCGGAATCAGCAGGAGAGCGAGGATGGCGATCCGTTTCGGGTCGCCGAGGATCCGGTCCGACGTCTCCAGTTCCCACTGCGCGTGGGCCCGGGTCGCCGCCGACATGAACGCACCCATTTGCTTGAAGAAATTCATGAATACCCCTCCGATAATGAGGGTGGCGACGGGTCGTTGCCCCCGGCGCTGCCCCCGGAATTCAAATGTTCACGTTGTGCCGTCGTCATCACCGTCAACCCCGGGTTGGCCGGCTGCTGCCAGTACCCGTTCGAGCAGGGCGCTGAGATCGATCGGTTTGAGGAGGTAGTCGAACGCGCCGAGCGAGATGCCGTTCCGCGCCGCCCGTTCCGACCCGTGTCCGGTGAGCATGATGACCTGCATCGACGGCAGCATCTGTTTGAGGATCTTCAGGAGCTCGATCCCGTCCATGTCCTCCATCTTCAGGTCAACGACCGCGACGTCGAAGTCCCGGTCGCGCACCGCGCGAATCGCTTCCGCTCCCGAGTACGCGGTCGTGACGTCGAAGTCGCGTTTCTTGAGGCGTTTGCACAGCACCTCGAGGTAGCCGACCTCGTCATCGACCAACAAGAGCCGGATCGGTTGCTGGGGCGTTTTCACGGCTCAGTCTCCACGGCGCAGGGCGATGAGGGTCGCCCGCGCCTCGAGGATCTTGGCCTCGTGATCGCGCTTTTTCTGTCCGGCGTGGCCGAGCTTGGTGATCAGGATGTCCATGTCGCAGGGCTTCATCAGATAGTCGAAGGCGCCACGTTTCATGCCTTCGATGGCGGATTCGACGGTCGCGTGACCGGTCAGCATGATGACCTCGACCAGGGGGTGGTGGTCCTTGATGGCCGCCAGGGTCTCGAGCCCGTCCATGCCGGGCATCTTGACGTCGAGCACGACCACGTCGGTCCTGGTGGCGCCTTCCTCTTCGAGCGCCTCGAGGGCCTGCATGCCGCTGGTTGCGGTGGCGATGCGAAACCCGCGTTTGCCGAGACGGCGGGCCAGCGCCTCGATAAAACCTTCCTCGTCGTCGACCAAGAGCACAGACAACTCCATCATGATGTGGTTCCTCCCGCAGTCGGCATTCCCATCACGGGAGGACGGGTCTTCACCCCCGCCTTGAAGTAGACGGTGAAGGTGGTGCCGACGCCGACTTCGCTCTCGACGCCGATCCGCCCGCCGAGCTTGTCGATGATGCCGTAGCAGATCGAAAGACCGAGCCCGGTGCCGTGGCCGACGGCCTTGGTGGTGAAAAACGGATCGAAGATCCGCTCCAAATTGGCCTGTGGAATGCCCTCGCCGGTGTCGCTGATGCGCAGGACGACCTCGTCCCCGTTGGCGAACGTCGTGACCGTCACCGAGCCGCCGTCCGCCCCGATCGCGTCGACCGCGTTGTTGATCAGGTTGAGGAGAACCTGCTGAAGCTCGGATGGCGAAGCATCGATCGGCCCGAGGTTCGCGTCCAGACGTTTCTCGAGCTTGATGTTGGCGTACCGTGCCTTCTGCCCCATCAGGCCGAGGACGTCCTCGATCAGGTCGTTGAGGTCGAGCGATCGGACCGTGGGGTCGGTCTTGCGCGCAAAACTGAGCAGTTTGTGGGTGATGTTCTTGCAGCGCTCGCCCTGGGTGCGGATCTGGTGCGCCGCACGCTGGATCTCGGCCGCGCTGTCCGTTGATGCCAATGGCCCCTCGCCGAGCAGGTCCTCGATCCAACCGGCCTCCTCGACCATGATCGCCACCGGATTGTTGATCTCGTGAGCGATGCCGGCCGCCAACTCGCCGATCGAGGCGAGCTTCCCGGTTTCGATGACCTTGTCGCTCATGATGTTTTCTTTTCGTTCGGCCTCGGCGACCTGGGCCGCCATCTGTTTGGCGAGCAGGTACCCGATCGAGATGGCCGTGATGGCTGCCACGAGAAACACGACGAGGGCGAACAACTCGAGGCGCCGTTGGTCGGCGAAGGCGTCCGCCATCTCCTGCTGGTAGCCGAGGAACCATCTCCCCTGCCGCAGCGGTGCAGTCGCGATCACGGTGCGGCGACCGAAGAGGTCCTCCCCCTCGACGATGGAGACCCGGTCAGGTGAGAGGTCCCCATTCAGGAGATCCGAATACGGCGGCCGATCGAGGGCGACCTGGAACCTCGGCTCGGTCTGGAACTGACCGTCACGGTTGAAGATGAATGCGAAGCCCGTGGCACCGATGCGGATGTTGCCGACCAATTCGTTGAAGGCCTCGAAATCGATGGTCGCCTTGACGAAGTAGCGTTGATCACCGGTCGAGCGCGCCGCCACCACGATGAAGTGTGGGGTGCCTCTGAGACCTGCAAACACGTCGCTGACGTAGTGCTCGCGCTGCCGGGCCGTGTCGAACCATTCGGCCGTCGCGTAGTCGGCCATGGCGAGGTTGAAGGGGCCCGCGTAGGCGACCTGGAGACCCTCGCTGTCGACCAGACCGATATCGACGAAGGCGCCGTGGTATTCCTCGCGCAGGACGGTGAGGAGCTGACGCAGAAAATCGGAGTCCTCGAGGTGCTCGCGCGGATGCTCGCGCGCGACGACCCGGATGTCCGACAGGCGATCCTCGACAAAGGCGTCAATGGTCTCGGCGTGGCGTTGCACGATTGCACCGAGGTGGTCGTGGACCTTCATGTGGTAGGCGGAGCGGAACTGGTGCAGGTTGATGGCGCCGGTGATCATCATCGGCGCCACCGAGATGACGGCCAGAGCCGCCACGACGGCCGGCAGCCGCAACCGCCGCGACAGCGGAATCGAGGTGTCCGTCGAGATCAGCATCTTCCTGCGAACTCCCTTTGCGAGGCGGCCCGCTCCAGTGGATAGCAGGCAACGTGCCAACTTCGGGTGCCATTGCTGGTTTTCGAGCAGGTCGCCGATCTCTCGGCAGCATAGAGAGATAGCGTTGGATGGTCAATTCCGGCCGGGAATTCGGTCGGCGACCGCTGTCAGGGTTCTTTACATGTGGGGCAAGTGTCTTGACGGTCGAGCCGGCACATCCATTGATCGTGGGTGATGCGGCGCCACTCCCCGGTGGCGGCGTCGGCCTCGTCGATCGCCCCGGTGTGGAGATCGTACAGCCAGGGGTGAATGGAGAGGTTGCCGGTGGTCTCGGCTTCGGCGACGCAGGCGAAAGTGCGGAGGTTCGCGCACTGCAGGAGGACGTTGGCCTTGATCGTCTCGAGGTAGACGTCCTCGGCCGGCAGGCCCAGCGCGAGCACCTGCTTCCGCGCCGGCGCCGCGAATTCGAGCCAGGCGGCGATATGAGGCTGGCTGTCCGCCGCCGGCGAATCCTCGAGGGCTTTGATGCCGCCGCATTCGGTGTGGCCGCAGACCACGACGTGGTTCACTCGGAGATTCATGACTGCGTACTCGATCACCGCGCCGGTGCCGCAGGCGAGAGCTGGGGATGGAGGCACGATATTCGCGATGTTGAGAACGTCGAAAAGCTCTCCCGGTTCCGCGTCGGTGATCAGCTCCGGTACCACCCTCGAGTCCGAGCAGCCGATCCACAGGACCTTCGGTCGCTGTCCCTCCCGGGCGAGACGCACGAACAAGTCCGGTTTCGACTCGAACTTCTCCCTGAATCGTCGGTGGCCTTCGAGCAGTTTTCTGGTCGGCATCCCAAGCTCCTCCCCGGTGGGCCGCAGATCTTTTCCGTCACGGCGTCGGAATGGTGACCTCCATCCCCATGATCGGCCAGATCACGATGACAAAGAGCGCGACCACCGCCATCAACAGCAGGCTGGCCGGGATCCCGGCCTTGAAGAACTCGCCCGAGGTGAACTGCTTGCTCTCGTAGGCGATGGCGTTGGGCGCCGCTCCCACCAGCAGCAGAAACGGCATGCCCGCCGTGACCAGCGCCGCGAACAGAATGACCTCGCCGCCGACCCCGAGGTAGGGCGCCACCTTGAGGGCGACCGGCAGACAGATGGCGATGGCGGCGACGTTCATGATCAAGTTGGTCATGATCATGACGAAGAACGCCATGCCGAGGATGAAGACCATCGCGGGGGCGGTCTTGAGACCCGACACCGTGTTGATGGCGAGCCAGTCGGCGGCGCCGGTCAGGACCAGACAGTAGCCGAGGCTCATCGCGCCCCCGAAGAGCAGGATGATGTTCCATGGCACGTCTTCGAGGTCGCCGATGTCGAGAATTCGCAGGACGAAGAAGAGCACGGTGGCAAGCAGGATCACGCCGCTCTTGTCGATGTCCTTCAGCGCCGGGATGAACGACCTCAGGCTCATGATCGAGACTGCGGACACCACGATGACCGCGGCCTGGATCTCCTTGGCGGTGATCGGTCCGAGGCGGGTGTAGAGGTCTTTCGCCCGTTGACGAAGCCCGGGGATGGTCGCGCGTTCGGGTTTGTAGTAGACCATGAAGAAGGCCCACAGGGCGAAGACCATGGTCCACCCGACGGGAAGCATGTACCAGGTCAAACCGAAAAACGTGATCTCCGTACCCGTAATTTCCTTGTAGAACCCGAGGGCTACCGCACCACGGGCTGCGCCCAGCAGGGTGACGATGCTGCCCGCCCCGGCGACGTAGGCCATGCCGATGAACAGGCCCTTACCGAAGCGGGTCGGTTCGTCGCCCTCGTCGTAGAGACGGTAGATGGCGACGAGCAGAGGAAACACCGTGGCAGCGACCGCGGTGTGGGCCATGACCAGGGTCAGGGCGGCGGTCATGATGAAACACCCGAGGTAAATACGGCTGGTTTTTTCCCCGACCAGCACCAGCATCTTGTAGGCCAGCCTCTTGGTCAGCCCGGTCTTGGTGAAGACCATGCCGATGACGATCGAACCGAAGATGAACCACACCGAGGGGTGCATGAACTCCTTGAAGGCGAGCTCGGCGCCGCCCACGGTGGTTCCGTCTCCCGCCAGCATGACGTCGGGGCGGATCAGGAACAGCGCCTGCACGACGGCAATCGTGATCGACGTGACGCCGATCGGGACCACCTCGAAGACCCACCACACCGCGGCGAGCAGGAACAGGCCGAGCGCCGCCTTGCCCCGGCTGGAGAGCTCGAACGCATCCCCCGTCGGGTCGATGGCGTCCGGCCACGGCGGCGACAGAAAGACCGCGAGGAAGAGAGTTACGCCGAGTGACAGGAAGAAAACCCGGCGCCAGTCGATGTCAAAACGTTTCTTGCGTCGAAAGGTGAAGTATCGACGCGGCCTGACGGAGGACTCCACCGTGGACATCAGCGTTGGCCCTTCGAGGCGGCGCCTCCGTGCTCCATGATGTACTGGGCCACGATGTCGAAAATATTGGTCATCAGTACGACACCGGCGACCTTTTGCCCGTCGAGAACCGGCACCAGGTCGACCCCGTGGTGGAGCATCGTCGAGATCACGGTCGACAGGGAATCTCCGACCTGGACCGTGCCCCGAATGGGCACCATGATGGACGCGATGCTGCGGGTGGAGGCCTCGATGGCGGCAGGCGTGAACAACGACGTCCAGCGGATCAGGAGATCGCTCGGGGTCTGGCCGCCGAAGGGTACCAGCTTGCGGATGTGGTCGGCGGTCTTCTTGTCCTCCTGGAAGTGAGGGATCAGCCCCTTGAGCAGTTCGCGGCGGCTGACGATGCCCCGCAGTTCGTCGCCGTCGTCGTCGAGCACCAGGACGTAGCGCGGCAACATCATGTAGCCGTCCTCGAGTTTGACCGCCGAAGCACTGACGGCGACGACCGCCTCCCGGATCGTGCACGACAACCGGCAGTGGGGATAGCTGTCGGGCGGTAGCATCACGTCGCGGGCGGTGGTGTCCCGGGTCGACAGACCGCTGTCGGTGTCCAGCATGGAATCGACCGAGACCACGTCGCCGGTCGGGGTGATGACCTTCTCCACCCCCCTGATCCGGCTCACGAAGTCGATGATGTCGGCGCGGTTCTCTTCGAACGACCGCCCGCCCGCCAGGGTGACGGCGCCGCTCTTGGCGGAGATTTCAATTCCCTCGGAGATGAAGGGTGAGTTGAAGCGGAGGGCGGCGCGCACCCGTTTTTCGAGTGCGAAGTCGAGGAACTGACGCTGACAGTCCTCGGGGAACTCGGTGCGCTTGATGATGCCGGTGATCATGTCCGCCGCGGTGTCGAGGCTCATGTGCTCGAGGTTGACAACCAGGTCGTAGAGGTCGGGGTTGTTGAGGTCGACGCCGAACATCTGCCGGCCCCACTTGGATCGCCGTTGGTCGGCATCGTTGATGTAGGAGACGGCTTCCTCTTCGGACACGCGCAAGTTCTTCATGGTTGCTCTGATGCGGTAGTCGATGGGAGCCACCAGCCGCACCTTGAAGACGCCGCACAGCCCCTGGAAGATGAACTGCCCCGCCAGACCGCAATAGATGCCGCTGCCGTCTCCCATCAGCTTGCCGAGGGACGCCTGCATGGCCAGGATGTAGCGTTCCTTGCGGCGGGTGAAACGCTCGAAGAAATTGGCCGGCATGTCGAGACCGCGGTACATGTCCTGCTCGGAGATGCCGTAGCGTTTGGCGGCCTCGAGGGCGTCCTGGAGCCGTACGACCTTGTAACCGAGCCGTTTGTGCAGGGCCTCCGCGAGCTCCTGGGAGCCGCTGTAGCTGCCCTGGGAGATGGAGATGATGGGCATCGGCAAACCTCCCGCGCCTCCGGCGAGCTACGGCCTGCGCCGGTGGGATGAAGGTCTACTCTAACGCCTCGTGAATTTTTCCACAATATTGACGCCGAGATTGAGACGGCGTTGTTTCAGCAGTTATTGGAGGCCCAGCTTCTTGAGCCTGGCGAGCAGGGTCGGTCGCGAGATACCGAGAATGCGGGCGGCGCGAACCCGGTTGCCGCCGGTGATCTCGAGCACCTCGTGAATCACCCGCCCGGTCACGTGGTCGACCACCGAGTCCAGAAGCCCGTGCCTTCCAAACGCCACCGACTGGTGGACCCAGTGGCGGAGAATGTCGTTTCCGGCGGCGAGCGCGGCGTCGGTCCCGGTCCCCGGAGACGGGACGAGACTCGCGACGTCGTCGGCATCGATCGGTCGTCCGCGGCTGAAGATCAAGGCCTGCTCGATGGCGTTGGCGAGCTCGCGCACGTTGCCCGGCCAGTGGTAGCTCGAGAGCAGCCGCGAGGCTTCCGGAGTCAGCCCGAGGTTTCGGATGCCCAACTCGGTTGTGAAGCGGCGGGAAAAATAGTCGCACAACAGCGGAACATCGTCGAGTCGGGTGCGCAAAGGCGGCAACACGATCGGCACCACGTTGAGGCGGTAGTAGAGGTCTTCGCGGAAGCGGCCGCCGTCGATGGCCGCCTCGAGGTCGCGGTTGGTCGCAGCGATGATCCGGACGTCGACCGGGACCGGTCTCCGTCCCCCGATCGGCTCGATGCTGCGATCCTCCAGGAGCCGCAGGAGCTTGGCTTGGATCGACGGCGGAATGTCGCCGATCTCGTCGAGAAAAAGCGTGCCGCCGTCGGCCTGTTTGACCTTGCCGATACGGGCGCCCACCGCGCCGGTGAATGCACCCTTCTCGTGTCCGAAGATCTCGCTCTCGAGGAGGGTCTCCGGGATGGCGACACTGTTGACGACCACGAAGGGCCGGCCGCTTCGCTTGGAGTGCTGGTAGATCGCTCGAGCCACCAGCTCCTTGCCGGTGCCGCTCTCGCCCCGAATCAGAACTGTTGAATCGGTCGGGGCGACGCGGCCGATCGCCTTGTAGATCTCCTGCATGGGTTTCGATCGCCCGATCAGCGCGTCCCCGGAAGCCGTCGCCCCCCCCTGGTCGAGCGCCACCGGCGATCGCATGAGGCGACCGGCCTCGATCCCCTGTAAGATCGACCGCAGGAGCGCACGCTCGTCATACGGACCGAGAAAGTAGTCGAACGCCCCCGCCTTGGTGGTTGTGATGGCTTCTTCGGTGTTGCCGGCGGACGTCACCACGATCGTGGGGATCCTCGGTTCCAGCGCGAAAATGGACGTCAACGCTCCGAGCGCCGTTTCCTCGGCCAGGGGCATCACGACGATGACCAGATCCAGACTGCGCGTTCCGACCAGGGCGAGACCCTGCTCCAGCGACTTCGCGCCAGTCACGCGCAGATCGTGGTTGAGCAGCAGGTTTTCGATGGTCTGCAGCTGCGACGCGTCGTCGGAGATGACGAGAAGTCGGTTCACGACCACAGCTTATCGCAGCGGCGAGGTCCGGGGACAGCCCGGGTTTCGCGCCGGAGGAGGTTGCGTACAGAAAAGCCCCACCTCGGGGGTGGGGCGTCTGAAGGCGGGATTCCCTGTCGCGCTCGTCAGTACCTGTCGAGATACCGTTCGAGCTCCCAAGCGTGGATCTCCTTGATGTAGTCCGCCCACTCGGTTCGTTTGTTGAAGATGAAGTGGTCGAAGATGTGATCGCCGAGGGCCTCTCGCAGCAGCGTGTCCTTCTCCAGATGGTCCAGAGCCTCGTCGAGGCTGGCAGGGAGCTGGACGATCTTGAGGCGCTTTTTCTCGCGCTGACTCATCTCGAAGATGTTGCGGTTGACCGGTTCGCCGCAGTCGACCTCGCGGGCGATGCCGTCGAGTCCGGAGGCCAGCATGGCCGCGAAGGCCAGGTAGGGGTTGCAGGAGGGATCGGGTACCCGCACCTCGCATCGCGTGCCGATGCCCCGCCGTGCCGGCACCCGGATCATCGGTGAACGGTTCTTTTCCGACCACGCCACGTTGACCGGCGCCTCGTAACCCGGCACCAGCCGTTTGTAGGAGTTGACCAGGGGGTTGGTGAGGGCGACAAAAGAGCGGGCGTGGTCGAGCAGGCCGCCGATGTAGTTGCGACCGGTCTTGGACAGCTGCCACTGCCCGTCGGCGTCGTAGAAGGCGTTGGCGCCGTCGGACGTAAATAGGGACTGGTGGACGTGCATGCCGGAACCGTTGACGCCGGCCAACGGTTTGGGCATGAAGGTGGCGTGGAGGCCGTGCATGAGCGCGACCTTCTTGACCACGAAGCGGAAGGTCACGACCGCGTCCGCTGTGGCAACGGCCTCGCCGTACTTGAAGTCGATCTCGTGTTGCCCCGGGGCCACCTCGTGGTGGGCCGCCTCGACCTCGAGACCCATCGCCTCGAGGACCAGGGTGATGTCCCGCCGCGCCTCCTCTCCGAGATCTACGGGACTGAGATCGAAGTACCCGCCGGTGTCGTGGGTGGCCGGAATCGGCGAACCGTTGCGGTCACGTTGGAAGAGGAAGAACTCGGCTTCGGGCCCCGCCATCATTTCGAAGCCCATGGTCTTCGCCTTGGCCACCACCCGCTTGAGGGCGCTGCGCGGGCAACCGGCAAACACCGAGCCATCGGGGTTGGCGATGTCGCAGACCAGTCGCGCCACCTTGCCCTGGTTGGCATCCCATGGAAAGACCTGGAAGGTGTCGAGATCCGGCACCAGCAACATGTCCGACTCCTCGATCCGGGTGAAACCCTCGATCGACGACCCGTCGAACATGATCTGACCATCGAGGGCCTTTTCGAACTGGCTGGCGGGGACCTCGACGTTCTTGATGATGCCATCGATGTCGGTGAATTGGAGCCGCAGGAAGTGGACGTTGTGTTCCCCGGCCAGGGCGAGGATCTCTTTGGGTGTTTTTGACACGGTGGTGCCTCCAGGCGTTTCGTTCCGCGGATATTCGTCGCAATTTTAAGGAAAGTCAAGAGTAATTTTGCAAAATGATTAATATTCTGCGAGCAAATCGCAGAATTTCAGAATATTCTCCCACCCGGTCCCCCGGCGGATTGCTCGAGGCGTCGAGAATCGCAGGCCGCGGTGGGTATACTGCTCGGCGGAGGGAACATGACCGACACACCGACCCGCGACGACGGCTGGGCCCTGCTCACCGAGTTCACCGACAACCCGAGCCTGATCAAACACGCTTTGGGGGTGGAGGCGGCCATGCGCGCCTACGCGCGCACGCTCGGCGAGGACGAGGAGGTCTGGGGCCTCATCGGCCTCATCCACGATTTTGACTACCAGCAAAACCCGACTGAGGCCACCCATCTCCATGTCGGCACGAAGATCCTCCGCGACCGGGGGTGGCCCGAGGAGTGGATCGAAATCGCCGCCTCGCACGCCGACTACATGGGCGTGCCGCGAGACACCCGGGTCAAGAAGGCCCTCTTCGCCGTCGACGAGCTCTGCGGTTTTCTCACCGCCTGCGCCCTGGTCAGGCCGGACACGGCGATCTCCGAGGTCAAGGTGAAGTCGGTGAAAAAGAAGCTCAAGGACAAGGCCTTTGCCCGCGGCGTCAACCGCGACGACGTGACCCGGGGCGCCGAAGAACTCGGCGTCGACCTCGACGAACACATCGCCTTCGTCCGCGATGCGATGGCGACCATCGCGGATCAACTCGAGTTGCCTCCAACAGAATAGGTGGAGTGGGGCGCGGCCCGTCGCAACCACCAAGACACAAAGACACCAAGGGCTCCACCAAGAAATTCCTTTGTGTGGTTCTTTGTGCCTTCGTGTCTTTGTGTTTGCGGCGGAACCTCGAACGGATCTCGTCGGAAAGACGTCCTCAAGCCGGTTCGATCACTTCGAGTCCGTGCATGTAGGGTCTGAGCACCTCGGGGACGAGGACTGAACCGTCGCGTTGCTGGTAGTTCTCGAGCACCGCGACCATGGTTCGTCCGACGGCCAGCGCCGATCCGTTGATGGTGTGGAGCAGCTGCGTCTTGCCGCCGTCAGCCGGCTTGAAGCGCAACCTGGCGCGGCGCGCCTGAAAATCCGTGAAGCTGCTGCACGACGAAATCTCGCGGTAACAGTCCATGGCCGGCAGCCAGACCTCGAGGTCATAGGTCCGGGCGGCGGAAAAGCCGAGATCTCCGCTCGCCAGGCTGACGACGCGGTAGTGGAGGCCGAGCTCCTGGAGGACCGATTCGGCGTGAGACGTCAACTCTTCGAGCTGATCCCGCGAGCGATCGGGGTGGACCAACTGGACCAGCTCGACCTTGTGGAACTGGTGCTGGCGGATGAGGCCCCGCACGTCACGTCCGTGCGAGCCGGCTTCGGCGCGAAAACACGGCGTGAAGGCGCAGTAGCGCAAGGGCAGCGCCTTCTCGTCCAGGGTCTCGTCACTGTGGAGGTTGGTCACCGGGACCTCGGCGGTCGGCGCCAGAAAGAGATCGACTCCATCGATCCGAAAGAGGTCGTCGGCGAATTTCGGCAGTTGCCCGGTCCCCAGCAGGGACGCGGAGTTGACCAGGTACGGCGGGATGACCTCGGTGTAGCCGTGACGCCGCGTGTGGAGGTCGAGCATGAAGGAGATCAGAGCCCGTTCGAGAGCCGCGCCCTGCCCGCACAGCACGGCGAACCTGCTCGATGCCACCTTGACGGCGCGTTCGAAATCGACGATTCCGAGCTCGGGCCCGAGATCCCAGTGCGGCCGGGGCGGAAAATCGAAGGCAGGACGGTCTCCCCAGGTCCGAAGCTCGCGGTTGGCGGACTCATCGGCGCCGATGGGGACCTCGTCATCGATGAGGTTCGGGATGGTGAGCTCGAGGGCGGAAAGCTCCTGCTCGAGCTCTTTCGCCCGAGTTTCGAGGCCCTTGATCTCCTCGCCGAGAGCGGCCATCGCCGCCTTCCGTTCCCCGGCCTCCGCGGTTCGCCCCTGCTGGTACAGGCTGCCGATCTCCTTGGAGCCCGCGTTGCGGCTCGCCTTGAGTCGTTCCACCTCGACGAGGACTTCTCTCCACGCCGCATCGACTTCGAACAACCGGTCGAGCGGAGCTTCGCTGTGGCGGGCCGCGAGCATCTCGCGGACGCGTTCAGGGTGAGAGCGAAAGAGGTCACGGGCGAGCATGGTCGTTCCTCCGGCGGGGACTATAGCAGTTAGCTCGATCGGTATCGCGATGTCGGGACCCGCCCGGGTCAGGAGCTGACGGGGACGTAGACCTGGGTGCCGCGGCGGCTGCGCATGATCTGGTCGACAAAGGCGTTGAAATCGGCGGGCCGGTTGACGAAGTCGATGTCGTCGGTGTTGACCACCAGCAGGGGTGTTTCCCGGTAGTGGAAGAAGTAATAGGAGTACGCCTCGCTAAGCCGTACCAGGTAGTTCGGGTCGATGTTGCTCTCGAAGTCCCGCGCCCGTTTCCTGATGCGCTCGAGCAGCACCTCGACGGAGGCCTGCATGTAGATCACGAGATCCGGTTTCGGGACCTCGTGCTCGAGCACGGGGTAGAGCTTTTCATACACCCGGAGATCGGTGTCGTCGAGGTTGAGATAGGCGAAGATCCGGTCCTTGGGAAAGGTGTAATCGGCCAGGACCAACCTCTGGAAGAGGTTCATCTGGGCGATTTCGCGCTGCTGCTGGAAACGGGACAGCAGGAAGTAGATCTGCACCTGGAAGGCCGCACCCTCCCGACCTTCGTAGAACGACGGCAGGAACGGGTTGGTGATGTCCTCGAGCACCATGACGCCTTCGAAGCGGTCGGCCAGGAGCTGCACGAGCGACGTCTTACCGACCCCGATCGGGCCTTCAACGGCGATATGTCGGAAGGGTATCTTCGATCCGCTCATCAGGCTCTCGTGATAGTAGCCTGAGCCGCCGCCCACGTCACGTTCGAGGTCATGTTCCGACGATCCTGGCGACGATGAAGAGGGCGCCCATTCCGACCGCCAGCATCCCGTTAGCGGAAAAGAACGCAGCGTCGACCTTCGTGAGATCGTCGGTCGCGATCAGGCGGTGCTGCCAGGCCAGCAGGAGACCGGCGGTGCCGACCGCCGCAAACCGCAGCACTCCGCCGCCGGCAGCCGTGGCAAACGCGGCAAATCCCAAAAAAGCGAGTGCGTGGGCTCCCCGTGCCACCGCCAACGCCTGCCGCCCGCCGAGCCGGGCGGGCAACGAGAAAAGGCCGTGTTTGCGGTCGAAATCCTCGTCCTGCAGCGAGTAGATGATGTCGAAACCGGCGACCCACAGGCACACCGCGCCGGCGAGAACCACCGGCGGCCAGTCGATCCGGCCGGTGACCGCGATCCAGGCGCCGACCGGCGCCATACCCAGGCCGCAGCCGAGCCAGAAGTGCGAGGCGGCGGTAAACCGCTTGGCAAAGGAGTAGCCGAAGAGGACCGCGAGGGTCGGCGGGGCCAGCGCCAGACAGAGAGGGTTGAGGGCTGCGGCGGCAAGGAGAAACACCATCGCCGCCAACCCGGTGACGAGCCAGGCAAAGCGTCGATCAACGCGGCCCGCGGGCAGTGCGCGCCCGGCGGTCCGCGGATTCTCCACGTCGATCTGGTGGTCGGCGAGGCGATTGAAGGCCATGGCCGCGGTGCGGCCCGAGACCATGGCCACCGCGACCCACAGCCAGGTTGCGGGCGTCGGCCAGGACGGTGCGGCCGCGGTGACGAGAGAGATCACGGCAAACGGGAGGGCGAAGATCGAGTGTTTGAACACGACCATCTCTCCGAACTCCCGGGTCGCTGTGGCAACGCGGTCGAGGTGGCCCGTCAGCCCTTCCACCGCAACTCCGGGCCCGCGGAGGGGAAACCGAGCAGGTCCATCAGGCGGAGGCAGTAGTGGTCGATGAAGATCGACATCGCGGCGCCCTCGTCGGGCACGAGGTAAAAGGCGGGCAGAGGCGGCACGATGTGGGCGCCGACCCGGGCGAGTCGGAGGAGGTTTTCGAGCAGGATCGGTGACATGGGGGTCTCGCGGATACCGAGCAGCAACGGCCAGCGTTGTTTGATGGCCACATCCGCGACCCTTTGGGCGAGACCTCGCGAGATGCCGTTGGCCAGCGCACCGGCCATCCCCGCCGAACACGGCAGGACGACCACTCCGACCAGACGGTGCGAACCCGAAGCGATCGGGGCGGTCAGCTCGTTGTCTGCATAGGCGCGGACCCGGTCGCGGAGATCGCCGCTGACCGGCAGTTGGTCGACAAATCCGCGGGCGGTGGCCCAGGAGGGTCCCAATTCGTGGTGCAGGACCTTGCCGGCGGCCGCAGTCACCACAACGTGCAGGGTGTCGATGGACCCGGAGGAGAGGACGGCGGCGGCAAAACGCGCGGCCAGGACTGACCCCGAACCCCCCGAGACGGCGAGTGCGAGTTCACGCGCCACTGTGGGGCCTCCTGCGGGTCGACCAAGACCCCGGGCGGTCGCATCGCTCGCGGATCATCGCGGGAGTATAGCAGGTGGACACTGACAGAATTTTATGACACGCGTTGGAGCGCCGTTCTCGCGGTGGTTGACAGAAGTTCTTGTCAGTCCGGGGCGGTCATCGCCGCGACCGGAGTTTCATAATCCTTTTATTTTCTTATATTTCAGAATTTTCACGGTGGTGGCACGGGGACTGCTCCTGTCCGCGGTGAACGAAAGGAGCAACCCATGGATGAAGCCTGAACCGCGGCGACCACCCCGAACATCAACCCACGACACGAGGAGTCTCACATGAAACAACGATCTGCTCTGGTGCTGTTTTTCGTTCTCTGCGTCGCCGCGACCTTTGCCGCGGCCGCCGAAACCGGCGACAAGGCCGGGGTCGTCAACATCAACACGGCGGACGCCGACCAACTGCAGCTGTTGCCGCGGGTCGGGCCGGCGCTCGCGGGTCGGATCATCGCCTACCGCGAGGCCAACGGGCCGTTCCGGACGGTCGACGAGATCGTGGCGGTCAAGGGGATCGGCGACAGCTCGCTCGAGAAGTTGGAGCCGTACCTGGTGACGAGTGGCGCCACCACCATGACCGAAAAGATCCGGCTGCCGCGGTCCAAGAAGACCGGCGACGCAACCGGAAGCTGACGAATCACCGCCGCCCGCGAGGGTTGAGATGGGCTCGGCCCGTCGCGGGTGGCCGAACCACAGCGTGGACGGGATGCGGCCCCTCGGGGCCGCGTTTTTTCAAGAAAGGAGGCGCAGTGACGACGTCTTGGAGTCGAAAGCGGTGGGGGCAGCGAGGATTTTCGTTGGCGGAAATGGCGGCTCTGACGGTGGTGGTCGCGATCATCGCCCTCGTCGCCGTCCCGAATCTCGGTGAGGCGAACAGGGCCGCGGCCTTGGCCGGGGCCGCGGGCCGGTTGCAGGGACTGATGTTCCGGTGTCGCGCCTACGCGATCATGAAGCAGCGGTCCACCGGACTGGTGTTCGAAAGACGAACAGATTCTTCGTGGCGGTGTTTCATCGCCGTCGACGGCGATGGCGATGGCATCCTGCGACGCGACATCGAAAGCCTGACCGACCCGATCGTTTCGGAAGTCCTCGAGTTCGCTCCGGATACGGCCGGCCTCGGCATCCTTCAAGGAGAGTTCGTCCCGGACCCCTCCGGCCGTGGGCGCCTCAACGGCGATCTCGACGACCCGGTGCGGGCGGGACGTGGCGACATCGTCACCTTCACGCCGGACGGCCACGCGACACCGTGTTCGGTGTATCTCACCGACCATCGGGCGCGGATGCGGGTGCTGCGGATCTACGGGGGCACGGGGCGGGTGAACTCGCTGGTCTGGCGATCGGGATGGCCGCGGTGGCGCCGGAGCGCGCTGTGAGCAGGCGACCGATCAGCGTCTGAGAGGTTCCACCCGAAACTGGTCAGTGAGATGTTCGCCGGTCGCGGCGCGGACGGTGCCGAACAGGACGGATGAGGTGATCGAAGCGCCGGCGGCAACCGCGGCACCTTCCGCGACAACCGAGCCGCGGACCTCGGCGCGGTCGGCAATCCTCGCGTCGCGACCGATGAACGAGGCGGCGACGACGGCCGTCGCGGCGACGATGGCGGTCGGATGGATCGCGGATCTGCCGGCCAGTTGGTGGGTGATCACTGCCAGATAGTCGTCCGGCGTCCCGATCTCCCGCCAGTCGCCGGAGATCATCGCTCCGCCAAGCCTTCCGGCGGCGAGGGCCGGAAACCACAGGCGGTCGGGGACCTCTCCGGGGGTCGACGGCAGTGCGTCGAGCGCATCGCGACTCACCGCCATGACGCCGGGATACACCCACGACGCCTCATCTGAGCCGACGTCGCCCCGGGGACGGATTGCTGTGACCAGCCCTCGGCTGTCGACGACCACGCGCGACCACCGTGCCGGATCCGGGTGCGGCAGCAGAGCCAGGGTGACGGCGTCGCCGTGCGACGCGTGGCGGTCGACGAGAGGTCCCAGGTCGAGATCGAGAATACCGTCGCCGTTCACCACCAACACCGACCCTGTTGTTCCCAGCAGGCCCCGGTCGCGGGCCAGGGCGAGACCGCCCGCAGTTCCCATCAGAGACACTTCCGGTGACAATTCGACGGACATGCCGGGTGTGCCGGCTTCGGCGACCGCGGAGGCCATCTCGTCGCCGAGGTGGAAGGTGTTGACCACGATCCGACTCACACCGGCGCGCGCCGCGAGCCGCAGCGCCGAAGCGATGACCGGACCGTCCACCAGCGGCAGAGCGGGTTTCGGCAGGACCGCGGAAAGAGGTCGCATCCTCTCGCCGCGCCCGGCGGCGAGCACCATAGCCGCGGCGAAGCCCTTCATGTCGCGAAAACCATGTCGGGGGGAAGCTCCCGTTCCGGGTAGCGCGTCCGAAATTCCAGCCACAGACTCATGTAGGACCCGCGAACCGCGTGCGTCGGGTCGAGACCGAGTGATCGTGCGACGGACTCGAGCTGAAGGGAAGGGCCCTCCACCTCGACGAACTCGCCCATCGGGGTGTGGTCGAGAACAACGTCCACGCCCTCGAACCGCCACGCCTCGCGATCCTTCTCGTAGCGTGCGACGCTTGAATAACCGAGCGCCTCGAACACCGCCAGAAGCTTTTCGAGGCTTTCGATCTCGAGCTCGTGTTCAGTGCGGATCTTGATGGGACCGTCGTAGGAGGCCGGCCCCTTGAAGGTGAGAACGCGGCGGGCCCCGTACCGGCGGAGCCTGAGCACGCAGCCGCGGGCGGCCAGTTCGCGATCCGCGGTGTCGAGCAGGAGGTTCACCTCTCGCGCAGTGTCGTTGATGAGTGTCGCGCCGCGGGCGGTGAGGATCGAACGGACCCCCTCCAGGTCGGCGACGGGAATCTTGAGCTCGGTCTCCACCCCGGTTTCGGTCACCCGGCGAGAATACAGATTCCGGCCACGGCAGCCAAGCCGGGCCGAGGGCGACGTCGATCCTCGCAGAGGCCGTTGACCGAACGTGTACCATGAGCCGATGCAGCACGTCGTGTGGGGAACCGCCGGACATATCGACCACGGCAAGACCACTCTGGTCAAGGCTCTCACGGGCACCGACTGTGACCGACTGCCGGAGGAACGGGAGCGCGGCATCACCATCGAGCTCGGTTTCGCCCAGCTCACCGCCGAGGACCTGCGGCTTCATTTCGTCGATGTTCCGGGGCACGAACGACTGGTTCACACCATGATCGCCGGGGCGGCGGGGATCGACCTCGCGCTGCTCGTGATCGCCGCCGACGAGAGCGTGATGCCGCAGACTCGGGAGCATCTCGAGGTCCTGCGCCTGATGGGTGTGCCGGGCGGCGCAGTGGCGATGACCAAGGTCGATCTCGTCGATCCCGAACTCGTCGAGCTGGCGGTCGAGGAAATCAAAGAGCTGCTCGCCCCGACCGCCTTTGCCGATGTGCCCGTGGTGGCGGTGTCGGCCCAGACCGGCGAAGGCATCGATGCATTGCGTCGGGTGCTGCTGGAGCAGGGTCGAGCGGTTCGCCCGCATCAGGTCGAAGGCCGGCCGTTTCGGGAGCCGGTCGACCGGGTTTTCAGTCTCACCGGCGCCGGCACCGTGGTCACGGGGACCTCGCTGTGGGGCGCCCTCGAGGTCGGCAGCGAGGTCTCGATCCACCCCGCCGGGTTGACGGCGAGGGTGCGCCGGCTCCACGTCCACGGCGAGGAGCGCCGCCAGGTCGAGGCCGGAGAGCGGGTGGCGATCAACCTCGCCGGCATCTCCAGGGACGGCCTCGCGCGCGGGCAGCAGATCCTGTCTCCGGGACCGTGGGTCGAAACCCAGCTCGTCACCATCCAGCTCGAACTCCTCGCGACCGCGCCGGGGCCGCTCGACGAAGGTGACGAGCTCGAGGTGCATGCCCTCGCCGCCCGCGTTTCGGGACGGGTGGACCGTCTGGCGCGGCGGCCCCTCGAGCCGGGGAACCGGGCGGTGGCCCAGCTCCTGCTTCGCGAGCCCATGTTGCTCTTTCCCGGAGACCGGGTGGTGTTGCGCCGGCCGTCACCGGTCAACACGTTCGCCGGCGGCCAGGTCCTCGATGCTCATCTGCGGCGGTGGCGCCGGCGCGATTCAGCCGCTCTCGACGACCTGCCGGGTGTTCAGCGCAGTGAGTGGCCGCGGCTTCTCATGACCTGGATTGACGCCGAAGGTCTGGCCGGACTGGCGCTGCCGGCGATCGCCGGCCGCCTCGGTGTGCTCGAAGCCGCGGTCGAGGCGCCGCTCGGCCGGTTGCTCGCGGCGGAGTCGATCCGTGCACTGCCGTCGCAGCCGCCCCGGTTCGTGGCGGTCGCGCGGATCGAGCGCCTGGCGAAGGACGCCGCAGCGGCCCTTCGGGAGCGCCTCGCCGACGAGGAGGTTTCCGCCGGCATTCCGGCGCGCGATTTTGTCGGCCGCCTGGTGCCCCGCCAGGCGCGCGCACTGGACGACCTCTATCTCGAGGAGCTCCGGGGACGCGGGGTGATCGAGCTGTCAGAGGGCCGGGTGGTGCCGCCCGGACAGGACAGCCACATGACGGCGGCAGGTGAGGAACTCTCGCGGCGGGTCGAGGCGCTGTACCGCGAAACCGGTTTCGACGCACCGTCCCCGCGGGAAGCCGCCGAAAAGCTCGCGGCGCGGCCGGCGTCGGTCGAGGGGATCTGTACCTTCCTCATCCAGCGTCATCGACTGGTGCGGCTCGAGGGCAAGTACCTGGTCCACCGTGCGGTGCTGGACGACATGGCGCGTCGAGTCCGCGAGTGGGAGGCCGAGGATTTCGCGGTCGGCGACTTCAAGGATCGTTTCGGCCTCACCCGCAAACTCGCCATTCCCGCTCTCGAGTGGTTGGATTCGCAGAGGGTGACGGTTCGCCAGGGCGACCGGCGCAGGATCCTGCGCCGCGGCTGATCCGTCCTCCTATTGAGGCGGGCTGTAGACGCGCTCGCGGACGACCCTCGCGGCGGTGGATTCGAGCCCGGACAGCTTCATTCCCACCCTTGCCGAATACACGACCCACGAGGCTACCGGTTCCCCGCCACGGGTCCCCGGCCTGGCTCTCCAGGTGGCGAGGTAGGCCGACAGCCAAGGGTTGAGACCGTCGTTCACCTCGAGCGGGACGTATTTGTCACAGCGACCGCTCTCGGTGATGTGTACCAATGCGCGGATCTGGACCTCGTCGTCTCGAGCGGGCGCGCTGATCTTGACGCGCCGCGGCGCCGCCAGTTGGCTCAACTGGGCCTGCGGGGTGGCCTTGAGGGTTCGGAGATTGCCGGGAGGCACCATTTCCACCGGCAGCACCGGCACCGGTGGTGCTGCGGGGTCCGGGGATTCGAGTCCGTGATCGATGATCTGCGCCTCTTTGACCCGGCCTTCCATCACGATCTCGAGGACCACCCAGGACGGCTGCGGCGCAGAGCCGGCCATCGCGGGATCGAATCGGGACCCGGCCAGACCCTGGCTGATCGGTGAGGTCAGACCGGGAAACGGGAGGTCGAGCGGAACGGCGCCGAGACACTCTCCCTTCGAATCAACGAAGGCGGCGACGCTCGCCGAGCCGCGAACGTCGACCTTGCGCGGAGCCTCGGACTGCGTGACCGATGCCACCTCGTCGACCTTGACGGCAAACGGGTTGATGGATTCGAGCTCCACCATCGGCACCGGGAGCGGAACAACCACCTGCAACCGTTGCTGCCACGCCCTGCTGGAGGCGCTCTGGGCTGCGGCTCCGGCCGCCACGAACAGGCTCGCCATCAGCGCGGCGATGATGCGTTTCACGCAGGCATCCTATCACAGGGTGCACGCGGTCATGCCGTCGGTTCACCTCGATCCAACGCTTGAGCGGGTACACTCCCGGGACGATGACCGTGGTCGCATGTTTTATAACACCGCACGGGTTCGGGCACGCCGCCCGGGCGTGTGCGGTGATCAGCGCCCTCGTCCGCCGAAGACCGCGGATCCGCTTTCACGTGTTCACAACCGTCCCGCGGTGGTTTTTCTCGGAATCTCTGCCGGGGTGTTTTGAGTACCACTCGTGTGTCAGCGACGTGGGGTTGGTCCAGATCTCTCCGTTGGAGGAGGACATCGAGGCCACCGTGAAAGCGCTCGATCGCGCTCCATGGCGGAACGGAGAAACCATCGCGAGGCTGGCGCGCCGACTCGTGGACCTCGACTGCGGCCTGGTGATCGCGGATATCTCACCGCTCGGTCTGCGTCTCGCCCGTCGCGCCGGGCTGCCGTCGGTACTGATCGAGAACTTCACCTGGGACTGGATCTACGACAATCTCGAGGCGCCGGCCGCACTCCGACGACATGGCGACGACCTGGCAGCCGACTTCGCGGCCGCTGACCTGCGAATCCAGACCCACCCGGTGTGTGCTCCCGTGAGCGACGCTGTCCGGGTGGGCACGGTGGCGAGAGAACCGAGACTGCCGCGCCACGAGATCCGGCGGCGACTCGGAGTTCCCGCCGAGGCTGCGATGGTGCTTGCGAGCATGGGCGGGGTGCCCTGGGCCTGGCGACCCTTCGATCAACCGACCGATGAAGGCGGCCCCTGGGTCGTGGTGCCGGGCGGCGCCGATCCGGAGCAGCGCCGGGAACGGCTGGTGTTGCTGCCGTTCCACAGTGCCCATTACCACCCGGACCTGGTACACGCCGCGGACGTGGTGGTGGGCAAACTCGGCTACAGCACCGTGGCCGAAACCTGTCACGCCGGAGCGGCGCTGGCCTACGTGGAAAGACCGCGGTTTCCGGAGTCACCGGTGCTCGCGGGGTTCGTCGATCGACACCTGGCGGCTCGCGCCCTCGGTTCGGACGAATTCGAAAACGGTGCGTGGTTGCCGGCCGTGCGGGAGCTTTTCACCGCCGAGCGCAAGGCGCCGCTTGCGGCCGAGGGTGCTGATGAAGCGGCGGATGCGATCCTGCAGAGGTTTTCAGACGTGTTCGGATGAACCGGGCTCCCGACGGGGAAGGCGCCAGGATCGCGATCGGAGACGGAGACGGAGACGAAGACGGAGACGGGAGAAAAACGAGCCCGCCATGGAACCCAGGCGACCTGCAACACTCGCCGTGTTCCCCCTGAGTGCTGCTCCCTTCCGGGCCTGACACGGTTCGGAGGACGACGATGCACAGGGCCCGGGCTCCATGCCGGGCTCGGTCGAAATCGGATTGGCGGAGAGGGCGGGATTCGAACCCGCGGTGGAGTTACCCCCACACACGCTTTCCAAGCGTGCTCCTTCGGCCACTCGGACACCTCTCCGTTTGAACCTTCAATTGGCTGGCGGAGAGGAAGGGATTCGAACCCTTGGACCTCGTAAAAGGTCAACGGTTTTCGAGACCGTCCCGATCGACCACTCCGGCACCTCTCCGCAATCGGGCCTCGCATTCTACGACGGTCGGCGCTGTTTGGCAAAGAACGCGCGGAGGAGTTCGCGTGATGCCTCGGCGTGGAGACCGCCGCGTTGGGCCAGCGGCGGACCGAGGCGGGGGTCGTCGGCGAGATCGATCACCGAACCGCAGGCCCCCGCCTGCGGGTCCGGCGCTCCCCACACCACCAGCGCGATGCGGGCCTGGCGGCTGGCGGCGGCACACATTGGACAGGGCTCCAGTGTGACGTAGAGTGTGCACGCTTCGAGACGCCAGTCGCCGAGAACGCGGCCGGCCTCCCGTAACGCCAGGAGCTCGGCGTGGGCCGCGGGGTCGTGGAGCTCCATGCGGCGGTTTCCGGCCCGGGCGATGACCTTGTTACCGCGGGTCACGATCGCGCCCACCGGGATCTCGCCGCGACGACCGGCGGTTTCGGCCTCGTCGAGCGCCTCGTTCATGAAGCGGCGGTCGTCGTCGTCAAAAACCCAGTCGGGGAGCATGGTTCGAGCATAACAAAGGGCCCCGATCTCGGGGCCCTTCGAATCGTTGGCTATGGTTGCGTCTCTACTTGACCTCGACCCGGTCTCCCACCTGGAGAGGAGCCCACCCGCGGGTGACGATGGCTGTGGAGTAGTGTTCAAAGGTGCGGAGCACGCCCACCTCGCCCATCACAAGACGCGGCATGCCATGCACGGGATTGTCGCGGTAGACCGTGGCGAACGTTCCGGGATAGAGGCCGTCGGTGGATCCGAGATCGAGGAACACCAGCCAGTTGGTGCCGATGTCGACCTGATCGTCGCGGTTGTAGGTGAGGTATCCCAGCGGTTTGCCGTTGGGCACGTCACAGCGGTCGGTGGGGTCGGGATCGATCACCAACGGCACCGGGATGGGCTTGAACGGCAGCAGGACGTCCCCGACGACGATCGGGTCGCATGCGTAGTAGACCTCGGCGATCGAGGTGTTTTCCTGCGCGCACAGGATTTTGACCTGTCCCACCTGTTGGTAGACGACTCCGAGATCCGAGTTCGAGACCGGGTGTTTGAGTGGGCGGATACGATGCAGGACGAAGAACCTGTCGCCCGCCTGCACCCCCTGTTCGACACCACCGTCGATGTAAAGGATGTTGCCTTCGCTGAACTGGGTCTGGAATTGGATCTGCTCGGCCGATGCAATCGTGAACGGAAAGATGCTCTCGTCCTGAACCAGCTCGGCGAAACAATAGACGTCGGCTGACCTTCCCAGGGGGTGGGGCTCCTCCTCCTCGACACCTGAATCGTCTTCGACGGAGTCGGCAGTCACCGGTTCTTCGACAGGAATCTCGAGATCTTCAACCGGCGCTTCCTGGACCGCGAGATCGATGATCAGCGGATCGCCGGGGTAAATCCAGTGCGAGTCGCGGATGTATGGATTGCGTTCCCAGATCTGAGGCCACAGGAACGGGTCGCCAAGGTAGTGCGCCGCCAGGTCCCAGAGGGTGTCGCCCTTGACGATGACGTGCACCATCGCGTCGTCGGGGATGTCGACGGGCGGGTCGTACGGCGTCCAGTGATCGTTCACGAGATGGAGCGGCTGCGGTGGCGGTGCCACCGTCTGTGCCGCGATCGCCATGGGAAGGAATACGGCGATGATGGCGATCCGAATTTTGGCGCTCATAAGCCCTCTCCCCGGTAAATAAACCTCAATTCGAGGTTAACCTAAGGGCTGCCGATCCGTCAATCCTCGGACTCTTTTTTCAGTCCTTCCAGCTGTTTTTTCCACGCAGCTTCGCGTTCATCAATGATCAATTTGAGTTCGCCAATTTGTTCGTTCACAAGGGCGATCTGCGAGTAATTCGGATAATTTTCCTCAATATATTCAAGCCGCCACAGGGCCCCGACATAGTACTTATTCTTACGATAATATGTGGCCACAAGCCAGTCGTGTTCAGCCAATAACTCCCGCAATGCGTGAACCTTCTCCTCGGCTTCGGATAGGTACTGTGAATTCGGGTAGAGATTGATCAATTGCTGATAGGCGGCAAGCGCCTCGTGAATATCGCTCAAATCGCGGTCCGGTCTGAGTTTTCGCGCCGAGTAGGTTTGGCCCACCATCAGGAGGGCGTAATCCCGGTCCGGATCGTTCGGGTAGCGGTTGGCAAAATCACGATAACGGAGGCGGGCTTCCGTGAGGCTCGTCACATCGGTCTTGACGGCGTAGGTGTCGGCGACCCGGAGGGCGGCCTTGTGTCCCATCGGATCGTTCGGGAACGTGTCGTAGACAAAACTGAAGAGGTCTCTCGCCCTCTGGTATTCCTTTTCGGAGAACAGATCCTCAGCCTGTTGGTAGATCGTCTCTTTGTCGAGGTTGGCGAGGGTGTCGAGAAGATCGCTCTGCTTCTTGCTGCTCTTGCAGCCGGCGGCCAGAACGGCCACCGCAAGCAGAGCCAACGAGATCCATTTCCGGTTGGTCATCGAGTGCCTCCATCGGACGCTGCTGCCCGGAGACTGGCGAGGGCCGCGCTGCGGTCGCGGGATCCGAACACTGCCGAGCCCGCGATCAGGGTCGTCGCCCCGGCGGCAGCAAGCGCCCCGGCGTTCGTAGGGTCGACGCCACCGTCGACCGAGATGTCGAGCGGACGGCTTCCAGCCATCTCCCGCAGGCGACGGATCTTTTCCAGGCTCTGGACGATGAATGCCTGGCCCCCGAAACCGGGGTTGACGGACATGATGAGCACGAAGTCCACCCAGTCCAGCGTGTCCTCGAGCAGGGCCAGCGAGGTTGCCGGATTCACCGCCACCCCCGGCTCCGGACCGGCGGCGCGGATATTCTGTAGTGTGCGCTGCAAATGGGTGCACGCCTCGACGTGGACCGCGATCCGGGCCACCCCGGCGGCGGCCAGATCCGCCACCAGTGCGTCGGGGTCGGTCACCATCAGATGGGCGTCGAGAGGGATCGGGCAAACACCGGCCAACGAACTCACAACCGGCGGTCCGAACGTGAGGTTGGGAACGAAGTGGCCGTCCATGATGTCGAGGTGCAGGAGGTCGGCCCCGGCGCGGGCGACGTCGTCAACTTCGTTCGCGAGGCGGGCGAAATCCGCCGACAGCAGCGAGGGCGCAATTCGGACGCTCACCGGCTGACCCACACCGTGACCACGTCCGATTGAGTCACCGGCGACCCGGCGGGTGGGTGTTGGCGAAGGACGATCCCCGCAGCGAGACCGGGGTAGGTCACCTCGCGCGCCTGACCGAGGCGCATCCGGTTGGACCTGCAAAACGACTGAACGTCTGCCAGCGACCGCGATACCAACGGCGGCATCACCCACCGCCGATTCACCGGAGCGGTGTTGATCAGCAGGTCGACCGCCGCTCCGGGGGGAATCGGGTAACCGACCGGTGGGCCCGATGCGATGACCCGATCTGCGCCTCCCTGCTGTTCGACCCGTGCGCGGAGGCCGGTCGTGAGGCCGGCCTGTTCGACCTCCCGCTCGGCGGTGCTCAACGAGCTTTCCCTGACATCGGGGACCGCCACCTGTTCACCGCCGAGACTGACCCGCACCGTGATCTTCGATCCCGCCTTGACGTGAAAACCCGGCGGTGGTTCCTGGGAGGCGATGGCGCCGGCCTCGACCGCCGACGAAAACACGCCGGGCTCCTCGACCAGCAACTCGAGGCCGAGATCGTGAGCCTGCTGTCGGGCCTCCTCGACGTTGAACGAGCCGAGATCCGGCACCGCGAGCGTGCCACGGTGCACGGTGTGGACCAGCGCGAACCAGAACACAATTCCGGCGCACAGCATGAACACGACCGCGGCGAGCAGACGACGAGCCATCGGCGCAAACATTACCATGACACGGCCCGCAGCTCAGCCTCGTACGAAAAACTGGCGAACGCTTTCGGGCAACAGGCGCACGATGTCGTTGAAGAGCACCACCACCATCAGCAGGATGAGCAGGTAGAAACCGACCTCGAGCACTCGCTCCTTGACCTTCAGGGGAAGGTCGCGCCTGACGATGCTCTCGAAGGCGATGATGGTGAGATGTCCACCGTCCAGGATCGGGATCGGCAACAGGTTGAAAATCCCGAGCTGCAGCGAAATGATGCCGAGAAGCATGACCAGCGACTGGACGCCGCTCCGCGCCGCCTGACCGGAGATCTGGGCGATGCCGACCGGCCCCGACACCTGCCGCAGCGATTCCTTGCCGGTGAACAGCCGGCCGATGACGCGGAAGGTCTGGTAGGTCATCCGTTCGCATTCTTCGGCGGCGGCCGCGAATGCGGGCAGCAGGGCCAGTTTCTGGATTGCCGTCGGGACGACCGGACCGACGCCGATCTTCCCCTGACCGCCCTCGTCGCGGGTTTTCATGGTGAACTGCAGGGCCCGGCCGTCGCGGAGAACGTCGACGGTGATTTCGGTCGCGGGCAGGGGCACGATCAGCCGTGGCAGGTCGTAGTACTGATGCACGGGCTGTCCGTTGATCGCGAGGATGCGGTCCCCGGCCTCGATACCTGCCTCGGCAGCCGGGGACGCCCCGGGGGCGGGCTGGACCACGGCCTCGAGCCGGGGTTCGATTCCCGATACCCCGAAACCGTAAAGGCTTTCGGCGTCCAGGTCGACCGGGATCGACACGGTGCGTCCTTCGCGCTCCACCGTGACGTCGATTCGCCCCTTGCCGGCGGTGAGCAATGCAATCTCGAGATCGCGCCACATCTCCACCGGTTTTCCGCCGACCGCTCGAACCAGGTCGCCGGGGCGGACATCCGCGGCTGCAGCGGGGGAATCCGGGCTGACCCACCCGACCACCGGAGGCCCTTCGAGATAGACGGGGGTTTCCACACCCATCGTCAGGGCGAGGGCGACGAAAATCACCGCGGCGAGAATATTGGTGACCGGGCCGGCCAACAGAATCAGGGCCCGCCTCCAGCGCGGCAGCAGCGCGGCGGACGGCGTGTCCCCTGTGACCACATCGGACTCGTCCGGACCGAGCCCGATGATCCGGACGTAGCCCCCGAGCGGGACCAGCGACAACCGATAGTCGGTGCCGCCGCGTTCGAACCCCCAGAGGCGTTTCCCGAATCCGATCGAAAACACCTCGACGGGCGCACCGAGCAGGCGGGCCACCGCGAAGTGGCCGAACTCGTGAATGGTGATCAGCACACCGATGACAAAAACAAAAGCGAGAATACTCGTCAGCATCGTATCTCCGAACCGTGAACGGCCACGCTGTATTTCCTGATTGTAGCCGCAGCCAGAGCTCGCGCTTCACTGTCGGCCGCGAACACCTGGTCGAGGGAGGTCACTGGTCGGTTGCGGCCTGCCCACGAGTCGAGGGTGTCGGCGACGACGGCGGACACTGCGGGAAACGGGCACCGTCCGCTCAGAAACGCCGCTACCGCGACCTCGTTTGCGGCGTTGAGAACGGCGGGCATCTCACCGCCGTCGCGGAGGGCTGCGCGGGCGAGATCGAGGGCGGGAAACCTCTCGTGGTCGGGTGCCTCGAATGTCAGCGCGGGGATCTTCGTGATGTCGAACGCGGGCGCAGGGTCCGCCAGGAGGTCGGGCCACGCGAGGGCGTACGCGATCGACAGCCTCATGTCGTTGGCCGCCAACTGAGCTTCGATCGAACCGTCCGCCGACTCCACCATGGCATGGATCAGACTCTGGGGGTGGACGACGACGTCGATTCGTTCCGTCGGTACGCCGAAGAGGTGGTGGGCCGCGATGATCTCGAAGCCCTTGTTCATCATGGTTGCGCAGTCGACGGTGATCTTCGCGCCCATCTGCCACGTGGGATGAGCAAGAGCGTCGTCCACCGTTGCCTCTGCCATTGCTGCGAGCGACCAGGTCCGAAAAGGCCCTCCCGAAGCGGTCAGAATCAAGCGTTTGACGTTCTCCACCGGAATCAACTGCAACATCCGGTGGAGCGCGCTGTGTTCGCTGTCCACCGGCAGGAGGCGGGTCCCGAATCTCTCGACCGCGGCCATGACGAGCTCTCCGGCGACCACCAGGGTCTCCTTATTGGCCAGTGCCACGTCTTTGCCGGATTCGATTGCGGCCATGGTCGGGGCGACCCCGGCCGCACCGACCACCGCCACCACCACCATCTCCGCGGCGGCATCGCGGGCAATCTGCAGCAGACCGTCCGCGCCCGACAGGACGTCGACGCCGCGGAATTCGGCTGCCAGCGCTCGCGCGTCCGCGGCGTTGGTGACGCTGACGACCTCGGGGCGGTGGCGTCGCATCTGCAAACGAAGACGATCGACGTTCTCTCCGGCAGCGAGCGCGACCACCTCGAAGTGTTCGGGATGAGCCTCGGCCACGTCCAGGGCGGAGGTGCCGATGGACCCCGTTGAACCGAGAACCGCGATGCGCTTCATCACACCAGGCCGGCGACCACCAGATAGCCGAGCACGAAGGGGGCGGCGTAGATCAGGCTGTCCGTGCGGTCCAGGAGCCCGCCGTGCCCGGGCAGCAGCGTCGAGGAGTCCTTGACGCCGCTCGAGCGTTTGAACAGCGACTCCACGAGGTCGCCGAGAGGAGCCGCAGCGGCGAGGATTGCCGCCAGCGCTGCGACATGCACCGGCGCCAGGCCGAGGTCGAGCGCCCAGGCAGCGGCGGCGGCCGCGACAAAGGTCGTCAGCACGCCTCCGGCAAGCCCTTCGAAGGTCTTGTTGGGGCTGATCCGGGGCGACATCTTGTGCTTGCCGAAGTTCTTCCCCACGTAATACGCCCCGGAGTCCCCGACCCAGATACAGACGAGAAAGAAGAGAATCAACTTGACGCCGGTCGGATCACCGGGCCATAACCTCAGCCACCCGAGGCACGCGGTGGTGGCGCCCAGATAGAGGATCGCCATCGACTCCACCGCCACCCCGCCAAGGCTGCCCTCGGGCGCGCGCGGGTTGGCGAGCCGCACGGTCGGCAGGATGACGAGGACGGCGACGGCGGCCGCGGCCAGCGCGTTGGGTCCGTACGCCCACGAGACCGCCATCACGACCACGATCAGTGCGATCGGCAGCCACCGACCGACGACAAACCCCGCGCATCTGCCCATGTTCAGGAGCTCGTCGCAGGCAACCGCAACCGCGCCTCCCAGAATCACCAGAAAGACCCAGGCCGGCAACCAGATGATAGTCGCCGCGAGCACGGGGATGGCCGCGAGGGCGACGAGTTCGCGTTGACCACGTGCCATCGATCAGGCTCGAGTCGTTCCCGAAGGTGAAAAGACCCCGCCCTCGGGTGCAATACCGCCGAAGCGCCGCTCGCGACGCTGATACGCGAGCAGGGCCTCGAAAAGCTCGGCTTGTGAAAAATCCGGCCACAGGGTGGGACAGAAATAGATCTCTGAATACGCGATCTGCCACAGCAGAAAGTTCGAAACCCGCTGCTCGCCGGAGGTCCGGATCAACAGGTCGAGCGGGGGCGTGCCGCGGGTGGCAAGGTGGTTTTCGATCCAGTCCTCGTCGACGGCGTCGGCGGCCAACGTCCCGGAGTTGCCCTCCGCTACCGCGGCGCGCACCAGATCGGTGAGTTCCTGACGGCCCGAGTAGTTGAGGGCGATCTGGATCAGCGTCCCGGTGCAGTGGGCCGTCGCATCGACGGCGCGTTCCAGCTCCTTGCGCACCGAGGGGTCGAGTTGTTCGACGCGTCCGATGGGCCGGAAACGGAGGTTGTTCTCGATCAGGGTCTCGAGTTCGCGGTTGATGAACTCCTTGAGGAGCGTCATCAGCGTGAGCACCTCGTGACGCGGCCGTTTCCAGTTTTCGGTCGAAAACGCGTACAGCGTGATGGCCTCGAATCCCAGACGAGCGGCGGTTTCGATGGTTTCGCGCACCGCGCCGATCCCCGCCCGGTGGCCCTCGACGCGAGGCAGGCTGCGCGCCTGCGCCCAACGGCCGTTTCCATCCATGATGATGGCGACATGGCGCGGCAGGCGGGCGGGGTCGAGACGCTCCAACAACTCGCGTTCACGAGAGCCGGGTTGCGCTATTTCATCGTATTGCTGCATCACTCTGAACACCTGAATTGCGGAGTCTACCACAGCATTTTCGATGTCTGTGGGCAGGTTGAGACCGGGATTTCGCAGCCATCGGACGCGGGCGCCGGGACGCCGGGGGCGGTCGGGTGGTCAAGGTCACGATCGGCCTTCCAGGGAGCGGGCGGAAAGAACCGGCGAACGGCGGTAGTACACCCTCTCCAGACAGAGACCCTCCGCGGGAGCGGTCTGAATCGGTGCGCCCGGCGTCGGGTGGTCGAGAAGACGGCGGAGACTGTCGAGGTCTCGCCGGTGTCGACCGACCTCGAGCACCGCGCCGACCATGCGGCGAACCTGGTAGCGCAGGAACCCGTCGCCGACGAACCGGAGTTCGGCGCCGAATCGCCGCGGGATCCAGCTCGCCTGAAAAAGGGTGCGAACGGTCGACTGCGGACCGGGCTCGGGAACCGTGAACGAGGCCCAATCCCGGGTTCCCTGCAGAGAGGAGAGCGCTGCGACCGCGGCTGCCATATCGGCCAACGGCGCGATCGCCGCCGATCGCAGGTCCAACCACGGGAACGCAGGCTCCCGCCATCTGAGGCGGTAGGTGTAGAGCTTGCCCCGAGCGCTCCTCTGGGCGTGAAAGCCGTTGCTCACCGGTTGCGCCGATCGCAGGCGGATTTCCCGCGGGAGGATTGCGTTCACGCTGCCGACGAGACTCTCCGGAGGAATCCTTCCGGGAAGATCACAGTGCGCCGTCTGACCGGCGGCGTGAACGCCAGCGTCGGTGCGGCCGGCGCCGACGACGGTGATGCGCGCCCCGCCGACACACCTCGAGAGCGCGCGTTCGAGCTCTCCCTGGACCGTGCGCTGACCCCGTTGGCGTTGCCATCCGTGAAAGGGCGTCCCGAGGTACGCGATGACGAGCTTCATTCTGAAGGCCATCCCGCGTATCCTCGCACAGATCCGGGAGGCCATGATGGTGGCGACGACACTGCTGTTGGTTTCGATGATGGGAGCGTCGGCGGTCTCGTCGGAGGCGGTGCGCTGGTTTCCGGGAGATTATTACCACTCCCGCGTGCGGGCCGGTTTCCAGCGCGAGGTGATGGAGAGTTGGCCGGGGCCGGGCCAGCTCCTCCAGCTGTGGAACGAGGGCGGATTGGACGAGCCCGACCGGGTCAGCCTCCTGCTCGGCGGCGCCGCCTTTCACGACCCGGTGCTCCTTCCGGCATACCGTGAGGCGGTGGTTTCGCCGTCACCGCGCGTCCGGCAGGCGGCGGTGTACGGCTACCGCGACCTGTTGGTCGACAGCCTGCCGGATGTCAGCGGGGGAATCAGCGACGAGGACGCCGCGCTGCTCGAGGACGAGATCCGCTGGGTGGCGCGGACCCTGCGCGCCGAGCACATTGGTCGAGTTGTGGCTGCAGGCGTTGCTCGCCAATGAAAAACTCGAGTTGGCGGGTTGGGACGGGGTGACCCTGCAGCGACCGCCGAGCGTCTGCCTGCAGGCGATTGAACGGTTGGTCGGCTTCGAAGATCTGGATCTCCTGCTGACGGTGTACGACCTGACCACTGACTTCGGCACCCGCATCAACCTTCTGAAGCTGGTCGAAGCCGTCACACTGAGCAGGTTCATCGTCCTGCCGGAGGGCGGGAAAAAGGGTTGGGGCCGCCAGGTCTTCGTGACTGCCATGGACGCCTTGGAAGGGGCCCGCCGGCAGTGGTCGCGCGATGGCTGTGCGGTGGACGGCGAAACCGTTCTGAATCAGAACCTCCGGTCGATGGGCGTGTCCGGTGTCGACCCTCTGGCCGCTGACGGCTGCGGCGTCTGGCTGGGAGTGCTCGAACTGGGCTTCCCGCAGTGGTGGATGTTGGCCTCGCGCCAACTGTACGCTTGCGGCGGGCCGTGGGCGGAGATATCAGTCCTGACGCCCGACCGCGCCACCGGTCCCGAGCTTCGAAACCGTCTCCTCGAGTGGTACCGACCGCTGATGCCGGGCGCGCAGGGATCGACGACGAGGCGGTGACCAGCCCCCAGCGGGCGGCGGTACAATGTTTGAACATGGTGGAACTGGTTTTCGAAGAGGGCGGCGTCACCCACCGGGTTCCGGTACGGGATGGCCTCACTCTCGGTCGATCCAGTGACAACGACGTCGTGCTGCGGGATTTTTCGGTATCCCGCCATCACGCCCGGGTTGAAGACACCGAAGCCGGTTTCCGGATCTTCGACCTCGAATCCACCAACGGCATCAGGATCAACGAGGACTTCGTGACCGAGGGCGGCTTCAAGGTCGGTGACACCCTCGGCATCGGCAGCTTCGAGCTCACGGTCGAGGCCGGCGAGGGCACGGATGTTTCGGGTCTGACATCGGCCACCTATATGCGGCCGCTGTCGGAATTCAACCAGGACTACGGGCTCGAGGGGCAACCGCAGGAGATTTCGAAAGAGGTGGGCGCGCGCGAGCGCGTGTTCGAAATCCTCGCCCAGGTCGCCAAGGTCCTGATACAGGTCGAAGAGCTCCAGCCGGTTCTCGAAAAGGTCATGGACCTGGTCTTCGGCCACCTGATGGTGGACCGTGGATTCATCGTCCTCTTTGACGAGAGCGGCGAGCCCCGGCTCGAGCTCAACCGCGTGCGCGACTCGCAGGTTGTCGGCGAGAGCGAAGTGCCGATTTCGCGAACCATCCTCGACATGGTGGCGCAGCAGCAGGTCGCCATCCTGACCCACGACGCCCAGGCCGATCAACGTTTCGAGGCCGGGCGCAGCGTGCGCATCCACCAGATCCGGTCCGCCATGTGTGCGCCCCTGTGGCACCGCGAAAGGGTGATCGGCGTCATTTATGTCGACTCGCCCATGCACGTCGGTTCGTTTTCGGCGACCGACCTCGACCTGCTGACGGCTCTCTCGAACTACGCGGCGGTGGCCATCGAACGCGCGCGGCTGAACGACCGGATCCGACGCGAGCGGCAGGCCCGGGACCGCCTCGAGCGGTATCACTCCCCGGCGGTGATCGAGGCCGTGCTGTCGGACTCGGGGGCCGATCGCGCGTCGGTGACGTTGACCGAGACCACGATCCTCTTCGCCGACATCGTCGGTTTCACCGCGCGGTGCGAGACCCTGCCGCCGGAAGACGTGGCGGCGTTCCTCAACCAGTTCTTTTCGATCGCCGCCGATGTCATCTTCGAGCACGGCGGCACGCTCGACAAGTTCATCGGCGATGCCGTCATGGCCTTTTTCGGCGCGCCCCTGCCGCAGGAGGACCATGCCGAGCGGGCTGTGCGTTCGGCCATCGAACTGTTGAGGGCCCTGGATGTGTGGAACGGCACGCGCGAGAGTGAAGGCCACGATCGGGTCGAGGTCCGGGTGGCTGTGAACTCGGGGCCGGTGGTGGTCGGCGACATCGGCTCCGCGACCCGCGTCGATTACACGGTCCTCGGCAACACCGTCAATGTGACCGCACGTCTCGAGGAGCACGTGGCCAAGCCCGGCACGATCGTGCTCGGCGAAACCACCCAGGCCGCGATCGCACACATCTTTCCCACCGAATCGCTCGGTTCGGTGCAGCTCAAGGGTCTGAGCCGTAAGATCGAGATCTTCCAGTTGGCGGCCGGGGCGACGGACGCGACGAGCGTCAAGGCGTGATGCGGCTGGATGACCTGGTCTTCGTCACCTCGAACCTCAACAAGGTGCGTGAGGCCGAGGCGGTCCTCGGCCGCACTCTGGACCACCGCGCCCTCGACCTCCCCGAGCTCCAATCGCTGGATCTTGCCGAGGTCGTTCGCGCCAAGGCGGCCGCGGCGTGGCGGGAGATCGGGCGGCCGGTCCTGGTTGAAGACACCGGGCTCGAGCTCGCGGGTCTCAGCGGGTTCCCGGGGCCGCTGGTGCGGTGGCTCCTGACCAGTGTCGGTGCCGCCGGGATCGGCCGCATGGCCCACTGTTTCGGCGACCCGCGGGCCACGGCCCGTTGTCTGCTGTGTGCCAGCGACGGCACGATCGAGGTCTTCGGCGAGGGCGTCGTCACGGGTTGCATCGTCGCTGAGCCGCGGGGCCCCGGAGGCTTCGGCTGGGACAGCGTGTTCGCGCCTGACGTTCCGGGAGATCGGACCTACGGCGAGATGGAGGAAGAGGAGAAGAACGGCATCTCCCACCGGCGACGGGCGTTCGAGGCACTCAAGCAAGCGCTGGAGGACCGTCAAAGGTCCGAACGTACAGACGTTTGACGCGTCCCTCATCGGGCGCAAAACGACGTGCTACCCTTCCCGCCATGCGCCGGGACCTCCTCAGCAAACAGTCGTCCGAGATTCAAGGCATGTTCGGCCGGATCGCCCACCGCTACGATTTTCTCAACCGCACGCTGTCCCTCGGACGCGATGTGAGCTGGCGACGGGCCGTGGCGAGGAGGGTGGCGGCGATCGACCACTCGCTGGTACTGGACATCTGCACCGGGACCGGCGATCTGGCATTGGCGGTCGGCGGCGGGGTGGTTGGCGCGGACTTTTGCCTGCCCATGTTGGTGCGGGCGCGGCAGAAGGCGCGGAGGTCTCGACGCCGACTGCCGTTGTGCGCGGCTGACGCGTTGCGGCTGCCCTTCGCCGATGCCACGGTGGATGTCGTGACGGTTGCCTTCGGCATCCGGAACTTCGCCGATCTCGAAACCGGGCTCGGTGAGTTGGTGCGGATTCTGAGGCCGGGGGGGTCGCTGCTTGTGCTCGAGTTCTCGCGACCGCGCGGCGCGCTGGCGCCGCTCCTCGGCTGGTGGGTCCGCACCATTCCGCCGCGGTTCGGCCGGTGGTTGTCAGGCGATGCCGAGGCCTACGACTACCTGCCTGCATCGGTCAGCACGTTTCCGGAAGGCGCAGCCATGTGTCGGGGCCTCGAAGCCGCCGGACTGGTCGACGTGGGGGTGCGCCCTCTGACGGGGGGCGTGGCATCCTTGTACGAAGGCACACGACCGGTGGAGGTGAGATGAGCGAGGGCCAACACATTCTCGACGGGTCGCGGTGCGCAGCGGAGATTCGTGACGAGGTCGCCGCGGAGGTGGCGGCGCTCGGCGCTCACGGGATCGTGCCACGTCTCGACGCGGTGCTCGTCGG
Source organism: Candidatus Sulfomarinibacteraceae bacterium (assembly GCA_963823345.1). Classification (GTDB taxonomy): domain Bacteria; phylum Acidobacteriota; class Thermoanaerobaculia; order Thermoanaerobaculales; family Sulfomarinibacteraceae; genus Sulfomarinibacter. The sequence continues at coordinate 234,971 of CAWGLE010000004.1, forward strand.
CGACGACCCGGCCTCCCAGGTCTACGTGAGGTCGAAAGCGAGGACCCTCGCCGGATTGGGCATGGTTTCCGAAACCCACCGTCTCGCCGCGACCACGCCGCAAGGCGAGCTCGAGGCGCTGGTGGATCGGCTCAACGACGATCCGGAGGTTGATGGGATCCTCATCCAGCTGCCGCTGTCCCGGGGGCTGGATTCGGCAGCCGTCCTGGGTCGCGTCGATCCGGCCAAGGACGTCGACGGTTTTCATCCCCACAACGTCGGCCTGCTCCAGCAGGGACGGCCCGGGCTGCGGCCATGCACCCCGGCTGGCATCATGGAGATGCTCAACCGCTCGGGCGTCTCGATCGAGGGCCGGCGGGCTGTGGTGGTGGGCCGCTCGGACATCGTCGGTAAGCCGATGGCGATGATGCTGCTCCACGCCAACGCGACAGTCACGGTGTGCCACTCCCGGACCCGCGATCTGGCCTCGGTGACCCGCGAGGCCGAGATCTTGATTGCCGCAGTCGGGGTGCGGTCCTTGATCGGTCCTGATCACGTGGCCGAAGGGGCGGTGGTGGTGGACGTGGGCATGCACCGCGTGACCGACCGGGCAACGGTTGAGGCGCTGTACCCGGACAACCCGAAAAAGCTGGCCGCGTTCGCAAAGAACGGTGCGGTGCTGGCCGGCGATGTCGACTTCACCGCAGTCGAGTCGAAGGCGGGACGCATCACACCGGTGCCCGGCGGCGTCGGACCGCTCACCATTGCCATGCTCACGGCGAACACGGTCAAGGCGGCGAAAGCGAGGCGGGGAGTGTAGGCATCTTCGTCGGATTTCGGATTTCGGATTTCGGATTTCGGATTTCGGAATTACGGATTGCTTTGCGGGATCGCGGTGCGCCTTTCCCGGCACAGGCGGAGGACCTCGGCCCAGGCGCGATCGACCTCGTCCTCGAGTCTGTCCCGGGGGCCGCCGTTGTCGACCACCACGTCCGCCAGCTCGCGTTTTTCGTCGATCGGACGCTGCGCCCTCAGGAGCGCACGAATGCGTTCCTCGGGGATGCCCCTGGCGAGCGCGCGTTCGAGTTGTTGGTCGCCGGTGCAGTGCGCGACCATGAGGACGTCGTAGGCTCGATAGGACCCCGTTTCCACCAGCAGTGCCGCCTCCACCACCGCCACCGGGACGGGACCGAGCTCGTCGATCCAGCGGCCGATCTGCTGCCGCACCAACGGGTGGATGACGCGTTCCAGGGCCAGACGCAGGTCGCGATCTCTGAGCACCCGACCGCCGAGAACCCCGCGATCCACTCCGCCGGTCGCGTCGAGGACCGCCGCTCCGAAAATGCGGGTTACGGCCGCAGTCCCCTCACCTCCCGGCCGATAGAGGTCGTGGACGATCGCATCCGCGTCAAGTACCGGGACGTCCCGCTCTCTGAGCATCTCCGCCACGGTGGATTTGCCGCTCGCGAGCCCACCCGTCAGCCCGACGACACACGGCCTCTCCGTCGCCGGGTCCTCTGGGTGGGCAGGGAGCACTTCCGAACTCCGAACTCCGAATCCCGAATTCACTCTGCCGGTCCCTCGAGCCACTCGGTCTGGTAGTCCGGAGTGTGCGGCACCATGCACAGAAAATGCACGGGAACCCGACCGCGATTTTCGTACCAGTGGCTGACGCCGGCCGGGATGAAGATGCTGTCGCCGGTGGTGACCTCGTTTTCCCGCCCATCGAGGGAGATCACCATCGTGCCATCGAGAACGACCTGTTCATGCTCGATGGAGTCGTGGCGATGGCAGGGGATACGGCCCCCCGGTTCGATGGTGAATCGACGCGTGATGAAATTCGGAACGCCGATTTCGGGACCCAGCAGGACCTGGATCGAAGTCCCGCGGCAGCGGGGAACCGGTTGTGGTGGGACAGAGGCGAGCGGCCGAACAGAGGCGATTGCGGCGTGGCTCATAGTCGTGTTTCCCTTCCCGTCGGAGTGGTGGGGTGATTGTACCGCGGCACTGGACGATTTCCCTGTCGGGTACCGTCCGATTGCGGTGGATTTGGTCAACCAACCGGTTTACGATGAGCCGCCATGCTTGAAAGACTGACGGTTCGCGGGCTCGGAATCATCGACGCCGTGGAGCTCGAGTTTTCGGGCGGGTTTGGCGCGCTCACCGGCGAGACGGGGGCCGGCAAGTCGCTGCTGGTGGAATCCCTCAAGTTGCTCGGAGGCCAGCGTGCGCAGACGGACATGGTGCGAACGGGCGACGATCGCCTGCAGGTGGAAGGCGTGTTCGCCTTCGCGCCCGGCAAAGGCCTGGAGGGGTTGCTCGACGAGCTCGGCATCGAAGTGGATGACGCCCTGGTTCTGCGTCGGGAAGTGAGCGCTGCCGGCCGCACCCGGTGTTGGATCAACGACGTCACGGTGACCGCTGCCGCGCTGCAGCAAGCGGCCCCTCACCTGCTCGCGATCCACGGCCAGCACGAACAGTACGGGCTCGCCGACGGCGGCGTGCAACGGCAGCTGGTCGACGACTTCGGCGCTCATGACGAACTTCGGGCCCGGACGGCTGCGACCTTTGCGATGTGGCGGGCGGCGGCCGACGAGCTCGAGCGGCTGCGTCGGGCGCAGGCCTCCCGACGCGACCGTCTCGATACCATCGCCTTCCAGCTCCAGGAGATCGCGGCGGCGGACCCCCACGTGGACGAGGATGAAGAGCTGCGGCGCCGGCGCCTCGTGCTGCGGCATGCGGCCCGCATCGCGGAACTTTCCACGTCGCTGCTCGATCGGCTGAGTGACGATGAGACGGCGGTGGTCGACGCGCTCGCCAGGGCCGAACGCGAGCTCGACGAAATGGTGGCGTGTGGCCTGCCGCTGGAGGACTCCGCGACCCGGTTGGCCGAGTCACGGCTGCAGATTGAAGAAGTGGTGCGCGAGGTGCAGGGGTTGATGGACGACGGCGAAGGCGACCCCGATGAACTGGAGGCCGCCGAGTCGCGGCTCCACCTCCTCGAGACCCTGATGCTCAAGTACGGATCCTCGCTGAACGAGGTCCTCGTCCACCGCGATGCCCTGGAAGCTGAACGCGCTGAACTGGTTTCGGTGGAGGAGCGGGTCGAGGAGGCAGCCGCGGCAGCCGATCGCGCGCTGGTCGGCTACGACCGCGCGGCCCGGGAGCTCGACGACGCGCGCCATGAGGCCGGCGCCGAGTTTGCAGGGGAGGTGGCCGCGGTGCTCGGCCGCCTCGCCATGGGCGGAACCCGACTCGAGTTCCGGTGGCAGCCGAGACCCGAGGCGGCGAGCCCGCTCGCACGCGACGGACAGGCGGTGGCGTTTGACGCTGACGGCGTCGAGGAGTGTGTGCTGCTGATTGCCGCCAATCCCGGTGAGGAACCCCGGCCGATGGCGCGGATCGCGTCGGGCGGCGAGCTTTCGAGGCTGCACCTCGCGATGCGGACCGTCCTTCGCCGCCGGCGTGCCGAAACCGGGCTGACGCTCTTGTTTGACGAGGTCGACAGCGGTCTCGGCGGTGCCACCGCGGCGGCCCTGGCCGAGTTGCTCGCCGAGCTCGCGGCCGTCGATCAGGTGCTCGTGGTGACCCACCTGCCGCAGGTGGCGGCCAGGGCCGACGGCCACTTCAAGGTCGAGAAGGTGGTGGAGAAGGGTCGGGCCGTCACCCGGGTCGCGGCGCTCGAGGCAGACCAACGCGAGACTGAAGTGGCGCGAATGCTGGCAGGAGACGAGGTAACGGACTCGGCGCGCGAACACGCGCGGGTTTTGCTCGGGGCGAAATGAAGCGGCTGCCGTTCGTTGAACCCGATGACGTCGTCGCGGCGTTGAGCGTCGCAGCGGGGGTGATTTCCGATGGCGGTGTCGCGGTGGTGCCCACCGAGAGCTTTTACGGACTCGCGGCTGACCCACGGCGGGACGAGGCGGTACGGGTGATCCACGCCCTCAAGGGCCGGCCGGCGGCCCTCGGCATGCCGGTCCTGTGCGCCGACTGGCAGCAGGTTGAACGTCTGGTGGAGGTCCCGGAGCGGTTTCGGGTCAAGCTGTCGCGCATCTGGCCCGCGGCCCTGACCGTTGTCCTGGCGATCCGAGAACCGATTCCGGCCGCAGTGGGCGGCACCCTGGCCGTCCGGATTCCCGGCCATCCGGCCCTGCGGGCTCTCCTCTACCGGAGCGGTCCGGTAACCGGCACCTCCGCCAACGGCCACGGCAGGCCACCGTGTGTGACGATCGACGATGCCGTCGGCTCACTGACTTCGGAGCCGGACCTCGCCCTCGACGCGGGACGGACCGCCGGCGGCGACCCCAGCACCATCGTGGATCTGACGGGTGATCGTCCGCGGGTCGTGAGGCCTGGACGGGTCCGGTGGGAGGACCTCTATCCGGAGTCCTGAAGGGTCGTAGGCTATCCCTCGCATCTTCATCCACATGGCGCGAATCCGGTTGTGGAAAAAGCTGCGGAAAACTCGTTAAGGCAATGTAAACACAGATAGTTCGAATGAAATGTCGGGTGCGCGGCCGAAACAAACAAGTTCATTGTTTTTAAACACTTACGTCTATCTTGTTCAATTTGAAGCCGTTGCCGCGCAGCGATCCCGGACGAAGGTCCACAACCCCCTGATTTTCGGGAGCTTGCGAGCCCTGACGACGGCCGGGCTGTTGCTGCCCCGAGAGAGCCTGTGGTAGCGTTCAGCTCCCGTCGTTCGAGGGTGGGTCGTGTGGCCCCGGGACGTCGCTGCGGATGATCGGTACGCCGGGGGGTCGATCCGGCGGCGGTGCCGGCCGCCCCCGTCCAGGGCGAGTTGCCAGTGGGGAGCGTGAAGATGATTCGCAAGGTCAAAGGGACCCGTGATGTTTTGCCGCCCGACACCCGGCTGTGGGTCGAGGTCGAAAACACCGCGCACCGGGTGTTTGACGGTTTCGGTTACGAAGAGATCCGCCTGCCGGTGATGGAGCCGACCGAGCTCTACGTGCGGTCCGTGGGCGAGGACACCGACATCGTCGCCAAGGAGATGTACACCTTCGCCGATCGCAAGGGGCGTTCCCTCACCCTGCGGCCGGAAGGCACCGCCGGCGTGGCGCGGTCGTTTATCGAGAACGGGCTCGGGCAGCGACCGCAGCCGCTGCGGCTGAGTTACATCGGTCCGATGTTCCGGTACGAGAAGATGCAGCGCGGCCGCTACCGGCAGTTCGCCCAGATCGGCATCGAGCTGCTCGGCGCGGCGACTCCGGCGGCGGACGTGGAGGTCCTGCTGGTCCTCCACACCTTTCTCTCGGAGCTCGGTTTCGACGACCTCGTGATCGTCCTCAACAATCTCGGTGATCCGGAGGACCGGCCGGTCTTCATTGAACGGTTGAAATCCGAGCTCGAGCCCCACCGGTCCGAGCTGTGTGCGGATTGCCAGCGCCGGTGGGACGCCAACCCCTTGCGACTGCTCGACTGCAAGGTGCCGCGTTGCCGCGAGCTCGTCGCCGACACAACGCCGGTGGCGGAGGTCGCGAATGACGAGGCCCGGGCCCATGTCGAAGCAGTCGAGAGAGGCCTCGAAGGGCTCGGTATCCCGGTGCGCCGGGCGCCGCGGCTGGTGCGGGGTCTCGATTACTACCTGCGCACGGTCTTCGAGGTCGTGTCGCCCGAGCTCGGAGAGGACACGGTGATCTGCGGCGGCGGCCGTTACGATCGCCTGATCGCCGACCTCGGGGGTCCGCAGGTGCCGGGGATCGGCTTCGCCATCGGCGAGGACCGGTTGGTGGAGGTGTTGGGCGACGCCTTCCGCCGGCGGGTGTTGGGCCGACCGGTCGTCGCCGTGCTGCCGATCGGCCCCGGGGCCGCGACCGCAGGCCTGGCCCTGAGCCGAACCCTTGCCCTCAGCGGGCTGTCGGCGCCGGCGGAGGTCACGGGACGTTCGCTCAAAGCCGGACTCAAGTGGGCAGGAAAGATCGGCGCCCGCGCAGTCGTGATTCTCGGCGAGAGCGAGATGGCCGGCGGCACGGCGATCGTTCGCGACCTCGGTCGGGGCGAACAGGAGTCGGTGCGGTTGGACGGGGTCGCGAAATACATCGAAGAACTCCTGGCGGGCTCGCATGGCGGCTGATCGGCCGGGACATCAGCATCGGAGAGAAACATGGTGATGAGCGCGTGGGACAGACCGTGGTGTGCGAGCTTGGGCCGCGACCGGATCGGCGAGCAAGTTGAGGTAGTCGGCTGGGTCCGTCGACGACGCGATCTCGGCGGCCTGGTCTTCGTCGATCTCAGAGACCGCAGCGGTCTGCTGCAGCTGGTGTTCGAAGAGGCCATGGTGAGCGAGGGCGAGCGGCTCTCCGGCGAAGACGTGATCAAAGTGCGGGGAACCGTGCGAAAGCGGGCAGAGGGTCAGACCAACGCCGACCTGGCCAGCGGCGAGATCGAGGTTCTGGTGGACGAGCTCGAGGTCCTCAACACCTCCGAGACGCCGCCCTTCGTGATCGAGGACCGCGCCAACGCCGCGGAGGAGTTGCGGCTCACCCACCGCTACCTCGACCTGCGACGTCCGGAGATGACCGCCAACCTGATGCTCCGGCACCGCGTGGTCGCGGCCGTCCGCCGGTATTTCGACGACATGGACTTCGTCGACGTGGAGACCCCCATCCTCACCCGCTCGACCCCGGAGGGGGCGCGCGACTTCCTGGTGCCGTCGCGGATCCACAAGGAATCGTTCTACGCCCTGCCGCAGTCGCCGCAGCTCTTCAAACAGCTCCTCCAGGTCGCGGGCCTGGGCCGCTACGTCCAGATCACGCGATGTTTCAGGGACGAGGACCTGCGCGCCGACCGTCAGCCCGAGTTCACGCAGGTGGATGTCGAAGCGTCGTTTATCACCGAAGAGGACATCTACTCACTGATCGAGGGGCTGTTTCAGCGGATCTTCCCGCTGGTAGGCATCGAGCCGCCGGAGCACTTTCCGCGCCTCACCTACGACGAGGCCATGGAACGGTTCGGCTCCGATCGCCCCGACACCCGCTTCGGTCTCGAGTTGGTCGACCTCGCCGCTCTGTGCGAGGGGTGCGGCTTCGGGATTCTCGAGGCGGCGGCGGCCAGCGGCCGGGTCAAGGGTCTGGTGGTGCCGGGGGGGGCGGGCTTCTCACGGAAGCAGCTCGACGCTCTGTCGGATTTCGTCAAGCCGTATGGAGCGGCAGGCGTCCTGTGGTTCAAGAGGACCGCGGACGGGGTCGCGTCGCCCGCCAAAAAGGCCCTCGGGGACGACGGAGTCGCGAGGTTCCTCGATTCCGCAGGGGCCCGGGAGGAGGACCTCTTGCTGGCGGTCGGCGGTGCGCCGGGCGTCGTGTTCGCCTCGCTCGGTGCGTTGCGGCTGCACCTCGCGCGCGAGCACAACCTGATCCCGGTGGGCCGCCACGATTTCCTGTGGGTCACCGATTTTCCCCTGCTCGAGTGGAATGGCGAGGACCAGCGCTTCTACGCCATGCATCACCCCTTCACCGCGCCGCGGGTCGAAGATGTGCCGCTGATTTCGACCGATCCCGCGGCTGCCAGAGCGCGGGCCTACGACGTCGTCATGGATGGCATGGAGCTCGGAGGAGGTTCGATCCGGATTCACGATCCGGGTCTCCAGCGGCAGCTCTTCGCAGCCCTCGGCATCGACGAGGCCGAAGCCAAGGAGCGGTTCGGCTTTCTGCTCGAGGCCTTCCGCTACGGTGTGCCCCCGCACGGGGGGATCGCGCTCGGTCTCGACCGCATGGTCATGCTGATGGCCGGCCGCGATTCGATCCGCGATGTCATCGCCTTTCCCAAGACCACCTCGGCCAGTTGCCTGATGACGAGCGCCCCGTCCAGGGTCGACGAGCGCCAGCTTGCCGACCTCGGGCTCCGTGCCGTTCGAAGGGAGTGAACGCCAGGCGATTGCGGCTCAGATTTCGCTTGAGTCGTCGAGGGCGAGCTCGCCGCGCTCGGCTTGAGCGAGAAGGTCTCTCGCCAGGGCTGCGTGCTCCGCCGTGACCAGGATCTCCACCGCTCCGAGCCCGTTGAGGGTCAGGCCATGGGTCTTGCGGAGGGCTTCCCCCTGCACGAAGGTGGGGATATCGTGCGCCGCGAGGAAGGACCGCACCTGGGTCTCCTCGATCTCTCCCTGCGCGGTGAAGACCACGACCGCTTCGTCCATGCGGCGACATTAGCACACGGCCGTGTTGACACGAACTGAGCCCGTTGTTATGATCCCCATCCCCTTTTCGGAGGGGAAGTTCTTTGATTTTCAAATAGGACGAGGAAGGGTTGAAAGTGTCCACGGGACCACCCTTCGTTAGCCTGAAGGCGCGTAGCTCAGCTGGTTAGAGTACTACCTTGACACGGTAGGGGTCAGCGGTTCGAGTCCGCTCGCGCCTACCATTTCTGTGGATCCGTGAAGGCGCGTAGCTCAGTTGGTTAGAGCGCATCCCTCACACGGATGAAGTCCGCGGTTCGAGTCCGCGCGCGCCTACCACCCAGATTCGATGCCCGACCCCCGTGGTCGGGCTTTCGTGTTTTCGGCGCCGGGCGAGAGGCCGGTTCGACGGGAGATCGAGATGAGCGAAACAGTTCGGGTGAGCTTGCCGGACGGCAGCGCGCGGGAGTTCCCCGCGGGTGTGACCGTTCTCGGGGTGGCCGAGGCCATCGGCCCCCGGCTCGCCCGCGACACGGTCGCGGGGTTGGTCGACGAGCGTCTGGTCGACCTGCGAACTCGGCTCGACTCGGATGTCTCGCTTCGCATCGTGACCACCAAAGACCCCGAGGCGGGCGACGTGATCCGCCACTCCGCCGAGCACGTCCTCGCCGACGCCGTCAAGCGCTTGTGGCCGGGTACCCCGATCGACGCGGGGCGCCAGGACCACTCCGAGAAGTACCAGTACGACTTCCGTTTTCCGCGGGCGTTCAAACCCGAGGACTTCGAAAAAATCGAGGCGGAGATGGCGCGGATCATCGCCGAGGACCTCGAGTTCGAGCGACGGGAGGCCGATCGCGACGAGGTCCGGCGGGTGATGACCGAACGCGGTGAGGACATCAAACTCGTACGCCTCGACGACATCCCCGAAGGCGAGACCATCACGTTGTATGCGCACGGGCCGTTCCTCGACCTGTGCCGCGGCCCGCACGTCCAGCGCACGTCGCAGATCGGCGCGGTGCGTCTGCTCGAGGCCTCGGGAGCCTACTTCAAGGGCGACGAACGCAACGAGATGCTGCAGCGCATCTACGGTACCGCCTTCGCCTCGAAGAAGGCGCTCGACGCATACTTCGCCCGGCTCGAAGAGCTCAAACGCCGCGACCACCGCCGGCTCGGCCGCGAGCTCGATCTGTTTTCGTTCCACCCGGAGGCGCCGGCGAGCCCGTTCTTCCACCCGCGCGGCGCGCTGGTCTACAACGCCCTCCTCGAGTTGATGCGGGAAAAGTACCGGGCCTACGGGTATGACGAGGTCATCACCCCGCAGATCTTCGACGTCGAGTTGTGGAAGCGCTCGGGCCACTACGACAACTACCGCGATGACATGTTCTTCGCCGATGCCTTCGACGAGGTCGAAGAGCGCTCGTCGAGCGTCAAACCCATGAACTGCCCGTCCCATTGCCTGCTCTACGGGGGCAGTGCGCACTCTTACCGGGACCTGCCGCGGCGGATCGCGGACTTCGGCCGCCTCCACCGCTACGAGCGCTCGGGGGTGGTCACCGGCCTTACCAGGGTCCGGACCTTCAGCCAGGACGACGCCCACATCTTCTGCACGCCGGAACAGATCGAGCCCGAAATCACCGCGCTCTTCGAGTTCATCTTCGAGATCTACACATTGTTCGGTTTCGAGGACGTGACCGTCAACCTGTCCACAAAACCGGAAAAAGCGATGGGCGACCCCAGGGTCTGGGAACACGCCGAGGCTGTGCTCACGCAGTGTCTCGAGGGCCGCGACGACGTCGACTACACCCTCAAACCGGGCGACGGCGCCTTCTACGGTCCGAAGATCGACTTCGAGGTCCACGACGCTCTCGGTCGTTCGTGGCAGCTCGCGACCATCCAGCTCGATTTCCAGATGCCGGAGCGCTTCGGTCTGACCTATGTCGACAGCGACGGCACGGAAAAGCGCCCGGTGATGATCCACCGTGCCATCCTCGGCTCGCTCGAGCGCTTCTACGGGGTGATGCTGGAGCACTTCGGCGGCGACCTGCCGCCGTGGCTCGCCCCCGAGCAGGCGCGGGTGGTGCCGATCACCGACGCCGTCAACGACTATGCCGTCAAGGTGTCGACGGACCTCCGCGCGCGTGGGTTGCGGGTCGACGTCGACCGACGCAGCGAAAAGCTCGGCTACAAGATCCGGGACGGTGAAACCATGAAGGTGCCCTACCTGCTGGTGGTCGGGCAACGCGAGGCGGAGAACGGGACGGTTTCCCTGCGGCTGCGGCATCGCGGTGACGAAGGGGTGAAGTCTTTCGAAGAGGTTGCCGGACGGATCGTCCACGCCGTGACGACCCGTTCTCTGGAACTGTAGAGAATTGCAGAAAAGGAGCTCGTTATGCCGAAAATGAAGACCCATCGTGGTGCGGCCAAGCGCGTCAAGCGCACCGGCAGCGGCAAGTTCAAGCGCCACCATGCCTACCATTCACACATCCTGACCAAGAAATCGACGAAGCGGAAGCGCAAGCTGCGTTCCTCCGCGATCTTGGCGCCCTGTGATGCCAAGGTGTTCGCGAGAATGCTCGCGGCGCAGAAGTAGGGGGAGACAATGCGCGTCAAAAGAGGCAGCAACCGTAAGGACCGCCGCAAGAAGATACTCAACCTCGCCGAAGGCTACTGGGGCGGTAAATCCAGACTGCACCGTACGGCAAAGATCCAGGTGGAAAAGTCGCTGAAGTACGCCTACCGCGACCGCAAGCAGCGCAAACGCCTGTTCCGCTCGCTGTGGATCTCCCGCATCAACGCCGCCGCGCGGCTCAACGGCACCACCTACTCGGTGCTGATGGCCGGGCTGAAGAGCGCTGGCTGCGAGCTCGATCGCAAGGTGTTGGCGGACCTCGCAGTGCGCGATCCGCAGGCCTTCACCCAATTGGTCGAGCTGTCCAAGCACACCGGGAGCTGAGGGCCCGGTGGGCAACCCGCGACTGGATGAGGTGCGGGCGTCGTTCCTCGCCGATCTCGAGGCGGCCGGCGGTGACGCCGCCGAGGTGGAGAAGGTGCGGATCGCCTATGCGGGCAAGAAGAGCGGGGTCCTCAACGAGCTGACGGCGGCCCTGCGCGAGCTGCCGAAAGAAGAAAAACGCGCCTATGGTCAGGGCCTCAACGAGCTCAAGCAGGAGATCGAGTCGAAGCTCGCACAAGCGAAGAGCGCGTCCGAAGCTGTGGGCCTCTCGCCCCGAGTGAGCGCCAGGACGAAGACGTCAAAGGCCTCGCAGTCCGTGACGGGACCGATTGACGTCACCCTCCCGGGGACCCCGGTCGTGTGTGGCGCCGAGCACCCGGTCCACATCGTGCGGCGGCGCATCGAGGAGATCTTCCTGCGGATGGGTTACGACGTCGAGGCGGGCCCCGAGATCGAGGACGACTGGCACAACTTCGAGGCCCTCAACATCCCGCCCGACCACCCTGCCCGCGACGACCAGGACACCTTCTATCTCCCGGGCGGATACCTCCTGCGGACCCACACCTCGCCGGTCCAGGCCCGGGTCATGGAGAGCCGTCGACCGCCGATCCGCATCGTCGTGCCGGGCCGCGTCTACCGCCGCGATTCGGACCTCCGCCACTCGCCGATGTTTCACCAGATCGAAGGTCTGCTGGTCGACGAGGGCGTCACCTTCGCCCACCTCAAGGCGACCCTCGAGACCTTTCTCCACGCCCTGTTCTCCGATCAGGTCAAGGTCCGTCTGCGGCCGGGCTACTTCCCCTTCACCGAACCGTCGGCGGAGGTGGACATCTCGTGCATCTTCTGCGCCCAGAAGGGCTGTGGCGTGTGTTCCGGGTCGGGCTGGATCGAGATCCTCGGCGCCGGGATGGTGGATCCGAGGGTCTTCGAGGCGGTCGGTGTGGACTCCGAGCGCTACACCGGTTTCGCCTTCGGGCTCGGTCTCGATCGAATCGCGATGCTGGTCTACGGGATCCCCGATCTCCGTCAGCTGTTTGCCGGCGACCAACGCCTGACGAGGCAGTTCGCATGAAGTTCGACAGCACCTGGTTGATCGATCACCTCGAAGGCGAGCCGGATCCCGACCGGCTCTCGGATCAACTGACCGATTGCGGCTTCCTGGTCGAGCTGCGCGAGCCGGGCGAGGGCGGCGAGATCTGGGACGTCGAGGTGACCACCAACCGCCCCGACGCCATGAACCACCGCGGGCTCGCACGCGAGGCGGCGGTGGTCTCGGGTCTCGCTCTGCGCCCTCTCTCCATCGAGCTTGTCGAGGGAGGCGAAAAAACGTCCGCTCTGGCAACGATCGAGATTGCAGACCCCGCGGTCTGCACGCGGTTCGCGGCCCGGGTCGTCCGCGGGGTGCGCCAGGTTCCGTCGCCGGAGTGGCTGCAACGGAGGTTGCTCAACAGCGGCGTCCGCCCCATCAACGCGGTGGTCGACGTCACCAACTATGTTCTGCTCGAACTCGGACAGCCCCTCCACGCCTATGATCTCGAAAAGGTTCGTGGCCGCAAGCTGGTGGCGCGACTCGCGGGCAAGGGCGAAAAGCTGAAGACCCTCGATGGCGAGGACCGCGTTCTGGATGACACCATGGCGGTGATCGCGGATGGCGAGGGCGTGGTCGGTCTGGCGGGGATCATGGGTGGCGCCAGTTCCGAGATCACCGATGACACCGTCGACGTGTTGCTGGAGGCCGCCCACTTCGATCCCCTCTCGGTGCGCCGGACCGCGCGCCGTCTCGGCATGCACACCGAAGCCTCACACCGGTTCGAACGCGGCGCCGATCCGGGGATGCCGCCGCTCGCGGTCGATCTCGCCGCTGCGTTGATGGCCGACCTCGCCGGCGGCACGGTGTGTCGGGGCCGAATCGACGTCGTGGCGGCAGCGGCGGAACCGCGGACGATGGAACTGTCGATCGAGCGGCTGTCGGCCTTCGCGGGCGTCGAGATCGCTCCCGGGCGGGTGGTCGAGATCTTCGCCGGTCTGGGTTTCGAGCCGCAGCGTTCCGGCGACGCGGTGGCCGTGACGGTACCGTCCTTCCGGGTTGACGTCGAGCGGTTGCCGGATCTCTACGAGGAGATCATCCGCCACATCGGCTACGGGTCCGTGCCGTCCGCGCTGCCGGTGCTGCCGACGACGCCGGGACGGCGCAACCCCAACTGGGAGCTCGTCGACCGGGCCCGTGCGGCTGCGGTGTCGGCCGGGCTGGTCGAAGTTTTGAACTGGAGTTTCATAGACGCCGAAGCTGACGGGTTGGTGGCCGACCACCCGGTGTGCCCGGGTGGCGCGATCGTCCTCGCCAACCCGCTGGCGACCACTCAGGCGGTCATGCGCAGGTCTCTCGTGCCGGGCCTTTTGAGCGCCGCGCAGGCGAACCTCAACCAGGGCGAGGCAGCCCTCGGTTTTTTCGAACAGGGCCGCGTTTTCTTTCTCGACGGGGACACCCCGAGGGAAAGCGAACGTCTGGGAGTCGTGCTGCTCGATGACAACCCGGACGTGGTCGAGCGGTTCCGACGTCTCAAGGGACTGGTCGAGCACGTCTGCCGCAAGGTCGGGCTCACCCATGTCGGGTGGGTGCCGGGCGGCGGTCCGTGGCTCAAAGAAGGCGCCGGAGCGGTACTCGCGACCGCGGCCGGAGAGAACGTCGGTCTCGCGGGCGTGGTCTCTCGGCAGGTCGCCGAGCGGTGGGACCTCAAGCGTGAGGTCGCGGTTGCGGAAATCGTCATCGACGGCGCGGGCGAACCGGCGCTTCCGCATTTTGAAGCGCTTCCCAGATATCCGGCCGTTGTCATGGACATGACTGTCGAGCATGGTGAAAATATCAGCTTTGCCGTCCTCGAGGAGTCGGTTCGCGGGCTGGCCGGGGATCGGGTCGAAAGCGTGAGGTACGTGACGCGGTTTGTGATCCCGGACGGAAGCGGTCGTGTCCGGACCACGCAGCGTCTGGTCTACCGCCATCCGGAACGGTCTTTGACCCAGGACGAGGTGAACGCCGAACACATGAAACTGCGCGAAGGACTGGCCGAGCGGCTCGGAGTCTCCTTTGCCTGATGTCGAGGAGGAGTGATGGCGATGGACGCGGTGCTCAAACAGCTCGAATCGAGGATCGAAGAGCTCGTGAAGGCCTACCAGACGGCGAACGCGAACGAAGCGAAGCTGGCGGCGCAGGTCAAGGAGCTGGAGGGTAAGGTCGCAGCCGTTTCCGAGGCGAACAGTCGTTGCGAGGCCCTCGAAAAACAGCGGGAAGAGCTCGGCCAGCGCCTCGAAAAGGTGTTGTCGCTGATCGACGGCACTCTCGGCAAGAACACCTGATCCCGGGCCGCTGCAAAGCCCGGTTCGACTGAAGGCAGCTGCATCGCAGGGGGTCGTCCCCGGTGCGCGGGGCCTCGCTGGGGCCTTCCGACAGATGCCGTCCGGGCCCTCGTGCCGTCCCCATGAGCCGCTTCTCCTTCCTTCTTGCGATGCTGTATAATCGTGGTGGGAGGAACTATCCGATGACCACCGTCCGGGCCACAGTCGAGATCTTCGGCCAACGGCTCGGGCTCCGTGCAGACGGCGACGAAGCGCGGGTCCAGGAGATCGCGCGGTTCGTCGACCACCGGATGCGCGAGGTGGCAGACAGAAGCTCGAGTGTAGACACGGTCAAGATCGCAGTCTTGACCGCCCTGAACATTGCCGACGAACTGTTTCAAGAAAGAGAAACGGATCAGGACACCCGGCAGAAGAGATTGGAGAAGCAGGCCGAACGTCTCGTGATCAAGATTGAAGAGGCCATGAAGCCCGGCGAAGCCGGGAACGCATTATAGAACTCGGAGGTCCCTACTCGGTTGGTGATGAGCGAAACTATTGGTGAACCAACACCTATTTGACGGGTCGCCGGGTTCTCCAACTCCGATGCCTGCCGTACGGCGGGAGACGAGTTGGGGACAGGCACCCACCTGTGGTTTCGCAGGTTCAAATAGGGTTGCTCACACGGCCGACGCGGGGACCTCCACTTCATCTTCTTGAGACCATAGTCTGCGCCAGCCTGACGCCGGTTGCACTGATCGCTCCTTGACAAGGGGGTGCATCGTGGAACCAACACTGGTAGCAGCCGTGGCTGTGCTGCTGCTCGCTCTTTGTGGGCTGGCGACCGTTTGGGTGCTGTGGCGCCGCGCGCGTGGCGCTGCGGTCCGAGTGCTCGCCAACGCCCAGGAGGAAGCCGAGCGAATCATCGCTAAATCCGAGCTCGATGGACAGCGGATCCAGAAAGACACGGAAATACTCGCCCGGGAACGCCTGCTGGCGGCCCGGACCGAATTCGAACGCGAAACCCGGGAGCTGCGGCTCGAACTGACCGCCCTCGATCTGAGACTGGCCGAACAACGCGCCGGGATCGATGAGCGGGCAGCCGTGCTCGAACAACGTCAGCAGAGCTTTGAGGTTCTGAAAAAGGAGATCGAAGAGCGCGAAGGCCGTTTGGTCTCGCGGGAGGACGAGCTTGCCGCCGCCATCGCCGAGCAGCGGGTTCGGCTCGAGCAGATCGCCGGCCTCACCGTCGATCAGGCCAAAGCCGAGCTTCTGAGGTCGATGGAGAACGAAGCCCGCATCGACGCCGCCAATCTGGTGAAGAAGATCGAGGATGAGACCGTCGAGAAGAGCAAGGAAAAGGCGCGCAGGGTCATCTCCATGGCGATCCAGAGGATCGCTTCGGAGCATGTGGTCGAGAGCACGGTCTCGGTGGTCGATCTTCCTTCGGACGAGATGAAGGGGCGGATCATCGGCCGCGAGGGGCGTAACATCCGCGCCTTCGAACAGGCGACCGGAGTGGACCTGATCGTCGACGACACGCCGGAAGCCGTCATTCTGTCGTGCTTTGAACCGGTACGGCGGGAAATTGCGAGGCTTGCGCTCGCCAATCTCATCCAGGACGGCCGCATCCACCCGGGTCGGATCGAGGAGCTGGTCATCAAGGTCAAGGCCGAGATGGAGGAGAAGCTCCTCGCGGACGGTGAGACCGCGGCCATGGAGGTCGGCATCCCCGATCTGCACCCCGAGATCCACAAGCTCCTCGGGCGGCTCCAGTTCCGCTCGTCGTACGGCCAGAACGCCCTGAAACACTCGCTGGAAGTGGCCTGGCTCAGCCATCACATGGCGGCCGAGCTCGGCGCCGACGCCCAGGTTGCCAAACGGGCCGGTCTGGTCCACGACATCGGCAAGGCCGTCGACCGTGAGATGGACGGCACGCACCTCGAGTTGGGACGGGAGATGCTGCGCAAGTACGGCGAGACCGATGCCGTGATCCACGCCATGGAGTGCCACCACGGCGACTACGACCCGCACTCGGTCGAGGCGGTGCTGGTCACCGCCGCCGACGCCCTGTCGGCTGCCAGGCCCGGCGCCCGCCGGGAGATCCTCGAAAACTACATCAAGAGACTCGAAAAGCTCGAGAGCATGGCCACCGACTTCAAGGGTGTGGAGAAGGCCTTCGCCATCCAGGCCGGACGTGAGCTTCGGATCGTCGTCGAGTCGGCGAAGATATCCGACGAGGAGGCCATCTGGCTCGCGCGCGACCTCGCCAAGAAGGTCGAGGCCGAACTCACCTATCCCGGGCAGATCAAAGTCACGGTCATCCGCGAGACCCGCGCGGTGGAGTACGCGAGGTGATCCGACTCCTGTTCGTCGGCGACATCATGGCCTCGGCCGGACGGCGAGCGGTGCTCGTCCATCTCGAGTCGGTGGTGGACCGCGAACGGGTCGACTTCGTCGTGGCCAACATCGAGAATGCCGCGGGTGGGTTCGGGATCACCGCCAAGATCCTCGAGGAGCTGGAGGTGCTTCCGGTGCAGGTGTGGACCACCGGGAATCACGTCTGGGACAAAAAGGAAGGGATCCCGCTCCTCGACGCCCACCCGGCGCTGCTGCGCCCGGCCAACTACCCGCCGGGCAATCCCGGCCGGGGTTGGTGTGTCGAAGAAACCGCCGCGGGCATCCCGGTCGCGGTGATCAACCTTCAAGGACAGGCCATGATGCCGCCCATCGACAACCCGTTCCGTCGCGCGGACGAGGTTCTCGAGGAAATCCGGTCCGCTCATCCCGATGTGCGGGTGATCCTGGTCGACATGCACGCCGAGGCGACGTCGGAGAAGCAGGCCATGGGGTGGTACCTGGACGGGCGGGTGACCGCGGTGCTGGGGACCCACACCCACGTGCCGACGGCCGACGAACGGGTGCTGCCACGGGGCACCGCGCTGCAGACCGATGTCGGGATGACCGGTCCCTACGAGTCGATCATCGGCATGCGGCCGGAGAAGGTCCTCGAGCGGTTTCTTTTCAACACGCCGCGGCCGTTCGAACCCGCCAAGCGGGACGTCCAACTGCGGGGGGCGTTGGTCGACGCCGACGAGCAGACCGGCAAAGCCCTGGCGATCCGGCGCCTGCGGGTCGACGTCCCGTGATCGATCGTCACACCAGCTGACGGTTCAGAACAACCGGACGCCCGCTTTTGACGACGTGCCGCACCGGGTTGACGCCGAAGTTGTAGACGAGGCGGTGGTAGGTGGGTGCGTCGAGGACGATGAGGTCGGCGCGCTTGCCGACCTCGACGGAACCCAGATCGTCGGCCCGTCCGATCGCGGCCGCGGCGTTGAGAGTCGCGGCGGTCACCGCCTCCGCGACATCCATTCCCATCCCGAGACAGGCGAGGGCGAGGATCATCGGCATCGATTCGGTGGGCGACGATCCGGGGTTGCAGTCGGTGGCGAGAGCGACGGCGCAGCCGGCGTCGATGAGGTCCCGGGCCGGCGCCCAGGGCATCCGCAGGAAAAATGCGGTGCCCGGCAGCAGGACGGCCACCGTGTCGGATCCGGCAAGCGCCGCGATGCCCTGCGGAGTAACGCACAGGAGATGGTCAGCGGAGAGCGCTCCCATCTCGACTGCGAGCTCAGCACCGCCGAGGGGGGTCAGTTCGTCGGCGTGGAGGTGAATCCGCCAGCCGTGATCCGCAGCGCCTGCCAGCAGCCGCCGCGTCTGTTCGAGATCAAATACCCCGGTTTCGCAGAAGACGTCCACCGCCTCGGCGAGACCGCGGCGAGCGATCTCCGGGTGCACGACGTCGATCAGTTCCTCGATCCATCGCTCGGGATCGGACCGGTGCTCGGGTGGGACCTCGTGCGCTGCGAGGCAGGTGGGGTGAAGATCGACCGGGTGGCTCGCATCGGCGCGGGCGATCACCTCGAGCATGCGGATTTCGGTCTCGAGGTCGAGGCCGTAGCCGGACTTGGCCTCGATGGTCGTCGTGCCGTGTCTCAGAAAGGCATCGAGACGAACAGTCGTGGTTGCGAGGAGTTCTTCCGCAGTCGCGGCACGGGTCGCCCTGACGGTGGAGTTGATGCCGCCACCGGATTTCGCGATCTCCATGTAGGTTTCACCGCGGAGGCGGCGATCGAACTCATCCTCCCGCGACCCCGCCCACACGGGGTGGGTGTGTGGATCGACGAAAGCAGGGAGGACGCAACCGCCTTCGGCCTCGAGGATTTCATCGGCCGGCGCGAAGCGGCTGCGGTGCTCCGCATCGTCGCCGACAAACGAGACGATGCCGTCGTCGCAGCGGACAACCGCACCGGGGCGGATCTCGAGTTCGCCAAGCTCATGGCCGCGGCGAGCGGCTTTTCCGAGGGGTGTGACGACCTGGTGGGCGCCACGAATCAGTAGACTCATCACCGATTCTCGGTGCCATCCTGAACTCGGCGCTGGAAGGACGCCAACTGCGGAGTTGACCGTTCTTCGCGCTCGCGGTGCTGGTCATCCTGGACCAGCCCCTGGATCAGTTCGACCATGCGGTTGAGCTCGGCCCGGATCTCGCGCCGGCGGATCCGGAGATCGCCGATGACGCGCTCGACGTTTTGGACCCGGTCGTTGGCTTCGGAGACCAGCCGGTCCGCCAGGGTGTGGCCCTCGCTGACGATGCGCTGTCCCTCCGCCCGGGCCACCTCGATGGTGGTTTCAGCGGACCGTTGAGCGGCGACCAGCGCCTCCTTGAGCGCCGACTCGCGTTCGCGGAAAGCCTTGAGCTCCTGCTCCATGTGGTGAAGGTGCTGCCGTAGCTCGCTGCGTTCGCGCAGCATGACCTCGACCACCCGCGCGAGGTCGGTAAGGTACTCGTGCACCTCGATCGGCGCGTAGCCGTTCATCTTCTTGGAAAACTTCTTGCCGAGAATGTCCATGGGAGCGAACTCGGACATGGGTTGTCTCCTTTCCGACCTTCCATTATGACACGTTGGATCACGAATAGGGTTCATCGGTCCGCCCGCAGGCCGTGGGCAACCGCGGTGTGGGGTGGCGGTCTCCTTCGTTATACTTGGCGTTGATCACAGGGGGGACTACCACGTGGCCGACATCCAGCTCAGCGTCAACGACCTTCGCAAGACCTTTCACCCGGGCCTCTTCGAGGCCGACGTCGAGGTCCTCAAGGGTCTGAGCTTCGAAGTCCTGCGGGGAGAGATCTTCGGTTTCCTGGGGCCCAACGGCGCCGGCAAGACCACCGCCATCAAGGCGATCACCGAGATCATCTACCCCGATTCGGGGACCATCACGGTCTGCGGACACCCGCACACCTCCCGGGAAGCGAAGCGCCGCATCGGGTTCATGCCCGAAAATCCCTACGTCTACCGCCACCTCACCGGTCGCGAGTACCTGAGATTCTGCGGCGAGCTGCTCGGTCTCCCCCGGTCCGCGACGTCGAGCCACGAATCGCCCGGGTCCTCGACGAGGTCGGCATGGCGTCGCGCGCCGACCGCTCGATGGGCGCCTACTCGAAGGGCATGCAGCAGCGGATCGGCCTCGCCCAGGCGCTGTTGGGCGAGCCTGAGCTGTTGATACTCGACGAACCCATGAGCGGTCTCGATCCGGTCGGCCGCCGTGACGTCCGCGACATCATCCTCGCCCAGGCGAGAGCGGGGACGACGGTTTTCTTCTCGTCCCACATCATTCCCGATGTCGAAGCCCTCTGCGACCGGGTGGCCATCGTCGTCGACGGCACGGTGCGTGCGGTCGGTTCGGTCAGCGATCTCGTGCCGCACGAGACGAAGAGCTTCGAACTGACCTTTACGGGTATGGATCTCGATCGGATCTCGACGCCGTTGCTCAGCCACCACGTTCGCAGCGACGCGACATGGGTGCGGGTCGCGAACGGGAATCGGGACGCGTTGCTCGAGGAGCTCGCGCGAGGGCGGGGCGCGGCTCGAAAGTCTCAACCCGGTTCGCATCAACCTCGAGGACCTGCTGATGGAACACTATTCGGGGAGCGCGTCATGAGGGCGATCCGGGCAATCGCGGCCAACACGTTTCGCGAGGCCATCCGCGATCGGATCCTCTACCTGTTTGTCGGTTTTGCGATCGTCATGGTGGTCAGTACCAAGCTCTTCGGACTGCTCACGGTGGGCGACGAGACCAGGATCGTCAAGGACATCGGTCTCGCCGCGATGCAGTTCTTCTCGATGCTGATTGCGGTGATGATGAGCATGCTGCTGGTCAGCCGCGAGGTCGAGAGCCGGACGGTCTTCAACATTCTGGCCAAGCCGGTAAGTCGCTGGCAGTTCCTCCTCGGCAAGTATCTCGGCCTGGTGGCCATCGTCGCAGCCAACCTGGCGCTGATCACGGGCGTGCTCCTGGTCATGGTCCTTCTCTACACCGATCAATGGGACCCCATGCTGCTCTTTGCCGCCTCGATGACCATGCTGGAAATGGCCGTTTTGGCCGCTTTCGCGATTCTTTTCGCGGTCCTCACCAAGCCGATTCTCGGCTCGCTGATGA
Organism: Candidatus Sulfomarinibacteraceae bacterium; assembly: GCA_963823345.1. Taxonomy (GTDB): domain Bacteria; phylum Acidobacteriota; class Thermoanaerobaculia; order Thermoanaerobaculales; family Sulfomarinibacteraceae; genus Sulfomarinibacter. Next base: position 255,868 of record CAWGLE010000004.1, read on the forward strand.
CGCTGGCGGTTTTCGTCGTGGGGCACATGTCGGCAGATCTCTGGATGCTCACCCGGCAACTTCCAGGTGCCATGACGCGCGCGGTGGTCGCAGTGGTTTACTACCTGGTCCCGAACCTGGAGCGCTTCGACTTCCGGACGGAAGTGGTTCACGATCTGCCGATCCCCGCTCCCGCGGTCGGGTGGGCGGTTGTCTATGCTGCGGCCTTTGTCGCGGTGGTGTTGTTCCTGGCGAACCTGCGTTTCCGGTCGAAGGATCTTCGATGAGGCGAACGCTCGTCTCGGTCGCGATCGTCGTCGGCCTGCTCGCCGTGGCGGTGACCGCCGAGTACCGACTCGGCCGAATCCCCCGTCACAACCCGCTGGGTCGGGATCTCCTGTATTTGCCGTCGCCCGAGATGCTCGAGATCCTCAGCATCGGCAACCCCAATCTGGTCGCGGACATCCTGTACCTCTGGTCGATCCAGTATTATTCCCAATTTCAACCCCATGAAAGATTCCTTTATCTCGAGACGGTTTATAACCTGATCACCGATCTCGATCCGCGGTTCTTCGACGCCTATCGCATCGGCGCCCTCATCATGCAGATCCAGACCGGCGGCGACGAGACCGAACTCCAGGCGGCGGTGCGGCGGCTGTTCGACAAGGGTGTCGAAAACCTGCCCGAGAGCTGGGAGCTTGGCGAGGCCGCCGCGTGGGACATGTTCATGCGCTTCAAAGACCGGAGGGCGGCCCTTCACTATGCTGAGTTTGCGGCACAGGCGCCGGACGCGCCGGCGCGGATCAAACGGATGGTCGGCGTGTGGCGGGATTCGGAGAGCGCCTGGTCGGTCGACGACTCGATCGCCTATTGGCGCAAGGCGTACGACGAGGCGGTGGACGAACGCGATTCCCAGGTCTGTCAGAGCAAGCTCTACGACGCCGTGGTGACCAAGGACAGAGAGCAACTCGATCCGCTGCTGCGTGCACACGCCCGGCGCCACGGGCGGTGTGCCGCCGACTGGCAGGAACTGGTTCGCGCCGGCATGTTGGAACAGGCTCCCCTCGACCTTTTCGGCAACCCTTACGGTATCGACTCCACGCGCTGCACGATTGTCGCTTTCAAACGCATCAAGGACCAGTAACCGCCGCCGGTTCGACAGCGAGAAGCGAGGCGATTGTCGCGGCTCGACGGTTGTCGGGCCCGGATGCGAGAGCGCGTTGTACCTCGGTTGCGACCGGCTCCCGTAGCGCGGGATCCATCGTCAATTGCCACTGCAACTCGACGAGGTCGTCGGGTCGGACGATGTGGTACTCGTGACGCTCGAGCAGGCCGGGAGGGGCGTCCCGTCGGCGTACGAAAACCATGGCCACGTCGTCCCAGTACACCAGGGCCCAGTCGCTGCGCGGGAACCAGCGGGCGGAGAAACCGCGGAGGGTGACGCCCTGACCGTCGGGAGGCGCGACCCGGAGCGGTGGGTGATACCGCACCAGCGCGGTATCGCAACCGTATCGTTCGAGGAGGCCGTTCCAGGCCCGAACATCTGTGGTCTCGAAGGTGCGCCAGATCTCGCGCAGCAAGGGTTCGTGAATTTCGTTGCGGTCGTCCTGAAACACCAAACGTTCCGGCGCATAGCGTTCGATCAGGAAACCTCCGAAACGGACATCGTTGTAGAGCTCGGACCGCGGGAGGCCTTCGCGGTCGAGGAAATCACATGCCGACGTCGGATAGTAGCCGTCGGCAAAGCCGAACCCGAAGACCGGCCAGGGTGAGGCGGCGACAACCGCGGCGACCACCAGTGCCGCCGCCACCGCCAGAGCGGTGAGGCGCCCCCTCTTTTTTTGGGAATCCGGCGGTATCGGGTTTGCGAGGAAAGCCCAGGACGCGAGGGCGGGGGCGACGGCCAGAGGGAGGAGTACGAAGAACAGCCCCAGGTTGCGGATGTGGCGGAAGGCCAGCGCCGCAGCCATGGCCAGGAGCATCCACCGGACACCGTCCCGCTCGCGGATTCCCATGATCGCCACAGCGGCGGCCAAGGCGATGAACAGGGCGGGCGTTTGCGCAAAGGTCGCCCTTGCCCACTCCGGATTCGGGATATGGGGTTGGTCGACGAGGTGGGCGAGCTTGAACGGTACCTCGTAGAGCCGCCAGCCGTAGGGGTTGACGAGGAGCGCCAGCGCGGCTGCCGCTGCGGCCGCGAAGCCGCTGGCGAACACCTCCGCCTGCCAGCGGCGGCGGAACGCCATCTGCACGGTTTCGACCGCCAGCATCCCACCGAGGAGGAACGGAACGACCAGCGCTCCACCGTGAGAGTTGGCGCCGATCACCATGACGACCGCGAGCCAGACCAGCCATGTCCACGATCTCCGGCTTCCGCGGGTGAGATAGAGCCAGCAGGCGATCGGCACCACCAACAGTGTCACCAACTCTGGGCGGAGAAAGAACCGCGGTCGCGCCCCTGCCACGCAAGCGATCGACAGCAGCAGCGCTACGGGCGGCGCCAACCCGCTGCGCAGCCCGACCACCAGGAGCAGCAACGCGAGGGCGCCAACGGCGAGTGCCCGCAATATCACCAGCGCGGGCCCACCGCCGAGCTCGTGGGCGACGGCGGCACCGACCTGGAACAACCACTCGTGATCGATCCACGGGGCCTGCCCCGAGGTGAAGGAGAACGGGTCGGTGTGGAGAAAGGCGTGGTGATCGAGAACCCAGCGTCCGCTCGCGAGGTGCCACCCGATGCTGGTGTTGGCGATCTCGAAGGTGCCGAGCAGCGTGCCCGCGACGATCGCGGTGGCGGTGATGAGAAGAGGAAGGTCGACAGGGCGGCCGGTGGCGGCGGAATCAGTTCTTCGGGGAGCACGCGGAGCGGGTGGTGACTGCTCGCCCACCATCACTGCGTCCGGCTCATTCCTCGTCGGGCTCGGCTGCGAGAACGTAGGTCTCCCATTCCGGCTCGAAGGCCAACGATCGGGTCGATGCCATCCGGTCGAGAAAGACGATGCCGTCGAGGTGGTCGTACTCGTGCTGGAGGACCCGGGCGTGAAACCCGTCCGCAGTCAGGGAAACCGGATCCCCCTCGATGCTGCGCGCCTTGACCTTGAGCCGCCGGTAGCGGGGCACCATGCCACGCATACCGGGGATGGAAAGGCAGCCTTCCCATCCTTCCTCGATATCGTCGCCGACGGGCCGGATCTCCGGGTTGACGAGAATGACGGGCGGGATCTCCGGTTCGTCATCGGTAGCCGGGACCCAATAGGTGAAGAGACGGATGCCCTCCGCCACTTGCGGAGCCGCCAGACCGACGCCGTGCTCCTCGAGCATGGTGCGAACCATGTCACGGCCGAGATCTGCCAGCCGGCCCGAACCGAACCACTCCTCCGGAACCGGCTCGGCAATGGCTCTCAGGGTGGGGTGGCCGAGTCGGATGACCTCGAGAAGACGCGCGTCGCCGGTCATGGACTCAGCCGCAGCCGGAGCACCCGCCGGAGCCGCAGTCGCTGCTCGGCGCCGGAGCATTCGGGTTGTCGACGACAAAGCCCGCGCCCCGTTGATCTTCCACGAAGTCCACCGAGGATCCGGTCAGGTGAGGCGCCGAATTCTGGTCCACCAGCACCTTGAGCCCGCCCTCTTCAACCACGGTGTCCCCATCGCGTTTCTCATCGAACGTGAATCCGTACGCAAAACCCGAACAGCCGACGCCCTGAATGAAGATGCGAAGGTCTTTGCCTTCCGCCTCGGGCATCTGCGCCGCGAATTCCTGCACCTTTGCCACGGCTTTTTCAGAAAACGAGATCATCGTGCCTCCTGTTTCCCGCGGTAACGGCGCGGGCGTCCCATCATAACGTAGAGTCGGGTCTGGGGAATTCCAGGGCTCTCAGTGGACACCATGTTCGGCCAACCACCGTTCGGCCTCGATGGCGGCCATGCAGCCCGTGCCGGCTGCAGTCACCGCCTGTCGATAGACCGCGTCCTGGGCGTCGCCGCAGGCCCACACGCCTTCGACTGACGTGCGCGTGGTGCCTGGGACCGTGCGGATGTAGCCGACGTCGTCCATGTCGAGTTTGCCTTTGAAAATGGACGTGTTGGGCTGGTGACCGATGGCGATGAAGACGCCGTTCGTCGGGTAGTCGCGGACCTCTCCGGTCGAGGTGTCCTCGAGGCGCACCCCGGTGACGCCGCCCTCGCGGGCGCCGAGGATCTCTTTGACCGCGGAGTTCCACTCGAAGTGGATCTTGTGGTTGTCGAAGGCCCGCTGTTGCATGATCTTCGACGCCCGCAGTTCGGCGCGGCGATGAACCACCGTGACCTGGGTCGCGAACTTGGTGAGGAAGATCGCTTCCTCCATCGCAGTGTCGCCGCCGCCGACCACCACCAGCTCCTTGTCGCGGAAGAAGAAGCCGTCGCAGGTCGCGCAGGCGGACACACCGTATCCCATGAGTTCGGTCTCCGAGGCCAGACCGAGCAGCTTGGCCGAGGCGCCGGTGGAGATGATCACCGCATCCGCCGAAAACGAACCGTGGCTCTCGGTCCGTGCGGTCAGAGGGCGGGTCGCGAAGTCCACCTCGACCACCTGATCGAACACGAAACGCGTGCCGAACCGCTCCGCCTGGGCCCTGGTGACGGCCATCAGCTCCGGCCCCATGATGCCGTGCGGAAAACCCGGATAATTTTCCACCTCGGTCGTGATCGTGAGCTGGCCCCCGGGTTGCATCCCTTCGACGACCAAAGGCTCGAGCCCGGCGCGCGCGGCGTAGATCGCGGCCGTGAGACCGGCAGGTCCGGAGCCGATGATCAGTACCTTGAAATGTTCACCTGACATTTACCCTCCGGTCGCCCAAACCTGCCGAAGTGTGGTTTCGTGACGGTTCACGGCCCGAACGACGCGGGATGAGAGCCATGGGCCCTCAACCGCGGACGGCTATTATACTGGTTCAATCGTGGATCGCTTTCGACGGTTGAACTCACCGGTTCTGCACCTCACCTGCCTCTTCGCGGCCAGTCGGCTGGCCCTGCTCCTGGTGGGGTTGGCGTCAACCTGGTTGTTGCCGTCGGGGAGCGCCCTTCAGGGTGGGGTACCCATGTGGCACGAGCCGGCGCCACGGGCGCTCGAGATCTGGGCGCGTTGGGATTCGGAGTGGTACCTGTTGATTGCCGATCGGGGTTACGACGTCGGTTCCATACGGACTCAATTCGGGCTGAACACTGATCCCACGGCCACCGCGGGATTCCTGCCTCTGTATCCAGTTCTGATTCGGGCTTTGGTGCCGGTTCTCGGGGGTGTGGGTGCCGGAGTGCTGATTTCGAATCTGGCGCTCTTCGCGAGTTTGTTGCTGCTCCACCGGCTGGTTCGCGACGAGATCGAAGGTGAGGCCGGCGAGGTGGCGGCAACAGTGGCGTGTGCCGCGCTTCTAGTGCATCCTTCGAGCCTGTTCCTGTCCGCGGTCTATTCCGAGTCGCTTTTCCTCGCGCTGTCCCTCGGGGTCTTTCTGTGCGCTCGGCGCGGCCGATTTGCCGCTGCCGGGGCGATTGGTGGTCTGGCAGCCTTGACCCGCCCGTTTGGCGTGTTGTTGGCGATTCCGGTGGTGTGGGAGTGGTGGGCAGATCGCCGCGGGCCCTCGGCATCGCGAACGCCCTGGTGGTCGGTGGGATGGGTGGTGCTGATTCCGGGCGCTTTCGGCGCCTACATGCTCGTCTGCCAGGCTACCTTCGGCGATCCTCTGGCTCTGCTCCACCGTCAACAGCGGTGGCGGGGCGGTCTGTCGGGGCCGTGGCAGGCCTTCGTGCGCTGGTGGGAGGTAGGGCCTACGGCGCACGGGTCCCACGGCTCGACCTTTGAGTTTGTGGTCGCCGTGTCGTGCATCATCGGGCTTGTTGTCATGGCGCGCCGTCTGCGGGCTTCGTACACGCTCTATACGGCAGCGGCAATGATCGTTGCTCTCGGATCCACTTTGTGGTCGTTTTCGAGATTCTCGCTGACCCTCTTCCCGTTCTTCATGCTGATCGGTGTGCTGTGGGTCGAGGGGCGCCGGTGCGTGCCCGCATTTTACGCCGTTTTCGGCGCGACGGCTTCAGGACTGCTCATGGCCCTGTTCGCGAACTGGTGGTGGGCCGGTTGATGTTCGCGGTACACCGCGACGCCTTCTCCCGGGAACGAAATCGAAATAACCCGACGGCGTCAAGGAGAGCCGCCAGACGGCACGGCGGCAAGAACGCTGATCGGCATCAGAAACCGGTTGCCGAAATGTGAAGCTCTCCACTGCCCATACGAACGCAGAAAAACAAGAACACAGCGAGGACGTCAGGGTTAGGTACAGACGCAGCGCCGCGATCGTGGCGGGCGAGTGGGTAGAGACCAGCAAGCGACGAACAGGGTGATCGGAGAGGTGAAGAGGAGGCCGTTTGCGCGATCCATGATCTGGTCGCGCAGCACCTTCGAGAACTGGAATCGCCGAAATCCGATCGAGGCGAGTGGACGACAACCACATCACCCTCGATTCGTCGCCATGCGGTCATACGATGTGGTCAGAGGCGATCCAAAGAGATGGAGGTTGAGGGCGGAAGAACAAGACCGCCGGAACCAGGAGACCGAGCACCAGCGCCGGGAGGGATTTTCGGAAGGGTCGTCCGCACAGCAGGGGAAGACCGGGCAGGGCGAGAAACAGGGAAAATTTCGAGACCGCGGCGAGTCCGAAGAGCAACCGGCGATCCCAAGGCGCAGCGGTGTCCGGCGAACGGTCAGCGGGCAGGGCGACCAGCCCGGCGACGAGCAGCACACACGAAAAAACATCCGGCGAGAAATTCCACGCATAGTGGGGCAGAATCGAGGTCACTCCGGTGAGCGCTATCGCGATGGATGAACCCCAGGGAGCGAATACCTCGCAGGGAGAGCGAGCTGCCAGGTAGAGCAGCAGCACGAGTTGCAACAGGTTGAAAACGAGAGCACCGGGCGCACCGAATGCAGCGATGAGCGGGAGGGCGAAAAGTGCCATCCAGATGGGGTGTTTGGGGACAAGCCGGCCTCTCGTGTCAAGCGAAACGTCGTCCGAATGCCGGACCAGGGGCCTGGTCAGGTTGTTTGCAAGGTCAAGATCATGATCCTCGAGGAGCGACACTGCAGTGAAGTAGTAATACTGGCAATCGCCGCGGAGATAGGGTCGGCCATCGTACTGGACGGCAATAACAGCGAGAAATACCAGCGTAGGCACCCCGATCGCCAGCCACCAGGACCAGGGAGAACGCCTTGCAGCTGCCCTGCTTTCATGGTGATTCCGCTGACCGTCGGCACCGATCACCTTGAGTTGCCTCCAATCATTGATAGTACTATCGAATAGAAATCCCCCGGGGCCGTTTGCGAAATACGACGGAGCAGGATGAAGACCGGAAACAATCTCATGCGGAGCGTGGTGACCCTGACGATTGGCGTTGTGGCCCTGGCTGCAAGCCCGTTGTGGGCCGCGCTGGATGACCTTGCCCGCCAGGGGCAGTGGGCGCGAGTGCTCGAAGTGGCCTCGCGCCGAGGCGAGCAGCTGCCGCTCAATGCCGCCGAGGCGATGATCGCTGCACATGCAGCCAGGATGCTGGGCGACCGGCCCGCGGAGGCGCGGTTTCTGCGCGTGGCAGTAGGGGGCGACGACAGCCTCCTGGCGAGACTCGCCGAGGTGCAGCTGGCAACAGTTCTCGAGGCTGACGATCCCTCCTCGGCCGTCGATCTGGCGGTGCCGAACTTCGACCGGGGCCGGCCGTGGCCGCTCCGCGAATCAGCAGCTGACACCGTCACAGCCGCCGTCTCGGGAGGACTCGAACCGCCGCAGCTGGCGGCGATCGAAGGGGCGATCGGCAATCTCTCCGTGGGGCTCCGCCGACGTGTCGAGCTGGCCCTGGCGCTGACAGACCCCGAGCGTGGACGTGAGGAGCTCGAGCGCCTGCTGGCGAGGGAAACCGGCGACCTCGTGGCCCTCGAAGCTGCCGAGGCGCTCGCCGGATCCGATGCGATCACCCCTGTCGAGCAGTGGCGGGTCGCCACTGCGTATTTCAACCACGCGTTGTACGAACAGGCGGCCCGGATTCTCGACGACCTCGAGACGGTGCGTCATTCCGGCGTTCCCGCCGATCAGGTGCTGTTCACCCGTGGTCGTTGTGCCTTTCGTGCGGGCCGGTGGGCCGAGGCCGTCAGTTGGTATCAGAAAGCCCTGACAAGAGCGTCTTCCTCCGATCGGCGGGCTGACTTCGAGGTCCATATCGGCCGCGCTTTCGAACTTGCCGGCGACCTCGACGCGGCGGTAACCGCTGCCGTGACCGCAGTCCGGCTGCACCCCACCGATGACCGGCGGCTGTTTCTCGCGCGGCTTCGACTGCGGCGGGGGGAGACAGAGCTGGCCGTGCAGGGAGTCGGCCAGCTGCGGGGGAGGACGGCGCGCGCGCAGGGCGACGTCATGCTGGCTCTCGATGCCATGCGGCGTGGCGATCACGAAAGGGCGCTGGACCGGTTGACCCGGGTGCGTCGTCCACCGTGGTCGGAGCCGGCGGCGCTGGTGGCGGCACGGCTGGCCATGGCGAAGGGAGATCGAGCCCTGGTCATGGACCTGCTGGAAAGGGAAGCGCCCGGGATCGACCCGTATTGGGGCGAACAGGCGCGGGCTGTCATGGCTGCCTTGCCGGAGGAACAGCTTGCGGAGTGGCGCGACCGGCGCCGGCGCGGTGTCGAGAACGGTCAGGGTCGAACGAGGTGGCGCGCGTTGGGACTGTGGGCCGATCTCGAGCCTGACCCACGTCAACTCGATGTCATTCGTCAGCGTGTCGCCGAGGAGGTCGGAGTCACGGATGAGTTCTCGCCGGATTGGTTTCGCCCGGGACTGGCTGCCGACCTGTGGCGGATCGGGCTCGAATCCGAAGCCGGGCGTTGGGACCCGACCGGTTTCCCCAACGGTGATGTCACCCAATCGGCGTGGACAGCGGTTCGTTTTGTCGAGTTGGGAATGCCGTGGACCGCCATCCGGATGGCGGATGGTGCGTGGCGCCAGGCGGGGTCGGAGGTTCCTCTGCGGGCCTTCCCGCTGGAGCTCCAGAGGGCGGCCTACCCGCTCCCGAGCCAGGCCCAGGTCAAGGCCGCCGCGACCGCAGCTGGTGTCGACTGGAGCCTGCTCGCCGCCGTGGCCCGGGAGGAATCGCGGTGGAACCCCAAAGCGATTTCAGTGGTGGGGGCTCGCGGGCTCCTTCAGCTCATGCCCGCGACGGCACAGGCGGTGGCCCGACGTCTCGGTGTGGCACCGCCGACGCCGATGGAGATGTTCGACCCCGCGACCAGCTTGCAGCTCGGAGCGGCCGAACTGGCCCGGCTGGTCGCCGCGTTCAACGGCCGTCATGCGCCGGCGATCGCGGCCTACAACGCGGGTGAACAGCAGGCCAGGCTGTGGTTGGAGCAGTGTGGCGCGGGGTGCAGCGACGACCTTTATGTGGTCAATATCTCGTTTGGTGCCACCAGGTCGTACACCTCCACCGTGCTGGCGGGTGCGTCGATGTATCGGGACCTCTACGGCGAACGCGGTGACCGAAAAGCGAAGGGGCGGTGATCAGCGGCTGAACCGCGTCACCTCCTGACGGTCTCCGGCGCGGACCAGCCAGCGTTCGATCTCCTCGTTGAGCTTGCGTTCGACGAGGAGGGTTCGCAGCTGGTCCTGGACGACCGCGATGGGCGGGGGCGGCTCGTCGGTGGTCGCGATCTCGGCCACCAGGAGTTCCTGGTATGCGGCGTCGATCTCCTCCATCGAAACCGATACCCGGGGCCGCAGCCTTTGTCCGACGTACGCATCCACCGCCGCGATCCTCAGAGCGAGCTCCTCCAGGTCGGGCCACGAGAGTCCGTTGACGGGCAGAGCGAGGTCGAGCGCGTCGGCACCGCCGCCGCGCGCGATCAGTGTGTCGCGGGCAGCCTGAGGATCGAGTTCGAGTCGGAACAGGAGACCGCTTTCCTCGAGATCCCGGAACTCCACCTCGAGACGGATGCGCGCATCCAGGAGCCGTGACCGGTAATCGCGGTCGCTCTCTGCCGAGTCGCGCTCCAACAGACGGACGAGTTCCGCCAGGGTGACGTCCGAGTACAGGATCGGGGTGTTGCCGACCACCGCCAGCACCTCCTCGACGACCCTGGCCGGGGGCTGTTGGGCGGCGGCGAAGTGGCTGACCGCCATGAGGATGAGCGACAGGCCGGCGGCTCGCATCCTGGTATCATAACAGCGTGCCGCCGGCCGACAACCTCCCCGGAACGCTGTGGATCGTGGCCACGCCGATCGGCACCCTCGGCGATCTGGCGCCGCGAGCGCGGGAGGTCCTGCGCGACGTCGATCTGATCCTCGCCGAGGACACGCGCAGGGCACGGGCCCTGCTGTCCCATCTCGAGCTGCCGGCGGCGGGGCGCGTCCAGTGCCTCCACGAACACAACGAGAACCGCAAGGTCGAAGCGATCACGACGATTCTGAAAAACGGTGGCTCAACCGCCCTCATCAGCGATGCCGGGACGCCGGTCCTGTCGGACCCGGGATTTCTCCTGGTCCGCGCCGTGCGGGCTGCGGGCCTTCCGGTTCGAAGCGTTCCCGGCCCCTCGTCGTTCACGGCCGCTCTGGCGGCATCCGGTCAACCACCGCTGCCGGTCACCCTGTGTGGGTTCCTTCCCGCGCGATCCGGGGCGCGCCGCCGCCGAATCGATGAGCTGTCGCAGTGCCCATGGAGCCTGGTGATCCTCCTGTCGCCGCACCGGCTCGGCAGCGAGCTCGCCGATCTCGCGGAGGTCCTCGGGGAGGAACGTGAGGCGACCCTGCTCGCCGAGATCAGCAAGCGCTTCGAACGAGCCGAGGTGGCGACGCTCGGCGAGCTGGTTGCCTCACACGAGGTCGACGGGCCGCGCGGCGAGTACATCCTGGTGATCGGACCGCCGAATCCTGCTCAATCGGAAGGGACAAGCGCCGCTCCGGGCGCCCTGAGAGAGGCGTATGCGCAGGCAGTCAGCCGCGGTCTCGGGCGCGGCGAGGCGATGCGGGAAACCGCCCGTCGATTCGGGTTGCGGCGCCGTGACGTGTTCGATGCGCTTGACGCGGCTGACGGGGACTGAATCCGACGACTGACAACGGTTTTTCGGCGCCGTAGCGACAGCCGGTGTCGGCCGGCGAGGGCTTTCGCAGGATTCGCTGTGTTACCCTGAGCCAAAGGCGGGGAGGTGGGACCATGTTCCGGCGAATCGGCGTTTCTCTCGGCATGGTTGTCGGTTTGGCTGGAATGTCGGTCCTCGCCGGCTGCGGCAGCAACCCGGTCGTGGGCATTATCCTGCCGACGACCGGTGCGGCGGCGTCTTACGGTCAGTCGATCGAAAGCGGAATTCGTCTCGCGCTCGCCGATGCGCGGGGGCGAAACGAGCTTCCTGAGGGTTTCGAGGTCTTGTGGGCCGACAGCGGCTCCCAACCCGGCCGCGCCATCGCCGAACTTCGCAAGATGGTTGCCGACCATGATGTCAAAATGGTGATAGGCGGCGCCACCAGCGCCGAGGCCGCCGCCATGATTCCGGTTCTCGACGAGCTCGAGGTGGTGTGTCTGTCACCGTCGGCGTCAGCGCCGGGGCTGGCCGAGCGATCGAGGTACTTCTTTCGGATCTATCCGTCGGACGAGCTGGAAGGGCACACCGCCGGCACCTTTGTCTTCGAGCGCCTCGACCGAGCCAGGATCGTTCTGTTTTCCGGTGACACGGAGTACACCCGCGGCATCAAACCGGAGTTTCTCAAGCAGTTCGAGGAGGCTCTCGGGGGCCAGGTCGTCGATGACATCGATCTCTCGGAAGAAGACTGGCAAACCCGTGCAGTGAAGGCCATCGCCACCGGCGGCGTGGGGGCCGCCTACGTCATCGGCTTCGCCGAAGAAGTCCTCGACGTGGTGCGGTTCCTCCGGGACCAGGATTTTGCGGGGCGGATCGTGACCACATCAGCGTTTTTCAACGGTGACGCCATCCGCGACGCGGGACCGGCGGCCGAGGGGATCCTGTTTCCGTTGCCGCCGTTCGACCGGACGTCGGAGAAGGAACCGGTGCTCAGTTTTGTCAACCGTTACATGGAGACCTACCAGAGGGCCCCGGACGTTTTCGCCGCTCACGGCTATGACGCCATGGGATTCACCATCCAGGTCTTCACCCTGGCCAAGCCGCCCGAGACCCTCGAGATTCTGAAAGCGCTGAACTACGGTGTTGCGGAGTACAACGGCGTGACGGGTCCGATCCTGTTCGACGACCACGGCGACGTGAAACACTACCCCAAGATGTTCATCGTCATCGACGGGCAGGTCCTGAGCTACCAGCGATACCTCGAAACCGAGAGACGACGCATCCTGAACCAGGTTCAGGACCTCCTCAAAACGGGCGGTTGACCCAGCCGCCGATGAGAGTTCTCGCGCTGATGTGGCGGCACCGGACGCTGGTTGCGGTGCTGGTCCGGCGTGAACTGGACGCCCGCTATCGCGCGTCATTTCTCGGTTTTTTCTGGTCGCTCCTCAACCCGCTGTTGCTGCTGGCGGTTTATGCGGTGGTCTTCACCTACATCTTCAGCCCGCGGTTTCCTGGTGGTGAACCCTACCCGTTGTTTCTCTTTTCCGGCCTCCTGCCGTGGCTGTTCTTTTCGGGAGCGGTGCTCGACGGTTCGACCACCCTGATCGACAACGGCCCGCTCCTCGCCAAGGTGATGTGCCCGCCCGAGATCTTTCCGGCCGTGACTGTGGTCTCGCACCTGGTGCACCACCTGCTGGCGCTGCCGATCCTGCTGGCGGCGGTGGCGGCGAGCGCGGTCGTCGGTCTGCACCCCTTTCCGTGGACCTTCTGCCTCGTCCCCTTCGCACTGGTGCCGTGGGTCATGGTTACCGGCGGCGCGGTGCTCGCCATCTCCGTGCTCTCGGTTCACTACCGGGACATGCGCGACCTGGTGGGGCATCTGCTGAACCTGTTGTTTTTTGCGTCACCCATCATCTACAGCCTCGACGGTCTCGAGGTCCCGGCGTTGTTGCGGCGGGTGTTGGTGCTCAACCCGCTCGCCAGCCTGGTCAGGACCTATCGTGATGTCGTGTTTACCGGAACGGTGCCGGGCGTAGGGACCTGGTTGACGGCGTTTGCGGTCGGCGGGATGGGTTTGTGGCTGGGCACCCGGGTCTTCCTGCACTATCGCGAGACCCTGGTGGAGGCCGTGTGAACGGGTCGATCCGGTTTGCAGGCGTCCGCAAGGTGTATCGGTGGCGCGGCCGGAAACGTCCCGGCGAAACTCTGAAAGGCGCGTTTTTCCAGAGGGGACGCAGTCGCCGGGCGCACACGGTGGAAGAACACGTGGCGCTTGACGGGGTCGATCTCTCGGTGAAGCCCGGCGAGGCGGTGGCGATCATCGGACCCAACGGCTCCGGCAAGTCCACCTTTCTCAAGCTTGCCGGGGGCATCCTGCAGCCGACGGCGGGAGCGGTGGAGGTCGAGGGTCGCGTGACGGCTCTGATCGAGCTCGGCGCGGGGTTCCACCCCGAAATCACCGGACGCGAGAACGTCCTCATCAACGGCATGCTGCTCGGTCTGACGCGATCCGAGGTCGAGGCGCGGATGCAGGACATCATCGAGTTCGCCGACATCGGCGACTTCATCGACCAGCCGGTGAAGACCTATTCCTCGGGGATGTACGTCCGGCTCGGTTTTGCGGTGGCGGTTTCCTCCGATCCGGATATTTTGCTGATCGACGAGGTTCTGGCGGTGGGCGACCGGGCCTTCACCCGCCGCTGTCTCGACCGTCTCGCGCGGATGCGCCGGCGCGGGGTGACCATGGTTCTGGTTTCCCACGATCTCGATCTCGTCACGAGCTTCGCCGATCGCGCGTTGTACCTCGAAGGTGGCCGGCCGGTGGCGGTGGGACCGGTGGATGCGGTGGTCGCGCGATACCGTTCCGATGCCGCCGGCGATAACGACAAGGACACCGCCGTCAGCCAGGCACCGCCGGTACGGGTGCTCGAGGAGGGCGGGAGGTGGGGCAACGGTGATGTCGAGATCGTCGGGGTCGAGGCATTGGCCGGTGGGTCGCCTCAGCGGCTGCTGCCGGGCGGCGGGCCGTGCAGTCTCCGGATCCGCTACCGGGTCCACCGCCCGGTCGGGGACTTCGTCTTCGGCATCGCCTGGCACCGGCCCGACGGCACCCTGGTGAGCGGCCACAACACCGAGCTCGGCGGTCTCGTGCCGAAGCTGCTGGCGGAAGACGGCGAGGTGAGCTGCGTCTACGACGGGCTGGACCTGGCGCCCGGCGAGTACCGGGTCGATGTCGCGGTCCACGCAAAGGAAGGGCTTGCCTACGACTACTGGTGTGACGCGCTCCGCGTCCGGGTGACGTCGGGGGTGGATTGGCCCGGGGTGTGGGCGCCTTCCCACCGTTGGCACTCATCCGGTCCCGAATGGCGGTCCGAGTGACGCTTCGCGGGACCCGGTCGTGGTCGGACTGACGTTCAGCGTCATTTTTTGCCTTCGTCCCCCTTGCAAAAAGCTGGCACGGGCATTGCACATGGTCCCAGCCGTGAAAGGAGAAAGCATTATGCGTAAGAATCGTGGTTTTACTCTGATCGAACTTTTGATCGTGGTGGCAATCATCGGCATTATCGCGGCGATTGCGATCCCCAACCTTCTGAACGCCATCAACCGTGGTCGTCAGAAGAGGACGATGGCGGACATCCGGACCATCGGCACGGCGATTGAGGCCTACGCGGTGGACAATTCCACGTATCCCGTTGCCGCGATGAATGATGTCGGTACGACCCTTGGCGCACTGATCGAGCCCACGTACGTGAAGAGGGCGCCGCGGGCCGACGGTTGGAACTTCGCCTTGCGGGCCGTCTCGGCGCAACAGGGTTACACGGTCGTGGGGGCCGGTCGTGACAAGCAGTTTCAGGTGGCTAACGTGACGTCCTACACCCTGGGGCCCACGACCGACATGGATTGCGATATCGCGTACTCGAACGGCAGCTTCACCGTGTATCCCGAAGGCATCCAGAACTGATCGATCACCCTGCTGTTGAATGTTTGGGGGCACCTCGGTGCCCCCTTTTTTGTGGGTTATGATTGATTTCGTGGTTCGCATGACACATCCCTGCCCGACACGGCATTCCTGAGTGATACCGACGGATGCGGTGAAGTCCGTGGCGGCTTCGGTTCTGCACACCAATGAAAGGGCCCAGGAGGCGCCCTTCCCACCGGCGCAGTGGGGCCTGCTGCTGGTGGCAGCCTGGCTGGCATGGAGGCCGCTCGAGGTGTTTCCATGGTCGGCCGTGCTGACCGCTGCGGTGATCCTGGCGCTCACGGTGTGGGGCTGGCAACAGACGCCTCGGACAGCCGGCCGCTCCATGGTGTGGGCAATGGCCGCAGTCGGCGTCCTGCTGGTTTCGGGCATGGCCGGCCACGATCCATCCGCTGCCATCGCCGGGGCGTCGTTGGTGGCGGCCATTGTCGTCCTGATCTGGCTGGCTTCGCGACAGGCCCCTCCGGATTCCTGGCCCGCCGTTCTGGCCCTGGTGATCAGCGGTCTTTCGATCTGGGGGCTGCTCCAACTGACCGCGGGACCCGAGCACACCCAGGCCATTCTTCGTCAACTTCCGGAAGCCCTCCGCTCGGCAGGCAGCGAGCGGCTGGCCGCCGGTCGCGCGTTTGCCTCGCAGCCGCTGCCCTCGCACCTCGCCGTTCTGCTCGCCACCGCTCTCCCGTTGCTGCTCGTGCGTGTCCGTTGGCGGTGGAGCGCCGCACCATGGATTGTGGGATGCGCCCTGTGCGTCGTCGGTCTCGCACTCACCCGCTCGCCAATCGGCGTCGGTCTCGCGCTCGCAGCCTGTGCCGCTCTGGCCGTCGCCGGTGGCGAGCGCTCTGTGCGTTTGGCGATCGGGGTTCTGGTCCTGGTTCTCGCCGTGGTGGTCATGGCGCGTGGCGATGTTCTCGAACTCGAACCTGTCAGTTTGCGTCTCGACAACTGGCAGACGGCTGTGTGGGTGTGGTCGACTGCGCCCGCGGCAGGCGTCGGCTTCGGGAGCTTTGGGCAGGTCGCACAGGTCGTGCCGTTCGCGGTTGGAAATCGGCCCCGCTACGCCCATTCGCTGCCGCTGGAGTGGCTCGCCGAGCTCGGTCCGGTCGGTCTGTTGGCGATTCTCGTCGGGGTGGTTGCATTGTGGCGGCTGATGCGCGATCTGTGGCCGCGGCGGCCTGATCTGGCGATTGCGATTGCGGTGGTGCCGGTGCACAACCTCGTCGATTTTTCGTTGCACGGCTCGGGGGTCGCTCTCCCGTGGGCGGTGCTCGTGGGTTGGGCTGCGGCCACCCGGGCCACAGGACGGATTGACCAGGCCGGCCCGAGCGGCCGGCCTCTTGCGGCGACGGCGGCCGCACTCGCCGTGGCGGCCGCGATCCTCACTGCGACGTCGGCGGCGGTGTTGGAGTCGGCGCGCACACGGACGTCCCCGGTTGAGCGGTTTGCCGACGCGATGGACGCAAGGCGGTTGGCGCCGTGGCGCGCTGAGCCTCTCGACATGATCGCGGTCGCAGCGTTGGAAAGCGGCGATCCTGAGATGATCGCAGAGGCAGCCTCCGAGCTCGAACAGGGCCGATGGTTGCGTCCCCGTTCGGCGTCGCTCGCCGATCTCCGGAGCCATCTCGCACTGGCGATGGGCGATAGTCCGTCGGCAGCGGCCGAGGCGTGGGCTGCGGACCACGCTCATCCCGAAAACCCCGTGTACCGGGAGCGCTTTGAGCAGCTCACGCGGTCGCTTCAGAATGACGGCCTTGACTCCGACCGCTGACCGCGTGCCGGTTGGCGCCGCGGCCGTGGTGGCCGTTGCCGCGGTGCTCGGGGGAGCGTTCTTTCCGGGATCACGGTTGGTGGTCGGCGTGCTGCTGGCCGTGCTCCTCGGGTGGTCTGGGTCCCAGATTCGGCGGCAGGCGCTGGCACCTGAAGAGTGGGTCGGGTTGGCGCTGGTCGGTTGGGGAGTCGTGTCGGCGGTTGTGGTCGGGATGTCGCCGCTCGCTGCGAAGGAGGTGCTCACCGGTTGGCTCGTGGCGTGGTGCCTCTGGATCGCTGCACGAAGGGCGAGTCCGAAATCTGCGCGTGATGGGGGCCACGGTCATGGTCGCGGCCGCACTGTTGGTTGTTGGGGGGTTAGGACTGGAGGCGTTTGGACGGGGCGACCTGCGGGTCGGCGGTCTTCTGGAGAACCCCAACGTGGCCGCCTCGCTGCTGGTGGTTTCGGTCCCACTCGTGAGTTCTCTCCGGAACGGCCATCGCAACAGGTGGCTCATCGTCATCGGGATAGTTCTTGTCGGAGGAGTGCTTCTGACCGGGTCTCGAGCCGGGCTCCTGGCGATATTGGCCGCGGGCGTTGCATTGCTGCCCAGAGGTCGAGCCCGCATCGTCGGTTCAGCGATCGGCTTTGGCGCGATGACGGTGGTTCTGGTTTGGAGATTCGTCAGCCATCCGGAGGTCCTGGCCTGGTTCCGACCTGCGATCTGGCTCGCGGTGGTGCGCTTGTGGGCGGCTCATCCCGTCGTCGGCGTCGGTCCCGGAGGTCTTGCGGATGCTGCGGGGCCCGTGCGACTGCTCCACGAAGATCATGTCGGTCAGCACCAGTTTCTGATCACCTACGCCGAGTCATCCCCTCTCGGGCTGCTGGTCCAGGTCGGGTTGGCGGGTCTGGTGATTGCCGCCGTCGCGGCGGGCCTCTGGTTGCGCCGGGGACATCGCGATGGCGCGCTGGCCTTCGGACCTCTGCAGTCGGTCGTGCTCGGGATGGCGGTGATGGCGGCGTTTCACGATTTCGTGACCATCGACATCGTGCTCTGGTGGTGGGCGGTGGCGTTCGGCATGATTGAAGCCGCTCAGCGGGGTTCGTCCCCGGATCATGAGCAGGTGCTCGAACCACCGTGGACAGGGCTGATTCGCGGTATGGTCCTCTCGTTCGTCGTGCTGTGGGGCATCGTCCAACCCGCATGGGCGAAGTGGCTGTGGAAGGCAGAAGTCGACGACCTCGCCAGAGTCGACCGCGCGACTGCCGCTGAACCGTGGTTTTCTGAGCCGCTCGAATGGAGGGTTCAGGCCCTTCTGGACGAGGAGACGTGGACATGGCCGACCGCGGCCGAGGCGATCGCCCGCGCCGGCGAGGCGACCAGGATCCACCCCGGTGCATCGCGTCTTTGGATGATCCTGGGGCAGGTCCAGTACCGGGTTGTCAGCGAGCTCGGGCCCTGGCCGGACAGCGTGGCCACCGCACGCTCCGCGTTTGCGCGCGCAACCGAGCTCGAGCCGTATCAACCGTGGCCGTGGCTGGAATGGGCGCGGCTCGAACGAGGGCTCGGGAACCTCGATGAGTCGGCTGAATTGGCGCGGCGGGCGCTGGAAGCCGAGCCCCATGCGGTCCGCGCACGGTTGTTTTTGGCACGCGTCGAACTCGACCGCGGCAACATGCGGTTGGCACGTGAGGCCCTGGAGTCAGCCGCAGCATCGACTGCTCTGCGAAGGCGCGCCGGTCTCACAACCTATGAAAAGGAGCTCCTGGCGGCGCCGATGTGGCAGTTCCGCGAGCTTGGCGAGGCTCTTCGATGACCACGACGCGGTACGTGCCCTTGTGGTGGGTGCCGCTCCTGGTGGTGCTGACCCCGGTCGTCGGTTTGTCGCCTTCCCCGCGTGACATCATCGATTTCTTTGCGCCCATGCGTGCGATGACTGCATCCTCGCTCGCAGCGGGGGTCATGCCGTGGCTCAACTTTGCCAACGGCTGTGGCGAAGCCTGGTTCGCCAACCCGGAAACCGCGGTCCTCTACCCGCCGGCATGGGTGCATCTGATCCTGCCGCCGGTGTGGGCGATGGCGCTCGAAATCGGGCTCCACCTGGCGTGGTTGTCACTTGGGGTCGGGCTGCTCGCCCGCCATCTCGGCGCCGTCCCCCTGGGTCGATCAGTAGCCGAGACGGCCGCCTGGTCGGTGGGCCCGGTCATCTTCACGGTCGGCGTCCTCAACAACCTCGAGACCCTGGCGTGGGTGCCGTGGATGGTCCTCGCGGCGCGCCTCCCCAGTCGTCGAGCCCCAGCCCTGGTTGCCATCACGACAGCGCTGGCGTGGCTCGGCGGCGAACCCCAGCTATGGGCGTTGGCGGTTGTGCTGACCTTCGTCGCCGCACGATCGCGAATTCGAGCGGTCATCGGCCTGGCGTTAGGGTCGATCGTCGTAGCGGTCCAGATGGTGCCATTCGTTTTCTGGGTTTTGGAGGGCGATCGGGGGCCGCAAGCGGCATCCTGGGTCCTGCGGGGCGCACTCACACCAGCAGACTGGGGCGGTCTGCTGGTGCCGGGCCTGCCGAATGATCCCGACCGCATGATCTTTGTTGAAAGCCTGTTTTTTGGAGCACCACTCCTGGTCTGTGGGTTGCTCGGTGCGTGGCACAGAAAATGGTTGTTGGCATCCGCAGCGGTGTGTGGTCTTGTGGCGACGCTGCCCGAAATCGGTGGCGGAGGGATTCTTCTCACGCTGACCGGTGGGCTGGTCAGATACCCGTCACGGTTCGCGTTGGCTGGTCTGGCCCTGCTGCTGCCGATGGTCGGTCGGGGGGCCGAGGACTGGATCGCGGGAAGGGGTCGCTGGCTGGCCGTGGCCTTGTCGTCACTGGCGTTGCTGCTGTGCGCCGTCAATTCTCACCCGTTGACGTGGTGGGTGGCGGGGATTCCGGCGGCCCTCATGTTGGCCGGATCGGCGTCGTCGTCGTGGCGTGGCATACGGGGTGTGGCTTTGGCGGCGGGATTGGTCGGCACGATAACCGCTGCCGTGCCACTGTTCGGTCTGCAGTCGAACGACCGCTTACACACGACGGCAATACCTGGCCTGAGGCGGGGGATGGCGGTCGGATCTACGCGCCTGCGCCATCGGCAGAAGCCCTGCGCTGGTTCGCCACGGGCATCGAGCCGAGGCGGCTGTGGCCAGTCGGCTACCTCAATCTGACAGAAGGGCTGACCGTGGCCCGCACCGATTCGCCCGGTGGCCAACGGACGGCTTGCACAGTCATCTCGAGATGGCCGACAGGGGCGCGGAGAATCGATGGTGGCTCGACGTGTCTGGCCGCGCCGTGGGTGATTCTCCGTGAGACGGCGGCGATCCCCGACGGATATGGAGTCCGTCGCGTGCGGGCGGCATGCGTCTGCTCCACAATCCGCAGGCCCTGCAGGTCGTGATTCTGGCCACTGGAGCGGCCACGCCCGAACATTGACTGGCGGAACAAACGGCCCGGTAGACCAGATCGTGCTCGATAGCAACAATTGCAGCACCACCTTGGAACCTCTCTCAGGACGGGTATGTGTGGATGTCGCTCGCGCCGGTCGGAGGCTGGAGCTGGTTCCTCGACGACGTCCGGATCGAACCCGAGCAGGGACCGGGCATCGTCCAGTACATCCCGGTGATCCAAGGTCGGCATCGGCTTGTCGGTCGTTATTGTCCACCAGGCCTCGCGCCGGCGGCGGCCACCAGCATGGCTGCGGTGATCGGGGTTTGCCTGTTGTTTTGCGCGCCGATGATCCGGCCACGACAACCCGGCGCAGCATCACCATGAAATGGCAGACCGGGTTTTGGCTGCTGCCGATCGTTGTGGCCGTAGTGTTCTGGTTCTTCCCGCCGCGGGGTGACGACGCCTATTACCATTCTGTCGGTGCCGTCGAACAGGTCCGGGCGTGGCAGGAAGGAGCGCTTCTTCCCGCGCTACCACCGCGGCTGGAACGGGGGAACGGGCTCGTTCGCGCCAACCGTCTACGCGCCCATCTCGATGGCGATCCAGGGCGGTGTTGCCTGGCTCGCGGGAGACGGACAGCGTGCCGTGGGTCTGTCCCTTGCGGCGGCCCTGCTGGCCGCTGCCGGACTCCTCCGCGTGGCAACCGGAAAAGCCGAGGCAGTCCTTCTGGTAGCGACCCCGTACGTTCTGGCGGTGGCCGCGACGCGGGCCACGACCACCGAGGCATGGGCCCTTTGTGGGGCCGCGGTGGTGCTGGCCCTGGGCATGCCGGCCGAACCGATCACAGTTCGACGCGGGTTGGGCCTAGCCGCCGGCGTCGTGCTGGTTGCCGGATCCCAGGTCGGCATGGTGGTCCAGCTGGGTTGGCTTCTCGCGGTGGCGTGGTTCACCTGGATTTGGGTGTCTCGGCGGGATCCACCGGCAGGTTTTTCCGGCAGCTTCAGGGCCGGTTTGAAGACGCTGGCGTGGGGCTCGGCGGGTCTCATGGCAGCCGGTGTCTTGTGGTTACCGCTATTTTTGGATGGGAGGAACCTCGCTCTCGGTGAGTTGGTGGAAGAGCCCTTCGACTGGAGGAATAACTTTCTGCCGGGAGCGTCGGAGTTGAACCTGTTTTTCACGGTGATAGCGGTTTGTCTGGCTCTTGGCGTTGCCGTAGTGTTCTTGCGCGGAGAGGGCAGCGATCGCTTGCCGCCGGCAACGGCGGCGGCAATGGGGTTGTTTTTCACGGTTGATCTTTCAACCCCGCTGTGGTCGGTGCCCGGGATGAACAGCCTCCAATTCCCTTGGCGATTCCTGGGCCCTGCGACGATCCTGGTCGTGATTGGGATAGGAAGTCTCTCCGGACGTTGGCGGTGGTTGACGGCGGCTCTGCTGTTGTTGCCGAGTGTCTTCGTGCCGCTGCGGCTGGACATCGGAGGCGGTCAGGTTCCGGTTGTCGCGACGCCAATGGAGTTGGCTCGTTCCGTCCACGAACACTGGGGGTTGGCCCCGGTCCTGCCCTCGGCACGGGGATTGTACGCCCCGGGCTTTCAACGTCTGACCAGCCTGGAGGAGATGGGGACACAGGAGGCGACGATCGTAGCTGAAGGACGAAATGTGATGGGGGGTACCTGGAGCGTGACGACGGCAGCAACGGCGCCGGTAGTGCTGCCCATTCAGTGGTGGCCCGAGTGGAGCATTTCCATCGATGGTCGAGAGGTGCCGTTTACGAACCACGACGGCCTGGTTGCCGTCGTTGGTCCGGCCGGTACGTCGGTCATGTACGCGACGTTGCTGCCCTCGAGATCTCGAACCGTGGGTAGCGTTCTTTCGTTGGCAGGGTTCATCCTCGTGGCGGGTCTCTCGTGGTTCGAGGTGCGGAGGACACGCATGGCGCGGGTGGTCAGAGGTTCCGGGTGACCATCGAAGGTTCCACGAGCCGCGTATCGCCGCTGTGGTCGGTTGTTGTTTTTTCGGCACTGGCGTGCGCCTTGGCGGTTTTCGGATCGTTGATGAGGCCAGTCTGGCACGACGAGCTCTACACCCTTCTGCTGGCGAGGATGCCAATGACGGATCTCGTAGCTGCTCTCCGGGTGGACTCGGGGCCGCCACTGCACTACCTCATCTGCCATGCCCTGTATTTGATCGTCGGGTGGGCAGAGGGCTCGGCCCTGGGCACCTTCATGGTGCGCCTGCCGTCGGTGGTGGCTTTCACCCTGATGCCGTGGGTTCTGTGGCGGTGGGCGCGAGGGCGGAGCTGAAGTGTTTTTCTGGGCGGCACTCTTGACGATTGTCTGGCTACCCATGCTCTACTTCGCGACCGAGGCCCGCGCTTACGCCCTCTTGGCCCTGGTCAATGCGGTGTCTGTGGCTGCTCGGCCCCGATCTCATCAAAGCCGGCGGCTTCCGAATCACTCTCTTTGCTGGTCTGGCGGCGGCGCTGCCGATGTTGCACTACGCCGGGATCGTGAGCTTCTGCTTTCTTCCCGCCCTGGCTCTCTCCGTCCCGCGTTCACGATGGCGGGTTCTTGCCGCGGCTCTGGGCGCGGCCACGTTGCCGCTCTTGATGTGGTCACCGGTCATCCTGGGCGCTCCTACCGGTTCCATGCGCTGGGTCGACACCTTGAGCGGTCCGGGCCGCCCGGGTCTCGCCACGATCGAGGTGCTTGCCCCGGCCGGACCATTTCCGGTGCTGTTCGAGGCCTTCGAATCTCCCGTTTCGCCGTCGGTGTCAATGATGATTCTGGGAGCCCTGGCATTTGCGGCGATCGTCGGATTCTGGATGCGAAAAGGATGGTACGGCGAGGATGGTCCGGCTTCAGAATATTCCGCTCGCCTCGGCATCGGGTTGGTTCCGGCGGTGTGTGTTGGTCTGATCTCTCTCGTCGGATTGCCCATATATTTTGCGGGACGCACGGAGGTGATGGTGTGGACGCTCGCCGCCGGCCTTGTGTCCACCATGTTGTGGCCGTTGTCGCCGCTGGTGAGGCGGACCACGGCCGGTGCGTATGTGGTGGTGGGTGGAGTCACAATCGCCTTCTGGTTGGCGTCGATGCCGCAGCGTCTTCCGGCGCCGGGGGTAGAAGTCGGGCGGGTTTTGGCACCGTTGATTCAGGGCGGCGATCGAGTGGTGGTCGCTGGCTTGTGGCAGCTGGAAGTGCAGCACGGGTTGGCTGCGGGGTTTTTTGATCTCGACTCCACGCTACCGGCCCGGGTTGTGGTAGAAACCATACCAAGATCGCAAGCCGGTCACCCGGGATGGCTCGATCTCAAGGCGTTGTTGTCGCCGGAGTTGATTTTGGAGGCCCGGAAACTGGAAGAACAGGGGCGTCGCGACGGGCAAAGAATCTGGCTGGTGTGGAGCCCGCGCCTGCCTCTCGAAGAGACGTTCTTTCCTGCATTCGAAAGTTGGAAACGGGCAACAGCCGAAAATCCGAACGTTCTAGCTGTTGATTTGTTGCTTCCACCGACCAACGTGGATTGAGTGGAGAATAATAATGGGTAGCGGAGATTCAAAGATGCGAAAGGAGTCTGCAAGAATGGAGTGGGGCTTCTGATATCAAGGCATCTCCGCGCCTTCGAGCCGAATGGTTAAATGATGAATTCACACAATGGGCGAAACCAGACTTCGAATCATTGGAATGGGTGGGTCGATCGGCGGCATTCGAAAGGATAGCAGGAGACTCTTGCCACAAATGTTTTCGGCCTTGTTCGTGCGAGCTAGATTCGATGGTTAAAATTATCATCGAGGCTGGAGCGGCCGATCGGCAGTACTTCAAGGACCTCTGGTCGTACAGGGAACTTTTTTTTCTGTTGGCCTGGCGCGACATTCTTGTTCGCTACAAGCAGACGATCATCGGAGTTTCGTGGAGTGTTCTCCGACCGTTGCTGACGATGGTCGTGTTCACAATTGTATTCGGCAGGCTCGCGAGAATGCCGTCAGAGGGAGTCCCATATCCAATACTTGTGTACGCGGCGATGTTGCCCTGGCAATTCTTCAGCAACACTCTCCATGAGGGTGGAAACTGATTGATCAGCAACGCAAGCATGATCTCAAAGGTCTATTTCCCCCGCATCATTATTCCGACCACGGCCATGATCGTAAGTCTGATTGATTTTCTAATATCTCTCCTGGTTCTTTCCGGGTTGATGCTCTGGTACCAGCAGGTTCCCACATGGCGGATTGTATTCATACCGGGCTTTCTTGGTTTGGCCGCATTGACCGCTCTGGGTATCACGTATTTGATCTCTGCCTTGAATGTCAAGTACCGGGATTTTCGCTATGTACTTCCGTTCATCATCCAGTTTGGGCTCTACATTTCCCCTGTGGGGTTCAGCAGTTCGGTTGTCCCGGAACAGTGGCGTGTTTTTTATTCGTTGAACCCGATGGCGGGAGTGATCGATGGTTTTCGATGGGCGATCATGGGGAATACTCAGATGTACTGGCCAGGATTTGCCATTTCTGTCGGAATTGCAGTCGCGCTTATGATGATTGGCTTCATCTTCTTTCGGCATATGGAGCGCGAGTTCGCGGACATGATATGAGCATTATCAAAGTTAAGAACCTCGGAAAGAAATTCGTTATCGGTCATGACCGTTATGCGGGTGGCGCGTACGGTTACAGGTCATTACGAGACACGATCGGATCGACGATGCTAGGTTTGTTTCAACGCTTTCGGCATCCTCTGTCACCAAACTCCGAGCGCACGGAACTCGAAGATTTCTGGGCATTGCGGAATGTAAACTTTGAAGTCCGACGTGGAGATCGGCTTGGAATAATTGGGCGAAACGGCGCCGGCAAGTCCACTCTGCTCAAGATTCTCAGCCGAATATCTGAACCTACGTTTGGCAGGATCGAGATTGAGGGACGCGTCACGTCGCTCTTGGAGGTCGGGACGGGATTTCACCCTGAACTCAGCGGACGCGAGAACATCTTCCTTAACGGTGCTGTTCTCGGTATGACCCGAACGGAGATTCACAGTCGGTTTGACGAGATTGTTGCTTTTGCGGAGATCGATCGATTCCTCGACACGCCTGTCAAGCGCTACAGCTCTGGCATGTATGTGCGACTGGCATTCGCGGTCGCCGCCCATCTCGAACCGGAAATCCTCATCGTGGACGAAGTCCTTGCAGTAGGAGATGCTTCATTCCAGAGAAAGTGTCTCGGAAAAATGCAGGACGTTTCGAAGGAGGGTCGAACAATTCTGTTCGTGAGTCACAATATGGATGCCATTGGTGCGCTGTGTAATCGGGGTCTTCTCCTCGAAGACGGCTCGATAACCGTCGATGCCTCCGTTCGCGAGGCGATTACGAAGTATTTCAAAGATAGAGCTGCAACGAACTTCTTCACACGGTCTTCTCCGCCGGACGCAAACTGTTACCTGACCGCGGCCTCCCTGATTAAAAGCGGAACGCCCACCACGTCACTTCAAAATGGAGATAAGCTCAGACTCGATCTTGAAATTGTATCGACCATACCCCGGAGAATCTCTTTCGAGATTATTCTCCGTGACCAAAACTATCGAACCGATCTGTTCGGTCCCATAGGCCTCGCTCGAAATCAACACCACGAACTGGGCGTGAAACTAACACGCGCCTCCCTCGAGTATGATCTTCCATTTCTTGCCAGTGGCGATTACTACATCGATATTCTCTTGGTCGATGCCGGGAAGGAAATCATCGACAACAACGGAGTGCTATCCAGTTGCAAGATAAAGTCTACATATGAAAAGAAACCAATTGGTCATTTCGGCAGTCGAGAGGTCAGGTGCAATCCTCCTCGAGGGGAAGAGCAGTATCGAGGACGAAATATCAGTATGAACCTGGACTACATCATTGTCGGATCCGGATTGACCGGTGCCACCATCGCGCGAGTTCTCTGCGACGCCGGGAAACAGGTATTGGTGATCGAGCGAAGAGACGAGATTGGCGGAAACGTCGTTGACTTCTACCACGAGTCCGGCATTCGGATGAACCGGTATGGGCCGCACTACTTCCGGACAAAGTCGAAATCCATCTGGGATTTCGTTCGTCGTTTCGCGGATTTCTTTGAATTTGAAGCTGTCATATTCTCGGAGGTAGACGAAAAACTGTTCCATTGGCCGGTTGTTCGATCAGAGCTCACCTCGATAGTTGGCATTGATTGGGTAACCGGACGTATCGAAAACCCACGTAACCTCGAGGAAGCATCTTTGAATATGATGCCCCAGAGGTGTTTTGATCTTTTTGTTAAGGAATACTCGGAAAAGCAATGGGGAATGGCCTGCGCGAATCTTTCTGCCGAGTTGGCGGGAAGATTTGAGGTGCGTGACGGGGACGATTTTCGGTTGAAGCGTCATCCCTATCAAGGCATTCCCTGTTTGGGGTATTCGCATCTCATGACTGAAATGCTGAGAGGCATACCTGTCATCCTGAACTGTGACTATTTGAAGTGTCGAGGATTCTTCAGTCCTAAAAAGAAGACCATCTTCACTGGTTCGATAGATAGCTATTTTGACTATGAAATGGGCAAGCTGGCCTACCGTGCCCAACGACGCGTTCACCAATATTTTCCGGACCTAGATTATTTTCAATCAACTGGACAGATCAACAATCCTCTTCTCAAGGGGGGCGAGCACATTCGTACCCTTGAGTGGAAGCATATGCTGAAGCCGGAGATATCGACTCGTATCAGGGGAACCGTTATTACGCGCGAGTTTCCGAGCGACCCTGAATCGGTGGAAGAGTATGAATACCCGTTTCCGGACGGAATTAACAGGCGTCTGTACGAGCGGTACAAGGAAATGGCTGTGTCGACTCCGGGTGTAGTCTTTTGCGGAAGACTCGGGGGAGTATAGGTATTGGGATATGGATCATCAAGCTATCGCGAAAGCGATGCGAATTGCGGGCGAACTATTAAACAAGGCTGAAGCGGAATGATTGCGCGACTCAAGGCCTCGATCTCCTTCAGGGTGGCGTACGTTGGCACAGAAGACTCCGAAAGACCGTATTTTCCGACATTCGAACAACCGCCGAAGAATCTGGAGAGTGTTATTTCGCGTTCTTGGGGGAGTTTGGGTATGAGTTGATTAGCTGGGCGCCGTACCTCCGGTATTTGAACAGTGCGATGGGCATTCGACCAGATATCGTTGGTAGGGCGGGTGGTCAGATTTTTTATCCCTTTGCAAAATCATATATGGAATTGCCCGGGGAGTACTTCTCGGATTGTTTCGGAAACATCGATAGCTATTTGGACCTACATTCGATGTTTGGGAACGTCGGTAATAGTGACAGGACGATCATTCACCCGATAAAGGACTGGCCTGAAAGACATATTGAAATCTCGGATGTACCTGGGATATTGGCTGTATTCACGGCCCAATTCGAAGTCGGTTCTACGAACCACTCATGATCGACGTAAACGATGTTGCCTTGCCATACGTTACAAACAGTGCCCCTTGTGGTCATCAATAACAAAACCTATTCACGACACATGGGTGTGATGAACGTTTACAGGGGCGGCGAACTGCGTGTATTGGCCGAGTTTTTCAGGAATAACGACATTGCAGTCGTCTACAACTGTTTCTATGACAAGAATATTGACTATCTTTCGAAACGCGTTGAACTCGAGGATGAAGGGGTGTTCGGGCAGGATGAGTTCTCTTTCGATATGCGCGAATTTTATGCCCGCGAAGACTCCGCCCTTGAGCGAAATAGAGTTCAGGCGCGTTTTTCGATATGGCCGCGATGGTGCTTGGAACCCAGGGCGGGAACGCCTATATGCCAGCAATATGCGGATGTGATCAGTTCTTGCTGTTGAGGGGCGGGTTCTACAACGACTACAAGGAACTTGAACGCATCTACGGGACCGAGATTCAGTGCTTTTATGAGGTTGGACATTTTTTCCCCTTTTTAATGCACCGTTTACCCAAGCTGAAGGAAAAGACGACAACGAGCGAGTAGAAGAAAGTGCGTTGATGCTAAGGATTCCACGAATATCGATCATTATCCCAGTTTTCAACGCCGGGAAATTTGTTCGCGAAGCCGTTGAAAGCGCCCTCAATCAACCTGAAACCCATGAGGTGATTCTTGTTGAGGATCGTTCAAATGATAATTCACTTACTGAATGTAACGTGTTGTGCACCGAATATGATCGAGTCAAGCTCTTTACGCACCCGAATAACGCGAATCGTGGCGCCGGAGCTTCACGAAACCCTCGCTATTGAGCAAGCCTCGTGCGAATGGATCGCATTCCTTGACGCGGATGATGTCTATTGCGAGAGACGGTTTTCCCACGCGCACGAAATTCTACAGAACTGTCCTTGGGCTGACGGCATCTACGATGCAGTAGGGGTCTTTTTCGAAACGGACGCCTTAGAAACACGCTGGATGGAGAGTAAGCAACCGATTTTGACGACAATGACGCGGGTGATTGCTCCAGAAGTGTTGTTCGAGGAAACAGCGCCGGTAGGGAATTCTGGCTATTGGCATCTTGATGGATGGTTGGTGCGGAAGAGTCTACTGAAGAACGTGGGGTTATTCGACGAACATCTATGGCTACACCAGGACACTGCTCTCTGTCTTAAGGCTGCGGCAATTGGGAAGCTCGTGCCGGGCAATATTCAGACACCAGTTGCGATGAGACGCGTCCATGAGAATAATCGAATCACGGCTGAACGGCCGGTGGCAATGGCCTATGACGTCCGGTGTTCAATGTGGGCCACTCTCTGGCGGGATGGAGTCGGAAGAGACTGTGCCGGCGGCGTCAACGCCTGGTTTTGCAGCGATGGTTGGATTTCGTGTGTGGTTTTGGTGGCGGAGTCAGTTCAATTGAAAGTCGCATAGGGAGATTTCGCATGGTTCTCGGATTGCCGATGCGCCAGCCTCGGGCGTTGCCGTGAAATATGAGTATTGGAAGAGGTTGTTTGTGCAGACGATGGCACTGATCCATGCTGCGACACGAGGGGCTTTGTGATTGGCAATTCATGCGCGGGCGGCTGTGCCGCCGAAGGAATGAATATCGAAGTCTGTCGGGGAGATAAGGGGACGGACAGCAACACGGATACTGAATCAACACCGGAGAAGCTCAAAAAGAGGCCATATTCGGGAGACCACTTCTGGACATGTGAATACTGTTTTGACACGATAAGTTTGGACGAAGAACAATTCCTCAAATATGCGCGGTACCAAGAGCGAAGAGAGAATTTGGCGGAACAGAGAGGCCTCGACTGCAGATGATGTTAGTGGGGACATCGACCAAGACTCCGCCTCCTCAGAAGGCAAGTCAGAGTATCCCCCCCTATGGGGGGTTCAGAGCTACCCTTTCAGCGGGTGGATTCTTAACTCGTCCGGAGGCAACATTCGTCGAACCTCGAACGCTTGTTTTCCCTGGCCAGTTCGATTTGCGGCAGGTTGGTTTTCGCGCCGCGTCAAGGTCTTTCTCTTTCGAAAAAGATCGATATCCATCATCCGTCATTCCGATCGGTCGCATCGAAGCGTTTCCCACGTGCGTGCGCCAGACCGATCCATCCCACAAATCGAGCGTATCACGGCGCTGGAGCCTGAGATCGCGGTCGACCCGGGAAGGGCAGGGCTGTCTGGCGTAAAATGAAAACAGAGCTTGACACGAGACCACAATTCACTCCATCCCGCCAAAAGGGATCGTGGAGGGTCATTTGGCAGCACGACCTCAGGTGCCGGCAATTGGGGAACGTGAAGCCTTGGTTTGACCGTGGGATCGGTCGATCCTTAAGGCGGCCGGCCACGCGGTCTCCGGCGAGACAGTGGAAAGGGGAGAGTTGAACGACCTTGCTCCAATCGCGCTCTTTGTGTTCAATCGTCCGTGGCACACGCGGCAGACGGTCAAAGCACTGCAACGGAACGAGCTGGCGGCGGAGAGTGAGCTGATCGTTTTCTGCGATGGTCCCCGCAACCCCGACGACCGCGCCGCTCAGGATGAGATTCGCGACTACATTACAGCGATCAGGGGCTTCAAAAGTATCGTCATCGTCGAACGCGAGACGAACCTCGGGCTCGCGGGCTCGATCACCACCGGTGTCACGGAGGTTCTTCACGAGCACGGCAAGATCATCGTGCTCGAAGACGATCTCGTGTGCTCACCGCACTTTCTCACATTCATGAACCAGGCCCTCGTCCTCTTCGAGGACGAAGATAGAGTTGCAGCGGTGCATGGTTATGTCCCGCCGATCCGTCGCGAGCCGCCGACACCCTTCATCCTCCGTTTTGTAGATTGTTGGGGCTGGGGCACCTGGAGTCGGGCGTGGCGGTTCTTCGAAAAAGACGGCGGGGAATTGATGCGACAGCTGAGAGATCGGGAACTCGTCCGCCTCTTCAATTTCAACGACAACTTTGATTATTCGGGAATGCTCGAGAAGCAGATTTCGGGCGACATCGATTCGTGGGCGATCCGGTGGTATGCCTCCGTGTTCCTCGCGGAGAAGTTCGGTGTCTTTCCGGGCCGCAATCTGATTCGCAGCATATCGGGTGGGATGCGGGAGGCACCACGCCGACTCGGACAACTACATGGCATCCCCGATGACCGAAGGGCCGATCGAATTCGGGGACATGAATGTTCGCGAGGACGCTACGGCTCGAGTGCAGCTGGAAGCCTTTTTCCGACACTCTCAAACCCGGTCTCCTTTCGAGGATTCGACATCGGATCTCGAGGATCATCGGTGGGGACCCGAACGGGACAGCTCGGCGTGAAGAGGCGAGATGATCCGGCGTTTGAAGAAGATTGTGCGCGACTCGTCCCCCCGCTGGTTGATGTCTGCGTTGGGGAAGTCAGCGCAGCGAATGGGGAGTGTCTGGGCGGGTGACTACGAGAGTTGGGAGACGCGGTGGAGAGTCTTCGGGTTTACGATGCCGAGGGCATTCTGGCGAAGGTCCGCGATTCGCTGCTGACGGTCAAGGCCGGCGAAGCCGCGTTCGAACGGGATTCCGTTCTTTTTGAAAAACCCGAGTACGTCTGGCCACTGGTTGCGTTGCTGAACCAGGTAGCGGCCGAGAATGAGAACCGGCTCGACGTTCTCGACTTCGGCGGTTCTCTGGGCAGCAGCTATTTCCAACACCGCGGCTGTTTTGATTGGGTGCGGAGCATGACGTGGAGTGTCGTCGAGCAGGAGCATTTCGTCGCCTGCGGACGGGAGGTTTTTGAAAACGATCATTTGGTTTTTTATGGTTCGCTCGATGAGTGCCTCTCCGAACAGTCACCGAAGGTTGTCGTATTTTCTAGCGTTCTTCCCTATCTCGAAAACCCCTATGAAGTTCTCGAGCGGATTGCGGAGTCCGGCATTCCCCACATCTATGTCGACAGGACCCCGGTGCTGCTTTCCGACGGACCGGATCGTCTGACGGTCCAGACCGTCCCTCCGGCCGTCTACGACGCCAGCTATCCCGCCTGGTTCTTCAATCGCGAGAGGACTCTTGACCTTTCTTGCGCAGGACTTCGACCTCGCAGTCGAGTTTGAGGCAGGCGAAGGTGAGGTGACCCTCGAGCAACCTGACGGTCGAGCCCGGTTCTGTGGATGGATCATGCAAAAGGAAGTAGGTGAGGTGGAAATGTTCAGGATCTTCAAGAAACGGTACTTCGAGCGAGCGATTCGAGCCCGGATTCGTGGGTCTGTGCACCAACCCGTTCTATATCGCCCGCACCGGCCTGTTTCGTGCGATTCAGAAGCACGCGGCGCATGTCCAGGGGAGGGTTCTGGATGTCGGGTGTGGAACACAACCCTACAGAAAGCTCTATCGATCGACGGAGTACGTCGGCTTGGAGATCGACAGTCCCGCAACTCGGCGAGCGGGTCATGCTGATTTTTTCTACGACGGCGCGACATTTCCATTCGAAAGTGCCTCCTTCGATTCGGTGGTTTGCAACCAGGTCCTCGAGCACGTTTTCAACCCCCGGGAGTTCCTGCTCGAGATCCACCGAGTGCTCCGCAACAACGGGCATTTTGCGTTGAGCGTTCCGTTTTGTTGGGACGAACATGAGCAGCCGAACGACTTTGCCAGATACAGCAGCTTCGGTATTCGCCACCTCCTGGAGACGAGCGGTTTCTACATCGTGGACCATCACAAGACGGCGCAGGACGTGAGTACGCTTTTTCAGTTGTTGATCTGCTATCTGTACAAGAAAGTGAACCCGAGCAACATCTACCTGAACGTCGTCTTTTCGATGGCTTTCTATTTCCCGATCACCGCTGACAGGCGTCGTTTTTGGGAGTCTCTTGCCGAGCAATCCCGATCTGTATCTCGACAACGTGCTGCTGGTTCGAAAGACGGATTGACGTGGAGCACTACTGCACTCTCTTCAACCACGCCTTCCTCCCGCAAGGGCTGGCGTTGCACCAATCCATGGTGCGTCACTGTGGTGATTTCCAGCTCTACGTTCTGTGCATCGATCCGCTGGTCGAGGACGCAGCTTCGAATGCTCGACCTTCCCCGGGTGACGTTGTTGCCGCTGGCGGATTTCGAAAACGACGAGTTGCTCGCGGTAAAGCCCGAACGTACTCTCTGGCGGAGTATTGCTGGACGCTGACGCCCGCACGTGTTCGGGTTTGTGAAGCAGAAGTTTCCAGACATGTCGATCAGTTGACCTACCTCGATGCCGATCTCTTCTTTTTTGACGACCCGGCTCCGTTCTTCGACGAGTTCGAGGCGAGCGGGAAGGATGTGCTGATCACCGAGCACGCGTATGCGCCCGAGTACGACCAGAGCTGCGACGAGTGGACAGTTTTGCGTCCAGTACCTGACGGTGAATTTCACCGACAGCGTCGGAGCGAGTGATTGACTGGTGGCAGGAGCGGTGTATTGAATGGTGCTTCGACAGGGTCGAGGACGGGCGGTTCGGAGACCAGAAGTATCTGGACCACTGGCCCGAGCTGTTTCTCAGATGCCGTCCATGTGTTGACCCAGAAGGAGCGAACCGATCGCGCCATGGAATATCAACCATATCGGCGGCGCGGATGGCGACCTGGACCCGGTTTTCTACCATTTTCACGGTTACCGGATCGTCCACCCGAGACTGGGCACGGTGCTTCGAGCATTACCGAATCAGCAGGAACACCAGTGGATTTACTGCGGTACGCGAAAGTCGTCAGGAATCAGCTGGAGGTTCTGCGGGAGGCCGGCATTCCGGTTCCCTGCTGCCGGTCGAGCACCCAAGTTGGCGGTCCTGCGATACTTGAAGTGGGTGTATGTGAACCAGACGACGAGGTGGGAGTATCTGGGATGAGAGTTGACGACAGTCACGGCGCCAGGACAACGACGACCTCCCCGGAAAGGACGTAGCACGATGCCGCGTGACCTCGACAGCACCTTCTGAGGCAAAAAGGTCATCATCACGGGCGGGTTCGGCTTCATTGGTTCCAACCTCGCCCTTCGGCTCGTGGATATGGGGGCCGGAGGTCTTGCTCGTTGACAGCCTCATCCCCGAGTACGGGGGAAATCTCCACAATATCGCTCCAGTCAAAGGATCGCGTTGAAGGTCAACATTTCCGATGTGCGCGACAGGTACGGACTGGCAGCGCTTGATCAAGGGCAGGATTTCCTCTTCAATCTGGCGGGTCAGACCAGCCACATGGACTCCATGGCAGACCCCGAGACCGATCTCGAGATCAACTGCCGGGCCCAGCTTTCGATTCTCGAGACCTGCCGCGAGTACAATCCAGAGATCCGAATCGTCTTCGCGAGCACCCGGCAGATGTACGGAAGCCCGATTACCTCCCGGTCGACGAAAAGCACCTGCTGCGACCGGTGGATGTCAATGGCATCAACAAGATGGCCGGCGAGTGGTACCACATCCTCTACAACAACGTGTACGGGATCCGGGCCTGCGCCCTGCGCCTGACCAACACCATCGGCCCGAGGATGCGGATCAAGGATGCACGACAGACCTTTCTGGGGATCTGGATTCGGTCTGCTCCTCGAAGGGCACGCCGTTCGAGGTTTGGGGTGGCGAGCCAGCTCAGGGATTTCAACTTCGTCGATGACGCAGTCGACGCATTTCTGATGGCGGCCACCGACGATGAGGCCTTTGGCCACGCGTTCAACCTCGGCTCGCGGGAGGTCGTGAGCTTGAAAGATCTGGCCGAGATGCTGGTGGAGGTGAACGGGTCGGGCGAGTTCCGAAATCCGGGAGTATCCCGACCGATCGTGAAGAAGATCGACATCGGGGATTACTATTCCGACTTCAGTCAGATCGAAGTCGTGCTCGGGTTGGAAGCCGAAGAACCGACTTCGAGATCAGCCCTGGCGATTACCCTGGATTATTACCGTGAAAACTTGGCCCACTACCTGTGATCCTCGAGAATGAAACGGAAGCGGCATCATGATTCCGCCTGCTGATCCCCGAGCAATCCTATCTCAGCCACAAGGCAGAGATCGATGCACGCCATTCATCGGGTTCTCGACAGCGGGTGGTACATTCACGGCGACGAGGTCGCCGACTTTCGAGCGGGAGTTCGCTCGATTCATCGGTGTGGACATATGCTGTCGGCACCGGTTCCGGGACCGAGGCACTGCACATCGCCCTGAGGGCGTGTGGAGTCGGTCCAGGTGACTTCGTGCTGACCGTGTCCCACACCGCGGTGGCGACGGTTGCCGCAATCGAGCTGGCCGGCGCACACCGATTTGGTCGATATCGATCCCGACTCGTTCACGATGGATCCCGATCGCCTGGATGAGACGATCGAGAGCTTTTCTCACACCGCGAGCGGCCGTCGGACGCACGGAAGACTGAAGGCGATCATTCCCGTGCATCTCTACGGGCATCCGGCGGATATGTCGGCCATCATGACCATCGCGGACCATCGAGACCTGCTTGTGATCGAGGACTGTGCTCAGGCGCACGGCGCGGTCGTCGACCGGCGAATGACGGGCACGTGGGGCCAGATGTCGGCGTTCAGCTTCTACCCGACCAAGAACCTCGGCGCCCTCGGTGATGCCGGGGCCGTCGTCACGAACTCCTCCTGAGCATGGTTGAAAAGGCGCGTCTGGTGAGGGAGTACGGGTGGCGCCAGCGATATGTCAGCGAGATTCCCGGAATGAACACGTCGATTGGATCCCATCCAGGCTGCAGTGCTTCGGGTCAAGCTGAGGTATCTCGAGCAGGAAAACGAAAAGCGTCGCGCACCTGGCCGATGTGCTATCGTCGCCTTCTTTCGGAGTGCGCTCCTGTTGACGACACCGATAGAGGCAGACAATTGCCGGCATGTTTTTCACCAGTATGTGATTCGCACACCATCCCGTGACGAGTTGAAACACCACCTCGAATCGTGCGGCATCGGATCGCTGATCCATTATCCGGTGCCGGTCCATCGTCAACCTGCCTACCGAACACGGCTTGTTTGCTGCACAATCTCGAGAACACCGAACTCGTCTGCGAGAGATCCTCAGTCTTCCGATCACACCCCATCTCTCGCGCGCAGCAGATTGACGAGGTTTCGCTGCCGTCTGAATTGGTGCGCACTCGGTGCGACAGAAGGATCTCGGATGGGCGCACTGTAGATTGCGCTCGGCACCGGCGATCCGTGATATCCGCGGAGAGGTCGGGTGACGGTGCCGCGAATCCAGCGAGCGTCTATCGGTTCTGTGACGACCGTGACCGCAGGTGCATCAAAGCTCCTTCGCGCCGAGGATCTGACGCAGGCGGTAATAGAGATGCGGTTACACGAAGAGGCTCAGTGGATTCCGAAGAACCGCCCGCAACAAGAGGCGTCGCGCCGTTCTCGGACGACCATTCCGGTAGTGTGCCACGGCGTCGTTGACCCACACGCAGCCTTCGGCGAAATACGCTCGGATCGCGGTCCATGTGGGAGAGCCGTCTTCCTCTCTCCGGACAAATCGAACGAGACACCTTCGGACCTCGGTGAAGGCCTCCGCCGCGCCCTCTCCAGTCTTGGTGCCCGCGTAACCCCGGAAAGACCGAGATCGACCGGAAGGTGGTGGAACTCGAACTGACCGGAAGCGCGAAGAAAGAAATCGTAGTCCATCGCGTAGTGAAGAGATGATATCGAACGGGCCCACCGTCTCGTACACGACCGGCGAAAGACGATACTCGGCTGGTGGATGCTCGTGTCGCCGTCCCATGGATATCGGAGCTTGTGGGCGCGGACACGAGGTCCGATGCGGCCGGTTTCATTCCCGTCCTCGTCGAGCGTCACCGCGTTGCCGCAGACGATCTGGGCGTCGGGGTGGTCGGCGAAGAACTCCGGGCGGCTTCGAAGGCTCCCGGCGCCACGACATCGTCGGAGTTGATCCAGAAGATCGAGCTCTCCCTGAACTCATGCTCATCGCCTTGTTCAGCGCATCCGACTGGCCCTCGTCTGGCTCCGACACCCAGATCAGGTGTGGGTATGCCTCGAGAATGGACACGGTGTCGTCGATTGATCCGCCGTCGACGACGATGTGTTCCCAATCGTCTACCGCCTTGGGCGAGGACCGATTCAATCGTGTGACGAATGAACTTCCCCTGGTTGAAGGAGGGCGGTAATGACGCTGATAGTGAGTTGTCGTCCATGACGTGTGTTCCTTCTAACGTGAGTGCGCCTCGGATCGAGGACCGAAAAGGGCTCTTTCCGCCTTGACCTCCTTGTTCAGAATAGCTTGTCTCCAAGGGAGAGCGAATAGCCTGCCGTCATCGCCCCGCGGTCGCATTGGTGTCGTGTGTGATCACCCTCGGAGCTTCGTGACAAGGATCCGAGGGTGAACGGGCCTGGGTAGGAGGCTGACCTATAATTCGAGGTGGCGGACTCCACCGTCGGCGCCGCGACGATCGTCGGAGATATTTCCTGATGCGGAAGTCATGAAGTGCTGAATTACGACTGTCTGGTGCCATGGACTGCGCGTCGAACACCGGTGCTTGTTCAACCCTGTACGTCGGGAGAGGCTCGAGTACGCCAATCGCGAGTCGCTCGAAAATCAGACGGTGTGTGCCCGGATTGGAGAGACATCGTGCTTTCGAGCACCTGACCGATGCCGAGGCTCACGATCCGGCTGTATCGGACGATATGGAGTCAGGCGCCGCAGTACGATCTTTGTCTCCAACTGACGCCGACATGGTCTTGGCCGTTCGAGCAGTTTGGCTATCACATCGACACCTTCGAGTACTGCCGTCACCTCGAGACCGGTATCGGATCACGTATCTCTGCCCGGATCAAGGGTTGCCGCGGTGTGAGTTGACTGGTGTCGAGGTTGTTTATAGTGGGCGGCCGCCGCTGGGCAAGATCGAAGCTCGGGTTGCTCTCTCGAGGCCAGTGCAGCCATCAGTCATTTCGAGCCCGATGCGGTCTTCCTGCGGCGCACCAAGTTCAGCTTTTTGCTCCGTTTGCGCTCACCCGCGGACGCCGATGATTTTTGACGTCCGCAGCGGCAGCGTCGAAACGTCGACTCCGTGGCGGCGAGGCGTGCGAAAACCTCCTGCTGCGGTTCAATTCTCTGGTTTTTTCGCGCACATCACCGTCGATCTCGGAAGGGTTGGCGCAGCCGAAGCTCCGCCTGCCGCGACGGGCGCGCGAGTTCTGCCGCTGGCGGCGGATCGTCAGCCTCATCTGACCACCGCTGGGCGGGATGAGATCCGACTCATCTATGTCGGGACGTTTCACAACCGTCATCTGGAGCGAACCGTGCACGGCCTCGCCCGGTTCCTCGCCGAACGTGACCCCGGGCAAACCGATTCGTTACACCATCGTGGGGTTCGGATCGGAGGCCGAATTGGCCGCGATCCGCAAAGCCGTGATCGACACTGGTCTTCAGGACACGGTCCTGATTCGCGACCGGGTCGATCACGGCGGCTGGTGCCGGCGCCCCTCATTGAGCACAACGTCGGCCTTCACGCCCCGGGTGCCGTGGTTCGAGCACCAGCCCTCGACCAAGGTCTCTGAGTATCTCCAATCCGGGCTGCTGTGCATCGCGAGCGACACGACCGCCAATCGAGAGGTGATCAGCGACGCCAGCGGTGTCCTGATCGACGACACCGCCGGGGCCTTCGCGGAGGGCCTCGATCGCATCTGGAGGAGATTGACCGGGTGGGATCCGCGGTCGATTGCCGACGGTGTGCTTGACCGCACGTGGGAGCAGGTTGTCACCGATCGTCTCGTGCCGGTCCTGGAATCCGCACGCAAGTGATGAAGCGGCGATGTCGGGGCAGCATCGAATCACCGGGTCGTGGCGAAGCGTAATTTTCCTCGTGGTAGGCTCGAAGTCGGAGCCGGTTCAGACAACGTGAAACCAACCGAGAACTACCTGGCAGCGTCGAGCCGCGACCTGGGGCCCAATGTTCGCGATCGCGGTCGTCTATGCGATCTCGAGAGTCATCTTTCTGCCGCTCGGCTACGGACTCGATGACGACGCCTGGCTCGTCGCCCGCGCCGGCGACATTCTGGCCCACGGGGGCGGCTATGTCGCCTCGCGTCTCCCGGGTTACCCGTCGGTCGAGCTGATCGTCGGCGGTTTGTTCAGCCTGTTCGGCACCTCCGCCGTTCTCGGGAACCTGGCGGCCTCGCTCGCTGGTTTGGCGCTGATGATTGCGCTGTGGGTGCTGCTTGGACGGCGAGGTCGTCGGAGCCGCTGCGGCTGCTCGCCGTCAGTGCGGTCGCCTTCCACCCCGCGGTCTGGAAGGCCTCGGTGACAACGCTGGATCCGATCTTCGGGGCGGCCTTTCTCGTGCTCTCGGCAGCCGCGGTGCAGCGCCGGCGCCCGGTGCTCGCGGGCGTGTTTCTGGGGCTGGCGGTTGGGTGCCGCCTGACGAACGCGCTGGCGGTGGTTCCGATCGGGCTCTTTGCATGGAGTCGATCCGCTGAGCTGGCGCACCGGCGCGCGAGCGGCGTTGACGGGTGGCCTCGTCGGCGCATCGCTCTTTCGCACTGCCGTTGCTTGTCGCACGGCATCGGGTTCTTGGATTACGAACCTGTTCTTCGAAGGGATTTCGTGACCGGGGGCTACAAGGTCTACCGCGAGCTGATCGGGCTTCCGCTGGTCGTCGGATCGGTGATGGCCGTGATCGGTGTGGTGACATCCAAGGAGCGTCGTCGTCGTATTCGAGATCTGTTCGGAGAGCCCCTGGTGGTCCTCGGAGCGAGCGCCACAGTGGTGCTGTCAACACCGTTCGTGATCCTCCCGACCGACCCGCAGTACCTCCTCCCGTGGGTCCCGTTCGGCGTGATCGCCCTGGCGGGCCTGGTGCGCCGAGGGATCGTCGGTGAACCGTGGGCCGCCGGCCTCCTGGCGGCCGCGATGATTCCGTCGGCGGTGGGGCTCGGGCTCCTCGATCTCGACGCCTGGAGGAGCCACCATCAGCTGCGGCCGGTGTGGATCGCGCCGGGCCAGATCCCCGAGCACTACGTGGAGCGCGTCACCCAGATCAGCCACGCCGATGCTGCGGCGCACTTCCCGTACCCGGTCGACTCGGCCGTGATTCTCGGAACGCCGTTCATGGCGACGCAGCAGGCGATGGGTGTCAGCGAGCGTGATCTGGCCACCTATCTGTACGAACCTCCAGGGCGCCGGGTCATGCTCTTCAGGCTCATCCCGCCCTGGTACTTCGACCGCGTCGAGGGCAAGAGGGTGTTGTACGCGGAGGGCGAGGACCTGCCCTATCTGACGCGGCGGATCTTCGGCTATGAACTGACCGAACTCGACGCGCAGCCGTTGGAGCTGTGGCCGGTCATCGACCGCGGCCGCCGGGAAGCCGCCTCCCGATGAAGATCGCCCACCTGTCCCACCTCGCCTCGATCGCGGCGCCCACTGGTGCTGAGCGGGTGCTCGATGTCCTCGCCTGCGGTTTGAGTGATCGAGGCCATCAGGTGGCGGTTGCGGCGCCGGGTCCGTGGGGCCTGGCCGCGTCCCGACCCGGTAGCGACGTCGAAATGAAGGTCGATCCCGGTTCGATGCTGCTGGCTGGTTCAGGCCGAGAGGCAGCCCTTGTGGCTCCAGGCTGCACGCGGCGCACGATTCCTGCTCCCGGATCCGGGGGCGAGAAAGCTCCGGGAGTTCCTGACGGAATTTGATCCCGATGTCGTCCACGTCAACTGCCTGCCGCATCTTCGCGGTGCGGCCGCGGCGCGCGCATGCGGACGCCCGGTGGTGTGGCACATTCATGAAATCCTGCCGCCGGGTCGTCGTCGCCGGTGGTTCGCCGGTCGCCTCCGGCGCGACGCATCGCGGATCGTAGCGGTCAGCGAAGCGGTGGCCGGGTGGCTTCGGGATGAGGGGCTGGGTGATCTCGTGGACGTGGTCCACAACGGTGTCGAGGCGCCGGCGACCGTGCGTGAACAAGCTGCCGCTCGCGAGACCTTTCAGTTTCCCGATGACGCATGCGTGGTGGGGCTCTTCAGCCAGCTGGTGGAGCACAAGGGCGCGCTCGACTTCGTGCAGGCGGCACATCAGGCGGGGTCCGAGAACCCGCACCTGTGGTTCTTGATTGCAGGCCACGGCCCGGCGGGATTCGTCGAGCGGCTGCAGCGTGCGATCGCCGACGGTCCAAACGCGGACCGTATCCGGCTGGTGCCACCGCAGCCCGAGATCTGGCCGCTGCTGGCGGCGGTGGATGCGGCGGCGATCACGACCCTGTGGCCCGACCCCCTGCCGCGGGTGGTGATGGAGGCGATGGTCGTCGGGAAACCGGTTGCGGGTTATTCCGGCGGCGGGGTTCCCGAGATGGTGATGGACGGCGAGACCGGTCTGCTGTGCGCGCCGGGGGACGTCGGCGGCCTCGCGGCGGCATTCGGGCGGTTCGCGGGAGACGGCGATCTCCGGCGGCGGATGGGCGAGGCCGGCCGCCTTCGCGCACGCGAGCTCTTCAGCGTCGAGCGCCACGTCGACCGGATGGAGGCGTTGCTGGCGGCGGCCGCGGGGTGATCGTCCCCCGTTCCGGCCGGGCTTTCTCGATCACCATCTATAATCAACTGATGGCCCGTGGTTTAGGTTTTCAAGCCCCGTTCGAGGTAACGCCCGGCGGAGCGGCGGGTTGAGTCCGGGCGTGGGCGTCGTGGTGGTGAGCCACGACTCGGCGGATGACCTCCCTGCGTGCCTCGACGCCCTGACGTCGGCCGAAGCGGTTGATCGGATCGTCGTGGTGGACAACGTCTCCAATGATGGGTCCCGCGACATCGCGCGATCGGCCGGCGATTCCCGGATCGCCGTCGTGGAGGAGCCGGTCAACAGCGGCTTTGCCGGCGGCTGCAATCGCGGCTTTCGCGAGCTCGCGGCCCGGTGCGACGTCCTCGCGTTCCTCAACCCGGATGTGACGGTGAACCGTGACTGTCTGTCCCACTGTGCGGAGGCCTTCGAGACGGGTCCCGAGCTCGCCGGGGTCGCCCCGATGCTCATGCGAGCCGATGGCGACACCGTCGACAGCGCCGGCCAGGTGCTGAAGGGAGCGAACCTCGAGGTCAGGGACATCGGCTACGGTCGGCCGCCTTCACCCGATCTGTACAAGCCGCGGCCGGTGCTCGCAGCGTGTGGAGCCCTGGCGGTCTTTCGCACCTCGGCGCTCGCGGAGGTGGCGGACGAGCACGGCCCGTGGGCTCAACAGTATTTCTGTTTTTGGGAGGACCTCGAGCTCGGGTGGCGGTTGACCAACCGCGGCCGGAGGATCCGCACGTGTCCGGAGGCGGTGGCGACCCACCGCCGGGGCGGTGGTGCGGCCCCCGGAAGCGGTCCCCTGCGCTGGCGGCGGCCGCCGCACCTCGAGGCGTGCATGCTCAGCAACCGCTGGATGACGTTGATCCGCCATCTGCATCCCCTTGATCTCGTACCACGCCTGCCACTACTCTTGGTGTGGGACTCGGCGACGGTGGCGGCGGGGGGCGCCCGTCGCCCGTCGCTCATCGGTCACCTCAAACGGCGATGGCCGCTGGTCATGGACGAGTGGCGCAGCAGGAGCCGATACCCCCGACGGAGGTTGCGCGAACTCTTATGACCATTCGCCTGATTCTCGGTTTCTTCCTCGCCTTCTTCCTCGCCCTCCGCGGGACGCCCATGGCGCGCGAGGCGGCGCTCCGTTTCGGGGTGGTGGACGCGCCCGACGGCAAGCTCAAGAACCACCGCGAGCCGGTGGCGTATCTCGGCGGTCTGGCGGTCTTCGGCGCCTTCCTGCTCTCCATCGGCATGACCTTCGAGTTCAGCCGCGAGCTGCTGGCGCTGCTGCTGGCTTCGACCATCGTCGCCACCGTCGGTCTGATCGACGACTTTGGCGTCCTGACGCCCGGGCCCAAGGCCGTCGGCCAGATCGTGGCGGTCTTCGTGCTCTTGAAATCCGGGATCATGATCGAGGTCGCGGTGCTGCCGCTGTGGCTGCGATTGTTGGTGACCGTGTTGTGGCTGGTGGGGATGTCGAACGCCTTCAATCTGGTCGACATCATGGACGGGCTGGCGAGCGGTCTCGGCGTCGTCGCTGCGACGTTCCTGCTGGTGGTGGCGCTGCTCAACGGACGCTGGATCGTCGCCGCCTTCACCGTCGCCCTGATCGGCGCCCTGCTCGGATTCCTGCGCTCGAACTTCTACCCCGCCGTCATCTACCTCGGCGACTGCGGGAGCCTCTTCATCGGCCTCACCCTGGGCGCGCTGGCGATGGTGATGGACTACACGATGTACAACCCCCTCGGCTGGCTGGCGCCGCTCTATATCCTCGCGGTGCCGATCATCGACACCCTCTACGTGATCGTGCTGCGGCTGCGGGCGGGCAAGAAGATCTACTACGGCAGCCCCGACCACTTTCCGTTGCGGGTGAGGCGTCGGCTGGACGGGTGGACGGCGGGGACGGTGGTCGCGAGTTACGCCGTGGCGGTGATCTTCGGCGCCCTCGGTCTCTTGGTGCTGGTCCTCGACCCGACATCGACTCTGATCCTGACCGCGGTGGTGGGGGTCGTCGTGGTCGGACTGCTGACCTGGCTCGCCATGATCCCCATGGAGGGCTGATGGATCGCGTCGTGATCATCGGCGGCGGTCTCACCGGTCTGGTGGCCGGTGAGCAGCTGGCGCGCAACGGCGTTGCGGCGGTGGTGCTGGAGCGCGAGGCCGAAGCCGGTGGCGCCTGCCGCAGCATCGAATGCGAAGGCTTCACCTTCGACTACACGGGCCACCTCCTGCACGTGGCGCGGGAGGAAACCCAGAGCTATCTGACCGGGCTCGGTATCTGGGACCGGCTGGCGGTGCACGAGCGCCGGGCGGCAGTGGTGATCGGCGGCAGGACGACCTCGTATCCGGTGCAGATCAACACCAGCGGTCTCGCCCCCGAGGTGCGGCGCGACTGCCTGCTCGGGTTCGTCAGGGCATGGGCAGCAAGCGATGACGGCCAGGACCCCGAAGATTTTCGCCAGTGGGTATTGAACCGGTTCGGTGAGGGTCTGGGCGAGCACTT
Source organism: Candidatus Sulfomarinibacteraceae bacterium (assembly GCA_963823345.1). Lineage (GTDB taxonomy): Bacteria > Acidobacteriota > Thermoanaerobaculia > Thermoanaerobaculales > Sulfomarinibacteraceae > Sulfomarinibacter. The sequence goes on from CAWGLE010000004.1 coordinate 299,470, forward strand.
CTTCTTCCCCTACAACAGCAAGCTGTACCGGGCACGGCCGGAGGACCTGAGCCTCGACTGGGTGGGCCGCTACGTCCCCAAGCCGAAGATCGAGGATGTGGTGGACGGGGCCTTCGGCCTCTACCGCGACCCGGTGGGCTACAACGCGGTCTTCCGCTACCCGCGCAACGGCGGCATCCGGCTGTTGCCGGACATGGTCGCCGAGCACACTCCGGGTCTCGAGCTCGGCCGCGAGGTCGTCCGGGTCCACCTCGGCGAGGGCTGGGTGGAGCTCGCGGACGGCGAGCGTCTGCCGTGGCGGAAAATGCTCTCGACCATCTCGCTGCCCGCCCTGGTCGACAGGCTTGCCGACGAGCTGCCCGACGAGGTCCGCGCCGCGCGGGCGGCGCTGCGTTGGGTGCGGGTCCTCAATCTCGCCCTCGGCGTGGAGGGCGATGCCCCGAGCCCGGAGCACTGGCTGTACTTCCCGGACCCCGAGCTGCCCTTTTACCGGGTCGGCTTTCCCTCGAACCACGGCGCGCTCGCGCCAACCGGCCACCACACGGTTTCGATCGAGGTGAGCCTCGACCCCGGCGAGGGCGACGTCGCCGGGCTCGCCGAGGCTGCAGAAGAGGCCGCAGTGGCGGCGGGACTCCTCGACCGCGCCGCGGTCAGGGTCCGCAGGGTGACGGTGCTCGACCCGGCGTATGTGGTGTTCGATCACCCTCGGCGTGAGGCGGTGGCGTTGCTGCGCGGATTTCTGCGTGAGCGCGGGGTGATGCTGGCCGGCCGCTGGGCGGAATGGAAGTACTCGGCGATGGAGGACGCGATTCTCGACGGCATGCGAGCGGCGCGCAGCCTCGGCAAGGAAGCGTAGCTCCGGCGGTGGCGGCGGACCCGCGCCCGATGAGGGTTCTGCTGGTCATCACCCGGCTCGAGCTGGGCGGGGCGCAGCGGGTCGTTCTGCACACCGCGCGCCGACTCGACCGTGGTGCATTCGAGGTCGCACTGGCGTACGGGCCCGGCGATCTCCTCGACCCGGAGGCGGCCGCGATCGACGATCTCCGCCTCTTCGAGGTGCCGTCGCTGGTGCGCCCGGTCCGCCCGATCTCCGACCTGCGTGCGGCGCGCGACCTGCGCCGGGTCATCCGCTCCTTTCAGCCGGACGTGGTCCACACCCACTCCTCCAAGGCCGGCATCCTCGGTCGATTCGCGGCCCACCGCGAGAAGGTGCCGGCGGTCGTGCACACGGTCCACGGTTTCGGCTTCACCCCGCTGCAGCCGCCGCCGATGCGGTTCGCCTTCCGCACCGTCGAGAAGGCGCTCGCCCGGTGGACCGACCACTTCATCACGGTGTCCGAGAGCGACCGCCGACGGGGCGTGGAGTCACGGCTCTTTGCCTCCGACCGCGCGACCGTGATCCGGGCCGGAATCGATCTCGCGGCGTACCGCGGCGCGTCCGGCGGCGCCGGCGTGAGACGACACTTCAAAATCCCGGAAGAGGCGCCCCTCGTCACCCAGGTCGGCAACTTCAAACCGCAGAAGGCGCCGCTCGATTTCGTGCGGGTGGCGTCGGCGGTGGCGGCCGAGCGTCCCGACGCCTGGTTCGTCATGGTGGGCGACGGCCCGCTGCGGCCGGCCGCCGAGGACCTGGCACGGTCGCTGGGGGTGGCCGATCGCGTGGTGTTCAGCGGCTGGTGGGACGACGTGCCGGCCCTCCTCGACGCCACCACGGTGGCGGTCCTGACCTCGGTCCACGAGGGGCTCCCGTGCTCGGTCGTGGAGGCGCTGGCCGCCGGAGTGCCGGTGGTGGCGACGGGGGTCGACGGCACGGTGGAGGTGGTACGCTCGGGAGACAACGGCTATCTGGCGCCGGTCGGCGATATCGCCGCTCTCGCCGGGGCCGTGTGCCGGGTGATCGGCGATCCCGCCGAACGGGCGCGGCTGGCGGCTTCGGCACGCAAAGGGCTCGACGAGTTCGATCGCGATGTGATGGTGCGGCAGCAGGAGGAGCTTTACAGATGGATTGGGCCCACGTGCCGTTCGTGAGGGTCATGGCGTTCGTCGTCGGTGCGGTGGTGGGGAGCTTCCTCAACGTGGTGATCTACCGCCTGCCGAGGGAGATCTCGGTGGTCAAGGACCCGCCGTCGACGTGCCCGAAGTGCGGAACGCCGATCCGCTGGTTCGACAACATACCGATCCTGTCGTGGCTCGTCCTCCGCGCCCGGTGCCGCACCTGCAGGAACCCGATCTCGATTCGATACCCGCTGGTCGAGGCGGCGGCCGGGGTTCTGTCGCTGTTGGCGCTGTTGCGGTGGGGCCTGACGCTGACGGGGGTCGAGGTGGCTATCTTCGCGTGGGTTTCGCTCGCCCTCTGCCTGATCGACTACGACCACCAGATCCTGCCCAACGCCCTGACCTATCCGTCGATCCTCTTCGGGCTGGTGTGCTCTCTGCTCGGCGGCTACACGGGGTGGCTCGATTCGGTGCTCGGGGCCGTCGTCGGCGCCCTGCTGCCCACCCTGGTGATCGTCATCTACAAGGCGTGGCGCGGCATCGAGGGCATGGGGTGGGGCGACGTCAAGTACCTGGCCGCCATCGGCGCGGTGGTCGGGCTGCGGGGGGTCGTCGGTGTCCTCGTGATCGGTGCGACGGTGGGCGCGGTGTTCGGGATCGGGCTGATCGCCGCCGGACGCGGGTCGGGCAAGACCGAGCTCCCCTTCGGGACCTTCCTCGCGCTGGCGGTGATCCTGTGGCTTTACGCCCCGGCGTCCTGGCTCGCCTGGACATCGCTGCTGTAGGCCCGGGCGACGGCGTCCGCCAGGACGCGGTCCTGGTCGGGGAACACAGTCCGCAGGTCGAACACCACCTGGTCGTCCTCGATCCTCGCGATCACCGGGGGTGAGACCGCGCGCAGCCGGTCCGCCAGTTCCTGGCCCCCCGCGACCGAGAGTCCGTAGCTGGCGATGGTTTCCTCCGGGGTGGTGCCGCCGCCGAGGGCGGCGCGGGTGGTGCGTCCCCTGGCCGGCACGCCCGCCGAGCGCAGGCGGCGGCCGACGCTTTGCGCGCGCCTCTTCAGGCTCGCAAGCGGGGTCCCGAGCATCGCGTACAGCGGGATCTCCTCGAGACGGCCGCTCGCATGTGAAGCGAGCACCTCGTCCATCAGGACCAGGGCCGTCTTGTCGGGGCGCAGCGCGCGATACAGCGGATGGCGGGCAAGCGGCGCAACCTGTTCAGCGCTGCCGACGATGAGCCCGGCCTGCGGACCGCCCAGGAGCTTGTCGCCCGAGAAACACACGGCGTCGGCGCCGGCGCCGAGGAGATCGGCGACGGTCTCCTCGTGGGGAATGCCCCACCGCCGGAGATCGTGGAGGGCGCCCGAACCCTGGTCGACGAAGAGCGGCAGGCCGTGGGCGTGCGCGAGTTCGGCGAGTTCCGAGGTCGTCGGCCCGGCGGTGAATCCGATGATCCGGAAGTTGGACTGGTGGGCCACGAGGATGGCCGCCGTGCGCTCGTTGATCGCCGCGGCGTAGTCCTTGAGGTGGGTGCGGTTGGTGCAGCCGACCTCGACCAGGGTCGCGCCGGCCGCGGCCATGACGTCGGGCAGGCGGAACGAGCCGCCGATCTCGATCAGCTGGCCGCGGGAAACGATCACCTCGCGGTCTCTCGCGTGCGCGGTGAGCATCAGAAAGAGCGCTGCCGCGTTGTTGTTGACCATCACGGCGCTGGCGGCGCCGCAGACGGCGGCAATTCTGTTGGCGAGCGGCGCCAGGCGCTGGCCGCGGCGCCCCTCGGTGACGTTGTACTCCAGGGCAAGGTATGATTTGAGGGATGGCGGCGGGTTAGGTCGCAACGGGGCCCGCCCGAGGTTGGTGTGAAGGAGCACGCCGGTTGCGTTGATCACCGCGGGGTACGCCGGTTCGCCGGCAAGTCGCAACGCGTCGAGGATGTCGCGTTCGAGCGTCCCGCCCGGGTCGTCGGCCGCGTCCTCCGAATATTCGCCGTCGGCGACTCGCCGACGGAAGCGTTCGACGGCGGCGCGGCAGGCCTCGATGACGGCCGGGTGGCCGTAACGATCCGCCGCGGCGCGCAGGGCAGGAAGGTCGAGAAGGCGATGCATCGCAGGGATGTTCCGGTATCGGTTGTCCACGGCGGTCATTCTATCGCGGCCGCTTCGGGGAGGCACCGTTGGAGCTGAGGGAACAGATTTCATTTCTCGATCGCGTCCTGGAGGAGCACATCCGCAAGTGGGAGCGCTTCTTTTCGGGCGTCGAGAAGGTTCCCCCGCAAATCGAGCGTGAACGCCTCGCCCGCCGCATCCGGATGCTGTCCGAGCAGACGGCCAACCGCCGCGCCGATCACTTCCGGATCGAACAACTGCAACACCGATTCCAGACCTACTCGATGAACTGGGAACGGATGCTGCGCGAGCGCGAGGAGGGCCGCAGCGCCTCCGGGCACACCAACCCCGCGCTGCGGGCGCACGAGGCGGCAAACGCCCCCGCTCCCGCCAACGTAGAAAGCAGAGAAGGGGATGCTCTGTTCGACCGCTATTGCGCCGCCAAGGCGGAGCACGGCGTCGATGTCAAGGTTGACCGGAAGACCTTTGACGAGCAGATCGAGTCCCAGCGGCGGCGGATCGAGGAGCGCCTCGGGCGAAAGGTCCATTTCGAGGTTCAGGTCGAGGATGGTAAGGTCAGGGTCGTGGCGCGCAAGATCAAGAGGACGTAAGAGATGACTCCATCGATTCGAAACGCGGTGAGGGCCTGGTGTGTTCTGGCGGTGTGTGCCGGCCTGGCGATCGGCGCCGGGTCGGCGGCCGACGAACCCGACCTCCCGAATTGGCTGGTGGCCGGCGACCCCGAAGACGAGACGATCCGGTACTTCTGGGAGCGCGCCGCCCTCGGCGAGCTCGACGCGGACTCCCTGGTGGATCTCGGTACCCTGATTTTCGACCGCGGACACCCCGACGAGGCGATCGGCTTTTATCAGCAGGCCCTCAAGGTCGATTCCGGAATGTACGAGGCGTGGTTCCGCATCGGTCTCGTCGAGCACGGCCGCGGGGATCTCGACAATGCCGAGCAGGCCTACTCCCGTTGTCTGAAAAAACGACCGGGACACGCCTGGTGCAACTTCTACTACGGTCGGCTTGAGGAACAGCTCGGTCACCCGGCGAAGGCCATGGAGCGTTACGAGGCCGCCTTCCGCGAGGCCCCCCGGCTCGCCGACCCCGCGTTCAACCCCGAGGTTCTGTCGTCGCGCCTGGCCGTGGGGGCCCGACTGCGCGGGTTCGACGCCTCCAGGTTCGAGCAGGAAATTCCGATGCGGCTCCTTCGACCCGATGCAGTGGATGATGTCCGCCGGTCCTTCGAAGCCACTCCGGTTGTCGAGCCGACCCCCGCAGCCGAGACCGAAAGCGAACCGGCTGCCGTGGCCGGCCCCCCGGCGGTTCAGCCGACCCCGGTCGCAGCGGCTCCGGCACCGCCTCCGGCGCCTCCCGCCCGCCGCGTCCCCACCCGTCCGCCGGCGACGCCCGAAACCACCGAGGGTTCGACCGGTGCACCGGCCGGTGAAATGCCGTACGGCGCTCCCGTGACGCCGATTACCAACACCTCGGACGAGGCGCACCTCCTGCCGGGGTGGGCCCGGCTGTTCAAGGTGAGTGAAGCGCTGGTCTGACCGGGTCCGGCTGTTTTCAGACGTTGAAACGGAAGTGCACGACCTCGCCGTCGCAAACGACGTAGGTCTTGCCCTCGAGCCGCAGGGTCCCGCGCTGCCGGCAGACCGCGAGTGAACCGGCATCGATCAGCTCCTCGTAGGGCACCACCTCGGCCCGGATGAAGCCGCGCTGGATGTCCGAGTGGATGACGCCGCCGGCCTCGACCGCCGGGGTGCCGGCGCGGATCGACCACGCCCGGCACTCGTCGTCGCCGACGGTGAAGAAGGAGATCAGACCGAGCAGTCTGTAGGAATCGCGGATCACCCGGTCGAGGGCGCTTTCGGCGAGACCGAGATCGGCCATGAACGCGGCGGCGTCATCGCCTTCGAGCTCGGCCAGTTCGCCCTCGAGGGTGGCGCAGACCCGCGTGAAGGCGATTCCGGGTCGGGCGCGCCACTCCTGCCACCCGGCCTCCGCAAAGGGATCGCCGGCGAGATCGTCCTCGCCGACGTTGAGCACCACGAGCATCGGCTTGAGGGACAGAAAGGTGAAACCGCGGAGGACCCGCTCCTCATCGGCGGTCAAGGTCTCGGAACGCAGCGGGGAAGAAGCCTCGAGCACCCCGAGACACCGCGCGAGGAGCTCTCGCTCCCGCGCCAGCTCGGGGCTCTTGCGTTTGGCGATGTCGCGGTCGATGCGCTCCAGACGTCGTTCGATCACCAGCTGGTCCTGGAGGATGAACTCCTCGTCGATGTGGCGGAGGTCGCGCAGCGGGTCGACGCTGCCCATCGGGTGGGCGACGGAGTCGTTCCCGAACGCCCGCACGACGACCATCAGCACGTCGGTGGCGCGCAGCTCCGGAAGGCTGAACGCCGCCTCGCGGCGGTGCTCGTCGGGGATCCCCGGGACGTCCACATAGCGCACGGTGGCGGGGGTCGTCTTGGCGGGCTTGTACATCCCTGTCAGGACGTCGAGGCGCCGATCGGGAACGCGGGCGATGCCGATCTGGGCGCTGTCGCGCCGGCCGCCGGCCGCTGCAGGTTCCTGCCCGGTGAGCAGTTTGAAGAGGGTCGACTTGCCGCTCGCCGCCAGACCCAGAATCCCGACGTCCATTCGATCCTCCACTCTTTGACAGATTTCAGCCAAAGACGACTCAAGATAGCACGATGCAACGCGATTCAGCCGACAACGGGTTGGCGGCGGATGAGCAGCGACGGTGCGCCGATAAAACCCTGGTGGGTCTGGAACCACCTGCGGTCGTTGCCTACCGCCTCGATCCGGCGCAGGAGCCTGCCGAGGCTGCCGCGGAGCTCGACCACCGGGTGCCACCCCCGGACCTGCGGACCGTCGAGCCACACCCCCGAGGCGATCATCCGGTAGCGGTCGGCGGCGAAATCGACCTCGACCGCCGACAACGGCCGCAGGAGGTAGAGGGCGTGGTCGGCCGAACCCAGGAGCTCCGCCGCCGCCACCCCGGCACGGGCGTCCACGACCAGGTTGGCGACTCCGGTGGCCGGGTAATCTCGGTAGGACACCCGCAGCGCGCCGCCGCGGGCGGTTTCCGCGCAGCGCGCCGCATCGCGAAACGATGCCAGGCGGTAACGGGGGACGCCTTCTTCGAGGAGCAACGTTCGGCGGCACGGAAAGCCCTCACCGTCGCACGGTCCGGTGATCGGCGCCTCCGGATCGCAGCGGTCATCGACCAGCGTCAACGCCGGTCCCGCCAGACGCCCGTGTTTGTCGAGAAGAGCTGCGAGATGATCCTCTTCCTCGCGAACCGCCAGGAACAACGGGGTCACGGCGGCCAGCAACTGGGCCGTCACCTCCGGGTGCAGGATCAGGTCGCGCAAACCGGAATCGGTCGCCACGCGGCGCCGGATCAGCAACGCGCGGTCCGTGATCTGGGCGGCGGCGGCTTCGAGGTCGAACTGCCCGGGATCCTGGATGTGGAGCCAGTCGCGCCACACCCCCGCCCGTTCGCTGACCACCTCGACCTCGGCCATGAGCGAGGTGCTGGTGTCCTGGTGGCGCGCGACCCAGCCGTCGCCGGTCGCGAGAACCCAGGCATAGTCGCCCTCCTGGAGGACGGCCCGGCGCAGCCTCAGGTGGCCGGCGCCGAGGCCCGCGACCGCCCGCTCGAGCTCCTGGCCGGCGTGGGTCGCCCATCCCTTGGCCGGCAACTCGCGCGGCGGACGGACGTCGGTGAGCCCGAGCAGACGCTCCGGCGGCAGGGGATCGGCCGCGAGCCGGGTCGCAGTGCTGAGCGCGCCCTCGATGGCGCGGCGCGACGCATCCTCTTCGAGCCCCGAGGCGGCGGCGAAACCGCTCCGGCCGTTGGCAAAGACCCGGACCGCGACCCCGGTCTCTTCAACCTGGGCGACCCGCAGCGGTTGGCCCGCGGCGACCTCGACCTCGCGCGAGGTCGAGGCCTTGGCGAACACCTCCCAACGGGCGGCGCCGGCGGCATCGAGCCGGGAGCGGGCCGCGTTGGCGGCGGCGTGGAGGCGGCCGAGATGGTCGGCGCCTTCGCTCACAGGACCTCCAGACGCCCGACGAGCAGGCTCGGCGCCTCGGAACCGGTCGGCAACGGGACGCCGTCCTTGACGCACCACCCCAGCCGCCAATCGGGAACCGGATCAGCGCCGATCCGCGGGTCGATGTTGGCGAGAGTTTCGAGGACGTTGCCGGTGAGCTCGCACGGGGCCAGGGGGCGCCGCCGCCGGCCGTGGCGCACCTCCCACCCGCGCTCGACCCTGAGCACGATGCGGTAGGACACGGGGTCGACCGTGGCGCCGCCGATCCGCGTCACCACCAGCCCGTGCTCGAGGCCGCCCTCGAGCTCCTCGGGGCTCGCGGCGCCCGGGCTGATCACCAGGTTCGACAGGCGCGCGACCGGAGGACGGGACCACGCGGCGCGCCGTCCTCGCCCGGCTTCGCAGCGCATGCCGCGGCCGCCTTCCCGGTCACAGAGAAACGACTCGAACTTGCCGTTCCGGATGAGCGTGACCGGCGCCGCCCGCACGCCTTCGTCGTCGAAGTCGAATGCGCCGGGGAGGTCGGTGCGGGTGGGGTCGTCGACGACCTCGAGCCCGGGCGTGCTCACGGTCGCCCCGATCAGTTCGGCGAGTGGCGAGCCGCCGGTCTTCGCGAGGTCCGACTCGGCCATGTGGCCCACCGCCTCGTGCAGGAACACTCCGGCGGTGCCGGCGGCAAACACCACCGGCAGTCGGGTCCCGGCGGGCGCCGTCCAGGGCTTGGAGGGAGGTTTCTCGAGCAGCTGCTCGAGCCAGGAGGCGAGCTGCGGGTGACCCCACACCGCGAGCAGGGCCGACGAGGGGTCCCCGCGGCGCTCCACCCGGACCAGAGCCGGGGCCGAGATCGCGGTCCACCCCTCGGCGCGGACGACCGCGGCCCGGCGGCTGATGTAGCGCACCTGCCCGGAGTACGGTGCGAGCCGCTGGGCGACGTGGCGGGACCACTCCATCCACGCCCGGGGCGGGTCCATCTCCGGCGCGGGGATCAGCCGGGTCTGCGGCATCGGGACCCGGTCGGCGTGGCGGGCGAGCAGCTCGCCGATCGCGGCCGCCGAGATCCCGGTGCGGGCGTGGAGGACGACCCGGGACGGCGACCGCCAGCGCGCGGCCACCCCCTCGAGGCGACAGGTCTCGATCTCCAGCTCACCGGTGGTGACCGACGCGTTGAGCTCGAGCCGCTGCTCGAGGTACAGGTCCTCGAACCGGGCGCCGCCGCCGCGCAGCTCGCCGCAGTTCTGCGACAGGGCGTCCAGCCATCTCGCGTCCAACGGAGGCTCCGGTCTCGGCAGGCGTCGCATGCGGACATGGTACCTGGACCGTTCGCCACTGTAGAATGCCCGGGGCGTCTGCTTGCAGATTGCGCCCCGGAGGAGGAGCCATGAGCCGCGAGGTCGTCGATCGTCTCCACAAGCGGCTTGACGCGAACCGGCGTGGTGGCGGAGAGGACAAGATCGAGCGCCAGCACCAGCAGGGCAAGCTGACCGCCCGCGAGCGCGTCGAGCAGTTTCTCGACGAGGGCACCTTTGCCGAGACCGACGCGTTGGTCGAGCACGGGTGCACCGACTTCGGCATGGCCGACCGCCGGACTCCCGGGGACGGCGTGGTGGCCGGGCACGGCCGCGTCAACGGCCGCCCGGTCTTCGTCTTCGCCCAGGACTTCACGGTGTTCGGCGGCTCGCTGTCCGCGGCCAATGCCGCCAAGATCTGCAAGATCATGGATCTGGCCATGAAGGTGGGGGCGCCGGTGGTCGGCCTCAACGACTCGGGCGGCGCCCGCATCCAGGAAGGCGTGGCGTCGTTGGCCGGCTACGCCGACATCTTTCTGCGCAACACCCTCGCCTCGGGCGTGGTGCCGCAGATCTCGGCGATCATGGGGCCGTGCGCGGGCGGTGCGGTGTACTCACCGGCCATCACCGACTTCGTGTTCATGGTCGAGGACACCTCCTACATGTTCGTGACCGGGCCGGAGGTCATCAAGACGGTGACCCACGAGGAGGTCACCAAGGAGAAGCTCGGCGGCGCCATGACCCACAACTCGGTGTCGGGGGTGGCCCACTTCGCGTCCCGCGGCGACACCGAGTGTCTGGCCCAGATCCGGAAGCTCCTGTCGTACCTGCCGTCCAACAACTCCGAGCGGCCGCCGGTCGCCGCGAGCTCGGACCCCCTCGACCGCGAGATCCCCGATCTCGACGACTTCGTTCCGGCCGACCCCAACAAGCCCTACGACATCACCAGGCTCATCCGGTGGGCCGCCGACGACGGTGATTTCATGGAGGTCCACGAGCACTTCGCGAAGAACCTGGTGGTCGGCTTCATCCGTCTCGGTGGACACCCGGTCGGCGTCATCGCCAACCAACCCGCGTTTCTCGCGGGAGTGCTCGACATCAACGCGTCGGTCAAGGGGGCGCGGTTCGTCCGCTTCTGCGACGCCTTCAACATCCCGCTGTGGATCGTCGAAGACGTGCCGGGTTTCCTGCCGGGGACCGAGCAGGAGTGGGGCGGCATCATCCGCCACGGCGCCAAGCTCCTGTTCGCACTCGCCGAGGCCACGGTCCCCAAGGTCACGGTCATCACCCGCAAGGCCTACGGCGGCGCCTACTGCGTGATGGGCTCCAAGCACATCCGCACCGACCTCAACCTCGCCTTTCCGACCGCCGAGATCGCGGTCATGGGCCCGCAGGGGGCGGTCAACATCCTCTACCGCGACGAGATCGCCGCGGCGGCCGACCCCGAAGCCGAGCGCGCGCGGCGGGTGGCGGAGTACCAGAAGCTGTTCGCCAACCCCTTCGTGGCCGCCGAGCGCGGGTACATCGACGACGTCATCGTGCCCAGGACCTTGCGGCGGAATCTGGTGACCGCCTTTGCCATGCTGCAGACCAAGCGCGACACCATGCCGGCGAAGAAGCACGGCAACATTCCTTTGTAGGAATGAGGAATTAGGAATTAGGAATTTGGAATTAGGAATGCCACCCGCCCACCCCTTCGATTTCGGATTTCGGATTTCGGATTTCGGATTTCCACCCGCCCTGGCCCCGGCTCACGGGTTGGGTGGGGGAAAAATCCGAAATCCGAAATCCGAAATCCGAAATTCCGCGATCTCCGGGACGCCGACATGAAGCTCCTCATCGCCAACCGGGGGGAGATCGCGGTGCGGATCATCCGCGGGTGCCGGGAGATGGGCATCGCCACGGTCGCGGTCTACTCCGAGGTGGACCGGCCGGCGCCGCACGTCCTGATGGCCGACCAGGCCTTTCCGATCGGCCCGGCGGAGGCCTCGAAGAGCTACCTCAACGTCGATCGCCTGCTCGAGGTGGCGACTGCAAGCGGCGCTGACCTCCTCCACCCCGGCTACGGATTCCTGGCCGAGAACGCCGATTTCGCCGAACGCGTCGAGGCCGCGGGTGTGACCTGGGTCGGGCCGCCGCCGGCCGCCATGCGGCTGATGGGTTCGAAGACCGAGTCGCGCAAGCTCGCCGCCGCATCCGGGGTGCCGCTGATCCCGGGGCTGATGGAGCCCATCACCGAGATGTCCCAGCTCGAGGCCTTTGTCGACGAACACGGGCTGCCGGTGCTCTTGAAAGGCGGTGGCGGGCGGCGGCGGCAAGGGGATGCGGGCGGTGTCGGAACGCGGCGAACTCGCGAACGCCTGGGAGCGCGCGTGCTCCGAGGGCAAGGCCTACTTCGGCGACCCGCGGGTCTACGTGGAACGGCTGATCGACCGCGCGCGCCACGTGGAGATCCAGGTGGCGGCCGACCGACACGGCAACGCCGTCTACGTCGGGTGAGCGCGAGTGCTCGATCCAGCGCCGTCACCAGAAGGTGGTGGAAGAGTGCCCGTCGCCGGTGGTCGGGCCCGAGCTGCGGCAACGCATCGGCGAGGCCGCGCTGACCCTCGTCCGAGCGTCGGGCTACCACTCGGTGGGGACGGTCGAGTTCCTGCTCGACCCCGACGGCCGGTTCTACTTCCTCGAGATGAACACCCGCTTGCAGGTCGAGCACCCGGTCACCGAGGAGGTGTACGGCGTCGATCTGGTGGTCGAACAGATCAACCTCGCCCTCGGCAAGGAGCTGTCGCTGCGCCAGGAGGACCTCCTTCCGAGGGGCCACGCGATCGAGTGCCGGATCTACGCCGAAGACCCGCTGCGCAACTTCGCGCCGTCGCCGGGGCGGATCAGCCTCTACGTTCGACCCGCGGGCCCCGGTGTGCGGGTCGATTCGGGAGTGATCGCGGACAGCGTCGTGCCCCTCGAGTACGACCCGATGTTGGCGAAGCTCGTGGTGTGGGCGCCGGATCGGGAGGCGGCGGTCAAGCGGCTGCGGCGAGCGCTCTCGGAGTACCAGGTGAGCGGAGTCGCCACCACCCTGACGTTGTTCAGGGCGCTGGTGGAGATGGACGCCTTCCGCGACGCCGATTTTCACACCGGCTTCCTCGATCAATTGCTGGCCTCGGGCAGTCTCGCCGAGCTGCACGGAAGGCAGGACCCGGAAGCCGAGATCGCCGCCGCCATCGCCGCCGCCTGTCTGGCGACGGCCGAGGCGGGCGGGCTGCCTGACGACCTCTTTGCGTACGGCGAGAACAGCGCCTGGTGGGACGATGGCAACCGGGTGGCGCGCGGGAGGTTTCCCCGATGAAGTGGTTCATCCGCGGCGGCGAGGCGGAACGCGAGGTTGACGTGCAACGTCAGGGCGAGGTCTTCGACATCACGGTCGACGGCGAGCCGCGCCGCGTGGAGCTGGTGCGGCTCGACGGCGCCTTTGCCTCGCTCCGCTACCCCGACAGCGGGCGCAGTTTTCAGATCACCTACCACCACCGCAGCAACGGCAGCTGGCGGGTGGGTGTGGGACAGCGGGAGTTCGACCTCGCGGTGTTGTCCCCGGCCGAAGCTGTCGAAGCGGTGAGCGGCGGCCGCGAGAGCGGCCCGAGCCGTCTGACGGCGCCGATCCCGGGCAAGGTGGTGGCGGTCAAGGTGGCGCCCGGAGACGAGGTGGTGGCCGGGCAGTCGCTGGTGGTTCTCGAAGCCATGAAGATGGAAAACGAGCTCGCCGCGCAGCAGGCGGGGCGGGTGGCCGCCGTCCACGCGGCGGCGGGCGACACCGTGGAGAGCGGCGAACTGCTGGTGGAGATCGAGTGACGATCGTCGTGCGGTAACCCGGCGCAGGAGAACTCCGTATACCAGAGTGTTCCCGGCGGTGCGACGAACAGACTGCCCCACCGTCCGGTCGCCCTGGCGCCAGAGACGCTCGTATGAAATCGATCACGTTTTTCGCTCTCTCCGCGGTGGTGGTGTTGTCGGCGGCAGCGGCCGGCCGGCCCGCGGCGCAGGTGCCGCCGACGCCTCCGCCGGGCACCATTGCGTCGGAAATGCAGGAGCGGCAGCGCGGATCGACATCGTACGGCGGGCTGGTCGAGGTCACCGCCGTCTCGACGACGCTGATCGCCTTCGACGACCACGGGCGCCCGGTGTTCGACCTCCGGCCCGACGAGCTGCTGGTTCTCGAGGACGATCAGCCGGTCCGGATCCTCGATCTCGAGCCGGGCACCGGGCCGGGTCCGGTCTCCCCTGCCGACGCCGCCAGTGCGGAGATCTCGGCGCCCGGGTCAGGGGCGGCAACCCGGGACGCGACACCCTGGCGGGTGGTCGTCTACGTCAGCACCGAGCTCGCCGGCCGCTTCGTGTTGCAGACCCTGTGCCGGCAGACCGCAGCGAATTCCGACCGCCTGACCGCCCTCGGCCCGGTCGATGTGGTGGTGGCGGACCCGTCGCCGATTCTCGTCGCCGAGGCGGGCCGGCAGCCGGAGGATCTCCAGGAGGCACTCAACCGGATCGCCGACACCACCGCCGGAGCGACCACCGTCGAAGGGATTCGCAACGCCTTCATGCGCGATTTCACGCCGGGAGTCGGTTTCGACGTCTCCTACACCATCACCCAGTCGAGCCCACAGTCCGTGGCGGCCAAGGCACGGGCGTCGATCCACCGCGAACGCACGATCATCCGCGGCGAGCTCGACCGCCTGGTCGCCTGGCTGCAATCGCAACCGCCGTCGTCGCGCGGGTTGCTGCTGTGGATGACCGGGGGCTTCGACCTCAACCCCGCGGATTTCTACATTCCTCTGGTCGAACAGATCGACCACTACCTGGCGCTGAAGTTGCGAACCGACTACGCGGCCCTGAGCCTCGAGAACGACATCCGGCAGCTGATCGAGGTGGCCCTCGCCTACGGCTGGACGGTGATGCCCATCAACGCGACGCACACCACCTTTGCCTACGGCGCCGATGTCGGCGGCACCGGGAAGTCCCAGCACCACATGGGTGTCGGCGCCAGCGGTGTCGACGCGCAGCAGGGCGATTTTCAACAGGTCGCCCCCAACTATCCGCTCCAGATCATGGCCGCCGCCACGGGCGGCGAGCTGATCGCCAACGATCGCCAGTTCGATGCGGCTCTCGACCTCATCTCGGGGGCGTATCTCGTCACCTATCAGGCTGACCGGCCCGCGGACGGCAGGCTGCACCCGTTGGAGATCCGCTGTACCCGCCCCGGAGTGAGGTTGCGCGGCCGCCAGTTTGCGGCCTCGGGGAGCCTGCGCGGCGTGTCCACCACCCGCGCACGGCGGGTCCTGGACGGGGAAGCCCTCGCCGGCGGTCTCGACGTCTCGGCGGCGGTTGTGAATATCTCCCGACCGGCGAAGGGATTTCAGACCGGGGACCTGAGAGTGATCGCCGGTCTCGAGGGGCTCCGCGGCACCTTGAAACCGCTCGACCTCGGGGAGATGCGGATCACCCTGGTCGTGGAGGTCGGCAGCGGTCCGCCGTTCGTCAGCCACCAGGAGTTTCCGATCGAGTGGGACACGACGCAGGACAGCTGGCAGTACGGCTCCGGTTTCCGCTGGCCGAGAAACGCCCACCGCCTCGCGGTCGTGGTGGAAGAGCTCGTGACCTCCACCTGGGGCGCCGCGGTCGTCGAGTTGGACTGACCGGGACCGGAGGATCGGGGCACGCCTCGCGCTGAGCGGTGCGGCGCGTGATTCAGAAAACACACAGAGTACGGTGATAGACTTCCGGCCCTGGACCATCAGCGGTGCGCTTCATGAAACCCCTCTCAGCAGTCGCCGCCGTCTTCCTCGCCATCGGGGTTCCGGGAGAAGGCGCGTTCGCGGAGGACGGCGCGTCCACCGCGACGCCGTGCATCCACGAGGTGCACTACGAGGCCTTCGGGGGCCTCGTCCTCGTCTCGGTGACCATCAACGGTTCGCCGCCGATGGATTTCGTGCTCGATACCGGGGCCAGCCAGAGCTCCATCACCGACCCGTACCTGGCCGCCGCGTTGGGTCTCGAAGTACGCGAGGCCGGGCTCGCCCGCGGCATGGGGTCGGGCGCCACCCAGGTCCTTTTCGCCGATGACGTCAGCATTCGCAGCGACGGAGTCGAGCTGATGCATGTGCCGCTGGTGATTCACGACATCGGGGTTCGCCTGTCCGCCGCGGCGGGCCGCGACATCCACGGCTTTCTCGGCGCCGATCTCTTCGCGCGCTGGGTGGTCGAGATCGACCCTTCGACCCGCCGCCTGCTGCTGCACGATCCGGAGACCTTCGTCGACTCCGGGCCGGGAGAGGTTCTCGCCCTCGAAGTGGTGGACGGGCGCCCGGTGATCGAGGCGGAGGTGGTCACCGAGGCCGGCAAGAAGAGTCTGGCGGTGCGGTTGGTGGTGGACACGGGTTCGGGCCGCTATCTGACGCTCATCAACGGTTCGCGGCGGCGCCTCGGCCCGCCCGAGGAGCGGTCGGTCGGAGCCAGCGTCGGGGTGGTCGGCGAGACAATCGTCACGATCGCGCCGGTGGCGCGGCTGACGGTGGGGACGCGGGTGACCGAAAGACTCGAAACCGCATGGATGGAGCCCTACCAGATCCCGGCCGTGCGCAACATTCCGGACCTCAACGGCATCCTCGGCAACGCCCTTCTCGACCGCTACCACGTGGTTTTCGACTACCGCCGCGGCCGGCTGATTCTCCGCTGACCCGCCGGAACCCGGGACGGCGGGAACCCCACCGGCGTCGGGCTCGGCCGGCGCGCCCCGAATCTCGACGTCGAGCCCTGCTTGGGTGGGGTCGTCGGCCTGCGGGACCCGTGGCTGGGGAGGGGAAAATCCGCCCCTGCGGGGTGTCGTGGTCGGGTGGCGTCGAATCTCGAGATATCCAATATTTCGTACATCACGAACGATTTACCGGACCCCCACCACGAAATCCTCGGATTTTCCCCGATAGGATGGGGGTCGATGTTGGCATTTGAATTGCTTGTCAACTGCGTGAAGGTCCGTCGAGATCCTGAAATGCCGAGCGACCACTTGGGAAAGGAGGTCACGCAAGCTCAATACGGTCGCATGCACGCCGAGCCGCGGCGGGGAATTATTTCGCGGACAGGATTCAAAAAGGTACATACGAGACAGAGGAGGAAAGGTATGAAGATTTCGGGAAAGATTCTTATTGCGTTTCTGGCATGCGCGCTGGCGGCTGGCAGCCTGATGGCCCAGACCACCCGTGGCGACATCCAGGGCCGCGTCGGCGACGAGGCGGGCACCGCCTTGCCCGGCGTGACCGTCAGCATCGCCTCGGACGCGTTGATCGGTGCGCAGGCCACCGTCACCGACGCCCAGGGCACCTACAAGTTCCTGGTTCTGCCCCCGGGCAACTACGCGGTGACCTTCAGCATGTCGGGCTACCAGACCCGGACCCAGGAGAACATCGCGGTCAAAATCGGTTCCACGACCCGCGTGGACTCGGTCATGACGGCCGCTTTCACCGACGAGGTGGTGGTGACCTCGGAGTCGCCGCTGGTTGACACGTCGAACACCACCATCGGTATCGACCTGTCGTCGGACTTCTACAACGACCTTCCGACCGGCCGCAACTACACCTCGGTCGCTTCGGTGACCCCGGGCGCCCAGAGCGACGCCTCGGGCCAGACCTTCTACGGTTCGACCGGCGCCGAGAACGCCTACTACATCGACGGCGCGAACACCACCGGCGTCGAGCTCGGCCAGCAGGGCACCGCCCTCAACTTCGAGTTCATCGGCGAGGTCCAGGTCAAGACCGGGTCCTACAACGCCGAGTACGGCCGCGCCACCGGGTCGGTGATCAGCGTGATCACCAAGTCCGGCGGTAACGAGTTCCACGGCGACGTCTTCGGCTACTACGACGCCCAGGACCTCCAGGCGAGCCTCAAGAGCGCTCCGGAAGCGGGCGCCGTCAGCGGCAACAAGGTGACCGTGGACTACACCCGTTACGACGTCGGCCTCGACCTCGGCGGCTACATCGTCAAGGACAAGCTGTGGTTCTTCGCAGCCTATGACTATGTCAGCAACGAGGACAACGACGAGGTCCTCAAGTCCTTCCCCATCGACGGCGCACCGGCGGTCGGCGAGGTCCTCCCCGACACCACCGAGAGCGACCTGTGGGCGGCCAAGCTCACCTGGCGCATCGCGGCCAACCACTCCCTGTCGGGTTCGGCCTTCGGTGACCCGGCGGAGCGGACCGGCGCGATCGGATCGTTCGCTTCGACCCCGCTCCACTACGAGTACACGATCGAGACCGGCGGCGAGAACTACTCGTTCAACTACGACGGCATCTTCGGTCAGAACGTGGTCATCAGCGCGCGCGCCGCGCAGCACAACGAGAAGAGCTTCCAGACCGGCCCCGGCGCCTCCGTGGTCGGCTACGTCGACCTCAGCAACCCGCTCGGCGACGGCACCACCGTCTGGGGCTGGTCTGCGAACGGCAACGCCAACGACCGCGAGTCCGGGTTCGGCTTTCACCAGAACCAGGAGTTCTCGCGCGACCAGTACAACATCGACATGTCGTGGTTCGTCGGCAACCTCGCCGGCTCGCACGAGTTCAAGTTCGGCTACGAGTACGAGGACATCGGCGTGGTCAACGACAACTGGAACGGCGGCGCCGGCCAGCGGATCTACCGCTTCAACTGCGTCCAGTCCGCGACCCGCAACTGCCAGGGCCAACCCTATTACTTCCGCCACCGCATCTACCTCAACTCGGCGGGTCTCGATCCGACCGAGTTGACGCCCGCCGACATCCAGGCGCCCCTGTCGATCGACACCAAGGCCGAGAACGCGGCCTGGTTCATCCAGGACACCTGGCAGGTGACCTCCAACCTGTCCCTCGCCCTCGGCGTGCGGTTCGGCGCTCAGAAGCTCTTCAACGCCGACGGCGGCGTGTCGGCCGACATCGACGACGAGGTCGCGCCGCGTCTCGGCTTTGTCTGGGATCCCTCGGGCAGCGGCAAGATGAAGGTCTTCGGGCACTGGGGCAAGTTCTACGAGACCATCCCGATGGACATCGTGATCCGCTCCTTCGGCGGCGAGATCTCGATCTTCAGCTACAACCTCTCCGACAACCCGAACGACGTCGCCAGCGACCCCACGGTCCGCTCCTCGCAGATCCTCGGCGGCGGCTTCTCGAACGTCGACCCCAACGTCAAGGGCCAGCACCTCGAGGAGTACGTGGTCGGCTTCGAGTACGAGTTTGCCTCCGACTGGGCGGCCGGCATCAAGTACATCGACCGCAGCCTCAAGCAGGTCATCGAGGACGCGCTTTCGGCCGACGGCAACTACTACATCGGCAACCCGAGCTACGGGCTGATGACCGGCACCTACGACATCGGCTATGCCTACGGATACAACGACTGCCCGACTCCCGAGGAGTGTCCGAACTTCCACCCGATCCCGACCCCGACCCGCGAGTTCGACGGCATCGAGCTGACCCTGAAGAAGCGCTTCTCGAACAACTTCCAGTTCATCACCTCGTTCCTGTGGTCGGATCTCACCGGCAACTACGACGGGACCTTCCAGGCCTCGACCGGCCAGCTCGACCCGAACCTGAACTCGGCCTTCGACTACGCCGACTTCCAGGTCAACAACGAGGGCCAGCTGTCGAACGACATTCCGTTCCAGTTCAAGTTCGACGGCATCTACCGCTTCAACTTCGGTCTCTCGACCGGCCTCTCGTTCTACTACACCGACGGCACCCCGATCACCGCCATGGGGTACTCCGGCGCCTACAACAACTGGGAGTACTACCTGTCGGAACGCGGCGCCTTCGGCAGGTCGGACGCCTACTACGAGGCGGACCTCCACCTCGGATACCCGGTCAAGCTCGGTTCGAGCATGGAGCTCAACCTGCTGGTCGACATCTTCAACCTGTTCAACAGGCAGGGTGAGACGGGTCGCAACATTCGTTACACCACCGGAGACCTCGAGTACAACGTGATCGACTGGCATACGGGCGAGAACTATCCCGCCCTGCAACCGGGCGACACCGACCGGCCGTCCGACAACCCGGCCTTCAACACGGCCAACGCGTGGCAGGATCCGATGACGGTCCGCCTCGGCGTGCGCCTGTCCTTCTAATCCGGCTTTTCGAGCCTCAACCGGGAGGGCCTTCGGGCCCTCCCTTTTTTGATGCCCGGGCGGTGCGGCCGCCAGTGCTAGAATGACCGCCATGTCGCGACGAAATCTCGTTGTTCTGTGCACCGTCGTTCTTCTGCTGGCAGCCGTCCTGTGGGCAACGGTGGCCTGGGTCCCGTCGGCGGGTGGGCTGTGGGTGTGGAGCGCCGCGACGGGCCGGTTGCGGGTGCCGGAGAGTGGTCCGGCGATCGCTCCGAGATGGTCTGGCGAACGGCTTGACGCCCACCGGTTGGCTGCGGAGTTGCCCGCCGCCACCGCCGACGGCGCCAAGGTCGCAACGGTCGTCGAACTCGTTCCTCCGGTCGGCGCGTGGCAACTGCAGGCCGCCGACACGCCCGGCGAGGGACTGCGCCGCAGCGTCGCCGACACGGTGCGGCAGACCGTCGGGTCCTACCCTCTGGCCTGTTTTGTCGTGGAGGGTCAGGGCGCGCCGGGTTGCCCGGCGGACCCGCAGGCGGTTCTGAGGCGGGCCCTCGCGTTGGAGCTCGGCGTGCCGGAGGGCGCGGTCGCGGTCATCTTGGAGCCCGACCGGGCGGAAGTGCGTGCGGGTCTGCTCGCCGACATCGCCTCCCGGCTCTCGATTCCTCGCCACAAGGTGTTGGTCCTCGGCCTCGACGGTCTCGATTGGGACCTCGTCCTGCCGTGGGTGGAGTCCGGCCGCATGCCCAACCTCAAGCGGCTGATGGATACCGGGACCTGGGGCGAGATGACGACCCTGGTGCCGATGTTGTCGCCGCTGATCTGGACCTCGATGGTGACCGGGGTGTCGGCGGATGTTCATGGCGTGCTCGACTTCGTTGAAAAGGACCCCGAGACCGGCCAGATGGCGCCGGTCACGGGACGCAGCCGCAAGGTGCCGGCGGTCTGGAACATCGCCTCCGCCCTCGGGCTCTCGGTCGACGTGGTCGGGTGGTGGGCGACCTGGCCCGCCGAACGGGTCAACGGCACCATGGTCTCCGACCGTCTCTACTACACCCTGCAACAGGGAATCCCGGAGGAGGTCTTTCACGAAGACCCGCCGGACCTCGTGTTCCCGCCACAGCGGATTCCCGAGTTCACGGACCTGCGTGATCGCGCCGTCGCCGAGACCGACTGGCGGGCGGTGCGCTTTCTGATGGACGTGCCCGAGGATGTCTTCGACCGCGCGGTCGCCGGCAATCTCGGCATGGAGGATCCGGTCGACGGGATGCGCCGGATCCTCAGTGCGACCCGCACCTACCTGGGGGCGGGTCTGGCCCTGGCCGCCGAAAAACCGGATCTGATGATGGTCTATCTCGAGGGCACCGACACCATCGGCCACCTGCTGGCCCAGTACCTGCCGCCGCCGACCCTCGAGATCGACGACGCCACCGCCGCCGTCTACGCGGCCGCCGTGCCGATCTACTTCGAGATCGTCGACCGCTGGATCGGCCGCTACCTCGAGGCCTGTCCGCTGGACGAGTATGCGGTGGTGCTGGTTTCCGACCACGGGTTCAAGTGGGGCCGGGAGAGGCCCCGCGGTCTTTCCGGAACCGCCGGGCCGACGGCGCCGCTGTGGCACGCCGACGACGCGGTCTTCGTGATCGCGGGCGCGGGCGTCACGCGACGGGGACGGGTGCAGGAGAAACCCTCGGTGTACGACGTCGCACCGACCCTGGCCGCACTCCTCGGCGTGCCCGCCGATCCGGCCTGGCCGTCAGCCGTGCTTCCGGGCTCGCCCGCCGCAAACGCTGCCCCGGTGGAGTGGGGGCCGCTGGTCCCGCCGGCCTCCTACAGCCAGAGCGGCGGCGGGGCGGCGCCGGTCGACCCCGAGTTCATCGCCAAGCTCAAGGCCCTCGGCTACATCGGCGAGGACGGCACCAGCGCGGGCGGAACGGCGGCGGAACCGTCGCTGGGGACTCCGGCGGACCGAGCCGCACCGAGTGTGAGCGCGCCCGCCGCGCCGACCCCGCAGCCGGCCACCGCCACGCGCGGCCAGATCAACAACCTCGCGGTCATCAAGATCAACGAGAAGAAGTACGACGAGGCCGAGCGTCTGCTGCGCCAGGCGATCGCCATGAGCCCCGAATACGCGTCGCCCCACTACAACCTGCGCAGGATGTACATGGAAATGAAGGAGTGGGAAAAGGCCGACGAGCAGCTCTGGATCGCTGTCGACAAGGGCCTCCGCGACCCCGAACGGACCATTGACCGCGCGGCCGCCGATTACGAGAGTCTGAGCCTGCCGGATCGTGCCGAGGCGCTGTTGACGCGCGCCATCGCGCGCTATCCGGAACACGAGCCCTACTACGTCCACCTGATGGTGCTGCGGGTCCGGGCGGATCGCTGCGCCGAGGCCTTGCCGGTGGGTGCGGTGGCCTCCCAGAAGTTTCCCGACAGCGGGCCCGTTCACGCCTTCTACGGTCTCGCCGCAGCCTCCGAGGGCGATGCCGAGCTGGCTCGCCGGGAGCTCGAGTGGTCGCTCCGGATCAACCCGAATCAGCCGATGTTGCGCGAGGCGCTCGGTCAGCTGCCGCCGCCCGGCGGCGGCAGCTAGCTGTTAGCTCAGCCTCTTGCATGAATTAGCGGACGGTCAAGCCGGGCAGCGTTGATAGCCATTGCCCATCTTCTGATTTCGCTGATCCTGGTGAAGATCTTCGTGGGTTTGGAATCGGCCCAGCCGCGAGGATCAAGAGGCTGTAGTGACGTCGCTAACCGACGACGGCACAAAGACTCAAAGAAAAACACAAAGAACCTCAACTTGGTGAGCATCCTTCGTGACTTCGGTCTTGGACGGTGGCGGTCTTGCGCACCCTCAGCGCGACAACGACACAAAACGTCTCTGCAAAAAGCTCAGCTGAACAGCTGAGCCTCCTGAGAACAAGACATGTACCGCCTGAAACCGGACGTATCGAGCCTGATGAAGTCGCTCGCCAGAGGTGCTCGCCCTTCTACCCCCAACGTTCTACGGACGATTCACCTCGCTGAGTTTCACCGGCCTTCCGCCCCGCCTCTGCCAACGTGATTACAGCAAGAGGCTAACCGCTAACAGCTTCTACTCAGGATTTACGGCGACTGCGACCGTGCGATACGAGTCCTGGCGGGTCAGGGGGTCGAGCACGGCGACGGAGATCTTGTAGCGGCCCGACTCCATCAGCAGACTGGTGTCGATTCCCCATCGCTGTTTCTGGGCAGCCTCGTAGTCCTTCGCCGGGACGCTGATCACGTGCTCCTGGCGGACGAGGTCCGACTGTTTGCCGTTGCTGTCGCGGGCAGCCACGAAGAGCACGATCCGACCGACGTAATCCTCACCCTCGGGGAGCAGGGCGATGTTGTTGATAGGAAACGAGATGTGGGCCGGCAGCAACCACCGCTTCTCGCTCGCGGTCGATGCCGTGCCGGTTTCAACCTCGACCAGCATCGGGTTGTCGTCCACCTCGAAGACCAGGCTCGAGACGACCGTGTCCTGGACCTTGGTTTCGAGCGACTTCTCCACGAGCCGCGAGCGGTAGCGGATCTCGTAATCTTTGAACTCCGGGTTGTCGCGGAGCTTGACCCTGACCTTGTGGACCTTGTCTTTGCCGCTGGCTTGCAACGGGTAGCCGATGGAGTAGTAGGTGAACATGTCCTGGGTGACCAGGTTCAGCTTCGGCGCGACGTCGTTGGTGTTGATGATGGCGATGCCGCCGGTTTCGTCGGCCAGGAAACGCAGGCTGTCGGTGAGGTTGTGGCGCCCCACCGAGGCCGAAAGCGGGTCCTGGGCGCTCGCGAACTCGGCGCTGCCCATGCCGCCCATCGTCAGACCCGCCGCGTCGATCGAGTTGAAGGCGACGTCCTGGGCGTTGGCGCTGGCGGCGAGGGCTGCGAACGCCCTCGTCTGGTCGAACTCGTACATCCGGGTGAGGATGGCGGAGTTCTGGGTGACCCGGTTGAGCTCGTAGAAGAGGTCCATCCCGGGGACCATCGGCAGGCCGTTGGAGACGTAGATGATGCCCTTTTTCCCCGGCAGCCCCGACAGGCTGGTGATGACCTGGCGCAGGGCGTCCATCGTGAACTTGAGGTCGTTGACGCCCTCCTTGGCGTAGTTGTCGATCATCTGATAGGCCTCGTTCCACTCACTCCCGAGATCGGAACCGCTGTAGCTGGAGCCGGTGCCGCTCCGCTTTTCGTTCTCGATCGACTTGATGCGGTCGATGATGTCCTTGCGCGTGTTGTCGTTTTCGGTGCGGCCGCCGGAGTAGCGGCGCACCGCGCGCAGGGCATCCATGACCTTGTTCGGATCCGATGTGAAGGGCTGCAGAACCTCGAACGAACGCTGGTAGGCCACCACCATCATCTGTGCCGGCGGGTGGAGACTGGTGCGCACGAACTCCCGGGTCTGGGAGAGCACCCGGTTGCGGTCGAGAGGGTCGAGGTTCTGGTTGTCGATGTAGAGCACCATGTGGACCGGGATCGGCCCGGCGGCGTCGGTGGGCGCCGGGGTCGGTGTGACGAGAGGCATCAGGTCATCCTGTCGGGCCGCCAGCTCGGTACGGATGATCGCGTCGGTGTAGAGCTTGAAGTTGGTGATCTGTTTGGCCTCGCCGTCCTGAAAGACCTCGAAGTCGTCCACCGTGAGATCGGTGATGGCGACGCCTTTTTTGTCGGTCACATAGACCACCAGGTTGGCGATCGTGAGCTCGAACTCGTCGACAAAGGTGAGCCCGCCGATGGGACGGACCTGGTTCTCTGCGAGTGGTTCTTCTTCGGCGGTGCCGCCGGTCATCGGCAGAGCGAGAACCAGGGTCAGCAGCGACGCCAGGGGACGCAATTTTTTCACGCGCACCTCCCTCGCGAGTCTAACAGAGCCCCGCACCAACCCGGATACAGGTCACAGGATGCACGATCCAGGGTTCATCGAACGATCCGTAGGTCGGAAGAACCACTCTGCTGCATCCTGCATCCTGCATCACTCGTGTCCAAGACGGCATCGTGGACTGCTCGAATTCACATTCAGGCTCCACCCCGACCGCGGCGGGTCTGAAGGTGGGCCAAGGCCCACCCTACTTCGGACCCGGGTTTCGAGCGGGTTCGTAGGGTGGGCCTTGGCCCACCTTCAGAGATGTTTCCAGCATCTCGGTTCACCCGTGTCTCAGTTCGAGACCTGGACCGCCGTTTTCTCACCTCCAGTGTTTTCAGTGTGGCAAGGTCAGATGGGGATCAGTCGTGGACAGCACTGATCCTGCATCCTGGATCCTGGATCCTACGACCGGCATCCCGGCAACCCTCCCGGGCTGAATCCGTATCCCGATGGATGTCGCCTCTGTTGCCGCGGTATGATCGATGCCCGTGACCGGAAAGACCGAACCGCTGGCCGACGAGAAGCTGGTCGAACTCGCCCTCGACGGTGACGAGGATGCCTACGGCGCGCTCGTCCTCCGCTACCAGCGGCGGTTGACCGCGTTCCTCGGCCAGCTGGTGGGCGACATCGAGTTGGCCCGCGAACTGACACAGGAGGCTTTCATCCGCGCCTGGTCGGCCCTCGGAAGATTCGATCCCCGCTATCGATTCTCGACCTGGCTTTTCAGGATCGCCCACAATCTCGGGATCGACCACCTGCGGCGACGACGGCTGCAGACGGTGTCTCTCTACCGCACCGACCTCGACGGCGACGAGGTGGAGGTTGTCGTCGCCGCGCTCGACAAGGACCCCCTCGGCCATCTCGAGAACCGGGCTCTCGCCGAGGAGTTGCATCAGGTCATCGACGACCTTCGTCCGGAGTACCGCGAGCTTGTACTGCTCCGCCACTTCGCGGGGTTGAGCTACCAGGAAATCGCCGAATTCAAGGACATGCCCCTGGGCACGGTAAAAAACAAACTTTTTCGAGCCCACTCCGTATTAAGAAAAGCGTTGGCCGCGTTCTTGTAGCGGCGACGGGATGGATTCCGAGGAGGCGCACGTGGCGAGCGAATGTCAGATCATCCAGGAGGCTCTCACCGAGAACCGCGGTGAGGTTGTCCGTCTCGGTGCGGCAGAACGCCGGCACGTCGACGCCTGTCCCGGCTGCGCGGAGGTCGCGGCGGCCGAAAGGGCTCTCGGATTCATCTTCCGAGAAGCGGTCGCGCCGGCGGATCCGTCGGTCGTCGCCGGGGTCATGGCGGCCCTGCGTCCGGTGCGCACCTGGCGCCGCGTGGTCGCATTCGTGCCGGTTGCGGCGTCGTTGCTGCTTGCCGTCGTCGGCGCTGTGCTGGTGGGCGGTGTCCCGGGCAGCGGTGTATTTTCGCTGCTGCCGGGTTGGTCGACCCAGGGCTGGTCGGCGTTGTTGGGCGGCGTTTCCGACTGGTATGCGGCCAGCTCGACCGGTGCCGCCGCCGCTGCCGCGGCGGTCAACCCCGTCTTCCTGGCGGCAGCCGGAGTGATCGGGTTGCTCGGCCTGGCCGGCGTGGTTGCCACGGTCCGGCGATGGCGTAAGATCGCGCCATGGCGCAGCAGAGGCTGATCCTCCTCACAACAATCGTCTTCGGCTGGGCGCTGTGGGCAGTTCCCGCTGCCGCCGGACCCAGCCGGACCTCGGTTCTCGCGGACCTCGTCGTGGATGAGCCGGTGGACGGGGATGTCGTCGTATTCGCCGCCGATCTGGTCCTCGGCGAGAACGCCCGGGTGACCGGGGACGCGGTCGCCGTCGGCGGGAATATCCGCGTCGCCGGCGGCGCCGAGGTGGGCCGTCACGTGCTGGCGGTGTTCGGGACCGCCGAGATCTCGAGCGGCGCGGTGGTGAATGGGCGGGTTTTTTCCTTTGCCTCGCTGGCGAGCTTCGTTCAAGCTCCGGGCGAGGGGCCGCTCTCGACCCGGGTCAACGTGGCGGTGCGGCTCCTGGCATCGGGCGGGTGGCTGCTCGTGACCACCGGTCTGGCCTTTCTCTTTCCCGTCCGGATGCGCTATGGCGCCTGGGCGCTGCCCCCCCTGGGCTACCGGGTGCCGGCTCTCGGATTCCTGGTCTACTTGACCGTCATCGCATCGCTGGTGGCCGCGCTCGGGTTCGGCCCGGCGCTCGGCGTACCCTTGATCGCGGGGCTGATGGTCGTGTTTTTCGCGGCCAAGGCGGTGGGTCTCACAGTCATCGGCGCTGCGCTTGGCGCCGCGGTTTTGCGCAAATGGCTGCACCACCCGCTGCCCATCAGCCTCGAGGTCTTTGTCGGCACGCTCGTCCTGCTGGTGCTGCGGTTTCTGCCGCTGGCGGGCGAGACCCTGTGGGCGGTGATGTCGGTCGTGGCGCTGGGGGCGAGCATCGCGGTGGTCGGGGTCGGAACCGACCGGATGGCGGCCGATCCCGTGGGACCCTGAGGTCCCGGCAGGGCAGGGCCTCCGCCGGGGACGACCGGGTAAAGGGACGATTTTCACCTTGAAATGCTATACTTCGCGTTCCCTGCGGGGAGAGGTGTGCGTGTGAAGATCGATATTTCACGTCTCGAGCAGGAACCGCTGGTCTTCGACGAACGGTTCGCGGTGGAGCCCGAGCGGCTCGACGGTGAGGTTGTGACCGCGCCGGTAAGGGTCCACCTCGAGGGTGAGGTGCGTGCCGACGGTGACACAGTGACCGCGTACGGGCGGTTCCGCGCGGAAGGAGACCTTGCCTGTTCGCGGTGTCTCGACAACGTGCGATGGACGGTCGACGAGCCGTACTCCGTGGAGTACAGATGGCCCTCGACCCAGACCGCCGATGACGAGATCGGTCTCGAGGAGGACGATCTCGATGTGGTTTTTCTGGAGGGCAACGAGCTCGATCTGCTCGACCTCGCGGTGGAACAGATTCTGCTCGCTCTTCCCATGCGAATTCTCTGCGATGAAGCCTGTGCCGGGCTCTGTCCGACCTGCGGCGCCAACCGCAACCGGGCCGCCGCCTGTGAGTGTCCGCCGGAGGTCGATCCCAGGTGGCAGGCTCTCGCGGACCTGACCGGCTCGCGTTCCGACAGCTGACCAACCGATCTCGATAGGAGTCTGAAGATGCCGAATCCGAAACACAAGATTTCAAGAACCCGCCGCGACACGCGACGCGCGCACGACGCGCTGAGCGCGCCGGCCAAGAGCCTCTGCACGTCGTGCTTCGAGCCCAAGCCGCCTCACCAGGTGTGTCCGCACTGCGGAAACTACAAGGGCCGTGAGGTGATCCGGGTCGAAGAGCTCGACTGACGATCGGGGCCCGTGGCTCATCGTTCATCACGCGGGACGGCGAAGGGTGCCGGCGGACCGTGCGTTCGAAGCGGTCCGGGTGCATCGCCGGCCGCAGCCGGGAACCGCTGAAATATGCGGGTGAAGGGCCCCATCGCCGTCGACGCCATGGGCGGCGACGGAGCTCCGCAAGCGATCATCCGCGGCGCCGTCGAAGCGGTCACGAAGCTCGGGATCCCGGTCCTCCTCGCCGGACCCTACAAAAGGTTGCGGCGGGAGATGGGGCGTTTCCGGATGCTGCCGTCGGGACTCGAGCTGGTCGATGCGCCGGACGTGGTCGGAATGCAGGACCCGCCGGTCAGCGTGCTTCGCGGTAAGAAGAACTCGTCGCTGACCGTCTGCGCCGAGCTGGTCCACGCCGGCAGGGCGCGGGCCATGGTCACGGCCGGAAATACCGGCGCCGCGTGGGTCGCGGCCAAAGCGACCCTGGGCATGATCGCCGGGGTCGAGCGTCCTGCTCTGGCCGCAGTCGTGCCCAAGAACGGAGGCCAGACTCTGATCCTCGACGTCGGCGCGAACGTCGAGTGCAAGCCCCATCAACTCGTCCAGTTCGCGGTCATGGGATCGCTGTATGCGACCGGCGTCCTCGGCGTGCAGTCGCCCCGGGTCGGGTTGATGTCGGTCGGCGAGGAGGACACCAAGGGTGGGCCGAAGACGCGTGAGCGCAACCAGATCCTCAAGGCGGCCGGCATCCGTTTTGTCGGCAACATGGAAGGCGGCGATGTCTTCAGCGACAACGTCGACGTGATCGTGTGCGACGGTTTCACCGGTAACGTCATTCTCAAGGTCGCCGAGGGATTCGGCGAAATGGTGGTCAGCATGCTCATGGAGGAGGCGAGGCAGTCGCCGATGTACGGAGCGGGGCTGTTGATGGCCAAGGGCGCGTTCCGGAACCTCCGCAGCAAGGTCGATTATTCGGAGTACGGTGGCGCTCCGCTGCTCGGGGTCAACGGCGCCTGTCTGGTCGGCCACGGGAGATCCAACGCCAAGGCGATCCGCAACGCGATCCGGTTCGCGAACTCCTATGCGGCGAGCGGGGTCATCGAGACGATCGGCGACACGATCTGCCAGGTGCTGCAAGACGCGGCGACGGGAGAGAACTGAAATGGCTTTGATCGCTGCACTCTTCCCCGGCCAGGGAAGCCAGTCCGTCGGCATGGGCCGCGATCTCAGCGAGCGTTGGCCGTCTGCGGCCGATGTCTTCGCGACCGTGGATCGCGCGCTTTCGTCCCCGCTGTCCGAACTCTGCTGGAACGGCCCGGAGGATGACCTCAAACTGACGGAGAACACCCAACCGGCGCTCCTCGCGCATTCGATCGCCGCGTGGTCGGTGCTGTCCGGCGCCGGACTGACCGTCGGCGGCGTCGCCGGACACAGCCTCGGCGAGTATTCGGCGGTGGTCGCCGCCGGCGGTCTCGATGCGGCCGATGCCGCGCGCACGGTCAGGCTTCGCGGGCGGCTGATGCAGGCGGCGGTGCCGGTCGGTGAGGGGGCGATGGCCGCGGTCATCGGGCTCGACGACGAACAGGTGGAGGCGGCGTGTCAGGCGGAGGAGGCGGCAGGCGGCGGCGCCGTCGCAGCGGTCAACTTCAACTCGCCGGGTCAGGTGGTGATTGCCGGCGCCGCGGCCGCCGTTGCGGGCGCCGGCGAGCGGTGCAAAGGGCTGGGGGCGCGCAGGGTTCTGCCGCTGCCGGTTTCGGCGCCGTTTCATTCGCCGTTGATGGCGCCGGCCCGCGAAGGCCTGGAACCGACCCTCCGCGAGCTCGATTTCCGGACGCTCGAGGTGCCGCTCTACCGCAACGTCGACGCTGCGGCGGTGACGGCTCCCGGCGATGTTCGCGACGGACTGATCCGGCAGGTGGATGCGCCGGTGCTGTGGTCGGCGATCATTCGCCGGATGCTGGCCGACGGCTTCAACACCTTTGTCGAGGTCGGGACGGGCAACGTTCTCTGCGGGCTGGTCCGCCGCATCGACAAGAATGCGGTGTGCTACCCGGCGGGCACGGTGGAGACGGTGGAGAAGGTCATCGCGGAACTGACCTGATGCCTTCGGAGACGGAGACGGAGACGGAGATGGAGGTCGCGATGGGAGAGTTCGACGGAAAAATCGCGGTGATCACCGGCGGGGCGCGCGGCATCGGCGCCGAAATCGCGCGCCGGTTGGCCCGCGGCGGCGCGACGGCGGTGTGTGTCGACGTTCTCGACACCTCCGAGATCGTGGCCGAGATCACGGGGTCCGGAGGCGCGGCCGAGGGTCATCACCTCGACGTCACGGACGCGGTGCAGGCTGCGGAATGCCTCAAGGCGATCCACGACGCGCACGGGCGGATCGACATCCTGGTCAACAACGCCGGGATCACCCGCGACCAGCTGCTGGTACGGATGAAGCCCGAGGACTGGGACCTGGTCCTCGGGATCAACCTCGACGGCGTGTTCAAGGTCACGCAGCCGGTGGCCAAGATGATGATGAAGGCACGGACCGGACGCATCGTCAACGTGGCGTCGGTGGTGGGTCTGATGGGCAACGCCGGACAGGCCAACTATGCGGCTTCGAAGGCGGGACTGATCGGCTTCACCAAGAGCCTCGCGCGCGAGCTCGGACCGCGGAACATCACGGTCAACGCGGTGGCGCCCGGCTACATCACCACGCCCATGACCGACAAGCTGACCGACGAACAGCGCGACGCGCTGCTCAAGAATGTCGCCATCCCCCGTCTCGGCACCCCCGGGGATGTTGCCGAGGCGGTGGCCTTCCTGGCCGGCCCCGGGGCTTCCTACATCACCGGCGTCGTGCTCAATATCTCGGGTGGGCTCTATATTTAGTTTTGAGTTTTGAGTTTTGAGTTTTGAATTCCACCCCACCTCCCCCTGAATCAGAACGAGGGTGGGGAGCATGAAGCGGTGGCCGCCCTTGTGAGCGTTTTTCGGGTGGTATGATCGGCGCTGTGACGACGTCGCAGAACCCCCGGAACAACCCGTCGACAGGACGCGTGCTCAATTGCACTCTGGTCTTCTTCGTGCTCGCGGTGGCGGTCGCGTGCGCGCCCGGGGCGAAGCCGCGCGGTGCCCCCGGTGACGTGCTGATCGTGACCCTGGACACCGCCCGCGCCGACCGTTTCTCGTACGCCGGACCATCGCCCGTGACGACCGCGGCAACCGATGCGGTTGCGGCCGAGGGCGCGGCCTTTCTCACGGCGGTGGCTCCCGCACCGATTACGCTGGTGTCCCACGCGTCCCTCTTCACCGGGCAGGACCCGTTCGTGCACGGGGTCCGCAACAACGGTGATTTTGCGCTGGCTCCCGAGGCCCTGACCCTGGCGGAGCTGTTTGCCGCTGACGGCTGGGCCACGGCTGCATTCATCGGAGCGGCGGTGCTCGACAGCCGGTACGGCCTCGACCAGGGCTTTCTCACCTACGACGACGAGTTCACCGGGATCGACGAAACCGGTCTGGCCGCCTACGCCCGACGGCCGGGCAACGAGGTCGTCGACTCCGCTCTGCGGTGGTTGGGCGCGGCACCCGCGGGTCCCACCTTCGTCTGGGTCCACCTGTACGATCCCCACGCGCCGTACGAACCGCCCGAGCCGGAGAAGAGCCGGTATCCCGGCAGCCCCTACGACGGTGCTGTCGCCTTTTCCGACCGGATGGTCGGACGGTTGCTCGAGGGTTATCGCAGGCTCGGCCGGTACGACGACGCGCTGGTGGTGATTGCGGCCGACCACGGCGAGAGCCTGAACGAACACCAGGAGGAAACGCACGGCGTCTTTGTCTACGATGCGACAGTCAGGATTCCCCTGGTCATGCGCGGACCCGGCGTCCCGCCCGGAGTGCGGGTCCAAGCGCCGGTTGCTCTGATCGACGTCATGCCGACGGTGCTCGGGTTGGCGGGAATGGAAATTCCGCCGGGTGTCGGCGGGCGCGATCTCGGGCGCGTCATGACGGGAGGGACGGCCGACGACGACCGGTTGATCTACGTCGAGAGCCTGCTCCCCCAGCTCAGCTTCGGATGGAGCGCCCTGCGAGGGCTCAGGAGCGGGCACTGGAAGCTACATCCAGGGGGCCGCCGTGGAACTTTACGATCTCGAGTCGGACCCTGCCGAGGTCGAAGATGTGGCGGCGGAACGGGCCGGCGTGGTGTCTCAAATGTCGAGCGACCTCGCCCGAGCCCTTGAACACGACGGAACCACGACGGCCAGGAAAATCGATGTCGACGACGCCGAGCGCAGCCGCCTGGCGGCGCTCGGATATGTGACAGGTTCGGACCACACCGACGGTGTCGGAGCCGGCGGCGACCTGCCGGATCCCCGGGAACGGATTGCCGGTCTGAATCGGATGAACGCCGCGATGGCCCGCTTTGCCGGTGGCGACGAGGCGGGGGCGATCGCCGACCTGGATGCTCTCCTCGCGGACGAACCCGGCAACCACAGTGCCGTTGCGACCCTCGGGAGCCTTCGCTTCCGGACCGGCGATTTCAGCGGGGCCGCCGAAGCCTATGGACGCGCGGCACGACTCGCGCCGCAGCACGCCCACTACAGCGAGCTCGAAGCCGTGTCGCTCGAGCACCTCGGCCGCTATGACGAAGCCGTCGCGGCCTGCGAGAGGGCGCTTGCGGCTGACTCCGGGCGCCGAAGCTCGAGAGACATCCGATGGCGGCTGCTGGCGCAGCAGGGCAGGAACGATGTCCTGACAGCGGAGGCCGGACGTGCGGTTGCCGACGACCCGGCGGACGGAATGGCGCGAGTCTACCTGGAGCAGGGTCGGCACGGCGGAGAACCCTCCGTGTCGCTGGTCGCGGCGCTCGAAGAGGCGCTCACCGATCTTCCCGATGACCCGGCCGTGACTGCCGCGCTGGCCGATGCCGTGTACGGCATGGGTGATGTCGACCGGGCCGACGGGCTCTACCGCCGCGTTCTCGCCCGGCACCCGGAGAACCTGAATGCAGCCCTGATTGTCGGAAGGCGCGCCGTCGCCGAAGGGAAGATCGAGGAGGTGCGTGGGTTCATCGAAGCCGGCGCGCGCCGCAACCCCGAAAGTGCGGCGATGCAGCTCCTGCTGGCCCGGTTGCAGATGGCAGCCGGAGAATTCGAGTCCGCTCGAGAGGCCCTGGTGAGGGCCTACCGGCTCAAGCCGGGGTGGGCGGAGACCTGGCTCGCCGCCGGTGAGCTGGGCATTCTCGAAGGACTGACGGAGCAGGCTGCGGCGAACCTCGACCGCGCCGCGGCGGCGGCCGGAGACGATCCGGATCTCTGGTTGCGCCTGGCCGACGCCAACCGGCGCCTCGGTCGCGAGCCGCAGGCCCGGGAAGCCGAGCGAAGATCGGGCCGGAAGTGACCTCGACACCCCGCGCATGAGGTTGGAGCAACGGTTGGCGCGATCGCTCCCGGGGATCGTCGAGAGCCGGGTTACAATCGGCGCTGTGACGATGTCGCAAAGAAGTCGGGGCTGGCTCGCATCGACGCGGTGGATCGGTCGGGCTGCTGGTGACGGGAGTGGCTTCTAGCCGGTGGTGGATGCGCGCCAGGAGCGGGTCCCTCCATCACCGCCGGTGATGTGCTGATCGTGACCCTGGACACCGCCCGCGCCGACCGTTTCTCGTACGCCGGACCGTCGCCGGTGACCACCGCGGCGTGCGACGCAGTGGCGGCCGAGGGCGCCGCCTTCCTGGCGGCAGTCGCGCCGTCGCCGATCACTCTGGTCTCTCACGCGTCGCTGTTCACCGGCCAGAATCCCCCCACCCACGGAGTCCGCAACAACGGCGACTTCGCGCTCGGCCCGGAGGCTCTGACCCTCGCCGAAATGCTCGCGGACCGCGGCTGGGCCACCGCCGCCTTCATCGGGGCGTCGGTGCTCGACAGCCGTTACGGTCTCGATCAGGGGTTCGGCGTGTACGACGACGCGATCCCCGCCACCGATGCCTCGGGCATGTTCGCCTACCCCCGGCGGCGGGGAGACGAGGTGGTGGCGGCCGCGCTGCGGTGGTTGGACGCGGCGCCCCCCGGCCCCACCTTCGTGTGGGTCCACCTGTACGATCCGCATGCACCCTACGATCCCCCCGAGCCCGAACGCAGCCGCTTCCGGGAGAGTCCGTACGACGGCGCGGTCGCCTACACCGACCGGATGGTCGGCACCCTGCTCGACGGGTACCGGCGCCTCGGCCGCTACGAGCGGGCGCTCGTGGTGATCACCTCGGACCACGGCGAGAGCCTCGGCGAGCACGGCGAGAAGACCCACGGAGTCTTCGTCTACGATGCCACGGTCAGGGTTCCCCTCGTCATGCGTGGACCCGGCGTGGCCGGGGGCGTGCGGGAGGAAGGCCAGGTCGGCCTGATCGACGTCATGCCCACCGTTCTCGCCCTGACCGGGGTCGCGATTCCTCCACAGATGGAGGGTCGGGATCTCGGAAATGTGGTGCGAGGTGGGGCGTCGAACGACGACCAACGCACCGTCTATGTCGAAAGCCTGCTGCCCCTGTTGAATTATGGGTGGAGCCCGCTGCACGGTCTGCGGACGGCGAAGTGGAAGTTCATTCGCGGCGCCGCTCCGGAGCTCTACGATCTCGAGGCGGACCCCGCGGAACAGCGCGACCTGGTCCGGACTCGCGCCGACGTCGCGGACCGGTTTTCGTCCGAGCTCGCAGCAACCCTCGACGACGAACGGTCGACCCCGGCCGATCGCCTCGAGGTGGACGAGGCGGAACGCAGCCGACTCGCGGCCCTGGGCTACGTCTCGTTCGTCGGCGACCAGGCGGCGGCGGACGCTCGGCGGGACCTTCCGGATCCTCGCGAACGCATCCACGTCATGGAGCGGATGTACGACGCCATGACCCGCTTCGCCGACGGGGACGTCAGCGGGGCGATGGCGGACCTCGAAGCGCTGGTGGCGGCGGAACCGGACAACTTCAGCGCCTGGGCGAGCCTGGCCGAGTTGCGGTTTCGGGTCGGCGACTTCGCGCAGGCCGCCTCCGCATGGGGCA
Source organism: Candidatus Sulfomarinibacteraceae bacterium (assembly GCA_963823345.1). Taxonomy (GTDB): domain Bacteria; phylum Acidobacteriota; class Thermoanaerobaculia; order Thermoanaerobaculales; family Sulfomarinibacteraceae; genus Sulfomarinibacter. The sequence goes on from CAWGLE010000004.1 coordinate 334,253, forward strand.
GCGCCGCCCGCCTCGCCCCACGCAACCCGCGATATGCCGAGCTCGAGGGGCTGGCTCTCGAGAGGATCGATCGGTTGGAAGCGGCGCTCGCGGCCTGCGACCGGGCGCTGGCCGTTGCTCCCGACCGCGCCAGCTCGCGCGAACTCCGGTGGCGGCTGCTGGCTCGGCTGGAGCGTGACGAGGAACTCGTACCGGAGCTCGAAGGGGTGGTGGCGGACGAACCGGGAAACGGGATGGCACGGCTCCTGTTGATTCAGGTGACGCACGGGCGCGAACCTTCGGCGGAACTCGTACGGTCGTTGGAGGCGGCCCTTGCGGATATACCCGGCGACCTCGCGCTGACCGCCGGGTTGGCGGCGGCGGTCCTCGGGACCGGCGACGGTGAACGCGCCGAAGGTCTCTACCGGCAGGTGCTGGCCGAGCGACCCGGTGAATTCAACGCATCGCTGGTGGTCGGTGAGCGCGCCCTCGCGGCGGGTCACATCCGTGAGGCGCGGCAGATCTGTGAAGCCGGTGTTCGCAAGAATCCGGACCGGGCGGCGATGCAGGTCATGGCGGCTCGAGCGCGCATGGCCGACGGCGACATCGCGGGCGCCCGCGAAGCGCTCGTCCGCGCCTATCACCTGCAACCCGGGTGGGCCCCGACCTGGCTCGCGGCGGGGGAGCTCGGAATTCTCGAGGGGCTCACCGACCAGGCGGCGGCCAACCTCGACCGGGCGGCGGCGGCGGCGGGCGACGACCCCGACCTGTGGCGGCGATTGGCGGACGCCAACCGGCGTCTCGGCCGCGAAGGCAAGGCCAGGGCCGCCGAGGAGCGTGCGCTTCGCGGCGGGTGAGAGCCCGACGACTGAGCGGTTGATCGAAGGGGCGGGCGTCGGCCTGCCATCAGTGTCGTGGTCGTGCATGCTGCCGACACCGAATTTCATCATCGGAGCCACGTCCTTGACACATCGCTTTCTGAGACATAGTTTAAACATCAGAAAAGCGCCAAGACGGTGAAATCAGGGTGGATGGCGGCGAATCGGCCGGCCGTCGCCGGGGGGTCCATGAAAACCTCGTGCGTGTCGAGAACAATGGTAGGTGGAGTCGCGATGATCCTGGTGGTCTTCGCGGTCGTGGCGACGGCGGCGATGCAGATTGCGTCAACGACCATTGGAGTGCCCGATGATGACAAACCGGTCCTCCTCGCCGGGCTGGAGTATCCCGGCGCGGGATGGACGGTCGCCATCACCGCGGTCCGACTCGACGTCGATCCGGATCTGACCGCCGACCCGGTACCGGTGGTGTGGACGATGGTCGGCAGCAGCTCCCGGCCGATGGTCCAAAAGATCATTATCGAACTCGATGTCCTGGATGGAGCCGGCAAAAAGGTCAAGTCGACGAAGAAATTCGTGGTGGTCAAATCCAACGCCGATCACCAGGAATTCCCGATCAAGATGAAGGTCAAACGTGATGACTGGGAGCGGGCCGAGAGGTTGCGGATCAAGACGACCTTCACGGTCCTCTAATCGGGGAGCTCGACTTCTCGCCTGCATCTCCCACCGGCTTTCGTCACCAGCGCGACGAAAGCCGGTGGGAGATGCTGGCTCGGGCCGTCATCCGGGTTGATGGCCTCGTCCGACCGACTCTTCATCAGCGACCGGCGGGCGCGTGTTCGGGTTACACTGTGGCTGGAGACACCTGATGCCGGACCGGATGAAAGTCGCCGATCTCATGTCCACCGATCTGGTGACCCTGACCGAGGACGAGACCCTCGCCCACGCCCAACGGTGTATGGCGCGGGGCCGGATCCGCCACCTCCCGGTGGTGCGCGACGGCAAGCTGACCGGACTCATCACCCACCGCGACCTGCTGGCGGCGTCGTTCTCCATCTTTGCCGAGGTGGGCCACAACGAGCAACGGAGAATCTTCGACACCGTGCGGGTCATCGAGGCCATGCACCGCGACGTGGTCACGGTGTCCCCCGATCTCAGTGTGGCCCACGCCGCGGGCATTCTGCTCGAGAACAAGTACGGGTGCCTGCCGGTGGTCGACGGAGACGGAATTCTGGTCGGCATCGTCACCGAGGCCGACTTCCTGCGGCTGACCGTGCGTCTTCTCGCATGACGGTGCTCGACTGGGTGCTGATCGTCTTCTGGATCGGCCTCGCGTTGGGTGGGTTCTGGAAGGGCGCCGTGCGCTTGATCTTCGGCGGTGGCGGGCTGGTGGCCGGTATATGGCTGGCAGTCATCGCCGGCGCCGACGCCCAGTCCGCTCTCGAGGGAGTGATCGGCGCCGGCTGGATCGCCGCCGTCCTCGGCAGGCTGTTGCTGGTGCTCCTGTGCACCGGACTGAGCCTGCTCGCGGGATGGGGCATCGAGCACACGCTGACCTCCCTCAAGCTCGGCTGGGTCAACCGGCTCTTCGGTGCGTGCCTGGCGGGGTTCGTGGCCGCGGTTTTTCTCGGCATGGTGGTCGTGGTCGCGATCCAGTTCTCACCGGACCTCGCCAGGGTGTGCGGAGAATCGACGGTCGCCCAGTACCTGTTGTGGCTCTCGGAAACGCTGCTCGGGGCGGTCGAAACGCTCAGTACCTGACCTCACCGCTGTCCCAAACAGATCCTGTTGTGACCTTGCGACACTGAAGACGACTGTCCACGTCTCGTACGGAGACATGGCTGACCCGGAGTGCAGGATTCAGCTCTGAAGGTGGGCCAAGGCCCACCCTACCAGCCCGCTCGACACTCGGGTCCGAAGTAGGGTGGGCCTTGGCCCACCTTCAGATCGCAGCAGTTGGTGGAGCCCGAAACTCAACTCGAGCCGTCCTCGTCAGGCGACGACTGACGCGGCCTCGATCGGGCGGTAGAGGGTGTCGCGCAGGACCGGGATTCTGCCCGCTTCGGTGATCAGGCGTTCGAGTCGCTGACGTGACATCCCGACACCCGCCGTGCCCCCGGCAGCGCGCGTGATGCGCTCGTCGACAATCGTGCCGTCGAGATCGTCGGCGCCGAAGCTGAGAGCCACCTGGGCCACCTTCTCGCCGAGCATGATCCAGTACGCCTTGAGGTGCGGCACGTTGTCGAGGACCAGACGCGATACCGCGATGGTCTGGAGGTCGAGGCGCCCGCCGGTGGGCGGCAGATGGTCGAGCTCGGTGTTGTCGGGATGGAAGGCGAGCGGAATCAAACACTGGAATCCACCGGTCTCGTCCTGCAATCCGCGCAGTTGCACAAGGTGGTCGACCCGTTCCTCGGCGGTTTCAATGTGACCGTAAAGCATGGTGCAGTTGGAACGGATGCCCGCGCGGTGGACGGTGCGGGCGATGTCGAGCCAGCGTCCGCCGTCGGTCTTGTGGTCACAGATCTGCTCGCGAACCCTCGGACTGAAGATCTCGGCGCCGCCGCCCGGGCAGGAGTCGAGACCGGCATCGCGAAGCCGTCCGATGGTGTCCTCGAGGCTGAGGCGGGAGGCCCTGGCCAGGAAGTCGAGCTCGACCATGGTCAGGGCTTTGAGGTGGACCCACGGGAAACGGTTCTTGAGGGCGCGGAAGAGGGCCTCGTAGTAGTCCACAAGGAGTTTCGGGTGCAGCCCGCCGACGATGTGAAGCTCGGAGACCGACTCGTCCACATCGCGGGCTGCGATCTCCACCGCCTGCTCCACCGTGTAGGTCCAGCCGTCCTCGCGCTGCCGCCAGGGGACGTAGAAGGCGCACAATTTGCAGGATGCCACGCAGACGTTGGTGGGGTTGAGGTGGCGGTTGATGTTGTAGCAGGTGCGATCGCCGTGCAGCCGTTCCCTCACCAAATTGGCCATGCGCCCGACCCCGAGGAGGTCGGTGGTCGTGGCCACCAACAGGCCCTCGTCGGGGTTCAATCGCTCGCTCGCCAGGACCTTCTCCGCCACCGGCGCGAGGGCGGGGTCAACCAGACGGAAATCGTCGACTGAGCGGATCACGGCTCCATTATCATTGCGACAAGATCTCGTTGCAAGTCCGGTTCTACTTCAGCTGCAGCGAGGAGAGGAACTTCTCGTTGGTGGGGAACTCGCGGACCTTCTGCAGGAGGAGTTCCATGGCGGCCTCGGGCGACAGCGTCGACAGGGCCCGCCGCATGAGATAGAGCTTTTCCACCTGCTCCTTGGGGTAGAGCTTTTCTTCCTTGCGGGTGCCGGACTGTGGGATGTTGATGCAGGGGAAGATCCGCTTTTCGAAGAGCCTCCGGTCGAGCACCAGCTCCATGTTCCCGGTGCCCTTGAACTCCTGGAAGATCACCTCGTCCATCCGCGAGCCGGTGTCGATCAGACAGGTGGCGACCACGGTCAGGCTGCCGCCGTCCTCCACCTTGCGGGCGGATCCGAAAAAGCGCCGCGGCTTTTCCATCGTGCGGGCGTCGATTCCGCCCGACAGGATGCGGCCGGAGCCTTTCTGGAGATTGTTGAACGCCCTGGACATGCGGGTCAGGGAGTCCATGAAGACCACCACGTCTTCACCCATCTCGACCAGCCTGCGCGCCCGTTCGAACACCATCTCGGAGACCTGGATGTGCGACTCGAGCGACTGGTCGGTCGACGAGGCGAACACCTCGCCGCGGACGACGTTGCGCCTCCAGTCGGTGACCTCTTCCGGGCGCTCGTCGACTAAAAGCACGAAGATCCTGGTGTTGGGATGATTGATGGCGATGCCGTGGGCCATCTGCTGCAGGAGCGTGGTCTTGCCCGCCTTGGGCGGGGAGACGATCAGACACCGCTGGCCCTTGCCGAGGGGCGCCACCAGCTGCGCCACGCGCGGCTCGACGATCTCGGGCTCGGTCTCGAGTTCGAATCGCACGTTCGGGTCGATGCTGACGAGTTCGGAAAACGGGATGGCCCGGTTACGATATTCCTCGGGGTCGAGACCCTCGATGGACTGGATCTCGGACATCCGCGGACGATCACCCGTGACCGCCTGCCCGATGAGAAACAGACCGCTCTCGAGGTGGAGGGGGTTGATCAGTTCGCCCGGCACGGTGGGGTCCGAACGATCCGCAACGAAGTTCCGTTCCGGGGACACCAGCAGGGGACCGCCGTTGTCGCGCACCCAGAGGTAACCCTCGACCTGAATCGGCGGGCCCTGCGGCCGTTTCCGGCGCCGTGGCCGCCGCCGCCGCCGCCGGGCCGCGCCCCCGTTGTTGGCCTCGTATTGCTGTTCTTTTTCGCTCATGTGCTCCCTCATGGTGCAGCGATGTCATTCGCTGCACGCTCTGACGAGAATCTGGTGCCCGCGGGCACACGCGCTCCATCGGCCTGTTCGGGCGATCCGGACGACACACAGGATCGTCGACTGATTCTCGATCGTCCGGAACTTTGCGGCCCGGGCGCCGTCGCCACAATTGTGGGCGGGCGTCATCCACGAGCCACCGCATCAAGCCTACCCGGAAAACCTGGGATTGGCAACAACCTTGACCCGGATCTCACGGTTGCCGGTTGTACTTCGCGCGGAACTCACGGTTCCGCATAGTTCACTTTGCACCCTCACCCGTCCCACATCCGCTCGTAGGTTTGCAGTCGGCCATCCACGAAGGCCATCGCTTCCTCGATGTTCAGACGTGGACGAAGGAGGATCATCCTGTCCGGTGTCTGCTCCTGGACGAAAAGATCCCCGTCGAGATCCAACACCCTCAGCTTGCCGGCGACGCCCGTGTCTTCCTCACGCAAGACCACGGCCAAATCCGAAACCGCCGCCCACTCCTCGGCCTGGAGCCGTACCGGCGACGGACGGTTGAGGATGCTCATGAGGTTCCTGTTGATCATCATTCGACCGTGGATTCGAGGTTGTCCCGCTTCGACTCAGTCAGCCGAGATCGTGAGCGACATGCCCGACACCTTCTGTTCGGTGATCTCGAGGGCGAGCCCAGGCACTTTTCTATTGGCCTTGCTGATCGTGACCACCTTGTTGCCCTTCAATTTCACCTTGTAGTTGATGCCTGCCGCACGCGAGAGCTGCTGCCACAGGTCGTGCGAGATCAACTTGGGTTTCATTTTCGCAACCACGTTGACGGTGACGGTGACCGGCTCGCCGCTCAACGCCGTGAAAACCATGGTGAAGGCCCCGTTGACCTGGGGCTTCCCGTTGACGATTATCTTCCAGCCGTCGCGGTAGACGGTGGGAAGCGTTGCACCACCGGGCTCCTCCCTCGCCCACGCCGGCAGCGCAGCGGCCGCAAGGCAGCACACGAGCGCCAGGCGCGCGAGGCCCCGGGTGGTGACACCCGGATTGGTCGAACCGTGCACGTCTCCTCCGGCAGCAAAGAATGCGGCGGGAGTATAGCGCAGCTCTCCACCCGGATTCCGGGAAACCCACCGCATGCCACGTGGTGGGGATCGTCCGAGACCGAGGAATTTCGGCTGCGGTCAGAATCGATCGTTGTTTTGGAGAGACATTCTCATTTGCGCGATGGATGATATGATCAACCGGCGAACTACGATATATAGCCCCGGAGGAGGCGGTTCGTGAATCACCGGCCACTGCATATTCACTCGATGTTGGTTCATGGGGTTGTCGCGTTCGCCCCGCTGGCGGCGCTGAGCCTGGTGCTCGAATCCGCAGGGTCGACGGTCGGTCCGGCCGGTGCCGAGACGTGGGCGTTGCTGCTCCGTGGGTCGTTGTTGGGGATGCTGGTCCTCGCGCTGCCCTCGACCATATCGGGTGTCACCGAACGCAATCACATGTACGCCGGATGGCCGCCGAGCCATCGTGCCAAGCTCGTGCTGTCGATGATGTTGGTGTTGCTGGTGGCGGGCGAGCTGATGGCCCTGCGTGGGGGGTCGGGACCGGCGGTTCTCCTGTCGTGGTTCGGCCTGGCGGTCATTGTCGGAAACTGCGGTGTGGTGTTCGGTCTTTCGTATTTCGGTTTGAAGATCACCCTCGGCCGACAGGGGCTGGGCGGCACGTCGTATGTCCCCGACATGGACCGGGAGCCCCCGGTCGACATCCTGGCGTCCGTGGCCGAGTACTCGGGAGAGCCACCCAAGCTGATCGACGTCCAGGAGGAGCACAACTGATGATGGATTTCAGCCTCAGCCACGAGCAGCAGGAGGAGGTCGAGAAGGCGCGCGCCTTCACCAGGGAGTGGATTTCGCCGAAGGCCGTCGAGTACGACCGCACCGGCGAGTTCCCGCTCGACATCTGCCGCGAAGCATTCAAACGCGGTCTGATGAACCCCCACGTGCCGGCTGCGTACGGGGGCACGCCCCACACGGTGCTCGACCACTGTCTGATCCTCGAAGAGCTGGCGACGGGGTGCTCCGGCATCGCCACCGCCATCGACGCCAACGGGCTTTCGCAATATCCGGTGATCCTCGCCGGAACAGACGACCAGAAACGGCGTTTTCTCGGGCCGATGACCGAGACCCTGCAGTTTTCGGCCTACGCGGTGACCGAGCCCGAGGCGGGTTCGGATGTTTCACGGGTCAAGACCACAGCCACGAAGGTCGGCAACGATTACGTGCTCAACGGCATCAAGTGGTGGATCACCAACGGCTCCGTCGCGAGCTGGTACTTCGTCCTCGCGCGGACCGACGACAGACCCACCGCCTTCATCGTGCCCGCCGACACCCCGGGAATCATCCGCGGACCCAAGGAAATCAACCTCGGCCAGCACGCCTCCAACACCGTGCGGGTGACGTTCGAGGACGTCAAGGTTTCGGTCGAGAACCGGCTCGGCGACGAAGGCGACGGCTTCCAGATCGCCATGAAGACCTTCGACCACACCCGGCCCGGGGTGGCCAGCGGCGCCAACGGGATCACCAAGGCGGCGCTCAACATCGCCCTGTCGTACGCCAAACGTCGGCGGACCTTTGACAAAAAGCTCATTTCGAACCAGGGGATCTCGTTCAAGCTGGCGGAGATGGCGACCCGCCTCGATGCCGCCAGGTACCTCACGTACCGGGCGGCGTGGTTGTTCGATCGCGGCGAGGACAACGCCCGTGAGGCGGCCGAGGCCAAGTGGTTCGCCGCCGATGTCGCCATGCAGGCCGCCATCGAGTGCGCCCAGGTCCTCGGCGGCTACGGCTTCACCAGCGAGATGCCGGCCGAGAAGTTGATCCGCGACGCCAAGATCTACCAGATCTACGAGGGCGCCACCGAGATCCAGAAGATGATCATCGTCGGCAAACTGATGCGGATGAAGGAGGTCTACTAAATGATCGGCGATATCCGCATTCTCGTCCGGAAGGTGGCGGAGAGGTTCAAGGGCAGGTTTTTCGGCCGCACCTTTCGCTGCCCGGTCTGCCATCTCGAGCTCGCCATGGTCGACGCCGACGGGAATCGACTGATGGTGTGCCCCCTGTGCGGGGTCGTGCTCGATGTCGAGGAGGTCTACGGTCACGCCGTTCCGGTCGTTCTCGAAGTCGAGCTCCATCGTCCCCAACCCACGATGAGGTTGCATCCCCTCGCCACCCACGTCCCGATCGGGCTTTTTCCCTTTGCGGTGCTCGGTGTCGGCCTGCTGCTGCTGGCGTCGGTGCTGGCTCCGATGGTCCCGGCCCTGGCTCCCTTGCTCGTCCGGGCGCCGGTTGTCGCCGAGGCGACCCTGGTGCTCCTGGTGTTGTCGGTCGGGCTTTCCGTCCTCACGCTCGGATCGGGTCTGTGGGACTGGAACCGCCGCTACCGGCGCAGACCCTACTGGCAGATCAGGCTCAAGATCGCCTTCTCGGTCATTTTCCTGGCCCTCGGCGGGGTGGCGATCGCCCTCCACGCATCGGGCGCCGTGTTCTCCGCGTCCACCGGGCTCGTGGATTTCGCCTCGCCCCTGGCTCTGATCCTCGCTGCGACCGAGGTCGCCGCCCTCGCTCTCGCCATGGTGGTCATCGCCACCCTCGGCCACGTCGGCGGCACCCTGGTGTTCGGGAGGTAGGGTCCGGTCGGAGCCCCGTGGTAGGGGAGACTACCGCGGATGCAGCCAGCTCGGGAGCAGTGTGTAGGGATCGACCTGGACCGCCTGGTTGTAGGCGACTCCACTTTGCCCCAGGAGCTTTTGCAGCTCGCCGTTTTTGAAGGCGTCGAAGGTCTCGGTCGCGCCGCCGATGAGCTTTCCGCCGACAACGACCTGGGGGATGGTCTTGACGTTGAATCGCGCGTTGAGAGCCGCCCGCACCTGCCCGCCCCAGTCCTTTTCCTGGTACTCCGCTGAATCGAGGTCGATCGAGCGGTAGGGGATGCCGGCTTCGGCGAAGAGTTTGCGCACCGACCAGCAGAACTCGCACCACTCGAAAGCGAAAAGGACCACCCGGTGTTCGGGGTCGTCGATGGCCTGGTCGAGAAAGGCCTCGGCCTCGGGAGTTGTCCGCATTGGCGGTGGCTCGATGTGAACCGGCGGCGCCGGCGGTGGCGCGTCGAAACGGAAGCTCGGGGTGGATCTCGAGATCTCGATCTCTTCGGCCGTCATGTCCTCCGTGATGTCGTAGAACAACGGTGTCGACAGATAACGCTCGCCGGTGTCGGGCAGCATGGCGAGCACGGTGCTGCCTTCGGGCGCCGACGCTGCGATCTGAAGAGCCCCCGCTAACGTGGCTCCAGCCGAGATGCCGGCAAAGATACCCTCCTTTTGAGCCAGTTCCTGCGAGCAGCGGAGGGCATCATTGCCTTTGATCGGCATGAAGACGTCAAGCAGGTCAGCCGTCTGCGCATCCTCGGCCAGCTTTGGGATGAAGTCGGGGGTCCAGCCCTGCATCAGATGGGTTCGAAAGGACGGGTGGCTCTCGGCGATCGATCCGTCGGCGTTACGGACCTGGGAGATACCCGAGCCGAGCAGCGGCGAGTTGTCGGGCTCGCAGACCACGATCCTGGTCTCGGGCCGTTCCTTTTTGAGCACCCGCGAGACGCCCTTGAGGGTGCCGCCGGTGCCGAAACCCGTCACCCAGTAGTCCAGCCGCTCGCCTTTGAAGTCCTCGAGGATTTCCTGCGCCGTGGTCCGCGAGTGGACGTTGGCGTTGGCTTCGTTTTCGAATTGACGGCACAGGAACCAGCCGTGGGTCGCGGCCAGCTCCTCGGCCTTGCGGAGCATGCCGGTGCCCTTCTCGGACGCGGGAGTCAGCACCACCCGGGCGCCGAGAAAGCGCATCATCTTGCGCCGCTCGATCGAAAAATTCTCGGCCATGGTCACCACCAACGGGTAGCCTTTCTGGGCGCACACCATGGCCAGCCCGATACCGGTGTTGCCGCTGGTGGCCTCGATGACCGTCTGCCCAGGTTTGAGCGCGCCGGAACGTTCGGCATCCTCGATGATCCCGAGCGCGAGCCGGTCCTTTACCGAACCCATCGGGTTGAAGGACTCGACCTTGACGAAGAGGTTGATACCCCCGGGGCCCAGTTTGTTGATGCGGACGACCGGCGTGTTGCCGACCGCACCCAGGATGCTGTCGTATTTGGCCATTTTTCTCTCCCTCGGGGTTGGCTCTCACCGTAACATCCGTGAAACACCGTCTCATTCCGTCATGTGGTAGGGAGATCTTCACGGGCGGCGGCGAAGGTGTCGCCGAGGTGAACCGATGTTGGCGTATTCGGTCACCGGGACTCCCGGGTTGGTGCCGCGACCGGCTCCGTTCAGGACTGCGTCGGTTCAGCCTGGCTTGCCCGGATCCGCCTGCAATAATTCAGAAGTGTTTCTTCGCGAAGGCGCGCCCTGAGTGTGACTTCAGGTAGTCCTCGAAGGCAACGGCTTTGGTGCGATCTCGGAACGCAATGGCGACATCAATTCGCCACGGTCTGAACTTTGCTGTATGTGGGTCCTGGCCGCGGTTATGAGCTTTGAGTCTGCCAGAGAGATTCGTGGTCAGGCCGGTGTAATGGGAGTTCGGCCTCGACTCGCTGACGATTTGATAGACGTAATGAAAGTTAGCCATCCTGGTGCCTCCATGGATGGCGTGGACGGGGCTGGCCAGGTCCGGCTTCGTCTTCGACTACGCCGGGACAGGCCTCGTTCGAAACTTCGCTACCCAGAGCACTGGCTTGCCCGGGCGGAGTTCGAAACGAAGTTTCGAACGAAGCCTGGTGGAGCCGATCGGGATCGAACCGACGACCTCTTGAATGCCATTCAAGCGCTCTCCCAATTGAGCTACGGCCCCACGGGGACGATTGTTGTAACAAATGGCGCGGTATGTGTCAATCGGACCAGCCCTCGGCTTCGCCCGTTCGATCACGTCTCCCCGCATTTTTGCCGGTGGTAGAATGACCCTTGCGAGGAAGCGCATGGGGCCTGGTGGCTTCCGCGGACTTCAAATCCGTTGGGCCGGCCTCAGTAGGGTCGGTCGGAGGGTTCGATTCCCTTGCGCTTCCGCCAACTCTCCGCGGGTTGGCGGATGCGCGTCGCGAGTTTTATCTGGTGTTGAGGTTACCGTTGATGGTGGGCGAAGAATTCGTTTATCGAAGCGAGCTTGAAAAGACTCCACTGCCGGAGATCCTCGCGACCATCAATCGTTATGGTGTTCCGGGTGTTCTCGAGGTGTGTCGCGAGGACGTCACGAAAGAGGTCTTCTTCCACGAGGGCGACGTCATCTTCGCCACCTCCACGGACCGCCGTGAGTCGTTGGGCGAGTATCTCGTCCGCAGCGGCGAGATCACCAGGGAACAGCTTGCGCGGTCGTCCGAGGAACTCGCAGGCACTCCCGGCTCCCGCCACGGAGAGGTCATGGTCCGCATGGGCTATCTCAGCCAGGGGGTGCTCGGCAAATCGGTGCGGCGGCAGGTTCAGAGCATCATGTGGAGTCTCTTCAACTGGAACGACGGCCACGTGACGTTCAAGGTCGGAACATCGAGAGAGGACGAGACCTTCAAGATCAAGATCCCCACGGCGCGTGCGATCCTCGCCGGGTGTCGGCGCATCGAGGACCCGAAGGTCATCACAGCCAGGCTCGGCGGCCGCGGCGCCGTCTTCAAGCGCCTGCCGCGACCGCCTCACCTCGAAAAATTCCGTTTCGAGGCGGATGAGCTGGAGATCCTGGAATTGGTGGACGGCAAGCGGAACCTCTACGAACTCTGCGAGTCTGGACCGCTCAGCCCCGGCGCCAACGCCCGTATTCTCTACGCTCTCGTCGAGCTCCAGATGGTGACGATGGACCCGACCTCGAGCGGGAAGATCTTGATTCAGGTTCGGAGTTAGCCTTCATGCCGCTGTACGAGTACGAGTGTTTTCTTTGCGGGCACCGATTCGAACGCATCCGGCGGGTGGCCGACGCGTTGTCGGTGAACTGCCCGGAATGCCAGGGTAAGGTTCGGCGGCTGCTGACGGCGCCCGCGCTCCAGTTCAAGGGTAGCGGCTGGTATGTCACGGAATATGGCAAAGGAAACGGCGGACGCTCGACCGCGCTGGCCAAAACCGAGACGACCGATTCCGGCGCGGCGGGGACGGGCGACGCCGAAAAGGCGGAGAAGAAGAAGGCGGACACCACCTGACGCGCCGCTTCGAAAACCGTCGCCGCGAGAGGCGGTGCACGAGTTCGATCAGGGTTCCGGTGGTTCCTCGGTAGTGTTGGCAGGCGCGTCGACGGGATAGCCGGAAATCCGTTCGAATGTGACAGCGGTTCCGGGCTCGACGCCGTGAGCGGCTGCAGCGCCCGCCACGATTTCGAGCACCGCGCGGGCGGGGTTCTTCGGCGAGTAGGTCGGGCACGGATCCGACGCGCACGGGGGGACGTTCGCGGCGATGTCCACCACGGCCCCGGAGCTGTCGAGGAACACCAGGTCGAGCGGAATCAGGGTGTTCTTCATCCAGAACGCCGGGTAGCGATCAGCCTCGAAGATGAAGAGCATGCCCCTCTTTTCGGGGAGCGAGGGCCGGTACATGAGGCCGTCGCTCACCTCCTGCGGTGTGATGGCGAGTTCGAGGTCGACCACGAATCCGTCGGGAAGAATCGCGTGCGGCATCTCGGTCCTGGTCGTCTTCGCGTTCGGTTGAGCGGTCACGTCCGGCGGAGGCGCAGATTGCGAACAGCCGGCGGTCAACAGACTGGCCAGCCAGAGAGCACAGAAGAAGATCGGGCGGTTCGGGTACGAGTTGCGACGTGGGACCTCGATGTGCATCGTTTCTCCATCAGTGGTTCGAGCCCGTTCAGTCGTCCTTCGCGAGACCGAGCTTCTCCGCATGATAGCGGAATGCGCGGTAGGACATACGCAGGAGTTCCGATGCATTCTTCTGATGGCCCCGGGTCCGCTCCAGCGCCTGGTGCATGAGCGACCGCCGGACGTTGTCGAGATACTCGTCGATGTCGAGGCCTTCTTCGGGCAGACCGACGCCGTCGGTCCACGAACCCACCGCCACCCCACGGAGGTGTTCGGGGAGGCTCCCCGACGAGATGATCGCGGACGCCTCGAGGGCCACGGTCCGTTCGATGACATTTTCGAGCTCGCGGATGTTCCCCGGCCACGAGTAGGCCTGGAGAACGCGCAGTGCGTCCGGCGTCAGCCGTTTGGGCTCGAGGCCGAAGTTCCTGCACGTGCGTTCGACAAAGTGCCGTGCGAGTTCGGGGAGGTCGTCGACGCGCTGCCGCAAGGGCGGCAGATGCACATGGAGGACGTTGAGCCGATAATAGAGGTCCTCGCGAAAGCTCCCGTCTTTGACGGCGACTTCGAGATCGCGATTGGTCGCCGCGAGAACGCGGGCGTTGACCGGGACCTCGCGGCTTGCGCCGACCGGCCGAACCCGTCGTTCCTGGAGGACCCGCAGGAGCTTGACCTGCATCAGGGGAGTGAGCTCGCCCACCTCGTCCAGCAGCAGGGTCCCCCCCTCGGCGTCGACGAAGAGACCTTTGTTGTCACGAATGGCGCCGGTGAATGAGCCGCGAACATGGCCGAAAAGTTCGGATTCGAGCAGCCCTTCGGGCAGGGCGCCGCAATTGACGCTCAGAAACGGCCCGTTGGCGTTGGCCGAAAAGGCGTGGACGGCCTGGGCGAGAAGCTCCTTGCCGGTGCCGCTCTCGCCGGTGATGAACACCGTCGACGGCGTTGCCGCGAGCCGCGGCACCATGTCGAGAATTCGGCGGATGGCGGGGCTCGAACCGATGAAGTTGGGGACTTCGCGGCCACTCTCGGGGGCTTCGGTCGTGTCGAGGAGCTTGTCGAGAATCAGCTTGAGGTCCTCGACGTTGAAAGGCTTCGAAAGATATTCCGCGGCACCGGCGCGAAGCGCCTCGAGGGCATGCTGTGGGGTGGTGTGGGCGGTGATGATGATGAACGGGGACGCCACGTGGTTTTTTCTGGCGTCCGCCAGGACCTCGAGACCGGTGCCGTCGGGCAGTTTGAGGTCGCACATGACGAGGTCGAAGGTGTGATCGTGAATCCTCTGGATGCCGGTGGCCACCGATTCGGCGGTCATGACCTCGTATCCCTCCTGCTCGAGGAGGATGGTGAGGAACTCGCGCAGGGACCGCTCGTCGTCCACAACCAGAATGCGCTTCGCGGTCACGCGGCCTCCCTGTCCACGGGCAACTCGACCGTAACCACCGTTCCGCGCCCCGGCGCGCTGTCGATAGCGATGGTTCCGGCGTGCTCGGCCACCGCAGCGTACACCACTGCCAGACCGAGGCCGGTGCCGCCCGCGCGGGTGGTGACAAAGGGCTCGAAAGCCTGACGGCGGACGTTCTCGGTCATGCCGACGCCGCTGTCCCGCCACTTCAAGACGACCGTGCCGTCGATCTTTTCGCCGGTGATCTCGAGTTCACCGCCCTCGGGCATGGCCTGCAGCGCGTTGCGCGAGAGATTCCAGAAGACCTGGCGCAGCAGCTGCTCCTCGCCTCGCATGGTGAGTCGGTCGGGAACCAGGAGCCGGACCTTGTGGTTTTCATGGTGCTCGTCGGAACGGCCGAGCAGGTCGACGCAGTCGCGAAGCATGGCCGAGACATCGCAGTGAGAGAAATCGCTCTTCTGCGGGCGGGTGTAGGCGAGAAATCCGTCGAGGATGCCCGAAAGCCGCCGCGACTCGTCGACCAGGATGTGGAGCAGACGCTGGCCCTTTTCATCCAGGGAGTCGGCTGCGGCGAGGACCTGGGCGGAGCCGGAGATCGAGGCCAGGGGGTTCTTGATCTCGTGCGCCATGCGGGCCGCCAGTTCGCCGACCGCTGCCATTCTCTCCTGCATGCGCAGGCGTTCAGCCTCGACCTTGATCTCGGAGAGGTCCTGGAAGGTGACGATGAACCCGACGACGTTGTTTTCCTCGTCGGCCAGCGGGCCGACGGTGAGGCCCAGACGGACGCCGGTGTCTGCCGCCGTCCCTTCGAGCCGCATCACCTTCCGATCGAGCGCCCGGGCTCTCATCAACCCCCAGTTCTGATCTGCGAGGGGCATCGTCTCGTCGAGGGGCTTTCCGGTCACGGCGTCACTGTCGGTAATGCCGAGCATCCGAGCACCGGCGGGGTTCAGGTGCAGCACCTGCCCTTCGAGGTCAGTGGCGATGATTCCGGCGCCGACCGATCGGACGACGTGATCGGTGAGGGCCACGAACTGCCGGGTGCGTTCCTCCTCTTCCAGGAGTCGGTGGTGGGCGCTGCGCAGCGACTCTCCGAGGTACGAGACCAGGACGGCGACCAGTGCGAACCCCACGACATTGGTGAGGAGTTGGATCACGACCCTCGATGTCGGGACCGCGATCTGAATACCGGTCAGGTTGTCGGGGATCGGCAGCACCTCGAACACCATGAGGTCGATGAGCAGGCCGTAGGCCACTGCGGAAAGCCCGGCAAAGATCAGACCTCCGCCGCGCATCAGGACGGCGGCGACCGCGATCACCGTCAGGTAAAGGAACGAGAACGGAGAGTAGAGCCCGCCGGTGAAATAGACGAAACCCGTCACCACTGCGATGTCGCCGAGGAGCTGGACCCACGACTGGAGTCGCGGCGGGGATTTTCTGGCATAGAGGATGAGGTACAGCAGCGAAAGCCCGAAGCTGAACAGGATGAGACCGTAGAAGTTCCTCAGGGGAAGGATCTTCTCGCTGTTGATCTGGATCAGCAGGATCCCGAGGAACAGGGTGGAGATCACCACCAACCGCAGACCGATGGCCCACCGGAGAGCGTTCTGCGACGGGTGGGACACCACCGACGCCGCAGCCTGGCTCCGCGGTGGATCGGCCAACGGCGACCGTTCGGCCATCAGCCGATCTGGCTGATCAGGGAGAACATGGGCAGGTACATGGCGACCACGATCGTACCGATGACGACGCCCAGAAAGGCGATGATGACAGGCTCGATGAGCGACATCATGCCCTCGACCGCCGCGTCCACCTCGTCCTCGTAGAAGTCGGCGATCTTCGACAACATGGTGTCCATAGCGCCGGTCTGCTCGCCGACGGCGATCATCTGGCAGACCATCGGCGGGAACTGCTCCGAACGCGTCAGCGGCTCCGCGATGGTCTTGCCCTCTTCAACCTCTTTGCGCACGCGGAGGATGGCTTCCTCGATGACCGCATTGCCCGCCGTGCGGGCGGTGATGTCCAGAGACTCGAGGATCGCCACACCGGAGCTGAGCAGGGTACCGAGCGTGCGGCAGAAACGGGCGACGGCGATCTTTCTCAAGAGCATTCCCAAAACCGGCGTCTTGAGCATGATCTTGTCGATCTGATAGCGCCCGGCGTCGGTTTGGTAGTACTGCCTGATGCCAAAAATGGCGCCGAACACCATCATGAAGATCAGCCACCAGAAGTTGCCGATAAACCGCGACAGGTTGACCACCACCTGGGTCAGGAAGGGCAGCTGCCCTCCGAGGCCTTCAAACAGGGAGGCGAAGACCGGGATGACCTTCCACAAAATGACGTAGACGACGACGACAGCGATGGTCACGACCGATGCGGGGTACACCAACGCGGACTTCACCTGGGATTTCAGTTTGACTGTCTTTTCGATGTAGGTCGCCAGGCGCTGGAGAATGGTGTCGAGAATACCGCCCGCCTCGCCGGCCGCCACCATGTTGACGTACAGATCGTCGAAGGCCTGCGGGTGTTTGCGCATCGCTTCGGCGAGCGACGACCCGCCTTCCACATCCTGTCGGATCTGGAGGATGACCTTCTGGAAGGACTTGTTCTCCTGCTGTTGACCGAGGATGTCCAGGCACTGCACGAGCGGCAGCCCGGCGTCGATCATCACCGAGAACTGGCGCGTGAAGACCGCGATGTCCTTGGATTTGATACCGCCGCCGAACTTCGGCAGGGCGATCTCCTTGCCCTTTTCTTTGACCGTGGTGACGACGATCTGCTGGCGGCGGAGCGCGGCGATGACCGCGTCTTTGCTGTCGCCGATGAGGACGCCCGTCTGGGTGGCGCCGTTCCTGTCACGACCCTTCCATTCGTAACTGGGCATCTCAGCTCCTTCCTGCTCGGCGGGCCTCAGGGTTGGCGGTCACCGCTCCCACGCCGCGATTGATCATGTCTTGCAACTCATCCGGATAGGAACTGTAGGAGAGCGCCGTCTGCAGCGAGATCATGCGCCGGTGGTAGAGCGTCGCGAGACCCTGGTTGAAGGTCTGCATTCCGTGCTTGACCTGGCCGGCCTGCATCATCGAGTAGACCTGGTGGATCTTGTCTTCCCGGATCAGGTTGCGGATCGCAGCGCTCGGTATCAGGATCTCGCAGCACAGGGCGCGCCCCTTGCCGGAGGCGCGCCGCAACAACGACTGACAGATGATGCCCTCGAGCACGAAGCTCAATTGGGCGCGGATCTGCGACTGCTGGTGCTCGGGAAAGACGTCGACGATACGGTTGATGGTCTGCGGGGCCGAGTTGGTGTGCAGGGTGGCAAAGGTGAGGTGGCCGGTTTCGGCGATGCGGAGCGCCGACTCGATGGTCTCGAGGTCCCGCATCTCACCGATGAGCACGACGTCGGGGTCCTCGCGCAGGACCGAACGCAGGGCGGCGGGGAAGCTGTGGGTGTCGGCGTGGAGCTCGCGCTGGTTGACCATGCACTTCTTGTGGGAATGGAGGTACTCCACGGGGTCTTCGATGGTGAGGATGTGGAGGGCCTTTTCGCGGTTGATCTTGTCGATCATCGCCGCAAGGGTGGTCGATTTGCCGGAACCGGTCGGACCGGTGACGAGCACCAGTCCGCGCGGTTTGTTGCACAGCGATTCCACCGAAGCAGGCAGTCCCAACTCGCTGAAACCGAGGATCTCGTACGGGATGCGCCGAAACGCCCCGGCCACCGCGCCGCGCTGCATATAGATGTTGGCGCGAAACCTGGCCAGCCCCTTGACGCCGAACGAGATGTCGAGTTCGAGGCTCTCCTCGAATCGGTGTTTCTGGGCGTCGGTGAGCACCGAGTAAGCGAGCTTCTTGGTGTCCACGGCCGTCATCGGCGGGTGGGACAGCGTGACCAGAGTCCCGTCCACCCGGATCAACGGCGGCGAGTTGGTTGTGATGTGAAGGTCGGTTCCGCCCTTCTCGACCATGGTCTTGAGCAGCTGGTGCAGGCTGACGGTCATGAGTCCTTCCCCTCGACTACAGGACCGATTCGCGGACCACCTCTTCGATGGTGGTGATGCCGTCGCGAATCTTCTGGAGTCCTGATTGCCTCAAACTGATCATACCCTCCTCGATCGACTTGCGACGCAGCTCGACCGCCGAGGCACCCGAGAGGATGAGCTCGCGGATGTCCTCACCGACCACCATCACCTCGTAAATACCGACGCGGCCCTTGTAACCACGCTGGTTGCACTCATCGCATCCTCGCCCGCGGTAGATCTCGATGTTGGGCGCCTCGGCCTCTGAGAAGCCGACGTTCAAAAGCGCCTGCACGGGCACGTCCTCCGGTTGTTTGCACTTTTCGCAGATGCGCCGCACGAGGCGTTGGGCGACGACCAGGTTGACCGAAGTGGCCACGAGAAACGGTTCGATGCCCATGTTCATCAACCGGTTGATCGACGAGGGCGCGTCGTTGGTGTGCAGGGTGGACAGGACGAGGTGTCCGGTCAGCGCCGCCTTGATTGCGATCTCGGCGGTTTCGAAATCCCGGATCTCGCCGACGAGGACGATATTCGGGTCCTGGCGGAGGAACGATCGCAGCGCGGCGGCGAAGTTGAGTCCGATGGACTCCTTCATCTGCACCTGGTTGACACCCACCATCTGGAACTCGACCGGGTCCTCGGCGGTCATGATGTTGACCTCCGACGTGTTGATCCGGGAGATGGCCGAGTACAGAGTGTTGGTCTTGCCCGAGCCCGTGGGCCCGGTCACCAGCACCATGCCGTAGGGTTGGAAAATGGCTTCCTCGAAGTTCTTGAGGCTGGATTTTTCGAAACCGAGCCTGGTCATGTCGAGCAT
Organism: Candidatus Sulfomarinibacteraceae bacterium; assembly: GCA_963823345.1. Lineage (GTDB taxonomy): Bacteria > Acidobacteriota > Thermoanaerobaculia > Thermoanaerobaculales > Sulfomarinibacteraceae > Sulfomarinibacter. Next base: position 353,505 of record CAWGLE010000004.1, read on the forward strand.
GAGCTGGTCTTTGTCGAGCAGCCGCATGACGATCTTCTCACCGTGCAGCGTCGGCAACGTCGAGACCCGGAAATCGAGCTCCTTGACCTTGCCCTGGAACTTCATCTTGAGCTTGATGCGGCCGTCCTGAGGGAGCCGTTTTTCGGCGATGTCGAGCTTGGCGAGAATCTTGATACGCGACGATATGGCGTCCTTGAGCTTGAGCGGCGGGTTCATGATCTCGTAGAGCACGCCGTCGATGCGGAAGCGGACACGGAAGGTCTTCTCGTAGGGCTCGATGTGGATATCCGACGCGGCCCGTTTCAGGGCGTCAGTCAGGATCAGATTCACGAGGCGCACCACCGGAGCCTCGTCCGCACTCGCCTCGAGATCCTGGACGTCGAGATTGTCCTCTTCCTCGAGCAGTTCGAGCGACGCCTCGTCCACCGTCGACAGATCGTCCATCACCCTCTTCAACTCGATGGAGTGGCTCGTACCGTAGTACTTGTCGATGGCTTCGCGCAGCGCCTCCTCGGACGCGACCACGGGTTCCACGCGATACCCGGTGATGAATGTGATGTCATCCATCGCGAAGACGTTGGACGGGTCGGTCATGGCGACGGTCAGGGTGGCGCCGGTCTTTGACACGGGAATGAACTGGTACTTGCGCGCGACGTCGGCCGGAATCAGGCGGATGATGGCCTCGTCGATGTCGAAGTGTTTGAGGTTGATGGACGGCACGCCGAATTGCTGCGAAAGACAGTCGAGGATGTCCTCCTCGGTCACGTACCCTAGAGTCACCAGATGCTCACCAAGGCGTCCGCCGCTGGCCCTCTGCTCTTCGAGGGCCTTTGCCAGCTGATGCTCGTTGATCAGCTTGGCCTTGATGAGAAGTTCACCGATTTTCAGAGCCATACAAGCCGTCCAATTCCACAGACGATTTCAAATAAAATTGTAGCACCAGGGGCGAAGCAAAAACCGACGAAATCTACTGCCTCAAATACACACCCTATCTATCGTAACAAAAGGACGGCCAAAACGTCGCCGAACAACCCGCGGTCGTCACGCCGGGGCGTCGAGCAGGTGCCGCGCCGCTGCGACGATTTCGGCGCTGCCGACCTGGTGGGCGGGACGGGCGCGGGCCGAGCCGCCGGGTGTTGAAGAGACCTCCCGCGCGGCGGCGACGACGGCCGTTTTCGCTCCCAGCGGCCGGTTGCGGCGTGAGTCGCTCGCCAGAAAGACCGCAACCGTGGGGACGGAAAAACTGGCCGCCAGGTGCACGGGACCGGTGTCGCCACCGATCACCAGCGCAGCCCCCCCGAGCAGAACGGACAGCTCGAGGAGGCTGGTGGGCGGCGCCAGCCGGACCCCGGAACCGGCGCTTTCGACCACTCTGCTGGCACGGTCGATCTCACCGGGGCCCCACGCCACTACGACCTCGAGCCCTGAACCCGCGAGCTCGCGGCTGGCCGTCGCGAGCGTGGTTTCGGCGATGACCTTGTGGGCCCCACCGGCGCCGGGCAGGACGACTGCGTAGCGGTGGGTTGGTGACACGTCGGCGGTCTCGAGCGCCCGTGCTCTGTCCAACAACCACGAACCGTCGGGTGGAGTCAACGCCGGCGGATCACCCCCGACCGCCCGTACGAGTTCGAGGTTGGTGGCGACCACATGGGCGCCGGACGGAGCTCCGTCAACGGTCTGGGTGTAGGCGAGCCCGGCCAGTCGCTCCCGCCGCCAGGGATGGGCGAGCCCCACGCGCCGCCGGGCGCCGGTCCAGCGGCTGACGAGGGCGGATTTGAGGAGACCCTGGGGGTCGATGGCCAGATCAGGCTGAAGTTCGCGAAACCTCCCTTTGAGGACCCGGATTTCGGCGCGCGCCGACGACGACAGCGGGTTGCGCCGCCACGCCCTGGTGCGCGTGGTGAACACGGTATCCACCGCGGGATGTCCGTCGACAAGCGGTCGAAAGTGCTCTTCGACCACCCAGCTGAGGTGGATGTGCGGATCGGAGTCGCGCAGGGCAACCGCCAACGGCCACGTGTGGACGATGTCCCCGAGCGCCGAGAGCCGAACGAGCACCGCCCTCACGACCGCACACCCATCCAATTCGGATTTCGGATTTCGGATTTCGGATTTCGAATTTCCCACCCGTCCCCCCGCCGCCGACGGACGTCTTCGCGTTCTGGGCGGGTGGCCCCCCGTGCGGCGGATGTGGCACCTCTGACATTGTCGGATGCGCGCCTATCCGTGTGCGGCGGAGGTGCCATTCTTGACATTGTTGGATGACCACACATCCACCACGGTGGGGCGCCCCGGGCCGACAATGTCAAGGGTGGCTCCTCGTGGGAAGCGAGATCGGAAAGGCGTGTCGTTTCGAATGATCTTCGGGCGCGACGCCGATTGGCGCGTCTGCTTTGAAAGGCGTAGGCGGGTCGTTTACGGCCCGCCCGTGAGAGGCCGAAATTGGCGGCGGTGGTGGCGGGCCCTGAAGGACCCGCCTACAGCCGTTCACAGCCTCGAACGAGCCAATCATCGTCCGTCGCCGAACCTTTCGACAATGATCCCGATCAGATCCGTGGTCGCGTGGTCCTTGGGGTCACCGCAGATTTCGGTGCGCCCGCCGTACGCGGCCACCACCTCCCGTTCGGGGACGGTTTCGACGGTGTAGTCGGTGCCCTTGGCGTGGATTGAGGGTCGCAGGATGTCGAGGACAGGGGCCACCGTGAGACTGTCGAACAGACAGATGCGGTCCACCATCCACAGGTGGGAAAGGATCTCCACCCGTTCGTTTTCGGGAATGATCGGCCGCAGCTCGCCCTTGCCCGCCCGAACCGAAAGGTCGGAGTTCACCGCCGCCACCAGCCGGTCGCCGAGGGCCCGGGCCGCGGCGAGGTATCGGAGGTGGCCCACGTGAAGCACGTCGAAGGCGCCGTTGACCAGAACCACCTGGAGTCCGCGATCACGCCACGACGCGCACTCCACGGCCAGTTCGTCGAGGGTCCTCTGTTTCGCTTCAGGCGCCGTCACTCGAGCCTCCGTCCAGCGCCACCGCAGCCCGCAGTTCGTCAGCCGAAACGGTGGCTGTGCCGAGCTTCATCACCACCAGTCCGGCAGCGATGTTGGCAAGCCTGGCGGCGTCGAAGGGTTGGGCGCCCGATGCGAGGGCGACGGCGAGGACCGCGAGGACCGTATCCCCGGCGCCGGTGACGTCGGCGACCTGGTCGGTCCCGAAGACCGGGATGTGGCGGGCTTCCCGTTCGGCCTCGACCAGAGTCATACCCTGATTGCCCCGGGTGGCCAGGACAAAGCGGGCTCCGAGCTTCGCTCGAAGCTCCTCCGCCCCTGCTGCGACATCGCCGTCCCCGGACAGCCGCCGCCCGCAAAATGACTCGAGCTCTTCGAGATTCGGGGTCGCTGCCGCCACCCCCCGAAAGGTGCCGATGCGGTGCCTCGAGTCGAGGCAGGTCCAGCTCGCGGCATGCTTTCCGGTGACCTCCCGGAGGGTCTCGGGGATAACGCAGCCGTAACCGTAGTCCGAAACAGCGACCGCGTCCGCGCTCTCGAACTCGCGGGCGAGGCAGCGAGCGATCTCCTCACGCCAGGCTCCCTCGGGATCGAGTCGGTCTTCGATGTCGTAGCGCGCCACCTGGTGTTTCAGCGACGACGGGCCGCCGCCGAGCAAGCGGACCTTGGTAGGTGTGTGATAGCCGGGTATCGTGACGACGCCTTCGATGGAGATCCCGAGTCGGTCCAGCGCCGCCCGCAGGGCCGCGCCCGGTTCGTCGTCGCCGAGGGCGCGCCACGACCGAGACGCGGGCGCCGAGAGCGGCGATATTGGCGAGAGCGTTGGCGCCGCCTCCCGGAACGTCGCGCTGATCTTCGTAGCGCAGGATGATGACCGGCGCCTCGCGGGAGATGCGTTTGGGGGTTCCGAGGATGAACCGGTCGAGCACCAGATCGCCGTACAGAACAATTCGGGCGCCGGCGAACCGATCGACGATTTCAAGGAGGTGTTCGGCATCGCTCATGGTGGCGCCGAGTTTATCCCATTGCCACGTCTCCGTCTCCGTATCCATTTCCGTGGCCGAGCTGATCAATCTCGCACGGACGAGGAGATCACGAAAACGCGAACAGACGGGGTTGGGAGGGTGGAAAATCCGAAATCCGAAATCCGAAATCCGAAATCGTCGGGTCTATACTCTCTCCCGTGACCGATCCATTGCCTTTGTCGCCCCTTGCCCGTTGGGACGGGCTCCACCTGGTGGTGGACCTCGAGTTCACCGAGCGCCATCTCAACCGGGCGTTGGCGGGCAGCGACCGGCTGCGGGACGTCGGGCTGAAGGGTGCGGGCGACGCCCTCGAAGCGGAGATCACGGTCCTCTGGAAAGGTGTGGCCGCCCGGGTCGGTCTCGAGCTCGCGGAAATCAGGCTGCATCACCGCCACATCGGGTTCAGAATGCGGCGGCTGCGCGCCCTGGGTGGGATTCCGGTCCCGAGGGCCGCAGTCGAGCTCGCATTGGAGGCGCTTGAGAGCCCGATCCTGAGGGTTTTTCGAAGTGACGGAATCGTGGTGATCGACCTCCGCCGCTGGTTGCCGAGCCAGCTCGAACTCAACGTCGTGACGGTGCAGGCCACTCTCCGGTCGTTGCACGTGTGGTTCGGCCCGGGCCGGCTCGAGGATCTTCCCGGGCGGGGTCCGGCCCGATTGCCCGCCGGAAGCAGCGTCTAACGCGGCGAAATCCGCCCTGAAACGCCTTGACAGGCGGAGTTTGCTTGGGTAGAGTCTTGTTCCCCTGTGCCCACAGGGATTGCGAACTGGCACGCGAGGATTGGAAATCATGCGAAGTTATATGCCGAAAGAGGATGAAATTACGCGCGACTGGGTTGTCCTGGACGCCGCGGACCAGGTGCTGGGCCGGCTCGCCACCGAAGCCGCCCGTCTGCTGCGCGGCAAGCACAAACCCAGCTTCACACCCCATCTCGACACCGGCGACTTCGTGGTGGTCGTGAACGCAGACCGCGTCAAGCTGACCGGCAACAAGATGGACGACAAGGTGTACTACCGCCATACCGGGCGTCCGGGCTCGATGAAGACCGAGACCGCCCGCGAACGCATGTCGAAGTACCCGGAGCGAATCATCCAGGCCGCGGTGTGGGGCATGCTGCCCAAGAACCGGCTTGGCCGCAAATTGCTGCGCAAGCTCAAGGTGTATGGCGGCCCCGAGCATCCGCACGAGGCGCAGCAACCGACAATTCACGCCCTGTGATCTGAGAGGGGGAGTTCGTGTCAGAGATCCAGTATTACGGCACCGGGCGACGCAAGACGTCGGTCGCCCGTGTGTACCTCCGACCGGGAAACGGCAAGATCGTGGTCAATCGCCGTGATTTCGACGATTACTTCCCGAACCGGGTGCTCAAGATGGTCATCCGGCAGCCCCTGTTGCTGACCGAGACCGCCGACAAGTTCGACATCCTCGTCAACGTCGAGGGCGGCGGACCTTCGGGTCAGGCGGGAGCGATCCGCCACGGAATTTCCCGGGCGCTGCTCGAGTACAACGCCGAGTTGCGTCCGCGGCTGAAGTCCGTGGGCTTCCTGACGCGCGATGCGCGCGAAGTCGAGCGCAAGAAGTACGGGCAGCCCAAGGCCCGCAAGCGCTTCCAGTTCTCGAAACGGTAAGGGAGAGATTCGTGGCAAACATCCAGATGAAGGAGTTGCTCGAAGCCGGAGTTCACTTCGGGCACCAGACACGGCGGTGGAACCCGAAGATGAAGCCGTACATCTTCGGCAAGCGCAACGGGATCCACATTGTCGACCTGCAGAAGACCCTGCACCATTTCGAGGATGCGGCGGGGTTCATTCGCGATCTCGCGACCAACGGCCGCAACGTGCTGTTCGTGGGCACCAAACGCCAGGCGCAGGACGCGATCCGCGAGGAGGCGGAGCGCTGCGGCATGTTCTACATGAACCACCGGTGGCTCGGTGGCACCATGACCAACTTCAAGACCATCCGCAAGTCGATCCAGAAGTTCAAGGAGATCGAGAAGACCCTCGGCAACGAGGAGTCCCACCTCACCAAGAAAGAGGTCATCCGTCTCGAGCGCCAACGCCGCAAGATGGACCGCGCCTTCGGCGGCATCAAGGACATGGAGAATCTCCCGGACGCCCTCTTCGTTGTCGATACCGTGCACGAGCACATCGCCATCAAAGAGGCCAACCGCCTCGGAATTCCGGTGGTGGCCGTGGTCGACACCAACAGCGACCCCGAAGAAGTCGATTTCCCGATCCCCGGCAATGACGACGCGATCCGCGCGATCCGCCTGTTCACCTCGAGGATCGCCGACAATGTACTCGAGGGCCTCAATCTTGCCGACGAGCGATTTGTCGGTGAGGAAGGCAAGGCTGCAGCGGCCGAAAAGGAACTGGACGGCGGCGTCGAGGTGGCTGCGGCTGCGGTTCTGGCTGACGAGTTGATGGCGGAAGAGATCGCGGACGAGGACGAGCTCGTCGGCGAGGAGTTCGCAGCCGCCGACGCGTCGATCGAAGAAGCCGCCGAACTCGACGGCGAGCTCGATGACGAGGTGGACCCGACCATAGGCTGAGTCGGATTTACGATGAAGAGTCACGGGGCCAGGAGCACAGCGCACCTGGCCCCGAATTTTAGCCCGGTCTTCCTGCCGGGACAGAGGAGTGGCGACATGGCAATCACAGCACAGGCAGTCAAAGAGCTCAGGGACCGCACGGGTGCCGGCATGATGGACTGCAAAAAAGCCCTCACCGAGACCGGCGGTGACATGGACGAGGCCATCAAGTTCCTGCGCACCAAGGGCCTCGCGGCCGCAGCGAAAAAGGCCGGCCGCGCGGCCAACGACGGCGTGATCACGATTGTCGGCGACGACCGGAAGATGGCAATCCTGGAACTCAACTGCGAGACCGAGCCGGTCTCGAAGCTCGATGACTTTCGCGAGTTCGGCGCCGCGTTGACCGCGCAGGTCCTCGCGTCGGGTGCGAAGTCGATCGAAGAGCTGAAGGCGCAGCCGTTCGCCGGCGACCCGGACCACACCGTCGAACAGACGGTGTCGCTCAAGGTCGCGGTGATCGGCGAGAACATCGTCCTCAATCAGCTGGCGCTGATCGACGCGGCCCCGGGAAACACCCTCGCATCCTACATCCACATGGGGGGCAGGATCGGTGTCGTTGTTGAGGGTGCCGGCGGCGCCTCGCCGGAGGCGCTGCACGACGTCGCGTTGCACATCGCGGCGGCCGAGCCGCGGTTCACGAACCGATCCGAGGTCACCGACAAGGTGCTCGCGACCGAGCGCGAAATCGCTCTCAAGCAGACCATGGAACAGGGCAAGCCCGAGGAGATCGCCAAAAAGATCGTCGAGGGCAAGATGGAGAAGTTCTTTGTCTCCGAGGTGCTGCTCGAGCAACCCTTTGCAAAGGACCCATCCAAATCTGTGGCCAAGTACCTCAAAGAGAGCTCCGGAGACGGCGCGACGGTCGTCCGATTCGTCCGTTACAAGCTCGGCGAGGGCAGCGGCGAGTAGCCGATGAGCGCCGCACAACCGAAATACCGACGGGTGATGATCAAACTCTCGGGCGAGGCCCTGATGGGTTCTCAAGCCTTCGGTATCGAACCTGCCGTGGTGCGGACCATCGCCGGTGAGATCGCCGAGGTCGCGGCTCTCGAGGTGCAGATTGCGGTCGTCGTCGGTGGCGGCAACATCATCCGCGGCGTGTCTGCACACGAACAGGGCATCGACCGCATCACCGGTGATTCCATGGGGATGCTGGCGACGGTGATCAATGCGCTCGCCCTGTCGTCGGCTATCGAGCAGACCGGGGTGCCGACCCGGGTGCAGACCGCGATCGAGATGAACGAGGTGGCGGAGCCGTTTATCCGCAGGCGGGCGATCCGGCACCTTGAAAAGGGCAGGGTCGTGCTCTTCGCGGGCGGCACCGGCAATCCGTTCTTCACCACCGATTCGGCGGCCGCCCTGCGAGCCAACGAGATCGACGCCGAGATCCTGATGAAGGCCACCAAGGTCGACGGTGTCTACACGTCGGATCCTGTCACCAACTCCGACGCCAGGCTGATCCCCAGGCTCGGCTACGGCGAGGTCCTGCAGCGTGGCCTCCGGGTGATGGATGCGGCCGCCATTTCACTGTGCATGGAGAGCCAGATCCCGATCCAGATCTTCAACATCCGAACCTCGGGTATCATGAGGAAGGTTGTCCTGGGTGAGAATGTGGGGTCCTGGATCGGCCCCGGGGAGGTGGCATGAACGCTGTTCTGACGGAAACTGAAAAACGCATGGTCGGCGCCGTCGAGGCGAATCAGCACGAACTGGCGAAGCTCCGGACCGGCCGCGCGTCGCTGGCGGTCGTGGACGGGATTCACGTCGACTACTACGGCGTGCAGACTCCACTCAATCAGGTTGCGACCCTGTCGGTTCCGGATCCGAGCACCATCACCATCGCGCCGTGGGAGCCGAAGGTGCTGGCGGAGGTCGAGAAGGCGATTCTGCGCTCCAACCTCGGTCTCACGCCCAACAATGACGGACGGGTGATTCGGCTCAACATCCCGGCTCTCACTGAAGACCGCCGCAAGGCGCTGGTCAAGGTCGCTCACGAGATCGCCGAAGGGTCCCGCAATTCGATCCGTCAGATCCGACGCGACGGCAACGATCGCTTCAAGAAGATGGAGAAGGACAAGGAGATCTCCGAAGACGAGATGCGCGACGGTCAAGAGCAGGTTCAGAAGCTGACCGACACCTATATCGACAAGATCAACTCGATCCTGAAAAAGAAAGAGGCCGAGATCCTCGAGGTGTGACCTCACGAGTGTTGAGTTTTGAGTTATGAGTTATGAGTTCCCACCCAACCACCCGGTCGGATGAAGATACGCATCAGGGCGTTCGTACCATCAACTCAAAACTCAAAACTGAAAACTCAAAACTCTGTCTCGTGTGCGTCGGTGCCGGCCGGGGCTCCCGCTTCGGCGGGGACAAGCTGGGCCAGAGCATCGGAGACCGAACCGTCTTCGCGTCGGCCCTCGCCGGCCTGGTGGCGGCCTTTCCGGCAGCCCCCCTGATCGTCGTGGTCCCTTCGGAACATCTGGAGATGTGGCGCACCCGTCTTTGCGAGGCCTTTCCCACGGCAGTGTTCGTGGCCGGCGGGGCACGGCGACAGGATTCGGTCCGCGCCGGTGTGGAGGCTGCCGTCGGTCTCGGAGCTGAAACGGTGGCGATTCACGATGCCGCCAGGCCGCTGGTGGATCCCCGGGATGTTCAGTGTGTCGTGGGCGGGATTGGCGGGGCGGACGGCGTCGTCTTGACCTCGAGAGCCTGCGATACCGTCAAACGGGTCACTCCGAACGGCCTGGTGGCCGAAACACTCGACCGCGAGACCCTCCGGATGGCGCTCACTCCCCAGGTCTTTCGAGTCGACTCCCTGGAGACCGCCTGGAGCGCCGCCGGCAGCGGCGGCGAGTGGACGGACGAGTCGGCCCTCCTCGAAAGGGCGGGGATGAGGGTCCTCAGCGTTGTCGCGCGCTACCCCAACCCGAAGATCACGACAAAGGCCGATCTCGCCGTGATCCGGGCCCTCGCGGGAGCCGCTCGATGACCCGGGTGCGGATCGGCCAGGGCATCGACGTCCACCGGTTCGGCGACGGGCGACCGTTGATGCTGTGCGGTCACCACATCGAGGGCATGCCGGGCCTCGATGGGCACTCCGACGCAGACGTCGCCCTGCACGCGGTGGCGGACGCCATTCTCGGGGCGGTGGCCCGGGGGGACATCGGCGAGTTTTTTCCCGCCGCCGACGCGCGGTGGCGGGGCGCGGCGTCGGCGGTATTTGTCGCCGGTGCCCTGGAGCAGGCTGCGGCCGACGGCTACACATTGACCAACTGCGACCTGACAATTCTCGGTGAGCGACCGCGCATCGCACCCCACCGGTCGGCACTTCGCTCCTCTCTGGCGACCGTTCTCGGAGTGGAGGTGTCGCGAGTCTCCGTCAAGGCGACCACAACTGACGGACTCGGCTTTCTCGGTCGGGGTGAGGGGCTGGGCGCTGTCGCCGTCGTGCTGATGGAAGGAACGGATGACGATGAGTGAAGGCCTTTGGACGGTAGGGTTCCACGCGGTTCTCGCGGTGCTCGAAAGCGATCAACCGGTGGACGCCTTGTGGTTGCAGCAGGACCGTCGCGATCAGCGGGCGAAGAAGATCATCGCCGCCGCGAGGCGGCGCGGAGTCCGCTTCGACGTCGTGCCGAGGGCCCGCCTCGACGGCATTTCCGATGGTGTTGTCCACAACGGCTGCGCGGTGCGTTCAGCACCGGTGGCTTTTGTGGATCTCGACGACGTGATGGCCGGGGGAGACGGCCCGGGGCGAATCGTGCTGCTCGACGACGTCGATGACCCCCATAATCTGGGAGCCGTGATCCGCACCGCGGCGGCCCTCGCGATCGATGCCCTCGTCATCGCCGGACCGTCGGCGCCTCCCCTCGGGGGCGCGGTCGCCAAGGCCGCAGCCGGACTCCTCGGTCGGGTTCCGGTGGTTCGGGTCAAGGTGGCCGCGGATGCCCTCGCCCATCTGCGCGAAAACGGCTACTGGGTGTTCGGCGCCGATGCAGCCGGCACGGCCCTTTCGCAGATCGGGAAAATCCAACGATGGGTCGTGTGCCTCGGTGCCGAGGGCCGCGGGCTCCGCGCCAAAACGAGGTCCCAGGTGGATGAGTTCGTCGCAATACCGATGGCCGACGGGGTCGAGTCGCTCAATCTTTCGGTTTCGGCGGGAATTCTCCTTTGGGAGTTGAGCAAAGACGGCTGAGGCATCCGTCGGTGTTCGGGCTGGATCCAGGATGCAGGATCACTCGTGTCCAAGACGGCATCGTGGACTGCTCGAAATCACATTCAGGCTCCACCCCGACCGCGGCGGGTCTGAAGGTGGGCCAAGGCCCACCCTACTTCGGTCCCAAGTTTTAAGCGGGTTCGTAGGGTGGGCCTTGGCCCACCTTCAGAGATGTTTCCAGCATCTCGGTTCACCCGTGTCTCAGAGACCTGGACAGCCGTTTTCTGTCGTTGAGGACCTCGTTCTGAAAATGGCATTGACCGATCCTCAACTCCAGTGTTTTCAGTGTCGCAAGTTCAGATGGGGATCAGTCTTGGACAGCACTGATGCAGGATCCAAGATGCAGGCTCTTCACAGGCAGCCGGGCAGGGAGTCTCCTTCCGCGTCGGGAGGTGATCCTGAATCCTGCATCCTGTGTCCGGGTGGTGGGGCGGGCTGAGATTCCGGCAGGAATATTGCTAGGAAACGCTTGCGCAGAGCGTGTTCTTATGTTATCGTCCCTCACCCACTGCCCTGAGGCAGAGGTGTGTTCTTTGCAATTTGACGGGATACGGGAGTCGCGCAGCAGCTGGCGTAGCTCAACGGTAGAGCAGCTGATTTGTAATCAGCAGGTTGCGGGTTCGATTCCCATCGCCAGCTCCATTGGCGAATCAACGTTCGGAGGCAGGCGTGGCCGAGTGGTTAAAGGCAGCAGACTGTAAATCTGCCGGCGTTATGCCTACGGTGGTTCGAACCCATCCGCCTGCACCATTTCCGATGGCGCAGAAACGATCGTCGCGGGAGTAACTCAGTGGTAGAGTCTCGGCCTTCCAAGCCGTTGGTCGCGGGTTCGAGTCCCGTCTCCCGCTCCAGACAACAAGGAGTTCAGCCCACGTAGCTCAGTGGTAGAGCACGTCCTTGGTAAGGACGGGGTCACCAGTTCAACCCTGGTCGTGGGCTCCATCGACACGATCGACAACCGGGCGGGCACGTCACCTCGCGAGCCCTGGAAGCCCGAAAATACAAGAGGGAGGCAGGAATGGCCAAGCAGAAGTTCGAGCGGACGAAGCCGCACGTCAACATCGGGACCATCGGTCACGTGGACCATGGGAAGACGACGTTGACGGCGGCGATCACGAAGACACTGGCAGCGAAGGGGCTGGCCGACTACACGCCGTTTGACCAGATCGACAAGGCGCCGGAAGAGAAGGCGCGGGGGATCACGATCAACACGGCGCACGTGGAGTACCAGTCACAGTCGCGGCACTACGCGCACGTGGACTGTCCGGGGCACGCCGACTACGTGAAGAACATGATCACTGGGGCGGCGCAGATGGACGGTGCGGTGCTGGTGGTGTCGGCGGCGGACGGACCGATGCCGCAGACGCGGGAGCACATTCTGCTTGCGCGGCAGGTGGGCGTGCCGTTCATCATCGTCTACATGAACAAAGTGGACATGGTGGACGACGAGGAGCTGTTGGACCTGGTGGAGCTCGAGGTGCGCGAGCTGTTGTCGGCGTACGACTTTCCCGGTGACGACATCCCGGTGATCCGGGGATCGGCGTTGAAGGCGGGAGAGAGCGACGATGCGGACTCGGCGGACTGCAAGTCGATCTGGGAGCTGCTGTCGGCGATGGACTCGTACATACCGCAGCCGGAGCGCGACGTTGACAAGCCGTTCCTGATGCCGATCGAGGACGTGTTCACGATTTCGGGCCGCGGCACGGTGGTGACGGGTCGGATCGAGCGCGGCAAGGTGAAGGTCGGCGAGGAGATGGAGATCATCGGCATCCGGCCGACGATGAAGAAGGTGGTGACGGGAGTGGAGATGTTCCGCAAGCTGCTGGACAGCGGCGAGGCGGGAGACAACGTGGGTCTTCTGCTGCGGGGCACGGAGCGCAAGGACGTGGAGCGGGGGCAGGTGGTGGCGAAGCCCGGATCGATCACGCCGCACCACAAGTTCCGCGCCGAGGTGTACGTTCTGGCGAAGGAGGAGGGGGGGCGCCACACGCCGTTCTTCCGGGGCTACCGGCCGCAGTTTTTCTTCCGGACGACGGACATCACGGGGTCTGTGAACCTGGATGAGGGCGTCGAGATGGTGATTCCGGGAGACAACACGAACCTGGAAGTGGAGCTGATTCAACCGATCGCGATGGAGAAGGGCCTGCGCTTCGCCATCCGCGAAGGCGGCCGCACCGTCGGCGCCGGTTCCATCACGGACATTCTGGAGTAGGTTTTGTTGCCTCGCGGTAGCATTCATCCCGACCCGAGACGCCTTGCGAGCGTCTCCTCTTGGGTGAAGTGCGTTCGATTCATCCGCGTAGGCCAGTAGCTCAATCGGTAGAGTCCCGGTCTCCAAAACCGGTTGTTGGGGGTTCGAGTCCCTCCTGGCCTGCCAAATTCGTTCGACTGGAGTCGGCGACATGCAATGGTGGACGCGTCTCAAAACCTTTCTCTCCGAGGTCGTGGTCGAGACCAAAAAGGTCACCTGGCCGTCGCGGCAGGAGGTCATCAACACGACGACTGTCGTGGTGATCGCCTCCTTCATCTTCGGCATCTACCTCTACCTCTGCGATCTGGTTTTTCTGGTTCTCAGGAACAAGCTTTTCGATGTTTTCAGGGTCTTCTCCTAGGAGCTGCAGTTCATGACCAAACAGTGGTACATCATCCACACGTACTCGGGGTTCGAGGATCGCGTGAAGAAAACTCTCGGCCAGCGCGTTGAAGCGCTCGGGATGGACGAGTTCTTCGGCGAAATCGAGGTTCCGACCGAGACGGTGGTCGAGGTCAAGAACGGCAAGAAACGGGAAATTCGGCGGAAGTTCTTCCCGGGTTACGTTCTGGTCGAAATGGAAATGACCGACGATGCCTGGCATCTGGTCCGCAACACGCCGAAGGTCACCGGGTTTGTCGGGGCGGGCAAGAAGCCCACGCCGTTGACCGAAGAAGAGGTCAACCAGATCCTGCACCAGGCGGTGGCGACCCAGGAGAAACCGCGACCCACGGAAATGTACGAGAAGGGCGAGCGCATTCGAATCACGGACGGACCATTCGCTTCGTTCAACGGCGTCGTCGAGGAGGTCAACCTCGACCGTTCGACGCTCAAGGTGATGGTCACGATCTTCGGTCGTGAGACCCCGGTCGAGATGGAGTTTCGCCAAGTGCAGAAACTCGTTTAGGAGCAACGATGGCCAAGAAAGTCATTGGAGAAATCAAGCTTCAGTTGTCAGGCGGGCAAGCCACGCCGGCCCCCCCCGTCGGTCCGGCACTGGGGCAACACGGTCTGAACATCATGGACTTCTGCAAGGCGTTCAACGCCCGCACGCAGAAGGACCAGGGCATTATTATTCCGGTCGTCATCACGGTCTTCGCCGATCGAACCTATACGTTCATCACCAAGACCCCGCCGGCGTCGTTCCTGCTGCGGAAGGCCGCAGGACTCGAGAAGGGTTCGGGCGAACCGAACCGCAACAAGGTGGGAACGGTGTCGATGAGCCAGGTGGAAGAGATCGCCAAAACCAAGATGCCTGACCTCAACGCGGATTCGCTCGCTTCCGCGGTCAACACGATTCTCGGTACCGCACGATCAATGGGTATCGAGGTCACAGGCTGAGGGGGTGTTCGATGGCACATAAAGGCAAGAAGTATCGTGAAGCAGCCGGCAAGATCGAGCGCCGGCCCTATCCTCTCGAGGAAGCGATCGGGCTGGTCCAGAAATCCGCCTATGCCGGGTTTGACGAGACCGTCGAGGTCGCCATGCGCCTCGGGGTGAACCCCCGCCACGCCGATCAGATGGTGCGCGGAACGGTGGTACTGCCGCACGGCACCGGCAAGAGCCTGCGGGTCCTGGTGGTCTGCGAGGGCGCGGCCCAGAAAGAGGCGGAAGAGGCCGGGGCCGATTTCGTGATGAGCGGAGACGAGGCGGTGGAAAAGATCCAGGGCGGGTGGCTCGAGATCGACGCCATCGTCGCGACGCCGGACATGATGCGGAACCTCTCCAAGGTGGGACGGGTTCTCGGTCCACGTGGTCTGATGCCGAACCCCAAGTCGGGTACCGTGACCGCCGCAGTCGGCGCCGCAGTGGCCGACATCAAGGCCGGTAAGGTGGAGTTCCGGGTGGACAAGACGGCCATCATCCACGCCCCGGTCGGCAAGGTCAGCTTCACCCACGAAAACCTGGTGGAGAACACCCGCAGCCTGATCGACGCGGTCCAGAAGGCCAAGCCGTCAACCGCCAAGGGCAAGTACGTCCATACCGTTTATCTCTGTTCGACCATGGGGCCGGGCGTCCAGATCGATCTGGTCAGCCTCGAAACGAACTAGGAGGAAGAATGCTCACCAAAGAGCAAAAACTCGAACAGTCGCAGGCGCTTCGCGACAACCTGGCGGACGTGAAGACGATGTTCCTCCTCGACAATCGGGGCCTCAAGGTCAACGATGTCAATATCCTGCGGTCAGAGGTCCGGAACACCGACGCCACCTACAGGGTGGTCAAGAACTCCGTAGCCCGGTTGGCGGTGGCGGGGACCGACAAGGAGGCGATCGCGCCGTACCTGGTCGGGCCCAAGGTGCTCGCCTACACCGCCGGTGACGGCGTGGCACTGGCCAAGGTCCTCAAGGCCTTCATCAAGAAACACCCCGAGTTGAGCTTCGAACACGCGTTGCTCGAGGGCCAGATCCTCGAGGGGGCGGAAGCCGAGAAGATCGCTGAACTGCCGTCGCGCGAGGAACTGGTGTCCAAACTCCTGATGTTGCTGCAGTCGCCGATTCGTCGGCTGGCTGTGGCTTTGAACGCGCCGCTGCAGCATTTCGCGAGCGTGCTCAAGCAAATTGCCGAACAAAAAGAATCAAAAGAATCCTAAGGAGGATCAGAACGATGGCTCAGACACAGAAATTGATGGAGCAGATCAAAGAGATGACCGTGCTCGAGCTCAACGAGCTCGTCAAGGCTCTCGAAGAAGAATTCGGCGTCTCCGCGGCGGCCGCGGCCCCCATGATGATGGCCGGCGCGATGCCCGGAGCGGCTGCCGAGGCGGCCGAGGAGCAGACCGAGTTCGACGTCGTGTTGAACTCCGTTGGTGACAAGAAGATCAATGTCATCAAGGTGGTCCGCGAAGTGACCTCGCTCGGCCTCAAGGAGGCCAAGGACCTCGTCGAGAGCGCTCCGACCAAGGTCAAAGAGGGCGTCAACAAGGCCGAGGCCGAAGAGATCAAAAAGAAGTTCGAAGAGGCCGGCGCCCAGATGGAGATCAAGTAACGCAGAACGCGACTTTCGCATCCCGGCTGTATGAAGCCATAACTTGAAGATACGGGGAGGGTCTGTCTCCCCGTGTCGCCATTTGTCGAAAGGGTACGTTCATGACCACGAGCCCCAATGGGCGGCTGAGCTTTTCGAAACATGTTTCGACGATTCCGCTGCCGAACATGATTCAAGTGCAGCGATCGTCCTACGAGGATTTCCTCCAGATGGACCTCCTGCCGGAGGAGCGGCTGCAGTTCGGCCTGCAGTCGGTGCTGTCCTCGATCTTCCCGTTCACCGACTTCCGCGAGACCTGCGAACTGCAGTTTGTTCGCTACGAGATCGGAAACTGGACGTGCCGCTGCAGCCGTCTCCAGGGGCTGCACCATCTCCGGCTCTCCTGCGATTTCTGCGGCGGCAGCTTCAAGGCGGGTGATCCGCACGAGGATGCAGTTGTCTGTCCCCACTGCGGCAAGGCGAACAAGAACCGGATCGAGACCTGCGGCGTGTGCGGCACCGCCGTCGGGCTCCGGCTTCCGTTCACCGCCGACGAATGCCGCGAACGCGGGATGACCTTTTCGGTTCCGGTTCGTCTGACCTTCCGGCTCGTCACCTTCGACACCGAGGAGAACGGGTCCCGCCAGGTCCGCGACGTCAAGGAGGAAGAGCTCTACTTCGGCGAGATGCCTCTGATGACCGACACCGGGACCTTCATCATCAACGGCACCGAGCGGGTCATCGTTTCGCAGCTCCACCGTTCGCCGGGCGTCTTCTTCACCCTCGAGGGGCCGAACGACTACCTGGCCAAGGTGGTTCCGTACCGCGGTTCGTGGATCGAGTTCGAATACGACACCAAGCAGATCCTGTGGGTCCGCATCGACCGCAAGCGGCGTCTGCCGGGTACGGTCTTCCTGCGCGCCCTGAGCCCGGAGCTCGAGACCAACAGCCAGATCCTGCGCGGATTTCACACGGTTTTCGATGTGCGCCTCGGCGCCAAGGGTTCCGCGACGCTGCACCTCGACTCCCGAATCCTCGACATCGAGGTCGAGCGTCAGAAAGCCCTGCGTTTCCGGAAGGTCGTGGAACCGGTTCTGTTCTGCGGCCTGACGCTCGACAAGGCGATGGAGAAACGCCTCAAGGGAACGACGCCGGCCAAGCCGGCAAAGGTCGCCGTGTCGCGCGAGGACCTGATCGGCGCGATCGTGGTCGACGATCTCGTCGACCAGGAAACCGGCGAGGTCGTCGTCGCCGCCAATTCCCGTGTGACCGATGATGTGCTGGCGCAGGCGGAAGAGGCGGGCATCGACGTCATCAGCCTCGCCTTTCCCGATTGGGATCCAGTCGGCGAGATCCTCCACCAGACGATCGAGAAGGACGCCACCACGCTGCAGATGGGTGCGCGGATGGAGATCTACCGCCGTCAGCGGCCCGGCGATCCGCCGACCGAGGAGTCGGCCACGACACTCTTCAACGGGCTCTTTTTCGACGAGCGGAAGTACGACCTTTCGCGGGTCGGCCGTTTCAAATTCAACGCCAAACTGGGCCTCAAAAAGGACCCGGACCGGCGGACCCTCGACGTCGACGACTTCATGCATCTGGTGCGATACCTCCTGCGGCTCCATCGCGATCTCGGTCGCGTCGACGACATCGACTCGCTGGCCAACCGGCGGGTGCGCACGGTGGGCGAGTTGATGGAGAACCAGTTCCGCATCGGACTGGTCCGCATGGAACGCGCGATCAAGGAAAAGATGTCGATCCATCCTGACATCGACTCGGCGATGCCGCGCGATCTCGTCAACTCGAAGCCGGTGATGGCGTCCGTGGACGAGTTCTTCGGGTCCTCGCAGCTTTCCCAGTTCATGGACCAGACCAACCCGCTGTCGGAGGTCACGCACAAACGGCGGCTTTCGGCTCTCGGCCCGGGCGGCCTCTCGCGTGAACGCGCCGGGTTCGAGGTGCGCGACGTTCACTCCACCCATTACGGGCGGATCTGTCCGATCGAGACGCCTGAGGGTCCCAACATCGGTCTCATCTCGTCGCTGTCGTGCTTTGCGCGGCTCAACCCCATGGGCTATATCGAGTCGCCATACAAGAAGGTGGAGAAGGGCAAGGTCCTCGACCATGTCCGGATAACCCAGGTCGGCGACAGCGGGTACCAACTCGGAGAGGTGGTCGTCCGCGAAGATTTCGAGGCGGCCAACGCCTCGATTCGCAGGTCGAGGACGAAGTCGACCGAGGCCTGGGGCGAGCCCTACGCTTTCTATCTTGCCGCCTGGGAAGAGGAGAATCTCAACATCGCCCAGGCCAATGCGAGGGTCAACAAAAAAGGCGCGCTGATGGACGAGAAGATCATCGCCCGCTCCGGTGGTGAGTTCCTGGTCCTCGATCGGGACCAGGTCGACTTCATCGATGTTTCGCCGCGTCAGGTGGTATCGGTCGCCGCTTCGTTGATTCCCTTCCTCGAACACGACGACGCCAACCGTGCGTTGATGGGTTCGAACATGCAGCGCCAAGCGGTGCCGTTGGTTCGCCCCGAGGCTCCGGTGGTCGGCACCGGCATGGAATCGGTGGTCGCCGAGGATTCGGGCGCGGTGGTTGTCTGCCGCCGAGCCGGTGTGGTGGACAAGGTCGATTGCCAACGCATCATCGTCCGGGTCGAGGACGAGGGCGAGGGCGAAGGCGAGTTCGGCGCCGACATCTACCAGCTCACCAAGTTCAGACGGTCCAACCAGAACACGTCGATCAACCAGAAGCCCCTGGTGGAAGAGGGTCAGCAGGTCGTCAAGGGCCAGGTCCTCGCCGACGGCCCGAATACCCAACAGGGCGAGCTCGCGCTCGGGCACAACGTGCTCGTGGCCTTCATGCCGTGGCGCGGTTACAACTTCGAGGACGCCATCGTGGTGTCGCAGGCCCTGGTCAAGGATGACAAGTACACCTCGATCCACATCGAGGAGTTCGAGACCTCGGCCCGGGACACCAAGCTCGGTCCGGAGGAGATCACCCGCGACATTCCGAACGTCTCGGAATCGGCGCTGGCCCATCTCGATGAAGCGGGGATCATCCACGTCGGCGCCCAGGTACGTCAGGGTTCGATCCTGGTCGGCAAGGTGACGCCGAAGGGTGAGACCCAGCTGACCCCCGAGGAAAAGCTCCTGCGGGCGATCTTCGGCGAGAAGGCGGGCGACGTTCGCGACGCCTCGCTGCGGTGCCCTCCGGGCATCGAAGGCGTGGTGGTCGGCGTCCAGATCTTCGCCCGCAAGGGCGTCGAAAAGGACTCCCGCCAGCTTGCCATCGAGAACGACGAGATCGAACGCATCCGCACCAACTCGGAGGACGAGAAGCGGATCATCCTCGAGGTCCGCGATTCCAAGATCGAACGGCTGCTCACCGGGGCGACCGTGGCGGACGACGTCGAAGTCCGCAAGGGTGGCGACGTCCTCGTCAAAAAGAACGGCAGGATCAACGCAGAGGCGCTGTCGCGCCTCAAGATCGCCCAGATCAAGACGCTGCCGCTGAAGAAGGCGGCCCTTCTCGACAAGGTTCGCCTGATCATCCGTCAGGCGGAGTCCCAGGTCGAAGTCCTCAACCAGCTCAACCAGGAGCGGATCGAGCTGTTACAGCAGGGTGACGATCTGCCGCCGGGTGTGATCAAGCAGGTCAAGGTCTTTATCGCCATGAAGCGCAAGTTGCAGGTCGGCGACAAGATGGCCGGTCGTCACGGCAACAAGGGCGTGATCTCGCAGACCCTTTCCGAGGAGGACATGCCGTTCCTGCCGGACGGGACACCGGTGGAGATCATCCTCAACCCGCTCGGCGTGCCGTCGCGAATGAACGTGGGGCAGATCCTCGAGACCCACCTCGGCTGGGCCGGCCACGAGCTCGGGATGACCTTTGCGACGCCCGTCTTCGAGGGCGCCAACGAGGATGAGATCCGCGAGATGTTGGAGAAGGCGGGTCTGCCCGAAGACGGCAAGAGCCTGCTCTACGACGGCGTCACGGGCCAGGCCTTCGAGCAGCGCGTGACCGTCGGCTATATCTACATGCTGAAGCTGAGCCACCTCGTCGACGACAAGATCCACGCCCGTTCGATCGGCCCGTACTCGCTGATAACCCAGCAGCCGCTCGGCGGCAAGGCGCAGTTCGGCGGCCAGCGTCTCGGCGAGATGGAGGTGTGGGCGCTCGAAGCCTTCGGTGCGGCGCACACCCTGCAGGAACTTCTGACCGTCAAATCGGACGACGTCGAAGGCCGCGCGAAGGTCTACGAGGCGATCGTCAAGGGCCAGGTGCCCGAGGAGCCGGGATTGCCGGAGTCATTCAACGTGTTGGTGCGCGAGCTGCAGGCGCTCGGCCTCGATGTCGAGCTGCTGCAGCAGGACGACGAGTAAGGGGGGGGTTGATTCATGGAGCGTTCGAGCCTGAGCGAGGTCCGTAGCTTCTTCGAGAAGCCCAAACCCCTCAACGATTTCAACGCCATTCGACTGGGTCTCGCGAGTCCGGAGAAAATCCGCTCGTGGTCCCACGGCGAAGTCATCAAACCGGAGACCATCAACTATCGGACGTTCAAGCCCGAGCGGGACGGTCTCTTCTGCGCCAAGATCTTCGGCCCGGTCACCGACTGGGAGTGTTTGTGCGGCAAGTACAAGCGCATGAAGTACCGCGGCGTGGTGTGCGACAAGTGCGGCGTCGAGGTCACCAAGTCCAAGGTCCGCCGTGAACGTATGGGCCACATCGAGCTCGCCGCGCCGGTGTCCCACGTGTGGTTCTTCAAGGGGCTGCCGTCGCGTATCGGCCTGCTTCTGGATATGACCATGCGTTCGCTGGAGCGGGTGTTGTACTTCGAGGCCTATATCGTGGTGGATCCCGGCGACACCCCGCTGGAGAACCAGCAGGTCCTGACCGAGGAGGAGTACCGCCAGGCCAAGGAGGACTACGGCGAGGCCTTTGTCGCCCAGATGGGCGCGGAGGCAGTCCGTACCCACCTCGAACGACTCGACCTCGACGAGATGGCGGCCGAGCTGCGCATGATCATGCGCACCGAGACCGCGGTCATGCGCCGCCAGAAGGCGGCCAAGAGGCTCAAGCTGGTCGAGGCCCTGCAGGCGTTCAGGCAACCGGCCCGAGTGGATGATCCTCGAGGTGATCCCGGTGTTGCCGCCGGAACTGCGGCCGCTGGTGCCCCTCGACGGCGGACGTTTTGCCACCTCGGACCTCAACGACCTCTACCGCCGGGTGATCAACCGCAACAACCGCCTCAAAAAGCTCCTCGATCTGCGCGCGCCCGAGGTCATCGTCCGCAACGAAAAGCGCATGTTGCAGGAGGCTGTCGACGCGCTCTTCGACAACGGCCGCCGCGGCCGCGTCATCAAGGGCTCCAACAACCGGCCCTTGAAATCGCTGTCCGACAACCTCAAGGGCAAACAGGGCCGGTTCCGCCAGAACCTGCTCGGCAAGCGTGTCGACTATTCGGGCCGGTCGGTGATCGTCGTCGGTCCCGACTTGAAGCTCCATCAGTGCGGACTCCCCAAGAAGATGGCGTTGGAGCTGTTCAAGCCTTTCGTCTACCGGGAGCTCGAGAAACTCGAACTCGCGACCACCATCAAGATGGCCAAGGAGCTCGTCGAGCTGCAGACGCCGGAGGTTTGGGACGCGCTCGAGACGGTCATCAAGGAACACCCGGTGCTCCTCAACCGTGCACCGACGCTCCACCGACTGGGCATCCAGGCGTTCGAGCCGGTGCTGGTCGAGGGCAAGGCCATCAAGATCCACCCGCTGGTGTGCGCGGCTTACAACGCGGACTTCGACGGCGACCAGATGGCAGTCCATTTGCCGTTGTCGCCCAAGGCGCAGCTCGAGGCCCACGTGCTCATGATGTCGGCCCGCAACATCCTGTCGCCGGCCAGCGGCCGGCCGCTGGCGGTGCCGTCACAGGACATGGTCATCGGGATCTACTACCTGACCACCGAGAACTACTTGGCCAAGGGCGGCGGCAAGACCTTTGCCTCACCCGAAGACGTGTTCCTCGCCTACAACGCCGGTGTCGTCGGAACCCAGGCGCCGATTCAGCTGCGGTTTTCGGGACGACTGATCGATCTCGTGGCGCAGGGCGGCAGCCAGGACATGCTGCACGCCGACATGATCGAGGTCGAGAACATGCTCCTCGAGACCACGGTCGGACGGGTGCTCTTCAACATGCGGCTGCCCGAAGAAATGCCGTTCATCAACGGTCAGTTGCGCAAGAAGGGGCTGCAGAACCTGGTCGCCTTCTCGTTCATGAAGGCGGGCCACGAGCCCACCGTCATCCTGCTCGACAACCTCAAGGAGATCGGTTTCGAGTACGCCACCCGGTCCGGGCTCTCGCTGTCATCGAGCGACATGGTGATTCCCGAGACCAAGGCAGCGAAGCTCGAAGCTGCCTACGAAGAGGTCGACCGGGTGGAGGATCAACGGCGCAAGGGGCTGATCACCGCCGGCGAGCGACACAACAAGATCATCGACATCTGGCACCGCGTGACCGAGACGGTGGCCAAGGAGATGTTCAATCAGATGTCGTCGGTGGACGTCGAAACCGGCGAGTTCAACCCGATCTTCATGATGGCCGATTCCGGCGCCCGTGGATCCCGCGAGCAGGTGCGGCAGTTGGCCGGCATGCGCGGTCTGATGGCCAAGCCTTCCGGCGAGATCATGGAGACGCCGATCACCGCCAACTTCCGCGAAGGCCTGTCGGTTTTGCAGTACTTCATTTCAACCCACGGCGCGCGCAAGGGCCTCGCGGACACCGCCCTCAAGACCGCCGACTCGGGTTACCTGACCCGGCGGCTGGTGGACGTTTCGCAGGACGTGATCGTGGTCGAGCATGACTGCGGCACCGAAAACGGCATCGAGGTCTCGGCCATCACCGAAGGCGGCGAGACCCTCGAGCAGTTGCGGGACCGCGTGGTCGGTCGCGTGGTGGCGGAGGATGTGTACGATCCCCTCGAAGACACACTCATCTGCCCGGTGAACACCGAGGTCACGGAGTTCCTCGCCAGCCAGATCCAGGAAGCGGGTATCGAACGCGTTCGCATCCGCTCGGCGCTCACCTGCGAGACGGAGCGCGGGGTGTGCCAGTTGTGCTACGGCCGTATGCTCGCAAGCGGGCGCATGGTCGAAATCGGAGAGGCGGTCGGCATCATCGCCGCCCAGTCCATCGGCGAACCGGGCACCCAGCTCACCATGCGGACCTTCCACTACGGCGGAACGGCGACCCGCGGCACCGAGTCGTCGCGGCACATGGCCAACCACGCCGGCAAGATCAAGTTTCTCAACATCGCTGCCGTGGAAAACAAGGACGGCGCGACCGTCGCCATCTCGCGAACCGGGAAGCTGGTGATTCACGACGAACGGCAGCGCGAGAAGGAGCGGTACTCGGTGGCCTACGGGTCGCACCTGTTGGTCGAGGACGGCCAGGAGGTGGAGCCCGGCACCGCGCTCGTCGAGTGGGACCCCTTCACCTCGTCGATCCTGACCGCGATCGCGGGCAAGGTGAAGTACCACGACCTCGTCGAGGGCGAGAACGTCCGCGAGGAAATCGACAAACTCACCGGTCACGCCCACAAAATCGTCATCGAACCCCTCGGCTCGGGCAAGAGGATTCCGACCCTCGAGTTGGTCGGAAAGGGCCGCAACAAGGAGACCCGGCGGTACCAGCTGCCGATCGGTTCCCACCTCGCGGTCACCGAGGGCGACGAGCTGGCGCCGGGTGACGTGCTGGCCAAGATCCCGCGCGAAATGTCGAAGACCAAGGACATCACCGGCGGTCTGCCGCGCGTGGTGGAGCTCTTCGAGGCGCGCAAACCCAAAGACCCCGCCGTGGTTTCGGAAATTGACGGCCATATCCGTATCACCGAGCCGGTGCGCGGACAGCGGCGGATCGTGGTCGAGGGCGAGGGTGAGGAGCACCGTGAGTACTCGATCCCGCGCTACGCTCACGTGTCGGTTCAGGAGGACGAGTTCATCCAGGCCGGCGATCCCATCACCGAAGGCGCCGTCAACCCGCACGACATCCTGTCCATCCTCGGCGAAAAAGAAATGCAACGCCACCTCGTGGACAAGATCCAGGAGGTGTACCGCTCGCAGGGTGTGGCCAT
Source organism: Candidatus Sulfomarinibacteraceae bacterium (assembly GCA_963823345.1). Taxonomy (GTDB): domain Bacteria; phylum Acidobacteriota; class Thermoanaerobaculia; order Thermoanaerobaculales; family Sulfomarinibacteraceae; genus Sulfomarinibacter. The sequence continues at coordinate 377,683 of CAWGLE010000004.1, forward strand.
CAACGACAAGCACATCGAAGTCATCGTCCGCCAGATGATGCGCTTCGTGAAGGTCGTGGACCCGGGCGACACCGATTTTCTCCTCGAACAGCAGATCCCGCGCTATCTCTTCGAGGGTGAGAACGAGAGGGTGATCGAGGCCGGCGGCGAGCCCGCCACCGCGAGCTCGCTGCTGCTCGGCATCACCAAGGCCTCGCTCGCGACCGAGAGCTTCATCTCGGCGGCTTCCTTCCAGGAAACAACGCGCGTGCTCACCGAGGCAGCGGTCTCGGGCAAGGTGGACAACCTGCACGGTCTCAAGGAAAACGTCATCGTGGGCCGGTTGATCCCGGCAGGCACCGGCGCCCCGAGATACCGGCGCACCATCATCGACGCCGTGCCCGAGGACGAGATGGAGCCGCGGGAGGAGCCCGACAACCTCTACCGTGAAATGACCGAAGCGGCCAGCGCTCTGCTCGAGGCCAAGAGCGACGTCCTGCCGGTTGCCGAGAAGTAGAACCGTTTCAATGACTTCGAATCCGGCCGCCCGCAGGGGCGGCCTTTTTTCCCCCAGTCTCCGTCTCCGTGCCCGTCTCCGGCCCTATCCTGAGTTCCGCTGTCCGATCGCCTCGTCGGAGACAGACACGGGCACGGGCACGGAGACGGAAACGGGCCGGACGGCGGCGACTCCCCGAAACAGCCAATAACTGCTTGACAGCACGCGGCATCTTCGGTATTCTTCCGCGGCTCTGACTCAGGTTTGGAGCGCCACTCAAAGGGAAACCGCCAAGTGGATGTGCCGCTTGGGTTTATGAACCCCGAACAGGGAGCGACTATGCCGACGATCTCGCAGCTGGTCCGCGAGGGCCGCAAACTTGCAACCGAGAAGACCAAGAGTCCGGCGCTGCACGCGTGTCCGCAGCGGCGCGGGGTGTGCACCCGGGTCTTCACGACCACCCCGAAGAAGCCGAACTCGGCCCTTCGCAAGGTCGCCCGTGTGCGGTTGACCAACGGCATCGAGGTCACGGCCTACATTCCGGGAGAGGGTCACAACCTGCAAGAGCACTCCCAGGTGATGATCCGCGGCGGTCGTGTCAAGGACCTGCCGGGTGTTCGTTATCACATCATCCGCGGCACCATGGACAGCCAGGGTGTTGAAGGCCGGCGTCAGCGGCGCTCCAAGTACGGCGCCAAGCGCCCGAAGAACTAGGTTAGGGAGACTGGTATGCCTCGGCGAGCAACCATCGACAAGCGTGAGATCCTGCCGGATCCCGTTTACAACTCGCGACTGGTCACGAAGTTCATCAACAACGTGACGGTCCAGGGCAAGAAATCGACTGCCGAGCGCCTGTTTTACGGCGCCCTCGGTCTCATCGAAGAGCGCACCGGCGACGATCCGGTGAAGGTCTTCAAGCGTGCAGTCGAAAACGCCAAGCCCCAGGTCGAGGTGAAGTCCCGGCGTGTCGGCGGCTCCACCTACCAGGTCCCGATCGAGGTCGTGCCGGATCGGCAGCAGGCGTTGGCGATCCGTTGGTTGATCGGCTATGCCAAGGCGCGCCACGAGAAGACCATGATGCAGAAGCTTGCCGGAGAATTCCTGGATGCGGCCGCAAATCGCGGCGGCACCGTCAAGAAGCGCGATGACGTTCATCGCATGGCAGACGCCAACAAGGCCTTTGCCCACTATCGCTGGTAACGGAGAGAGCTCAGGTAACGACCGCAGTCCGTAGGAGATCTTTGAAAACATGCCCCGTGTCATCCCCCTCGCTCAGGTCCGAAATATCGGCATCATGGCCCACATTGATGCCGGTAAGACGACGACTACCGAGCGTGTGCTCTACTACACGGGCATCAATTACAAGATCGGCGAGGTCCACGACGGGACCGCCACCATGGACTGGATGCCGCAGGAGCAGGAACGCGGCATCACCATCACCTCCGCGGCGACCACCTGCTTCTGGCGCGATCATCGCATCAACATCATCGACACCCCCGGCCACGTGGACTTCACGGCCGAGGTGGAGCGGAGCCTGCGTGTGCTCGACGGCGCCGTCGCCGTGTTCTGCGCGGTGGGCGGGGTCGAGCCGCAATCCGAAACGGTGTGGCGTCAGGCGGATCGCTACCGTGTGCCGCGGGTCGCGTTCGTCAATAAGATGGATCGCGTCGGCGCCAATTTCGCCGGTGTGGTCGAGCAGATCCACAACAAGCTCAAGGCCAACGCGGTTCCGGTCCAGCTGCCCCTCGGATGCGAGGACTCCTTTGTCGGCGTGATCGACCTCGTGCGGCTCAAGGCCTATCTCTACCACGACGAGACGCTCGGCGCCGAGTACCACGAGCAGGAGATTCCCGAGGACTACCGCGCCGAGGTCGAGGAGTATCGCGAGCGCCTGGTGGAAGCGGCAGCCGAGAGCTCGGAAGAATTTCTCGAATTCTACCTGGCCAACGGCACCCTCGGCGAAGAGCAGATTCTCGCGGGGTTGCGGGCCGGCACCATCGGCGGGTCGATCGTGCCCGTTCTCTGTGGCTCGGCGTTCAAGAACAAGGGTGTGCAGCCCCTGCTCGATGCGGTCGTGGATTTTCTCCCGTCGCCGCTCGATGTGCCGCCGATCGAAGGGTTTCTTCCGGAGGGCGCCAAGGGCAGCACGCGCCGCAATGCCGACGACGACGAACCCTTTGCTGCGCTGGTCTTCAAGATCATGACCGACCCCTTTGTCGGTCGCCTGTCCTTCATCCGCATCTACTCCGGGCACCTGGCCACCGGAACCTCGATCATCAACGCCGTGACCGGCAAGTCCGAGCGCGTCGGCCGGCTCCTGAAGATGCACGCCAACAAGCGTGAGGAGATCGACGAGGTCTTCGCAGGCGACATCTGTGCGGTGGTCGGGCTCCGCAATGCGGGCACGGGAGAGACGCTGTGCGACCGCAAACACCCGATCGTGCTCGAGGCGATGCAGTTCCCCGAGCCGGTGATCGCCGTCTCGATCGAACCGCGGACCAAGGTCGATCAGGACAATCTCGGCCCGGCCCTCGACAAGCTGACCCAGGAAGATCCAACGTTCCGGGTCGCCGTGGATGAGGAAACCGGTCAGACCATCATCTCCGGGATGGGCGAGCTCCACCTGGAAATCATCGTCGACAGGTTGACCCGCGAGTTCAAGATCGGCGCCAAGGTCGGCCGGCCGCACGTCGCCTACCGTGAGACCGTGACCAGGGAAGCGGAGGGCGAGGGTCTCTTCGTCCGTCAGACCGGAGGCCGCGGCCAGTACGGCCACGCCAAGATCCGCATCTGGCCCCTCACCGACGGTACCGAGTTCGTGTTCGTCAACGAGATCAAACAGGGCTCGATTCCACGCCAGTTTATCGGCCCGATCGAGATCGGTATTCGCGAGGCGATGGAGCGCGGGGTCCTCGCGGGGTATCCCCTGATGGGGGTCGGCGCCGCCCTCTACGACGGTTCCTACCACGACGTGGACTCGTCGGAAATCGCGTTCAAGGTGGCCGGCTCGATGGCCCTGATGGACGCCGCCCGCAAGGCCCATCCGGTCATTCTGGAGCCGGTGATGGAGGTCGAAGCGGTGACCCCCGAGGAGTACGTCGGCGATGTCATCGGCGACCTCAACCGCCGCCGCGGCCGGGTGCTCGGCATGGAAAACCGGGCCGGGTCCCAGGTTGCGACGGTGCATGTGCCCTTGTCCGAGATGTTCGGTTACGCCACGGATCTGCGGTCGCAGAGCCAGGGGCGGGCCACCTACAGTATGGAGTTCGACCACTACGACGAAGTGCCGCAGCAGATTGCTGATCAGATCGTCGCGCGCGCCACGGGTATGACGGCGTAAGGAGGCAGGAATGGCCAAGCAGAAGTTCGAGCGGACGAAGCCGCACGTCAATATCGGGACCATCGGTCACGTGGACCATGGGAAGACGACGTTGACGGCGGCGATCACGAAGACACTGGCAGCGAAGGGGCTGGCCGACTACACGCCGTTTGACCAGATCGACAAGGCGCCGGAAGAGAAGGCGCGAGGGATCACGATCAACACGGCGCACGTGGAGTACCAGTCACAGTCGCGGCACTACGCGCACGTGGACTGTCCGGGGCACGCCGACTACGTGAAGAACATGATCACTGGGGCGGCGCAGATGGACGGTGCGGTGCTGGTGGTGTCGGCGGCGGACGGACCGATGCCGCAGACGCGGGAGCACATTCTGCTTGCGCGGCAGGTGGGCGTGCCGTTCATCATCGTCTACATGAACAAAGTGGACATGGTGGACGACGAGGAGCTGTTGGACCTGGTGGAGCTCGAGGTGCGCGAGCTGTTGTCGGCGTACGACTTTCCCGGTGACGACATCCCGGTGATCCGGGGATCGGCGTTGAAGGCGGGAGAGAGCGACGATGCGGACTCGGCGGACTGCAAGTCGATCTGGGAGCTGCTGTCGGCGATGGATTCGTACATACCGCAGCCGGAGCGCGACGTTGACAAGCCGTTCCTGATGCCGATCGAGGACGTGTTCACGATTTCGGGCCGCGGCACGGTGGTGACGGGTCGGATCGAGCGCGGCAAGGTGAAGGTCGGCGAGGAGATGGAGATCATCGGCATCCGGCCGACGATGAAGAAGGTGGTGACGGGAGTGGAGATGTTCCGCAAGCTGCTGGACAGCGGCGAGGCGGGAGACAACGTGGGTCTACTTCTGCGGGGCACGGAGCGCAAGGACGTGGAGCGGGGGCAGGTGGTGGCGAAGCCCGGATCGATCACGCCGCACCACAAGTTCCGCGCCGAGGTGTACGTTCTGGCGAAGGAGGAGGGGGGGCGCCACACGCCGTTCTTCCGGGGCTACCGGCCGCAGTTTTTCTTCCGGACGACGGACATCACGGGGTCTGTGAACCTGGATGAGGGCGTCGAGATGGTGATTCCGGGAGACAACACGAACCTGGAAGTGGAGCTGATTCAACCGATCGCGATGGAGAAGGGCCTGCGCTTCGCCATCCGCGAAGGCGGCCGCACCGTCGGCGCCGGTTCCATCACGGACATTCTGGAGTAGAAGATGGCGAGCGACAAGATCCGCATCCGTCTGAAGGCGTACGACTATCGCCTGCTCGACCAATCGGCGACCGAGATCGTGGATACGGCGCAGCGAACCGGGGCGCGCATCGCGGGCCCGATTCCGCTGCCGACCCACATCCAGCGGTTCACCGTCCTGCGGTCGCCTCACGTGGACAAGAAGTCGCGCGAGCAGTTCGAGATCCGCACTCACAAGCGGTTGCTGGACATTCTCGAGCCGACTCAACAGACCATTGACGCGTTGATGAAGCTCGAGCTGCCTGCGGGCGTCGATGTGGAAATCAAGGCGTACGGGGCGAGGTGAGAGATGGTACGCGGCATTCTCGGTAAAAAGGTCGGCATGACCCAGATCTTCGACGACGAGGGACGTGTGGTCCCGGTGACCGTTGTCGAGGCCGGGCCGTGCGTCATCGTGCAACGCAAGTCGGTGGCAAAAGACGGCTATGAGGCGGTGCAGATCGGGCTGGTCGAAAAGAGCCCGCGACGCAACGTTCCAAAACCCGTGACCGGCCATTTCGCTGCGGCCGGAGTTCCTCCGACGCGCTTCGTGGCGGAGGTCCCGGTGGACAGCGAAGACGAAGCCAAACCCGGCGACGCTGTGCTGGCGGACATCTTCGCCGCCGCCGACATCGTTCACGTGGTGGGCAAGTCGAAGGGCCACGGTTTTCAGGGCGTGATCAAACGCCACGGGTTCAGCGGCGGACGCGCCACCCACGGTTCGATGTTTCATCGTGCCCCGGGCGGCATCGGCGCCTCCGCCTACCCGTCCAGGGTCTACCCCGGCGCGGGGATGCCCGGACAGACCGGCAACAAACGGATCACCGTGAAGAACGCCACGGTGGTGAAGGTGGATGCTGAGAGGAACCTGATCTTCCTCAAGGGCGGCGTCCCGGGCGCCCGCAACAGCTACATCCGAATCGTCAAGGCGTCGTGAGGGGATGGGTGCTGCCATGAAGATCGAAGTCAAAAACTGGGACAACGAGGTGGTCGGTTCGATCGACCTCCCCGATGAGGTCTTTGCCCGCGAGGTCAACCAACACCTGGTGTGGGAGGTGGTGCGCGCCTACCTCGCCAGCCGCCGCCGCGGAACCGCCAAGACCAAGGAGCGCTCCGAGGTTGCGGGCACCCGCGCCAAACCCTGGAAACAGAAGCACACGGGCCGTGCCCGCTCCGGCACCAAGCAGTCTCCGCTGTGGCGATCGGGCGGCACCGTGTTCGGCCCGCGCCCCCGGTCGTACGCGCAGAAGGTCAACAAGAAGGCCCGTCGGGCGGCTCTCAGCGGCGTGCTCTCGCAGCGGGTCGCGGAAGGCCGTTTGCTGGTGCTCAACTCGCTCGAGATCGACGCGCCGAAGACCCGGGAATTCATGAAGCGGCTCGACGGCCTCGGCGTGACGGGCGAAAAGGTGCTCATCGTCGACGGCCTCGAAAATCTCAACCTCCACCTCGCCAGCCGCAATCGGCCCGAGATCAAGATGCTCGACGCCGGTTCGCTCAACGCCTACGAGGTGCTCAACCACCGCTGGATAGTCGCCACCGAGCCGGCCCTGCGGACGATTGCCGAGGTGCTGTCATGAAGGCCCGCGAGATCATCCTGCGGCCGATCATCACCGAGAAGACGACCTCCATGCAGGAGAGCGAGAACACGGTCTGCTTCGAAGTCGATCGGCGAGCCAACAAGATCCAGGTCCGCAAGGCTGTCGAGGAGCTCTTCGACGTCAAGGTGACGGGCGTCCACATGGTCAACCGCAAGGGCAAACCGACCATGCGGTACGGGCGCACGGTCAGCCACCGGCCGGCGGTTCGCAAAGCGTACGTTCAACTGGCGGAGGGCTCGAAGACGCTCGAGTTCTTCGAAGGAATCTGAGGAGTCTGTCATGGCGATCCGGTCCTATAAACCGACATCCCCGGGACGACGCTTCGTCACCAGTTCCGACTTCAAGGAGCTGACCGCGAGCCGTCCCGAGAAGAAGCTCACCGAGGGCAAGAAACGGTCTTCCGGCCGCAACAACGAGGGTCATGTGACCTCTCGCCATCGCGGCCGCGGGCACAAGCGGCTCTATCGGATCATCGACTTCCGTCGGGACAAGTTCGATGTTCCGGCGAAGGTGGCGACCATCGAGTACGACCCCAACCGTACGGCCAACATCGCGCTCCTGCACTACGCGGACGGCGAGAAGCGCTACATTCTCGCACCGGTCGATCTCAAGGTGGGGGACTCCGTGGTCGCGGGGAACAAGGTCGATGTCCGACCGGCCAACGCCATGCCGATCGGCCACATTCCGCTCGGCACCCTGGTTCACAACATCGAGCTCAAACCCGGCAAGGGCGGCCAGATGGTGCGTTCGGCGGGGTCGTCGGCCCAGATCATGGCCAAGGAAGGCAAGTACACGACTCTGCGCATGCCCTCGGGCGAGATGCGGATGGTCCTGTCGGTGTGCATGGCCACCATCGGTCAGGTCGGTAACAACGACCACTCGAACCTGTCTCTCGGCAAGGCCGGCCGCGCCCGTTGGTTGGGCGTCCGGCCGCAGACCAGGGGCACCGCGATGAACCCGGTGGATCACCCGCACGGCGGGGGCGAGGGCCGCAACAAGGGGCGTCACCCCGTGTCGCCGTGGGGTTGGCCGACCAAGGGCGCCAAGACCCGCAGCAAGAAGGCGGCGTCGAATCGGCTCATCGTGGCGCGCCGGAAGAAGAAGTAGGGGGGCGAGATGGCACGTTCAATCCGCAAGGGACCGTTTGTCGACGAGCACCTGGCCAAGAAGGTCGAGGGCGTCAGCGGAGTCGGCGACCGCCGGGTCATCAAGACCTGGTCGCGCCGATCCACCGTCACCCCGCTCATGGTCGGAATGACAATCGCCGTTCACAACGGTCACAAGTTCGTCCCGGTCTTCATCACCGAGAACATGGTCGGACACAAGCTCGGCGAGTTCGCCCCGACCCGGACCTTCCGCGGCCACTCCGGCCGCAAGGAAAAGGGCGCACGGTAGGGGGGAATGATGGAATCACGAGCTCAACTCCGGTATTATCGCTCGTCGCCGCAGAAGGTGCGGTTGGTGGTGGACATGGTGCGGGGCCAGGCGGTCGAGCCGGCTCTCACCACCCTCCAGCTCAGCCCCAAGTATGCGGCCAAAGACGTCGCCAAAGTCGTGAAATCGGCACTTGCCAATCTCGAGCAGGCGCAACCGGGTGTCGACGTCGATCGGGTATTTATCAGCAAGATCACCGTTGACGACGGTCCGCGTCTGCGCCGCGGTCGGCCTGCCTCGAAGTGGGTTCGGATGCACCGGATTCTCAAGAGGATGTGCCACGTCACCGTCGAGTTGTCGGTGCGGGGATCGTAGGGAGGAATATGGGACAGAAAACGCATCCGTACGGTTTCCGCCTCGGGTACAACAATACCTGGCGGTCGCGCTGGTACGCCGATGGCAAGAACTACGCGAATCTCCTGCATGAGGACCTGCAGCTGCGCCAGGAGCTGCTGGACCGGCTCGAGAATGCTGCGGTCAGCGCTGTCGACATCGAACGCACGGCGTCGAAACTGCGTGTCAACATCCTCTCCGGGCGACCGGGCATCATCATCGGCCGCAAGGGCGCCGAGGTGGACAAGCTGCGCGACGATCTCATGCGCCGCTACGGCCAGGACATCCACATCAACATCCAGGAGATTCAGCGGCCGGAGATCGACGCCCACCTGATCGCGGCCAACGTCGCCCGTCAGCTCGAGCGCCGGATCGCGTTCCGCCGTGCCATGCGGCGCGCCATCGAAAACGCGTTGCGCTTCGGCGCCCAGGGCATCAAGATCCGCTGCGCCGGGCGTCTCAACGGCGCCGAGATCGCGCGATCCGAGTGGTACCAACAGGGCCGCCTGCCGTTGCACACCTTGAAGGCGGACATCGATTACGGTTTCAAAACCGCCTTCACCACGTTCGGCGTGATCGGGGTCAAGGTCTGGGTGTATCGCGGCGAGCGCCACCGCGCCCGCGGTCCGCGGCCCCGTCTGTAAGGAGTGACGCCATGTTAATGCCGAAAAAGGTCAAGTACAGAAAGCAGCAGCGGGGCAAGAACCGCGGCGTTGCTGGGCGCGGCGCCAAGGTGTCGTTCGGCGATTACGCCCTGCAGGCCGTCGAGCGTGGTTGGCTCACCGCGCGGCAGATCGAGGCCGCCCGTATCGCGATGACCCGCCACGTCAAGCGCGGCGGCAAGATCTGGATCCGCATTTTTCCGGACAAGCCGATCACGAAAAAGCCCCTCGAAACCCGGATGGGTAAGGGTAAGGGTCCACCGGAGGAGTGGGTGGCGGTGATCAAGCCAGCGAGAATTCTCTACGAAATGGAAGGTGTCAACGAAACCATCGCCCGCGAGGCGATGCGTCTGGCCGCCCACAAGTTGCCGATCAAGACTCGTTTCGTGACCAGGAAAGAACAGCTATGAAGGCGAAGGAAATCCGTGAGCGGTCGGACGACGAGCTCCGCAAGGCGCTGGGCGACCTCGAAGAGCAGCTCTTCAAGCTTCGCTTCCAGAAGTCCACGGGGCAGATCGAAAACCCCATCAAGATTCGTGAGGTCCGCAAGGACATCGCTCGGGTGCTGACGGTCATCAACGAGCGTCAGACCGAGGGGGGTGCATGATGAGCAGCAACAAAAAGGGCGCGAACAAGACCACCAAGATCGGTCTGGTGACGTCCAACGGCGCCGACAAATCGGTGGTGGTGAGGGTGGAGAACCTGGTCATGCATCCGCTGTACCAGAAGTTCATGCGAACGACCTCCAAATTCATGGCTCACGACGAAGAAAACACGTGTAACGAGGGCGATCGGGTGCTGATCGAGGAGTGCCGGCCGCTTTCCAAGCGCAAACGCTGGCGTGTCCGCAAGGTCATCGAGCGGGCGCAGTAGCGGGGGGGGTTGCGATGATTCAGATGGGTACACTGCTGACGGTCGCCGACAACTCCGGCGCTCGAAGGTTGTTTGCGATCCGCCAGCTCGGCGGGTCGTCCGCCCCGCGGTATGCGGGTCTCGGCGATATTATCGTGTGCTCCGTCAAGGAAGCGGCGCCGGAGTCGGACATCAAAAAAGGCACCGTGGTCAAGGCGGTGATCGTCCGCACCCGTTCGCGCGCCCGCCGCAAGGACGGTACGTACATCAAGTTCGATGAAAACGCGGCGGTTCTGGTCAATGCCGAAAAGGACCCGATCGGCACCCGCGTCTTCGGTCCGGTCGCACGGGAGCTTCGTGAGCGGCGTTTCATGAAGATCGTCTCGCTGGCGCCCGAGGTTCTTTAGGAGCGAAATGATGAAGATCAAAAAAGGTGACACCGTCGAGGTCGTGGCCGGCAAGGACAGCGGCAAGCGCGGCCGCGTGCTGGTGGTCGACAGGGATCGTGAGCGGTTGGTGATCGAGGGCGTCAACATGATCAAGCGCCACACCCGGCCCAACCCGCAGAAAAACGTCAAAGGTGGGATTGTGGAGCGCGAGGCCCCCATTCACGTGTCGAACGTGATGGTGCTGTCCCCGGACAGCGGCCAGCGGTCCAGAATCGGATATCGAATTCTCGACGACGGACGGAAGGTCCGTGTCGCCAAGGTCGACGGCGCGATTCTCGACCGATAGGAGGGACGATGGCGCGCTTACTGAAGAAATACCGTGACGAGGTCTTCCCGCAGCTCCAGAAGGACTTCGGGCTGACCAACCCCATGCAGGTGCCGAAGATCACCAAGATCACCTGCAACATCGGCGTCGGCGAAGCCAGCCGCAATGCCAAGCTCGTGGATGTGGCGATGGAGCAGCTCGTCAGCATCACCGGCCAGCAGCCGGAGATCCGGCGGGCCCGCAAGTCGATCGCCGCATTCAAACTCCGCGAGGGCATGCCGGTGGGGGCTCGAGTGACGCTCCGCAGGGAACGCATGTACGAGTTTCTGGATCGGCTGATTTCGATCGGGCTGCCCCGGGTGCGCGACTTCAGGGGGATTTCCGCGAATGCCTTCGACGGCCGCGGCAACTACACCCTCGGCATCCGCGACATCCTGGTCTTTCCCGAGGTCGACTACCAGAAGCTCGAAAGCACCATGGGTATGAACATCACCATCACCACGACGGCACCCACCGATGACCAGGCGCGCGCGCTTCTGGCCGGGATGGGGATGCCGTTCAAGAGTCGTTAGGAGGCACCGTGGCACGCAAGGCGATGATCGCAAAGAGCCTGAGGAAGCCGAAGTTCAAGATCCGTCAACGCAATCGATGCCAGGCGTGCGGTCGTCCGCGAGGCTACATGCGCAAATTCAGATTGTGCCGCCTGTGCTTCCGCAAGCTGGCCCTCGAGGGATTTCTCCCCGGGGTCACCAAGGCGAGCTGGTGAGGTAAAGATCATGAGCATGACTGACCCGATCGCCGATTTGTTGACCCACATCCGGAATGCCACGACGGTCCGTCACGACCGTACCGACGTTCCGGCTTCGAAGATGAAGCTCGAGGTCGCCAAGATCCTCAAGCAGGAAGGCTTTATCCGCACCTTCAAGGTGATTGAGGAAGGTCCGCAGGGCACCATCCGCATTTACCTGAAGTACGCCGAGGACGGCGAACCCGTGATCCACGGTTTGAAACGGGTGTCGCGGCCGGGCTGCAGGATCTACCGGCGCGTGGGAGATCTGCCGAAAGTCCGCAACGGTCTCGGGATCGCGGTGATCTCGACCAATCGGGGCGTCCTCACCGACGAGCAGGCGCGCGGCCTGAGCGTGGGTGGCGAAATCCTGTGCGAGATCTGGTAGGGAGACGACATGTCACGGATAGGAAAGATGCCGATTGTGGTGCCGAAAGGCGTCCAGATCACGGTCACCGGTGAGGCGGTCACGGTCAAAGGTCCCAAGGGCCAGTTGCAGGTGGACCTCTTGCCTGGCGTCACCGCCGCTTTGGAGGACGGAAAACTGAGCGTCAGCCGGGCCGATGAATCGGCGCCGACCCGCTCGTACCACGGTCTGGTGCGCTCGCTGCTGGCGAACGCGGCGACCGGCGTGTCCGAAGGCTGGTCAAAAGAGCTCGAAATCGTCGGTATCGGCTTCCGGGCCGAGAGCAAGGGCGCGAGCGTCGTGTTCAACCTCGGCTATTCGCACCCGATCGATTTTGCGGTTCCCGCCGGCATCCAGATCGAGGTCGAGCCCAAGACCAACAAGGTGAAGGTCACGGGCTTCGACCGCCAGCAGGTGGGCCAGGTGGCGGCGGATATCCGCTCGTTGCGGCCGCCGGAGCCGTACAAGGGCAAGGGTATCCGTTACGCGAACGAACGGATTCGCATCAAGGCAGGGAAGCAGGGGGCCTCAGCATGAGCCGGGTAAAAGATCGTAAGCAGCGTCGGGTCAAGATCAAGCGCCGCTTCCGCGCGGCCGTTCGCGGCACCGCGGATCGTCCCCGTTTGTCGGTGTATCGCAGCCTCCGCCACGTGTACGCCCAGGTCATCGACGACGAAAAGGGGGTCACCCTGGTGTCGGCGTCGACTCTGGAAAAGGCGGCGGCGGGCGGCCTCAAGACAACCGGCAACTGCGACGCGGGCACGTTCCTCGGCAAGCTCATTGCAGAGCGGGCCAGGGAGCGAGGAGTGGAGTCGGTGGTCTTCGATCGCAGTGGTTTTTCTTACCACGGGGTGGTCCAGGCCATCGCCAACGGCGCCCGCGAAGCGGGTCTGAAGTTCTAGGGGTTGATGAATATGATGAACCGAGAGTCCGAGTTTGCAGAATCAGTCGTCCACATCAACCGCGTCGCCAAGGTGGTGAAGGGCGGAAAGAACTTCTCCTTCTCCGCCGTGGTGGTCGCCGGTGACGGTTCGGGGAAGGTCGGCTACGGAACGGGCAAGGCCCGTGAAGTTCCGCCCGCGATCCAGAAGGCGAGCGAGCAGGCGCGCAAGGAAATGGTGAGCATTCCGATGGTCGGCGGCACGGTTCCCCACCTGGTGTGGGGTCGTTGGGGCGCCACCAGGGTTCTGCTCCGCCCCGCGTCGCCGGGCACGGGCGTGATCGCCGGCGGCGGCGTGCGTGCGGTGATGGAGTCGGCCGGTGTGGCCGATGTGCTGACAAAAATCGTCGGGAGCCGCAATCCCTTCAATGTCGTCCGTGCCACGTTCGACGCGATCGACAGGCTGATGACCCAAAGCCAGGTCCAGCGTCTGCGCGGGTCGAGCGTCGAAGCCGAGGCCGAGATCGAGAAGAAATCGGCGGCGCCCGAGGAGGGTGACAACTGATGACCGCAGAAAAGAAAGAACCGAAGGCCGCCGGCGAGAAGAAACCGGCGAAGAAGGCGGCCCCGAAAAAAGCCGCAACGGCCAAGACCGCGGCGAAGAAGGCGGCCCCCAAAAAGGCCGCTGCGGAAAAAGCTGCGCCGAAGAAGCCGGCCGCCAAGAAGGCCGCGCCGAAAAAGGCGACCGTGAAAACGGCCGCGCCCAAGGCGGCGCCGAAAAAGCCGAAGGCGACCGCGACTGCCGAGAAGCCCGCGGCCGCGAAAATCGCCAAGGAAACGGCGAGCGCCGGCGGGATGCTCAAGATCACCCAGGTCAAGAGCCAGATCGGTTTTGCCGGAAAACAGAAAAAGGTCCTGATCGGTCTCGGGCTTGGACGCATCGGCCGCACGGTGATCCGCAAGGACGATGCCTGCATCCGCGGCATGGTGACCAAGGTCATCCACCTGGTGTCGGTCGAGAAATTGGAGGGCTGAGTCATGGAACTGCATGATCTGCATCCCGCACCCGGAGCAAAACGTTCTCGCAAACGCGTGGGACGGGGCCCCGGCTCGGGCAACGGCAAGACCGCAGGCAAGGGCCACAAAGGCCAGAAGTCGCGCAGCGGCTATTCCCGCCGGTTCGGTTTCGAGGGCGGCCAGATGCCGCTCGTCCGTCGCCTCCCGAAGCGTGGTTTCACCAACATCTTCCGGGTCGAGTTTCAAGTTGTGAATCTCCGCGACCTGGAGCGGGTGTTTGCCGACGGCGACACCGTGACTCCCGCAACTCTCGCGGAAAAGGGTCTCTCCAGGGGCGGCAAGCGACCGGTCAAGATCCTCGGCGACGGTGAGATCTCCAAGAAGCTCAACGTCCAGGTGCACAAGTTCTCTGAAGCGGCCCGCGCCGGGATCGAAAAGGCCGGTGGCAGCTGTGAAGTGGTGACATCGTGATCGACAGTTTCCGCAACATCTTCGCAATTCCCGACCTGCGCAAACGGGTGTTCTTCACGTTCGCGCTGTTGGCGGTGTACCGGCTTGGTGCATTCATCCCGATCCCGGGCATCGATCCGGTGGCAATCGCCGAATTCACCAAGGCTGCAGAAGGCACCGTGCTCGGTTTCCTCAATCTCTTTTCGGGTGGGGCTCTCGGGCGGATGACGGTGTTTGCGCTGGGCATCATGCCCTACATTTCGGCCTCGATCATCCTGCAGCTGTTGACGGTGGTGTGGCCCTATCTCGAGAAGCTCTCCAAGGAGGGCGAGCTGGGGCGCCGCAAGATCACGCAGTACACCCGGTACGGCACCGTGGTGCTGTCGGTCATCCAGGCGATGGGTATTTCGTTCTTCCTCGAACGGACGTCGGCTCCTGGAGGCGCGCCGCTGGTGCCCGAGCACTTCCAGGGTTGGGGTTTCCGGCTCCTGACCGTTCTCACCCTGACGACGGGGACCGCCTTCGTCATGTGGCTCGGCGAGCAGATCTCCGAACGCGGCATCGGCAACGGCATCTCGCTGATCATTTTTGCCGGGATCGTGGTCGGTCTGCCGGCGGCGATCTTCAACACCCTGACCGATATCAAGACCGGAGCGCTCAACATCATCACGGTCGTGATCCTGATCGGATTCATGATCCTGGTGGTGGCCGCCATCGTCTACATGGAACGCGCACAGCGGCGTATCCCGATCCAGTACGCCAAGCGGGTCGTCGGACGTCGCGTGTACGGCGGCCAGAGCACCTACTTGCCGCTGCGAATCAACACCGGCGGCGTGATCCCGGTGATTTTCGCCGCCTCCATCATGTCGTTTCCGCAGACCCTCGGCCAGATGATCGACAACCGCTGGCTGCAGAAGATCACCGAGGCGCTGGCGTGGGGCGAGCCCCTCTACAACCTCGTGTACTTCCTCTCGATCGTGTTCTTCTGCTACTTCTACACGTCGATCATCTTCAACCCCGAGGACACGGCCGAGAACATGCGCAAGTACGGCGGCTTCATCCCGGGTATCCGTCCCGGCAAGAGGACCGCCGAGTTCATCGACAAGATCCTCACCCGGATCACGCTGGTGGGCGCGGTCTATCTGGCGCTGGTGGCCATCCTGCCGGAGATTCTGATCGCCGGGTTCAAGGTCGCGACCATCCCCTTTATCGGACCATCGTTAGACGCGCTTCTGCCGGCGTGGTTCACCCAGGGTCTCGGCGTGAAGTTCTTCTTCGGCGGCACCTCGCTGCTGATCGTGGTCGGGGTGGCGATGGACACCGTGAACCAGATCGAATCGCAGCTGGTGATGCGCCACTACGACGGCTTCATGCGCAAGGGGCGCGTGCGTGGGAGGCGTGGTTAGGCCGATGATCTGCCTGAAATCCGAACGCGAGCTGGAGACCATGGACAGGGCGAACGCCCTCGTCCATCGGGTGCTCCGTGCGGTCCAGGAGGCCGCCGTTCCGGGCATCGCCACCGGCGATCTCGACGCGCTCGCCGAGGAGATGATCGTGGCAGGCGGCGGGACGCCGGCGTTCAAGGGTTATCGGGGGTACCCGGCGACGCTGTGCACGTCGGTCAACGACGTGATCGTCCACGGCATCCCGAACGGCAAGAACCGGCTGCGTGAGGGCGACCTGGTGAGCGTGGACTGCGGCGTCCTGCTCGACGGGTTTCTACGGCGATGCTGCGGTGAGCTTCGGTGTCGGCGAGGTCAGCGAGGAAGCGAACCGCCTCATGGAGGTCACCCGTCTCTGCCTCGAGGACGCCGTTTCCGCGGTGAGTCCGGACGCTCGTCTGGGTGATGTCGGGGCGGCGGTTCAGGCCCGGGCGGAGGCCGCAGGCTTCGGCGTCGTCCGCGAGTTCGTGGGTCACGGCATCGGCCGCTCCCTCCACGAAGAGCCACAGGTTCCCAATTATGGAAAGCCCGGCCACGGGCAACGTCTCAAGCCGGGTCTCGTAATCGCGATCGAGCCCATGATCACTGGTGGGAGTTGGCGGGTGTCCATCGACGATGACGGCTGGACAGCAAGGACCGAAGACGGTAAACTCGCCGCCCATTTTGAATGGTCGGTGGCCGTCACCGCCGACGGCCATCGTGTGCTCGGTCTCGAGGAGAATATGAATGCCTAAGGAAGAGGCGATTGAAGTCGTGGCTTCAGTCATTGAGCCACTGCCCAACGCGATGTTTCGTGTCGAGTTGGAAAACGGCCACGAAGTACTGGCCCACATCTCCGGCAAGATGCGAAAACACTTCATCCGCATTCTTCCGGGCGACAAGGTTCTGGTGGAGCTCTCTCCGTACGATCTGAAGAGAGGGCGCATCGTGTACCGCTACAAATAGGAGGGACGGCGATGAAAGTTCGACCGTCGGTCAAGAAAATGTGTACGAAATGCAAGATCATCCGCCGCAAGGGTGTGGTTCGGGTGATCTGCGAAAACCCCAAGCACAAGCAGCGGCAAGGGTGATCCTGGAGGTATGTGGTGGCACGCATAGCAGGCGTTGATCTGCCGTCCGGCAAGAGAGTCGAGATCGGCCTGACCTATATCTACGGGATCGGTCGCACCCGTGCGATGAAAATCCTGTCGAAGGCGAAGGTCGAAGAGGGTATCAGGGTCAAGGACCTCTCCGAAGACGAGGTGCTGCGGATCCAGCAGGTCATCCAGAACGAGGGCATGGTCGAGGGCGATCTCCGTCGTGAGGTCGCGATGAACATCAAGCGCCTCATCGAGATCGGCAGCTACCGTGGGATGCGCCACCGTCGCGGTCTTCCCGTGCGCGGGCAGCGGACCCACACCAACGCGCGTGGTCGCAAGGGACCGCGCCGCCAGGCGGTCGCCGGTAAGAAGAAGACGGCCAAGAAATAGGCAGCAGGCGGGAGAACTCCATGGCAAAAGAACGCAAAGGTGCGCGCAAACCGCGACGGGAACGGAAGATCGTCCCGCATGCGGTGGCCCATATCCACGCCACCTTCAACAATACGATCGTGACCTTCGTGGACCCGAGCGGAGGAGCCCTGTGCTGGTCCTCCGGCGGCCAGATCGGCTACAAGGGATCCCGCAAGGGCACGCCCTATGCGGCCCAGCTGGCGGCCAAGAATGCCGCCGACCAGGCGCAGGAATACGGTGTCCGCAGCGTGGATGTCCGGGTCAAGGGACCGGGTCCCGGCCGCGAGTCCGCGATTCGTGCGGTTGCCGCGAGCGGGCTCGACATCAGGAGCATTCGCGACGTCACACCGATTCCGCACAACGGATGCCGCCCGCCGAAACGGCGCAGAGTGTAGGACAGGGGAGAATCAATGGCTCGTTACAGAGGACCGGTCTGTCGGTTGTGTCGCCGCGAGGGCATGAAGCTCTTTTTAAAAGGCGAGCGCTGTTACAAGGAAAAGTGTGCGATCGAGCGGCGCAACGCGCCTCCAGGTCAGCACGGAATGGGCCGCCGCCGCAAGGTGCGGGCCTACGGCCTGCAGCTGCGGGAAAAGCAGAAGCTCCGGCGCATCTACGGCCTGCTCGAGGCCCAGTTCCGGGGCACGTTCGACGAGGCCAACCGCCGCAAAGGTGTCACCGGTGACAACCTGCTGCAGCTGCTCGAGACCAGGCTCGACAACGTCGTGTACTCGCTCGGTTTCGCGACCTCCCGCACCCAGGCGCGCCAGCTCGTACGGCACGGGCACATCGAAGTCGACGGCCGCCGGGTGAACATCCCGTCCTTCAGAGTGGGACCGGCGATGGAAATCGGGGTTCGCGAATCGAGCCTCAAGAACCCTCTCATCACCGAAGCGGTGGAGTTCGCCCAGGGCCGCGGCATCCCGGCCTGGTTGGAGCTCGATGCAGGCGCTCTCAAAGGCAAGGTCGTCGAAAAGCCGACCCGAGAAGATATCCGTTTCCCGATCCAGGAGCAGCTCATCGTCGAGCTCTACTCCCGATAATTTGGAGGCCGCATGATCTGGCACGATTTCCAGCGTCCGGCCCAGGTGGAGCCGGCAAAAGAAGAACACAGCAGCACGTTCGCGCGCTTCCTGGCGCAACCGTTCGAGCGGGGTTGGGGCACGACCGTCGGCAATGCGCTGCGACGGGCGTTGCTTTCGTCCATCCCGTCGGCCGCCATCACGGCGGTCAAGATCGAGGGCGCCGACCATGAGTTCTCGGCGGTCCCCGGCGTGGTCGAGGACGTCACCGACATCATCCTCAACCTCAAGAAGATCCCGCTCAAGATCCACGGCAACGAACCCACCATCCTGACTCTCGAAGCCAAGGGTCCGGGTGAGATCACCGCCGGTCAGTTCGCCGGGTCGAGCCAGGTCGAGGTGATCGACCCCGACGTCCACGTGGCGACCCTGTCCGCCGGCGGCAAGCTCAAGATGATGGTGCGGGTGGCTCCGGGCCGCGGGTACATACCGGCGGAAGAGAACCAGACCGACGATCTCGACTCCGGGTTCATTCCGATCGACTCCGCCCACTCGCCGGTGCGCAAGGCCAACTTCCGGGTCGAGATGGCGCGGCTGGGCCGCATGACCAACTATGAACGCCTGGTGCTCGAGGTCTGGACCAACGGCACCATCACCCCCGAGGAGGCCCTCAGTCAGGCTGCGCAGCTGGTTCAGGGCCATCTCGACATCTACACCCGGCTGGCCGCTGTCGAAGACGCGGCACTGCCGCCGGCCGCCGAGGCCGAACCCGAAGAAGAGGACAGCATCCTCGACGCGTCCATCGAGACTCTCGAGCTCTCGATCCGGTCGATGAACTGTCTCAAGAACGCCAACATCCGGACGTTGCGCGATCTCGTGAGCCGTTCCGAAAAGGACATGGTGGAGATCCGCAATTTCGGCGAGAAGTCCCTCAAAGAGGTGCGCTCGAAGCTCGAGGTCCTCGGCCTCGGCTTCGGCATGAACCTCGATCTCTAGGGGCGGGAGTTTCTGATGCGACATGGAATGAGACACCGCAAGCTGGGCCGGACATCGGCCCACCGCAAGGCAATGTTCCGCAACCAGCTGACCGCGCTTTTCACCCACGAGCGGATCATCACCACCCTGGCCAAGGCCAAGGAACTGCGGCCCCTGGCCGAACGCATGGTGACCGTCGCGGGGACGGGCACGCTGCCGGCGCGCCGCAAGATCCTCACCATGGTGTCCGACAAAGAGGTGGTGCGCCGCCTGTTTGACGACATCGCCCCTCGTTTTACCGAACGGGCCGGCGGCTACACCCGCATCATGCGGCTCGGGCGTCGTCGCGGCGACGGCGCCGAGCTCGCGATCATCGAGTTCGTCGACTACGATCTCGCCGAGCACGAGGACCGTGAAACCTCGACGAAGGGCAAGGCGTCGCTGATGGACCGCGCCAAGGGCATGTTCGGCGGCGGCGCCAAGGCGGCCGACGCTGACGAATCTGTCGAGGCCGCGTCGGGTTCCGACGCCGCTGCGGAAACGGGCGGGGACGACGAGCCGGAAGCGGCAGGCGCAGACGCCGTCGAGGACGACAAGAAAGAGACCTGATCCGTTTCCAACTGCTGACTCGACGCCGCAGCGTGCTGCGGCGTTTTTTTGTGATCTCAGGAGACGATCACCACTCACATCCCGCGCCCGGGATCAGCCGGGTTCGGCGGATCGCGGTGTCAGGTCCCGGCCCGGCCCCGGATCACAACCCGGGTCCGACGATTTCGGCGATGGCCACCATCTGGTCGAGACGCGGCTGAATCGGGTCGTCGGTGGCCGGAAACTCGGATCGCGCGATCACCAGGCAACCGTCCTCCGGATGGGCGGCGAACAGCACCAGCTGCTCCATCTCGTGGATCCCGTCGTCGAAACTGCCCAACGACCACATCACCCGCCCGAGGACCTTCGAGTCGACGACCCCCGATTGGAGGTGCTTGCTGCCTGGAGTCTCGCTGAACTCCCGGCGATGGTTTTCCACCTCTTCCTCGAGGTTCCCACCGGATCTCGACGGAACGATTCCAACGACGAACCACGTGTTTTCGAGGTGACGATGCACCACCTGGACCCAGTTCGGGCTCGCATAGCTGACATTGAACTCGGTCTCGAGCGTCGACGCATCGAAACCCCGAGCGGGTACGCTGCGCGTCGGCAACGGCGTCGCGGTCGGGCGTGAACTCGCCCGACGCCATCCCGAACCACGATGAGGCCCGGGTTCGCCGCCGCAGCCGGCGGCCAGAACGATGGCGAGCAGGAGGTACGGGAACAACGGACGCTTTGTCATGGTGACTCCGAGTCGAGGGCGCGACCTCCCCAATTATATTCGACCGGTGCCGGTGGGAGGTCTTCGAGTCGGATCTTCCCGCCTCGCTCCGGCCGCGGGTCACACATCGACGGTGTCGCCGAGCTCCGGGATCACCGGGTCCCAGCCATACTCTTCGTGAAGCCGTTCGGCGAACACCTGTTGCGCCTCGAACTCGCCGTGCACCAGCACGACCTTCTCGGGGTCCCGTTCGCGGCGCCCCAGCCACACCATGAGCTCACCCGCGTCGGCGTGCGCCGACAGCCCGGAGACTTTTGAAATGTGTGCTTTCACCGGGATCCACTCGCCGTGGATCTTGACCTCCTCGTCGCCGTCGACCAGCCGCCGGCCCTTGGTGCCCACCGCCTGATACCCCACGAACAGCACCGTGTTCCGCGGATCGGGCAGACGCAGCTTGAGGTGGTGGAGGATCCGCCCGCCGGTCGCCATCCCCGAGGCCGAGATGATGATGGCCGGACCGCGCATCGAGTTGAGCTTGCGGGAGTCGGCCGAGGTCGGCGTCACCTGGAGATTCGGCGGGAAGATCGGGTTTTCCTGATCCGCGACGAATTGGCGCATCTCCGTATCGTGCTCGGCCAGGAACCTGGTGTAGAGCGCCGTCGCCTCGATCCCCATGGGGCTGTCCAGAAAGACCGGGATCTCGGGCAGATCGCCGTCCACCACCAGCTCGTGCAGCATGTAGAGGATTTCCTGGGTCCGATCGATGGCGAACGCGGGAATGATGATCACGCCGCCGCGCTTGAGGCCGGCGCGGATCTCGTCGCCGAGCGCGGTGCGCGGGTCCGTTGCGCCGTGAAAGCGGTCACCGTAGGTCGACTCGAGGAACAGGACGTCGGAGCCGGGGTACGACTCGGGCTCGCGGAGGATCGGTACGCCGTAGCGTCCGACATCGCCCGAGAAGTACACGGTCTTCCGTTGCCCGCCGGAGACCTTGGTTTCGAGCTCGACGGCCGCCGCACCGAGGATGTGGCCCTGCCGGTGGAAGCGGAAGCGGATGCCGGGGCGCAGCTCCTGCCACTGATCGAACGGAACCGCCTTGAGCAGCTTGAGCGCCGCCCGCGCGTCGGCCATCTGAAACAGCGGGAGGGCGGGCTTGTGCTTGGAATAACCTTCCTTGTTGGCGTAGCGCGCCTCTTCCTCGTTGATGTGGGCGGCGTCGGGCAGCAGCACCCCGAGCAGCGCCCGGGTGGGTGGCGTGCAGTAGACCGGACCTGAGAACCCCTGCCGGCACAGCCGCGGCAGGTAGCCCGAGTGGTCGATGTGGGCGTGAGTAAGGATGACGGCGTCGATGTCGCCCGGCGGGTGGGGCAGGGGTTTCCAGTTGAGCTGCCGGTACTCCGCCGGTCCCTGAAAGAGCCCGCAGTCGAGCAGGGCGTGGCAATCCTTCCACGTCATCAGGTATTTGGATCCGGTGACGCAGCGTCCGGCGCCGAGAACCTTGATCTGCATGTGACCTCCGCCCGCGATCCTACCATCGCAATTCCCGATCTTTCGCGGCGGCGAAAGATCGGGAATTGCAGTAGAATGGTCGCGTTCCGGACAGGAGGTCGAAGATGGCGGATCAGAAGAAAAGCGTCGACCAGGCCATCGACGAGGTGGCGGCGGAAACATCGGGCGGACTGAGCGGCGTCAAGGAGTCCTTGGCGAAGGCGCAGCAGTCGATGGATAACGCGAAGGTCACCATGCAGGAAGCCTACGGCAAGGCCAAGGAAAAAAGCGGTGTGGCGGCCGCCCGGGCGAGAGACTATCTCGATGATGCCAAGAAGTATCTCGGCGAAGCGCGCGAAAAGATGGGTGCGCTGGCAGCGCGGTCGCGCGAACAGGCGGAGATCCTCTACAACACCGTCAAAGAGCAGTACGAGATCCTGGCCGCCAAGGCCAAGGAACTCTACGGCAAGGCGAAGACCCGGATTTCCGAAGTCGACTTCAAAGCCAAGGGTGACCAGGTCGTGGAGTACGTCCGTGCGAATCCGGGCAAGGCCGTGCTGATCGCGTTGGCCATCGGTTTCGTGGTCGGCTACGCGACGCGCCCGCGCGACTGACGATCGGAGCCGTGCCCATGGAAGACCAGATGATCGATGACCTCAATGACATTGACGACGACGATCTGATGGACGAAGACAACGGATCGCGGCGCATCGACGCCGACTCCATCCTCGATTCCCTCGTGCCGCAGTCGATCGACTGGCGGGAGACCGTGAGCCGGCACCCGTTCGGTTCCCTCGCGTGTGTCGGCCTGGTGGGGTATCTGGTGGGGCGAACCAAAGGTGCGACCATCATGGCCGGCATCACGGCCGGCCTCTCTTCGGGCATCATGCGTCAGCTGTCGGATGTGTTCGAAGGGGATTTCTTCGATTTTTGATGCGCGCCCTGTCCGGCCTCTACGGTGAGCCATGCCGGCAGGAATTTCTGAAACCACCCTTCGCGAGAGCCCGATGAGCGGGGCGCCCGCGCCTCCCCCGACCGCCGCGTTGACGCTCGGACGGAGCTTCCTCTTGTGGCTTCTCGGCGTCCTGGTCGTCACCCTGGTCCTGGTGAGCGCGCTCGTGCTGTGGCACGAGCAACGGATTCTCGAGGGCGAGCTGCGCTCGCGGGCCCAACTTCTCGCCCACGTGCTCGGATTGGCGGCGGTCGACGGCAGTTCGGGTGAGTACGACGTGATCGTGCCGGCGAGCGATGTCCGGGCCGGTGAGGTCCGGGACGCAGACGGCCGTGTGCTGTGGGCCTTCGGCCCGTCTCCCGCCGAGTTGGCCGGACTCGACGGTGGGTTGTTGCGGATCGAGCGCCGGGTCGAGCTGGACGACCCGTCCGGCAGCGGCCGCCGCGTCGTCGACGTCGTGCTCCTCGTCTCGCAGTCGAGGGTGCGTTCACACCTCGCTGCCGCCGCCGTGCGTCTGCTGGCCGGCCTCGGTCTGGCGTTGGCGCTCGCTCTGGTGGTCGGGCTCGCCCTGGTCGGCGGCGTGGTGAAGCCCCTCCACCAACTTGCGGACTGGGCGGCGACCTTTGATCCCGAGCGGGCCGTCGAACCGCCGGTGGCGCCCGGCGCCCCGGCCGAGGTCCGTGATCTCGCGACCGCCTTTCGCGATATGGCACGGCGCCTGGCCGACCAGCGAAAGTCGTTGGTGGCCAGCGAACAGCGGTTCCGGGAGCTGTTTTCGGCGTCGCCGACGCCGCTGATCCGGCTCGACGGTCAGCTGCGGATCCGCGACGCCAACCCGGCGGCGGAGCCGTTTCTGCACGGCCGGACCGCGCGGGCGATAGGGAATGCTCTCGCCGGGTACCTGGAGAGCCCCGACACCGACCACATCGAAAACGTCCTCACATCTCTGAGCGGCGGCAACGAGGCCATCATCGAGGCCCACTGGAGAATCGACGCGGACTCGGTTGCCGAGGTCGAGCTGCGGGTCGCCGGGGCGGGCGACGACCGCGGCCCCGGCTACCTGGTGGCGATCCATGACCTCACCGATCGGCTGCGGCGGATGGGCGAGCACTGGCGGCGGACCTTTGACGCCATGGTGGACGGGGTCGCGCTGGTCGATGACGAGGGTCGGATCACCCTCGCCAACCGCGCCCTTGCGCCGCACGAAGCGGCCGTCGCCCACGGTCTCGAGGGGCAGCTGCGGGAGGGCGCGCCGCGGCGGTGGCGCGTCGACCATGTCGGCCGACTGCTCGACTGCACCCTGAGCCGGCCGGAGGGTCTCGGTCACGCCATTCTGGTGGTCCGCGACGTCACCGAGGCCGTGGACGCCGAGGAGCGGCTGCGCGCGGCCGAGAAGATGCAGGCGGTCGGCACCCTCGCGAGCGGAGTCGCGCACGACTTCAACAACCTGCTCGCCGCCATCCTGCTCCACGCCAGGCTGCTGCAACGGCAGCCCGACGCTCTGGCCGAGGCCGCCTCGGCCATCCGCGTGCTTGCCGAAGAGGGCAGCGAGGTGGTGCGCGAGCTGCTCTTTTTTGCCCGGCGCGAAAGCTCGCCGCCGACCACGTTCGACCTGGTAGAGCTGGTCCGCCAGCAGGAAAGCGTACTCACCCACCTTCTTTCGGACGGCGTCGAACTGGTCCTCGAACTCGACCGGGAAACGGTGCCGGTGCGGGGCGACGTCATCGGCCTGCGGCGGCTGCTACTCAACCTGGTCCTCAACGCCAGGGATGCGGTGGCTGAGACCGGGGGCCGCATCGTCGTGAGGGTCGAGCACGCCGCCGGGCGGGCGGTGCTCGAGGTCGAGGACAACGGCCCGGGGATTCCTCCGGAGATCCGGGAGCGCCTCTTCGAACCGTTCTTCACCCTGCGTCGCCAGGGGCGGGGTTCGGGATTGGGGCTGGCGGTGGTCTACAGTATCGTGACCGCGCACGGCGGCGAGGTCGATGTCCGGTCGCGCCCCGGCGACCCGACCCGGTTGATCGTCCGCCTGCCGCTCGGCGAGACTGCGAAGCTCGAATCCGTTGACGCCAGGCGCGCAACGCCGGTCGCCCTGCCGCGAGTGCTCCTGGTTGAAGCCGACGGGCGCGCCGCGACCCGGATCGTGGAGGCGCTGGCCGACGCCGGTCTCGAGGTGCGGCATGCGCCGACCGTCGGCATCGCGGATGAGTTCATCCAGAGCTGGCCGGCGCAGGTGGTCGTGGTTTCGGGGGGGCCCGACGCCGGGGGTGCCGGCGGCCGGCTGCGGGCCCTCCGGCTGCCGGTCGTCCTCCTCACCGACGCGGAAGGAGATGCCGTCGGCTCCTGGGGCCCGCGGGTGGTGCGGCTGCAGTCGTCGACCGGACCCGAGGCCATTCTCGCCGCCCTGCGCGATCTCGGAATCATCAAAAATTCTTAATTTTGAATCAGTGCTGTCCAAGACTGATCCCCATCCGACCTTGCCACACTGAAAACACTGGAGTTGAGGATCGGTCAATGCCATTTTCAGAACGAGGTCCTCAACGACAGAAAACGGCTGTCCAGGTCTCGTACTGAGACACGGGTGAACCGAGATGCTGGAAACATCTCTGAAGGTGGGCCAAGGCCCACCCTACAAACCCGCTCGAAACCTGGGTCCGAAGTAGGGTGGGCCTTGGCCCACCTTCAGACCCGTCGCGGTCGGGGTGGAGCCTGAATGTGATTTCGAGCAGTCCACGACGCCGTCTTGGACACGAGTGATTTTGATTTCTGAATTCCCAGCCACCCTCCCCCGGCTTCGGTGAAAGTCGCCTTCACCGTGGTTCTCATTCCGAGTCCTCCGCCGTGGCGGCCCCATCCGATTCAAGGGGCACGGCGACGCCCCCATTCGGGGGAGGGTGGGTGGGAATTCAAAATTGAGAATTCAAAATTCAAAATTGCAGAGGCGGCGACCGGGTTTCCCGGTCGCCGCCTCTGCTAAGCTTTCCGCATGGTGTTCGGCGTGAGCTGGGTGAAGCGGTGCGCCCCGTGGTTGCTGCTGGTTGTGGTGTCGTCGACCGCCCATCTGTGGAGCCTCGGCGAGCGCTCGTTCCACCACGACGAGTCCATCCACGGTCACGCCGCGTACCTGCTGGTGACCAACGGCACCTACCATTACGACCCCACCTATCACGGGCCCCTGCTCTACTACCTCGTGGCATCGACCTTCGCGATCGCCGGCGACTCGGATTTCACCGCACGGCTGCCGATCGCCCTCGCCGGTGTGGCGATCATCGCGGTGGCATGGGCATCGCGGCGAATTCTCGGAGCCCGTCCGGCGTGGTGGACCGCGCTGCTGGCCACGATCTCGCCGATCTGGCTCTACTACGGGCGCTTCCTCCGCATGGACATTCTCGAGGCCCTGGTGGCCTCGTGCGCCTTCGTCGCCGTGTGGCGGGCGGTCCACGGGAGCCGCCGCGCCTGGGTGTGGATCGGGGTGTGGACCGGCCTCGCCTTCGCCACCAAGGAAAACGCCTTCGTCACCGCCGCCCTGGTGGGCGGGGTCGCGGTCGGGTTGCTGGTGTCGAAGGGCGTGGGACAGGCGTGGCGGCTGACGCTCGACTGGATTGTCCGCCACCGCTGGGGAATCGTCGCGTCGATCGCCGCCGCGGTGCTGGTGACGGTCCCGCTCTTCACCGTCGGCTTCCGCCACAACAGCGACTGGTTCTTCCCCTACAAGGCGATTTCCTACTGGTGGGGCCAGCACACCGTCCAGCGGGTGGCGGGGCCGCCGTGGTACCACCTGCCGCGGCTGGCGCTTTATGAGTTCCTGCCGATCATCGCCGGGCTGACCTGGGCGATCCGCCGCGGCCGCCGCATGGGGGTCCTGGAGCGGTCGCTGGCGGCCTTCGCCGTGGCCTCGGTGGCGATGTACGCCTACCTCGGCGAGAAGGTCCCGTGGCTCGGCGTGCACCAGGTGTGGGCCTTTCTGCCGCTGGCCGGGTTCCAGCTCGCGCGGACCTTCGGCCCCCACGGCGTGTGGTGGAGCCGGACCCTCGCCGCGATCGGTCTGGCGGCGACCCTCCTCACGTCCTTCGTAGCCAACTTCGTTCTCGACGAGATCACGCCCAACCGCGATCGGGTCGAGGCGCTGATCTACGTCCAGACCTGCCCCGAACTGCTGCCGCCGGTCGCCGAGGGGTATGAGCTGGCGGCCGCCGGCGAGGATCCGGTGGCGGCGGTGGGCGGCGAGGTGGCGTGGCCCTACACCTGGTACTGGCGCGACACTCCGACCTGGTGGGCTGAGCCGGAACGCGGCATGCGGCCGCCGCTCGTCTTCTGCGACACCGAGCGCGAGCGCGAGGTCCGCCGGATTCTCGGGTCGGGCTACACCGCCGAGACGGGTGCCGCTGCGCGCGTGGTGGGTGATGGAGGACAAGAAACCGAGCCTCGGCGAGATCGTCCGCTACGTGTTCACCCGCCGTCCGTGGGGCATCATCGGCACGACCGACACGATTCTCCTGCGCGACACCGGCGAGGCGGTCACGAGCCTGCGCGAGGCGCCGGTCCCGCCCCCCCTGGCAGCGGCGCTCGGCGCCGAATCCGCCGCGGTCATCGGTGAGGACTGGTTGATGGAGCCGCGCGGTCTCTCGGTGGCGCGTGACGGCGTGTTGGCGGTGGCCGATGCGGCGGGCGGCGATGTCGGCTTCTTCGCAGCGGATGGTACGGTGCTCGAACAGCGCATCCCGGAGGCGATGAACCAGCCCGAAAGCCTGGCCTGGACGCCGGACGGTGTGTTGGTGGTGGCCGACACCTGGAACCACCGGGTGCTGCTCTTCAACCCGGCGTCGGGCGCCGCACGGCCGCTGCCCGCGCCGGAGGACGGCTGGTACGGACCGCGTTCGGTGGCGGTGGCGCCGGACGGCACCGTGGCGGTCGCCGACACCGGCCACAAACGGGTAGCGCTGATCTCGTTCTCGGGCGGCGAACCGACGGTGGCGACGATCGGGCGCGAGGGATCGGCCCCCGGCGAGTTTGTCGAACCGGTGGGTCTGACCTGGCTTGACAATCGACGCCTCCTGGTCTGCGACACCGGCAACCACCGGTTGCAGGTGGTCGACCGGGAGGGACGCCCGCTGGCAACCGTGGCCCTGCCCGACGCCTGGGCCGACTTCTACTCGCGGCCGCAGGTGGTCGCGCTCGACGGCGAACGCTGGCTGGTGACCGACGTGCCGGCGCAGTCGTTGTGGCTGGTCGAAGATGGCAGCGTGCGCACAATCGACCTCGCGGCGGACGGCATCACCCCGGCGGGGCTCGCCTTCGCCGACGGGACCCTGTATGTGTCCGATCTCGACGGCGGCATCTGGGCGATCGGGCTTCCCCGGTGACCGGATCTCGACCGGACGGGATAAACATCGAGTGTCAAAGGATTTTTAACGTTGCCTCGAACACCTTGACGGCATCGGGGGGGGGCCACATGCTAGGAATGATGAAGTGTTCAACGAATGAACCGATGGTCGTGCACGGTGGTTCCGGAAGCCAACGTGGATTCAGTCTCGTCGAGATGATGGTGGTGGTGGCCATGATCGCCCTCATCCTCGGCGTGGCCCTTCCCAACCTGTGGCGTGCCGCCGTGCGCGCCGACATGACGAGCCAGGTGGCGATGATCCAGCAGTCGATCGGCGTGTCGCGCATTTACGCCATCAAGAACAGCAGCCAGGTGGCTCTCCAATTGCTCCCCGACGATACTCCGATCGCCAAGTATGCCATCCACGCATGGGTCGATGCCAACGGCAACGGCGCCTTGGACTCCGGGGAAGAACGGGTGGGACAATGGCCGATGACCGGCGAGATCACGATCGGCCCCGAGGCTGGCAACTCGAGCCACACCCTGCATCCGCTGGACGGCGATGCCCTGGGCGTGGTGTTCTTCGCCAACGGCACGGCCGTCGTGCACGACAACCAGGTCGGCACCGGGCAGGGGGCAGTGGTGCTCCAGGACACCTATGAGAACAAGCTGCGGATCGTCATCCAGGGCGGATCGGGGTCGGTTTATTCCGAGATGTGGGACTACGAAGAGGAAGCCTGGATCGCCAATCCGAAGAATCTCTGGAGGTACTGATGGCAGGCAGCGATACACCGTCGGCAAGGAACTCGGCCGGCTTTACCCTGATTGAGATCCTGGTGGCCCTGGTCATTCTCTCCTTTGTCGCCCTCGGCATCGCCGGTCTGTTCACCCACGCCGTCAAGACCAACGCATCGGGCCACGACTACGCCCTCCTCGCCACCGAGGCCCGGTTCGCGCTGGAGACCCTGCAGGCGCTGCCGTTCGACCACGCCGATCTCACGATGGCCGGGTCGCCCCACACGATGGCCCCGGTCAACCCCAACTTCACCATCACCTACACGATTGTCGACTACGACATCGACAACTGGCAGCAGGCCTCAGCCGGCTCGTGGACGCAGGCGGCGACGACCACCGACGCCAACGTCAAGCGGATCTCGATGACGGTGGCGTCCACCAACCAGGTCCTCGATGGACGGCGCGTCTTCACCGTCTCGAGCCTCAAGATTCCGGGGTAAGGTCATGCGCAGAACTCAACGCGGTTTCACCCTGATCGAGCTCCTGGTCGCATCGGCCGTGTTCGCGATCTTCATGATCGGCATCCTCAACCTCCTCGACTCCTCGACCAAGGTCGCGAAGATCGAGTCCTCGCTCGCCGACACCCAGGAAAACGTCCGCTTCGCCGCCTACCACATCATGCGGACCGCCCGGATGATGGGCGGCGCGACCATGCCGGTCGCGGCCGATCCGTGGCCGGCACCGATCAGTGGGTGTCCGGAGAGCTCATCTCCAACGCCTCCGGCACGGTCCAGATACCGGGTTTCGGCGGGGTGACGGTGATGCCGGGCTCGGACGTCTTGACCCTGCGCGGCTTTTTCGAGATCTCGCCCTTCTTCACCAACCCCACGAGCGTCATCGTCGACTCGGACACGGTTACGATCGCCCAATTCAAAGGGATGAAGCGTTCGACCCCGCCGAAGACCTCATCAACAACATCACGAGCTTCACGCCCGCCGCCCTCGAGGGCCGCGGCATCGTCTTCATGGGTGAAGGCAGCTATTGCGTCGGCAGGGTCGATTCCGGCGCACAGTATTTCGATGCCGGCACGGCGACGAGCAGGATTCACATCCACCACATGGAGGACACCTCGTTCTGGGGCACCCTGAACACGGACTGGACCTACCCACCGGGCTTCCAGGTCTACCGGGTCGGCATTCTCGAGTCCTACACCTACTTCGTGAGCCCCGACAACGTCCTGCGGCGGGTGCGGATCTCCGGGGGCAGCCCGGAGGCCGAGCCGGTGGCGATCAACATCGGCGGCCTGCAGGTGGCGTTCGGGTTCGACGCCGATGCGAACGGCGCCATCGAGGGCGCCGAGTGGATCGAAAACCCCGCCGGGCCGACCGCGCTGGTCGGCCTCGAGGACCTCACCCTGCGGCTCGCCGTCCTCGGACGGACGGACGTCACGGTGCCCGATTGGATCGAACCCGAGTCCACCTTCACGGTCTTCGACGGCGACGCGCAGAACAAGGACAGGACCGCCAAGTGGCGTCGCGTCGACGTCGAGGTCAACCTGCGCAACTACAAGTTCTGAGGGAGCGATGATGCAACCGAACACCCTGCCGATCACAGGATGCCGCCGGAAAAGTCTCCGGCGAGCGCGGCGCGGCGCTGATTCTGGCCCTGATGGTGTCGCTGGTGCTGGTCTTTCTCGGCCTCGGCGTGCTGTTGCAGACCTCGCTCGGGCTGCAGGCCTCGGGCACCGACCGCTGGGTGACCAAGGCGCTGTACGCCGCCGACGCCGGCGCCATGATGCAGATCAGCATGATCCAGGGGGGCGTGTTGGGCTCGACCGGCTCGTTCGTCCTGGTCGACGACCCGAACCTCGGCGGCCTGCTCAAGACCGAGTTCACCGTCACCGTCGACCGATTCTGCACCACCGAGCCCGACCAGCCGGTGCAGGGGTACGAGGCGGGCGACGAGGAAGGCTACAGCCGGCGCTTCTTCCACCTGCGCTCGCAGGCGGTGCGCAACGTCGGTGATCTCGCGGGTCTGACCCAGGCGGCGGTCGAGGCGGACGTCGCGTCCCAGCCTTTCAAGAACGATCAGTTCGTCCCTGTGGTCCAGTGCTACTGATGCGGAGCGGGAGAACAGCTATGAGACACCAGCGATTGATCACTGCGGCGGCCCTGGTCGCGGCCCTCGCGACGGCCGGGTCGATGACGGCGGACGACCGCAACTTCATGACCGCGGCGGCGGCGCCGCCCAACCTGATCTTCATCCTCGACACGTCGAGCTCGATGGTGCTCAGCCCGGAGGTGACGACCGAAGGTGACCCGCCGGTCCCGGCGGCCCTCGAGGGCGCTCTCCTGTCATCGGGCAACGTACCGGGGGCGGGGGACGACCCCTACT
Organism: Candidatus Sulfomarinibacteraceae bacterium; assembly: GCA_963823345.1. Lineage (GTDB taxonomy): Bacteria > Acidobacteriota > Thermoanaerobaculia > Thermoanaerobaculales > Sulfomarinibacteraceae > Sulfomarinibacter. The sequence goes on from CAWGLE010000004.1 coordinate 408,979, forward strand.
CGCGGATGGGGATCGCGAAGAGGGTGCTCAAGGACTTCCTCGACGACGTCGGCGTGGCCAACGTGGTCCTCGCCGGCTACGCCCAGGCGGAGCCCGCCGACGGCTCCAACGGCGTGCCGCTCAAGCACTGGGTGTACGAGGCCAGGGCGCAGGACCGCTTCCACATGCTGGAGGCGAGCTACGCCTACCGTTTCGGCTATGCCGAGAACCACGCCGGCATCCTGCTCGACAACCCGGGCGAGATCTACAGCGCAGAAGATGATCGGCTACAAGCTCTACTTCGACCCGGCGACGACCGCGGTCACCGAACGCTTCGGTTATGTCAACGCCTACGACACCGGCTACACCGAAGACGCTGCCTGACGGCTCCACGGTGCGTCTGCCCTACGATCTGATGCCGGTCTACTTCGGCAACTGCTTCATGGACGACGGGGGCACACCGGCGGACGACACCGACGACACGCCCCGCTGCTGGGACACCACGGGCGAACCCGCCACCACCATGGTCTTCCCGTTTTACGCCTCAGGTTCCTACGACATCGTGGACGGCCACATGGTGTCGGAACGGTGGTACTACGGCGACCCGGGATCCCTGACCTTCCCCGACTGCGAACCCTCGATCACGCCCACCGCCGACAACCCCGATGACGGCTGTCTGGCGGAGTGGGAGGAAGTCTCAGGCGCCAGCATTCTCCAGCACAAGCGCCGGGTCCACCTCGAGATCCCTGAGACCGTCAACAGCCAGCCCAACCACTTCCTCGCGGTCGACTCCGGGGGCAACCGGGTCGGCAACGCGGTGGAGAGCGACACCCCCGGCAACGAGAACTACGACGGGCTCGGCGGCGCCGACGCCGACTACGACGGCGACGACTCGAACGACTGGGTGCTGTATGTCGCCTCGGTCGAACAGCGGAACTACAAGACGCTGTGCGCCGCCGTCGGGTCGTCGCTTCCTGGACGCCGACCCCGACCAAGACCGAAGAGGAGTACTGCGGCGGGTTCACGATCCCGACGTTTTCCTCCCAATTGAACGCCAGCTACCTCTATACGATGTATGCGGACGTCACCAATCAGACCGGGTACACCGCGGAGCTCGTGTCGCAGCTGGTTCGACTGGGGTCAGGGCCACGCCGCGACGGACTACGTCAACTACCAGTGTTTCGGTGGTCTGTCGGGTTTCGCAAACGCTCCGGCGAACTGCTCGAGCACGCCCGCGTCGTACATGTACTGGAATGACGACACAGGCACCTCGGGCGCCGCCGACGGCCGGTATGCGCGGCCTCTGGACACTGCCAAGGTCTTCCCCTGCACCCCGGGCAACTGCGACCGGTTTCCAACTCGCTCACCAATAACTCCACGAGGCGGTGGCTCGGCGTGCTCAACTCGTCGGCCACGACGTCCACAACGGCATCTACCAGGTGTGCTTCGGGTTCAATCTCGTAGGCGCGGCGCCGGACGGCAGCGACTACTCTGTGTCCCGACATCTGCGCCGTGACCACCGGCGGCAGCTCCGCGACCCCGACCAACACGCCGGTCGCGACCTCGACGCCGACCCGGACACCGACCCCCGGCGGGCCGACAGTCGACGCCGACAGCACAACGACCCCGTCGGGTGGAGGAACGGCCACCCCCACACCGACCGTCGGGTTCGCGGCGACCTCGACGCCGACGCCGAGCAAGACCCCGACCCCGCGTCCGCCGACACCGACGCAGACGCCGAGCCGCACCGCGACCCCGGTCGGTTGATTGGAAGAGGAGACAGCCATGATGAACACTGAATTACAGCAACAAGCGACTCTCTCGATCGTCCGGTGGGGGTTGACCCGCTCGGAGGCTTTCTGCGCCTGGGGGCCGTCGGGCTCCTGTCCTCGTCGCGGCCGGGACGGTGCAGGCGGGCGTCTTCCCGGACCAGGCGGCGTTGACCCTTCAGATCTCCGACAACATCGATGACAGACGTCACCAACCCGTACGGCGGCACCTTTCCCTCGTGTGCGACGTGCCCGTACGTCCACTGGACGGACGGAGGCTCTGTCACCACGTGCATTCAGGATGCAATATGTGGCACGACCATCACCAGCGATGCCCGGGGGGCGTGGGGAGTCAACTATTTGCAGGGAATGGCGAGCGCCACGAACTGGTCGCTATCTCATTCCCAAGATCTCCCGGCCCTCCGACCCGGGTTTGTTGCAACCCAGTGGACCAACATCCAGATCGAGTACGATTTCGAGGTCGAGCAGCTCAGCAAGGACGGCATCATCTGGGCCGCCCAGGACGCGGACAACAACGCCTCCCCCGAGGCGGGGTACCTCTTCCGGATCCGGGGGTCGTCGCCGTTCAACTCGAGCCAGGACAATCACCCCAGCGCCGAGGCCTCCACGGTCGACCCCTCCTTGTATAGCCGAAACTGTTCAGCCTGGGATCGATCTGATGCAAGATCACCGGCGAGGACACCTACCAGCTGATCGGCACCAGCTTCATCAACTCGAACTGTCCTGAATCCTTCCAATGCCGACCACCACCTACGATGTCGCCGACACCACCGACGTCAAGACCAAGTACATGCTTCGAAAACGTCCCGTTTCGGATGCGCCTCTCCTGGTTCTGCGGCAACCTGCGGGTTCAGATCGTCCGCATCGTCCACCCGACGACCGCGACCGAGGCCACCTACAAGGGCTGCGGCGCGGCGTGCGGATCCACCGGCTTCGACGAACATCGAGGACTGCTGGTGCACCGTGGTCGAGTGGTCGCCGTTGCCGCTCGAGACACCGCTCGGGCCGGGCGCGGCCGGCCTCTGGGTGAGTTCGGGGAGTACAACCAACTACATTTCCAACAAGTACGACAACTTCAAGTTCAGCTACTGGGACCCCAACTGCGGCCTGGTGTGCGGGCCGTGGGTCGGCTGGGGCAACGCCCGCACCGACCTCATCCCGTTCAAGTTCCTCTACGAGGGCTCGCTGCTTGACATCTCGGCCGGCCGCAACTTCGACGTCGCGGCCGACCGCGGCAAGATCGACGTCAAGACCGAGGCGCCGGCGTCGGCCTCGTCCTACAACCACTCCGCCGACTCGAACCCCTACTGCAACGGCTGGAAACTGTACGAAGACCTGCCCGACCCGACCGATACGACCGGCAACGTCGATGACATCCTGGCCTTCCTCGAACCGATGTACAGCGCGGTCGACTTCGAGAGCAATGGTGGCAGCCCCCCCGCCTTTTCGTGGGTGGATACGGCCGCAGAGGTTGTCGAAGACAACCCGCATCCCGTGGTTGCCGACGGCTCGACCCCCATCAACTCGTCGCTGCTCCAGGCCTTCGACTGGTACGTCGACAAGAAGACCAACTCCTCGTGGTCGTCGGACGCCTTCGACTCCTGCCGCCAGTGGTACGTGATCCTCATCACCGACGGTGAGGAGGCGTGCGAGCCCGGCAACCCCAACGCCGTCTGCGACACCGGCGGGGCGGCCGAGAAGTTCGCCAACCCGAGCGTGACCGGGGTTCCCCCGCTGCCGGTCTACACCATCGGTTTTTCGCAGTCGGTGGATGCGGACTCGCCGCTCAAGTGCATCGCCGACCAGACCGGCGGCTCCTTCATGACGGCGGAGAGCCAGGAGGAGCTCAAGAACGCCCTCTACGAGGTGTTCTACGACATCGAGGACCAGGCGCGGTCGTTCGCCCCCTTCAAGGTCGCGCCGCCGCCATCGAGCGCCGGCGGCAGCGCGACCCGCGACTACCTCGCGGTCTTCCCGCTGTTCCAGCCGCTCGAAGGCAAGAGCCTGTGGGCGGGCAACCTCTGGGCCTTCCCGCTGAACAGCGGCCAGCCCGTCCTGCCGACGATCGGCGACTGCGAGGTGGACACCACGCAGATGGTGTGGAACGCCGCCGACGCCCTCCAGGCGCAGGTCGACGCCCACAGCGAGGCCGACCCGAAGCGGTTCGTCTACATGGGCAGCGATCTCAGCGGGTCGTGGCAGCGTTATGACCTGGCGACCATGCCCGATGACACCGACCTGCAGACCGAGTTCCGATCGAAGCTCAGCCTGCCCGCCGGAATCACCGATCTCGACGAGCAGAAGGTGATCGCGCAACAGATCGTGAACTTCCTCCGCCTGGCCTACATGGACAACGATTTCGACGGCTCGAACGCGGGCCCACCGCTCGATCCGCGTCCGGACGGCTACCCGGTGCTGGGCGAGTTCTTCCACTCGCAGCCGGTGGTCGTCAACCCGCCCAACAACCTGCAGTACTTCTACGACTGGGGGTTCGGCGCCTCGGGCGAGGTCGGGGTCCACAACTACGGTGATTTCATCACCCGCCAGGCGAAACGGCGGCGGTTGGTGCTCGCCGGTTCGAACGACGGCATGCTGCACGCCTTCGACGGCGGGTTCTGGGACCGCGAGCGATCGACGGTCGGGGAGACCTACGACGAGATCCACGACCTCGGCAACGGCACCGAGCTCTTCGCCTGGGTGCCGCAGGCGGTGATGCCGACCCTCTACGACATCACCTCCGGCGGGTCCCTCGATCATGCACTTACCCAAGTATCTGGTCGACGGGCCCATCACCAAGGGCGACGCCTTTATCGACCACGACCGTGAAAGCGGCACCCCTCGCGAGTGGCGCACGCTGGCCCTGGTCTCCATGCGGCGCGGCGGCCGCGGCATCGCCGCCCTCGATATCACCCAGGCCGACCCCACCAGCGGCTCCGACTACATCCCGACGGATTCGGTCTTCCCCGGCTGCCGGGTCGGCAGCACGTCCGGTTGCGACGGCGAGTTCCCCAAGGTCCTGTGGGAGCTGGCCGACACCGGCGACAGCGACTCCAACGGGAAGCCCGACCTCGGCTGGACCTGGTCCAAACCGGCGATCGCCCGGATCGCGGTGTACAACTCCTCCGATCCGCAGCAGCCGGACGACCTCTTCGTGGCCTTCTTCGGCGGCGGCTGGGACCAGAACGAGGCCGACGAAACCGGCACCTTCCTCTACTGCGTCGACCTCGCGACCGGGACGGTGCTGTTCAGGGAAAAGGTGCTGTTCGCGGAAAACGTCCCCGTGGATGTGCCCGGCGGGGTGACCGCTCTCGACTCCGACATCGACGGTTTCCACGACCGCATCTACTTCGCCGACTCCTACGGCGGCGTGTGGCGCCTGCAATATCCGGCGCCGACCAGCTCGAGCGCCACCGGCGCCACCGCCGGCACGTTCACCAAGATCTTCGCCTTCAACGCCGGCTCGCCGAGCTTCCCCGACCGCCAGGAGTTCTTCACCCGTCCGGTGCCGGTGCCGGCGCGGTTCAACGGCTCGAACTACACCTGGGGTCTCGCCCTCGGCAGCGGCGATCGCGCCAATCTCGAGCGTGAGGACTCCGGCTTCGACCACTTCTACTTCCTGATCGACGCCGAGGACGGAGACACGCGCGGCATCTCGGACCTCGTCGAAATCGACTACACCGAGCTCAACGGCGGCTTCGACTGCTCGGGCCTCACCGACCAACCGCTCGATCCCCCCAAGTACGGGTGGTACCTGAGCCTGCGGGAGAACGAAAAGGTCATGTTCGACGCCTCGGTGCTCGATGGCTACATCTTCTTCCCCACCTTCGATCCCAGCACCGCGACCGCGACCAACCCGCCGAACACCTGTGAGACGGCGAGCGGCCCCGAAACCCGGGGCGACCGGGCCGTCGAGTGCCGGGCGGCGGGCATCGGCCGCACCTACAGGTTGTGGTACGAGTGCGGCCTCGGTGAGTACACGGAGCACAATGATATTATTACGGGGCAGGAGGTTGTCGACATCGACGGTGAATCCTCGGTGTGGTCGGCGACCTCGGATCCGACGACCGTTCCTCACAAAGACCCGGTACTGTTGAATCGGCAGCACACGGTGACGAACTGGCGACAGGAGTGAACATGAGACCTGGGCTCTGGGTCCTCGGCATCACGATCGCGGCGGCCGCCCTGGCCACCGCGATGGATATCCCGATGCGCGACGGGACGGTCGTCACGGCCGACAGCTACAAGGTCACCGGGTCGTACGTGATGATCGTCCTGGCCGACGGGTCCCAGGTGGCATTCGATGTGGCGGATGTGGACCTTGCGGCTCTGCGCGAGGCGGAGGCCGCGGCCGCCGCCGCATCCGGCGACGAGCCCGCGCCGGAAGCGGAAGCACAGTCGAGCGACACGATCTCCAGCGGACGTTCGTTGAAGCACGCCGGCGCCGCAGCCGACGACGCGGCGGACGGGCTCGCCATCACCGATCGCGACGTCAAGCACATGCGCGGCAGCGGCGTGCGCGGCGAGGACGAGCAGCAGGAGGCCGACGCCTCGGGGACCGAAACAGGTCCCGAGGGGGACTACCAGGTGGGCGGCAGCGTGGTGCTCAACAACGTCCGGGTCGAACCGGCCGGGGAGGGCCGCTGGCAGATTCAGGGCGAGGTGGTCAACCGCAGCCCGCGGCCGGTCCTCAACGTGACCGTCAAGCTCGAGACCCTGGGCGGCGGCGAGCCGTGGAGCGGCGAGGTCCGGGCCGCCGGCGTCCTCGGACCCGACGAGAAGGCGGCCTTCACCCACAGCTTCATGGCCGAGGTGCCCGAGGGCAAGGCGCAGCCGAGCATCCGGGCGAGCGTGTTGTGGATGCAGGAGGAGTCGCGGCGCGAGCCGGACTACACCAAGGCCGGCGGGGTTCCCCACCCCAGCAACCTGCCGCTGCAGTTCGGCGGCGTCACCGGCGCCGACGTGCGGCCGACGCCCGTCCAGTAGCGGTCGATGCCGCTGAACTTCCGCAAGTCAGCGGTCGCGATCGGGCTGGTCGCGATCGTTGCGCTGGCTCTGCTGTGGCGGGCCTGCCGCTCCCGCGATGACTCTCCGCCGCCGCCTCCGACGGACTTCGCTACCGAAAAGGTGCGCCTGGTCTCTCCCGACCTCGACCTCGAGCTCCTCGAGGTGCGAGGCATCGTCAACCCCGGCTACACCGACTGGGCCTGCGTCTTTTCGTGCCGCGAAAACGGCGGGTGCCGGGCGGAGACCCGGGTACGGATTCTCTACACAACGGGGGGCGAGAAGCGCACCCTCACCCTGAGCGGCCACTTCGACGCCGACCGCGGCCAGAATATCCGCGTCGGGCGGATGCAGCGTCCGCCGGTCGCGGTGGATCGGGTCGTGGAAGTCACCGTCGAGGTGGAGGCGCCCTTCGTTCCCGGTGCGCCGCGACCCACCCCGGTGCAGTGACGCCGCCCGGCGCGCCCGGCTCCGGATGTGACGACCGTCACCCTTCAGGACAGATATCACCCGTGATTTCTGGTCCATAATCCCTTTTATGTCAAAGGTTTTTGAATGACGGTGGCGACCTGTTGACGGTCCGCCCGCGGGTGCCACATGATAGTACTGACCTACCGGTCGGGAACGGAGCCCATCGTGATGAGATGCCGCCAACACCGTCGACAGCCGACCGCCGCCGGCGCCGGAAAGTGCAGCGGGGTTTCACCCTCAACGAGATGATGGTGGTGGTGGCGATCGTCGGCCTCCTCGCGGTGATCGGGATGCCCAACCTCCATCGGGCGGCGATCCGGGCGGATCTCCTGGAAGAGGTGAAGGCGGTCCGCCAGGCCCTGGCGGTGGCCCGGATGAAGGCGCTCAAGAGCGGCCGCAGGGTGGCGGTTGCGCTGATCCCCGGTGCAACGGCCCAACCCGGCCACTCGGTGGTGGCCTGGGTCGACGACGCGGCGGACAAGAGCCTCGACCCGACCGACGAGGTGGTCGGCCGGTGGAACATGGGGGTCAAGACCCTGATCGGTCCGGACGACACCGCCGAGGACTGGTCGTTGGCGAGTCTGTCGGGGTCGCAGAAGGGCGTCATCTTCCTCCCCGCCGGGAACGCCATCGCCCACGGAACGGACATCGGCATCGGGTTCGGTTCGGTGGTGCTCTCGGATCTGAAGGGCAACCGGATCCGGTTGTTGATCGCCGCCGGCGCGGGCACGGTGCGTGAGCAGATGTGGGACCCCGACCTCGGCGTGTGGTCTGACGAGATCAGGTTCTGGAGGTACTGATGATCGGCATTCGATCCCTGAAATCAGGCCGCAGAGCGGGTTTCACCCTGATCGAGGTGGTGGTGGCGATGGCCGTGTTCGCCATCTTCATGATCGGCATCCTCAACCTGCTCGACTCCTCGACCAGGATCTCGGAGATCGAGAAGGCGTTGTCCGACACCCAGGAAAACGTGCGCTTCGCCGCCTACCACATGACGCGCACCGCGCGGATGATGGGCGGCGCCGGGATGCCGTTTGCGGGCACGGTCGCCGGCGGCCCCAGCTGGATCGCCGGCGAGCTGCTGTCGAGCCAGTCCGGCAGTCTCACGACTCCCTATCCGCTCGGCGCCATCAACGTGCTGGACGGAACGGACGTCGTGACGATCCGGGGGTTCTTCGAGGTCCCGCCGTTTTTCGTCGACAAGACCGACGTCAATCTGTCGCTCGACCGGATCGAGGTCACGGAGTCCATCGGCACACATGTGATCAACAGGGATTTCGACGCCATCGATGTCAATCAACTGGAGGGCCGCGGCCTGGTGTTCATGGGCGAGTTGGACCGCAGCCAGTACGCCGTGGGCCAGCTCGGGCCGTCCTCGACCATGGACGGTACGGGTCCCGACCGGACGCTGACCCTGATGATCAGCGACGCGCCGGCCGCCTGGTGGGCGGGGCTGAATGAGACCGGCGCGGCGACCACGCCTTCGTTCGAGGTCTACCAGGTGGGCGTGCTCGACGCCTACACCTACTTCGTCGACCCCGAGTTCCGCCTGATGCGGTTGCGGGCCGACAAGTCGGCCCAGGGCGCCACGCTGCAGCCGGTGGCGGTCAACATCGGCGGTCTGCAGGTGGCGCTGGGGGTCGATGTCGACAACGACGGTCAGGTGGACGTCTGGCAGGGGGAACCTACGGAAGCCGGCGTCAGCGGCAATCGGGTGATCTCGATGCGCATCACGGTGCTCGGGCGGACGCCGGTCGAGATTCCCGGCTGGGAGGAGCCGGCGGCCACCTTTGGCGTCGGCCAGGAGGCCCAGACGGTCGACGCCGCCGGCCGCAGCGCCAAGTGGCGCCGGGTCCAGGTCGTGGCGACGCTGCGGAACTACCTGTTCTGACGGGGGGATGATGATGATCGAGCCCACTTCGACCGCGCGCACCGGCAGCCGCGACAACGAGCGCGGCGTGGCGCTGATCATGGCCCTCCTGGTGTCGGTGATTCTGGTGTTTCTCGGCATGGGGCTGTCTGTTGCAGACCTCTCTCGGGCTGCAGGCCGCGGGGACCGACCGCTGGGTGGCCAAGGCGATGTACGCGGCCGATGCCGGCGTCATGATGCAGATCCAGATGATCCAGGCCGGCGCCATCGGCTCTGCGGGCAGCTTCGTGTTCCAGGACGACCCCGATCTCGACGGTTTTCTCAAGGGCGATTACACGGTCTCCATCTCCGAATTCTGCGAGACCCGCCCGATGACCACCGTGTGGGCCGACGACTCGGCGTGGTCCTCGGAGTTCAAGGTGCGCCACTTTCACTTTCGAAGCGATGCGGTGCGGACCATCGGCGGGCTCGGCGGCCTGAGCCGGGCGGCGGTCGCGGTGGACGTCTCGGCGTGGCCGTTCGTCGAAGACCAGCTGGTGCCGGTGACCCAGTGCCGCGGCGCCGAGTGGGGGGGCTGAACATGAAACGACTCCGATGCTCGACATCGCTCGCCCTGGTCGTGGCGCTCCTCGCGGCATATCCGTTGACCGCGGACGACAAGGACTTCCTGCGCAAACGCGCGGCGGCGCCGGTGCTGGTCTTCATTCTCGACACGTCGGGCTCGATGGTCGGGTCTCCGGAAGAGCCGGGGATGATGCGCGGCTCCCGCGTCGGTTACGGCATGGTGCCCGGCGCCGGCGATGATCCCTACTCGCGGATGGGTATCGCCAAACGGGTGCTCCGGGACTTCCTCACCAGCGCCAGTGATGCCACCTATGCCCTGGCGGGCTACGCCCAGGAACTGCCCTCCGACGGCTCCAACGCGGTCCCGCAAAAACACTGGGTCTACGAGGCCCGCGACGGCGACCGCTTCAGAATGGTGGAGCCCAACTACGCCTACCGCCTCGGCTACGCCGAGACCTTTGCCGGGGTCCTGCTCGACAACCCGGCCGACATCCTCAAGGGGAGGATGATCGGCTACACGCCGTACTTCGACCCCTCCGCCCCCATCCTCGACCGCTACGGCCCCACCAACGCCTGGGCCACCGGAATCGTGGAGGGCGACAGTGAGCTCGAGCTGCCCTACGATCTCCTGCCGATGTATTTCGGCACCTGTTTCGTCGACAACAAGGAGACCCCGCTCGACACCACCGACGATGTGACCGTCTGCCGCGACGACGTCTTCCCGTTCTATGCCACGGGCCAACGCGACGTCAACGGCGACATGATGACCGACGAGTTCTACTATGGCGACCCGGCGTCCGGGAGGTTCCCGGACTGCACGCCCAACCGGACGCCCGATGCGACGAATCCGGACGATGGATGTCTGTCGAGATGGTGGACCATCGGCAGCGGCACCTCGACCGACAACCGGCGCCGGGTGCAGGTGCGGATCCCGTCGACCGGTCCCGAGGGCAAACCGAACCACTTTCTGGCGGTCGACGATACCGGCGCCTATGTCGGCAACGAGCTCGCGGCGGACCCCGGCAACGACGAGGACTATGACCTCGACCTGACGCCCGACGCCGACTACGACGGGTCCAAGGACAACGACTGGGTGCTCTGGGTCGAGGTGGTGGAAGAACAGCGCAGCCGGACCTGCAATTACGTGATCTCCCCGACTCCGACGACGACGCCGACCGAGACCCCCACGCCCACTCCGACCATCACCGCGACGCCCACCCAGACCCCGACGGTGACGACCACTCCGACGGTGTCGCCCACAATGACCCCGCCGCCGGTGAATTGCAGCGACATCACCCTGGAGATGCGTCCACCGGCGAGCGGCATCCTGCAGGCCTGGATCAACAACGGCACCACCTCCCCGATCGAGATCACCCGCACGGTGGTGAGCTGGGATCCGCCGGACTCGTCCTACTACCTGGATTGGATGGGCGTGTACTCCGGCTCCTATTCCCACAACATCGGGACCCACTATTGGGGTGACGGCCAGCCGTCCGTCGACTACGGACCGATCACCGACGTCGACACCGAGGACCCGTCGCTGGCGCGGATCCCGGCCGGCTACAGATTCGGTTGGTACGCCGACATCGACAGCAACTTCACCCACAACGCCTTCCATGAGGTGTGTGTCGACGTCGACGTGATGAACGAGGGTCTGACCTGCAGCGGCATCTGCGACAGCTACGAGCTCATCCAGCCGCCGACGCCCACCCGGACCCCGACCCGCACCAACACGCCGTACGCCGGCACTCCGACCCGGACGCCGACAATTACTCCGACCCGGACGCCGACGATCACGCAGACCCCGTCGCAGACGCCGACCATCACGAGGACACCGACCAGGACCCTGTCCCCGACCATCACGCAGACGCCGACCATCACGAGGACACCGACCAGGACCCTGTCCCCGACCATCACGCAGACCCCGTCGCGGACGCCGACGAGGACCGCGACACGGACCCCGTCCAACACGCCGACCCGGACGGCAACCCCGACCATCACGCAGACCCCGACGCGGACGCCGACCAGGACTTCGACTTCGACTCCGCCCCCGGTACCCACGGCGACCAGGACACCGCTGCCGACGGCGACGGAGATCCAGTGATGAGCCGGCAGGAGGCAGCCATGAGTCGTCAGAAGCGGCCCGCCAGACACCTTCCAGCGGCGTTCGGGGCCTTCGCCTGCGGACTGCTCACCATCGTGGTGGGCGGGTCGGCCGCATGGGCGCAGAGCTTTCCCACAGCCCCGCCCGTCGAGGTGATGTTCGACGATTTCGAGACGACCACCCCGCCGCGGCCGCCGGACGACCCGCTCGACGGCAGCGGCGCGATCTGGGACGAGTGGAGCTACAGCTCGACCGATTTCGAGTACAACCCGTCGGCGGTGCCGGCGCAGATCCGTGGCGGGATCTGGGGCGTGCGGTGTCTCCAGGAGAACTCGACCCGGAGGACGGAACCACGAGGGCTACCTGGTGGTCAAACAGTCGATGCCGGGCAACCCCGGGTACGACCCGGCGGAGTGGACCAACTTCCGGCTGGACGTCGATCTGACGGTGACCCGCAACGGCATCCCGGGCATCGCCTGGGGCGTCCGCGACCCCGACAACGACGGCATTCCCGATCAGGGGTATCTGTTCACGCTGCAGGGCTTCCCCACCGAGGGCCAGGCCGCCCGGGGCATCAGGGCGACCTGGCAGGTCAACCGCATCGACGGCGAAGGCAGCTCGACCGTGGTCGAGCAGGGGACCGTCAACCTGCCGTCACCTGACGACTACACCAGGTTCCTGGTCGACTACAAGGCCTTCCGCCTCCGCCTCGAGTGGTACTGCAACGACCTCCAGGTGCGCATCCAGCGGGTCTACAACACGTCGGTGATCCCGCAGAGGTTCTACGGGTGCGGGTGCGGAACCGAGAGCCTCGACCCCGAAGCCTGCTGGTGCACCCTCGCCGAGTGGAGTGACCCGGGCGCCAGCCTGACGCCCGGCATCACGGGTCTCTACCACAGCGGCCGGCGCAACGACCCGCCCGCTGACAGTCTGAACGAGACCATGTGGGACAACTTCAGAGTCTCGGCGTGGAACCCGGGCTGCGGTGAATCCTGCGATCCCTGGACCGTCTGGAGCACGACCTCGACCACCCAGATCCCGTTCAAGCTGTTGTACGAGGCCGGCCTGTTCGACTACTCGGCCGGGCGCAACGCCGAGGGTCGCAAGATCGACGTCAACTCGTTTGCACCGTCCACCACGTCGGCCAACAACTCGACCACCACCAACTACTGCAACGGCTGGAACCTGTTGGTCGATCTGCCGGCGCCGCTGGCGCCGACCGAGATCGACGACATCAGGTCCTTCCTCCAGCCCATGGCCACCGCGGTGGACTATGTCGCCGACGGCGGCGGCTCGTTCAGCTGGCAGGACACCTTCGACAACGATCCTTCAAGCCCCGCCTACAACCCGGTGCCGATGATCGCCAACGGTTCGACCCCCATCAACAACTCGCTGCTCGACGCCTTCGACTGGTACGTCGATCAGGTGACCATCGGCGACTGGGCCACCGACCCGCTCAAGGCGTGCCGCGAGTGGTACGTGGTGTTGATCACCGACGGCGCCGAGAGCTGCGCCGGACCGGGCCAGTTCGCCTGCGACCCGGGCCAGGCGGCCTCCAAGTTCGCCGATCCCGGCATCGAGGGGGTGGAGGCGGTCCCGGTCTACACGATCGGGTTCTCGGAGTCCCTGAGCGGCAGCGCCACGGATACGGGGCCGGGTGCGCCGGAGGACCTCACGTGCATCTCCGAGCAGACCGGAGGGATCTACTACAGCGCTCGCAATGCGGCCGAGCTCAGCCAGGCCCTCCAGGATGTGTTCTATTCGTTGCAGACCGAATCCCGCACCTTCACCCCCTTCCGGGTGTCGCCGCCGCCGTCCGCAGCCGGTCCGGACAACCAGACCCAGGACGCGCTGGTGGTGTATCCGCTCTTCAACGCCGCCAAGGAGACGTCGCTGTGGCGGGGCACCCTGTACGGTTTCCGCTTCAACGGCAGCAACGCCTCGATTCCGAACACCGGCAACTGCGAGATCGACCTCTCCCAGGTGGTGTTCGAAGAGGTGAGCCAGAGAAGCTGGGACGCCAATGCGCGGCTGGCTGAGCAGCTCGCCGCGCCCACCCCGGAACGGCACGTCTTCATGGGCAGCGATATCACGGGCAACTGGGCCAGGCACGATCTCGCGACCATCCCCACCAACGACACCCTGCGGACCGAGTTCATGGACCTGATCGGCACGACGGATCGGGTGAAGGCCCAGGAAGTGGTCAACTTCGTGCGCGGTCTGTGGATGGACGACGATCCGACCGCCTCGCCCGACCCCAAACCCGACGCACGTCCGGACGACAGCTCGTCGCTCGGCGACATCTACCATTCGCAGCCGGTGATCGTGAGCCCGCCCAGCCGGTCCCTGTACTTCTTCGATTACGGCTTCAGCGCCGCCGGCGACGAGGGTGCTCACGACTATGCCGATTTCATGCGCAAACACGCCAAGCGGCGGCGGGTGGTGCTCGCCGGCGCCAACGACGGGATGTTGCACGCCTTCGACGGCGGCGTCTGGGATCGCGACCGCGCCGGAGCCGGTGAGACCTATGACCGGATCCACGATCTGGGGAACGGCTCCGAGCTCTTCGCGTACGTGCCCCAGGCGGTGATGCCGAAGCTCATGAACCTGACCTATATCGCCGACCAGCAGTGGATGGTGGACGGCCAGATCGAGGTGAGTGACGCCTTTATCGACCACGACCGCGACAGCGGCACCCCTCGCGAGTGGCGCACCGTAGCCATCACCACCATGCGGGAGGGCGGCCGCGGCCTCGTCGCCCTCGACATCACCCAACCGGACCCGATCTCGTCGTCGCCGGATTTCGAGCCCGTGATCTCCGCACTTCCGGGGTGTACCGACGGGACCACCGCCGGGTGCGACGGCGAGTATCCGAAGGTGTTGTGGGAGTTTTCCGACACCGAGGACGCCGACTCCAACTGCGCCGAGGATCTTTCGGGCGACGACTGCTGGCCGTGGTGGGACCTCGGGTGGACCTGGTCCAAACCGGTGATCGCCAGAATCGCGATCTACAACCCGTCGGAGGCCAACGAGCCCGACGACCTCTTTGTCGCCTTCTTCGGCGGCGGCATCGGCGACGAGTTCGCGCCGGACAGGACGGGCCGCCACTTCTACGGCGTCAACGTCGAGACCGGCGACGTGATCTTCAAGCACCCGATCGGCGCCCCGGTGCCGGGCGCCCCGACCGCCCTCGACACCGACGACGACGGCTTCCACGACCGGATCTACTTCGCCGACTCCGACGGCAGCGTGTGGCGCATCCAGTACCCGAAACCGAACGCAGCCGAGGCGACCGGAGCGGAAGCCGCCGAAGATGGTTCCGCGCCGGGCCAGATCGTCAGGATCTGGGACTTCCGCTCGAGCTTCGCGGACCGCCAGATGTTCTTCCACCGGCCGGTGACGGTCTCGACGGTGGCCGAAAACGGCACGAATTACTGGGCGCTCACCCTGGGCAGCGGCAACCGCCAGAACCTCGGCGAGACATTGGACCGTGTCAGTCACTTCTTCTTCCTTCTCGATGTGGGTGACAACACGATGCGGGACGCCAGCTACCTGACCTCCGTCGACTACACCGAGCTCGACGCTTCGTTCACCTGTGCCGACGGGAGCGCCCTCGACCCCGAGAACCCCGAGGCCGAGGCGCAGAGCTTCGGCTGGTACCTGACCCTGCGGCCCAACGAAAAGGTCATGTGGGAGGCGCCGGTGATCGACGGCTACATCGAGTTCCCCACCTTCGACTCCACGGAAGGCGTGGTGGCGGTGCACAACGCCCCCAACCAGTGCGGCAGCGAGCCGCTCCCGGACGAGGGGGATGGTGAGGACGAACCGGACGTCCTGTGCGCGACCTCCGGCATCGGTCGGGTCTACAAGCTGTGGTACCAGTGCGGGATGGGGGATTACACCGAGACCAACACCCCCGTCGTCGGGGGCGCGGTCTACACCGAAGGCAACACCACCAGGACCTACTACCCGACGATCGACCCCGACGAGGAGCCCGAAGAGCACGAGTACCAGCACCCGCCCAACCACGTGGTGACCAACTGGAGACAATTCTGAGGAACGCATTCTGAAACGGCCGGCGGGGCGGACCTACCGCCCCGCCGGCGTGATCCACAGAGCAGACCGTGGAGCCGGGTCGATCCCCACTCCTGCGATGGCGCGTCGTGCGCGAGCCTCGAAAAAACTGGTAGAGTGCAATCCATGTTCAGACGTTACCGCTGGTTGCTGTTGACTGCCGTCGTCGTCCTCGGAATTGTCGCGGCGTTCGTCGTCTGGCGCGGGCGCGGGCTGGCACCGACCGCCGCTCCCGGTCTGCAGGAAACCTTCACCGTCAGCGATGTGCCCGTCGAGTCACCCGGGCTGAACATCGACGTCGGTACGGTGAAATGGACGCACCACCCGGAATACACCGACTGGGCGTGCCTGATGCGGTGTCGCGAGAGCGAGGGCTGTCACGCCGAGATCCAGTTGGTCGTCGCGTACATCTCGGACGGCGCCGAAAAGCGCCTCACCATCGGCGGCCAGATCGACTCCGGGTTCGGCGAGACCGTGCGCATCGGCAGGGCGCAGCGCCCCGCCGTCAAGGTCGACCGGGTCGTGGGCGTCAGGGTCAAGGTTCTCGAGGCCTTTCACCGCGGCGCTCCCACCCCCACACCCATGGAGTGACGCTTTTCCCGGCCCCCTCCGCCCCGCAACACGACATGCTACCGTGCCGTCGATGGAGGGTGGATGACCACTGACTTCGAGGCGGTCGCGACTGTCGGCCGCGTCAGCGAATGGCGGCACCGCGGCAACGGCTTGACGGTGCTGGTGTGCCCGACCCCGGTGGCCCCGGTGGTCGGCTTCGGGGTGGTGTACCGGGTGGGTTCGCGCCACGAGGCTCCCGGCCACAGCGGCGCCACCCACATGCTCGAGCACCTGATGTTCAAAGGGACCGAACGCTACAACCGCGACCGCGGGAGCGAGATCGCGCGCGAGCTGCACCGGGTCGGTGCGATGTTCAACGCCTCGACCTGGCTCGACCGCACCAACTACTACGAAGTGCTGCCACCGGAACGGCTGGCGTTGGCGGTCGACATCGAGTCGGATCGCATGCGCGGCGCACTGGTCCGCGATGCCGACCTCGAAAGCGAACGCACCGTCGTCCTCAACGAGCTCGATTCGGGGGAGAACGAGCCCTTCGATCTCCTGCTCAAATCGTCCTTCGCCCACGCCTATCTCGAACACCCCTACCACCATCCGACCATCGGCTGGCGCAGCGATGTCGAGCAGATGACGGGTGCGGTGCTGCGCGGTTTCTATGACACCTTCTACCACCCCGACAACGCGACCGTGATCGTCGTCGGCGACGTGGACGAACCGACCGCTCTTCGTGAGGTGGAGAAGGGATTCGGCGCCGTGCCGCCCTCGAGCCGGGGCTTCCCCGAGGTCACGATCCGCGAGGGGGCCCAACGCGGTGAGCGCCGGTTCAACGTCCACCGGGCGGGAGAATTGGCGTGCCTGGCCATGACCTGGCACATTCCCCGCGGTCTCGACGCCGACCTGCCGGCGTTGTCAGTCCTGACCCAGGTCCTCGGCGACGGCGTCACCTCGCGGCTCCACCAGCGGTTGGTGGAGACCAACCGGTGTCTCGGCGTCCAGGCCTACGCCATGGAGTTGCACGACCCCGGGGTCTTCCAGATCTTCGCCACGGTGGCGCCGGGGGTCGACCGGGACGAAGTTGAGGCGGCCATCCGCACCGAGGTCGCGACGCTCGCGGCCCAACCGCCGTCCGAAGACGAGATGGCGCGGGCGCTGGTGCAGACCCGGACCGATCTCGCCTTTCATCACGAGTCGCCGGCCCAGATTCTGGGTGGGCTGACCGAGGCCGTGGCGATGGGGGACTGGCGGCGCTTCGTTCGCGAGCTGGAGCTGGTGGAGGGGGTGACCGCCGCCGATCTCAGCCGGGTGGCGGCCACCTACCTGCACAGCCGCAACCTCACCGTCGGGTGGTTCATCCCCGACAGCGGCAACGGGTCGTCGGGCGGCGGTCGTCCCGCGGCCGGGCCCGCTCCGAGACCGTGCTTTCTGCGGAAGCCGTTCGCCGACCGCGTCGAGACCTGCGCCCTGCCCGGCGGTGCCCGCCTGGCCCTGCTCGACAATCCTCACGCCCCCACCATGACCATCGCGGGGACCCTGTTGGCCGGCCCGGCCCTGGCGGTCGACGGGCGGTTCTCCGTGCCCGGAATCACCGCCGCGATGCTGGATCGCGGGACGGACGCTCACGATCGCATGCAGCTCGCGCGCGAACTCGAGGACCACGGACTCCAACTCAGTATCCGCGCGTCCGCAGCGATGCCGGCCGTGATCTCATTTTCGGCCCAGGGTCTGGCCGAAGAGCTCGAACGGATGGTGACGTTGCTGATGGAGGTGCTGCGGACCCCGTCGTTCCCCGCCGACGAGCTCGAAAAGCTCCGGCAACAGGTGTTGGGCAGCCTGGTTCGCGAACGGGAGGACACCCACGCGTGCGCCTATTCGGCGTTGACCAGGACCCTCTATCCGGAGGGGTACGTCCTGCGGCGGCGGCCGATAGCCGACCGCGAACACGAGGTGGCGGGGCTGACCGCCGCGGACCTCGCGGCGTTCCACAGCGCGGTCTACGGGCCCGCGGGAATGGTGGTAGCGGTGGTGGGCCAGGTGGAGAGCGCGCGGGTCAGGTCCCTGTTGGAAGGGGCGATGACCCAATGGGTCGGTCCGGGGCGGGTCGAAATACCGGCGGCGGATCTGGGAGAGGACCCAGCTCCCTCCCAGGAGAGGATCCAAATTGAGGACCGGCCCAACCTCGACGTTTTTCTCGGCCACCGCAGCGATCTGCGCCGCGGGGCGGAGGATTATGCGGCAGCGGTCGTCGCCAACTCGTGCCTCGGCCAGTCCACCCTGACCTCGCGGCTCGGTCTGGCGGTTCGCGACGACGCAGGGCTGACCTACGGGATCCACAGCCGGTTCTACGGCACCCTCCAGATGCCGGGTCCATGGGCAACCTCGCTCGGGGTGTCGGCAGCCAACCTCGACCGCGCGGTGGAGCTCAGCCGCTCGGTGATCGCCCGGTTTGCCGGCGACGGCCCGGGGGCGGACGAGCTTGCCGACGAGCGGACGGCGTTGGCCGGTTCCTACAGCGTCGGTCTGGCGACCAACGCCGGCGTCGCGCGGGAATTGGTGACGGCCCTGACTGCGGGCGAGGAGGTGAGCCGCCTCGACGCCTTCCCGGAGGAGCTGCTGGCGGTCACCCGCGACCAGGTCATGGACGCCATCCGGCGCTACCTCCACCCCGAACGGCTGGTCGTCACCGCCGCCGGAGACTTCCGCGAAGAGGTTTGATCGTTACTGAAGGTTGGTTGAGAAGCGACTCAGGTCTCTCAAACTGTCATCCCGAGCGAGCGCAGCGAGCCGAGGGATCTGGGGGGTGGCTCCAGTTGGGTCCTCCCTCAAGCCACCCCCCAGACCCTGCTGGCTTCGCTCGCTCGGTCGGGATGACAAGGGCGTGGCATGGCTTCGCTCGCTCGGTCGGGATGACAAGGGCGTGGCATGGCTTCGCTCGCTCGGTCGGGATGACAAGGGCGTGGCATGGCTTCGCTCGCTCGGTCGGGATGACAAGGACGTGGCATGGCTTCGCTCCCTCGGTCGGGATTAAAATTTCCTGGCGGTGCCGGCGGACCGGCGAAGACTGGAGACACAGGTCCCACCCTTTACCGGATGAGGCGAACGTATTCACTCCCAGTCCACCATGAGGTGGTGGAGCGAGCACGAGAGGGCCGGAGCGAGCCGTTCGGCGAGAATCTCCTCGACCTCACGCAAACGATGGCGTCGCGAAGCGTGCAGCACGACCAGGTGCCGGCAGCGAAGGCCCGCGGTTCGCATGAGGATGTCGTCGAGGTGGAGGTGGCCGTAGCGCACCGCGCGCTCGCGGTCGCGCCGCCTGAAAAACGAGCACTCCAGGAGCAGCACCTCGGCGCCAAGAGCGGGCGACCCAGCCTCCAGGACGGCGGGGCCGGAGTCGGCGCAGTAGGCGAGGAGGTCGGTCTCGATCTCCTCGGTGACCTTCTCGCCGTCGTGGCGGCGGCGGGCGATCTCCTCGCCCGGCAGGCCGACCAGCCCGGGCAGGAGGTGGTGACGCTGCCACACCAGCCGCGAACCCAGGGTCGGAACCCAATGGTCGGTGGCAAAGAACTCCACCCGCATGTCCTTGCGGAGGGACACCGACTGGCCGGCCGCCACTCCCATCACCTCGACGTCGTACGGCGCGCCGCCTTCGAGGCGGGCGTGGGTCGCGAGCAATTCTCCGACCCCCGCGGCGATCTCGTGGGGCACTGCAAGGCGGGCCCGGCCCATCGCCTGCAGCTGTCGTTGGCTGGCCCAGTAGCCGACCCCGCCGATGTGGTCCATGTGGCCGTGGCTGACGAGGACCATCGTCATCGGCGGGAGGGCGCGGTGTGGACGGCCGGCGTCGAGGGCCAGGTGGAGCTGGGGCAGGAGGATGAGGGTGCCCTCGCCGGCCCGCGAGCCGCCGGCGATCGCCAACGGACCCCACGATGTCTCGAGCCGGAGCTGGCGAATCACCGCGCGGACTTCACGAGAAAGAAGTTCGGTTGTGCCTTTTCCCCGGGCAGGTCGACCCGCAAG
The DNA here is from genome assembly GCA_963823345.1 of Candidatus Sulfomarinibacteraceae bacterium. Taxonomy (GTDB): domain Bacteria; phylum Acidobacteriota; class Thermoanaerobaculia; order Thermoanaerobaculales; family Sulfomarinibacteraceae; genus Sulfomarinibacter. Next base: position 429,416 of record CAWGLE010000004.1, read on the forward strand.
GTCCATTCGCTGTCGGGTTCGAGCTCGCGGACGAATTCCGAAGAGCCGAGGACGCCCCGTCTGCCCGCCTCCAGCGCCACACCGACGGTGTGGCTCCCGGACGGCGTCAGGATCACCCTGCGAACGGTGCCGCGGCCCTTCTTCTTGATGCCGAGGAAGGCGTCGGTCGCGAAGTCGAACGGCACGTCGGCCAGCAGCTCGCCATCGAGGGTCACCGCGATCGAACCTTCGCTGATGGGCGAGTCGAAGGTCACGGTGATCCGCGACACCCCGCTTTTTGCCGGCGCGCGCGGCGGCGGTCGGGCGGGCGCCGGATTCGGGCTCGTGGTCGAGCCGGCGGCCGCGGCCTGAGGGGTGGGGAGGCTCCTCGCTCGCTCCTCGGCGAGCTCCAGGTATGAAGCGGCGATCTCGTGCATCGGGTCGAGATCGAGGGCCTGGCGGAACAGCTCCCCGGCGGCCGCGTAGTCGCCGCGCCGGTAGGCGCTCCGGCCATCGCCCACCAACTCGCTCACCCGCCGCTGGTTCTCGGCGCCGGTTCGCTCCCGCTCGAGACCGTCTCTGATGGCCGCGGCCAGGCGGCGCGCCGCGGGCGAGGTCGGCGCCTGGTCGAGGGCGGCGAGGACCGCGGTCTCGGCGGCCGCCAGGTCGTTCTGCCGCATCCGGGACTGGGCCGTGCGCAGCGACGCCACCACGCCGTTGAGGTTCCTTGTGACGCCCGGGGTCGGGCCCGGGAAGGGCCCGCGGTCGATCCAGGACCTGAGGACGAGGATCGGAACCAGCGCCAGCACCACGGCCGCAGCGATCACCGCCACGACCCACCGCGGTTCGACCTCCCGTCGCATCGCATCGGGGAGACGCGGGGCTCCAGCCCGAGGCAGCCTCTCGAGCACCCACCGCCGCACCCGTGACACCGGACCGGCGGGCGGCGTCGGCCGATCGTCGCCGGCGTGGATCCTGGTCTCGAGATCGGGCTGGAAGACCCCCGTGCTGAGGTCGTCCGTCGGCTCGCGCTCGACCAGCGACCGGGCGAGCGCGGCCAGGACCCGCGCCACCTCGGCGCCGGTCTGGAACCGCCGGTCGGGGTTTTTCTCGAGGCACTTGAGGATGATCGGGTTGAAGGCCGGCGGGATGTGGTCGCTGAGGGTCGACGGGATCGGGCAGGGCTCCTGCACGATCCGCAGGGTGACCTCGTGCATGGTGCCGCCGTTGAAGGGCCTCTTTTCGGTCAACAGGTTGAACAGCACCACCCCGAGCGAAAAGAGGTCGGAGCGGCCGTCCACCGGCTTGCCGGTGATCTGCTCGGGCGACATGAAGTTCGGCGTGCCGATGAACTGTCCGTCCACCGTCAGGTTCGAGGTCTCGAGGCGGGCGATCCCGAAGTCGGTGATCTTGGCCGTTCCGTCCGGCGTCAGGATGATGTTGGCCGGTTTGATGTCGCGGTGGACCACACCGAGAGAGTGCGCGTAGTCGAGGGCCGTCGCGACGTCGGCGGCGATGCGGGCGGCCTCGGAGGGGCGGAATCGGCGACCGCTCGCGAGCACCTGTTTGAGGTCCCGGCCCTCGACGTACTCCATGGCGATGTAGACGAGGCCCGACTCGGGGTCCTCGCCGACGTCGTGGACGGTGACGATGCCGGGGTGGTTGAGCCGGCCTGCGGCCTGGGCTTCGCGCACGAAGCGCGCCCGGAACTCGTCGGCGTGCTCGGCGTCGAGGTCGAGGCGCAGGGTCTTCAGCGCCACCTGACGGTCGATGATCGGGTCGCGGGCCCGATACACCACCCCCACGGCGCCCCGACCCAGCGTCTCTTCGATCTGATAGCGTCCGATCCGCTGCACCGACATTGAGTTATTGTAACGGACCCGCACCCCCCGCAGACCCCGAAAACCGGTTTCGACATGCCGATCTGGCGCCTTCCGGTCGATTCGGCGCAGTGGCTGCGCCGTCGGCAGCCTCGGTAGACGGGCACGATCCTTGCTTCGTCATCCCCGGGCCATTCGGCCTCCGGGGGAACTATGGAATCACGACCTGCAGATATTCGAATCGATCGCGCGGCGGCGCGTCTCGGCGAGATCCAACGGGCGGTGTCCGAAGTCGTCGTCGGACAGGACCGGCTGGTGGAATCGCTGCTCGTCGCCATGTTGTGCCGCGGCCACGTGCTGCTCGAGGGCGTTCCGGGTCTCGCGAAGACCCTCACGGTGCGGACCCTGGCCGGTGTCATCGGCGGCCAGTTCCAGCGGCTCCAGTTCACGCCCGATCTGCTGCCGGCGGACGTGACGGGGACGCAGATCTTCGATCCGCGGACCTCGCAGTTCGTGCCCCACCGCGGACCGGTGTTCGCAAACCTGGTGCTGGCCGACGAGATCAACCGCGCCCCGGCCAAGGTGCAGTCGGCCCTCCTCGAGGCGATGGAGGAGCGGCAGGTGACCATCGGTGACACCACCCACCGGCTGCCGGAGCCGTTCGTGGTGTTGGCCACCCAGAACCCGATCGAGCAGGAGGGGACCTACCCGCTGCCCGAGGCGCAGCTCGACCGATTTCTTTTCAAGGTGTTGGTGGGCTACCCGGCGCCCGAGGACGAACGCCGGGTTCTCGAGTACCACCTGGCCTCGTCCTTCCCGACCCCCAAGCGGCTGAGCTCGGTGGAGGAGTTGGCCGAGCTCGAGGCGGTGGTGCGCGAGGTCTACCTCGACGAGAGGATCCGCGGCTACATCGTGGCTCTGGTGACCGCGACCCGCCGTCCGGACGAGGTGGGCCTCGGTGATCTCGTGCCGCTGCTCGCGTTCGGCGCCTCGCCCCGGGCGTCGATCGCGCTCGCCGTGGGGTCGCGCGCCCTCGCCCTGGTGCGCGGCCGTTCCTACGTGTCGCCGGAGGACGTCAAGGAGTTGGCGCCGGCCGTCCTGCGCCACCGGCTGGTGCTCACCTACGAGGCCGAGGCCGAAGGGGCGACGGTGGAAGAGATCATCGACCGCATCTTGCTTGCGGTCGAGGTGCCGTGATCCGGCGCGGAACCCCGGCGGTGTGAGGTATGGGTTTTCGCCTTTCCTCCTACCTCGGCCGGCCGCGGCCGGTGGCGCCGGTTCGCGAAGCCGGTGCGGAGCTGCGCGCCCAGGTGCGCCGCCTCGAGATCCGCGCCCGGCAGGCGATGGAGTCGGGTCTCACGGGTCAGTATCAGAGCGCGTTCCGGGGTCTCGGGCTCGAGTTCGAGGAGGTCCGCGAGTACCGGGCGGGGGATGACGTTCGCACCATCGACTGGAACGTCACCGCGCGCACCGGCTTTCTGCACGTCAAACGCTACCGCGAGGAGCGCGACCTCAACGTGCTGCTGCTCGTCGATCTTTCCGCCTCCACGCGGTTCGGTTCGGGAGTGATGACCGTCCACGACCTCATCACCGAGGTGGCGGGTCTCTTCGCCCTCGCCGCCGCCCGCCGCGACCGCATCGGGGCGGTGCTGTTCGACGACGAGGTGCGCAGGGTGATCCCGCCGCGCCTCGGCTGGAGACACGGCCTGCGGGTGGTGCGCGAGGTGCTGGCCTCCGAACCCGGGGGGACGAGCACCGCAATCGGAGATGCCATCCGCGCCGCGGGCCGCCTCCTGCGGCGGCGGGGCGTGGTGATCGCCCTGGTCGACCAGACGTGCGCCGTACCGCGCCGCGAGCTGATCGCTCTGTCCGGGCGCCACGAGGTGGTCGTGGTGAGGGTCGGCGACAACCTCCTCGAGACCGGGTTGGCCGGCGCGGACCTGCCGGTCGTGGACCCGGAGGGAAAGGCCCGGGGCCTCATCGGCGGGCCGGGGGCGGCCCGCCGGGAGCCGGTCGCCTCGGGGATCGACGTCGTCGAGCTCCACACCGGTGAGGACTACCTGCCGACGGTGCGGGCGATGCTCGAAAAGAGGGAGCGGCGCCGTGCGCTCCGTTGACGTGATGCTGGCGATCGGGCTGCTGGCCTTCGCAGCTGCCGTGGCCGGCGCCGCGGTCCCCGCCACCCTGGAGGTGACGGCGCCCGACCATCCGGTTCGGGTCGGCGACCGGGTGCCGGTTCGCGTGACGGCGCGGGGTGGTGAGGATCTTCTGTGGGGCGAGCTGCGGGTGGGAGTCGAACCGGACGGGCCCTGGACCGTCGTCGACGGCCCGCGTGAACTCGAGGGAACGCGGCCGCCGGTGTGGGAGGTCGTCCTGGCGCCGATGAAGCTCGCCGATCTCGACCTGCCCGAGTTCATGGTGACGGTGCGGGACACCGAGGGCTCCGTCAGCGAGATCACGGCTGCTGATCCGCAGAAGGTCGAGGTGAGTTCGGTGCTCCCGGAGGGCGACGAGGTCGAGCCCGTTCCGCTGCGCGACCCGGTCGGGGTCAGCGGTTTTCCGTGGGAGTGGGTGCTGCCGTTGGCGGTGCCGGTGCTGGCGGTGGCGGCCGCTGTCGCCCTCTGGAGACGTCGCCGGCGAACGCCGGGAGGTCAGCGTGGAGTTCCGGAACTGGCTCCGCTCGACGAGTTCGAGGCGCTGCTCGACCAGATCCGGGAACGGCTGGGCCGCGAGCCTGCGGAGGGCGTGTGCGATCGCCTGGCGGCGGCGATGCGCCGCTACCTGGAGCGGCAGAGCGGCCGACCCGCCGAAGACATGACCTCGTTCGAGCTGCGCCTCATGGCGCGGCAGCTCGGTTGGCCTGACAACGTCCGGCGCGGCCTTCAGGAGGTGATGGCGGTGGCCGACAGCGTGCGTTTCGGCAGGCTTCCCGCCGCCGAGGCGCGGCTGCGGGGGGTGGTGGATCTCGCCCGTGAAATCGCCCGCGATCTCGACCGCCAGCTGGCGCTGCAGGCCGAGGCCGACGCGGCCGCGGAGGCTGCAGGATGATCCGGCTGGCGGCCCCCTGGTGGCTCGTCCTGGCCGGCGTGGGCGTGCTGGCCGTGACGCTGTGGGTGCTCCGCCGGCGTTGGCAACGCTATCCCTTTCCTCTCGGTGCGCGGGTGGCGGCGAACGCGCGCCGCCTGCCGTCGTGGACGGCGATCTCGGGTGTCCTCGCCGCGCTCGTCTTCCTGCCCTTGTCGGTGTCCCTGGCGCGCCCGCAGGAGGTCCTGTCGCGGAATCTGGAGCACGCCGAAGGCGTCGACATGGTGATCGCCCTCGACGTTTCGGGCTCGATGGCGGCCCTCGATTTTCAACCGACCGACCGGCTCGGCGTCGCCAAGGAGATGATCGCCGAGTTCATCGCCGGCCGTCCGCACGATCGCATCGGTCTGGTGGTTTTCGCGGGGGCGGCGGTGACGATCTGTCCCGTGACCCTCGATCACGATGTGGCCCTCCACCTCCTCGAGCAGGTGCAGCTCCACACCCTCCCCGACGGGACCGCCATCGGTCTCGGGTTGGGCACCGCCGTCAACCGGCTGCGGACTTCGACCGCCGATTCCAAGGTCGCGGTGTTGGTCACCGACGGGTCCAACAACGCCGGTCAGCTCGACCCGGCGACCGCCGCCGAGCTGGCGGCCGCCGAAGGCATCACGGTCCACACGGTGCTGGTGGGTCAGGGCGGCAAGGTGCCGATCCCGGTCCGCCTCCGCGATCCGCGCAGCGGACGCGAATACTCGCAGGTCCAGAACGTCGAGGTCGAGATCAACCCCGAGCTGCTGGCGGAGATCGCCCGCACCACCGGCGGCAGCTCGTTCAGGGCGCGCGACGCCGAGGCGCTGGAGGAGGTGTTCTCGGAGATCGACCGCATGGAGACGACGGTCTTCACATCGACCCGCCTGGTGCGCTACCGCGAGGAGTTCGAACCGTGGGCGTGGGCGGCTCTCGTGCTGCTCCTGGCGGGGACCGTGCTCGAAGGGGCGGCGGGGAGGATGCCGTGGTGACGTTTGCCGAACCCTCCCGTCTGGCGCTGCTGGCGCTCCCGGCCCTCGCCGCCATGCTCGCCGTGTACCGGCACCGGCGGCGCCGGGCGCAGCAGCGGCGGCTGGCGTCGCCGGGCGTCTGGGTCCGGTTGCTCGGCGGACGTTCCGGCAACCGGGCTGGCGCGTCTCCTCTTGTGGTGCGGCGCCGCGGCGTTGATCGCGCTGGCCCTTGCCAGACCGCAGTGGGGCGAGCAACCGAACGAGGAATCGGTGCGGACGCGGGACCTGGTGGTGGCCCTGGACGTCTCCGATTCCATGCGCTGCGAAGACGTGCGGCCGTCGCGGTTGAACCGCAGCATCGAGACCCTCCAGCGGTTGCTGCCGCAGCTCGAGGGCAACCGGCTGGCCGTCGTCATTTTTTCCGGTGACGCCTACCCGCTGTTGCCGTTGACGACCGATCTCAGCGCAGTGGGGGTCTTTCTCGACGGCGTCGAGGCCGGGATGGTGGCTCTGCCCGGCTCCAATCTGGAGCGCGCCGTCGCGGCTTCGCTCGAGCTGTTGCCGGACGAGGGCGAAGGACGGGTCCTGATGCTGTTCTCCGACGGAGAGAACCTGCAGGGAGACGTGGACGCGGCCACCGCGGCCCTCGAGAATGCAGGCGTCGGCCTGGTGGGTCTGGTGGCGGGAACCGAACGCGGAGGCCCGATCCCCGAGGCGGACCGGGACGGCGGCGTCCACTACAAACGGGACAGCGGCGGCCAACCGGTCGTGACCAGGGCCCACCCCGAGGTCCTGCAGGCGATCGCCGATGAACTGGACGGCGAGGTGGTGAGCCTGTCCGACGCCGACGTGGTGCGCGAGGTCGCGGCCGCCATCGAGCGGGTCCGCACCCGCGAGGTGACCGCGACGCAGACCGTCCGGCGCATCGAACGGTTCCCCGTCTTCCTGGCGGCGGCGGCGGTTCTCCTGTTCCTCGGCTTCGCCCTGTCGCCCTGGCGGCGGCTGGCGGTCGCGGCGCTCGTACTCGTGATAGCGGCCCCGGGAGTCGCCACGGCGCAGTCCGCGGCGCCGGCAAAGGCGGCCCCCGCCGTGCAGGCGCCGGCAGCGGCCGACGCCGCGGAGGAGGCGCCGCTGCCGGAGGCCTCGTGGTGGCAACGGCTGATTCCGGGCGGCAGCCGGCGCCTGGCGCGCAGCGGCGTCGCACACTGGAGCGTCGGTGATCTGGAGGGGGCGACGGCCGCGTTTTCCGGCGCCGCCGATCTCGAACCCGAGGCGCCCGACCGCTTGTACGACCTCGGCACGTCGCTCGCAGCCGCCGGGCGGCTCGACACCGCCCAACCGCTGCTTGAAAAGGCGGCCGGGGGCGGCGCCCGCGACGCCGCCTTCAACTCGGGCACGGCGGCCCTCGAACAGTCCCAGGTCGAATCGGCGCTCGAGTGGCTCGGTCGGGCGATGATCGCCAACCCGGACGACCTCGGGGCCAAACACAACTACGAGTTGGCGTTGAGGATGCTCGAGGAGCAGCAGAAACAACAGCAGCAGGACCAACAGCAGGAGCAGGAAAAGCAGGAAGACCAGGACCAGGAGAACGAGAACGACCAGCAGGAGAAGGGCGACCAGCAGCCGACCCCGACCCCGAGCCCGTCTCCCGGTCAGCAGGGCGCGGCGCCGACGCCGACGCCGAACCCCAACCAGCCCCTGTTTGCCGCCCTCGACCGTGCCGAGGCCGATGCCCGCGAGGCGATGCAGTCGCCGACCCCGCAGGCGGGCAAGGTGGAAAAAGACTGGTGAACGCGGAGGTTCATGCACTGCGAAGGGCGAGCCGGTGGGCACTGGCGCTGGTAGCCGCGGCAGCCGGGGTGGTCTCGGCCGCTGACCCGAGCCTCGAGGTGACGCTCGAGCCCCGACGTTTCGGTATCGAGGATGCGGCCCGTCTGGAGGTCCGTGTGCTCGAGCCGAGCGGCACCCCGGTGGTGGATCTCGGCGCCCTCACCAATCTCCAGGTCGCGGGCGGGCCGTCGACCGGCACCGAGTTCTCGTGGATCAACGGCGCCGCCACCCGGGCGACCACCTTCACCTACGTCGTGCAGGGAGTCGAGGTCGGCGCGGCCTCCGTCGGTCCGGTGACGGTGCGTCTCGAGGGTGTGGAGCTGCGCTCCGAGGTGATCTCGGCGGAGGTGGTTCCGGGCAGCGTGGTGCCGCAGCAGCCGGCTCCAGGAAGGCGATCGGGTTTTCCCCTGGATCCTTTCGGTGACCTCATGCAGAGGCGGCAGCAGCCGACGCGGTCGGCGCGGGTCGAGCTGCGACAGCTGCTCGACCGCAACCGGATCGTCCTCGGTCAGCCGGTGGTGGCTCGGGTGGTGTTGGACACCACCGCCGGCGGGGTCGACGGGTTCGAGTGGATCGACGCACCGTCCTACCCCGGTTGGTGGGCGCAGCGGGTGGACCCGCCGGAGAGGATCACGGGCGAGGTCGTCGAGGTCGACGGCGTCCGCTACAACCGGTTCGTGGTCGCGGAGCACGTTCTGGTGCCCTTGAAGACGGGGCCGCTGACGATGCCGGCGGTCGGAGCGCGGATCGGGTTCCGATCCGCGAGCGTGTTCGCCCCGCAGCAGGTGGTGGAGAGGACCAGCAGCCAGCAGTCGGTGGAGGTGACGCCGCGGCCGCAGGCGCCGGAGGGCTTTTCGGGCGCCGTCGGCGATCTCCGCTACCGGGCCAGCCTGCATCCCGAACGGGTTGCGTACGGCGAGTCGGCGGTGCTCTCGATCGAGCTCAAAGGCAGCGGCAATCTGCCCCTGGTCGAGGCGCCGGCGTTGTGGCCGACCTGCGCGGAGTGCGAGAGCTATCCACCCGAGGAGGAGAGCTCGGTCACGGTCGACGCGCGCGGCATCCACGGGACGCGGGTGTGGCGAACGACCCTGGTGCCGCGCGGCGCCGGTGAGCTCGAGTTGGCGCCGGTCGAGCTCGCGGTCTTCGACCCGGCGGCCGGGGCCTATCGCACGCAGGTTCTGGGTCCGATGAGGTTGGTCGTGGAGGCGCCGCCGGCGACGCCGATCCCCGCTGCCGAGCCCGTGCTGGAAGCAGGTGACGGGGAACGCCCGCAAGCGCCGAACCCATCCGCGGACGGTACGGAGGCGGGGCCGCCGCAGTTCGTGTTGCTCATCGGCGCTTTGACCGTGGGTCTGCTGGTGGGTGGAGTGGTGACCTTCCTCGTGGCGCGGCGCCGCCGCGTGGCGCTGCCGCCACGGCGGGACGGAGAGAGCCCGGCTGAACGAGCACGCCAGCTGCAGGTGGCCCTGGAGCGGTGGTGGCTCGATGCGCGGTCGAAGACCCGGGGCGCGGCCCTCGAGGACGAGATGCAGGCGCTGCGGCAGGAGCTCGAGGCGGTGCGGTTCGCGCCCGGCCGCGCCGACCACTCGGAGACCGTGCTCGACCTCGAAGATCGTGTGCGGGGCCTGATGCGACGTGCGTGATACCATAATTTGATGGGCCCACCAGAGGTCTTCAGCCTGCCTGTCGGCGATCTCGAACCCTTTCTCGATCGCAAACGCTACTCCGCTTTTGCAATGTCGCAGCTGCAGCTGCCGTCCTTTCTCGCCGAGGTCCTGAGAAAGGCCAACGATTTCGTGCCGTCGGTGGCGGGTTCGATCCTCATGGACCGACCGGTCGAGCGCGGGGACACGCCGTCCCAGACCAATCTCTACTTCGTGGCGGCGTTCGGCCCGTCGGCGTCCGCCCTGCTCGGCAAGAACCTGCGCGCCGACCGCGGCGTGGTGGGTCATGTCTACCGGACCGGCGAGCCCTATCTGATGGCCGACCCCGAGTCGGATCCCAACTTCTATCCCAAGTTCGACGAAGATCACGAGTTCCGGACCACCGGGGTGGTCGCGGTACCGGTGCGGATCGAAAGAGCGGTGTGCGGTGTGCTGGAACTGCTCAACCGGTCGGATGGTGAGTCCTACACCTCGCGCAACATGCAGATGCTCGAGATCTTCGCACGCTACACCTCGATCTCGATCGAGAACCTGCTCGACGCGCAGCGTGCGACCGAGATGGCGCGGCGCGACGATCTCACCGGGCTGTACAACGATCGCTTCTTCCACCATCGCCTGAGCGAGGACCTGATCCGCGCCGACGTCACCCGTTCGACGGTGGCACTGCTCTTTCTCGACATCGACAACTTCAAGAGCGTCAACGACACCCACGGCCACCTCGCCGGTTCGCAGGTGCTCAAGGAATTCGGCTACCTGTTGGCCACCACCGTGACCGCCGAGGGAGCGACCCTGGCCCGCTACGGAGGCGACGAGTTCGTGATCATCCTCCCCGACCACGACCTCGAGATGGCGTGTGCAGTGGGCACCGCGATTCAGAAGGCACTGTCCGAGACGCGGTTCCTGCAGGGCAACTTCTCGTGGTCGGAGGGGCCGGTGTACTGGCGGCAGCCGCTCACCACGTCGATCGGGGTTGCCGTGTATCCGCACCACCTGCCGCGTCAGGGCACGACGGACATGAAGAAGAACCTGCTCCTTCGCGCCGCCGACCTCGCCATGTACCGCGGCAAGGAGAACGGCAAGGACCAGATCCGCATCGCCGACTGAAAAACTGCCAATTTGGCAGGCGCGGATGGGTGGTGCACAGGGTTCTGCGTTCGCGAATCGCAACCTCCTGCAATAAACTCGCGCACATCGAGATTGAATGGTGTGGTACGCGGCGGCGATACCGGGCCGGGGCGGTCGTGGGTTGGCAAGCTTCTTGCTTTTCCCACCACGCACGGTCGGCGTGCACCGCGTGCCGATTCTGGAGGTTGCAACATGAAGAGCGATGCCCACAAGATCTTTTCCCTCGCGGCCGTGATCGTGGCCGCGACCCTGTTCGGGATGATGCTGTCGGGAGGCATGAACGTCACGCAGCGGGCTGACGCCGATCTGCCGGCGCCGGCGGCCGCGGCGACTCAGGGCGAGATCGTGCTCCCGGATTTCGTCGCCCTGGCGGACCATGTGGTGCCGTCGGTGGTTTCGGTGTACTCCGACGAGGTCCAGGACCCGTCCGAGCGGAATCGGCAGATGCCGAACGATCCGTTCCATTTCTTCTTCGGCCCGCGCGATGACGGGTCGGAGCGCGAGCCGCAGGTGCGGCGGTCGTCGGGTTCCGGTTTCTTTATCAGCACCGAGGGTGAGATCCTCACCAACAACCACGTGGTCGAGGACGCGGACAGCATCAAGGTGCGGCTCAGCGACGACACCGAGTACCGCGCGGAAGTCGTCGGTGTCGACCCGGCCACCGATGTTGCATTGTTGAAGATTGTCGATCCCGATCGCGAGTTCTCGGCGTTGACGCTGGGCGACTCGTCCGTTGTCCGGGTCGGCCAGTGGGTGATGGCGGCGGGCAACCCGCTTGACATGGCCAACTCCGTCACCGTCGGTGTGGTATCGGCCAAGGGGAGATCGCTCGGTCTGTCGGCGGCGTCGTCGTCGTTCGAGAACTTCATCCAGACCGACGCGGCCATCAACTTCGGCAACTCCGGCGGTCCGCTGGTCAACCTGAAGGGCAACGTGATCGGCATCAACACGGCGATCAACGCGGCCGGACAGAACATCGGGTTTGCGGTTCCGATCGACGTGGCGAAGCGGATTCTGCCCCAGCTTCGCGAAAACGGCCGCGTGGTGCGCGGATATCTCGGGGTCTCCATCGGCAACATCAACAAGGACGACGCGGAGGCTTTCGGGCTGGACAACTCGGACGGTGCGCTGGTCGAAGAGGTCGTTGAGGGCCACGCTGCAGCCAAAGCGGGGATCCGCCACGGCGATGTCATCGTGTCGGTTGACGGCACGACCCTCTCCGATACTCGCGAACTCATCGACACCATCTCGGCGATGCCGCCGGGGACCGAGGTCAAACTCGGTGTGATCCGCAACGGCAAGAAGATCTCCGTCGACGTGACCCTCGAAGAGCGGGAAACCGATGCCGCGCCGGAGGCGCCGGGTGACGGCCCGAGCGACGAGGGAGACGTGTTCGAACGGGTCGGGATCACGGTTACCGAGCTGACACCGATGGTCCGCCAGAACTTCCGCATCGAAAGCGAGATCGAGGGCGTGGTCGTGACCAGGGTGCGGCCGTTGTCGCCGGCAAGCGAGGAAAATGTGGCGCCTGGTCTGGTGATCACCGAAGCCAACGGCAACCCGGTCGATTCTCCGGCGGATCTGCGGGCGGTCGTCGAGGACGTGGCCGCCGGCGGCTACCTGAGGCTCTACGTCTACATTCCGCGCGCCGATTCCTACCGGTTCGTGATTCTCAAGCTGGAGGAATGACGACCGCCCGAACTCAATCCACGAGGCGCACCTTCGGGTGCGCCTTTTTTTGTGCGCCAGGCAGGGCGCGAAGAGACATGGCTGGCGCGGTCATACCGGCCGCAGTCGAAACCTGGTGAGAAAGGCGGGCGAAGTGGCGGTAAGGGGGCCCGGGATTGGAGTCTGAAAGCCCTCTGCTCGGGCAACGCCCACCATCTGCCGGCGCCCGCCTTTCAGAGAGGGCGTTCGCCACGCACCGCGTTTCGAAAAACGTCCCTCGACGCCGTGCCGGCTTGAAGTCGAACGAATAATGCTCTCTGTCTTCAGGCGCCGCAGGCGTATGATCGAGACCATGCCGCAAAACCGCATATCGTTCCCGGCCGCCGAGGAACCGCGTCGCGCCGGAGCGCGGGCGCGGCTGCAGATGGCGCGCCAGGTGGGTGCGGTGGCGGCGGCGCTGCTCGCCCAGTTCGCGGTTTCGATGCCGGAAGGCTACTTCGGACCCGCCGACGAAGTGACGCCGTTCGGCATCACGTACTCGGCGGGCATCCTCGCCCTGCTGATCCTGACGATCGTGGCGCAGGCCCGCCGCAGCCGGTGGGGTCCCTTCGGTGCGATGGCGATCTTCGCGGTCAACGTCGGTCTGTTCATTCCGCCGTTGATCGCCAACCCGGTGATCGCGGGCTTCGTCGTGCTGTGGAACTTCTACCTGCTGAGCCGTATCGTCCTCTCAGCCAGGACCCGCTTTTCGCTCCTCGGCCGGGAGCCGTCCGGTCCGCACGACGAGATCGCCGCCTGGCTGGCGCTGAACGGCCCCGCGGCGCGCCACCTGGTGACGGTCGCGCTGGTCGCCACCGTCGCGGTGGTCGGCTACGGAATCGGCTGGAGAGCGCCCGCTCATTCGGTCTGCATCGCGCTGCAGGCGCTCGCGGTCGGGGCCGCCGCCGGATTCCTGCACCGGCTGGCCAGACCCGGGCGGTGGTTCGCCTACGCGCCCTTCATCCTCGTCGCAGCCGCCCTTGCGGCGGCCGCCCGCCCCGAGGTCTCGCTCGCGCTGATGGCCGCCTTCGACGCCGCCGTCCTGGTGATTCTCGCGACCCGCAGCAGCCTCATCTCGGAGGTGCTGCAGACCTTCTACGGCCGACCGGCACTGCTCATTCTGGTCAGCTTCGTGCTCCTCATCAGCCTCGGGACCCTGCTCTTGACCTTTCCCGCCGCCTCCGCCCACGCGGAGCCGCTGCGGCCGGTCGACGCCCTTTTCACGGCGACCAGCGCCGCCTGCGTCACCGGTTTGATCGTGCTCGACACGCCGCGTGACCTGAGCTTCTTCGGCCAGCTCGTGGTCCTGCTCCTGATCCAAACCGGCGGCCTCAACATCATGGTCCTGTCGGCCTTTGCCGCTCTCCTGCTCGGACGCGGCCTCGGCCTGCGCGGCGAGCAGGCGCTGGGGGCCATGCTCGACCTGCCGTCGGTGGCCGCGGCCTACCGCCTCATCACCTTCATCGTGGTCGTCACCCTGACGATCGAGGCCGTCGGCGCATCGATCCTGGCGGCCGTCGAGCTCGAGCGCGGCGCGCGGCCACTGACAGCGGCGTGGCGCGGTATTTTCCATTCGGTGTCGGCCTTCTGCAACGCCGGCTTCGCCCTCTACTCCGATTCGATGGTGGGATTCCGCGAGCAGCCCGTGGTGCTGCTGACCATCGCGGTGTTGATCACCCTCGGGGGCCTCGGCTTCGCGGTGCTCGCCTTCGCGTCGTTGCGTATGAAGGGCGGTTCGAAAGTCGGGCTCGCGACCCAGGTGCGGATCGTGCTCCTGGCCTCCGCAGCTTTGACCGCTCTGGGTTTCGTGAGCATCTCGGCTGTCGAATGGCACCACGGGCTCGCCGGCCTCGGGACGGCGGACAAGATCACGAATGCGCTCTTCCAGAGCGTGACCTGCCGCACCGCCGGCTTCAACTCGGTGGGGTTCGACGCTCTGCAACCGGCAACGCTGATGCTGATGATGGCGCTGATGTTCGTCGGCGCCTCGCCCGGCGGCACCGGCGGCGGCATCAAGACGACGACCCTGGTGGTGCTGCTCAGCGCGATCCCGGCGATCGCCAGCGGGCGTGGGCAGGTGGTGCTGCTCAAGCGCACGATCAGCCTCGAAACCGTTTTCCGCTGCGCGGCGATCGCCGTGGTCGCCATGTTGGTCGTGGTCGGCGGCGCAACGTTGCTGCTGCTCCTCGAAAACCAGAGTTTCCTGTCCCTGGTGTTCGAGATCGTGAGCGCGTTCGGCACCGTCGGCCTCTCCCTCGGTGCGACCGCGACCCTCGGGGTTTTCGGCAAGCTGGTCGTCATCGCCGTCATGCTCATCGGCCGCGTCGGGCCGCTGAGCCTCGCATTGCTGTTCGGCAGGAAGCGGCAGCCTGCCGTCGGCCATCCCGAAGCCAGAATCATGGTCGGGTGAAGGGGGGGTTCCAGTGGTAGGAGAGTTTGCAGTCATCGGTCTCGGCATCTTCGGGAGGATGGTCGCCGCGAGCCTCGCTCGCGAGGGCCAGGCCGTGCTCGCCATCGACATCAACGAGGACGAGGTCAACCGCATGGCCGCCGAGCTCGACGCCGTGGTCCGTGCCGACGCGACCGACGAGGCGGCGCTGCGCGAACTCCGGCTCGACCGGGTGTCCTGCGCCGTGGTCGCCATCGGCGCCGAATCGATGGAAGCATCGATCCTCGCGACCGCGCTCCTGCGCCAGATCGGAGTGCCTCGGATCGTCGCCCGTTCGCTCAGCGAGCTTCACGCCCGCGTGCTGAGGGCGGTGGGGGCGCACGAGGTGGTGAGCCCCGAGGTGGAGATGGGTCAGCGGCTGGCCTACCGACTCTCGCACCCCAACGTGCTCGACCGCGTGGACCTCGGCGACAACGCCGAGCTGGTCGAGCTCGAGGTCCCGGCCCAGTACGTCGGCAAGACCCTGGTCGAGATCGATGTCCGCCGCCGCTTCGACGTCACCGTGGTCGCGATCCATCGCGGAGGCAGGATCGTCGCCAACCCGAGCCGGGATGAGGTGTTCCAGGCCGGAGAGATCCTGGTGGTCATCGGATCGACCGGCGCGGTTTCCAGGTTTGCGGCCAAGGTCTGACCATGAGGCTGGCCACACGCATCCTGCTCGGCTACTGGTACCTGGTGCTTCTTCTCGTCATCATCGCCGCCGGTGCGGCCCTCGGCTTCCACACCCTCGGCAGCAACATCGGCCGTGTGCTGACGGAGAACTTCGACAGCGTGCGAGCCTCCACCGCCATGATCGAGTCCCTGGAACGTCAGGACAGCGCGGTCCTCGCTCTGCTCCTCGGCAAGAACGAGGCTCGCCGCGCCCTCGAGGCGTCGGAAGAGTCCTTCCGTCAGGGGTTGGGGCGCGCGCGAGCCAACATCACCCTCCCGGAGGAAGGACCGGTCATCGAGGACATCGAGCAGCGGTTCGCCGCCTTCGTCACAGCCCGCGACCAGCTGTTGGAGGCGACTCCCGAGCACCCCCTGCGAGCCTACGACGAGGAGACCTTTCCGGCGTTCGAGGCGGTCAAGGCGGGCGTCATCAATCTCCTGGAGATCAACCACCAGGCCATGGTCGAGGCCGACCGGCGGGCGCAGGCGACGGCGTCGCAGCGTGCGACGATCCTCGCCCTCCTGGTGCTGCTGGCGCTGTTCTCGCTGGCCTTCCTGTCGCGCGCGTTGAACCGGACCCTCCTCGAACGGCTCGACGAGCTGGCCGAGGTCGCGGAAGCCATCGCCGGCGGCAGCTTCGATCGCCGGGCCGCGACTCAGCACACGGACGAGCTCGGCGCGGTCGCCCGCCAGCTCAACGCCGTGCTCGATCGCCAGCAGGAGGTCGAAAGCGCCATGGAGGGTCGGACAGCGCTCTACCGGGATCTGCTGGTGGGGCTCCTCGGAGCCCTGCCGCGGCCCGCCGCCATCGTCGGGTTCGACGGCCGGGTTCTGGGGTCGACCTTCGACGCAGCCATCGATGCCGGGCTCGAACGGGCGGCGCCGAGGATCGCCGAGCTCGACCGGAGCTCCGCCGAGGCCACGCTCGAGATTCAAGGGGGCACCCTCGGCCTGAGGCTGCTGCGCGTCGGGACCGAGCGCCCCCTGGCGTGGCTCATCTCGGAAGGTGGGGCTCGTCGATAGAGCGCGCAGCGCACGGTGTGTCGGTACCGGGAGAAGCTCGTTGATTTCCTGGCGCCAGGATCTCCGCGCGGACACGACGTTGCCGCGGCGGCGCCGAATCGGCCCTGAGGGTGGGATCTACCGCGTCGCGATCACTTCGCGAGAACCGAGTGGCGCCGCCCGTAGAGGAAGTAGATCAGCAACCCCAACCCGAGCCAGCCGGCGAAGCGCAGCCAGGTGACCCAGGGCAATCCGGCAGCCAGGAAGAGGCAGGCCGCCATCGACAGCAGCGGCAGGAACGGCACGAACGGCACCCGGAACGGGCGGGGGGCGTCGGGTTCGGAGGCCCGCAGGAAGATGACGCCCGCCGAGACGATGGCGAAGGCGAAGAGGGTGCCGATGTTGGTGAGGTCCACCATCTCCTCGATGTTGGCGAAGCTTGCGAAGGCGGCCACCGCCAGACCGGTGATGATCGTCGCCACGTGCGGCGTGCGGTGCTTCGGGTGGACCTTCGCAAACACGGGTGGCAGCAGGCCGTCCCGCGACATCGAGAAGAAGATCCGCGGCTGGCCGAGCTGGAACACCAGCAGCACCGCCGTGTTCGCGGCCACCGATCCGATGGCCACGATCCCCGCCGCCCACCCGAGGTTGAAGCGGTTCATCGCCACCGCCAACGGCTCGGCCGTGTGCAGGTCGAACCACGGCACCATGCCGGTGAGCACGACCGCCACCGCCACGTAGACCGCGGTCGAGATGGCGAGCGAGCCGATGATGCCGCGCGGCATGTTGCGGCCCGGGTCGCGGGTCTCCTCCGCGGCGGTCGACACGGCGTCGAAGCCGATGTAGGCGAAGAACACGATCGCCGCGCCCGCCCACACCCCGTGGAAGCCGTTCGGGAGGAAGGGCGTCCAGTTGGCGGTCTGGACGTAGAAGCACCCGACCACCACGAAGAACACGAGCACCGCGAGCTTCACGATCACCATCGCGATGTTGAGGCGCGACGACTCTCGGATACCGTAGACGAGCACCCAGGTGAGGAGCAGCACGATCCCCGCCGCCGGCAGGTTGAAGACGATGGGGATGCCGCCGAGGTGCGGCGCGCCGGCGAGGATCTCGGGGGACGACAGCGCCGTCCGCAGGTCGGTCGCCAGCCAGCGCGGCACCTCGAGCCCGAGCCCGCGCAGCAGCTCGCAGAAGTAGCCCGACCACGAGATCGCCACCGCGACGTTGCCGACCGCATACTCGATGATGAGGTCCCAGCCGATGATCCATGCCACCAGCTCGCCGAGGCCGACGTAGGCGTAGGTGTAGGCCGAACCCGAGATCGGCACCATCGCGGCGAGCTCGGCGTAGCAGAGCGCCGCGAGGCTGCACACCGCCGCAGTCAGGATGAAGGACAGGATGATCCCGGGGCCGGCTCCCGGCCGAGCCGCGTCGCCGGCGGCGGCGGTGCCGACCGTGGCGAAGATGCCGGCGCCGATGATGGCGCCGATGCCGAGAGCCGTCAGCTCCCAGGCCCCGAGGGTCCGGCGCAGCCCGCTGCGCGCACCTTCGGCCTGCAGGTCGGCGAAGGGCTTTCGGCGGAACAGGGAGTGCACCGCGTCACACTACGCTCGGCCGCCCCAGCGCGCAAGGGGCACTGAGGTCGGCGGCGACCGTCTCGGGCTGTGCTTCTGCTAGAATCCGCCGTCCGGGCTGAGCCTTGAGCCCGCACGTCAGCCTCTTCCCCATCACCGAGTACTGGCCCTTCTACCTGGGCTTTCTGCTGCTCGTGTTTCTCCTGCTCGCGCTGGATCTCGGGCTCGTCCACCGCAAGGCCCACGCCGTTTCGATCCGCGAGGCCGCGACCTGGAGCGTCGTCTGGGTGAGCCTCGCCCATCCAACCTGGCCGGAATGTTTTCACTCGCCCCCGCCGGCTGCAACCCCGCGCTCGCCGGAGCGCGGTTTATTCGGCGGAGACGGGGATTGAGTCAGTTCGTCTCGGAGGTCCCGGGCGCCGCGACCTGGGGCGGTTCCGCGATCGGTCCGAAGCTCCTCTCGTACATCTGGACGTTGTGGGTCAACGCGCGCAGGAGCTGTTTGGCCTGGAAGGGGTTCATGATGATGCGCGCCACCACCGGGATGTCGTCGCGGCCGGGCAGCGTGCGGCCGAAGTCGAGCAGCACCTCGGAGTAGTTGTGCGCGATGCTCACGAAGTTGGAGTACTCGCCCATCCCGACCTCAGCGCCGATGGTCAACCGGGGGGGTTTGACGGTCTTGGCAGGTTGATCGCTCATGGTTCCTCCCGCCCGCCGGAGAGCGGCGGGCTGTGGGGAGACGGTATCACGGCGATTTCCCGTTCCTGCGGTCGGCCGGGTTCGTGGCACAATCAGCCGGTGACCGATGACGCTCTCGTGGAGGTCTTTCGCCGTTGGGCGAACGACCGGGACCGCGGCGCCGCCGAGATCGAAGAGCAGTTGTTGGCGGGTCTGCTCGCGCTGCGTTCGCAGTGGACGCCGCACGCTTTCGAGGTCGGGGCCCTTCTGCTCGCCGGCGGACAGACCGCGATGGCGCCGTTGCTCTCGCTTGCCCGGCGTATCGCCGAAAGCGGCCCCGGCGAACTGGAGTCGTTCTTCGAGCAGCGGTTGGCCGTTCTACGGGCCGCCCCTGAGGCGTTGGCCGCCAACGCCCTACCGTGGATCGAACCCGCCGCTCGCGTCGTCACGATCTCTCGTTCGTCGGCCGTGGCGGCGGCCGTCGAGGGGGCGTGGCGGCACGGGTGGGCCGGCGAGGTCGTGGTTCTCGACGGGACCAGCGCAGGCCGGGGCGCCGAGCAGACGGAGCGGCTCGGCCGCCACGGTCCGGCGCTGTCGCAACCGGATGCGGCTGCGCCGCGGTGGCTCGATCTTCCCGATACACTCGTAGCGGTGGGCGCTGATGCCGTCGGACCCGACCGTTTCGTCAACTGCCTCGGGACCCGTATGCTCCTGGAGCTGGCGAACCCCCGGAATGTGCCAGCGATTCTGGTCGCCGATCGCGGCAAGGACGTATCTGAGGAGAAACTGGAGTCGATTGCCGAGGCATTGCCACTGCACCGGGACGGCCCCGGCCGTGAGTGGGCTCTCTTCGAGGTGGTCCCGATGCATCTCGTGGCAGCGCGAATCCTCGATTGAGAATTGAGAATTGAATATTGACCCCTGCCGGTGTGCTAGAGTTCACCCCGTGCGAAAACTGAAACCGGTGTTGATGCTGTCCCTGGCCGGGTGTCTGGTCTCCATCGTGGGAGCCGGGCCGCCGCCCAGCGACTCCATCGACACCCTCAACGGGAGCGCCAAGCTCGACGCCCTGATCGCGAGGGTGGTGGAGCAGCAACACGCGCTGCGCTCGCTGAGCGCTGATTTCGTGCAGCTCAAGAGGAGCGAGATGCTCCTCGAGGATGTCGAATCGTCGGGGGAGTTCCTGTTCCAGGCGCCGGACAAGGTGCGGTGGGACTACCGGAGACCGGACCCGATGGTGGTGGTTTTCGCCGATGACACGGTGACCACCTTCCTGCCCCAGCAGGCGCGGGCGGAGCGCGTCAAGGTCTCGAAGAAGCAGCAGCGGTTCGTGAGTGTTCTGGCGGGCACCCAGCCGCTGGATGACCTCACCTCGAATTTCAGCGTGACGCTGGCCGACCCCGGCGGCCGGGCGCCCTACCGGCTGACGCTGCGACCGGTGGTCAGCATGCTCCAGAAGAAGTTGCGCACGGTCGAGATCGAGATCGACCGGAAGCTGTTTCTGCCGGTGGTGGTCGAGTACAACGAGGCCGACGGCGACAGCACGCGGTACGAGTTCAAGGACCTGGTCGTCAACCCGGTCATCGACGCATCCACGTTCAGGCTCGAGCTCGGGCCCGGAATTCAGCTCCAGACCATCGACGCCTCGGCGGCCGGCGGCTGAGCCGGGCGGCCGAACCGCGGCTCCAGCAGATGTCGGCGTTTTCGATCGTCGCTGAGGATCCGCAGGGCGCTGCGCGCGCCGCCGAATTGACCACTCCGCACGGGGTCGTCGACACGCCGGCGTTCATGCCGGTCGGCACCGCCGGCACGGTCAAGGGCCTGGCAGCCTGGGAGATCGAGCGCCTGGCGCCGGAAATGGTGCTCGCCAACACCTACCACCTGCTGCTGCGGCCGGGCGTTGAACGCATTACCCGTCTCGGGGGGCTGCACCGGGTGATGGGCTGGGACGGCCCGATTCTCACGGACTCCGGCGGTTATCAGGTATTTTCGCTCGCCAAAAACCGCCGTCTGGATGCCGACGGCGTGACCTTCCGCTCCCACGTTGACGGCAGCGAGCACCGCCTGACCCCGGAAAACGTCATCGACACCCAGGCGGCATTCGGCGTTGACGTGGCAATGGTTCTGGACGAATGCCTGCCCTACCCGGTGGAGCGGGCCGAGGCCGAGCGATCCACCATGACCAGTGTGGCCTGGGCCCGCCGCGGCCTCGCCCGCGCCCACGAGCTGAGGTCGCGGGACGAGGGCTGGCGGGGTGCGGTTTTCGGCATTCAACAGGGGTCTCTCGACGCCGAACTCCGCCGCCGCTCCAGCGACTCGCTGGCGGCGCTGGATTTTGACGGCCTCGCCATCGGCGGGTTGGCGGTGGGGGAGCCCAGCGAGGCCCTGCACGAGGGGGTGGCGATGGCCGCACCCATGCTGCCGGCCGATCGCCCGCGCTACCTGATGGGGGTGGGCTACCCGGAGGACCTGCTGCACGCCGTCGCCTGCGGCGTCGATCTCTTCGACTGCGTGCTGCCGACCAGGTCCGCGCGGACCGGCAAGGTCTTCACGTCGCGGGGAGATTTCGCGATCAAAAACGCACGCTTTGCCGACGACCCCGAACCCCTGGACCCCGAGTGCGCCTGCCCGACCTGCCGGGTGTATTCGCGTGCCGTTTTGCGACACCTCTTCGTGGCCAACGAGGTCACGTCGGTGGTCGTGCTCACCGTCCACAACCTCTTTTATTTTTTGAGCTTGATGCGCCGGGCGCGGGAAGCTATCATGGCGGGCCGCTATTCGCGGTTTCGCAGCGCCGTCTCAAGCGCGCGGAAACCCGAGGCAGTCGGAACTGCGAGGTGATTCATGGAAAGTGCAGCTGGAGGGGGCGGTCCCCTGTCGATGATGGTGATGTTCGCCCTGATCTTCGGGGTCTTCTACTTCCTCGTCATCATGCCGGCGAAGAAACAGCAGAAAAAGAAGGAAGCGATGATCGCCGCTCTCAAAAAAGGCGACAAGGTGGTGACCTCGGGCGGTATCTTTGGCACGATCGCCGCCGTCGAGGAGGGCACCCTGCTGCTCAAGATCTCTGAGAACACCAAGATCAGGATCACCAAGAGCGCGATCAGTGGCCCGGTGGGCACGGACGGCGCGCCGTCCGAGCCGGTGTGAAGCGGAGGCGAAGGTGGAAAAAAAGACCCTGTGGCGCATCGCATTGATCGTGGTGGTGGTCGGGCTCAGCCTGTGGTCGCTGTACCCGCCGCAAGAGAAGATCCATTACGGGCTCGACCTGTCGGGCGGCATCCACCTGGTGCTGCAGGTGAAGACCGACGACGCCATCAAGGCCGAGCTCGACGACTCCGCCCAGCGGCTGGTGAGCCGCGCCCGCGAGGAAGGCGTCGAGCTGACGCAGGGGTCGTCGGATATCGAAGGGCTGAGCTTCTCGGTCAACGTGCCGTCAACCACCGACTCCGCCAGGCTGCGCGAGATCGCGGACAACTGGGTGCCGGGTTACAGCGTGAATCCGGGGGCCGGCGTGTGGACCTTCGAGCTGCCGCCCAACATGGACCGCACGGTGCGCGACATGGCCGTGCGCTCATCGCTGGAGACCATCTGGAACCGGGTCGACCAGTTCGGCGTCGCCGAACCGGTCATCCAACGCCAGGGCATCGAAAGCGACCGCATCCTGGTCCAGCTGCCGGGCGTCGACGACCCCGCCCGCGTCAAGGACCTGATCTCCTCCACCGCCTTTCTCGAATTCCAGGAGGTGGTCGGCGGTCCGATGCCGGACCGGCAGAGCCTGCTCGCCGCGATCGGCAGCATCGTTCCGTCCGACTCCGAGATCGTTCCGGGCGACCGCGAGGGGATCGACGGGGCGGTGATCGGAACCGATTTCTACCTCCTGAAAAAGGCGGCCATCATCTCCGGGCAGGAGCTGCGCTCGGCGCGGCGCAGCCAGGACGAGTACGGCCAGCCGGTGGTCAACTTCGCGACCCAACCCCACGCCGCCGACAAGTTCGGACAGTACACCGGCTCCCACATCGGGACCCGGATGGCGATCGTTCTCGACCAGCGGGTGATCTCGGCGCCGGTGATCGAATCGCGGATCCCCGGCGAGGGCCGCATCACCGGCAACTTCACGATCGAGGAAGCCGAGGACCTCGCGCTCAAGCTCCGGGCCGGCGCTCTGCCGGCCACCATCACCTATCTCGAGGAGCGCACGGTCGGCCCGTCCCTGGGCCGCGACTCGGTGGTGCGCGGGGTGCGGGCCGCGGTGGTCGGTCTTCTGGTCGTGATGCTCTTCATGCTGGTCTACTACCGCATGTCGGGCCTCAATGCGAACGTCGCGCTGATTTTGAACATCATCATCCTGCTCGGCGCCATGGCGTATTTCGGCGCCACCCTCACCCTGCCGGGCATCGCGGGTGTGATCCTCACCATCGGCATGGCGGTGGATGCCAACGTGCTGGTCTTCGAGCGCATCCGTGAGGAGCTGCAGGTCGGGAAAACCGTGCGTGCGGCCATCGACACCGGTTTCGGGCGCGCCTTCGGCACCATTCTCGACGCCAACCTGACCACGCTCATCGCCGCCCTCTTCCTGTTCAACTTCGGGACCGGGCCGGTCAAAGGGTTTGCCGTGACGCTGTCGATCGGCATCCTGGCAAGCGTGTTCACCGCCGTTTTCGTTTCCCGCACCCTGTATATGATCGCGCTCGCCGGCCGGGAGCGGGTCGAGTCCCTGAGCATCTGATCGAGATTAAGAGGCAACCATGCGAATTATCGGTGATACCAATTTTCCCTTCCTGTCCTACCGGCGGATCGCCATCACGATCTCGGTGCTGATCATCGTCGCCGGTCTGGCGTACGAGTTCCTCGGCCACGGCCTCAACCTCGGCATCGACTTCGTCGGCGGCACCCAGGTCACGGTCAAGTTCAAAGAACGACCGGACCTCGGGGAGCTGCGGTCGGCGATCGGCCAGCTCACCGGCGGCTCGCCGCTCATCCAGCGCTTCGACGAGGCCGAAAAGCACGAGGTCATGATCCGGGTGGAGAACCCGGGAGGTGAAGAGGGCGATTTCACGAGCCCGATCCTCGAGCTCCTGCGGGTCAAGTACAACTCCGACCTCGGCGACCGGTTCGACCTCAACACCAGGGGTTCCGCCGCCCTCATCGACCTCCTCGTGACAGCCGATCCGGACGGCGTCGGCGGCGACATCGACGGGCGTGGCGCCTACTACGAGCCGATGGCGGAGGCGGTCCTCGACTTCCGCCAGGAGAACGGGATCTTCGCCTCCATCGACGACCTCGACGCGGTCGCCGGGGTGAGCGATCCGGTTCGATCCTACCTCAAGGACGCGGCCGGGGTCGGCGAGTTTTCGCTGCTCGGGGCCGAGAACGTCGGCCCCGCCGTGGGCAAGGACCTGCAGAAGAAGGCGCAGCTGGCGATCATCTTCTCGATCTTCGGCATGCTGGTCTACATCTGGATTCGCTTCCAGCTGCCGTACAGCGTCGGTGCGGTGGTCGCGCTCATCCATGACGTGATCATCACCCTGACGGCGCTCGCCGTGACGCAGCGGGAGTTCAACCTGCCGACCGTTGCGGCTCTCCTGACCCTGGTCGGCTACTCGGTCAACGACACGGTGGTGATCTTCGACCGGGTGCGCGAGAATCTGCGTCTGCAACGGGGTGAGGATCTCGAGAAGATCATGGACGCCTCGATCAACCAGACCCTGTCGCGGACCATCATCACCTCCGGCACGACGCTGATCGTCGTCATCAGCCTCTTCATCTTCGGCGGCGACGTCATCAACACCTTCGCCTTCGTGCTGCTGGTGGGCATCATCGTCGGCACGTACTCGACGGTTTTCATCGCCTCGCCCGTGGCCCTGGCCATGAACAAACTGCTCGTCAAACGCCGCGAACGCCGCCGCGCCGCCGGAAAACGCTGAAGGAATTTCGGAATTCGGAATTCGGAATTTCGGAATTCCTGCCCCCCGTCCCCACGCGCGGGGCGGGTGGTTTCCGTTGTCGGATGTGTCGCGTCGCAGACCCGCGGCGGCGGAGAACTGCTTCATCGATTCCCGTGAGAACGGGGTGAGGTGGGGCGGCAAATCCGAAATCCGAAATTCCGAAATCCGAATTCCCCCTGAACCGGCACTCCGCAATTCCTGCCGTCTCAGGCATCGAAAAGGCCACCGCCGTTCTCGTCGGCCGGCTTCCTTGACCCCGGCAGATAGAATAGATGGATGGTCGCGGAGACTGCCCCGGCGCGGATACGTATTGAGGACATCCTCAATCGGATGGAGCGGTACCGCCCGGATCTCGACGAGGATCTGATCCGCCACGCCTACGTTTTTGCGGCCAACCGCCACCAGGGGCAGATCCGTCGTTCCGGCGAGCCCTACTTCACCCACCCGCTGGCCGTGGCCTGGATTCTGGCCGACATGGAACTCGACGAGGAGACGGTGTCCGCGGGCCTTCTCCACGATCTCCTCGAAGACACCGAGACCACCGTCGACGAAATCAGTGAGGAGTTCGGACCCGAAGTGGCGCGGTTGGTGGCGGCGCTGACCAAGATGGCGGATTTCGAAAGTTCGTATTCGAGCCGGGAGGCCACCGAGGCCGAGAATTTCCGCCGCCTGCTGTTGGCCTCGATGGACGACGTCAGGGTCATCCTGGTCAAGCTCGCCGACCGCCTCCACAACATGCGGACGCTCGGTTTTCTGCGCCGCGAACGGCAGGTGGCGATCGCCCGGGAAACGCTCGAGATCTTCGCGCCGATCGCCAACCGGCTCGGCATCGGCAGCATCAAGACCGAGATGGAGGATCTGTGCTTTCGTTTCCTCCACCCCAAGGAGGCCGAAAGGCTCGACCACGAGATCGAGGAACGGAAAGAGGCGGCCGACCGTTGGTTTGCGGAGATCCAGGGCATCCTCGAGGGCCTGCTCGAGGAAAACGGCATCGAGGGAACGGTTCAGGGCAGGATCAAGCATCTCTACTCGATCTTCGAGAAGCTCAAACGACAGGGTGTCGACGTCGCCAACGTGTTCGACTTTCTCGCATTCCGGATCATCGTTTCGACCGTCGCGGATTGCTACGCCACCCTGGGGCTGATTCACCAGCAGTGGCCGCCGGTCCCGGGCCGGCTCAAGGACCACCTCGCCATCCCCAAGCCGAACGCCTACCAGTCGCTCCACACGACCGTCATAGGTCCCGAAGGGCACCCGTTCGAGATCCAGATCCGGACCAGCGACATGCACAAGATCGCGGAGTACGGCATTGCCGCCCACTGGAGCTACAAGGAGAAGGGTTCGCACGCGCCGGCGGAGGACACCCGGGTGGCCTGGTTGCGGGCGCTCCTCGACAACTCCGAAGGCTCCTCCCCGCGCGAGTTCCTCGACTCGCTCAAGGTCGACCTCTACCCGGACGAGGTGTACTGCTTCACGCCGCGCGGTGACGTCTTCTCGTTCCCCCGCGGCGCCACCGTTCTCGACTTCGCCTACCGCATCCACAGCCAGGTCGGCCAGACCTGTGTCGGCGGCCGCATCAACGGCAAATGGGTGCCGCTGAAGACCGAGATCCGGAACGGCGACATTGTCGAAATCACGACCTCGAACCGGCAGCAACCCCACCACGACTGGCTCTCGATCGTCGCCACCAACCGCGCACGGTCCAGGATCCGCGCCTGGCTCAAACGTGAAGAAAAGGAACGGGCGGTGGAGGTCGGCCGCAAGCTCCTGGATCGGGAGCTCCGCAAGATCGGCACCTCCCTGCGCCAGGTGAGCGGCAGCGCAGAGTTCGCCACGATTCTGCAGGGGAGCGGTCTGTCGAAGGAAGAGGACCTGTTGGCAGCCATCGGCTTCGGCAAGACGCCGGTGTCGGTGGTAACCGGTCCGCTGCGGCAGGAGGGCGGCGGCGACGGTGATGCGCCCGCCGACGTCAAGACCCGGACCGGACCGCCGCCAGCCGGAGCACACGCACTGGAGGTCACCGGAGACTCCGATTTCCTGGTGTATCTGGCCAAGTGCTGCAAGCCTCTTCCCGGTGAAGAGATCGTCGGTTTCGTCACCCGCGGCAAGGGGGTGGCGGTGCACGCGCGAGCGTGCCCGAACGTCCGCAATCTCTTCTACCATCCCGAGCGGGAAATCGAGGTCCGGTGGGCGCCCAGCCAGTTGAGCGCCAGCGCGCCGACGTCGCAGGTCGACGTGGACATGGCCTTCGACGACGGTTCCGGGATGCTGGCCTCGATCTCGCAGGCCATCTCAGCGGAGGGCAGCGACATTCTGAATTGCCAGCTCCGTTCTGAACCGAACGAGACCGGATTCGCGGCGCTCACCATCCTCGTGCGGGACGCTGCACAGCTGTCGCGCATCCTGACCCGGCTCCAGGCACTCAAAGGCATGCAGCGGGTCGAGCGCCGCGGTGCGGCGGGGGCCGGGGCGTGAACCGGGCGGAGTTCTGCGTGTTCCGGCCGCAGCGGGGGGCTGCGGGAGAACGGTGGAGCTCAGATTCGCGGCGCCTTGGCGACCTTGCCCGAACGGATGCACCGGGTGCACACCCTGACGTACTTCGGCCGTCCGTCGATCATCGCGCGCACCCGCTGGAGGTTGGGCAGCCAGCGCCGTTTCGTCACGTTGTGAGCGTGGGAGATATTACTGCCGCTCATCGGCCCCTTGCCGCAGATTTCACATCGCTGCGCCATATCAGAACTCCTTCTCGAGACCCCCGCACGGGGGTGAAATTAAATAGCACAGGCGGCCTCGATTATCAAGTGCCGGCCGGGGATTGTGGCGCGATTTTGCCGCCATTCCGGGACCAAAACATGCGCGGGGACGCAAAAAGAACAAAAAAAATATTCACCGAAAGCGGGAATGGTTCGAACAAATTTTCGACGGTTGCAATGAAAAATGATACGCTAATTAGTGCGTCTGGGCCGAACAGTGATTTGAATATTCACGATCGAGTCGACGGAGCGGGTTTTTGAAAAAATCAGGAAAGGTTGTGCGACTGGAGTTGATGCGTCGAATCGTTGTTGTGATCCCTGTTCTTGACCTTAGAGGAGGCCTTTGGTAGCCTCAAAGTAGAGGGGTTTATGATCCTGTCCAGAAAAACTTCTGCGATCAAGGTGTAAGCCGTGTTTGGAAAACCAAAAAAGCAAGTGGTCGGCTGTGACGTCGGTTCATCGGCGATTAAGATCGTCGAGTTGAAGCCGTTGAAAAACGGAGAATTTCAGCTTCTCCACGCTGCCATCGCCGACCTCTCGCCGGAGGCGATTGTCGACGGCGCGATCATGGATTCGTCGCTCGTTGTCGAGGCTTTGTCTCGATTGATTGCCGAAAACAACATCAAAAATTCCAATTTCGGCGGCTCATTGTCCGGGCATTCCGTGATCATCAAAAAGATTCAGCTGCCGTCGATGACCGACGCCGAACTGGCCGAGTCGATTCAGTGGGAGGCCGAGCAGTACATTCCTTTCGACATCAACGACGTCAACCTCGACTACGTGGTGCTGGAGTCCGACGCCGGCGACACGATGGACGTGCTGCTGGTGGCGGTCAAAAAGGACCGGATCGCCGATTACACCTCGGTGATCGTCCAGGCGGGCAAGGAACCGGTGCTGGTGGATGTCGACGTGTTCGCCCTGCAGAACGCCTACGAGGCGAACTACGATTCGCAGCAGGAGACGATCGCGCTGGTCAACGTCGGCGCCTCGGTGATGAACATCAACGTGCTCTACCGCGGGGTTTCGATTTTCTGGCGCGACGTCGCGTTCGGCGGCAATCAATACACCGAGGCGATCCAGCGCGAGCTGAGCCTGTCGCGGGACGATGCGGAACGGCTCAAGCTCGGCGAACGGGTGGGCGAGAACACGCTGCAACAGGTGTTGAGCGTTCTCAACAGCGTGTCGGAGGACCTGACCGCGGAGCTCCAGAAGACCATTGATTTCTTTGTCGCCACGTCGTCGGTGGATCACCTGGATCGGGTGGTGCTCGCGGGTGGCAGCGCACAGGTGCTCAACCTCGACGAGGTCATCCGAGAGAGATTCCAGGTCGCTGTCGAGGTCATGAACCCATTCCGGAACATCCGCTACAGCGAGTCCGACTTTGATCCGGAGTGGATCAACCGGCATGCGTCGGCGATGGCGGTGGCGGTGGGCCTCGCGGTGCGCAAGGTCGGAGAATGACGCAATGATCAAGATCAATCTGGTTGCTGAAACTCCGGCGGCAGCGGCGACACAGGCTTCGCGTCCCCAGTTTTCGTTGGGAGCGAAGCAGGGCGACATCATCCTGCTCATCGTCCTCGCGATGGCCTGCATCGTGGTCGGCACCCAGTGGTATCTCCTGACCAGCAAGAGGGCCGAGCTCCGGCGGGTGGAGCAGGAGAGGCGCCGCGAACGCGACGAGCTCCTGCAGTACATCAAGAAGGTCGA
This sequence comes from Candidatus Sulfomarinibacteraceae bacterium, assembly GCA_963823345.1. Lineage (GTDB taxonomy): Bacteria > Acidobacteriota > Thermoanaerobaculia > Thermoanaerobaculales > Sulfomarinibacteraceae > Sulfomarinibacter. Next base: position 458,328 of record CAWGLE010000004.1, read on the forward strand.
AGAACTGGAAGCGAAGCGCGAGTCGTTGCGGCAAAAAATCGAGGTCATCGAGGAGCTCAAGAGGAACCAGCGCGGCCCGGTCAAGATCATGGACGAGGTTTCGCGGGCGCTGCCGGAGCTGGCGTGGCTCACCAAGCTGACGTTGAAGGACAACGAACTCGTCCTCGACGGTACCGCGATGGACGAGAACGCGGTCGCGAACTACATCGCCAATCTCGATGCGTCGCCGTTCTTCGAAGAACCGGAGTTGAAAAACCTGGCCCGCTCGCGGGGCGACACCTTCAACTTCTCGCTGCGGTGCATCTTCAACATTTCGCCGCCCGAGATCCAGGCGGCGGAGGGCGCGCAGGCCGCGGCGGCCGGGGCGAATTGACGGGGGGCTGACGCGATGGCTTTAGATCTCAACTCCAAGCCCTGGTACGTGGCGGCGATCGCCGGCGTCGCCCTCGGCGTGTCGCTGTTCGTGGTCATGCACCTGTACGTGTTCAAGGACGTCCAAACCCAGATCGAGCGCCTCGAAGGCAACATCAACGACCTCGAGCGCGAAATCGAAAAGGGGCGTGCGGCGAAGGCCGACCTGCCGCGGCTCGAGGAAGACATCCGGAACTACGAGATCGAGCTCGACCGTCTGCGGAGGATCCTGCCGACCCGCCGGGAGACGGACAACCTCATCAAGAGGCTCAAACAGCTCACCGAACGCGGGCGCTTCAACCTCACCCGATTCACGCCCGGCAACTTCGAAGACCACGGCTTCTACCAGGCGTGGCCGATCCAGGTGGGGTTGGACGGGACCTACCACGAGTTCGGGCTGCTGTTCGACCGTCTGAGCAGGTTCTCGAGGATCATCAACGTCAACTCGCTGGACATCGCACCCACCCGATCGGGCCCGGATGGCGGCCATTTCACCGTTCACTCTGATTTCACCTTGCAGACGTTCATCTTCAAGGACGAGGCGGAGACCGAGCAATGAACCGCAAGCTCGTGATGTCGTGTGGTCTGATTTTCGTCCTTGCAGGGTTTCACGGAGCCGGGGCGCAGGAGCCGCAGACCGAACCACCGGCCGAGCCCGCGACGCCGTTGATCGAGAGCGACGTCGATGTCTCGGGAATCGAGGAGATTCTGCGCGGCGAGGAAGAGGTCATGCAGGGGGGTATCTTCGGATACGACCCGGCCGGGCGTCGCGATCCGTTCCGGTCCCTCCTCGAAGGGTTCGAGGAGACCGAAGAAGGCGCTCCGGCCAAGGTCCGGCCGCCCGGGCTCGCCGGGATGCTGGTCGAAGAGCTCAAGGTCGAGGGCATCATCGAGATGCCGAGCGGCATCCTCGCCTTCGTCCTCGGGCGTGACAACGTTTCGTACATCATTCGCCCGGGAACCGTGCTGTACAACGGCGAAGTGGCGGAAATCCACCCCGACAGGGTGGTTTTCAGGCAGTTCGTCAACGATCCGGGGCGGCTCAAGCCATACGACGAAATTGTGCGGGAACTCACGAACTAGCCGTTGAGATGAGAGGAAAATGGGGGACGGCATGATGATGAAAAACGTCCGCATCCTGGTGGCGACAGCGGCATGTGTCCTGCTGGGGGCTGGTGTGCCGCTCCACGCCGAGGAGCCCGTTCCTGCGATTCAGGGGATGGGTGCGGTTGCAGGACCGTCGGGCCCCGTGCTCCACGTCAGGGCGACCGGGGAGATGGAGACCGTCCATTATTCGCCGCAGCCGGGTGTGTGGGTGGTCGAGCTGCCCGAGGCCACGTGGGACGACGGAGTGGGACGCCTGACCGCGACCGGCGCCGGCATCGAGCGCGCGGAACTCGACCACGTCGAGGAGTTCGGCAAAAGGGTCTCCCGCCTCACGGTATGGCTGGCGGAACCGGCACAGCTGACACTGACGCCGGGCGCGGAGGGACTCGATCTCGAGTTCTACACCTTTACCGATCAGCCGGCAGCGCCGGCTCCCGTGATCCGTGAGGACGTGATGGTGGCCGAGCAGTCGCCGCCGTCGCCGCCGCCGCGGTCGTTCGCCGGACCCGCGAATCTCTACGAGGTCGTCCCCGTGCGAACCGGAGACGGCGTGGTGGTCGAGCTCAAGGCCGATCGCACGCTGAAGGTCACGTCGTTCACGCTCCCCGAGCCGAAACGCCTGGTCCTCGATCTCAGCGGCGTGGTCAATCACGTCGGGCATCACCTCATGGCGGTCAACGCACCGCTCGTCAGCCAGGTCCGGGTGGCGCAGTTCCAGACCGTGCCGGAGCCGATCACGAGAGTGGTCGTCGACCTGCGGTCGGATGCCGACTACCAGGTTGACGCCACCGCCGACGGCGCCGTCGTCTCGGTCGGTGTGAATCGCGAGGCGGCGTCGGCCGCGGCCCGAACTCACCTCACCGAATCCGTCATGGTCGCCGATTCGGGCACGATCGAGATCACCCGTGCACAGCCCCGGACCGCTCCGGAGCCCGAGCCCGCCCAGGAAGTGGTGTCGGCGATCTTCGATCTGCCCGAGGAACCCGCGAAATCGGACGCGGCAACCGACAGAACCGCCGCATCGGACCGGAGCCCGTGGGTCGCCGACAACAACCAGCTCATCGAGCAGGCCACAGCGGCGAAGGTGCTCGACTCACCGACGATGGCCGGCGAGAGCTACGCGGCAACCGAAGTGGAGAACCAGGAGGAGCAGTGGACGGGCGAGCCCATCACGCTGACCCTCAAGGACGCCGACATCAAGGACGTTCTCAAGACCTTCTCGGTGCTCACCGAGCTCAACATCGTTCTCGATCCGGGAGTCAACGGATCGGTCACCGTCGAGCTGCGGCAGGTGCCGTGGGACCAGGCTCTCGATCTGATCCTCAAGATCAACGGCCTCGATTACGTGCTGGAGAACAACGTCCTCCGGGTGGCGCCGACCAACAAACTGGCGGCCGAGAAGTCCGCCAGGGCCGCGCTCGACAAGGAGCGCGAACGGGCCAAGCCGCTCAGCACCTACCTCAAGCCGTTGTCGTACGCCAAAGCGGACTACGTGGCCACCCTGCTGTCGAGCGACAGCTACCTGCTGTCGGACCGCGGTTCGGTCACGGTTGACCAGCGCACGAACACGCTCATCATCCGCGACGTGAGCGACCGGGTCGAAGGCATTCTGCGGCTCATCGACTCTCTCGACCTGCCGACCCCGCAGGTGGTGATCGAAGGCCGCATCGTGGAAACCACCAAACAGTACTCGCGCGCCCTCGGCGTCAGCTGGGGCTTCACCGGCGTCATGGATGCCGAGCACGGCAACGACACCGGCCTCAACTTCCCCAACAACGGGTCGGTCGAGGGCGATGTCCGGCTGCCTTCCGGGAATCAGGTCCTCGCGATGACCTTCGGGGATATTCTCGACACCTTCAACCTCGACTTCCAGCTCACCGCGGCCGAGTCGAACGGCATGGCCAGGGTGGTGTCGACACCGCGCGTGACGACCCAGAACCTGCAGCGCGCCTCGATCCGTTCGGGTCTGCAGATCCCGGTCCAGACGGTGGCCAACAACACGGTGACGGTGCAGTACGTCGACGCGACCCTGAGGCTCGAGGTGACGCCGCAGATCACCGCCGAGGGCACGGTCAACCTCGACATCAGCATCAAGAAGCAGCGTCCGGCTCCGGAGTTCGCGATCGTCGGCGGTCAGAACGCGCCGATCTTCACCCGCGACGCGGAGACGCAGCTCCTGATTCGTGACGGCGGTACCACGGTGATCGGCGGCATCTACGAGATCACCGACGGCAACGGCCAGGACAGCATTCCCGGTCTCAGCAAGATCCCGATTTTCGGATGGTTGTTCAAGAACTCCAGGGTCCGTCTCGATCACGACGAACTCCTGATCTTCATCACCCCGAGGATCGTCAAGTATTAATCGGAGGATTAGATGAAGCGAATCCTGAATCTCAGCGTCGTTCTCGCCCTCGGATTGGTGGTGGGTTCGTGCGGCGGCTCGAGCTCGCTCGACAACACGGAGGCGTCGGTCATCCTGACCATGGACATCACCGCCTACAACCCGGAAATCGACATCTGCCTCCAGCAAACGGACATCAGCATCGAAAACATGGCGATCACGTCGACGGCCAAGGCTCCCGGGTCGGGGACGAGCACCAACCAGGACGTCAATCTCACGCGGTGGGTCATCACGCCCTACCGCACCGACGGCGGCAGCACGGCCTCTCCCGAGTGGACGTACGATCAGGCGGTGTTCGTGCCGGCCGGCGGGTCGGCCGACCTCGAGAACTACCGGGTCTACCCTCTCGAGTACATGAGGGAGATCCCGATCGCCTATCTGCTCCCGGAAAACGGCGGGTTCGAGCCTTCGACCGGTTTCACCAACATTCGCCAGAGCCTCCAGCTCACCATTTACGGCAAGACGGTGTCCGGCAAGAACGTCGCGACGACGCCGATTCCCATCGCGTTCAATTTCTACTGTATCGGCCAGTAAGTGGGGGTCTGAAGCCATGAAGAGATTCATTCCGTTCATCGCGCTCCTGGCGGTGGTTGTCCTGGTCGGGTGCTCCGGGGACAGCCCCTCCGCCAATCCGGCCCCGACCGTGGTTCCGGACGCGTGGAACATCACCGCGCTGACGGCCTCGAATACCGCACCGTTCGTCAACACCGTCATCCTCGTCGATGCGACGGTGACGAAGAACGGGGTCGCGGCGCCCAACGGGACCAGCGTCAAATTCGCGGCGAGCGGCGGCGAATTCGCCAACGGGACGGCCGAGGCTTCGGTCCTCACCTCGGGCGGCACGGCGTCGGTGGCGTTTCTCGCCGACGCTGCCGGTATCGTACGTGGTTCAAGCCCAGGTCGGCGGCGCCAGCCGCCAGATCACCGTGGCCTATCAGGACCGCGCGACGACCGACGCGCTCCAGCTCTACAGCATCGACCCGCGGCGCGGCTCCTACAGCGGCGGCGATCAGGCCGTGATCGCCGGCAAGGGGATCAAGGCGCCGATCGAGGTGTACTTCGACCTCAACGGTGTCGGCCTACCAGGCGATCGTGGCGGGCGTCGTCGAGAGCATCCCGGCGAGCGAGGACGGCTTCGATCACGGTGATCACCCCCGCCTTCACCGGCGCCAACAACACCATTCAACAGACGGCCGATGTCCGGGTGATCGCCAACGCCGGCACCGGCTCCCAGGAGACGGCCACCCTGGCGAACGCGTTCGTCCTGCTGCCGGGCGGCGGACCTCAGATCTACGGCGTGTCGCCGAGCTCCGGTCGTTCCTCCGGCGGCGAGATCGTCAACATCCTCGGCCAGAACTTCGGGTCGGTGGCCTCGGACCTCAGCGTGAGCTTCACCGACCAGGACTCCGCGGTGCGCCTCGGCACGGTGGTCTCGGTGGCCCCCGACGGCACCCAGATCCAGGTCGAGACCCCGCGCTTCAGCACCCTGCCGCTCGAGGAGGATCGGCCGCAGGACGTCACCGTGTCGACGGTCGACGGCAGCGTTTCCCTCGAGGACGCCTTCGTCGTCCTCGCCGACAACCCGACCCCGGAGATCGCCTCGATCTCGCCGACCGCCGGGCCGCTCGAGGGCGGCACCCTGGTGACCATCTTCGGCTCCGGCTTCCAGGCGCCGATGCAGGTCTTCTTCGGCAATCTGACGGCGATCGACGTCAACATCTTCAACGACACCTCGCCCGCCAACCAGGACCGCATCACCTGCGTCGAGCCCGAACTACAGCCAGCAGGGCGACGTGCCGCCGGTGGCGGTCGACGTGCGGGTGGTCGCCATCAACACCGGCGCCGAGGACAGCTACTCCAGCTTCACCTACGGCGACAACCTCTACATCACCGGCAACAGCCCGCAGGAGGGCGGACTCGGTGACCTGGTGATCATCTACGGTTCCGGATTCGTCAGCCCGCTGCAGGTGTTCTTCGGCGACCAACCAGATGCAGGTCGTCAGCGTTTCGGGTACCCAGATCGTCGTCCGGATACCCGACAACCTGGGTGTCCTCTGCTCCGCGACCAGTGGTTCGTTCAAGGTCGTGCTGCTCGAGAGCGGCCTCGAAGCCGACGGCGGCAACTTCACCATCCGCGGCAATTCGCCGACGGTGCTCGGGGTGACGCCGATCATCATTCCCGAGGCCGATCTCGGGACGCCAACGGCCGACATCGTCATCAATGGACAGTTCTTCGCCCCCGACGTGCTGGTCCAGGTGGGCAACTACATCGCACCCAGCAGTGACGTGACGGTCGAAAGTGACAGCGCCATCGACGTCCAGAATCTGCCGGGCATCGACGAACTCGGGATCACCTTCAATCCGACACCGTGCACCCTGCCAGGTGGAGCGCCGGGAGTCCGGCAGGCGTCGACGCCGGTCGCGGTGACCGTGACGAACTTCCCGGGCAGCTGCTCCGACACGCTGCAAGGCGCCATCGTCATCGAACCCAGCGCCACAGTGTGCGTGGCCTCGCCGGCGAACATCGTGACCAATCCGTCGACGCAGCTGGACCTTCCCGAACACAACGGCCCCGGCGTGTTCCGCCAACCAGAATTTGACGATTACGAACACCGGCGGCGCCGATGCAACCAGCCTCAACCCAGCTCTTGCCACGGGCACGGATTTCCAATACGTGAGCGACACGTGCCCGCCGACTCTCCCATATAACAACAGCTGCACCTTTACGGTGAGGTTCTGCCCGCCCGTTGCAGGCGCGGCCACGGACACCTTGAGTATCACGTATCAAAGTGCAGGAACCGGCTCCTACAGCACCAGCGTGGCATTGACCGGTAACGGACTCTAGTACCCACCGGCCACCGCCCTCTGGGCGGTGGCCGCTGACAGCCTATGGACTACCGACTCGAGCAGTTCCGCTTCGAACTCCGGGAGGACCCGTCCTCCCGGGTTTTCTTCAAGCTCGGCGAGCACCTGCGCCGCGAAGGCGAGCTCCGGGAGGCGATCGCGGTGCTCGGCAACGGGCTCGAGCAGCACCCCAAGTACGTGGCCGCGTGGGTCAGCCTCGGCCGGGCCCTGCTCGATGCCGGATCCAGCCGCCAGGCGGCCGAGGCTCTGAGCCGGGCGCTCGCCCTCGACCCGGAAAACGCGGTCGCCTCGCGCTTCGCGGGTGAGGCCGCGATCGCCAACGGCGAGTGGGTCGAGGCCATCAAGGCCCTCAAGCGCGCCCGCGCGCTGTCGGCCCCGGACGAAGCGCTCGACCAACGCATCCTCTTTGTCGAAGGGCACCTGGCTGAGATCGGCAAGCTCCAGGTTGCGGCGCCGATCGCACGCCCGACCGCGACACCGGCATGGTCCAGACCGACCGGCCGGTCTCTGGACACGGTGTTCGCCGAAGGCGAGCACGAGCCGCGGGTCGATACGACCGGCGACGACGTGTTTGTCATCGACTCCTCCGAAGAGGAAGGTGTGGCCGAGGAACCCCTGCCGGAATACGACGGCCGGGCGACCGTGGCCTTCCCCCTGGCCGAGATGCCGATCCCTCGATATCAGTTCGAAGACCCGGCGCCTGCCACACCGGGCTCAGCGCCTGTGCTCGAATCCGTACCCGAAATCGACGGCGATGCGATTCTCGAGGCTGCGGCAGCAGCCGATGATGAACCGGCCACGGTGCCCATTTCCGTGGCGGACGCCGAATCGCCGGCGGAGCCCGAACCGGACTTCGATTTCGACCTCCTCGACGAGGCCGACCTACGCTCCGACGAGCTGCCCCTGCCGACCATGACCCTGGCCCGGTTGGCGCTGGACCAGGGGGATCTGGAGCTCGCCGAGAGGACCCTTCAAGGCGTCCTCGAGAGAGACCCCGGCAACCCGGAGGCGACGCGGTTGCTGGCGGGATTGACGGCGGGTGCGGGAGGAGACGGAGCGGGCGGCGGGGCCGTCGAGGAGACGGCCGATGCCAGGGCGCGGGCGTTGCGGCGCTGGTTGGAAGCGGTTAGACTGGCCTCGGAGAGGCTCAAAGCGTGAATTTCGAACAACCGATCCTGCACCTGCTGGAGAACTGCCCGGGCGCCCGCGGCGCGGCCATCGTCGATCCCGACGGCATTCCGGTGGTGGTGCGGCCGCACGACGCGACCCTCGAAACCTTAGGGGCCGAGTTGGCCACCATCGTCCGCGATCTTGCCGACGCGGCCCGTGAATATCGTCACGGGGATCTGCAGCAGCTTGCGGTTTTTGCCGAGGATGCGGTTATCATCGTGACGACCATCGCGGCCGGGTACTTCCTGATCCTGGTCATGAGCCGGGGTGGTCTCACGGGGAAGGGCAGATTCCTGAGCCGGGTGGTCCGCGCGCGCCTGTACTCCGAATTCATCTGAGGTGACACGACACGATGTTCAAATTCGAAGAGATCTGTGAGCTGATCAAACTGGTCGGCTCTTCGGGGGTGTCGAGCGTCGAGGTCGAGCACGCCGGCTCGCGGCTCCGGATCGAAGGCCAGGCGCCGATTGTCGTCGCGGCACCCGCACCGGCCGCTGCGCCCGCCTTGGTGGGCGGAGCTCCACCCGCGGCGGCGGGGACCGCGCCGGCTCCCGTTGGGCCGCCGCCGGCCGCAGTCGAGGAGGATGCCGGCCTGCACGAGATCACCTCGCCGATCGTCGGGACCTTCTACCGGGCGCCGAACCCCGACGCCGAGCCGTACGCCAAGGTGGGCGACTTCGTCGAACGCGGCCAGACGCTGTGCATCGTCGAAGCCATGAAATTGATGAACGAGATCGAGTGCGACATCAGCGGGACGATCGTCAGGGTGGTGCCGGAAAACGCGCAGCCCGTCGAGTTCGGCGAGAAGCTCTTCATGATCCGTCCGGCGTGACCGCGGCCAGACACATGTTTTCAAAGGTCCTGATCGCCAATCGAGGAGAGATCGCGGTGCGGATCATCGCCGCCTGCCGCGAGCTCGGTGTCCAGACCGTGGCCGTCCACTCCGCCGCCGATCGCGAGTGCCTGCACGTCAAGCTTGCCGACCAGGCGCTGTGCATCGGCCCCGCCGACTCGGCGACCTCCTACCTCAACCCCACCGCCGTCATGTCGGCGGCGCTGATCACCGGCGCCGATGCGATCCACCCCGGCTACGGCTTCCTCGCCGAAAACGCGCACTTCGCCGAGATCGTCCGCGAGTGCGGTCTGACCTTCATCGGGCCGCCTCCGGACGCCATCCGGCTGATGGGCAACAAGTCGCAGGCGCGGAGGACGATGGCGGCGTCCGAGGTCCCGATCCTGCCCGGCTCCGACGGCCCGCTGGGTTCGGCCGAAGAGGCGCTGAAGCTCGCCGGCGAGACCGGATTTCCGGTCATTCTGAAGGCTTCGGCGGGCGGCGGCGGCCGCGGCATGAGGTTGGCGTGGAACGCCAAGGACCTGCAGCGCGCCTACGACACCGCGCGGAACGAAGCCGAACGCGCATTCGGCGACCCGACCCTGTATCTCGAGAAGTACCTGCAGCGGCCCCGCCACATCGAGTTTCAGGTCCTGGCGGACTCCCACGGCCGGGTCATCCATCTCGGCGAACGGGAGTGCTCGATCCAGCGGCGCCACCAGAAGATCATCGAGGAGGCGCCGTCGGTGGCGCTCACCCCCGAGCTGCGGGCCGAGATGGGCCGCGCCGCGGTGGCGGCGGCGAAGGCCGCAAAGTACGAGAACGCCGGCACCGTCGAGTTTCTGCTCGACCAGGACGGCAGCTTCTACTTCATGGAGATGAACACCCGCATCCAGGTGGAGCACCCGGTCACCGAGCTGGTCACGGGGATCGATCTCGTCACCGAGCAGCTGAAAATCGCCGCCGGCCTCCCGATCTCGGTGCCGAAGAGAAAACAGGTGCGGCCGACCGGACACGCCATCGAGTTCCGCATCAACGCCGAGGACCCGGTGACGTTCGCGCCCTCGCCCGGCCGGATCACCCACTTTTCGCTGCCCAGCGGTCCGGGGGTCCGCATCGACACCCACATCTACGGGGGTTACACCGTGCCGCCGAACTACGACAGCCTGATCGCCAAGCTGCTGGTCTACGGCGAGGACCGCGAGGAGGCCATCTCGCGCGGGCGGCGGGCCCTGTCGATGCTCAAGATCGAGGGCATCAAGACCTCGATCGACCTCCATCGGCGGATCCTCGACTTCGACGACTTCAGTGCGGGCCGGCTCGACACCCACTTCATGGAACGCTTCCTCGCCGATTGATTCGAGACGATGTTTCCGGCGCGGGATGCGGCGGCTCCCGTTTGTCGGGGCGCCCGATCGCCCGGTGGTAAAATTGAGAGTGATGGTCAATATCTATCTGGTCGGTTTCATGGGCGCCGGGAAGACCACGTTGGGGCGCCGGCTGGCGCAGCACCTGGGCGCCCGTTTTCTCGACCTCGACGAACGGTTGTGCGAGCGTTTCGGTTGCCCGATCTCCGAGGTGTTTGAACGCCACGGCGAGGCGGTGTTTCGCGCCGCCGAAACCGAGGAACTGACGCGCGCGAGCGAGCGGAACGGTCTCGTGGTTGCGGTCGGAGGCGGCGCATTCTCGAGCCAGGCCAACCGCTCGGTGATCGAGGCATCGGAGGGGATCTCGGTCTTTCTCGAGCTGCCGTGGGAGGTGCTCGAGGAGCGCCTCGCAGCGGACAACGCCGGCCGGCCCGTGTACCGCGGCCCTGAACAGGCGCGCAGACTTTACGACGAGCGTCTGCCCGACTACCGCCGGGCGACGCTGACGATTCCGCTCGACGGCTCCGAACAGCAGGACAGGGTCGTGGAGATCATCATGGATGCCGTACGGGGGGCGCCGTGCGGTATCTGATCCTGAGCGACGTCCACGCCAACTGGGAAGCGTTGCAGGCCATCCGCGCCCACGTGCGGCGCAAGCGTTTCGACCGTGTGATCTTCCTCGGCGATGCGGTCGGCTACGGCGCGTCCCCCAACCGGGTGCTCGACTGGATGCGATCGCTCGGAGGCACGCTGGACGGGGTGCGCGGCAACCACGATCGCGTGTGCTCGGGGATCGACAGCGCCGACTACTTCAACCGCTACGCCCGACAGGCCGCGCTGTGGACCCTCGAGCACCTCGACGATCGCAACCTCGAGTTCCTGCGCTCCCTGCCGGAGGGCCCCCTCGAGCTCAGCGACCAGCTCGCGGTGTGCCACGGCTCGAGCATCGACGAGGACGCCTACGTGTTTTCGGCCTACGACGCTCAGCTCGCCTTCGGCGGTCTGCCCCACCAGCTGATTCTCTTCGGCCACACCCACGTGCCGTCCCTGTTCGTCCTGCGCGAGGTCAACGGCACCCAGACCCTCAAGGTGCGCCTGGTCTCGGGCCGCCGGCTGGTGTTGGATCTCGAACCGGACAGCCGCTACCTGATCAACCCCGGATCGGTGGGTCAACCGCGCGACCGCGATCCCCGCGCCGCCTACGCCATACTCGACACCGACCAGCGCCGGATCTACTTCTACCGGGTCAGCTACCCAGCGTCGGGAGCGCGGCGCCGTATTCTGACCGCGGGTCTGCCGCCGGTCCTCGGGGATCGGCTGCTGTACGGGGCCTGAGCCGTGGTCCGGGTGTCGTCCCTCGTCGTGACCGCGGTGCTGATCAGCGGTCCGGCTGTTGCGCAGAGTCGCGCGGCCTCGGGTGATCAGACAGCCTACCTCGCGACCGCCCTCGACCGCTGGTCGATCGACCTTCCGATCGCGGTGACCATGCTCGAAGAGCCCTCCGCGGCGGTCAGGACGCGGGCCGTGCAGGTGCTGGCATCCGCCGCCGACCCGGCGCGAATCCCGCTGCTGGCCGAGTATCTGACCGACTCCTCAGCCGCCGTTCGGCAGCAGGTGATGCTCGCTGCCGGGCGAACCGGGATCGGCGGGCTCGATCTTGCCGTGCAGGGCCTCAACGACGGGTCGCCCCACGTGCGTCAGGCTGCGGCGTGGGCTCTGTGCCAGCTGGGCGCAGCGGGTTGGGAGCCGCTCGCCCGGCTGCTGGCCGGGGAGCAGGACGGCGGCGTGCTCGAGACCGCGCTGGCCAATGCCTGGCGGCTCGAGGGTGCGCCGTGGCAGCCCGTCGTCGCCCGGTTTGCCGGCCACGCCAGCCCCTATCTGCGACGCGCCGCCGCCTACTCGCTGGCGCGGACGGACGACCCCGCCGCGCGGGCCGCCCAGCGGAAGCTCGCCGGCGATGAGGAACCGGTCATCCGCGCGACGGCGATGCGGAGCTTCGCTCTCGGCGAGCTGGGGGCCGTCGATCTCGAGACCGTGGTTGCGGCCCTCGACGACCCCGACTGGCGGGTCCAGGCGGCGGCCTGCGGGGTCCTCGCGGCTCACGACGCGGTCCCGCTTCCGGCCGCCGCAGCCCGCACCGTCGCGTCGTTCTTCTCTTCACAACACCCGCAGCTCGCCTGGGCGGCACTGGCGGCGGCCGAAGCGCAGCCGGCGATCGGTTCCACCGCCGAGCTCACCGCCGCGATCGACGGCGCGGACCCGTGGCTCGCCGCCGAGGCGCTCGTCGCCCTGGCCGCGAAGGACGCGAAGGCGGCGGCGAGGACGGCCGCCGCGTGGGCCGCCGCCACCAGCCCGGCCTGGCAACGCCGGGCGGCGGCACGGGTGGCCGTCACGCTCGGTCCGGATGCAGAGCAACGAGCGGCGGCGGATCCCGATGCCGGGGTCCGCTTGGCATGGCTCTCGGGTCTCGACGCCGAGCTGGCGAAAGTCCGCGCCGACGCCCTCCTCCCGCTGCTGGCGAAAGAACCCGATCCGGCGGTCCGCGCCCAGGTCCTATCGCTCCTGCGAGAGGCTGACGCGGCGCCTCCGGTGGAAGGGCTGATCGCCCTGCACGCGGCGTGGATGGGCGACGCCATGCCCGATGCCCGTGTCGAGGCGTTGCTGGCGGCGATGGCGGCCGCTGGACCCGGACCGCAGCGGCAGGCGATCCTCGCGACCGGGCTCGCGGACCCCGATCCCGCCGCGGTCGCGATGGCGGTCAACGGCGCGCGCGGGCTCGGCGAGAACGTGGCGTTCCCGCGGCGCGAGCCCCGCCACGGCGGTCTCTGGTATCAGGAGCTCGCCCGCTGGGCGGCCGAGGAGCGCCGGCTCGAGGTCGTGACGGATCGCGGCACCTTCACCATCCGGCTCGACCTCGACGTCGCCCCTCTGACCTCGCGCGAAATCTGGGACCTCGCCGCCGCCGGCTTCTACGACGGTCTCGATTTTCACCGCGTGGTGCCCAACTTCGTCGTCCAGGGCGGCGACCCCCGCGGCGACGGTTGGGGCGGCCCCGGCTTCGTCCTGCCCGACGAGCCGTCGCTCGTGCCCTTCGACTCGTGGCGGGTCGGCATCGCGACCTCGGGCCCGCAGACCGGCGGCTGTCAGCTTTTCGTGACCCTCACGCCGGCGGATCATCTGACCGGCCGCTACACCAATATCGGCGAGGTCGTCGAGGGACGCGAGGTCCTGACCGCGATCCGGGTCGGCGACCGGATCCGCGAAATTCGGGCGCTCACCGGCCGCCCGGAACCGCCCAACCCCCCGCAGGGCGGTCGGCTGCCGAGTCCCGACATCGCCCCAGAGTAAGCCCGGACGCCTCGTGGACCCTGACTCCATTCTGGGCCGCTGATTCGTGTCGGGGCTATCGCGACGGACCACTGTCCGAAGGCAGCTTCGTCACCAGGACCCGGTCGGCGCGGCCGTCGGTGACGGTGTCGACCTCGAACCGGAGGTCGTGCCAGGTGACGGTCGAACCCGGCTCGGCGTCGCTCTTGAGGAGGTGGTTGACGAGACCGCCCACCGAGTCGATGTCCTCGGGCTGGGCGATGTTGCGGTGCAGGACGGACTCGAGGCGGCGCAGCGACAGGTGACCCGCAACCCGCCAACCGCCGGCCACCGCCTCGACCGCGCTCTGGTGCTTGAGGTCGAACTCGTCCTCGATCTCGCCGACCAGGAGCTCGAGGACGTCCTCGAGGGTGACCAGGCCGGAAAGACCGCCGAACTCGTCGAGCACGAGGGCCACGTGCTGACCGGAACGGCGGAAGTCCTGCAGCAGATCGGGCAGTGAGCGGCTCTCGGGGATGAAGAGCGGTTGGACCACGAGCTCGGTCCACGAATCGCCGGGGAGGAGGCGCAGGAGGTGCTTGGCGTGGAGGACGCCGACGATGTCGTCCGGTGACCCCTTGACCACCGGGAAACGGCTGTGGGGGGTGTTGACGATGGCCTGCTGGAGGGTCGCCAGGTCCCACGAGCTGTCGACCGTGGCCACCATGGGGCGGGGCACCATGACCTCGCGCGCGATCGCCCGCTGGTAGCGCAGCACCGATTCGATCATCAACCGCGAGTCCCGCGGCAGGTGGGCGTGGCGGTGGGCGAGACGGAGCATGAAAACGAGGTCTTCCTCGGTGACCGGGAGCCCCGGCGCGTCACCGCGGGAGAGCAGCCGCGCGAGCAGACCGAGAACCAGATTGACCGGCGTGAGGGCGAAATCGAGGACGTAGAGGATCGGCGCCACCCGGCGCGAGATCCACTCGGCATTGCGCTGGGCGAGGGTCTTGGGGGTGATCTCGCCGAAGATCAGGATGCCGAGGGTCATGATTCCGACCACCGCCGCCAGACCGCCGTCGTCGGAGAGGCTGTAGGCGATCGAGGTGGCCAGCGCCGAGGCCAGGACGTTGACCAGGTTGTTGCCGACCAGGATGGTGATCAGGAGGTTCTGCGGGGCGGTGGCCCACCGGGTGAGCCCGGCGCGGGTGAGCCGGCCGCTGGAGACCCGGAGGGCCTCGAGGCGGGTCACCGGCAGGGACGTCAGTGCGGTTTCGGAGGCGGAAAAGAAACCCGAACCGAGAAGGCACAGCACGATCCCGATGATCTCAAGTTCCACTGGGTCTCCCGGGTTCCTCCATGACGGCATCGTAGCCCGGATCGCGCTGCAGTGCCAGAAAGTGCAGGGGAGAAAGGGAGGCATCGCAGAATTCGGAATTCGGAATTCGGAATTCGGAATTACGGGGCACAACCCTGCTGGGGGGGTCGGGTTTTTGGTTTTTCAATAAGACTTCCTTCGTCGTGCGTGGGGCGCGAAAACTCAAAACTCAAAACTGAGAACTGAAAACTGCCGCCGCTCGCTCCTTACAGCAGCTCACGGCCGCCGACCCTCAGTGGTATGCTGAGTCCCTACACTGAGGACATGAGGCGGCGGCGGCCGCACGGGAGGTGATCATGAGCAATGGTGAGCAGGCTCCGGCGAAGAAGGGTCTTCCCATCTGGGCGTGGGTCGGGATCGGTTGCGGCGGACTCTTGATCCTGGTTCTGATCGTCGTCATGGCTGCAGGGTTCTTCGTGGCCAACAAGGTCAAGGACGTGGCCGCCGACTTCGAAGACAACCCGGCGATGGCAACGGCGCGAATGATCGTCAAGCTCAACCCCGAGCTCGAGGAGGTCTCGACCGACGAGGCGGCCGGCACGATCACGGTCCGCAACAAGAAGACCGGCGAGGTGGTCACCGTCAACTTCGAAGACATCGAGGAGGGCAAGCTCAGCTTCACCACCGACGAGGGCGAAGTGAAGGTCGATGCCTCCGAGCTCCAGGAGAGTGGTTCGATGACCGTCACGAGCGAGGATGGATCGGTGGTCTTCGCGACCGGCAAACCCTCGGCGAAGGATCTGCCGTCATGGGTGCCGATGTACCCTGGGACCGAGCCCGCCAGCCGCCACTCGATGCGCACCGAGACGAGCCTGTCCGGTGGGTTCGAAGTCACGACGGATGATGCGGTGGCGGATGTCCTGGAGTTCTACCGGGCGGCGCTCGAGTCCGCCGGCTACACCATCAGCGTCAACACCTACACCCAGGACGACACCGAAGGCGGGATGGTGAACGGCAACAACGAGGCGGAACAGCGGTCCATCGTCGTCATTCTCAGCCGCGAGGCCGGCCAGAGCACGAAGGCGGTTGTCAGTTTCAACGAAGGTTCTTGACCGGAGGGTCCGATCAACCCGCGCCGTCGATGGTCTCGGCCAGCGCGCGCGCGAGGTCCTTGAATGCCCGTCCGGCGGGCGAGTCCGGCCGGTCGACCACGACCGGCCGGCCGCTGTCGCCGCCGGCGACGATGGCGGGGTCGAGGGGAATCGAGCCGAGCAGAGGGACGCCGAGTTCTTCCGACGTGCGCTTGCCGCCGCCTGAACCGAAGACGTTGTCGACGTGCCCGCACTCGGGGCAGTGGTACCCGCTCATGTTCTCGACGATACCGAGCACCGGCACGTCGAGCTTGCGGAACATCAGGAGGCTCTTGCGGGCGTCGATCAGGGCCACGTCCTGCGGCGTGGTGACGATGACCGCGCCGGCCATGGGGACGTTCTGACAGAGGGTGAGCGCGACGTCGCCGGTGCCGGGCGGCAGGTCGACGACCAGATAGTCGAGGTCGCCCCAGGCGACGTCGCCGACGAATTGTTCGAGCGCCTTCTGCAGCATGGGGCCGCGCCAGATCACCGGCTGGTCGGGATCGACCAGGAAGCCGAACGACATGACCTTGACGCCCCTGCGGTGAAGCGGCGGGGAGGATCCGGCCTTCGGGATCGCCCGTGGGTTGGCCGGTGGTGCCCATCATGAGCTGTTGCGAGGGGCCGTAGATGTCGCCGTCAAGCAGTCCGACGCCGTGACCCAGACCGGCCAGGGCCGTTGCGAGGTTGGCCGACACGGTGGACTTGCCGACGCCGCCCTTGCCGGAGGCGACCGCGATGACGTGGCGGACGCCGGGGATCTTGTCCGCCCAGGTGGGCGGCGGCTCGGGGGCCGGCTGGCGGGAGTCCATGGTCGCGAGCAGCGGGTGCACCTTCACCTCGACCGTTTCCGCCCCTTCCAGGCGGGCGATCGCCGCCTCGACGGTGGCGCGGACCTCGCCGGCGGTCGAGGGCGTGGGCGCCTGCACCGCCAGCACGACCCGGACCGTGCCGCCGTCGACCTCGATGTCGCGGACGGCGCCGGCTTCCACCAGGGAGCCGCGCGCGCCGGGCGCCTGGATGTCGTGCAGTGTCTCGAGAACCTGTTGCTGGGTGAGCGCCATCGGGGAACCTCCAAGCGTGCCGCCGTCGAAGGGACAACGGTCGGGAGTTTACCGCATTTCCGGGGTTCTCTCGGCACCTTCGCCGCACGTGGGCCGGGACGGCTGCCCCACAAAAGGCCCCGATCGGAAAGGTCACTGAGGGCATGCCGCCAACGGCGCTCGTTCCGAGCCTCTCACCGGCTGACCGTGAACGACTCGCCTACGCCTTTCAACTGCGCCACCATGGCGTTGAGGACGTCCAACCCGGGTCGAGCGCCGTAGAAACTGTCATCCCGACCGGAGGCCCGAAGGGCCGGAGCGGAGGGATCTGGGTGGGTGGCCGGCGGAGGGGTCTGCCTGGGCCTTCCCCCAGATTCCTCGGCTCGCTCCGCTCGCTCGGAATGACAGTCAGAGAGACCTTGCCACGGTCCGGAGACCATTGCCCTGAAATGGGGCCGGGCATTTTCCGTTTCTCCAGTGCCTTTTTTCAGGCGCGGAGACGGAGCCGAAAACCGGTAAGGGTCTGAACAGCGTTACAATCCAACCAGCCCGGAAGGAGGCCTCACGCTGGAAGTCGCGCGCGACGATGTCACGCTCAACTACGAGGACGAAGGATCGGGGCCGCCGGTGCTGCTGATCCACGGTCACACCCTCGATCGACGCCTGTGGGCGTCGGTGCTGCCGGTGCTGCAGGAGGCGGGCCTCCGGGTGGTGCGGCCGGATCTCCGCGGCCACGGGCTGAGCTCCCTCCCTGACCGGGGTTACCACCTCTCCAACCACGCCGCGGACATGGAGGCTGTTCTTGTCGCGTGCGGCATCAACCGCGCAACGGTGGTCGGCCATTCCATCGGCGGCGCCGTGGCGCTGGAGATGGCCTTGACCATGCCGGAGCTCGTGAGCGGCCTGGTTCTGGTCTCGACCGTCATGCCCGACCGCCCGTTCGAACCGGAGTTCATGGAGAACCTCAGGGAGGTGGCGCGGGTGATCCGGAGCGAGGGCGTCCCGGCGGCGATGGCGGGCCCGTGGGATCGGAGCCCGCTCTTCGAACACTCCTTTCGACGGCCCGAGATCCGTCAGGCCGCCGCCGCGATCACCAGGGACTTCCCCGGCGCCGAGTACCTTGCGACACAGCGGGATCGGGTCGAGCGGTCGTGGATCGTGCCCGAACGGCTTGCCGAGATCTCACTCCCGGCCGTTGTCGCGGTCGGGGAGAAGGAGATGCCCGGCTTCCGGGCCTATGCCGAAGAAGCGGCCGCAGGGATTCCCGGAGCGCGCCTCGACGTCCTCGAGAACTGTGGCCACCTGCTGCCGCTCGAGTCACCCGAGCGCGTCGCCGCGATGATCATCGACGTCGGGGGTGCCAGGCTTTAGAAACTTGGAAAGTTGTTCCGGGCGATCCCATCGCCTCAATCCTCGAGTCAACTTTCCAAGTTTCTAAAGCCTGGCACCCTCACCCCAGCTCTTGACGGATAACCGCCGCGAGCGCCTCGGCCAACGCCTCGATTTCGGCCGCGTCCTCGCCCTCGATCATGACGCGGGCGAGCGGCTCGGTGCCCGAGTAGCGCAACAGGACCCGACCCCGATGCTCGAGGCGGCGGTGGGTCTCGGCGAGCCGTCGTGAGACCGTGGGCAGGTCGTCGAACGGACGCCTGCGGGACACCGGGACGTTGAGCAGGACCTGGGGCAGGCGGTGGAGGTCGGAGAGAGTCGAGACGGGCCGGCCCGACGCTGCGGCGATGGCCAGCAGGTGGGATCCGGTGAGGAGACCGTCGCCCGTGACTCCGTAATGGGAGCAGATGATGTGCCCGGACTGCTCACCGCCGAGCACCGAGCCGTGCTCGGTCATCGTCAGCCAGACCGAGCGGTCGCCCACCGCGCACCTGACCAGCTCCATCTTTTCGTCGGCGAGGGTGCGTTCGAGCCCGAAGTTGCTCATGACCGTCGCCACAACACGACCGGTCGGGAGACGGTCCTCGCCCTGGAGGTGGCGCGCCCAGACGAGCAGAATGTCGTCGCCGTCGAGCACGGCGCCGTTTTCGTCCACCAGCACCACGCGGTCGGCGTCGCCGTCGAGGGCGACGCCGGCGTCGGCCCGTAGCTCGACGACCTTGGAGGCCAGGGCGCCGGGTGCGGTCGCGCCGCAGCCGTCGTTGATGTTGGCGCCGTCGGGCGACGAGGCGACGGCGGTGACTCTGGCGCCGAGGCGCTCCAGAAACTCCCCGGCGATCCCGGAGGCCGCGCCGTTGGCGGCATCGACCACCACGTGCATCCCGGCAAGGGGTCTGCCCGCCGGGTGGGTCGCGGTGAGCAGGTCGAGGTAACGCCGGCCGAAGGCCCGGTCGACCTCGGGAAGATCGGGCCCGGACAGCGGCTGCGAGCTCTTGATGCGCTGTTCGAGATGGCGCTCGAGGTCGTCGTCGAGCTTTTCTCCGTTCGGGCCGAGAATTTTGATGCCGTTGTCGCTGGCGGGGTTGTGGGACGCCGAGATGACGACACCGGCCGCGAAATCGCTCACCCGGCAGAGCTGGGAAACCGCCGGCGTCGGCAGCACGCCGGCCCATACCACGCGCCCGCCGCCGGCCTGGAAGCTCGAGCCGATCCACTCTGCCAGATCCTGCGTCGAGTGGCGGGTGTCGCCGGCGAGCAGGATGCGCGGGTTGCCGCGGACCCCCGAGAGGTCCGCCGCAAGAGCGGCGCCCAGCCGGCGGACCGTGTCCTCGTCCAGCGGCGGCTCGTACGCCCGCCCGCGGATGCCGTCGGTTCCGAAGAGAGTCCTCATGCCCTACTTTCGCGGCGCGTTCGGGTCCGTTTCCGGGACGGGAACGATATCGACGATGACCTGGAGGGAGCCCAGACCGAGTGTGCGCAGCAGGGGGTCGGGCAGCATGGACTGGACCATGGCTTCGACCGGACCCGAGGCGCCTTCGATCGAGATCGGGGTGGTGTCGATGAACTCGAGCGCCAGAACCAGGCTCTCGGGACCCTGCACCGCGTACTGGGCCGGCGCCACGCGGACCCCTGCGACGGTGAAGCCCGGCGCCGGTTCGCCCTCGATCTGCGGCCGTACCTCGACCGTCCGGGTCTCCTGGCGCTGGAGCTCGAGGGTGATGGCGGAGGGATCGACGCTGACCACTTCGACCTCCGCCGGCAGCGGGATGTCGCGTTCGTTGATGGGGTAGGAGTTGGGGCCCGGCCGGGCGTCGGAGAGGTCGAGCAGGACCTCGGGCGGGGTGGCTGAGGTGAGAGCGCGGGTCAAGGGACCGCGCAGCTGCAATGACACCGTGTCCGGCACGCTCGAGGTCAGGATCAGGTCGCGCGGGATGTTGACCAGGGTGAGCCGGGCCTTGACGCCGCGCACGGAGATGCTGTCGATCCGCTCCGCGGCGAGCAGGTACCACAACCCGAAGGCGGCGATCAAAGCCACCAGAAACTGAAACGGGTGCTGCGGACGGAGGTTCACGACTTCGTCTCCTCGAACGGGTGCATCTGGAAGAGATACTCGGCGAGGGCATTGCGGAGCGTCGTCTCGTCGAGCGGTCGCAGCAGCTGGCCCTCCACCGCGAGCGATATGGTACCCGTCTCCTCCGACACCACCACGACCAGGCCGTCGGTCTCCTCGGTCAGACCGATGGCCGCGCGATGGCGTGTGCCGAGCTCGGTGGAGAGCTCATGGCTGATGGTCAGAGGCAGGAAGCAGGAAGCGGCCACGATCTGCTCGCCGCGGAGGATCACGGCGCCGTCGTGCAGCGGCGTCCCCGGGATGAAGATGTTGAGCATGAGGTCGTAGGAGAACCGCGCCTCGAGCGGGATGCCGGTGTCGGCCCACGCCGTCAGCGAGTCCCGGCGTTCGATGGCGATCAGCGCGCCGATCCGCCGGGAGGCCAGAGCCTGCACGGCGAGGGCGAGCTCGTTGAGCATGATCGGGCCCTCTTCCGGGCCGCGGCCCCAGCGCAGGAACGAGGTGGAGCCGAAGGCCGTCAGCATGCGCCGGATCTCCTGCTGGAACAGCACGATGATCGCGACCGGCAGGAAGCCGAGGAGGGAGCCGAGGATCGTCGAGAGGGTGATGAGCTTGAACGACGAAGCGGCGAGGTAGAGACCGAGGATGATCGCGATGCCCCACATCATCTGCATCGCCCGCGTGCCCTTGAGCAACACCAGGAGGGCGTAGATGAGGATGGCCACGGTGAAGATGTCGGCGATGTCGGCGATCGACACCTGGAGGTCGGTGAGGTCGCGGAGGGCGCCGAGGAGCCAGTTCACGCCGACACCTCGCGAACCCGCACCGCGATCTCGAGGAACTGGACCGCGGCCGCCGGATCGTGCACCCGGACGACCGCGCGCGGGAGATCGAGAACGGCGATCAGGGCGCCCAGAGTTCCCGGCAGCCGGTCACCGACGGGGGCGCCGGTGAGGCGGCCGATGAAGCTCTTGTTGGACGGTCCCACCAGCACCGGGTGGCCGTGGGCCGCGAGGTCCGGCAGAGCCGCCAACAGTGCGAGATTGCCGCGGTCGTCCTTGCCGAAGCCGATGCCGGGATCGAGCCACACCCGCTCGCGCGGAATGCCGGCCGCCATGGCCGCCGCGGCGCGTTTGACGAGGTGGCTGTGGACCTCGGCCACGACGTGGCGGTAGGCGAGGTCCCTCTGCATGGTGCGCGGCTCACCGCGCATGTGCATGAGCACGATGGCGGCGTCGCGTTCGGCCACCAGCTCGAACATCCCCCGGGCGGAGCCGGCGGTGACATCGTTGACGATATCCGCACCGGCCTCGAGGGCCGCCGCCGCGACCTCGGTCTTCGAGGTGTCGACCGACAGCACCGCAGTTTCCGAGGCGGCTCGCAGCCCGCCGATGACCGGGACGACCCGTCGCGCCTCTTCGGACGCGTCCACCGGCGAGGCTCCGGGGCGGGTGGATTCGCCGCCCACATCGAGGATCGCGGCACCGCCTGCCAGCATTTCGAGGCCGCCGGCGATTGCTGCGGCGGCCTCGAAATGGCGGCCGCCGTCCGAAAAGGAGTCAGGCGTGCAGTTGAGGATGCCCATAACGACCGGCCGTGGGCGCGGCCAGAGCTGAGCGAGGCGGCGCGAGCGACGCCCGGAATCCACCGTCACGCTGATCGGACAACCTCGCTTTCGGCGCGCCGCTTCTGCCGCTTGATGCTCTCGATGTCGATGTTCGAGTGCTCGGCGATGAGATCGTAGATCTTCTCGCCGTCGAGCACCTCGTGTTCGAGAAGCGCCGTCGCGATCGCCTCCAACGCGTCGCGGTTGCTGCCGATCAGCTTGTACGCCCCCTCATAGGCGGCGGTGATGAACTTGCTGATCTCCTCGTCGATCCGCTGCGCCGTCGCCTCCGAAAAGTCCTGGTGGCGGGCGAACTCCTTGCCGAGGAAGATCGACTCCTCGCGTTTGCCGAAGGTGAGCGGACCCATCTTCTCGCTCATGCCCCACTCGCACACCATCTTGCGGGCCATCTCGGTGGCCCGCTCGAGGTCGTTGCCGGCGCCGGTGGTCATGTGGCCCGACCCGAAGATCAGCTCTTCGGCGAGGCGGCCGCCCATCAGCACCTTGAGGTTGGCCTCGATGTAGGATTTCGAGTAGGTGTAGCGGTCCTCGAGCGGCAGCTGCTGGGTCAGACCCAGGGCCATGCCGCGCGGGATGATCGTGACCTTGTGCAGGGGGTCGGCTTCCGGAACCAGTACCGCCACCAGGGCGTGCCCCGCCTCGTGGAAGGCGGTGAGGCGCTTCTCGGCTTCCGACATGACCAGCGAGCGGCGCTCGGAACCCATCATCACCTTGTCCTTGGCGAACTCGAAGTCCGCCATGTCGACCTTCATCTTGTTGAAGCGCGCCGCGCGGAGCGCCGCCTCGTTGACCAGATTGGCGAGGTCGGCGCCCGAAAACCCCGGCGTGGAGCGGGCGATCACCGCCACGTCGACATCCGACGCCATCGGGATTTCGGTGCTGTGGACCTTGAGAATGCCCTCGCGCCCCTTGACGTCGGGCGGGTTGACGACGATGCGGCGGTCGAACCGGCCCGGCCGCAGCAGGGCGGGGTCGAGCACGTCCGGCCGGTTGGTGGCCGAGATCAGGATCACGCCCTCGTTGGACTCGAAACCGTCCATCTCCACCAGGAGCTGGTTGAGGGTCTGCTCGCGCTCGTCGTGGCCGCCGCCGAGACCGGCGCCGCGGTGGCGGCCGACGGCATCGATCTCGTCGATGAAGACGATGCACGGCGCGTTCTTCTTGCCCTGTTCGAAAAGGTCGCGCACCCGGGACGCGCCGACGCCGACGAACATTTCCACGAAATCGGACCCCGAGATCGAGAAAAAGGGCACGCCGGCCTCACCGGCCACGGCCTTTGCCAGCAGGGTCTTGCCGGTGCCGGGCGAACCCATGAGGAGAACGCCCTTGGGAATCTTGCCGCCGAGGCGTGTGAACTTCTTCGGGTCCTTGAGGAAATCGATGATCTCCTCGAGCTCCTCCTTGGCCTCGTTGACCCCCGCGACGTCGGCGAAGGTGACCTTCTTCTGGTCAGCGGTGAGGAGCCGGGCCTTGGACTTGCCGAAGCTCATCGCCTTGGTCCCGCCCGCCTGCATCTGGCGGAAGAAAACGAACCACAGACCGACCAGGATGAGCAGCGGCGCCCACGACAGCAGTGCCGTGAGCATGCGGCCGTCGGACGGTTTTTCGACCTTGATCTCGACGCCCTTCGCCCGCAGGTCCTTGATGAGGTCGTCGTAGCCCGGGCTGTAGGTGTGGAGATCGTACCGCGGAGCGGCAGCCGACTCCTCGGCCGCGCCGGTGGTGCGGACGAAGATCTCCTCGCCCTTGATCAGGACCCGCGACACCTGGCCGTCGTCGACCCGGTCGAGCAATTCGGAAAAGGCGATCTCCTGGCTGGTCGTCGAGTAGCCCCGGAGGACCTGCAGAATCAGCAGGACCCCCACCAGGATCACGATCCACATGAGAACGGTACGAACGGTTTGATTCACTCTTCGTTGTCCTTTGGCGCCTGTCACAGGACAGGGCCTTTGGGGAAACCCGGGTCACCGCCGGTATTCTTCCCAGATGACCGGTCCTACTTTCCGTCGACGATGCAAAGATCCGGGAGGTTGGTGTGTTCACCGTGACCCGGCCCGAGACCGTAGCCGACGAGAAACCCATCGGGGACGTCGTTGAAGACCGAGTACTTCGCGCTGAGATTGACGCTGCGAAGCTGCGGTTTGTCCACCAGCGCCACCACCTCGATCGTCGCGGGGTTCTGTTGGCTGAGATGGGTGATGAGGTAGTTCTCGGTAACGCCCGAATGAAACACGTCTTTGAGCACCAGGACGTGCCGCCCGGAAACGTCGACCTGGGTCGCGAACGTCAGGCTGACCACCTCGCCGTGGGCGCCGATGGACGAGGACACGCTGACGAACTCGTAGTCCACGGGACGCGGGAGACAGCGCGCGAGATCAGCCAGAAAGAACGCCGCACCCTTGAGCATGCCCACCAACACCAGTTGGCGATCCTGGTAGTCGCCGGCGATCGCCTTGGCGACCTCGCCCACCCGTTTTTGGATCTCTTCGGCGCTAAACAACACACGAAGGTCGTTCACGACGCATCACCTCCACAACATGGCCCGTCGGGGTCGACTGATCGGGGCCCCGCCATACCCCTGGAATCCATTGAATTCTATCACTTTCGCAGCATACCGGCCACGCGCTGCGAAGGTGGCGCGGCAGCTTTCGAGCGAATAATTTTGCGACCCGGACGGTTTCGCCGTTGACCTCTACCCGATCATCCCCGCGCGGGCTCCGCACGGAGAGCCGCGCGCGGTGATCGGCCTGGAAGCGCCAACGAAGCCCGGGCGGCGGGTCGGCGGCCGGCCCGAAACGGACGCTCCACCCCGCCAACGGCAGATCGAAAGTGACGCCTTCCACCAGATCGATGGCGTAGGCCGGCGGCATCCCGGGGGGTTCCAGCCACAGGCTGCCGCCGGCCCGGCGGATGCTCCAGCGGCCGCCGAGAGTGACGGCGCGCCCCTCGCCGCGGACGACCATATCCTCGAAGAGCTCGGCTTGTCGTCGCGTCACCCTGGTCAGACCGACCATGCCGGCCTGGGCGTGGAGCCATCGCGACCGCAGCGCCGGCGGGAGGCTTGCGACGGCCGCTACCGGCACCCCCCCGGCGGGTTCCCAGGGATCGATCCAGGACCCCAGGGACTTGAGCTGCCCGGCAAAATAGCGGTCGTCTCGCGCAAAGGCTTCGGCGAGATGGATCAGGTGGTTGCGGAGTGCCGGGCTCGCCGCTTCGAGTCCGGGCAGCAGCTCGTGGCGGACCCGGTTCCGGAGATGTCGGGGGTCCCGGTTCGAGCTGTCCTCCCGCCACTCGACGCCCTGCCCTCGGAGCCACCCTGAAATATCCGATCGGGACCACGTCAGGAGAGGGCGGATGACGCCGTCAACGGTGGCCTCGTCGATACCCGACATGGCCCTCGGCCCGCCGCCGCGCAGGAGCTGCACCAAGACCCCCTCCGCCACATCATCACGATGGTGGGCGGTGGCGATAGCGTCGAGCCCTCGGCTCGTTCTGAGATCGAGGAGGGCCCGATATCGGAGGCATCGCCAGGTGCCTTCGCGACCCGAAACGAGCGCTGCCGTGGGGTCGATCTTGAGAAGGTGGAAGGGGATTTTCATCCCCGCGCAGAGGTCCTCACAAAAGGAGGCATCGCCATCCGCTTCAGCGCCGCGAACACCGTGATGAACGTGAGCGGCTTCGAGATCGAGCATGAGCTCGGGGCTGCGCAGAAGGTGGAGCAGAGCGACCGAGTCCGCACCGCCCGAAAGAGCCACCAACACCCTATGGCCGACCAGGTGGGGGAATGTGGCTCGGAAACGCTCGACAAACTCGACCGAAACCATGCTTCATACTAAACCCTGTTACCAATTCCGGCCTCCGGATTCGCCGCGAATCCGGAGGCCGGAATTGGTGGCGGTGGGTGGACTTGAACCACCGACACAGGGCTTATGAGACCCCTGCTCTACCCCTGAGCTACACCGCCCGGTCGAGCACTATACCTGGAGATGATTTGCGAGTCCACCTCGTCCCAGTCGACGAAACCGTCGATGAGGTTATACTGAACCGTATGCCGATGGAGCACCTGGAGGAGCTGATCAAATGCCCGCTCTGCGGCCTCGATGTGCCGGAGAACGAGGTGCAGGAGTGTTTCATCTGTCATGCTGTTTTTTGCCAGTACTGCGGGATGCACGACTACGGCCGGACATTCTGCTCGAATCGGTGTCGGGGGTTTTTCTTCTGGGGTGACGGCGACACCGATGCGAGGGATTACTGATCACGATGGGTCGACGACACGATGAACTGATGGAAAAAGCGGAATCGGTGCCGCTGCTCCGGTCCGGCTCGGGGCGCCTCCTGGTGGCGCAGAAGGCCGACGGTTCGCGGGTCTACGATATCGACAACGCGGGTTATATCGACTACATCGGGGCCGGCGGCGCCACCATCGTCGGCTACGCCAATCAGTTTGTCCTCGACGCGGTTCGCAAGGTCCTCCAGGGCGGCATCCCGGAGGGGTTTCACGTGCCCCAGGAGGTGGAGCTGGCCAGGACCCTCAGTCAGTTCCTGCCGTGGGTCGGCAGCTGGTGGTTCTGCCGCAGCCAGGACGAGGCCTTTCGAAACGTCCTCCAGTGGGCCCGGGAACGTACCGGCAATCGAAAGTTCCTGGTGCTCGACGGCGGCGCACCGCTGCGGGTCGGCGCTCCGCATTCATCCGCCATCGACCCGTCGAACCCGATTCGGGAAGTCCCGGGTTGGGACGTGACCAAGATCCTCGCGGCCCTGGCCAGCGGGTCGTCGAAGCTGGCGGGGTTGATCATCGATCCTCTGATGGGCCGTTTCGGAGTCGTGCCGCCCCCTGAAAACGCATTGCAGGAGATCGAAGAGGCCTGCCGCGACACCGGAGTTCCGTTCATACTCGACGAGCGGGTGTCCGGCTTTCGGGTCCACCGCGGCGGCATGGCCGCCCGTATGGGTGTCACCCCCGATGTGGCTGTGTACGGAGCGGCACTGGGGGGAGGGTTCCCGATCGGTGTGGCGGCGTTTCGCGAGGCTCTCCCGCCGCTGGCGAACTTCGACGGGGTTCCGACGCCGCACCCGGTGTCGCTGGCGGCGTCAGAGGCCATACTGTCGATCCTCAAGAACGACGCGGTCTACGAACGGCTTGACGAACGCGCCGACCAACTCGTCTCCGGATTGCTCGGGCTGGCGGAGCGCTTTTCCCGGCCGATGACGGTGAACCGGCTGGGTTCGGTGTTTGCCATCTACCTCACCGCCGGTCCGGTCGCCGACCGTAAAGACGTGGAAGCGGCGGATGCCGAGGCCTACTGCAAGCTGGCGATGCATCTCCGCGGGGAAGGCATCCTGTTTCCGGCCGACCCCGCCCGGGCGGCCTTCGTTTCGAGCACCCACGGTGCAAAGGACATCGAGGAGACGCTGGCGGCCTGCGAACGGGCGTTCCTGAGAATCCATCAGGAGGATCAACCCTGATCGATGGCGCCATCACGACTGTACGAACCTGATTGCGAGCGGCGCGAGCGGACCTTCCTGGTCGGTCTCGTGCTGCCCGGACTTCCCCGCGCGACCGTCGACGAGCATCTCGACGAACTCGAGCGGCTCGTGGACACCGCCGGCGGGGTGGTGGTCGGCCGGGCGTCGCAGGAGCGCGCGAGGTTCGATGCGGCGACCCTGGTGGGGAGCGGGTTTCTGGAAAGTCTCTCCCAACGGTGCGAAGAGGACGAGATCGAGTCGTTG
Organism: Candidatus Sulfomarinibacteraceae bacterium; assembly: GCA_963823345.1. Classification (GTDB taxonomy): domain Bacteria; phylum Acidobacteriota; class Thermoanaerobaculia; order Thermoanaerobaculales; family Sulfomarinibacteraceae; genus Sulfomarinibacter. The sequence continues at coordinate 486,098 of CAWGLE010000004.1, forward strand.
GTTTTCGACGAGGATCTGACCGGCTCGCAGGTCCGCAACATCGAGAGCGAGGTCCCGAAGACCGTCAAGGTCCTCGACCGGTCGGCGATCATTCTCGACATCTTCGCGCAGCACGCCCGCAGCCGCGAGGCGCAGACCCAGGTCGAGCTGGCGCAGCTCAGCTATCTGATGCCCCGTCTGACCCGGCGCTGGCGTCACCTGTCCCGGCAGGCGGGCGGGATCGGAACCCGTGGAGTCGGCGAGACCCAGCTCGAGATCGACAAGCGGCTGATCAACAGCCGGATGGCGCAGCTCAAGAAGAAACTCGAGGTGATCGAACGCGACCGGCGGATGCAGCGCGAACGGCGCCGGGCGTTGCCGTCAGTGGCGCTCGTCGGCTACACCAACGCGGGCAAGTCGTCGCTGTTCCGCCGCCTCACCGGCGCCGATGTCCTGGTCGAGGACCGGCTGTTCGCGACTCTCGACCCGAGGGCGCGGCGGGTGAGCCTGGGCGAGGACGTGACCGCGGTGCTCACCGACACGGTGGGTTTTATCCGCAAGCTGCCCCACGATCTGGTGGCACCCTTCCGCTCGACGCTCGAGGAAGCGGCGGCCGCCGATCTGGTGCTGCACGTGGTGGACTCGGTCCACCCGTCGTGGGAAGAGCACTTGAAGGTCGGCGACGAGGTTCTCGAGGGCCTCGGGGTGGACCCGGAACGCATCCTGGTCGTGCTCAACAAAATCGACCTCGGACAACCGGGCCGGCCCGGCGGAGGCACCCGCAATATCGGTCTGGCGGCGGTGTCGGCGGCCACCGGCGCCGGCATCGAAGAGCTGAGGGACTCGATTCGCGCGGCGTTGTTGTCGGCGCCGGATGTGGCGATCCTCAGGGTGCCGCTGGCCGAGGCCGAAATGGTCCGCCGCGCCGTGGATCTGCCGCACCAGCTGGCGCGCCGGTTCGAGGATCAAACGGTGCAGCTGGCGATGCGGGTTGACCGGGGATCTCTCAGCGAGTACGGGCTCGAGCGCTTTCGGATTCAGCGCTGGGAAGCGCCGGGTGGTGACGGAGGGTCGTGATGCCGATCTACGAGTTTCTGTGTGGGACGTGCAACCGGATCTTCAGTTTTCACTCGTTCAAGGTGGCGCCTGAAAAGACCCCGGCCTGCCCCAGGTGCGGCGCGACCGACCTCTCCCGGGTCCCCTCCCGATTCGGGGTGGCGGCCAAGACCACCACCGGTTCCGGCGGCGGGGCCGATGATGGCGACTTCGACGATCCGCGGGTCGAGCGGGAGATGATGCGCTTCGCCGCCGAGCTCGAGAACATGGATGAGAACGACCCGAGGGCGATGGCGGCCGCGGTGCGGAAGATGACCGAGATCGCGGGCGAACCGGTGACGCCGGCAATGGAGGAGATGATTCGTCGGCTCGAGGCCGGCGAGGACCCGGAAAAGGTCGAAGAGGAGATGGGCGACGCCATCGAAGAGGAGATGGGGGAGGAGAGCGGCGGCGGCTTTTCAGGCGCCGCCCCCACCCGCGACAGCGGCCTTTACCCGATGTGACGTCACAAATCGTTACACGTTAGAACGTTACACGTTGGAACGTTGATAATCGAGGCCACGGTGGCTTCATTCGCGGGTGGTTGGGCGGAACGTTGTAACGTGTAACGTGTGAACGTTCGAACGCCTTATGCGACCGCCTTCAGGCTTGCGGTGGCGCTGTGGAGCGTCAGAAGGTCGATCTCCGGCGGCGCGCCGACCCGGACCGGCACGGCTCCCACGCCGACGCCCCGCGACACGTAGAGGAAGGACTCCTCGCGGCGATATGGGCCGGCGATGTAACGGGTGCTGAAGCGGGCCACGTTGAGGTAGCGGCCGGTGAGTGCGATCTGACCACCGTGGGTGTGGCCGGACAGGGTGAGGTGGGCTCCGGCCGCTGCGACCCGGTGCCAGCTCTGGGGTTGGTGGCTGAGGCAGATGCGGTACGACGTCGGGTACCTGGCAATGACAGAAAAGTCGGGGGCGCGGCCGCCGCCGGCGTTGAGGTCCTCGAGCCCGATCAGTGCAAGGCGTGCACCACCGCGGTCGAAGGTCACGCCGTCGTTGACCAGCGGTTCGACGCCTGCGGCGCGGAGGGCCCACTCGGACTTTTTCGGGTCGATGAAGTGGTCGTGATTGCCGAGGATGCCCCACACCCCCATCGGGGCGGAGATCCCCGCAAATCCCTCGGCAAAGAGCTCGGCGTCGGACTCGCGACGATCCATCTGGTCGCCCGTGAACACGATCATGTCCGGGGACAGCCTGGAAGCGAGATCCTTGATCCCGGCCATCCGTTCGGCGCCCATGTAGGGGCCGGCGTGGACATCCGAGATCTGGAGAATCCGCAGACCGATCCACTCGGCAGGGAGTGCCGGCAGCCGCAGGATGTGGCGGCGCACCCCGGGCAGGTCGAGAGCGCTGGCAAAGCCATAGCCCGTGAGACCGAGCGATCCGGCGGCGGTCATGGTGGCGGTTTTTATGAAGCGTCTGCGGGTGAGCAACCCGATGTTCCTCCGGCGACCGCGGTCGCCGGGGCGCCACGGATAGTTCGGCCATTATAACACCAAACGGAGATACAGTCTTCCAGACCTGGTCTACAATCCAGAGTTGATCGACCGGAGGGAGTCCTCGATGACAGATGTTCAGAACCATATTGCGGCGCCGCAACCGTCCTCGATGTACCGCTGGGTGGTGTTGATCGTCATCAGCCTGGCGATGTTCGCCAACTACTACGTCTACGACTCGATCGCCCCCATTGCCGACATCCTCAAGTCCGATCTCGGGTTCTCCGACGAAAACATCGGTCAGCTGTATTCGGTCTACAGCATCGCGGCGGTGATCGTGCTCTTGATCGGCGGCGTGATCATCGACAAGATCGGGACTGCCAAGTCGACCATCCTGTTCGCGGCGATCTGCAGTGTTGCCGGGATCCTGATGGTCGTGTCCTCCGACCTGTCGGTCATGCTCGCAGCGCGCTTTCTGCTCGGAATCGGATCCGAACCGCTGATCGTCGCCATCACCACCGCCCTGGCGAAGTGGTTCAAGGGCAAGGAGCTCAGCTTTGCCTTCGGAATCAACCTGACCATCGCGCGGCTGGGATCCGTCTCCGCCGACTGGTCACCCACGTGGGCCGAGTTCGCCTATGACGGCTGGAAGGGCCCGTTGATGGTGGCGGCGGTGATCGGACTCCTGTGTGTGATCGCGGCGGTCGCCTACGGAGCGCTGGAGGGGATCGCCTCGCGGCGCTTCGGGCTCGGCCGGGCGGGCGAAACCGACAAGCTCGTGCTGTCGGACCTGTTCCGGTTCAGCACGTCGTTCTGGTTCGTGGTGCTGCTGTGCGTGACCTTCTACTCGGCGATCTTCCCGTTCCGCTCGTTCTCCATCAAGTTCTTCATCGAATCCTGGGACTACACCCGGCAGGCCGCCGGCCAACTCAACAGCGTGCTCCCGTTCGCGGCGATGTTCGCGACCCCGCTTTTCGGTTTGTTGGTGGACAAGGTCGGCAAGCGGGCCCTCTTCATGGCCTTCGGGTCGTTTTTGCTGATGCCGGTTTACGTGATCATGGCGTACCACATCGCCCCGCTGTGGGTGCCCATCCTCATGATGGGGATCGCGTTCTCGCTCATTCCTGCGGTGATGTGGCCGTCGGTGGCCTATATCGTCGAAGAGCGCCGGCTCGGCACCGCTTACGCGGTGATGACGCTCATCCAACAGATCGGGGTCGCGGGCATGAACTGGCTCATCGGCCGGACCAACGACACCTTCCAGGCCAGCGCCGCCAACCCGATGGGGTATGCGCCGGGGATGTGGGTCTTCTCGGGGTTGGGCTTCCTCGCCCTCTTCTTCGCCATCCTGTTGCGGCGCCAGGAGACCGGACCGCACGCGCACGGGCTGGAGACGATCACCGCCAGAGGGTCGAAATCAGACTGACGTCAATTCGGATTTCTCACCTGTAATTTCGGCGCGTCGCGCCGAAATTACTTCTTGAACAGCGCGTTGAACGCCGCCCGCGGGTCGTTGGGCGTGCCGCCCTGCTGGGCCTCGATCTTGAGGTCGCGGACGGCCTTGGGGCTGAAGAACGTGCAGTCGTTGCCTTTGGTCTTGCTCTCCACCCTCGCGGTGATCGGTTTCTGACACTCGAAGCGGGATCCGGTGTTGAAGAAGGTGCAGTTCGCACAGGAGTGGAGGGCGTCGCCGCACGATGAGCAGGTCGTGGTGAGCGAAATGTCCGGGTCCGCCAGCTCGTGCCCGCAGCGGGCGCACTTGAAGGCGACCCGGGTCGGCGCGCCCAGACCGCGCCCGCGGGGCGCGCTGTCGTAGCGGCGGACGCCGTCGGTCTTCGGGCGTTCCTTTTTGCCCTGGGGCTGCCTGTCCCGGTCGTCGTCCTGATAGCCGCGGTGGCGGTACTTGCGATCGCTCATGGTGTGCTCCGTGGGTTCTTCGCCGGGCGGGGGTGCCAAGCCACTTCATTGTACCTGTGCTCGGTTGTTTGTGGCGCAGCCGTCCCGGCTGCGCGTGTGCGGCCGGGACGGCCGCACCACAATGCGATCGTGAGCGCCTCCGCCGCACGTGGCACGTTCCTAAAGGTCACCCCGGAGTGAATATCCCGATTCTCACGGCGTTGTTGCCCGTGAGTGCCCCCTCAAACGATGGTTGGGCCCGACCGGCAGGCTCGCATGAATCTTCCGAGATCCCAACATCGTTTGAGACGGCACGTCCGGTGAACGTGGCCCGTTTCCGCGGGTTCGTGAGTGCCCGGTCTTCAGGACTCGCTCCGGAACTGAAAACTAAGACTCAAAACTCAAAACTGAAAATCCCCACCGAGTGGTGGGGATGAAACAGTCATGAAGGTGGTGCCCAGGCGCGGAATTGAACCACGGACACGCGGATTTTCCTCTTCACTCCGCCGCGCCTCGAAGGCGCGGCTCCGTCCGCTGCACATCACCGTGAGGGGCAAGCCCCTCACACTCCCCTGTAGAGCAGCGAACTGAAAATCCCCACCGAGTGGTGGGGACGAAACAGTCATGAAGGTGGTGCCCAGGCGCGGAATTGAACCACGGACACGCGGATTTTCAGTCCGCTGCTCTACCATCTGAGCTACCTGGGCACACCAGGTTGGAGCGTTATAGCGCAGGGGCTATCGAGTGTCAAATGAGGTCGGTGCTCCGAATGTGTTCAGGATCACGGGGGCGGCCCGCGCGTGTACGCGGGTTTGGCAAGATCGCATACAATGCCCGGCGTGGAGATCGTGAAGTTTTTTCTGCAGACCGGGTGGGTGGCGAAGGTCGTTCTCGTCATCCTGATCGTCTTTTCCCTCGCCTCGTGGTCGGTCATTCTCGGCAAGTGGCGCGAGCTCGCCGCGTCGCGGCGGGCCTCGGACCGGTTTCTCAAGGTCTTTCGCGAGGCCTCCCGGCTCAACGAGGTTGCGGCTTCGGCGCCCAAATACCGGGCCTCACCGCTGGCGGCCATGTTCCAGGCGGGCTACACCGAGCTCGAGGCGCAGATCCGGTCGACGCGGCGCGCGTCCGAGCCCGAGTCGTCGCTCAAGCTCAAGAGCCTCGACGGCGTTCACCGTGCCCTGCAACGCGCCGTGGGCGCCGAGCTCGAACGACTGCAGCGCGCGCTGCCGATGCTGGCGACCACTGCCAGTGCCACGCCCTTCATCGGGCTCTTCGGCACGGTCTGGGGCATCATGAACACCTTTCACGCCATCGGCGCCACCGGTTCCACCTCGATCACGACGGTCGCGCCCGGCATCGCCGAGGCGTTGGTCAACACGGCTGCGGGGCTGCTGGCGGCGATCCCGGCGGTGGTGGCGTACAACCACCTCCTGGCCAAGGTGCGGGTCATGCGGCGCCGTATGGAGGACTTCGAGCTCGAGTTTCTCAACCTGGTCGAGCGGAACTTCACCTGATGAATTTCGGATTTCGGATTTCGGATTTCGAATTGACCACCCGCCCTCCCGGGAGCCCCGTCAGTGACCCACCGCCGGGGAAATCCGATTTCGGGTTCTCTGTCGATGAGGTTGCGGCGTTCCTGAAGAGGGACCTCGACAAATTCGAAATCCGAAATCCGAAATCCGAAATCGGAATTGGGTAGGCGTCGATGGCGGGCAAGATTTCCGAAGATCTCGATCAAATGGCCGAGATCAACGTCACGCCGCTGGTGGACGTGATGCTCGTGCTGCTCATCATCTTCATCATCACGGCGCCGATGCTGGTCCAGGGCCTCAAGGTCAACCTGCCGAAGCAGGAAGCGCCGGCCCTCACCTCGAAGAGCGACGAGCCGGTCATCCTCACCTTGACCTCGGATCAGATCATCCTTCTCGGCGACGAACCGGTCCACCTCAAGCTCCTGCCCGACCGGTTGGGCGCGATGTTGGCGGGAACGCCGCGGCCGGTTTACCTCAAGGCCGACGAGACCCTGCCGTACGGATTCGTGATTCGGGTCCTGGCGGTGCTGGACCAGGTCGGTGTCGAGCAGGTGGGTATGGTCACCCAGCCCGAGGGGGCGTGAGGCGTCGTGATCGACCCGGTCACCCGCGTCCTGGTGGAACATGAGCGGTCGCGACCGCGGCTGCTGCCGTGGGTCGTGACTGCGGTTCTGCTGCACGCCGGCGCTGCTGCGGCCACCTACCTGGTGGGGAAACGCACCGCCGCGCGCCCGATCCAGCTGCCTTCGGTGTCGGTGAGGGTGGTGCGTCAACAGCCCCCGAACCGTCGTCCTCCGTCCGGCGACACGCAAAAACCGTCGACCCCGGTTCCCGAACCCTCGAAACCACCCGCCACCGCCGTTCCGAAACCGTCTGCGGTGGCGACCGCACCGCCGGCTCCCCCGGTCGAGTCGCGCAAGGCGAGCGCCGACGCCATGCGGTCCGAGAAATCCCCATCCACTCCGGTGCCGACCCCACCTCCGCCCCCGTCCGAAGCAGATGCCGGCGGCGGTTCCGGTGGAACCGCAGGCGGGGGCGGCGGACGCGGGTTGTCCGTCGGCGGGGAGACGGGCGCCGGAGGGGCGGGTATCCCGTCCGATTTTCGTTTTGCCTACTACGTGGATCGTATGCTCGCCCTTGTCGAGTCGCGATGGTACAAACCCGTGGTGCCGGCCGGCACACGGGCGCGGGTCGGTTTCGTGATCCTCAAGGACGGGCGACTGGAGTCCATCCGACTCGAAGAGAGCTCGGGAAATCCGAGCTTCGATCGTGCCGCGCTGCGGGCCATTTATGCCGCCAATCCGCTGCCGCCGCTGCCGCCGGCGTACGGCAAGCCGAGTCTGACCGTCCATCTGAGCTTTTCGGAGTGAGAATGAAACACTGCAGGTTGCCGCTGATGACGTTCGTGGCCGTGGCCCTCGCCTCTGCCTCTCCCGCTGCCGCACAGAATGAGCTGTATCTGGAAATCACGCAGCCGGGTCTGCGCCGGGTCGCGATCGCCGCACCACCGCTGATGGTCCTCCCCGGGACCCCGGCGGACGCGTCCAGAATTTTCCAGGAGACCCTCGACAACGACCTCGCGGCGGCGGCCCCGATCGCGGTCGTCGACACCAAGCTGTACGCCCTCGTCGAGGACGACCCGCGACCGGAGATCCTCAATCAGCGGTGGCGGGCGATCGGCGCCCAGTTCCTGCTCAGCGGCACCGTGGTCCGTGCCGGAGGCCAGCTGGTGGTGGAAGCGCGCCTGGTTGATTTGGTTTCCGGCGAGTTCGCGTTCGCAAAGCGGTATCGGGCCGGCATCACTGCCAGCCAGGTGGTGGCCCACACCCTGGCCAACGATATCGTCCAGGTTTTCACGGGGCGCGCCGGGCCGTTCCTGTCGCGCATCGGGTTCATCTCGACCCGGTCCGGCAACTCGGAAGTGTGGGTGATGGACTGGGACGGTGCGAACCCGAAGCAGTTGACCAAACACGGCGCCATCGCTCTGGCGCCGGCGTGGTCGCCGGACGGCCGCCGCCTGGTCTTCACGTCGTTTCTCCGCGGGTCGCCGGCGCTGTTCGTCCTCACGCCACACGAAGGCTATCTGCGGCCGCTCTGGGACAAGGGCGGGGTGAACTCCTCAGCCTCGTTTTCTCCGAACGGCAAGACAATCGCCTTTGCATCGAGTGTGGACGGCAACACCGACATCTTCTCGATCGACGTCGAAGGCGGGGCCCCGCGACGCCTCACGACCGCCCGCGGCATCGACACCCAGCCGGCGTGGGCGCCGAACGGGCGCCAGATTGCGTTTACGTCCGCGCGATCCGGCAGCCCGCAGATCTATCTGATGGACAGCGACGGCTCCAACGTCCGCCGGCTGACCTTCGACGGGGGTTTCCACGACGAAGCGACCTGGGCCGAGGGCGGAACCAGGATCGCGTGCACCACCAAGGTCGGCAACCGGTTCCAGATCGCGACCATCGATATCGTCTCGGGCCAGCAGACCGTGATTCCGGGCCCGGGCAACAACGAGTCCCCATGCTTCTCCCCCGATGGCTCGATGCTCGCCTTTGCGTCGGATCGGACCGGGACCACCCAGATCTTCATCACCGATGCCGACGGTGTCCCGCATCAGCTCACGAAAGAGGGCTCGAACCACTCACCCACCTGGACCGCCGCGACGGACTGACGGCCACCTGGGGCATTCGCTCCGGGAGGCTGCATTCCGGCGTGATGATCCCGATGTTCACGGCGTTGTTGCCCGTGAGTGCCCCCTCAAACGATGGTTGGGCCCGATGAGGTCCGACTCGCTGGGATCCTCCGAGATCCCAAAATCGTCTGATGAGGACGGCACGTCCGGTGAACGCGCCTCCTACCAGCAGGCTCTTCAGATGTCGAGCACTCGAACCTGGGTTGCAAGGCTGCGATGGAAAATCCGAAATTCGAAATCCGAAATCCGAAATCTGCTCTTCGTGCTC